>CAWAOA010000011.1:175000-572603 GCA_963783655.1 uncultured Chloroflexia bacterium
AGGAGTTAAAAACCGGTCTCTAGCCGAATGGTGTTGGAAAGCCCAGGCAGAGCGGGTGAGACCCCCGTAGGCGAAAGAGGACCGGACTCCTGTTGATGACCTTGAGTACCACGGGGCACGCTAATCCTGTGGGAAGCTGGGAGGTCCACCTCCCAAGGCTAAATACTCTTGACGACCGATAGTGAACAAGTACCGTGAGGGAAAGGTGAAAAGCACCCCGGTGAGGGGAGTGAAAAGAACCTGAAACCGTATGCTTACAAGCAGTCGGAGGACAATGTCCTCCTTCGGGGGGCAGGTCTGACGGCGTGCCTCTTGGAGAATGAGCCGGCGAGTTACTTTCTGTGGCGAGGTTAAGCCAGTGACAGGCGGAGCCGTAGCGAAAGCGAGTCTGAATAGGGCGTTTAGTCGCAGGGAGTAGACCCGAAACCAGGTGATCTACCCATGGCCAGGCTGAAGCGGGAGTAATGTCTCGTGGAGGGCCGAACCACTAATATTGCAAAATTAGGGGATGAGCTGTGGGTAGCGGTGATATGCCAAACGAACCTGGAGATAGCTGGTTCTCCCCGAAATAGCTCTAGGGCTAGCGTCATGTGTTCAGTATCGGAGGTAGAGCACTGGATCGGCTAGGGGGCTTACTGCTTACCGAACCGAACCAAACTCCGAATGCCGATACTCCAAGCATGGCAGTCGGACTGTGGGAGATGAGTTTCGTGGTCGAGAGGGAAACAGCCCAGACCGCCAGCTAAGGTCCTTAAGTGCAGGCTAAGTGGGAAAGGATGTGGGATTACTGGGACAGCCAGGAGGTTGGCTTAGAAGCAGCCACCCTTTAAAGAGTGCGTAATAGCTCACTGGTCTAGTGATTCTGCGCCGAAAATATACCGGGGCTCAAGCCTGCCACCGAAGCTGCGGACTTGCCCCTTTGGGGGGTCGATTGGTAGGGGAGCGTTCTGTAGCGTCGAAGCCTGACCGTGAGGACAGGTGGAGCGAACAGAAGTGAGAATGCCGGCATGAGTAGCGTAATACATGTGAGAACCATGTACCCCGTAAGTCTAAGGTTTCCGACGGAAGGTTAATCCGCGTCGGGTTAGTCGGGCCTAAGCCGAGGCCGAAAGGCGTAGGCGATGGACAACAGGTTAATATTCCTGTACCACCTGGATGGAGCGAAGGGGGGACGCAGGAGGGTAGGTCAGCCTCTTATTGGATTGAGGTGCCAAGCCTGTAGGGAGATGAGGGTGCCAGGGAAATCCGGTGCCTGATCCTGAGGGGTGGGCGGTGCCCTTCAGGGCCACAAGTGACTGAGCCCATACTGCCGAGAAAAGCCTCTAAGCGTTGAAGTCCGGGTGCCCGTACCGCAAACCGACACTGGTGGACGGGTAGAGAATACCAAGGGGATCGGGAGAACCTTCGTTAAGGAATTAGGCAAAATAGATCCGTAACTTCGGGATAAGGATCGCCGTAGTAGGGTGAAGCCTGCACAGGTGGAGCCCGAGGCGGCCGCAGAGAAATGGCCCTACCGACTGTTTACCAAAATCACAGGTCTCTGCGAAAGCGCAAGCTGATGTATAGGGGCTGACGCCTGCCCAGTGCCGGAAGGTTAAAGGGAGGGGTTAGCGCAAGCGAAGCTCTGAACTGAAGCCCCGGTGAACGGCGGCCGTAACTATAACGGTCCTAAGGTAGCGAAATTCCTTGTCGGGTAAGTTCCGACCCGCACGAATGGCGTAACGAGTGGGGCACTGTCTCAACGAAGGACCCGGTGAAATTGAAATAGGCGTGAAGATGCGTCTTACCCGCAGCAGGACAAAAAGACCCCGTGGAGCTTTACTGTAGCTTGGTATTGTGTTAGGGCTGGGCCTGTGTAGGATAGCTGGGAGACTGAGAAGCTGGGGCGCTAGCTTCGGTGGAGTCGTCCTTGGAATACCAGCCTGGTTAAGTCTTGGCCCTAACCTGCGTCCGTAATCCGGCGTGGGGACAGTGCCAGGTGGGCAGTTTGACTGGGGCGGTCGCCTCCTAAAGGGTAACGGAGGCGCCCAAAGGTTCCCTCAGGCTGAATGGAAACCAGCCGTAGAGTGTAAAGGCATAAGGGAGCTTGACTGCGAGACCAACAAGTCGAGCAGAGACGAAAGTCGGGCTTAGTGATCCTACGGTTCCGAGTGGAAGGGCCGTGGCTTAACGGACAAAAGCTACCCCGGGGATAACAGGCTGGTGGCGCCCAAGAGTTCACATCGACGGCGCCGCTCGGCACCTCGATGTCGGCTCGTCGCATCCTGGGGCTGGAGTAGGTCCCAAGGGTTGGGCTGTTCGCCCATTAAAGCGGTACGCGAGCTGGGTTCAGACCGTCGTGAGACAGGTCGGTCTCTATCCGCTGTGGGCGTAGGGGATTTGCGAGGAGCTGCTCCTAGTACGAGAGGACCGGAGTGGACTGACCGCTGGTGTGCCAGTTGTCCCGCCAGGGGCATTGCTGGGTAGCTAAGTCGGGCAGGGATAACCGCTGAAAGCATCTAAGTGGGAAGCCCGCCTCAAGATGAGATCCCCCATCCCGCAAGGGAGTAAGTGCGCTGGCAGACTACCAGTTTGATAGGCGGCAGGTGTAAGCATAGTAATGTGTTCAGCTAAGCCGTACTAATGCACGAGGGCTTAATTCATGTGAGATTGCAAAGCTTGAGCGTACTCACACACTTCCATGCTCAGTGGTTAGGGTGTCAGGGTTGACAACTCATATAACAAGGTGAAAGAAGCCTTGTTGGTGACGATAGCGAAGGGGGTACACCCGGTCCCATCCCGAACCCGGTAGTTAAGCCCTTCCAGCGCCGATGGTAGTTGGGGCGCAAGCCCCTGCGAGAGTAGGTCATCGCCAACAAGGCTTCTTTGCGTCTAGTAACCAGGCCGCTGCGTTCCTCGATTCCTCGCGACCCGTTGCACGCACGCCGGACTTGTGCTATCCTTTCTCCAATTGGTGCAGGAATTACTCTGTGTGTTCGGAACTAAGGCTTTACTGGGTTGTATGCTCGAAGACTTGCGTACTTTCATCTCGTCGCCCGGCGCCAGGGGAGTAGCGATTCTGCTTCCTTGGCTCTCTTTTTAACGTCCCGTTGAGGTCGTAATGAAGCTAGCCGCCGTGGTCCTGGCCGCCGGCCAGGGCACCCGGATGAAATCCGCCTTGCCCAAAGTACTCCATCCCGTCGCCGGGGTGCCGATGGTGCAGCACTCGCTGGCGAGCGCCGCTGCCGTTACGGACGCCACGCCGGTGCTGGTCGTGGGCCACGGCTCCGAGCAGGTGCGCGCTGAGGTGGGCGACCGTGCCCGCTATGCGCTCCAGGAACAGCAGCTTGGCACCGGGCATGCGGTGCGGCAGGCAGAGTCGCTGCTGCGTGAAGACGGCATCACCGATGTGCTGGTTACCTACGCCGACATGCCCCTGCTGCGGGCCGAGACCCTGCAAGGACTCGTAACGAAGCACAGCCAAAGCGGCGCGACCATCACCATGCTGACCGTCGCTCTGCCCGACCCGCACGGCTTCGGGCGGGTAGTGCGTGACGACGCCGGCCGGGTGGTGGCGATCGTCGAAGAGTCGGATTGCACTCCGACCCAACGCGCCATTCGCGAGCTGAATGCCGGGATGTATTGTTTCAAGGCGTCCTGGCTGTGGCCCAGCCTCGCGCAGTTGCGGCCGAGTCCCAAGGGCGAGTACTACCTCACGGATCTTGTCGGGCTGGCCGTGGCCGGCGGAGAGCCGGTTGCGGATTGCGAGACGCTCGATCCGGAAGAGCTGCTGGGCATCAACACCCGGGTGCATCTCGCCGAGGCCGAGGCGGTCATGCGGCGGCGGATCAACGTGCGTTGGATGGAAGACGGCGTGACGATGGTCGATCCCGCCACCACCTACATCGCCGGCGGCGTGACGATCGGCGCCGATACGACGATCCTGCCGCAGACGCACCTTTCGGGCGCCACCACCATCGGAGCCCGCTGCCGCATCGGGCCGGGCACCGTCATCTGCGACTCGCAGCGTCGACGACGATTGCACCGTGATGCTGTCGGTGTTGGAGTGCGCCGTCGTCGAGCAGGGCGCCGATGTGGGACCGTACAGCCACCTGCGGCGTGGGGCGCACATCGGGCAGCATGCGCACGTGGGCAATTTCGCCGAGCTGAAGGAATCCACCCTTGGACCCCGGCGCCAAGATGGGGCATTTTAGCTACCTGGGCGATGCCACGGTCGGCGCCAACGTAAACATCGGCTGCGGCACCGTTACGTGCAATTTCGACGGCAAGCAGAAGCACCGGACGGTGATCGAGGATGATGCCTTCATCGGTAGCGATACCATGCTGGTAGCTCCCCTGCACGTGGGTAGGGGAGCAAAGACAGGGGCAGGGTCGGTTGTCACGAACGATGTGCCGGCTCGCTCCCTCGCATACGGGGTACCGGCCAAGGTCAGGCGCTCGCTGGATGCGCCGGCCGAAGCGGAGGAATAGAACAGGGTTGGACACTGACAGTTGGTTATTGGCAGGAGTAGCGCTTTTTGGTCTCCTGCTCGCATCATTTAGCGCCGTCTCTGAGGTGGCGCTGGCGGCGGTAAGCCGCCTGCAGTTGCGGCAAGCGCTCGCCGCTCGCACACGCAATACTCCCGGCGAAGAGATGACGGACCGGCTGGTGGGTGACCCGGCCCGTTACATCGCCACGGTCCTCATCGCCAAACTCGCTAGCTACATCGTGGTCACCTTCTGCGCCTGGCAGCTGGCGGTGCGCCTGGGCCGCGCCGATCTCGGCGGCTGGGTGCTGGTCGGTCTCCTCTTTCTCCTGCTGCTCACCCAACTTGTGCCGCGTGCCTGGGCCGTGAGCCGCCAGGAAGAGCTCGCTCACTTCTTGCTTCCCCTGATCCGCGTGCTATCCATTTTGCTCTCGCCGATCAGTGGCCTGATGAGCTTGCTGATGCGACAGATCACGCCTGCGGGTTCGTCGCCGGAAGCCATCTTCCTGAGCGAAGACGGTCTGCGCCTGCTGTTGAATCTCAACGAGGACGAGGCCGGGGTGATCGAGGACGAAGAGAAGGAGATGATCGCCTCCATCTTCGAGTTTCGCGAGACCCTCGTGCGTGAGGTGATGGTGCCGCGCATCGACCTGGTGGCGGTGTCCACGAAGATGTCGATGCTCGAGGCGCTGGACGTGATCGTGCAGCGTGGGCCACTCACGCATCCCGGCCTATAACGACAGCATCGACAACATCACCGGCATCCTCTACGCCAAGGATCTGCTGCCCTATCTGCGCGACTCGCGGACCGATGTCCCGATCGCCAAGATCCTGCGACCTGCCTACTTCATCCCTGAATCGAAGAAGGTAGATGAGCTGTTGCAGGAGCTGCAGCAGCGCAGGGTACACATCGCGATCGTGGTAGATGAATACGGCGGTACGGCCGGCCTGGCAACCATCGAAGACCTGCTCGAAGAGATCGTAGGCGAGATCCAGGACGAGTACGACGTCGAGGAGCCCACCGTCGAGGTAGTGAGCGAAGGTGAATTCCTATTCGATGCTCGGGTCGCGCTGGACGAAGTCAACAAGCTGCTGGGAGTGGAGTTACCTGCCGAAGGCGGTGACACGCTCGGCGGCTTCATCTACAGCCAGCTGGGACGCGTGCCGGTGGTCGGCGACAAAATCACGCTCGGGGGAGTGAGCGTGGAAGTGTTATCCGTGGCGGGCCGGCGAATCAAGCAGGTGCGGGCGAGCCGGGTCGCCGAAACAGCAACGGAGGGCGGAAACAGCGCGACGATCGCCATCCTGCCCTTCGGATGGCATTAGGAGGGAAACGGTGACAGAACAGGAGATCGGCGAGCTGGTGGCTGCGGCTGCGGCCCGCGCGAGCACGCCTACGCGCCCTATTCCCACTTTATGGTGGGCGCCGCCCTGCGTGCGGCGGACGGCAGCCTCTTCACCGGCTGCAACGTCGAGAATGCCTCGTACGGTATCTCGATGTGCGCCGAACGTACTGCGCTGTTCAAGGCAGTTTCACAGGGCGCGCACTCCTTCTCCGCTATCGCGGTGGTTAGCGAAAACGGCGTCACCCCTTGCGGCGCCTGCCGCCAGGCCCTGGCCGAGTTTGCGCGCGGCCTGCCGGTTATTGTCGGCGACGCATCTGGCCGCTGGCAACTCCACGACCTGACCGACCTGCTCCCCCATGCGTTCGTGCCCCAGGACTGGCTGCCGCGAACGATCCCACACAGAGCGCGGGGGCCACCGGGACATCCGGCAAGCAAGAACGGGCGGCATGAGAAGCTAACTCTACGCCTGTGCATGCTCCCTAAGGCGAGTAAGGCGACCCCCTTCGCATCCATTCTTCCCATCCGCCAGCCCCAGTCCCTCGCTACCATAACCGGGACCGGCGGTGCCGCGTTCCGCTCGCCTACGCCATACGACGAACCTTAAAGAAAGCAAATTCCCCCCGAAAATGGTATAATAGGGCACGGGAGGCGAGCAGTGAGCGAAGCAGAAATCAGGAACGGATCACTAAACGTGCGAGTGGCAGAGGTGCGCGCCCTGGCCGACGGTAAGGGCTTTGGGTCCTCTCCAGAGCGGATCTGGGAGATGCTCGCGCTCATCCACACGGAAGTTTCCGAGGCGACGGACGCCTACAAAAAGGGAGAGCCACTCGATCACGTGGGTGAGGAGCTGATCGACGCGGTCATCCGTATCTTTCACCTCATCTCAGCGCTCGGCCTCGACGCCGACCGCTTGTTTGACGAGAAGATGGCGCACAACTGGCAGCGCCCCCATCGCTACAACACGGCTCGGGGAGGGTGATTTGCTGCCCGACCAGGGACGCCGGCAGCATCTCTATCGCCTGTCCGCCGATCGTGTTGAAACGACGCGATATGGGGGAAGCCGACCGGATGCTGACGGTGCTCTCGCGGGATCGCGGCAAAACGCAGTTGCTGGCGAAAGGGGTACGCCGGACGGCGAGCCGGAAGGCCGGCCATATCGAGCCGTTCACTTATGTAGAGCTGCTCGTGGCGAAGGGTTCCAACCTCGACCTGGTGACGCAGGCGGAGACGCTGGCCGCTCACCGCCGGCTGCGCGAGGACCTGTGGCGGTCCAGCCATGGCTACTATGTGGCCGAGCTGGCCGATGCGTTCACGCAAGACCACGATCCGAACTCTGCCCTGTTTGACCTGCTTCTGGCAACGCTCGACCGCCTGGATACCCTGCCGCAATTGACGCTCGTGGCCCGGTACTACGAGGTACACCTGCTGGCGCTGGCGGGTTACCAGCCGCAACTGTTCCATTGCATCGAATGTGGGCGGCAACTACAGCCGGAGCTGAACTTCTTCAGCCTGGATGCCGGCGGCGCGCTGTGCCCCGAGCACGGGACTGCCCAGCCGGACAGCATCCCGCTGCAGCCGGCGGCGCTGAAGGTGCTGCGCTTCCTGCAGACGCGTGACTGGCAAGAGGTGGCGCCAGCTGCAGATGAGCGCGGCGGTAGCCGGGCAGGTCGAGCGATTGCTGTATCGCTATATCCAACATCACCTGGAGCGGCAAGTGACCTCGATGGCGTTCATCGAGCGGCTGCGTGCGCAACTGCCTGTCACGAAAGAAGCGGCGGCGACAGATGCACATCCGTGAGTACCAGCAGTGGCTGGAGGAGTTCGATCGGGCCCGCGGGTGGGACCAGGTCGACCCGGCCCACACCCTCGTCCATGCCATGGAAGAGATGGGCGAGGTGGCCCGCCTGCTGCTGCAGTGGGAAGGGTATAAGGGCGCACAGGGTAAGGACGAGATCCGCGCCGGGCTGCGCGAGGAATTGAACGACCTGCTGGTGTTCCTGTTCAAGGTTGCTTATCAGACCGGCGTAGACGTAGAAGATGCGCTGGAATGGGGGCAGCGGAAGGTCGAGATGCGTTACGGCGACCTGGACTTCTCGCGTTCCGAGATGGAGCGCTACCAGGCGCGCCAGAGCGAATTGGGACGCCAGGCATACGGCGACAACCAACAATCGAAGGAGTCACCCACGGATGAGGGCTGAGGGAACAAGCTTCCAGGACGTCATTATGCGGTTGCAGCGCTACTGGGCCGAGCACGGCTGCTTGCTGTGGCACCCGTACAGCGAGAAGGTAGGCGCGGGCACCGCAAACCCCGCCACGGTGCTGCGCGTTCTGGGTCCGGAGCCGTGGAGCGTAGCCTATGTCGAGCCGAGTTACCGGCCCGACGACGGACGGTACGCCGAGAACCCAAACCGCATGCAGATGCACACGCAGTTCCAGGTGATCCTGAAGCCGGCGCCTGACAACCCGCATGAGCTGTATCTGGGCAGCCTGGAAGCGATCGGCATCGACCTGGCCCGTCACGACATCCGCTTCGTCGAGGACAACTGGGAGTCGCCGGCGCTGGGGGCCTGGGGTCTGGGGTGGGAGGTCTGGCTCGACGGGCTGGAGATCACGCAGTATCACCTACTTCCAGCAGGCAGGCGGCTTCCCGCTGAACCCGATCAGCGTCGAGATCACCTATGGCCTGGAGCGCATCATCATGTATCTCCAGGGCGTGCGTGAGGTGTGGCAGATCGACTGGGATGGACGGCGCACCTACGGTGACCTGCTGCGGCGGCCTGAGGTCGAGCACTGCGTCTACGATTTCGAGGTCGCCGACGTGGGGCGCCTCAGGCAGATGTACGACCTGTTCGAGGCCGAGGCGAAGAACGCTCTGGCACACGGGCTGGTGATACCGGCGCACGACTACGTGCTGCGTTGCTCGCACACTTTCAACCTGCTCGACGCGCGCGGCGCCATCGGCGTTACCGAGCGCGCGCACTACTTCGCCCGCATGCGCGATCTCGCGCGCCAGGTATCGGTCGCGTATGCCGCCCAGCGCGAGCACGACGAGTACCCGTGGTTGGTCGGGGAAACGGGCGCCGCGCCTGCCGGCGCCACGGCACGTCGCGCCGGCCCAGGCGCAACCCCCTGCTCAGCCGGCATCCTTGCTGTTCGAGATGGGTACCGAGGAATTGCCGCACGGCGATCTGACAGCGGCGATCGAACAGTTGCGTGCGGCCGTGCCGCGGCTGCTGGACGAGCTGCGTCTTGCTCACGGCGCCGTGACCGTCACCGGCACGCCGCGGCGGCTGGTGCTGCAGGTGGAGGACGTGGCGCCGCGGCAGCCCGACCAGGAAACGGCCGTGAAGGGCCCACCGGCCGAGCGCGCCTACGACGCAGCGGGGGCGCTGACCAGCTGCCGGGGCAGGTTTCGCCCGCAGCCGCGGCTTGCAGCCGGATGCGCTGGAAGTGCGCGAAGAAGGCGGCAAGCGGTACGTGTTTGCGACCGTGCGCCAGGCCGGCCGGCCCGCCGCCGAGGTGCTTGCCGAAGCGCTGCCGTCGCTGCTGTCCGGCCTGCGCTTTGGGAGGGCCATGCGCTGGAATGCGTCCGGTGTGGCGTTCTCCCGGCCGGTTCGTTGGCTCGTGCCGCTGCTGGGCGATTATCGTGCTGCCTGTCGAATATGCGGGTGTTCGATGCCGGCTCGCCGTACCTACGGGCACCGCGGCGACGGCTCGCCGGAACGCTCTGTCGAGGATGCGGCGTCCTATACAGCGTTGATGGCCGAGCTCGGCGTGGTGCTCGACCGTGACCGCCGCCGAGAGCTGATCCAGCAGAGGTGGCAGCGCCTGGCCGCTACCGTAGGCGGCGCCGTACCCGACGATCCGGGGCTGTTGGACGAAGTCACGGACCTCGTGGAGAGCCCGACCGCGCTGCTCGGCCAGTTCGAGGCGGAGTATCTCGAATTGCCGCGCGAGGTGCTGGTAACGGTCATGAAGAAGCACCAGCGCTATTTCCCGGTCGTCGCGGCGGGCGATCCCGAGAGGCTGCTGCCCTACTTCATCGCCGTGCGCAACGGTGGCGAAGAACACCTGGACGAGGTGCGCCGGGGCAACGAGGGGGTGATCCGCGCCCGCTACGCCGACGCGGCCTTCTTCTACCGGCCGACACCGCCCAGCCGCTCGATGCCTTCACCCCGCGCCTGGCAACCCTGACGTTCCAGGAGAAGCTGGGCTCGATGCTCGACAAGGTGCAACGCATCGAGCAGATCGTCGGAGCGCCTGGCGCCGACGTTGGGCGTGACCGGGGAATCGTTGGTCGTGGCCCGCCGGGCGGCGGCGCTGTGCAAGAGCGATCTGGTGACGCAGCATGGTGGTGGAGCTGACCTCGCTGCAGGGGATCATCGGCCGCGAATACGCGCTGCCTGTCCGGCGAGAAGCCGGCCGTGGCGCAGGCCATCTTCGAGCACTACCTGCCGCGCTTCCAGGGCGACGCCGCTGCCGGCCTCGGAGCCGGGGCGGCTCGTCTGAGCATCGCCAACCGCCTGGATTCGCTGGTCGGGCTGTTTGCCGTCGGGCTTTGCGCCCACCGGCTCGGCCGATCCCTTCGGCCTGCGCCGCGAGGCTGCGGGGCTGGTGCCGCTGCTGATCGGCTGCCCGACCAGCCGTTCGACCTGCGGTCCGGCTCTGGCGGAAGCGGCGGACGTGATGCCGGTGCCAGGTACCGGCGCAGGTCGCTGGCCGGCCGTGCCGACTTTCGTCCGCGACCGGCTGTACGGCCTGCTGCGCGAGGAGGGCTTGCCGCACGACGTGGTGACCGCCGTCCTGGCCGAACAGGCGGCGCGATCCCTACCGCGCCGGCGCGGCGGCGCACGCGCTGGCGGCGCAGCGGCGGCGCCCGGACTGGAATGACATCCTCACCGCCTATGCCCGCTGCAAGCGCATCGTGCGCATCGCTGCCGGAGACGCTAGCCGCTTGACCTGGCGGGCGACGCCGGAACCGGCGACCGGCGCCCTGGCCGAGACGTGGGCGGAAGCGCAAGGGATGGTTGACGGCACGGTGGACGGCCTGGTGCGGGCGCTGCGCGCTGCTGCAGAGCCCGGTCAACACCTTCTTCACGAACGTGCTGGTGATGGCCGAGGACCAGCGCGTGCGACACGCGCGCCTGGCGCTCGTCCAGCGTATCGCCGCCCTGCCGGACGGCATCGCCGACCTGAGCCAGCTCAAGGCTTCTAGAAGGAATCCATGATCCCGCAAAGGCTGCGGCTGCGCAACTTCATCTGCTACCGCGAGGAGCAGAGCCTCGACTTCTCCGGCATCCACCTGGCGTGCCTGACGGGTGACAACGGGCACGGCAAGTCGTCGCTGCTCGACGCGATGACGTGGGCGCTGTGGGGCAAGGCGCCGCAGCAAGCACGACGACGAGCTGATCACCCTCGGCGAGAGCGAGATGTGGGTCGAGTTCGAGTTCGCGATCGGCGACCGGCGCTACCGGGTGTGGCGGCAGCGCAGCAGCCGCGGCCGGCGGCCAGAGCGACCTGGGCTATTCGTCTACAACGAAAGGGCGACCGAGGGGCAGGATCCCTGGCAGCGCCTGGACGACGGCAACCTGGCCGAGCGGGAGAAGATGATCCACCGCGTGGTGGGAATCGACTATAACACCTTCGTGAACTCGGCTTTCCTGCTGCAGGGCCGGGCCGACTCCTTCACCGTGCAGAACCCAACCGTCCGCAAACAGATACTCGGAGAGATCCTGAACCTGGGTCGCTACGACGAGTACGAGAAGCGTGCCGCGAGAAGCAGCGCGACCTCGAGTCCCACGCCGAGCGGGTGCGGGCAGAGATCGCATCGATGGACGCCGAGCTCGCGCACCGCGAGGAGTTCGAGCGGGAGCTGGAGACGGCGCGCATTGCGTCCGAGGCCGCCCAGAAGGTGGTTCAAGGTGCGCGAGCTGATGCCGAGCGCCTCAAGCAGGCGGTGCTGGCGCTCGAGGAGCGCAAGGCGCGCTTGAACGATCTGCGCGGGCGGATCGCGCCGCGCCGAACGGGATTACGCCCAGGGACAGCAGCAGCTGGAAGCGGCCGGGCGCGCCTGCGCGAGTTCGAGACCGTCCTCGCCGCCCGAACGGAGATCGAAGAAGGCTGGGCCAGGCTGGAAGCGGCCCGCGCCGAGGAGATAGCCTGGGGTGAACGGCTGCTGCGCTCCAACGAGGTGACGAGGCAGTTGGGCGCCGCCGAGTTGGCGGTGACCCAGGCGCGGCTGGCGGTGGAGTCGGAGCAGCGGCGGCTTCACGAACGCGGGGAAGAGCTGGCGCGGAAGGCGGCGCGGCGCGCGGCGCAGAAGGCAGCGCTCGAGGGGGCGCAGAGCCTGTTGGCGCAGATGGCGAAGCATGAGGAGCGCCGCGAGTCGCTGGGCCGGGAGCTGAATGCGCTGTCCGGGCGCGAGGGAGAGGTGCGGAGCGAGTGCGAGCGTCTCAAGCGCGAGGGAACCGACGTCCGCGTCACGCATGGACACACTGCGAGAGGAATCGGCGGTCTGCCCGCTTTGCCAGAGGCCGATGAGCCACGAGGACCGCACGAGCGTGCTCGCTTCTCTGGAGGCCGAGCGTAAAGTCCTGGCCGAGAGTTTCGCGACGGCCCGCGACGAGCTGCGGGCGCTCGGCGAGAAGAAGGCGGCGCTGGCCGCCGAGGATGCGGAAGTCCAGCGCGGCCTGACCGGCCGCGACGCCGCGCAGCGGTCTGCGGCGACGGCCGAAGCCGCGCTCGCGAGGCGGACGAGGCAGAGGTCGAGCAGAAGCGATTGGTCGAGCAGCTGGCCGTATTGGCTACCCGGCTGTCAAAAGGGGATTACGCGCTCGAACAGCAAGCTACCCTGGCACGCCTGCAGGCTGAACTGGCGCAGGTTGGTTACGATGCCACGGCGCACCGCACGGCGCGCGCCGAGCTGGCGGCGCTCCAGCCATACGATGCCCGTTACCAACGCCAGCTGTTGCCGGCGCTCGAACGCGTAGACGAAGCCCGCCGGCATGCCGCGGCGCTCGCCGAGCAGCAGCTCCGGCGGAGTGAGGAGCTGACCGTAGATCGCGGGCAGGCGGAGACCCTGGAGGCGGGGCTGACCGAGCTGGCTTCGCTAGAAAAGCAGCTGGCAGCTTCGCAGTCCCAGCTCGACGAGGCGGTACGCATCGAACAGCGAGCCCGCCAGGCGGAGGGCGCTGCGCAACAGCGCCTGCACGCACTCGAAGCGCAGGCCGGCCGGCGTGATGAACGGCGTGTGCTCCTGAAGCAGCTCAACGGCGATATCAGTCTCCACACGCAATTGCGCGAGGCGTTCGGCAAGCGCGGGCTGCAGGCGCTGATCATCGAGACCGCGCTGCCGGAGGTACAGGATGAGGCAAACCAGCTGCTGGCGCGCATGACGGACGGGCGCATGAACCTGCGCCTCGAGACGCAGCGCGATCTGCGCTCGCGCGATGGGGTCGTGGAGACGCTGGATATCTTCATTTCCGATGAGCTCGGGGAACGCCCCTACGAGATGTACTCGGGCGGCGAAGCTTTCCGGGCCAACTTCGCCCTGCGCATCGCCATCAGCAAGCTGCTCGCGCGCCGCTCCGGCACGCAGTTGCAGACGCTGGTGATCGACGAGGGCTTCGGCACCCAGGACGCCAATGGGCGGGGCCGGCTGGTGGAGGCGATCGCGTCGATCCAGGGTGATTTCGAGCGCATCCTGGTGATCACGCATATCGACGAGCTGAAAGACGCCTTCCCCGTCCGCATCGACGTGGTCAAGACGGCTAGCGGGTCGCGGATTTCGATTGGGTAGCGCGTCGTCATTCGTCATCCGTCATCCGTCATCCGTCAAACGTCACCTGGAGGGGGCAAACGTCACCCGTTGGGGTTAGGTGGCACGGTTAGCGCGGATGGGGGTTGGGCTGTGGACAGGCGTCCTTCGAGAGCCTCAGGATGGAGTAGTTAGGGGTTGCCATCTATGTGAGTGGTGCGGTCCCAGAACCCCGCGCTTGGCTGCCGAGCTCCATCACTACCCCTGGACGGAACCATTCGCATCGATGCTCATAACTCACTACTCCATCCTGAGGCTCTCGAAGGACGCCCCGTTGCCCAGAGAATTCGCATCGAAGGCGACCGCGCCACCTCAGCCTGACCCCTGCGGGTAACGCTCGACCCTACGGTGACGTTTGACGGATGACGCATGACGCTTGACGCCTCGCACATCTGTTCTTATAATACCCCCATGGACACCCGCCAGAACCTCTTTGCGCTCAGCCAGGCGGCGCGGTTTGATGTTTGTTCGCCGGCGCCCGGCGGCGAAAGCCGCGGATCGACGCGGGACCTTGCCCCCAGCATCACCTGCGTAGCGGCTCCCGGCGGTCGCCAGGTGCCCATCCTCAAGATCCTGCAGACGAGCGCCTGCCAGAACAACTGCCTGTATTGCGCCTTCCGCGCCGGGCGCGATTTCCGGCGCGCCCACTCGACTCCGGATGAACTGGCGCACGGGTTCGACCTGCTGGTGCGCGCCGGTCTTGTGCAGGGCATGTTCTTGAGCTCGGGGATCGCCGGACTTACACGAACGATGGACCAGATGCTGGCGACGGCGGAGCTGGTGCGCGGGAAATATGGGTTTCGCGGTTACCTGCACCTGAAGCTGCTGCCCGGCGCTGAAACCGCGCAGATCGAGCGGGCGGTAGCATTGGCCGACCGGGTTTCCACAAACCTGGAGGCGCCCACGGCTGCGACGTTGGCCAGGCTGGCGCCGGAGAAGCAGCTTGGGCAGTTGTTGGGGACGATGCAGGCCGCCGCGCCCTTCATCGCCGCGGCGAAGCGCTGGGCCGGCGACTCCCCGGGTGGCGGCCGCCTGGGTCTGGCCACGCAATTCGTCGTGGGGCCGGCCGGAGAAACGGATCGTGAGCTGCTCGGCACTGCGGAGATGCTGTACCGGGAGCTCAAGCTGGCCCGCGCCTACTACAGCGCCTTCTCGCCGGTGCCCGGTACGCCCTTGGAGTCGGAGTCGCCGGTAGACCCGCAGCGAGAGCGCCGCCTGTATCAGGCAGACTATCTGCTGCACCAATATGGTTTCGCGGCGGACGAGTTGCCTTTCGATGACCGTGGTCAACTGCTCCCGGACGCCGATCCCAAGCTCTTGTGGGCGCGATTGCATCCCGAGCGATTCCCGGTCGAGGTGAACCGTGCGCCGGTGGCCGAGCTGATGCGTGTGCCGGGCATCGGCCCGCGTTCTGCCCGGGCGATTGTCGCCGAGCGCCGGCTTGGCTGTCTCACCGATCTGCGGGCGCTGGCGCGGCTGGGCGCCCGCGCCGAGGCGGCTGCGCCGTACGTGCTGCTAAACGGCCGGCGACCGGCCTGGCAGATGCCCCTCTGGTCTGCAGGCATACCGCACCTCACACCTCGCTAAACGCGCCTTCTTCGGCTTCCTGCCGGGAAAACTCTATCCCGTGCCGGGAACGTGTTACAATACGGTTTCCACATCGACATGGGAGATTTCAGCGTAATGCTCAAGCTTGTCTCACGCAATGGTGAGCTGATCGCGCCCGCGGATGCGCATGTTTCCGTCTTCAACCCGGCCTTCTTCGCCGGCTTTGGGATCTATGAGTCGTTACAGATCGAGGCCGGCAAGCCGTTCGCCTGCGAAGAACATCTGCTGCGTCTCGAGCAGTCGGCTGCCCTGTTGGAGCTGGCCCTCCCGGGGAACCGGCGAGATCACGCCCGTTGGATTCACGATCTGCTGGCAGCGAACGAGGCCGCCGATGCCACGCTTCGCATCCTGGTCGTGGGCCCCGAGAACGGGGGCCAGACCTGCATCTATATGTGGTTGCAGAGCTGTCCTGTCTACCAGCCCGGCCTCTACACGCTCGGCGCCGATGCCATCACATTTGAGGGGCGGCGCACGCTCCCCGCGGCCAAGGCGCTGGACACGCTCGTTACCTTTCTTGCGCGGCGAGAGGCGCAGCGGCGGGGAGCACACGAGGCGCTGCTGTATCACGACGGGCGCCTGACCGAGGGTTCGAACAGCAACCTGTTCGTCGTTCTCGATGGTGTTCTGTGCACCGCGCCGGATGGGGCGGTGCTGGCGGGCGTGAGCCGCGACATTGTCCTGAAGCTCGCCGAACGCGCGGGTATCCCCTGCCGGCGTGAGTCGCTGCCCACCGGCAGCGTGCCGCGCTGGAGCGAGGCCTTCATCACCAGCAGCAGCCGGCACGTGATGCCGCTCACTCGTGTCGACGGATCCCCTGTTGGCAGCGGCGAGATCGGGGTCTTGACCCGCCGCCTGATGGGCTTGTTCGAGGAGTATTTCCGGCGGCAGCTAGCGGAGAGTTGAACTATGTTTTCGGTGCGCCGGTTGTGGGCCATCACCCGCAAGGAGCTGCGGCACATCACCCGCGACTCCCGCATCTTCTTCCTCGTCACCATCTCTCCGGCGTTTCTGTTGCTCATCCTCTCGTATATCTTCGCCTTCGATGTCACCGAAGTCGGGCTCCTGTGGCTCGACCGCGATCGTTCCGCGGCCACCCGGGAGATGCTTTCCGTCCTGACTGCCGACGGTACGTTCGTCGTGACGGCAGCGCCGGAGAATTACCGTGAGCTAGAGGATCTGCTGCGGGAAGGAGCAGGAGAGGCGGCGGTGGTCCTCCCGCCCGGCTTCCAGGCGGATCTTTTGGCGCGGCGGGGAGCGAGCGTGCAGGTAGTCGTCGACGGTACCGACGCTATCTCCGCCTCCCAGGCGCTCGGGAACCTGGCGGCGCGGCTGGCCGCTTTCGGCGCGCGCGGGACGGGCCGGGTCTCCCCGGTCGATCTGCGCACGCGCGCCTGGTACAACGGCGATCTGAAGTCACTCTGGAGCATGGTACCCGGGCTGCTCGGCATTGTGCTCACGCTGCCGGCGCTGGCCCTCACCCTGGCGGTGACGCGTGAGGGGGAGACCGGCACGCTCGAGGCGTTGTACGCCACGCCCGTGCGGGGCGCGGAATACCTGTTGGGCAAACTGATTGCCTACGTGGCGAGCGCACTCGTCAGCGCGCTCCTCGCAGCCGGCGTGGCCGTCCTCTGGTTTGGCGTGCCTTTCCGCGGTGACGTGCGCCTGTTCCTGCTGTTGACCGCCGATTACTGCCTGGCTACCATGGGCATCTGCCTGCTCGTGGCGCGGTTCATGCGCAGCCAACAGACCGCCATGCTGCTGGTGCTGCTCATCTTCTTCGTTCCCGGTTTCTTCATCGCCGGCCTGATCTCTCCGGTAAACACGAGCTCGCTGTTCGGGCGGGTCAGCTCCAACCTTCTGCCGACCACTCACTTCATCGTCATCGCCCGCGCCGTTCTGCTGAAGGGCGCCGGACTGAGCGAGCTTGGCTCGCATGCCGTGGCGCTGTTGGCCATCGGCTCCGCCAGTACGTTGCTCAGTCTGCTCCTGTTCCGCAAGCGGTTGGCGTAGCATGCTGCTGCGCATCTGGAGCCTCGCGGTCAAAGAGTCGATCCAATTGATGCGGGACCGGCTGATGGCCGCGTTCATCTTCCTCTTCCCCGTAGCGCAACTGGTGCTGCTGGCGCAGGTCGCCGGCCAGGGGATCACGAACTTACCGGTCGCTGTGCTCGACTACGATCGCAGCGCGGCCAGCCGGGGGCTGGCGCAGGCCCTCGAAAATCAACCGGACCTGGTTTGGCGCTACCAGCTCTCTTCGCCGGCCGAGCTGGACGAGCGGCTTGCGCGGGGTGAGGCTGCCGTCGCCGTCGTCATCCCCGCGCGGTTTGGCGCCGAAATCGCCGCCGTGCGCTCCGGTGGTCCGGCTCCCGCCGTCCAGATCTTGATAGACGGCAGTAACAGCGTGGTGGGCAACAGCGCACGGCTTGCTGCTGAAGGAGCGATCACCGATTACGTGACGCGCCAGGTTACCGCCGGAATCCAGGCGAGCGCGCCCATCGAAGTGCGGTCGCAGGTGCTCTTCAACCCCGCCCTCAACACACGCCTATTCACCATCCCCGCACAGATGGGGTTCATCATCTACCAGGTCACGCTGGCGGTGGCGTCGCTGGCGTTCGCACGCGAGCGTGAGTTGGGCACGCTCGAACAACTGCTCGTCACACCGCTCCGCCGGCTGGAGCTGATTATCGGCAAGGCGTCGCTGGCGTGGGTTGTCGGCCTGCTGGACTTCCTGCTGATGTACGTCGTGGTCGTGACGCTCTACGATATCCCGATGCGCGGGAGCTTCTTGCTGCTTCTCGCCGCCAGTATGTTGTTTATCGCGGTTGAGATCGGATTCGGGGTGATCGTTTCGAGCTACTCACGGACGCAGCAACAGGCGATCCTGTATGTCTTCATGCTGGCCATGCTCGACGTGGCGCTGAGCGGCTACCTGGTACCGGTGAAGAACATGCCTGCCGCGCTGCAGACGCTGGCGACGCTATCGCCGATGCAGCACTACCTGGTCATCATCCGCGCGATCATGCTGAAGGGAGCCGGCCTGGCGATGCTGTGGCCGCAGATCGCAGCCATTGGAGCCATCGGGGTGGGGGTCGCGGTGGTAGCTACCATCACGTCCACGCGCAACCTGGAATAGCGAGACGAGCCGGAAAGAAGAGAGGCCCGGGTAACCATTACCCGGGCCTCGTCATGATCGGACAGAAACGCGGTTAGGGCCGCTTCAGATCCAGGCTCTCGTAGAGGGCATCGAAGTTCATGTGCTCCTCTAGCATCGACTCGAAGAGCTCGATCTTCTGCGGCTGCTGGAACCGGCTGCGCCCGAAGAAGTGCTCCACCACCTCGGTGGTCGTCAGCGTGTCCAGGTTCGCCAGGAGGACCGGTACGTTGAGCTCCTCGGCGCGGTTGAGCACGGCCGGGCTCGGGTACAGGTTGCCGGTCAGGATCAGTACGCGGGTGCTGGTTTCCAGCGCAGCCAGCTGGATATCGCCCCGGTCGCCGCCGGTGACAACGGCCTTGTTCGGCTTTTTGCGGAAGTAGCTGAGCGCAGCCTCGGCACTCATGGCGCCCACCAGTAGATGTTCCACCAGGTCGTCCATCCGGTCCGCGCAGCACAGGATCTCGGCGTTGAGCGCTACGGCCAGCTCGGCCACGCTCGGCGCAGCGAGGATCTGCTCGCTGGTGGAGGGCGCCCAGCACCTGCAGGTCGTGGCGCATCAGGAACGGCACCACGATGTCGTGCACGCGGTCCATCTCCGAGCGCGGTACTTCGTTGATGACGGCTCCGATCAGGCTGGGACCGTAGTATTCCTTGATTCCGAGCGCGTAGTCCATGAGGAAGTTGTTCGAGTAGCGCAGGACGATCAGGATACGCGCATCGAGCATCTGGGCTACCTTCACCGGCGGCAGGCCGAGAACGTAGCCTTCCGCCAGGTTGCGCGCGCCTTCGATCACCATCACGTCGCGCCCCTTCGAGAGCTTGGCGAACGCATCCTTGATCTTTGGCTCGAAGTCGGTATCCGGACCGCGCAACCGCGAGTCAATACGGGCGGGAGTCAGCCCCACCGGTGCCATCAGCTCGATCGGATCGGTCATCTCGAAGGTGTTACGCGGCGAAGACGACATCGTCATCGGAGGGCAGACCCTCGCATAGCTCGCAGAAGGTGTTGACCGGCTTCATGTAGCCGACCTTCAGGCCATCCGCCTTGAAACGGAGCCCCAGCCCGATGCAAAGGGCAGACTTGCCGGAATAGGTCTCCGCCGACGTGATGTATAGATTTGCCATGGTTGTCCACTCCTGCAGCCAATTATGCTTGTAGCGCCAGGCGCATGTCAATTCCCAACACACCGCGACCCGCCTCGAACACCATCAGCGGGTTGATATCCAGCTCAACGATCTCTGGGAAGTCGGTTACGAGTTGGGAGACGCGGACCAGGGTGTCCGCCACGCCTTCCAGGTCTGCCGGCTTCTCGCCGCGCACGCCGCGCAACAAGTTGTAGGAGCGGATCTCCGGAATCATCACCTTCGCTTCGCGGCGGTCGATCGGCGCGACGCGGAAGGTAACGTCCTTCAGCGCCTCTACATAAATGCCACCCAGGCCGAACATCAGCAGTGGGCCGAACTGCGGATCGCGGTTCATGCCGATAATCACCTCGCGCCCGCCCTTGACCATCTGCTGCACCTGGCAGCCCCAGATGGTGGCATCCGGCATGTGCCGCTTGGCCCGGTAGATCAGCAGGTCGAAAGCATCGCGCACTTCGTTGGCCGAAGTGATGTTCAGCTTGATGCCGCCGATGTCTGTCTTGTGCAGGATGTCGGGGGAGGCGATCTTCATTACGACCGGGTAGCCCATGGCCTCAGCGGCCGCAACAGCCTCTTCCGGCGTCGCAGCCAGCTCCGATTTCGGCAGGCCGATGCCGTATGCCTGCATGATCTCGCGGGCCTCGGTATCGCCGATGGTCACGCGTCCCTCAGAGCGCACGCGTGCGAACACCTTGCGCACCGCCTCGCGATCCACGTCCAGCTCTTCGGTGGCCAGTTCCGGCGTGTTCAACCACTGGCGGTGCTTCCACAGCCCTACCAACGCCTGCACAGCACGTTCGGGGATCTGGTAGTTCGGGATGCTGTACTCGGTCAGGATGCTGACGGCAGGGCGAATGGCCTGGTCGCCCATGAAAGCGGCGAACGCCGGCTTCTTGCTGCTCCGGGCGAGCTTGCCCAGCGCTTCGGCCGTCTCCGGGATTTGGGTTGCGGTCTGCGGCGTGAGCACTACCACGACCGAGCCCACGTTCGGATCTTTGAGCGCCGCTTCGATCGCCAGCGCGTAGCGGTCCGCCGGCGCATCTCCCAACACGTCAATCGGGTTGGCAGCACTGGCCGCCGCGGGCAGATTCGCCTGCAGATATTGCTGGGTCTCGGGCGCCAGGGTGGCGAGGCGCATTCCCATGCGCTCGATCGCGTCGGAGGCCATGATGCCGGGGCCGCCGGCGTTGGTCACCACGGCAACGCTGTTGTTTTCCGGCAGCGGCTGCCGGGCAAATGCCTGAGCGTAGTCAAACAGCTCCTGCACGGAGCCGGCGCGCATGATACCCACCTGTTTGAGCGCCGCGTCGTAGGCGGCCTCAGAACCGGCCAGCGTGCCGGTGTGAGAGGACACTGCGCGCGAGCCGGCGCTGGTCGTGCCGGACTTGATGGCCACAATCGGCTTGTTGCGGGTGACCTTACGGGCTACCTTCATGAATTCGGGGCCGTTGGAGATCCCTTCCAGGTAACCAACGATGACGCCCGTCTCGGGATCGTCCGCCCAGGTGCGGAGGAAGTCGATCTCGTTCAGGTCTGCCTTGTTGCCGATACTGTAGAAGCGGGAGAAGCCGATCCCCTGGCCAATTGCCATGTCGAGGATGGAGGTGCACAGCGCGCCCGATTGCGACATAAAGGCGATGCGCCCGCGCCGCGGCATAGCGGCGGCGAACGATGCGTTCAGGCAGGCGACGGTGTCGATGATGCCCAGCACGTTGGGACCCACAATCCGCATATTGTAGCGGTTGGCGATGTCCACAACCTGTTGCTCGAGCTGCTTGCCGGCGCGACCTACTTCACGGAAGCCGGCCGAGATGATCACGGCGCCGCGTACGCCCTTCTTGCCGCAGTCCTCCATCACCTCGGGCACTCCCTTGGCCGGGACGAGGATGACGGCGAGGTCCACCTGGCCGGGCACGGCGCTGACGCTCGGGTAAGCAGGCAGGCCGAGGATCTCGTCTGCCTTCGGGTTGATGGGGTAGATCTTCCCCTGGTAGCCGTATTGAATCACGTTGTTCAACACGGCGTACCCCAGTTTGCCTGGGGTAGCAGAAGCGCCGACGACGGCAACACCCGCCGGGTTGGTGAACATTTCAAGCATGGTTTCTTCCTGCCGTTCGAGGGTGGATTCCGACTCCGCTAGCATTTCCAGCATCGATTTCTTCCTCTGGTAGGCGCGTTGCGCCCGATTGTGAGTAACTTAACAATATGTGCATTCTTGCACGAAGCCGCTCGTGAGAACATGACATTGGTCATGTCCGTCGATCAATTCAAAACTACTCGTCGTGCGGGCTCGTGTCAAGGGCAATCGGCGCATTGGTGCCCGCGTTGCTGCTGGCGCCGCACGATCCGGAATGCTACAATTCCCCGCTCGTAGTCATCGTTATGTACCCGGTACGATCAGTGCTGCTGCGCATACCATTGACATTTGTGTTACGCTAGATAATAACTTTGCAGTACATGCGGTTAAAGGGTAATGCCATGATCTATCTCGATCATTCTGCTACCACACCCGTGGATCCACGGGTTGTCGAGGCGATGCTGCCATATTGGACCGAAGTGTGGGGAAATCCATCCAGCCTGTACCGGCACGGGCGCCGGGCAGGTGCGGCGGTGGAACAGGCGCGTGCGGACATCGCGACCATCCTGAACTGCCGTCCGGCCGAAGTGCTCTTCACCAGTTGCGGCACCGAGAGCGATAACCTCGCTCTGCGCGGGGTAGCGCTGTCGCAGGCGGCGCACGGGCGGCGCCACATCATCACCACGCCGGTGGAGCACCACGCCATCACCCACACCGCGGCGGACCTGGCCCAGGCCGGCTTCGAGATCACGTTTCTCCCGGTCGATGACTCGGGGCGGGTCGACCCCGAAGAGGTAGCTCGTGCGCTGCGCCCGGATACTGCGCTGGTGAGCGTGATGTACGCCAATAACGAAGTGGGTACCGTGCAGCCCATCGCCGAAATCGGGGCCATCACCAGGCGCGCCGGAGTGCCGTTCCATACCGATGCCGTGCAGGCGGGCGGGTATCTGCCGCTCGACGTAGAGCAGTTACAGGTCGATCTCCTGTCACTCTCTGCACACAAGTTCTACGGGCCGAAGGGTGTCGGGCTGCTGTACGTGCGGCGGGGAACGCCGCTCCAGCCGGAGATCACGGGGGGCGGCCAGGAGCGCGGGCGACGGGCCGGCACGGAGAACGTAGCGTATATCGCCGGCATCGCTTGCGCACTGCAAGTGGCGCAGGACGAGCGTGAGACCGAAGGCCACCGGCTGCTCGAGCTGCGTGAGCGCATGACTGAAGGCTTGCTCCAGACCATCTCAGGCGCCAGCCTGACAGGACATCCGCAGCAACGCCTGCCCGGGCACGTAAGTCTCGTCATCCCCGGTGTGGAGGCGAACTCGCTGCTGATCGCGCTCGACCTGGCCGGCATCGCCGCTTCCTCCGGTTCGGCCTGCGCCAGCGGCGCAGCCGAACCCAGCCACGTTCTGGCCGCAATGCACTACGAGCATGCCCTCGCGCTCAGCGCCCTCCGGCTGACAATGGGGCGGCAAACCACCGCCGAGGAGATCGACACGGTGCTCGAGCGGATGCCTGCGATCGTGGAGCAGGTGCGTTCCTCTGCGGGCACGCCGGGATAAGCGACCGATGACCGAACGCGTGGCTGTTGCCATGAGTGGGGGCGTCGATAGCTCGCTTGCCGCCGCTTTGTTGGCCGAACAGGGATACGATGTCGTCGGCCTGATGCTGCGTCTCTGGAGTGAACCGGCAACGGAAGGCCTGGCCGAGAACCGCTGCTGCTCGACCGAGGCGGTTTATCAGGCGCAGAGCGTGTCGGAGCAAGTCGGCATCCCGTTCTACGTGATCAACGCCGAGCAGCCATTCCGGCGCCAGGTGGTAGACTACTTCGTCGCCGAATACGCCGCGGGGCGAACCCCCAACCCCTGCCTGGCGTGTAACCGCTACATTCGCTACGGGTTCTTGCTGGAGCATGCGCTGAAGCTGGGCGCGCGCTGGCTCGCCACCGGGCACTACGCGCGCGTCCAGGAGAGCGGCGGCCGCTACTACTCTGTCGCGCGGGGCCGACGCGGCCAAAGACCAGTCGTACGTGCTCCATGTGCTGCGACAGAACGAGCTGCGCCATGCACTCTTCCCGGTCGGTCGCTACACCAAGCCCGAGGTGCGCGCCCTCGCCGAACAGCGCGGGCTGCGCAGCGCGCAACGGGCGGAGAGCCAGGATCTCTGCTTCATCGCCGACGGGGACTACCGCCGTTTCCTCAGCGATTGGGCGCCCGATGCGGTGCGGCCGGGACCCATCTTCGACGACACCGGGCGCCAACTGGGCACCCATCGCGGGCTCCCGCTCTACACGATCGGGCAGCGCAGCGGCCTGGGCATCGCTGCCGGCTACCCGCTGTACGTGTTGGGCCTGGATGCCGAGCGCAATGCGCTTCTGGTTGGCCCACTCGAGCAGTTGGAAATGGGATGGCTCCGGGTAGCTGAGGTAAACTGGATTGCGGGTGAGGCGCCAACGGCGCCCGTCGAAGCCGGCGTCCAGATCCGCTACCATACGCGTGCTGCACCGGCCACGGTGGAGCCGGCGCCAGACGGCGGAGCGACGGTTCATTTTCGGGAACCGGTGCGTGGCATCACTCCCGGGCAGGCGGCCGTATTCTATGATGGCGATTTGTGCCTTGGCGGAGGATTGATTGTTCGATCAGGGAGGCATTCTCCGGCAACTGCTTGACGTGGTGCTTGATATCGTGCTGGCGCCCGGCTTGTGGCTGGGTGGCCTGCTCGCCGCCACGTTCGGCATCGTATTCTATGGTTGGCGAGGCGGCAACGGCTCGCAGCTCGTGCGCGACCTCGTGGTTTCCGCCGCCGGTTTCGTGATCGGCCATCTCGCCGGCCAGTGGTTTGGGGTCACGCTGCTGCAGCTTGGCCAGGTCCAGCTCCTCTCGGCCACCATCGGAAGCTTTCTGGCGCTCTTCGCCGGACGGATCATCCACCCGGGCAAGACGAAAGGGAAGCCGGGTGGGGGAAAACGGCTCCTAAGGAGCAAGTGAGCCGGAGCACTGTGTCTCAGGTCTCTTTACATCCGTTCTTCGCTTGTGCTAGAATCCGCATAAAGGGAGGTGCCGCATGCAGGTAGCCAGGGATATCGCCATCATCATTGTCGCCTTTGAGTCAATCGTCATCGGCGTTCTTTTGGCCGTACTCGTTTTTCAGGTAATCCGGTTGATTCGCATGTTGCGCGAGGAAGTCCTCCCCATCCTCCACTCTACACAAGAGACAGTGGGGACGGTACGCGGCACCGCCGATTTCGTGAGCGATCATCTGGTACAACCGGTAGTAACGGTGGCTTCTTACACTGCAGGTGCGCGCAAGGCCGCAAACACGCTGTTCGGTCTGAAGGGACGCAACAAGGCCTAGCCGAATTGACGCCCGCGTCGCATCATGCATCCGTCACCGCACGTCGTGGCGGATTCTTTCTAATAGGGAGAGGAACACAATGAACGACAACTTTGGCAGGTTCGTGTTAGGCTTTTGGATCGGAGCGATGGCGGGTGCGGCAGCGGCGCTGATGCTGGCGCCTTCGCCCGGCGATGAGACGCGCAAGCAGCTCCAGGAGGCAGGGTTGGTGCTGCCCGAACAGGTGAAGGACCGGGCCGGACGCCTGGCTGAAGATGCCCGCGCGCGGCCAGGAGATCGCCGCAGAGGCCAAGAACCGGGGGCAGGGGCTGGCCGACGAGGCCCGCGTTCGCACGCAGGGACTGAAGGATGGCGTGCGAGAGCAGGCATCTCGCGTAGAGGAAAGCGGTCGCAACCGGCTAAACCAGGTAACCCACCGCACCTCTGACGCCCTCGACGATGCCGAGGAGCAGGCGAAACGCGCCATGGACGATGCCCAGCGACGTGCGGAGAGCTCGCTCTAACGCAGCTTGCCTGGTTCAGGCGACGATTTGTACGAACGGACTTTGAAGCGATGGCCTCAAAGTCCGTTCGTTTATCCCGGCCACGTGCGAGCGGGCGTTACTCGCTAAGCCCCAGCAGCTGCTGAAGCTGCCCGAGCGTCCGTACGTAGCTCGCGGCTGTTGGCATAAACTGCAGGAAGTCACGCGGGAGCGAGCCCGTCCCGCTTCCCTGCGACTCGATCATGTGGCCCACCTGTCCGTGCAGATAAGCCCCGCAAACGGCTGCCTCGAACGGTTTCAGTCCCTGCGCCAGCATCCCCGCGACGGCACCCGCCATGACGTCGCCGCTGCCTGCGGTGGCCAGGATGGCATTCGCAAAGGGGAGAACACAGGCGCGCCCGTCGGGCGCAGCCACCACCGTGTGGGGGCCCTTCAAGATGACCACGTGTTTCCACTCTTCGGCGCAGCGCAAAGCAGTCCCGACACGCGCTGCATTGACGTCCTCGGGCGTTGTGCCCGTGAGCCGTGCCATTTCGCCCGGGTGCGGCGTCAGGATCGTGCCGGCCGGGAGGCGAGATGCCCAACCCGGTTCGCGGGCCAGCAGGTTGAGCGCATCGGCGTCTGCCACCAGCCGGCCCTGCCAGCCGCTCCCGCTCAATCCCTCGGGGCCGAGCAGCCGGTCGAGGAAACCGGCCGCGCCCGCCCCGGTCGACAACCCGGGCCCGAGCAGCAGCACCCCGTAGCCGGCGAGTGCCTGGAGCAGCGCAACGGCGCCCTCGGCGGAATGCGTCCCATCCTGTTCGGGCAGCACGAGCCACGTAGCTTCGAGCAGTGAGGGCGCCACCAGCGCCTGCACGGGGCGCGGGACGGCCAGCGTTACCAGCCCTGCCCCGCTTCGCAGCGCGCCCAGCGCAGCCATGGCCGCCGCTCCCGGGTAGTCGAGCGAGCCTGCCGCGACCATCACCTTGCCGAAGGTGCCCTTGTGCGCATCAGGGGGCCGTTGCGGAAGGCGCTGTGCTATCCAGGCAGGGCCGGCCATGTCGACCGGGAGGGTTGCCGCCAGGTCGGAGAGATGCCGATGTCCGCGACGACGAGGCGTCCGCACGCCCCTGCGCCGGGATACTGCAACTGGCCCCACTTTGGGAACGCCAGCGTGACCGTGACGTCGGCTCGCAGCGCCGCAGGATCGATGGCCCCGGTGTTGCAGTCGAGCCCGCTGGGGCAATCGACCGCCACCACCGGCAGGGCAGGCCACTGGGGAAGCTCGAGTTCGTCCTGATCCTCGTCTTCGTCGACTGCGAAGTCAATCCCCGAGGGGAACCACGGTGTGTCGAGCCCCGCGTCGACATCCTCGCCCTCACCTTCGCTCGCAAATGGATCCATGCCGGCTTCCAGGGTCGGGTCGAAGCCGGAGTCCAAATAGCGCTCCTTCAGGCCGTCCGGCGAGAGCAGGGCGTCTTCGATGGGGAAGCGCAGCCGCGCCAGCGGCAGCTCGAACTTCGGTGGCCGGCGCACCTGCTGTATCACTTCGGCAGTCACCTGCAAGATCTCGCGCAGCTTGCCGTCGATCGGCCGGGCAGCGCCCGTCCCCAGCAGGGCGTCGACGATCACAGTGGCGCTTGTCAACTCGGTCGCGTAGATGCGCATAGTCCGGATCGTTGTCGGCCCACAAGATGGTGAGCGATCGCCGGCGCGCCCGGCGCTTCAGATCCTGGAGATTGCGATCTCCCTTCGCCTCACGCCGCCAGATGTAGACCGTGACCGAATTCTCGTATTCAAGCAGCAGGCGGGCGGCGACCAGGCCGTCTCCCCCATTGTTACCCGGTCCGACGAGGATCACGACGTGTCCCCCGCCGCCGGCGAGCACATCCACTTCCACGAAGGCGGCGACGGCGTCGCCGGCCATATCCATCATGGCGGCGTAGCTGTGCCCCGCGCCGTCGGCTTCCTGCTCGATCTGCCGCATCTGCTCGACGTTTACGATCTTCACGTTCGTCCCTCCGATCGGAGCCCGTCCGCATCGCCGCGGCCGCCGGCGCCCTGCCCGGGTCTGGAATGCGCCATGCGGTAAGCCGCCAGTAACATCAACCCACAAATGGGAACCAGCAGTGCCAGGTAGATCAGCCGCAGCGCAGCCGAGGGCGAGGCACCGATCGGGTCGAGAGGGTGGCTCAACACGCCCGTGCTGAGCGCAAGCAAGAGGACGGCGCCCCCGAGCAACGCGTTCGCAAGGGCGGTGAAGCGGGCATCGGCGATCAGGCGCGCCACGAGCAGGATCACAAGCCCCGCCCCGATGAGCTGGAGCGTCATCGTGACGCGCGGCTCGCCCCAGGCGATCCAGGGGCCCCAGGTGAGGCGGGTAGCGGGCATGCTTACGATGAAGTGTGCGGTCCAGAAGCCCCAGCCGCTCCACGCCAGCGCGTTGCTCCAACGCAGCAACGTGGGCAGCCGGCGCACGAGGAATGCGATCCCAAGCGCGGCGCCCAGGAGGAATCCGAGCATCCCGGCGCGGCTCAAGGCGCCGTGCAGGTATACGATCTTGATCACCTGGCCGATACTTCGCTCCGCCGGCATCAGCAGCAAGATCACTGCCGCCAGCACGATCGCCGTCACTACCGCCGGCCAGAACAGGTTTCGCTCCCGCAACAGTCTCCTCCTACCCGTCGGGTAGCCGAATGATAAATCATCCAGGATATCCCGCGCAACTTCTTCCCGCATTTCCCCCCTCATGTTATGATACGAACGAAGGACGAGAAGGACGCAACGCATGCCCTGGGTCTTCTTGCTCGCGCTGCCGGCGCTGCTCTTGGCACTGATCCTGATAACGCGCGATCGTGCTCGTGCTGCCTTTCGATGGGTAGACGCCGCCGCGGTGCTGGGCCTGGCCCTCGCGGCCGCGGGCTTCTTCTGGCGGGTGGTCGCGCGGCCAGAACTGGATGCCGGCAGACGGCGGCGACCTGGTCTCCTTCCTCTACCCCACCTATCGCTTCGCCGCCGACGAGCCTGCACGCCGGCGCCTGGCCGCTCTGGAACCCGCATCTTTACGCCGGCGCGCCCACACGTCGCCGACATCCAGGCCGGTTTCCTCTACCCGCCCAACCTGCTGCTCTTCCTGCTGTGGCCGGATTTCCCCTACGCCGCGCTCCAGTGGCTGAGCATGGCGCACATCTGGTTTGCCGGAGCCGGCATGTACTTGCTGCTGCGCGCGGTGGGAGCGGGCTGCGGGGTGGCGCCGCCCTGGCCGGCGCGCTCGCCTTCATGTTTTCCGATGCCTTCCTGACCCACTTCGGCAACCTGAACTTCAATGCCGTCGCCAGTTGGCTGCCCTGGGTATTTCTGGGCGTTCCTGCCCGCGACTCGAAGAGGCGCCGTCTACCGCGCCGCGCTGGCCGGGCTGCTGCTGGCGGTCGCCACCCTGGCCGGGCACATCAGGCGACCCTGTTCATCCTGCTGGCGCTCGGCGTTTACACGCCTTCTGTATCTGTGGCTGGGGCGCACGACGGTCACGCGGAGCCTGGCGCGTGCGGCGCGGTCTGGCGGCCTGCTGCTGGTGGCCGTCAGCGCTCGCGGGCGTGGCCGCGCCGGTCCTGCTGCCCGCGCTCAACTGGCCGGCTACACGGCCCGCGCCGGGTGGAACTACGCCGAGACCGCCGGCTATTCCCTCTCGCCCGCGCAGTGGATCGGCTGGCTGATCCCCGGCTTCTTCGGCCGCGGTCCCCAGTTCCACTGGGGCGCCTGGCCACGCGTCGAGAGCGGCTACACCGGCATCCTGACGCTCGTGCTCGCCGGCGCTGGCGTCTGCTGCTCCGCCGCGACCGACGGGCCTGGGCGTGGGCCGGCCTGGCCGGCGTCGCCTTCGTGCTTGCGTCTCGGCATCTACACGATCCCCACGGCTGGCTCACGCTGCTGCCCGGCTTCGGCCAGTTGCGCGCCCCGGCGCGCATCGTGCTGCTCGACAGATTTCCCGCGTGGCGGCGCTGGCCGCCTTCGGGCTGGAGCGGCCCTGCAGCCCGCTCGACGAAGCGGCGCGGTCGCGGCTGGAGAGCGCCTGGCGGCTGGCTCGGCCACGCGGCCGCGGTGTCCTGGGCCGTTGCCGTGCCGCTCGCCTACGCCGTGCTGCTGCTCGTGCAGGACCGCGATGCGGCCATCGTGCTGCGTGTCTCGATCACGCTGTTGGCCGTGGTCACCTTCGCCGTGCTGCTGCTCGCAGCCTGGCTGTGGCTGTCGGCGGTCCGCGGCGGCTGGGCTGCCCCCGGTACCCTGGCTGCCCTGGCCGTTCTCTTCATCTACCTGGACGTCGCCAGCCTGGGCGCTTACCAGGACCTCGGCACCGTGACCCCAGCGGCCTCGTTCGCCCATCCCGCTCTGTCGGGCTATCTCGGCAGCCAACCCGGCCCGTTCCGCATCGACAGCGCGCACCGGCATCGAGCCGGTATGGCAGCCGGACACCGCGCTGTTCTACCGGCTCGAGGATGTGTACGGGCTCGCCAACCCGCTGCTGTTGGCGGACTTCGCGCGCTACTGGGACGGGCTCGGCTCACGATCGTCCCGGTTGTACGACCTGCTCAACGTTGGTTGGGTGCTCGGGCGCAAGGATGTCGTGCTGGACTGGGAGAAGTTTGAGCCGGCGTTCGACGGCGATCCGGACCTGAACGCCTACCGCAACCGCCGGGCGCTCCCCGCGCTTTCTTCGTTCGTGATGTGCGGGCAGCCGCGAGATCACGAAGCAGCGTGGGCCGCCATCCACGAGCCCGGCTTCGATCCGGCTGTGACGGCCGTGGTAGAGGGCGCGGGCGCGAGCGCGGGCGGGAGCGGCACGGTGAATGCCGTGCGGAGTGTGCCCAATGGGACCGTTCTGGAGGTCAGCAGCGACGGCCCATCGTTGCTGCTGGTCAGCCAGGTATGGTATCCTGGCTGGGAAGCCTGGGTAGACGGCCAGAATCGCGGCCGCCCTTTACGCGTTGACTACCTGTTCCAGGGTGTGGAGATAGAGGCCGGCGCCCATACGGTGGAGCTCCGTTTCTCGCCGTCTCTCTGGCGCACCGGCTGGATTCTGGCCGGTCTCACGGCAGGCATTCTGCTCGCGATAGCGTTACTCAGCCGCCGGACCGGTTAAGGAGACGATATGGCGATCGATGCACCGATCCATAGCAGTGAAGGCAATCTGCCCCGCGTGTTGGGGGCCGGCCTCCCGCTGCTGCTCGCCTTTTGGCGGCGCGGGTGCGCACACTGCGATCAGGTCGCTCCTGTGCTGGAGCGGCTGGCAAAGTCCTATGCGGGGCACGCGCTCGTGGTGAAGATCAACGCCGATGAGGAGCCCGGGCTACTCGCCCGCTACAATATCTCCCAGCTACCCTCGACGGTCTTCGTGCGGGACGGCAAGCCGCTGGGTACTGCGGTGGGAGCCGTGGGGGAGATGGACCTGTCCGGCTGGCTTTCGTACCTCGTGAAGGGCGGCTCGCAGCAGCCCCCCGTCCCCCGTGGCCCGGCGGAGCCTGTTCGCGTCGCCGCAGCCGCCGGGGCGCGACCGGCGCCCCAGCGCCAGCCAGAGCCGGCGCCGGCACGCACGGCGGCGGGGCAGCCACACGCAGAGGGTGCGCAGGCGCCCGGCGAACCGGTGATCCTGACCGACGCCAACATCGGAAGGCTGCTGTCCTCGACGAATCTCCCGGTGCTGGTCGACTGTTGGGCGCCCTGGTGCGGGCCGTGCAAGATGATTGCGCCCGCGGTGGCGGCGCTGGCGAAGGAGTTCCAGGGCCGGGCGATCGTGGGCAAGCTGAACGTAGACGAGAACCCGCAGACGTCGGCCCAGCACGACATCATGGCGATCCCGACGCTGCTGATCTTCCGCAACGGGCAGATCGTGGATCAGGATCCAGGGCGCCGTGCCCGCACCGTATCTGCGCGAACGGCTCGCGCGGCAGGTGACCGGCTGACACGAGTGCTGGCACGAGTGGTGACACGAGTGCTCACACGAGTGCTCGGACGAGTGGGGTGAAGATGGCAAACGTACTCGTGGTGGAAGACAACTCCACAATGGCGGAAGGGATCCGCGATGTGTTGGAGTTGGACGGCCACGAAGTATACCTCCGCGCGATGGCGTCGAAGCCCTCGAGCTGATACCCGCTGCGCGCCCGCACCTGATCATCTCCGACGTGATGATGCCGCGCATGGACGGCTTCCAGCTCCTGGAGCGCGTGCGTGAGAACCCGGCGTGGGTCTTCATCCCCTTCATCTTCCTGAGCGCCCGCACCCAGACGGCAGATATCCACATGGGTAAGCGGATGGGCGCCGACGACTATCTGGTGAAGCCATACGACCGCGAGAACCTGCTGGCAACGGTAGATGCGCGCCTGGCGCGGGCGCAATCGGTTGCCAGCGCCGCCGCCGCGGAGATCTCGGAGCTCAAGCTAAATATCACGCGCACCCTCGGTCACGAGCTGCGCACGCCGTTGACGTGGATCCAGGGCTACGCCGAGCTTTTGCTCGGCAACGTCGACTCCCTCACGCCCGATGAGCTGCATTTGGCGCTCCACAGCATCAAGTGCGGCAGCGACCGGTTGGCGCACCTGGTAGAGGACGCGGTGCTGGTTACCCAGCTCGAGTCGGGCCAGGCGCGCGAGGAGTACATGCTGACCGCGCGCGTCGAATCTGATCTGGCGATCCACATCGAGCCGGTGCTGCTGCGCCTGGAGCCCGAGGCGGCGCGGAAGAATGTGCGGATCGAGCACTGTCTGCCTGAGGGTCTGGCGCCGGTCAGGATGGCCCCGCGTTTCTTTGCGGAAACGATGTATCGCATCGTCGGCAACGGTATCAAGTTCGCCCGGCCGGACACGGATTCGTATGTGCGCGTGGAGGTGCAAGACGCGGGCGGCGAGGTGCGGATCTCCGTGGCGGACAACGGTGTGGGGATCCCGGCGGAGCAGCTCGGGGAGATCTTCGACCCGCTGGTGCAGGTGAACCGCGGGCTGCAGGAGCAGCAGGGCACAGGTTTGGGGTTGGCGGTAGCGCGCGGGTTGGTGGAGCTGCACGACGGGCGCATCTGGGCGGAGAGCGAACCCGGCGCCGGCACGACGGTGTATATCGCTTTGCCGTGCGCAGACGCCTGAGCCCGCGCCGGACGGCATTGTACCCCCGCGGGTAGAACGCCCGCTGCCGGGAGCTGTCCCGATCAACATTACCTGGTGATCGGGAGACACCCGCGATCAATAGATAACAAAACGCCGGTGCATTGGCACCGGCGTTCGTTTCTTCTCCCTTGCGAGGCTCCTCGGGGAGGACTCGAACCTCCAACCTTGCGGTTAACAGCCGCTTGCTCTGCCGATTGAGCTACCGAGGAATGCGCTACGGCGTTCCGTATTATAGCGACGGGACGTCGATGCGTCAAATCTAAGCCCAGGTAATCGCGCAGCTTGCGGCTGCGGATCGGATGGCGCAGCTTGCGCAGCGCCTTGGCCTCGATCTGCCGGATGCGCTCGCGGGTGACGCCGAACTCCTGCCCCACCTCTTCCAGCGTGCGCGCCGTGCCGTCCTTCAGCCCAAAGCGCATCTCCAGCACCTCGCGCTCCCGCTCGCTCAGCCCGCTCAGGATCTCGTTCATCTGCTCCTTGAGCAGGTGGCGGCTGGCCTGGTCGGCCGGCCCGGGCAGGCTGTCGTCCTCGATGAAGTCGCCCAGCGAGCTGTTTTCCTCGGTGCCGACCGGCGTCTCGAGCGACATCGGCTCCTGGGCGATGCGCATGATGCGCCGCACCTTGGCCGCCGCGATCTGCAGCCGGCGGTTGAGCGCCGGTTCGAGCGGCTGGCCCGCCGCCAGCGCCTCTTCGATCGCGCGCCGGTCCTCGGGCGACCAGGAAGTCCATCTCCAGCGCGACCTCTTCGGGCGTCGGCTCGCGGCCCAGCTCCTGCATCAGCCGGCGCTGGGCGCGGATCTGCCGGTTGATGCTCTCCACCATGTGCACGGGGATGCGGATCGTGCGCGCCTGGTCGGCGATGGCCCGGCTGATCGCCTGGCGGATCCACCAGGTGGCATAGGTGCTGAACTTGAAGCCCAGCGTGGGGTCGAACTTCTCCACCGCCCGCAGCAGGCCGATGTTGCCCTCCTGGATCAGGTCCAGGAACGACATGCCGCGGCCGACGTAGCGCTTGGCCACGCTGACCACCAGGCGCAGGTTGGCCTGCGCCAGGCGCTGCTCGGCGTGCAGGCCGCGCTGCGCGCACGAGCGCAAGCTCGATCCCGCAGCGTCGGGATCCAGGTCGTCCGCCTTGAGCAGCCTCGGCACGCCTCCTTGCCCTCACGGATCGCGTTGGCCAGGGTGACTTCTTCCTCGCTGGAGAGCAGGGCGGTGCGGCCGATCTCGTGCAGGTACATGCGCACGGGGTCGCTGGTGGCGGCCGGATCGTCCCACTCGTCGATGACCTTTTCCAGCGGCTGCTTGGCTTCCCACTCGACCTCTTGCTCGAGCTTCTCGTCGCGCTCGATGAGGGGCGTCTCTTCATCTTCGTCAACGGGAAGGTCAGCGCCTCGGGCACGCCGTCGGGACCGACCGCGATGCGTACCTCGACCAGGTCGTCTTCCTCGGCTTCCTCATCATCAGTTTCCCTTTCCGCCTCGCGCACTCCATCTTCCGCGTCCGCGTCTGAATTCGCGCTCGTCCTGGGTGTCCAGACCGTCGTCCATCCACTCCCTCTGAGCCGGGGCTGGCGGCCCCTGCGGGTTGTCGTGGTAGGCATTTTCTTTGTTGGCATACTGCTCCGTAACTAGTTTCTGGTGCGTTTCAGTGCGCCGGTCATCGAACGCGCATTGAGAAGCTTCTGTACCTGCCCCACCTGGGCGGTATAGGCGGCGACCAGGCGGGAATACTCCTGCCGTTGCTCGCGGTGTTCCTCTTCTGGCAGCTCGGCCAGCAAAAAGCGCAGCCGGCCGAATTCTCCTGCAGGCGCCGTTCGCGCAATCGCAGCACGCGATCGCCCAAATCCTTCAGCAGCTTTTCGTCCAGCAGGGGCGGCTCCTGCTGTGTCTGCACCATCAATTCCCGGCACCGGTCGTGAAGCGCCTCGGGCAGCAACTCGAGAACGGCCTCGGGGTCCGTCTCCGGCCCCGGACCCTGGCCCGCCTGCAGCGCCGCCAGGATCGCCCGGTTCTCCCCCGAGGTCAGATCCTCTTCTCCCAGCGGCTGCGCATGCGCCCGCAGCAAATGTGCATCCAGCAAGCCGACAGAACTCGGGCCGCAACAGCAGGTGCCCGAGGATGTGCTCTTCCGCCGGGCTGCTGCTGCGGCGCCTCGCGCTTCTCCGCAGGCCGCGCGGCGAGCCGGAGCCGGAGCCCGTCGCGCAGCTCCGATCGCCGCCTGGGCTGCCCCGCCGGGCCTGCCGCACCGCCCGACGATCTCTGCTCGCAATCAGCCGCTCGTCGGTCTGCACCAGCCGCGCCAGCACGTTGATGTAGTGCTCGCGCTCGACCGGGTTGGCGATCTCTCGGATCACGGGGACGACGCGGGCGACGGCGTTCGCCTTGCCCCGGGCGGATGTCAGATCCTCCTCGCGGCCACCAGGTCCAGGTAATAGTCCACGACCGGGCGCGCCTGGGCGATCACCTCTCGCCACCGGGCCACGTCGCGATACGCCAGCTCGTCCGGGTCGAGCCCATCGGGCAGGGTCGCGATGCGCAACTGGGCGTTCATGCGGCTCTCGCGCCGCACCAGGCCACGCGGGTCGATCACGGCTTCGAAGCCCTGATCGAGCACCTCGCGGGCGGCCTCGATGCCGCGCAGGGTAGCGTGTTCGCCGGCCGCATCCGGGTCGAGCGCCAGCGTGATGTTCTTGGCGTAGCTCTTGATCTGCTGCAACTGCGCATCGGTGAGGGCCGTGCCCATGCCCGCCACCACGTTGCAGACGCCCACCTGGTGCGACATCAGGACGTCCATGTAACCCTCGACCAGGACGCCCAGGTTGGCATCGCGGATCGCCTTGCGCGCCATATCCATCCCGAACAGCACCTTACCCTTGTCGAATAGCGCCGTTTGCGGCGAGTTAATGTACTTCGGCTGCGGCCGCTCCTTGTCTTCCACCAGGATACGACCGCCAAAGCCGATGGTCCGTGCCTGCGGGTCACGGATCGGGATCATCAGGCGGCCGCGGAAACGATCGTAATAGCTGCTGCCGTCCTCTCGCCGGATCACCAGGCCGGCGGCCTCGATCTCCTCGAGGCTGAACCCCTTGGCCAGCAGGTGGTTCCGGAGCGCCTCCCACTGGTCGGGCGCATAACCCAGCTGCCACGTCTCCCACGTTGCCCGGGTAAACCCACGGTGCTCCAGGTAACTCCGCGCTTGCTCCGCTTCGCTGCTGTGCAACAGGAGATGGTGGAAGTAACCGGCAGCAGTGGCGAGGGCTTCACGCAGGCGCCCGAGGCGCTGTTCTTCAGCCGCCGGCGCTCCCTGGCGTTCGGGCAAGGGTACGCCGGCTCGTTCGGCCAGCATCTTCAACGCTTCGGCGAAGCTGAGGCCCTCTCGCTTCATCACGAAGTCGTAAGCATCGCCCCCCGCATTGCAGCCGAAACAGCGCCAGCTCTGCGTATCAGGGAAGACGAAGAAGGAAGGAGTCTTCTCGTTATGAAAGGGACACAGACCCTGGTAGCTGCGACCCGCTTTTTTGAGCGGAACGTAGCTTGAGATCAGCTCCACGATGTCAAGGCGTTCCTTGATCTCATTCGTTACGCTCATAATCACCCCGCGTGCGGGAATACCTTAATTATACCGGAGCGGGAGGGGGGTGTCAAAGGATGGGGAACGCGCGGGTGTACCCGAGTGAAACGCGGCGGTGGTCTACGCCAGCCCGCTACGGTTGCCGCCGCCGTCCTCGGGCAATCCTGTGCTATCCAGGTGATGATTTCCAGCGCTACATCATTCGCGGCCTGAGCGAGGTGCGTGTAAAAATGTAATGTAGCCTGGCCTGCCTGTTTCGAGGCAGACCGGGTCACGAGAAACGCCATCGCCTGTCCTCTATGGAGGTTATTTGCAGCCACGCGATCACACTCGACTGCTGGCCGGTCTGGCCGAGGCGTACCGGCAGCACTCCCCGATTTCGGCCCGGCTCAACGAGCGGGCCCAGGCTTCGCTGATTGACGGCGGCAGCCACTGCGCTGCGCCTGATCCAGCCCTTCCCGCCGCGCATCGCCTCGGCGCGCGGTGCATACCTGATTGACGAGGACGGCCATCGCATCCTCGACTGCTGGCAGGGACACCACACCAACGTCCTCGGGCACAACCCGGACGTGGTGACGGCCGCCGTCGTGCGGGGTCTCGAGGAAGGGATCGGGCTCCAGACCGGTTTCACGGATCGCATCCAGGTCGAGACTGCCGAGCTGCTGTGCCGCCAGGTAGGAGCGGAGCGGGTGCGCTTTACCACCTCGGCACCCTGGCGACCATGTACGCCATCATGCTGGCGCGCGCCTTCACCGGGCGTGATCTGGTGATGAAGGTGGGCGGCGGCTGGCACGGCGGGCAGCCGTGGGGACTCGTGGGCATGGGTTTCTCGCCCCGCGACGGCTATGCCCACGCCGACAGCGCCGGCCTGCCCGATGGGCTGCTGCAGCAGGTCGTCCTGACGCGCTTCAACGACGCGGGGATGCTCGAGGACCACTTCCGGCAGCACGGGGACCGCATTGCCTGCTTCATCACGGAGCTGATGCCGGGATCCGGCGGCGGCATGCCGGCAACGCCCGAGTACGTGCAGACGGCGCGTGCGTTGGCCGACCGCTATGGCGCGGTCCTCATCTTCGACGAGGTGATCACCGGCTTCCGGCACCGGGCGGGCGACACTGCCCGCTTCTACGGGGCGCGCGCCGACCTGTCTACCTTTGGTAAGGCAATCGGCGGCGGGATGCCGTTGGCAGCGGTCGCAGGACGCGCTGACATCCTGCGCCTGGCCGGGCGAGAAGGTGGGAGCCGCGTGAAGTTCTCCGGCGGCACGTACTCCGGACACCCCGCCGCCATGCTCGCCGGGCGGGCAATGATGTCGTACCTGGCTGAGAACGAGGCAACGATCTATCCGCGGCTGGCGCGGCTGGGTGACCGGGCGCGTGCGTGCGTGCAAGATGCGTTTGCGGCGATCGACCTGCCGGTAGTGACGACCGGCCGGTCGAACGGCGTGCTGCCCGCGAGCTCGCTGGTGCAGGTGCACTTCCCATATGAGCGGGACCGCGAGGTACGGAGCCCCGACGATGCGCACGACCCCTCCGTCTGCGACACCGTCCTGCACGGCCCGGTACTGCAGCTATCGCTGCTGCTGGAGAACGTTCACGTGGTCCACGGCGTCGGCAGCATCAGCGCCGCCCACACAGAGGCGGACGTGGACGCGCTAGGCGCCGCGTACGCACGCGTGGCGGAGAGGTTGGGGCCAGAGTTGGGCTGAGGCCGCGGTGGGGTGTGGAGCACGAAGACGCGAAGGAGCGGGAAGACACGAAGCGCGAAGGGCGCGAAGCGGATGCGGCGTGGTTGGCTTCGATGCGAATTGGGTGGTGGACGGGGCGTCCTTCGAGAGCCTCAGGATGGTTGCGTTGGTTATCGACATCGATGGGAATGGTTCCGTCCCCGATTAACGATGGAGCTTGGCGTCCAAGTGCGGGGTCCCTGGACCGCACGATTTGCATCGTTGGCAACCCCTAACATCTCCATCCTGAGGCTCTCGAAGGACGCCCCGTGGCCCACCCAATTCGCATCAAACGCGACCGCGCTGACATCCCGGTCACCGCACCCCGCGCCCCGAACATCTCGCCGCGCCCGCGGCCGCGTGCGACCCGCGAAAGCCTTTGCGTCTCTGCGTCTTTGCGTCTTTGCGTCTTTGCGTTGAGAGTGTTCCGTGGCCTGCCAACCCGCATGAGCGGCGTCCGGCGCGGGGGATGCGCCGGGCAGCGGGAGCGGAGCAACCCGAGGGGTATGGCGGCGCAGCCCGGGGCGAAGCACCGGCAGGAGCACGATTCGCACCGCGAGCGCTCGCCTGCCGGTGCTTAGCCCCTATAGGTCTCTTGGCGATCGCCGGCGAGGTCATGACTTCTACCTTGTTTCCCATTCCCGCCCAAAAAGAAAGGGGGCACGGCGCCGGTGCCGTGCCCCCTCTCTTATCACCTAATCTCGTTACGTGCGCGAAACCTACGCCTTCGGCGCGTGCTTGATCGCGGTCTGGGCGGCGGCCAGGCGGGCCACCGGCACGCGGAAGGGCGAGCAGCTCACGTAGTTGTTGCCGATCAGGTGGCACCACTCGATGGACGCCGGGTCGCCGCCGTGCTCGCCACAGATGCCCACTTCCAGGTCGGGCCGGCTCTTGCGGCCCTCCTCGACGCAGATCTCCATCAGCCGGCCCACGCCGTCGCGGTCGATGGTCTGGAACGGGTTGATGGGCAGGATGCCCTCCTCGACGTACTTGAGCAGGAAGTTGCGCTCGGCGTCGTCACGGCTGTAGCCGAAGGTCATCTGGGTCAGGTCGTTGGTGCCGAAGCTGAAGAACTCCGCCAGCTCGGCGATCTCCGCCGCGGTCACGCACGCCCGCGGGATCTCGATCATGGTGCCGAACTTGTAGTCGACCTGCGGTGCCCTTCTCGCTCATGACCTGCTTGGCGATCACGCTCCAGACTGGGCTGGATGTACTCCAGCTCGTTGACGTTGCCCGTCAGCGGGATCATGACCTCGGGGTGCGGGTCGAAGCCACGCTTGCTCACGTCACAGGCGGCCTCGAAGATGGCGCGCACCTGCATCTCGACGATCTCGGGCATGACGATGCTCAGGCGGATGCCGCGCAGGCCCATCATCGGGTTGGACTCGTGCAGGCTGCGGCACGGCGGCCAGCACGGTCTTCCTTCTCCGCCAGGCCATCGGTCTCGCCCTTCACCCGCATGGTGATGACTTCTTCCAGCAGAGCCTCTTCGTCGGGCAGGAACTCGTGCAGGGGCGGATCGATCAGGCGGATGATGACGGGCAGGCCGGTCATGGCCTCGAACAGGCCGTCGAAGTCGCTGCGCTGGAACGGCAGCAGCTCGTTCAGCGCCTCGGTGCGGTCCTCGCTGCTCTTGGCCAGGATCATGCGCTGCACGATGGGCAGGCGCTGCTGCTCGAAGAACATGTGCTCGGTGCGGCACAGGCCGATGCCCTGGGCGCCGAAGCTGCGGGCGCGGCGGGCGTCGGCGGGATAGTCGGCGTTGGCCCACACCTCAGGCCGCGGCGTCGGGTAGCCTTCGGCCCGCTTGCGGCTGCCCGGCTTCGGCGGCGACCTCGTCGGCCCACTCGAGCAGCGTGATCAGGTCCTTCTGTTCCTCGAACTCGGGCGCGACGGTCGGGATCTGGCCGACGAACACCTCGCCGGTGCGCGCCGTCCACGCTGATCCAGTCGCCTTCCTTGACGACCACGCCGTTGGCCGGTCATCGTGCGGGCTTCGAGGTCGATCTTGATGCCGCTGGCGCCGACCACGCAGGGCTTGCCGAACTGGCGGGCAACCACGGCCGCGTGGCTGGTGGCGCCGCCCTCGCTGGTCAGGATACCCTTGGCGGCGATCATGCCGTGCACGTCGTCCGGCTTGGTGAACGGGCGGACCATGATGACCGCCTGGCCCTTCCTTGGCCTTCACTTCGGCGGTATCGGCGTCGAAGTAGACCTGGCCGACGGCGGCGCCGGGGGAGGCATTCACGCCCTTGGCCAGGAACTTGCCCTCGGCTCGGCCGCCTTCTTGGCCTTCGGCGTCGAACTGCGGGTGCAGCAGCGTGTTCACCTGGTCCGGGGTGACGCGCATGATGGCGCTTCGCGCTTCGTGATCAGGCCCTCGTTCACCATGTCCACGGCGATCTTGACGGCCGCGGCGGCGTGCGCTTGCCGTTGCGGGTCTGCAGCATCCAGAGCTTGCCGCGCTCGATGGTGAACTCGACGTCCTGCATGTCCTTGTAGTGCTTCTCGAGGATGCCGCAGATGTCGCAGGAACTGCTGGTATGCTTCGGGCAGGTCCTCGGCCATCACCGCGACCTTCTTCGGCGTGCGGATGCCGGCGACGACGTCCTCGCCCTGGGCGTTGATCAGGTACTCGCCGTAGACGGCCTTCTCGCCGGTGCTCGGGTTGCGGGTGAAGGCCACGCCGGTGCCGGAGGTGTTGCCCATGTTGCCGAACACCATGGTCACGATGTTGACGGCGGTGCCCAGGTCGTGCGGGATGCCTCGTGGCGTTGCGGTAGTCGATCGGCGCGCTTGCCGTTCCAGCTCCGGAACACGGCCTCGGTGGCCAGGCGCAGCTGCTCGAGCGGGTCCTGCGGGAAGTCGAAGCCCTTTGCGCTCCTGCACGATCTCCTGGTACTCGCCGGCCAGCTCGCTGAGTTGCTCGGCGGTCAGGTCCACATCTTCGTTGGCGCCCGACGCGTTGCTTGATCTGCTCGAGCGCTTCCTCGAAGGCCTCGTCGGGGATGTCCAGCACGACCGCGCCGAAGCCCTGGATCAGGCGGCGGTAGGCGTCCCAGGCAAAGCGGGGGTTCTCGGTCAGCTTGGCCAGCCCCTCGACGGTCACGTCGGTCAGGCCGATGTTCAGCACCGTGTCCATCATGCCGGGCATGGAGAACTTGGCGCCCGAGCGGCACGAGACCAGCAGGGGGTTGCCGGCGTCGCCGAACTTCTTGCCGGTCACGCGCTTCGATCGTGTGCAGCGCCTCCAGCTCCTGATCCCACATGCCTTCGGGGAACTTCTCGCCGTGCGGCCAGGTAGGCGTTGCAGGCTTCGGTCGTGACGGTAAAGCCGGGGGGCACCGGCAGCTTGATGCGGGTCATCTCGGCCAGGTTCGCGCCCTTGCCGCCGAGCAGCGCAGCGCACGTCCTCCCAGTCGCCGCCGACGTACTTCTCGGCCTGCTCTACCTCGGTGAACAGGTATACCCACTTTTTCGCCATGTTATGGATCCTCCTGATTAGCCCTGTTTGTGATACACTCCCATTATAGACGAACGGGCCTTTGGCAAAACAATCGCACCCTGCACTGGCAGGCATAAAAAGGACAGGGCGTTCTCTGTCCCGCATATAGTCAGATCTGAGCGCCAGGCGTGCTGACGTCAGCTCAACGTCTCGTCGCGGTCTCGTCTGCCTCTCCTCTTCCTCTTCGTCTTCGTCCAGGTCTTCCCAATCGCCCTCGCCGAGTTCCTCGATCTCGAGATCTTCCTCTTCTTCATCTTCCCAGCTCGAGATCCTCGTCGGGCCCGGCAGCGTCCATCTCGTCGGCGGTTTCTTCGGGGATCTCCTCGTAGGTGGCGCAGTAGCCTTCGCGGTCGATGCGGATTTCCTCGGCGCTGCACAGACCGTTGTCCCAGTTGACGCAATCGGCCAGCTTGCAGAACACCTTGACGCTCATCGCATTCTCTCCCCGGCATTGCGGTGCGCGGATTTGCACAACCGGCGATCGCCGTTCTGGCACTGCGGCGAAGCCTTGGTGCGCAGGGGCAAAGCGGGCGCAGGACGCGTGCGAGCGGGCCGCGCCAGCAATGCCAGAATGCCACAAGTCAACGGCGGTTGCAAGTCCTTTGGGGATTGTGGAGAAATGCACGGGCGCCACCCTGGTTCGAGTGACGCCCGTGCCACCGGTGAAACGGCCGGCGAGTTCCTTGCATGCTCAGTTAGCGCTCGCAGGCGGCATCCAGGATCGCGTTGATCAGCTCGTTATAGCTCATGCCCGCGCCGTCCGCTTCGAGACCAGGTCGCTGAGGCCGGGGTAAAGGCCCGGAAGCGGGTTGACCTCCAGGATGTACGGCTGGTCGCCGTCGTCGGCGTCCAGGCGGAAGTCGACGCGAGCCACGTCGAGGCAGCCGGTGACCCGGAAGATGGCCGCGGCCAGCCAGTTGAGGCGTTCGACCAGGTCCGGCTCGACCGGGGCCGGGCAGAGGCAGTGGAAGTCGTGCGCCCACTCGGTCTTCATGCGGTTGGTGTAGACCCCACCTTCGCTGTCCGGATACGGCGCGAAGTCGACTTCGAGCGGCGGCAGGAAGCGCAGGCCGCGCATCATGCGGGCCGCATCTTCATCCTCCGGCACGCGCCGTGCCACGGCGCCGCCAGGTTGCCGATCACCCCGACCGTGACCTCGCGCCCCCGGATGAAGCGCTCGACCAGGATGGGCTGCTGGTAGCGGTCAAGCTGCTCGCGCCAGCCGCGCGCGCAGCTCGGCTTCGTTCTCGACGATCGAATCGCCGCTGACCCCCATGCCCGTGCCTTCCCGGCTGGGCTTGACGAACAGCGGGAACCGCAGGTCGGCGTCGAGCGGCTCGTCCGGCCCGCTCGAACACCTGGAAGGCCGGCGTGGGCAGCCCGTGGAAGTGCAGCACGCGCTTGGTCATCGGCTTGTCGAGCGTCAGCGCCAGCGTCAGCACCTTGCTGCCGGTGTACGGGATGCGCAGCATCTCCAGGAGCGCCGGCACGTGCGACTCGCGGCTAGTCGCCCCAGTGACCCTCGCAGATGTTGAAGCAGATGTCCGGCTTCAGCTGTGGCAAGCGTCTCGACCAGCGAGGTTGCCCTCCAGGAAGGTGGCCCGGTGGCCGAGCGCTTCCAGCGCCTCGACGATCGCGTTGACCGTGATGTCGGAATCCAGGTCGTCCCAGGCATCGGCCGGCATCCCCTCGTACGGGAGCGTTCACTTTCAGGTTGGCCAGGACCGCGACGCTCAAGGCCATCAGCCGCGCCTCCGGCCGTTGCCGTTGCGATGCGGCACAGGGACCGCCGCAGGCTCGGATTGGACGGGCTGCTCCTCGAACGGCTCCCAGCGCACGTTCCCCAGCCGTTGGTGGACGCGGTCGAAGCCTTCCGGCTTGATGTAGTCCCCGCGGCCTGACAGCAGCCCGGTGATCCCTTCCTGCCCGGCAGGCTCTGCGCAGGCGCCGTTCGGGCCGGGCGACAGTATGCCCGGTGTAGTCGTTAGGCTCGTTGTAGGTGGTGATGAAGCCCTCGAAGTTGCGCAGCACCACCTTGCCCGGCGCCTGGCTGATCACGTACTGCGGCATGACCGGGATCTTGCCGCCGCCGCCCGGAGCGTCGACCACGTAGGTCGGGATGGCATAGCCGCTGGTGTGGCCGCGCAGGCCTTCGATGATCTCGATGCCCTTGCTGACGGTCGTGCGGAAGTGTCCCGCGCCCTCCACCAGGTCGCACTGGTAGAGGTAGTACGGGCGCACGCGGTTGCGCACCAGCTTGTGCACCAGCTCCTTCATCACTTCGACCGAGTCGTTGATCCCGGCGAGCAGCACCGTCTGCGCGCCCAGCGGGATGCCGGCATCGGCCAGCCGGGCCACGGCCTCCTCGACTTCGGGCGTGAACTCCTCGGCGTGGTTGAAGTGGATGTTCATCCACAGCGGATGGAACTGGCGCAGCATATCCACCAGCTCGGCCGTGATCCGCTGCGGCATGAACACCGGCACCCGGCTGCCGATGCGGATGATCTCGACATGCTCGATGGCGCGCAGGCGGCGCAGCAGGTCCTCCAGGATCCGCAGCGGCAGGATCAACGGGTCGCCGCCGCTCAGCAACACGTCGCGCACCTGCGGCGTGCGGGCGATGTAGTCGATCTGCGCATCGTAGTCGCTGCGGCTGAACTGCGCGGCCGGATCGCCCACGATGCGGCTGCGCGTGCAGTAGCGGCAGTAGCTCGCGCACTGGGTGGTGACCAGCATCAGCACCCGGTCAGGGTAGCGGTGCACCAGGCCCGGCACGGGGCTATGCGCGTCTTCATTCAGCGAATCCACGAACATGCCGTCGAAGGCCATCAGCTCTTTCCCGGTCGGGATCACCTGGCGGCGGATCGGGCAGTTCGGGTCGTCAGGGTCGATCAGGGAAGCAAAGTACGGGGTAATGTCCACCCGGAAGTGATGGTGCTGGCAGACCTTCCATCTTCCTCCGGGGTCAGGTTGACGATCTGGCTCAGCTCCTCCAGCGAGTTCAGCCGGTGGCTGAGCTGCCAGCGCCAATCCTCCCATTGTGCGTCCGGCACGCCGGCCCAGAAGGGTGGCGCGTGGAACGGCGGGCGCTCCGTTGGGGAGGCTCGTCGCTTGTGGAGCTCTCCTCGCTGGAGTTGGTGCTCCAGGTGGGAGGTTCGTCGCTGCGGGCCGTCAGCTTGGCCTTAAGTTCCATGTAGTCTCCTCTTCAACCTAATATCTTCAGGCAAAACAAACCCCTGCGCTCCTCTGTTAACCAGCATCACTTGTGTGTGCCCGCTCTTGATCGGGCGCCCAGACGCTTAGTTGGGTCGCAGGGGCCTCTGTTCTTCGTTTTTTGTCGTACTAGAACGCCGGCGTCCGTGCATCAGCGCTCGTCGTCGTCGTAGTCGTCCTCGACATCCTCCTCGTACTCATCATCCTCGTCATCGAGGGCGTCGTCATCCTCCCCGCTCTCCCATTCCTCTTCTTCGTCATCGTCGTAGGAGAAGAATTCCAGCGCCTCTGCGGGTGCGTTGCACTCGGGGCACTTCAATGGGCGGCGGGCCAGGGTGCCCTCCTCGATGTGACCGCACTCCATGCATTCCCATTCGCCGGTTGCGGTTGGGACGCGGTTCAACTCGACCATGGAGCTGCACTCCTTGCATAGGTAGGAGCCCTGGGTGTACCTTAAAGCCCGAGGCCCCACGCGCATAATTGAGCTTAAGGCGCTCACTTTCAGTGATGGCACACCCATAACTGCGGCAGTGGACCGCAGACGGTGTACAGCCAAAGCCCGGCGCACGAGGATAACGGTGCGGAGCCGTTATATAGCTTAATTTTAGCGCAATCGTGTGCAGTGTCAATTATCCGATGAGGAGTTGAGGAGCGAGGAGCGCGGCGTTTGGCCTGCCGCGGCTGCTCGTGAAACAGGGAGAAGACGAAGATGGCATTCTATGCACTGAATCAGGCTCTCCGGTTCCTGCTCGAGCTGTGTGCGCTCGCGGCGCTGGCGTATTGCGGGCTACCGGGCCGGCGCAACGCTGCCGGCCAAAGTGTTGTTGGGCGCCGGCGCGCCGCTCCTGGCTGCCGTGATCTGGGGCATCTGGGTCGCTCCCCGGTCACCCAGGCAGCTACGTGACCCGTGGCGTCTGCTGCCCGAGCTGTCGGTGGCCGCCAGCGTGCTGCCCAGGTGGTCGGAGTGCAGGTACAGCAGCGACCAGTCAGGCAAGCGCATGGCTACCGGCTGCCCGCTGCCGAGCGGCCGCCAACCGCATTACAGCCCGGCTACTCGACGGCCTCGCTTGCGAGAGCGGCGCTTCCTTGATGGTTACCCACCACGCCAGGGCTTCGCAGACCAACGCGCCCACTCCGCTGCGGGGTGCTTCGCAAAGCGCCGCAGCCGGGGAGCGGCAGGCAGAAGAGCCTGTCTCCCGCATAACCCGAGACCACACTGTCCCCGGAAAACTCAGCGTGGGCCTGGGCATCGTGCTGATGGTAGGTGATGGTAGGCATGTCAGCCCCGCGATCGCACCTACTTGGCGATGTCCGGGTCGACATCGATCACGATGTCCTTCCAGTCGTCCGGCCAGGGCTTGTAGCCCGCCACAATACTCTTGTTGGCATCTCCCCGACCCTCAACGAAGAGCGCGTGCAGTACTTGGTCGGTCGTTCCCGGTTTCCCGAAGCGAAGCACCGACATCGGTAAGTCATCGCTGACGGGCGGAGGCTGTTTCGGGCGCTCTTCAGGAATCGGTCACCATGGGCCAAAGCCCCGCTGGCTGGGAAGACTAACTCGAGACTCAAGTTATGGCCGGGCTGGTCCCAACTGTAGGATGCATGATACACGCTGGGCTGGCCCAGGCAGGTCATCACCATGGCTGCCGGGGCTTCGAACCCGGAGAGACTAATACCCCCGATATGGTCGTCCTCGACCACCAGCGAATACCACAGACTCTGCTTCCGCCAGGTCAATAGATAGGCGCCACTCGAGGCAGGATCCAGGCGAACCGCCTCGATGGGGATTTGGTAAGTCGAACTCGCCCAAGCACGCGCCTCGTCGGGTGACGACTCCCGGCCGACCTGCGCTTGCAACACCCGGGCCTCATCACAGGATAGCGCTTCCGGCCGGGCGCGGGTGCAACTGGCCAGCGCGAGAAACAGGAGAAACCAGACTCTGCACTTCATAGCTAGCGCCTCCCGTTCAGCAATTCAGCCATGCGATTCATTTGCGCAGTAAGCTCTTTTGGGTCAATTGAGGCTACTTGATCCCACTTGTAACGTGACGTGAACTCGGTGCCCGTCGTATCGTAATTACCGAACACCCATACGGCAACCCCCTCGGCCCAGCGATCCCACTCCACTGGGTATAACTGGCCTTGTCCTGCTGCATAACCGGTGAGAGCCTTATATCCCCATCGTGCCGAGAATGTCTTTCCTGCGTTCCAATCGATGACGTGAGCCAGTTCATGCACAAACAAGCCGGCTACCTGACCAAGCGGCGAGCCCGTAGGGAACCAGACTTCCCAGCCAAATATGTTTACCGGAGGTGCACACGCCGAGCGCATGCAACTACCATCGCGCACCCGAACGTTGCCGCCAAGCAGGTCCTTCAGGCGAGATAAGCCACCACTGCCGGCAAGTTTCAAGCCAAACGTCGCCACCCCCACGCCCATTTGCATGATTGACTCGTCATCTAGCCAAGATGCAATGACATGAATGCCCGCCTCGGCCATTACGTCACGCGCAATATCCACATCTCGCATGAACGGATTGCCGCGGGCATTCCAGCTACCATTGCCCCAATAGAAGCCGTGTGCCTCATACCAGCGGTTTTTCCAGCGCCACTCATCAACCCAGCACGCCTGATCGCCCGCCGCGGACTCGGCCATCCCGCTGGGATCCACAAAACGCAGCGGGTTATTTCGCACGTGTTGGGCACATAATGACGTCCCGCTCCATGGTACGCTGCGGAACAGAAGCCGGGCGCAGCCTTCGTGATACTCCCCTCAGGCTGGCTGAGCGGGAGCGTCGCCGGCGAATGGGACGCTGGGTCTGGCCGTCTATGCGTATGAGAAGCGCCCTCGGGAGCAAGCTCGCCCGCGTGTGTGGCTGACCCGCTCGATTCCGCCCACCTGAGGGGCCGAAGAGGCGAACTCGAAGGAATGTGTGAAGTCGCTTTCGGCCGCGCTGCGCCCGGCTTGGCGCCAGCACTTCCCATCCGGAGCGGCAGCCATGGAAACCACAACCCCGAACCGCTGGGTCGGCCTCGATCTGCACAAGGAGTACCTGGTGGCCACCGGCGTCAGCCAGGACAAGCAGCCGGTCTTCGGTCCGGCCCGCGTCCCGATCGGCCAGATCGAACCCTGGGCCAAGAAGAGCTTGACGAAGCAGGATGCGGTCATCCTGGAAATGACCACCAACACCTGGCAGGTCTACGACCTGCTCCTACCCCTCGTCCACTCCGTGACCGTCGTCCACCCACCCCACGTAGCCTTGATTGTTAAGGCGCGGGTCATGACCGACAAGAAAGCGGCGCTGGCCCTGGCGCAGCTGCATGCGGCCGGCTTGCTGCCCGGCATCTGGGTGCCCGATCAAGCGGTACGCGATCTGCGTGCGATTGTCGAGCAGCGGCGCAAGCAGGTCAACCTGGTGACCACCCTCAAGAACCGCCTGCACGCAGTGCTGCACCGCCATGACATCCAGCCGCCCACCCGGCCTGGACCTGTTCGCCGAAGACGTCCGCAACTGGTGGCTGCTGTTGCCGGTCTCGGCGGCCGAGAAGTTCCGCATCCAGTCGGACCTGGACACGCTGTGCTTCGCCCAGAACCAGAAACGACGGATGGAAGAATACCTGGAGCAGGCGGCGGTGCAGGACGAGCGCGTACCCGCTGCTCATCCAGTTGCCCGGCATCGGCCTCATCGGTGCCGTCACTCTGCTGGCGGCCATTGGTGATATCAGCCGCTTCCCTTCGGCTCGCCAGCTGGTCGGCTATGCCGGCTTGGGCGCGGCGGTGCATGACAGCGGCATGACGCACCGCACCGGCAGGATCACGAAATCCGGCCGCCGGGACCTGCGCTAAACGATGGTGCAGGCGGCCCACCATGCCGTCCAGAAGCACCCGCACTGGAAGGCCGAGTTCGAGCGGCTGGAGCCCAGACTGGGCCGCTCCAAAGCCGTGGTCGCCATTGCCCGCAAGCTGCTGATCGCCGTCTGGCACGTGCTGACCGAAGGCTGCGCTGACAAATACGCCGATCCCGAGAAAGTCGGCTCGGCCCTGTTCCGCTTCGCCTACCGGGTAGGCGTGGCCAACCTGCCGGGCGACGTCAGCGCCCTGCAGTTCACGCGCGACCAGCTCGACCGCCTGGAGATCGGGCAGGAGCTGACCCAGATCCACCACGGCACGCGGCAGCCCAAGTTGCCGCCGTCAAAGCTTGTGAAGGACGACCCGGCTGCAGAAACGCCGGCGGCAACGGCCTGACGCGGCGGCCTAACTGGCCGGCCTAGAGTGCTGCGAGTTCGGCTTCATCGGGGGACGAAGTCATCACTGCCGCGTGCCCCGAGTCCGCCGCTTCTCGCCGTCATGGGCCGCCCTCGCCGCAGCCGACTGAGACCCAAGACGAAGGCGAGAGGATTCGGTCCGCCGAATCTGCCACGTCTTTCGCAATGACTCAGTTCATCTATGCTCCACGATCTCTACCTCCCCGTAACCCGTCCAGGGACGAGCTACCTCAGCATCATCCTGAGCTTGCCTTCTCTGCACCGCCGGATCGCTGAAGACACACGCATACCTGTGGAGAAGGAACTCATTCAGATTCCCCGGCTGTACGTATTCGACGGTGCGCACGTCAAGCTGCGGTGTGACCACCCCGATCTTGTCGAGATCCGGATGCAGTTCGAAAACGAGCCCTTGCTGGGGATAGAAGACTTCCAGGAAGTAACCGCTGCCGTCGGGGCCAATGGCTTTGAGCGACCAGACGTATTCGGGCGCACCGAACTGCTCTATGACCTCCTGTAAAGACCATCCTCGCGGCACCTCCATGCGCACGCGGCGGAGCACGCCGTCTTCGACATAGATCTCGCGTAGCCGGTCGTTCTGTAGCCGGTTGTCCTGGATGGTGCGCCAGGCGAAAACGCTGCACGACTGTGTCTGTCGCGGCGCATAGATCGCACTCACTCGTTCGCGCTCATTCAGACGGCTCTGCAGGTACTGTTGCACATCGTCGAGACGGCTGATACCGGGGCGAAGCCCTTCCCAGCACGGCTGGGGACAGGCGGCGACGGCGCTCGGGGCTGCCCGGTTCGGGACAGCCGTTGGTGGCACCACACTGGTTCTCGGACCCGGCGGCACGGCAGAGGCGTCTGCAGCAGCGGGCGCACGTGAGACGACCGAACATCCGGCCAGAGCTGCCCCGACGATCAGAGCGGTGACCCAAAGCACAGATCGTTTCATGGTTTCACCCAGGTCCGGATGAAGGCGAACGGTGTGAGACGTCCAAGCATCACTTCGACGTAGAGCCGCCTTGCATCGTCCAGTTTGCCCTCGCTTGGGCAAACATCTACCTTCAGTGACTCCGCCCAATTCTCAACTGGATGCGTTCTTGCATAAGGGGTGGGAGGCTTACCTCCCGGGTAATACCGCGCACGATCCTCGTTGTGTTCAATCATCGCGAGGGTCAGTTCATGCCTACCTCCAGTTGCCACCACGAGACCCCGGCTCTTGCTATCCCCTGAAAGCCAGTCCCAGCGATGACCGACCTCATGAACCGTATTGACCCTAATGTAGTGCTCATCAGTCAATACGTCGCTGCCCACACTGATTCCCTGACCAACGCGGTGGGCCATCCCATTGGTGTAGTCGTTAGTGTCCACCGTGAATACAAGCCCGCGGATTATGCCTGCAAAAACTTCCTTGTTCATCACCTTCTGCAAGTCGCCGAGACCCGCCGCCACAGCAGCGAGGGCGGCTTCAGTCCACAGGTAGCTAGAATCGTCAATCGCTATCCCGAACTCCTTCTCCACCTCTGCAAGCGTCGCCCTGCAAGCATCGCCAGAACTATCTTGTGGGCAATGGCCCGTGGGATCAGTGAACCTGAGAGGGTTATTATAGGAATAGGTATACCGGTTCAGCGCGCCAGTCTTCCCCGGGTCGGGCACGATGGTATCGGGCTGCGGGAAGGCGCCGAAGGCGGGGTCGTAGAAACGCGAGTTCAACCAGTAGAGCTCCGTCGCCTTGTCCTCGCGCTGGCCGGTGAAGCGCCACTCCGTGTTCAGCCCCAGGCCGCCGCTCCTCACGCTGCCATCCCACTCCGCTGCGCTGCGGGGATCATTATAGGGCCAGTAGCGCACCTCGCTGTTGGCTTTGGCTTGGCCGGCGGCATCGCTGGCGATGCTGGTACTGGACAGGTGGTCGGCGTGCAGATAGGTGAGGGTGCTGGTGCCGTTGGCGTCCAGCCGCATTCCGATCCGCTGGCTGCCCAGGAAGTAGTAGCTGGTGGCGCGGTTCTGCTCGGGGCTGTTCTGGTAACTGGTGTACTCGTAGCCCGGGCTCACCAGGTAGGTGTCTACCCCACTCGCCGCGGTGCGCACCAGCTTCCCATCGCCATCATAAGCATAGTCGGTCGTCACGCCGCCCGCTACTATGCGGGTCAGGCGATTCTCATGGTCGTAGGTGAGCGTCTGCTCCAGCAAGACCGTGCTGCGGTTGGTAGCGTTGCCGCGGTCGCGAGCGACCGAGTCGTAGTTGATACTCGTTACGCCCACGAGACTGGCGGCGTGCGGCTTGGGCGAGCGGGTACCGGCCACGCAGCCGCTGGCCGTCGCGTTGTAGCTGTAGCCCAGGCTCATGCCCTCGACCTTGGCGGTCAGGTTGTTGTTATCGGCGAACGTGTAGCTGGCGTTGTAGCCGCCCGCTCCCGCCACCGGCGCGACGGACGTCAGCCGGTCCCAGCCGTCGTAACCCAGGAGCAGGCGCTCGTCTCCCATCCAGCTCATGCCCGCCGTCGCGAACTCGGCGTAGTCGTCCGTGTAGGTAACGCCCGCATACACGTAGTGGACGAGGTACCACGAGCGGCCGGTGGGCAGCGCCACGTTGTAGTGCGCCCGCTCCGCCGGGTTCGCTTCCCGGTACACCTCGACGTAGGCGCCCCGATCCCCGTCATCGATCACAAAACGCAGCACGTACCACTGTCCCGGTTGGAGCTGCTTGAGCAGGGGAACGGCGTAGCGGAAAGATCGGGCTGAGCATCAGGACCAGATACAGGGCGTAGCGGGCGGGAGCATGCTTCATCGCAGGTGCGCTCCTGGCGCCGGGGGAGCGGCGGGCGACTCCGGCGGCACGCGCAGCCAGAGGTTCACAGGCAGTCTACCGGTGCCGGCTGTGTCTGTCAATTGTGAATGTTCGCTCAGCCCGCCATCCACACCGCCGGCTCGAACCGCTTCGCTGGGCGGACGCGCTAGGGTGGTGTGAGTGACGTGAGTATGTGTGTTTGTAGGTTGTACAAGCTTGAAGGAGGTAGAGATGACTAGCGAGAGCAGTATGAGCTGATGAGTATTGCAGAGAAGTAGGCGTGGATCGACGTCGATTCATAAGGGAGGTTACTGGCGCAGATGGCGATGGAGCTGGAAGTACGCAGCAGATGGCGCGGTAAGTACGAATGGTGGCGGAATGGATGACTAGCGCATGGTTATGGGGGGGGCGGGACACGCGGTGGGTATTTAGCGCTGCAGATTGAAGTTGCGGCAGGGCAGCTACTTTCCCAGTCGTGGAGCGCGGCGGCGGGCCAGCAGGTTTGCTGTGGTGGTGCAGCAGGTCTACATCGCGGCGTCAGCACGCGGAAGGTGGATGTTTGGTGCAGGCGCTGGGGCTGGACGGCATCGACAAGAGCGGGTGTGCGGACGCGGGAGCTGGACGAGTTGGTGCGCGGGTTCCGCACGCGGCCGCGGAAGACGTATACCCCTACGTGTGGTTGGATGCGCTGTACCTCAAGGTGCGGCAGAATCACGGATTGTCAGTCAGGTGGCGGTGGTGGCGATAGGGGTGCGGGTGACGGGAGAGAGGGAAGTGTTGGGGCTGGCGCGGGGGGCGGGAGAGAGAGGGCTTTTCTAGGTTGAGTTCCGTGAGACTCTGTGAGCTGTGGTCTGAAAGGGGTGCAACTGGTGACTTCGGACAGCCACGAGGGGCTGAAGGCTGCTATCAGCTAGGTCTTGAGCGGGGCAGATGGCAACGCTGCGGGTGCACTTTATGCGCAATCTGCTGGCCCACATCCCCCACGGCGAGAAAACTATGGTGGCGGCGCTCTTGCGCACCATCTTTGTCCAGCCCAATCGGTGGCGGCCCACCAACAGGTGAGAGAGACGCTGCGCTTGATGGGAGAGCGCTGGCGCGGGCGGCCGCCCTGCTGGCTCAGGCGGAGGACGACGCAACGGCCTACCTGAGCTTCAGGCGGAGCACCGGAGCCGCCTCTACTCCACCAACCCGCTGGAGCGGCTCATCCGCGAGATCCGCCGCCGCACAGAGGTGGCGGGCGTTTTTCTAGATGAGAACGCCACCTTGCGGCTGGTGGTGGCAAAATGCTTGAAGATAACGACGAGTGGGAGGACGACAAGCGCTACTTCAGCCAGGCGTCGATGCGCCAGGTGCTGGTACCGCAGGTGGTGCCGCTGCCGCCCAAAGCCGGCCACCTGCCCCGCCTGGCTCCCGTGCGCTAGCCGACCGCTGCCGGACCTGTGCGAGGCGGGTGGGCGAGCCAGCCGGGCGTTTATCGCTTTACGGGGAACTGCCGGCTTTGTCTGTGGCCGGGCAGACGACGGCCGCCTGCCCGGCGCCGTTCCCGCCTGCCCTGGCGCTCAGGTAGGTATACACCGGAGCCCTACTCTCCAGGCAGGTGATTACCATGCACGCGCCGCGCTACAAAGTGAGTACTGTTAGAGGGTTTCACAATTTTCAAGAATAGATAGATGTTAAGTGGAAGTATATGGAAATTTATAAGATTTTATGAGAAACGCGGAGCCGGCTCGCATAGTCGCGGCGGGATATCTCTGCCTTTGTGAGAGTCCTCGCCAGGCGCGGGGCTGCGGCGTGCACCGCTTGACACCTCTCCGAGCCGTGTGGGATAATCGCGCCACGATAGGGAATGGCCGTGAACCGGTTGAGCGCGGCGGCATGGGTTCGCAGAGAGCTCCGGAGGGTGGGAACGGGGCAATTCCACTGCCGCGAATGGGACCGGGGAGCCAGTGCGATTCGCCCCCGTTAGAGGGCGTCGAGGTGGGGCCGCCATGGCCCAACCAGGGTGGCACCGCGAGACCCAACCGGCCTCGTCCCTGATGGGACGGGGTCTTTTTGTTTGAAGAGGAGGGCTATCATGAGCGAGCGTAAGCGGATCTTGACCGGCGACCGGCCGACCGGCCGGCTCCACCTGGGGCACTACGTCGGCAGCCTGCGCAACCGCGTCCGGCTGCAGGACGAGTACGAGTGCTACTTCATCATCGCCGACCTCCACGTGCTGACCACCAAGAATTCGGCACACGACATTGGGGAGATCGCCGACAACGCTCGCGGGATGGCGCTCGACTACCTGGGCGCCGGCATCGACCCGGAGAAAAGCACCGTCTTCCTGCAGTCTGCCATCCACGAAGTGTACGAGCTGGCCCTGCTGCTGGGCAACCTGGTCACCGTGCCGCGCCTGAGCCGCCTGCCGAGCATCAAGGACATGGCGCGGGCGGCGCTGATGGATGAGGAGACGATCCCGTTCGGACTGCTCGGCTATCCGGTGCTCCAGGCGGCGGATATCTTGCTGCCACGCGCGCACCTCGTGCCCGTGGGCAAAGATAACCAGTCGCACGTGGAGATCACCCGGGAGATCGCGCGCCGCTTCAACTATCTCTATGGAGAGGTCTTCCCCATTCCCGATGACCTGGTGGAGGGTGACGCCCTCGTGGGCACTGACGGGCAGGCGAAGATGAGCAAGTCGCTGGGCAACGCCATCTTCCTGCACGACGACGCGGCCACGGTGCGCAAGAAGGTGCACAGCATGTACACCGATCCCAATCGCATCCGGGCGGACATCCCCGGCACCGTCGAGGGCAACCCGGTCTTCGTCTACCACGACACCTTCAACCCGGACAAGGCCGAAGTTGAGGAGTTCAAGCGCCGCTACCGCGAGGGGACCATTGGCGACGTGGAGATCAAGGAACGCCTGGCGCGTGGTGTTGAACGACTTCCTGGACCCGATTCGCGAGCGGATCGCTCACTTCGAGGCGCAGACCGGTTACGTGGACGAGATGATCGTGGACGGTACGCACCGGATGCAAGAGGTCGCGGTGACAACCCTGCGCGACGTCAAGAAGGCGATGGGGCTGACCGGCACCTTCAATCGCCTCGCTCGCAAGGCGGAGGAGCGCCGCAAGAAGGCGGCACGGGCAGGCACGACGGCAGCGGCACCCGTGGAGGTGTGATGCCTCTGGCCGGTCGGGCCACCGCGGAAGGGACCGCGCGCTATGCCGGGCGCCTCGGCCAGATCACCGCGCGGGCACTTCCGGAAGGCGCTCGGACTGACCCTCTCGTCCATTGGCGCCGGTACCTACCACGGCGAGCCGACCGATGCGGTCGACGACGGTTATCGCCAGGCCCTGGAGGTCGCTGCACGCTGCGGCAGTAACGTATTCGACACCGCGCTCAGCTACCGCGCCCAGCGCAGCGAAGTCGTCCTCGGCCGGACGATCGCTGCCCTCGTGGCGTCCGGGGAGTTCAGCCGCGACGAATTCGTGCTGTGCAGCAAGGGCGGGTTCATCAGCTACGCGGGCACCCGCCGCGCGATCGCGTGGAGTACATCTACTCGCAGTTCGTGGCACGCGGCATCGCCCAGCCCGACGAGATCGCCGGCGGCATCCACTGCATGTCGGCGAGCTTCCTGCGCGAGGGGATCGACAGGAGCCTGCAGAACGCCGGTGTGACTACGCTGGATCTCTATCTCCTGCAGAATCCGGAGACGCAACTGGCCTTTGTGGACCGGACAACCTTTCGCAAGCGGCTGCAGGCGGCGTTCGAGGAGCTGGAGACAGAGGTTGCGGCAGGCCGCATCGGCTGCTACGGCGTCTCCACGTGGGACGGCTTGCGGCGAATGCCGATGGCGGCGGACTACCTGAGCCTGGAGATCCTGCTGCGCCTGGCAGCCGAGGTTGCCGGGCCGGATCACCACCTGCGTGCCGTGCAGGTGCCCGTGAATGCGCAGCTCACCCAGGCGGCCGTATTCCGCAACCAGTCCGTTGGGAAGGCACTGGCTCCGGTCCTGGCCGCCGCCGCACGCTTCAACCTCGCGCTGTTTGCCAGCTCCGGGTTGATGCAGGCCCAGTTCGTCCGCGTATCGCTGGCGCTCGCCCAAACGTTCCCGGATCTGCCCGGCACCCCGCAGCGCGCGCTGCAGTTCGCCCGTTCCCTGACCGGGGTCACGACGGCGCTGGTGGGGTCCACCAATGCGGAGCACATGCAGGCGGACCTGGCGGTGGCGCGCGTCGCGCCCGAGCCGGCCAGGGCGGACGAGCTGGTGCGGCTGCTGCCGCGATAGAAGAGGAGATGCCCGGACAGATGTTTCGCGATATCGATGCCATCACCTTTGACATGGGCGATACGGTGGTTGACCTGCGCGAGGGGCACGGCGATTACCACGACCGGATCGTCACGCGCGCCGGGGTGGTTTACGACCTGCTGCTTGCGGCAGGTATCGCGCTCCCGGCTCGGGGGCCGTTTACGGAGGAGCTCGCCCTCGAAGTGGAGGCGCGTTACCAGGCGGCGGTCCACGAGCAGCGAGGGGTGGATATCTACGCCGTCATGGGACCCATCTTCCGGGATTGGAAGCTGTCCGTGCCGGAGGCGCTGATCCGGGAGAGCGGGAGCGCCTACTGCCGTCCATCGCCCACCGGCTCGGCGTTGCGTCTGGGGGCGCGCGAGACGCTGGCGGAGCTGCGGGCACGCGGCTACCGGCTCGGCGTGATCTCGAACACCATCTCGCCGGGTGGCTTTCTGGACCGGTCGCTTGCGAACGCCGGCATCCTGCACTATTTCGATGCCCGCATCTACTCGTCTGGATTGGGCGTGGCCAAGCCGCACCCGCGCCTGTTCGAGGCCGCTCTCGAGGCGCTGGCGGTGCCCGCCGGGCGCGCTGCTCACGTCGGGGATCGCGCGGGGGCAGACGTGGCCGGCGCGAAACGCGCCGGGATGAGCGCCGTCCTCATTCGCGTTCCCGGACGCGCCGATGACGAGCTGCCGGCGGTAGCGCCCGATGCGCTGGTTGACGAACTGCCCGATCTGCTGGCTCTCTTCCCACCGAAAGGGTCCGAATGACTGACTTGCCACCGGTAGACATGGACAACCTCGTGGAGTGGTTGTTGGGCCTGTTGCGAACCCCCAGCCCCACGGGAGATTCCGCCGCCGCCATCTCCCTCGTGGAAGGGTGGGTACGCGGGCTTGGGCTGCAGCCGGAACATACGCGCAAAGGCGCGCTCGTGGTGACTCTGCCGGGCCGGTCGGATGCGCGTCCCGTTGCCCTGACCGCGCACGTAGACACCCTGGGCGCCATCGTGCAGAAGGTGAAGCCGAATGGGCGGCTCGCGTTCGATCGCATCGGCGGCTATCCGTACTATGCGGTCAACGGGGAGTATTGCGTCGTGCGCACCTCCGGCGGCCAGCTTCACTCCGGCACTGCCGTGCTGGTGAAGAGCTCCGTTCACGTCCACCGCGAACAGGTGCGGGACAAGGACTGGCAGCCAGATGAGGTGGAGATCCGGCTGGATGCCGATGTGACGACCGCCGACGCCGTGCGAGCGCTCGGGATCGAGGTCGGCGATTTCATCGCCTGGGACCCGCGCACCACGGCCACGGAGACCGGCTACATCAAGTCGCGCCACCTGGACGACAAGGCCGGGGTCGCGGTGATGCTGGGTGCGCTGAAGGCGCTCGTCGATTCCGGAGCCGTCCCCCAGCAGCGCGTGACGTTCCATATCTCCAACTACGAAGAGGTTGGGCACGGGGCGGCTGCGGGGATCCCGGCGGATGTGGCGGAACTGCTGGCAGTCGACATGGGCGCCCTGGGCGAGGGACTGCAGGGGACCGAGCACGCCGTCAGCATCTGCGTCAAGGACAGCGCGGGCCCGTACGATCTCGAGGTGCGGCGCCGCCTGGTCGACCTCGCGCGCCGGTACGGCGTTCCCTATCACCTGGATATCTACCCATACTACGGCTCGGACGCCGAAGCCGCCCTGCGGGCCGGCGGCGACCATCGCATCGGGTTGTTCGGGCCCGGCATCGATGCGTCGCACTCTTACGAGCGAACGCACCGTGACGCCCTGGAAGCGTCGACGCGGCTGCTTTTGGCGTACCTGCTGGACGAGTGAGCCGGAACGTTAGCGAACTTCGGCCACCCTCTGTTCCAGCTTGAGCCGCAGCAGCTCCGCCGCCCGTTCGGGCAGGATCGGGTTGATGTAGAAACCGGAGCCTTCTTCGAAGCCCGCCGGGCGCGTCAGGCGCGGCACGATCTCCAGGTGCCAGTGATAATCCTGCTGGATCGTCGCCCAGTAGCCCGCACGCGGCCTGCGGAATCGGGGAGGTGTGGATCAGGTAGTTGTACGGTGGATCGCCGAGCGTCTCCCGGAGCGCGAACAGCGATCCCTGCAGGGCGTGCGCCAGGCCGTCACACTCCGCCTCGGATAGCGCCGGGAAGTCGGGGTCGTGGCGCTTCGGCAAGATCCATAGCTCGAACGGGACGTGCGCGGCGAAGGGCGATATCACCACAAAGGTATCGTTTTCGAGCACCAGCCGGTCCGGCGTGATGCGGGTGTCCTGCTTGATGATGTCGCAGAAGACGCAGCGGCGCTTGAACTCGTAGTAGCGGCGGGCGCCGGTCAGCTCCTCTTTCACCCGCTTCGGCGTTACCGGCGTGGCGATGAGCTGCGAGTGCGCATGGTGGAGGGTGGCGCCTGCCTGGTAGCCCTTGTTCTTGAAGATCAGGACGTACTTGAAGCGGTCGTCCCGATAGAGGTCGTTCATCCGGTCGCGATAGGTCCGGATCAGGGCGGCTACATTGTGATGCGGCAGGTCGGGCAGCTCGACGTCGTGCAGCGGCGTCTCGGCAATCACCTCGTGCGCGCCGACTCCCGACATCATATCGTACAGGCCGACGCCCTCGCGCTCGAGATCCCCCTCGATGCGCAGGGCAGGGTACTTGTTCGGCAGCACGCGGACGGTCCAGCCGGGGTATTCGGCGCCGTACCGGGCGCGCGGATGGCGTAGATTTCGTGGGGATCCTCGGCTTCGTGGCCTTCACAGAAGACGCAGGGCCGGGCTCCGGTTCTTCACATCGTGGGGCGATGAGCTTCGGGTCGCATCCCGCGTTCGGGCGCCATAATCACCCACCGTCCCAGCACTGGGTCGCGTCGTAACTCTGACAAACGTGTCCTCCTGTCCCCGAGTTAAACATACAGAAAGGCCGGGCCGGATGCAGCGGGGAAGCTTACGCTTCTTCCCCCGTGCGCCTACCCCAAGAACGGGATGTACGGCCAGGGTAGATGGTTCTGCCAGATCCAGGCGAGGGTGTGAAATGCCTGCGCGGCCACGAGCGCGCAGGCCGGCGGCGCGGAGCGCCGTGGGTTCGGGCAAGACGCGGGGCAGGACGCGCCACAGCAGCAAGGCGATCGGGATGCCCGCCGGCGCGAACAGGTCCCAATCTCGCTGCCCGCCATAGTCGGCGTTCCACGTCCAGGCAAGCAGCAGGTAGAAGCCCGCCGGCGATCAGCAGGAACGACGTGGTGCGGTCACGCGGGGCCAGCGCTCGTGTGCCATGAGCGCGATCAACAGCAGCGACGGCAGCACCACCGGGGCGACGAGCATCTCCTCGTTGGCGATGTCGAGCAGGTGCGCCCACGAGAACATTGTGTAGTGCTCCCACTTGGTGGTCGCCTCGAACAGCGGCACGAACCACCGCTTGTCGCCGCCCCCCGGAGCGTCGGCGCCCAGCAGCGCCCCGGCTCCGTGCCCGCCCGCTTCCATGAGCAGCAGCACGCCCACGCCCACGACCAGGTACGGCGCTGCAATCGACGCCAGCAGCCGGCCACGCCTGGCCGCGCGGCCGGTGGTCCCCACCATGCCCGCGTAAAGCAGGTAGAGCAGGCTCGGGACCAGCCAGATCGAGGACGGATGAAAGGCGTGGGTGACCGCCAGCGCCGTCGCGGGCCAGATGAGACCGGTAGCGCCCACACAGGAACAGCATACCCAGCAGGAGATAGACCAGCACGCCGAGGGTGAGGACGCTGTAGTTCTCCACGTAGCCAAAGAAGAGCTGCACCGTGCCCAGGCTGAGCACGAGACCGTACAGCAGCAGCCGTTCCCGCCGCTCGCTCCGCTCGGGCGCCAGCCGCGCCGCGGCGGCCAGCAGCGCCCACACGAACAGCACCCCCGCGGCGATGCTGGTGATCCAGTATCCCGGCACGGCGTCGGCCCAACCCCACAGCCGCTGCCCCATCGCCCACAGCCTGGCGTGGATAAAGATGTCCAGCGGCGCCTGCCAGACGTACGTCAGCCGCACTTCCGGGTGAATGATCCCCTGGACGATCATGTAGGCATCGCCCCAGCGGAGCCCCTGTATTCGCAGCAGCGCAAACGGTATCGCGGCGAGGAGCGCGCGACCAGCGGCCGCGGGATGCCCCCCGGTAGCGCTGGCATGGCCGGCAGGAGCGGCCGTTCTGCGGGCCACAGGACGATCGCTGCGGCCGCCGCGCCGAGCAGGACGCGGCCCAGCCGGGCAGGTAGGTAGCCGGCCAGATGCCCCACGCCCACTCTTCCCGGAGCAGCGGGGCCAGGACGTGCAGCACGATGAGGAGCAGGGCGACGGCGCGCAGGGCCGCCAGGAGACGGCGGCTGGTGACAGACATAGCATCGATTCTACCCCGGCGGGATGGCTGGTCCAAACCGCCTGCAGCACAGGGCGCATCGCACGCTGGGGGCGATTTGTAGGATACGCTATGCATGCCGATGTTGTCCCTCGTGGGGGGTAGAAAGCGCCATGGGGCAACAAGCAAGCCCGCTCTGCCCCGCACCCGGGACAACATCGGCATGTTATCCTACATGTTGCCCCAAACATCGGATGCACCCTGCAGCACGCCTCATGTTGACGCACCCGTACCGCGGCGCCTATACTGCGCCGGTAGCCATTCATCCCCTGCCCCAGGAGCACTTCATGGATCACCTCTGGCCTCAGACAGCCCGGTTCGACGAGGGCGGTGAGCTCTGGCTGGGCGGCTGCGCCGGCCGGCGAGCTGGCCCGCGATTTCGGCACGCCGCTGTACGTCTTCGACGAGGCGACCCTGCGCGGCCCGTCCGCGCGAGTATCGCGAGGCGCTGCAGCGACCTCTATCCCGGCAGCAGCGCAGTCGCCTATGCCGCCAAGGCCTACCTGAGCACGGCGCTGGCCCAGCTCTTCGCCGAAGAGGGGCTGGACCTGGACGTGGTCTCGGGCGGCGAGCTGTACGTGGCGCTGGCGGCCGGCTTCCCCGCCGAGCGCATCCACTTCCACGGCAACAACAAGTCGCCGGCCGAGCTGGCCAGGCGCTGGCGGCCGGCGTCGGCCGCATCGTGGTGGACAACTTCCACGAGCTGGCGCTGCTGGACGAGCTGGCGGCCGGGCGCGGACGTGCGCCGCCGGCGCCATCTGGCTGCGCGCTGTCGCCGGGCATCCAGGCCCACACCCACGCGCACATCCAGACCGGCCAGGTGGACACGAAGTTCGGCTTCTCGACTGCGGCGGCGATGCCGAGCAGGCCGTCGCCGCAGGCCATGGCCGCGCCGGACCTGGAGCTTGCGGGCTGCACGCCCACATCGGCTCGCAGATCTACGAGACCGAGCCGCTGGCGCGAGGCGGCGGGCGTGCTGGCCGCGTTCGCCGCCGAGATGCGCGACCGCCACGGCTTCGAGCTGCGCGAGCTCAGCCCCGGCGGCGGCTGGGGCGTGCCGATGACCGACGACGACCCCGACGCGCCCGTCGAGCCTTACGTCGAGCGCGGTGGCGGCAGCCGCTGGTCGGCGGCCTGCCGATCACGGCCTGCCGCTGCCGCACCTGGTGCTGGAGCCCGGCCGCTCGCTCGTGGCCAGGCGGCGTGGCGCTCTACCGGGTCGGCGCGCGCAAGGAGATCCCCGGCGTCCGCACCTACGTGTCGGTCGACGGCGGCATGGCCGACAACATCCGGCCCGCCCTGTACGGCGCCGGCTATACGGCAGCTGGCGCGTGGGGCAGCCGGCGACGGCCGGCGACGCGTCGGAGACGGTCACCATCGCCGGCAAGTTCTGCGAATCGGGCGACATGCTGATCCGCGACATCGCGCTGCCCCGGCTCGCGCCCGGCGACCTGCTGGCGGTGCCGATGGCCGGCGCCTACACCCTGGCGATGGCCAGCAACTACAACCTGGCCCCGCGGCCGGCCGTCGTGCTGGTCGGCGGACGGGCAGGCACGGCTCATCCAGCGCCGCGAGAGCTACGCCGACCTCGTGCGCCGCGACGTGCCGCTGCCGGCGCGACGGCGCCGCACGGCCGCGCTTCCACAAGTACCAGGCGCTGGGCAACGACTACATCGTGCTCGACCCGCTCGACTGGCCCGCCCCGCCGTCGCCCGAGCTGGTCCGGCGCATCTGCGACCGCCACACGGGCGTCGGCTCAGACGGCGTGCTGTGGGGACCGCTGCGACGGAGCGGCCGGGCCGGACCCGTTCGGCCTGCGCCTGTTCAACCCCGACGGCAGCGAGTTCGAGAAGAGCGGCAACGGCTGCGCATCTTCGCCCGCTACCTGTGGGACCTGGGGCTGCCGCCGGGCCGCGATTTCGCGATCTGACACCCCGGGCGGGCCGGTCAGTGGCCCACGTCCTGGACGACCAGGGCAGCCGCATCGCCATGGAGATGGGGCCGGCTGTCGTTCGACAGCCAGGCATCCCGGTGACCGGGCCGGCCCGCGAGGTGGTCGACGAACCGCTGCCGAGTCGCGGCGGCCAGGCCTGCGCATCACCGCCGCCACCATCGGCAACCCGCACTGCGTGGTCTTCGTCGACGGAGCCTACGCCCGCGCTGGCGCAACCGGCTCGGGCCCGCTGGCTCGAACGGCATCCGCCGCTCTTCCCGCAACCGCACCAACGTCCAGTTCGCCCGGGCGCTCGACGCGCACACGCTGCAGATCGAGATCTGGGAGCGCGGCGCCGGCTACACCCTGGCCTCGGGCACCTCCAGCTGCGCCGCCGCCGGCGCGGCCATCCGCACCGGCCGCTGCCAGAGCCCGGTCACCGTGCGGATGCCCGGCGGCGAGATGCTGGTGGAGATCGACGCCGGCTGGAAGGTGCGGCTGACCGGGAGCGTGGCTCCCGTATTCTCAGGGGAGCTGGATGCCGAGCTGCTGCGAGCCGCGGGCATTTAGTCGCAGCAGCGCGAGTTCTCTTCGGTGTACTCCGGGTGCTCGATCTGGATCGTCGTGTGATCGATGTCGAATCGCTCTCGCAGGATCTCGTTCAGCCCGGTCAGCACGTCGCTCGCACAGGCATCGCCCTCTACTACCACGTGGGCGCTGAGCGATACGTAGCCCGACGTGATGGTCCACACGTGCAGGTCGTGCGCCGAGACGGCGCCCGGCGCTTCCACCAGCGCGCGCCGGATCTCCGGCAGGTTGATGTGCGAGGGGACCGCCTCCAGCAGGACATCCAGCGCTTCGCGCAGGACGTGCCACGTGCGCGGGATGATGAAGAGCCCGATCAAGGCGCTGAAGAGCGGATCGGCGTAACGCCAGCCGGTGAAATACATGACGGCGGCGGCGATGATGACCCCCAGCGAGCCCAACAGATCGGACGCAAGCTCCAGGAAGGCGGCGCGCACGTTCAGGCTCTCCCCGGCATGGCCGCCTAACAGCCACACGCCCGCCAGGTTGACGAGGAGCCCCAGCGCCGCAATCACCAGCATGGGCAGGCTCTGCACCTCCGGCGGGTTCTGGAACCGCTGCCACGCCTCGTACAGGATATAGCCGGAGATGGCGAACAGCAACACGGCGTTCAACGCGGCGGCCAGGATCTCGGCGCGGTAGTAGCCGAAGGTGCGGCGCGTGTCGGCCGGCCGCTGCGTCAGCCAGATGGCGAACAGCGCCAGCCCGAGCGCAAAGACATCCGTGAACATGTGGCCGGCATCGGCCAGCAATGCCAGGCTGCCGGTGAACAGTGCGCCGCCGAACTCCACCAGCGTGTAGACGGCGGTCAACAGGAAAACAAGCTGCAGGCGGGCGCGCCCGCCTGCAGCGCCGTGACTATGTGGCGACATCCTCTCTCCTCTATGCCAACGCCTTCCGGTCCAGCGGCTGTACCACGCGCTTCGGCTGCACCTGCAGCATCAGCACTGCGGCCAGCGCCATGAACACGGCGGCGAAGACCCAAAGCACTGCGTAATTCTTCCCGGCCAGATCGATAATCCCGCCAGCCACCAGCGGTCCGGTGATGGCTGCAGCCGAGGAAGATAGATAATACAGACCGGTATAGGCGCCAATCGAGCGCTGCTCCCCCAGATCATAAACCATTGGCAGCGAATTGATGTTGACCAGCGCCCAGAATCCACCCATCAATGGCAGTACGACCGTCAGCACTGCCGGGTTGCGCAGCAGGAACACGGCGACCAGCCCCGCCACCATCCCGGCAAGACCAACCAGAATGGTCGGCTTCCGCCCCACACGGGTCGCGATCAGCCCGCTGGGGATGGCAAACACGATCAACATCGCCGCGAACAGGGTGAGCATCTGCGCCGCGCGCCCGGGCTCGATCCCAGCACGTTCTGCGCATAAAGCGTGAAGAAGGTCTCCGTAGAGTTCCACGCGACAAACCAGCAGAAGATGGCCAACAGCAGGTAGAGCCCGCTGCGGTTGCCTTCGCGTACGACGCTGCGCAGGTTTTCGAGCAGGCCCGGCGCCGCCTCGGCGACCTCTGCCGCCGGCGAGGGGCGGGTCCTTGACGGCGAGCAGCACCACGACGATCGCCAACAGCAGCACGGCGGCTCCGAACAGGAACGGGAGCGGCACGCCCATGCGGTACAGAGCACCCCCGCCGAAGAGGGCGATCGCCCCGCCCACGCCGCCCATCAGGTTGATCACCCCGTTCGCCTTGCTCCGCTGCTCGGGATGGAACAGGTCACCCAGGTAGGCGATGGTCGGAGAACGAAACAGCGCCATGCCGATGTTGGTGCCAAGGATCGCCAGCGCGATCAGGACGAAGTTGTCACGCACGAACGGCACGAGCACGAAGAAAAGCGCTGCGATCGGAGCGCCGAGCATCAGCCACGGCTTGCGGCGGCCAAACCGCGAGCGGGTGCGATCGGACCGCGACCCGACCCAGGGCTGCAGGAACATATTGAGGATGTTGTCCCACGTCATGATGAAGCCGATCAGCAGGGCGGACAACTGGAAGTTCTCCAGCATTGGGGGGATGAAGCTGTTGAAGATGGGCCACACGATGCTGATCCCGAAAAAGCCGAAGCCCAGAACGAAGGTCCTGCCCCAAGGAAAACTATCCTTCATGATCTCTTCCTCACTCCGCTGCCTTGCCCGTCCACGACGGGTACGAATTGTCCGACTGCCCGTAGGTGAGCCGCACGCCCGCTCCTCCCGCGGCCGGGGCCACATACAGCTCCCAATGTCCTTCGACATCCCCGGCATACGCCACCCACGCGCCATCCGGCGACCAGGCCGCAGCGCGCGCATTACCCGCGGTGCGGGTGATCTGGCGCAGCCCGCCGCCGGACGGATTGATGGCGAACAGCTGCCACCGCCCGCCGCTCTGGATGGTGAACGAGAGCGTGCGCCCGTCCGGCGACCACGCGGGGGACTCGGCGCCGCTGTAGATCCGCCGGATCTCGTGCCGTCGGCGTTCATCATGTACAGGTTGATCGACGCATGCACCGCCTCCGCCACGTCCAGGTCCGAATCGAAGACGATGTGTTTGCCGTCTGGCGACCAGTGCGGCGCTTCGTGGTTGCCCTGCACGTGTGGTCAGGCGCGTTTCGCCGCTGCCGTCAACGGCGTTACGTAGATGTCGGACTGGCCGTTGCGGTCCGATCTGGTAGGCCGACCGCGTCCCGTCGGGCGACCAGGCCGGCGCCCACTCTTCGGAGGGCTGCGTTGGTGACGCGCGTCACCGAGCCGCCGGCCGGATCGAGCAGGTAGATCTCGGCGTTGCCGTCCCGGCGGGAGGTGAAGGCCAGGCGGCGGCCGTCGGGCGACCAGGCCGGGTAGAGGTCGTCGGCCGGGTGTTCGGTCAGCCGGCGCGCCTCGGCTGCGCCGCCGGCCGGTGCGGCGTACAGCTCCCAGTTGCCGTCGCGGTTGGAGGCAAAGGCGATGCGGCCGGGCAGGACGGGCAGGCTCGCTCCGGGCGACGGCGCCCCCGGCAGCAGGCTCAGCTGCGCACGGCGGCGGCGAGCGGCTGCGCGCGCCGGGTCAGGTAGAAGAAGTCGAGCTGGAAGGGCCGGAGGAAGACCCCGTCGAAGCCGCGCATGTCGTCGCGCAGCTTGCGAGCGACCGGAGCGGCGCCGGCCCGCTGCATCGTAGGTCATGAAGGCCACGTGGTATTCGTCCACGTCCAGTTGCATGGCGTAGACCGCGCCGCGCCTCTGCAGCGCCCGCGCCAGCGTATAGGCCGAGAGCGGCTTGCCGGCCACATAGACCAGGCTTGCCGTCGGCCGTGACCCCCAGGCCCGAGCGGTAGAGGTACACCTCGTTCGAGACCGACAGCCCCCAGAGCGTCAGTTTGCCCGTCTTCGGCCGTGATCGTGCCGTTCTCGATCAGCGGCGGGCAGTTCTGGCGGTAGGAGACCATGTCGGGCGTCTGGCGCAGGTCCTTGCCCCAGGTGCCCATGCGAATCGAACCGTCTTCGTAGACGGCCAGCGTGGCGATGCCGTCGCGGGCCGGCAGGTAGACCTTGCGGTCCACCATCATGCCGAACGCGCCGTGCATGGCGGCGAAGCCGCCGTTGAAGCCCGCCACCAGCGACGGCCACTCTTCTGCCGGGATGACGCCCGAGCCCACCAGGCCGGTCGAGGGCCGCGGCTCCCACGTGCCCGGGACCATCTTGAGCTGCAGCAGCGGAGGGATCGATCTCGATCACCTCGGCAAACGCGTAGCTCCGCTGCGGGTCGGGCTGCAATGCCGGGCGCTGCGTCAGGCCCGGCCCCGAGTGTTTGCCCGGGTTCACGAGCCGCCGGGGCAGGCGTGGGCGCGGAGCGGCTCTGTCGTAGGGGTAGCGGGCGGGGCGCGCGCGTCGCAGTGGCCGCCGGGACTCCACTTTCGACCGGCAGGGCAGGCGTGGCTGCTGCCTCCACCTGCGTCGGGGCAGCCGTTGCGGTGCCCGCGTCGGGCGTCTGCCCGGGTGATGGGAGGGCGCGTTGGCTCCGGGACAGAACTCGGCGTGACGGCCGGCGTGGGGACATCAGCCGTGGGGGCCGGGGTGTCCGCGGGCGCCGGTGTCGCGACGGCTGCCACAGGGATCGCGGCAGGCGGCGCCCCTGCGATCCGGTACCACGCCTGCCGGCACCCAGTCCTGTACCGAGAAGAAGAGGTTCTCGGCGAATGCGATCTTCTCCGGCCCCACCCCGGGAAGCTCGCGCACCCGGCTGACCAGGTTGGGCAGCCAGGCAAACTCGCCCTGCAGCTGAGGCGTGTACGTGAGGGCGCCCTCGGGGCTCACCTGGCGCAGGGCGGGATTCAGGGCAACGGAGCGGTTGGCGCCGATCTGCAGCCGCAGCAGCAGTGCGCCCGCCGGAGCTTCCTCGTCCCACTGCATCTGGAAGACGGGCGCGGGCTCGGCGAGCATGTACACCTCCGGCCGCCGCGTATCGCCGAGCGGCAGCAAGGTCACGCTCTGCACGTACCCGTCTACAGCAGTAGAGAACGCCGCCCAATCGGCATGCAGCAGGGGAACGCTCTCCTCGCCGGCTTCGGTCTCCGCGACGGCCCGCACCCCTTGCACCTGAACGCCGGTCGGATCGGCGCGCACCTCCGCGGTGTGGACGTCAGGACGGCCATTTTTGGCCCGGGCGGCGAAGAAGAGGCGGTAGCGCGCGCCGTCTCGCCAGGAGGCGGTGTCACCTGCCCAGGCGGGCGTTGCCAGCAGCGTGTGTCCGGCCGCCGCCAGCGCATCTTCGGCGGCCCGGGCCACAGTTCCCGGCACGGAAGCCACCGTATACGGCAGCGGTTGCTCGCCCGACTGCCATACGCCCGGTAGCATCATGACTCCCGCGCCTATGGCAAGCAGCAGCACGACGGCTGCGCACCCTGCGCGGCGGCTGATTTTTCCTCGCATCCGTATGCTCCCCCGTCGATCTCCTGTTCAGAAGCCGGAAACGGCGCTCCGGCTCCGGTACCACAACCACGCTACTTGAGCAACGGTAGCGGCGGTCATAGCGGTGACGGCCACGAGCAGGCCCGGGGCGCGTCCCCACAGGACACCGGCCCACAATGTGAACCCTATAACGCCTAGATAGATTACGACCGATTCGGTGATCCCGTTCGTTCGCCGCGAGTGAAGGATCGCTCCCTGGTACAGGCTTTGCAGGACGGCCAACGCCGGCAGCGGCAGCGCCAGCCACAACCCGGCGCTGGCCGCGGTCGCGATCTCGGCGCCGACGCCCGACACTTGCCGGAACCAGAACCAGGCGAGCGGAGTGGCCGCCACGAGCACCAGTACCAGGGTGGTCCCGGTCGCCAGCATCCCTGCGAAGCGGCGCAGTACGGTCCGCGCACCGGGTTCGTCGAGGGACGCGACCACGACCTCGTTCAGCGCCACGCCCGAGGCGCGGAGCACGAAGATCAGGCCGTTGAGCACCGACAGCGTGGCCAGCGAGGTCAACGCCTCCGGCATCCTGCTCACTGCGGCACTGCTCAGCGGCTGCGCCAGGAACAGCAACAGCGATGTCAGCACCAGCGGCGTGTAGAACACCAGAAACGTGCGTAACGTCAGCGATGGACTGACCGGTTCGGCAACGGCGAGCTCGTAGCGCACCACCGGCTGCACGCGGAAGCCGGTATAGGCGGCCTCGCTCACCACGCCGGCGATGACGGCGATGGTTGCAACGGCGATGCCCGGCAGGCTGTGCAGCAGGTAGCCGCCGATCAGCACGATCACATTGGCGCCCAGCCGGATGGCGGTCCCCACGGCCACGGTGCGGCTGTGGCCGAAACGGATCAGGACGCCCTGGTTGAACCGGCGGTAGCCGATGCTCCACGACCACGGCACCATGAGCTGCAGGCCGAGGTGTGCCGGTTCGATGATCTCCTCCGGCGCCCCGATGAGCTGCCGCGCAACGAAGTAGTAGAGCGGTGTGAAGGCCACCAGCAGGTGCAGCGCGCTCAGCGCAGCGCCGGTTGCCATCATGAAGCGGCGTACTTTGCGGTACGAGGCCGGATCTTTGCAGAGCGCCACGGACGCCGACAGCAGCATGATGATCGGCGATTCGATGATCAGCGCCAGGGGGAAGACAACACCCCCATACGCAGCCAGATGGATCTCGGGATCGGGCAGCCGCGCGATTGCGGCGCTGATCGCCGGCAGCTCCGCCGACATCAGCAGCCAGCTTCCCGCCAGCGGCCACCAGAGCCGTACTACGTTGGCCAGTGCAAGCGAGCGCGGGCCGCCCTCTTGTGCTGCCCGTTCGAGGTTTGTCTCCAAGCGTTCTCCGGCTACCGCTGGCCGGGCAAGCGTGCCAGCAGCGCAGCGATACGGTTCACGCCCTCGTCGAGCTTCTCCCAGGAAGTGGCGTACGAGATGCGCAGGTGCCCCTCGCCCCCCTTGCCAAAATCGGACCCGGCGAGCAGCGCCACGCCCGCTTCGTCGAGCAGTAAGTCCGCAAGCGCCTTGGAGCTCATGCCGGTGCCCGTAATGTTCGGGAAGACGTAGAAAGCGCCTTCCGGAAGATCGCACGTGATGCCGGGGATGGCATTCAATCGTGTCACCAGGCGGTCACGCCGCCCCTTGAACTCTGTCCGCATCCGCTCCACCGACGTCTGGTCGCCGCTCAGCGCCGCCAAGCCGGCCGCCTGCGTGAAGTCGGCCGTGCATCCGACCGAATGCGTGAGCAGCAGCTCCACACGCTCTGCCAGCTTTGCCGGCATGATACCGAACCCGAGGCGCCAGCCCGTCATGGAATAGGTCTTCGAGAAGCCGTCCAGGATGATCGTCCGCTCGTGCATCCGGGGCAGCGAGGCGATCGACGGCGCATCGCCCTCGAAGACGAGGCGGCTGTAGATCTCGTCTGATAGCACCCAACAGCCCGCCGCGCCGCGCCGCGTCGGCAATGCGCTCCAGGTCTTCCAGTGGGGTCACTCCACCGGTAGGATTCGAGGGGGAGTTGAGGATGATCAGCCGCGTGCGGGGCGTGATCGAGCTTTCCAGCTCGGTTACGTCCAGGCCGCGCATCTCAGACAACCTGACCGGCACCGGCACCCCACCCGCCACGAGCACGCTGGCGGCGTACGAAGGGAAACCCGGGTCCGGGACGATCACCTCATCGCCGGGTTCCACAAGGGCGAGGACGGGAAAGAAGAGCGCCGGCTTGGCGCCCGGCCCGATCACCACCTCTTCCGGCCGCACCGGGATCCCCCGCTGCTCGCCGGCAACCTCGGCTATGGCGGAGCGTAGATCGGCGACGCCGGCGGGTGCGGTATAGCGGGTGCGCCCGTTACGGATCGCCGCAATGCCCGCCTCTGCCACGTGCGGCGGCGTCGGGAAATCGGGCTGTCCGATCTCCAGGTGGATGATGTCGCGGCCGAGCGCCTCCAGCGCTTTGGCGCGCGCCAGGACGGCGTACGCTCCTTCCGCCTCTAGCTCGGTCACTCGTTGGGCAAATCCTTCGCTCATCCGTGATCCCCCCTTGCGGGCATTTCACCCGGTTCCTCCACGAGCCGGTTCTCGAGCACCATCTCCGGTCGTAGATTGTCGAGCTGCAAATACCATTGGGCCGCATCCAGAAGCGCTTGCTGCGGGATCAGCCCCACCAGCTCGGTCGATTCGATTGCCACGCCGTAGCGGGCCGCCTCGCGACGGATCGTTTCCACCACACGGTGGATCGGACTCTTGCGGTAGTCGGTCAGGTTGATGCTCACCTGCGCCTTGCCGTCCACCATCAGCCCCAGTGCCTTGACGTAGCGGAAACCGCCGTCGAGGTGCCGGATGGCGCGGGCGATTCGCTTCGCAATCTCCACGTTTGCCGTCGTCAGATAGACGTTGTAAGCGATGAGAGGGGCGCGCGCCCCGATCACCGTCGCGCCGGCGGTCCCCAGCGCGGGCCGGGCCGAAGTCGGGCGTGCGGGCCGCATCGTGTGCGATCTCCTCCTTCAGCCCCTCGTACTGCCCCTTGCGCACGTTAGCCAGGTTGGCGCGTTCCGGCCTGGTCGCAGCCTCCTCATACAGGTAGACCGGGATCCCCAGCTCGCGCCCCACACGCTCCCCCAGCTCGCGGCGCCAGCGCCACGCACTCGGCCATCCCGATCTCGCGCAGGGGGACGAACGGCACGACGTCGGTGGCGCCGATGCGCGGGTGCTCTCCCCGGTGCTCGTCCAGGTTGATCAGCTCGCCCGCAGTGCGGATGGCGTCAAACATCGCGGAAACCATCGCGCCCGGAGCCCCGACGGCGGTTACCACGGTGCGGTTGTGCGCCGGGTCGCTTTCCACGTCGAGGACCCGCACGGCAGTGTGCGCCCGGATCGCCGCGACGATCTGCTCGATCACCTCCGGGCGCCGGCCATCGCTGAAGTTGGGGATACACTCCACCAGTGCGCTCATACCTGCTCCTGTCGCCGCCCGTAATGCGCCGGGCGTCGCGCCCATTCTACTTTCCGGTTCCGGGAGTGTCAACGCGCCGCCATGCGACGCCTCCGTCCCGCTCTGGCGGAGGCGATTTGGCCATTCGACATCCAACCGTTACAATCGGCGGACGCGCTACGCCCATCTATGATCAATTCGCTCTTCTTCCATCCCCTCGGCCCGAGTCTGCTGCTCGCCCTGGGTGCTGCGGTGCTCATGCTGGTTGCCCGCTTGCCCCAACAGCGAGCTCGCTGGACTCTTGCCATCGCGCTCGCCGCCACCCTGCTCTCGCTGTTATTGCTGGCGATTTTGCGCACTCCGAGTGGAACTCAGACCTCACTTCACACGCTGAGCTGGGTGTGGCAGCCGCTGATTGTGACCGGCGGTCGTATGGAATGGCAGTTGGACCGCTGGAACTGGCTCGCAGCGCTGATCATCGGCCTGATGGCCATGACCTCGCTGGCGTTGCAGGACGCAGACGAGCCGCGCGAGCTGGGCACGCCGCGGGCGGCGCGGACGCTGCTGCTGGCGGCTGCAGCGATGGCGTTTGTCTTCTCGAACAACCTGCTGGCCGTGGCCACCTGCGCGGTGCTGCTCGATGCAGCGCTGGCGTACCGGCTCGCGCCGGGGTATGCCGAGTTCCCGGCCGGACGCACGTGGGGGATGCTGAGCCTGGCCACGCTGCCGCTGCTCGTCGTACTGGTCCTGGCCGGCGAGGGGAACATACACGCCGATCTGCTGACCGGCGATCTCACGCGTACGCAGCTGGGCCTGCTGTGGCTCTCGGCGATGGTGCGTGCGGGTATCTACCCCCTGCACTTGTGGCAGCCCCGCACCGGCACACTGGATGCCGGCGATCGCGTGGCGCTGCACCTGCTGGCGCCACTGGCCGGGATCTGGCTGCTGGCGCGCATCCATGGGTTAGGGGGAGTGGAGTGGGCTGAGGGCCTGGAGTGGGGCGTGCTGGGCGCAGCCGCGCTGCTGGGCACCGCAATCGGGGCATGGACCGCCGATGAAGACGGCGAGACATGGCGCTGGCTGGCGCTGAACCGGGCCGCCCTGGCGCTGGCCGGGGCCTACCGCGCCGATCCGGCGGGCCCACCCGTCTTTGTCTGGGCGCTCGTCGCTTTCGCGCTCGGGCCCGCGCTGCTCGCTCTCGGGCTGGCCGTCCGTTCTCGCTGGGGTTGGACGATGCCTCTCTGGATCGGCGTGCTGGCAACGTGGGGATTTCCCGGCACCCCCGGCTTCCTGGCACGCGCCAGCCTGGTATTTCCGGCGGGTAGCCCCCTGGCATGGCCGATCTTCGCGCTGGCCATGGTCGCGGAGACCTTGCTGGTTGCGGCGTTGTGGCGGCTGGTATTCGCGCCCGGTCCAGACGCAGCTGCGGTACCCCACGGGCGCCGCGGGGTGGTGCGCCTCAGCATAGCAGCGGCTCTACTTGGTGCGGCGACCCTCGCATGGGGCGTTGCCCCGCGGCAGTTGCTGCAATTGGTCGCGCTGCTTCCCGTGCCCGAGAACTCTTCGCTGTGGCAGAGCGTGGGAGATGCACCGGCCAGCACGTGGATTGCGTTCGCGGTGTCTGGGATTCTCGGCGTACTCCTCGGCGCGTACCGCGGGCGGGTCTTTGGCAGCATGCGCGGCTGGCAGCAGGGCGCAGCCCAGGTCGTCAACATGGAATGGGCATACCAGACGCTGAATGCCGGTCTGCTGGCTGCGGGCGCGGCGCTCCGCTATTTCGCTACGGTGGGTGAGGGAGAGGGGTACCTCGGCTGGCTGGCGTTGGCCGGCATGCTGCTGGTGGCCCTCCTGGTTACATAGGTACCGGTTGACTGAATGATTACGCCTGACTTCTTGCGGCAACTGGGCGTCCTGCTCAGCCTGCCCCTGATGCTGATCGCTGCAGGGGGAGCCATCACGATCCCGATCACTCGGGATTGGCGACTGGCCCTCTTCGCGTACGCCATGATGTCGACCGCCCTCGCCATTCTCTTTACAGGGTTCCTGCCGCTCGAATGGGCCCTGCTGCACGCCGTGATCGGCGGGCTGATCGCGTTGATGCTTTTCGTGTCCGCCCGGCAGGTACGGGTGGGGACGCCGCCATCTGCGGATCGAGAGGCGCGTTGGCCGCAGCTATCATCCCTGTGGGTGTTTCGGGTGCTGGTTTCTCTCGTGATGCTGATCGCCTTCCTGGCGATACGAGAGCGCGTCAACCTGCCGGTACCTAACACCCTGATTCGTGACGGGATGTTGTGGTTAGCCCTGGCCGGCTGTCTTGGGCTGGCGCTGCACGAAGAGCCACTCCACGCCGGGCTGGCGCTCCTGACCTTGCTGAATGCAGCGCTGCTGTTGTTGTTCGTGCTGCTCCAATCGCGCGTTCTGGTTGGCATGCTGGCGACCTGGCAGCTGGTGCTGGGTGTCGCCATCTCGTACCTGACGGTCGCGCGCGGGCTCGCACCGCCCGCGCCGCCGGTAGAACCCCGCTCCGGGCGGTGGCAGCGATGATTGCCGGGCCCTGGCTTGTTGCTGCTCCTCCTGTTGGGCGCAGCCGTGGCGCTCTATTTGCTGCGGCGTCTGGAACCGCTCGCCGCGTTGCTGGCGGCAGTCCTGACGGGCGGTCTGGCCGTGACGCTGGCGCAGATGCCGTTGTCTACGCCTGCGCGTGTGGCGGGGCGAATTGTCTGGCTCGGGCAGCCGGTGGTGCTCCTGGACCTGCAGCTTGCGATCACGCCCGCCACCCGGGCGCTGCTCGTCTTCCTTTTCGGCGTTGCGGCACTGTCCGCCATTCTGGCCTGGCGCACTTACCAGGGTCGCACGTTTTACCCCTTCATGCTCGGGCTGCTGCTGCTGTGGGGCGTCGCAGCTCTCATGCACCCGCTGGCCTACGCTCCCTTCCCGCTGGCGCTGGCAGCGGCTCTCGCCGTGTTCCTGATCCAGGCCGGCAAGGTGGGCGATACGCGCGGCGCCTGGCGGCAACTGCTGTTCCCCTCGCTGGCCGTGCCCCTGTTTCTGGTCGCGACCTGGTATATCGACCAGGCGCCGCTAAATCCGGACGACGTTCGCTCCTACCAGGTAGCAGGCTGGCTGCTGATTGCCGGCTTTGTGCTGCTGCTGCAGCCGGCGCCGCTGCACGTGGCGATGCCCGCAGTGGCCCGCCAGTCGCCGCCGGTGGTGGCGGCGTTCCTGTGGATCGGCGGGCAGGCGACCACGCTCTTCCTGCTCCAGCGCTTTCTGGTCACCTATCCATGGCTGGCCGATGCGGTTGACAGCGCGCGCTGGCTGCTGTGGCTTGGCGTGCTGACGGCGGTCACGGGTGGCGTCATGTCCGCCGTACACGACCGGCTCGGGCATTTCACCGGCTACGCGGCCGTCTACGACTATGGCGTGCTGCTGGTGGCGATGGCGCTGCGGGGCACTGCAGGGCTGCCGATGGCCATCTGGCTGCTCCTCACGCGCAGCCTCGCCTTGCTGACCCTGGCCGGCGGCGCGGCCATGATCCGCCATCATATGGAGAGCGACGAGCTGCGGCGGATCCGCGGCGCGGTGTCGCGCCTTCCCTGGTCTGTCGCCGCGCTGGTGAGTGGTGGCTTCGCGCTGGCCGGGATGCCGCTGACGGCGCAATTCGCCTCTCGCTGGGCCATGATGCAGCTGGTCACCGAGATCGACGTGCGCTGGACTCTGTTGCTGCTGGTGGGGCGGATTGGGGTACTGGTGGGCGCGATCCGCGCCGGACAGGCGTGCCTCGGCACGCTGCGCGATTCGCCGGTGGAGCGAGAGCCACTGACGATGGCATTCCTGTTGGTGGCCCTGATCGTCGCCGGCGTGCTCCTCGGGCTCTTCCCGCAGCTGCTCGCTTCCCCGGTCGCCGCCGTCATTTTGCCCCTGTCGGCGCTTGGAGCCGTGAGGGATCGGTAGCTTTTGACAGGCGCGAAGGGGTAAATTGGGCCATGATGTTGTAGCCGGGTGGGTCACCTCCCGGCGTCGTGTTGATCCGGAGCAGATGAGGGCTACATGGCAGAGAGCAGCGGGAACAGTTCCCGCATTAGCCGGCTTCTATCAGGCTGTCGCCGGCCGAGCGGCAGCAGTTCGTCGCCGCCTGGGCAGGGCTGGGGCCCGATGCCCAGGCCGTGCTGGAGCGGGGCCTTGGGCTGGCCCAGGCCGACAAGATGATCGAGAACGTGGTGGGGATGTTCGCGCTGCCGCTGGGCATTGCGACCAACTTCCAGGTGAACGGGCGGGATGTCATCGTGCCGATGGTGATCGAGGAGCCGTCGGTGGTGGCCGGAGCGAGCTTCGCCGCCCGGCTGGCGCGGGCCGGCGGCGGGTTCCAGGCGGAGGCGGGCGGCGCTCGATGATCGGCCAGATCCAGGTGCTGGATGTGCCCGATATCGAGACTGCCGGGCCCCGGCTGCTGGAGCAGAAGCAGCGCCTGATCGACCTGGCAAACAGCCGCGACCCGGTGATCGTCAGCCTGCACGGCGGCGCGCGCGATGTGGAGGTGCGCACGGTCCGCAGCGCAGCGCCGCGCGGCCGATGCTGGTCGTCCACCTGCTGTACGACTGTCGGGACGCCATGGGCGCCAACATGGTGAACACGGCCTGCGAAGCGCTGGCGCCGCTGGTGGAAGAGATCACAGGCGGGCGGGTCAATCTGCGCATCCTGTCGAATCTGGCCGACCGCCGCCTGGCGCGTGCGCGCTGCCTCGTGCCTGCGAAGGAACTCGAGGCACAGGGGATGCCCGGTGCGCTGGTGGCCCAGCGGATCGTGGAGGCCGTACGCCTTCGCCGCAGCCGATCCTTACCGGGCCGCGACGCACAACAAGGGGATCATGAACGGCATCGACGCCGTCGTCATCGCCACCGGCAACGACTGGCGCGCCATCGAGGCGGGCGCGCACGCATATGCAGCGCGCGACGGGCGCTACACGTCCCTTTCGACGCTGGTCCTCGAACGCCGACGGTGACCTGGTGGGCGCCATCGAGCTGCCGCTGGCGGTCGGGATCGTCGGCGGCGCCACCCGCGTCCATCCGGCTGCCCAGGCGGCGCTCGAGATCTTGAACGTCTCCACGTGCGACCGAGCTGGCGGAGATCATGGCGTCCGTCGGCCTGGCCCAAAACCTGGCCGCCATCCGCGCGCTGGCCACGGAGGGCATCCAGCGGGGGCACATGGCCCTGCACGCGCGGCAGGTGGCGATTGCGGCCGGCGCGACCCGGACGAGGTGGATCCGTCGCCGCTGCGCTGGCGCCGAGAGGGCGTCGTCCGGGTGGACCGGGCAGCGGAGCTGCTGGCCGGCGTACGCCGGCAAAGAGAGTCAAGCTTCCTGCTACGCAGAAGGCTCACGGGGATCTATGACAAAGGTACCTGTCACTAGAGCCGATGAGAATTGCCGAGGAGCGAACGTGATGATGAAACCGGATCGTAGAAGTGGGGATAGTGGGCTATGGGGCGTACGTGCCCCGCTACCGTTTGCCGGCACCGAAGTCGCCCGGATGTGGGGTGAAGCGTTCGGGCGGATTGCCCATCAAGGAGAAGGCGGTGGCCGGGCTCGACGAAGATACGGTCACCATGTCAATCGAGGCCGCGCGCAACGCGCTCGCGCGGGCCAACATCGATCCACACGAGATCCGGGCGGTCTGGGTGGGCAGCGAATCGCACCCCTATGCGGTGAAACCCACTTCCACGATCGTGGCCGAGGCGATCGGCGCGACCCCGCACATGCAGGCAGCCGACCTCGAGTTCGCCTGCAAGGCGGGCAGCGAGGCGATCGTGATGGGGATCGGCATCGTGGGCTCGGGCATGGGCCGATATGTGCTGTCGATCGGGATGGACACGGCCCAGGGCCGCCCGGGCGATGCGCTCGAATTCACGGCGGCCTGCGGCGGCGCAGCCTTTCTTCTCGGACCCGGCGAGGAGAGCGTGGCCGTGTATGAGGCCATGCTGTCGCACGTGACCGATACGCCCAGATTTCTGGCGCCGGGCGTACGCCCATCTATCCCAGCCACGGTCACCGCTTCACCGGTGAGCCGGCCTATTTCGAGCACACCCTGAAGGCGGCGCAGGAGCTGATGGAAGAGATGGGAACGCGGCCGGGCGACTATACTTACGCGGTCTTCCACCAGCCGAACACGAAGTTCCCGCAGCGCGCCGCCGCAGATGCTGGGCTTCAAGCCAGGAGCAGATCGAGGCCGGCCTGTTGGTCCATGTGATCGGCAACACTTACGCCGGCTCCTCGCTCATCGGCCTGACGGCGGTTCTGGATGAAGCGAAGCCCGGCGACCGCATCTTCATGGTGTCGTTTGGCTCCGGCGCCGGCTCGGACGCCTTTTCGCTGCGTGTGACGGAGCAGATCGCCGAGCGGCGGGCGCTGGCCCCGTCGACGCGCGACTACATCGCCGGCGCAAAGAGATCGATTACGCCACTTACGCGCGCTATCGGCACAAGCTGCAGATGAAGTAGGGTGAAGCATCATGCGTGACGTTGTGATTATCGGCATCGGCCAAACGCCGGTCGGGAGAACTGTGGGAGAAGTCGCTGCGCCACCTGGCCCATGATGCGATCATGGCGGCCATGACAGACGCGGGCGATCGAGCGCGCCGACGCACTTTACGTAGGCAACATGCTTTCCGGGCAGCTGGTCGGGCCAGGAGCACCTGGGCGCGCTGATCGCCGATTTCGTCGGCCTGCGTGGCATCGAGGCGATGAAGGTCGAGGCCGCCTGTGGCTCGGGCGCGGCGGCGCTGCGCGTGGGCATCATGGCCGTGGCCAGCGGCATGCATGACGTGGTGCTGGTGTGCGGCGTCGAGAAGATGACCGATACCATCGGCAGCACGACCACGAGCGGCCTGGCGACCGCCGCCGATCAGGAGTATGAGGTCAGCCAGGGGGTGAGCTTCGTCGGCCTGAATGCGCTGCTGATGCGCCGCTACATGCACGAGTACAACGTGCCAGCAGGGATGCGTTTGCCGCCTTCACGATCAATGCGCACCGCAACGGGGTCAACAACCCCTATGCCATGTTTCGGGAGCCGGTCACGCGAAGACGCCTACCGCAGCGCGAGCATGATCGCCGACCCGATCAACCTGATGGACTCGAGCCCCGTCTGCGACGGCGCGGCCTGCGTGGTGCTGGCGCCTGCCGATACTTTCCGAGCCTCGCCTGAAGGCGCGCATCCTGGCGTCGACGGTCGCCACCGACAGCCTGGCGGTTCACGATCGGCGCGATCCGCTGATGCTGGACGCCGTGGCCGTATCGAGCCAGCGCGCATACGCATCCAGGCGCGCATCACGCCGGCCGGTATCAACCTGTTCGAGGTCCACGACGCTTTCAGCATCATGGCAGCGCTGTCGCTCGAGGCAGCCGGCTTTGCGCCCTGTGGCGGCGGCCGTGCGCCTGGCGGCCGACGGCGACATCGCCATCGGCGGCCGGCTGCCGATCGCCACCATGGGCGGGCTCAAGGCGCGCGGCCATCCGGTGGGGGCCACCGGCATCTACCAGGTGGTCGAGGTCGTCGAGCAGCTGACAGGCCAGGCCGGCGCGAACCAGGTGCCGGGCGCCACGATCGGCATGGCGCAGAACATCGGCGGCAGCGGCGCCACGGTGATCACGCACATTCTGGGCGCGGTCATGAGCCAACTGTCAAAAACTATCAACGGCGCCCTGAAGGCACGTCTTCTTGTGAAAGTGGTAGCTTTTGGTGGAGTTCGCCCGATAGAATCGCTGGTAGCCTGAATGCGGAAGCGGCATTGGATCTGAAATAGCATTACGAGCATCACGGCTATAATTGAACTAAGATACGGAGGACCTTCAGTCATGACGATCCCGGGAAATTGGCGAACCCGGCACCAACGCTACAGCCTGCGGGCTGAAATCTGCGACGAGTGCGGCGCCACTATCTTTCCACCGCGTGACATCTGCCCAAATTGTGCTCACGACAAGCAGACACTGGACCGACTCTGAGCGGTCGCGGCGAAATATATTCATATACCACGATGCATAACGCACCTGCGGGCTTCGAGGAATACAGCCCCTATACCGTTGCCCTGGTAAAGCTGGCCGAAGGCCCGATGGTGACAGCGCAACTGACAGACGTGGACGCGCGGGAAGTGTTCATCGGTATGCCGGTTGAGATGGTGACACGCAAGCTGAGTCAGGACGGCGACGAGGGGCAGATCTTGTATGGTTACAAATTCCGACCCTTGTTGCGCCAGGCTGCCTGACCGGCCCGGCGCACGTTTCCCTTATACGCAAAGGCCACACCCCTGCGGTGTGGCCTTTGCGCGTGATGGGGATCGGGTGGTGACGGGCGTCCTTCGACACGGCCTTCGGCTCGTCAGCATGTAGGTCACGCTTGCAGCGTGACACCGTGCACAATCGCGCGACACCTCGCTCCGCCATCGCGCGGACCGTCACGCTCCCGGCGTGACACCGCCGCAATGCCGTACATTTGCGGTACGCGAACCGTCACGCTCCAAGCGTGACCTACATCGGCCTTACCTGATCGGTTTGTTAATGTTCATCAAGTGCAGGTGAGGACGCCCGTCACCACCCGATCCCCATCAGCGGAAACCTGCCCCCAACGTGAAATACACCCAGTGCGCAATTAGCCGGTGCGCTGGCCGGTCACTGCTTGTATAATGTCTTCCAACTTGAGCGACCGTGGGGGTGATGATGGGTAGTAGCAATCGGAAAGCCCCCGTGCTGGGGATCGATCTGGGGGGCACCAAGATCCTGGCCGGAGTGGTGAACGAAGAAGGCGAGATCCTCGGGTCGGCAAAGCGCCCGACCAAGCCCAAGGATGGGCTCGAGGCCGTTGTCGACCGTGTCGCCAAGACGGCGCGCGAGGCGGTGGAGAGCGCCGGCCTGGAGATGGACGATATCCTCGCAGCCTGCTGCGGCAGCCCCGGCCCACTCGATCCGGACAAGGGGATCGTCTACTACGCGCCCAACCTGGCCGGATGGGAGAACGTGCCGCTGGCCGAGATGTTGGGGGACGCGCTGGATGTCCCGACGGTCATCGAGAACGATGTCAACATGGGGACGTTGGGCGAATATGCGCTGGGCGCAGGGCGCGGTACCCAGCACATGGTCGGCGTCTTCGTGGGTACCGGCATCGGGGGCGGGATCATCCTGAACGGCAAGCTGTGGCAGGGGTGGCGGCGGGCGGCGGCCGAGGTGGGGCACATGGTGCTGCTGCCAGACGGCCCCGTGTGCGGCTGCGGCAACCGCGGCTGCGCCGAATCGCTGGCCAGCCGCACCGCGATCGAACGCGACATCCGTCTCGGGGTCGCTGCCGGCCGGAGCAGCGTCATCCCGGAACTTCTGAAAGCGAGCGGGCGTGACCGCCTGACGTCGGGCGTGCTGGCCGATGCGATAGAGCAAGGCGACCCCCTCACCCGTGAGGTGATCGGCCGCGCCGCGTACTACCTGGCGCTGTTGGTTTCGAGCCTGGTGAACTTCATAGACCCGGAGATGGTGGTGCTGGGCGGCGGCGTGGTTGAGGCGCTGGGCGAGGCCTACGTGTCGGAAGTGCGCGAGGTAGCGTACCAGTACTTTGTGAACAAACGCGGCGCGCGTGACGTGCGCATCGTCGCCGCAAAGCTCGGCGACGATGCGGGCGTGTTGGGCTCCGCCGTTTACGCACGGCAGCGTATGGCGAAGTAGGTCAGGCTTCCACCGCCGCATAGCAAGCGGGAGGCCTGACCTGCCGGGCGCCGGCAGAACCTGTTTAGCGGCGGTCGCGGACGAAGATGGACAGGACGATGCTGACGATGGTGATCAGCAGGGCGCCCAGGAAGGCAGCGATGGCTCCGTTCACCCGGAAGTCCAGCCCGAGATACTGTGAGACTTCCGCCGTGAGCCACAGCATGATCGCATTCAGGACCAGCGTGAAGAGCCCCAGCGTGATCATCTGAAGTGGGCAGGTGAGCAGACCCAGGATCGGGCGCACGATCGCGTTCAGGACCCCAAAGACCAGCGCCACCAACAGCAGCCCGTACAGCGGGCCGAAATAGTCGATCCCGGGGACAAAGGTCACTGCGGCCCATAGAGCGGCCGCGTTGATCAGCAGGCGTATCAGCAGGCTCATCGGTACCTCGTGAGGAAGCGGACCCTATTCGACGAAGATCTCGACGCGCTCGTCGTCTTCCTCGTCATCGACTTCCACTATCTTACCACTCATCCCCTCGCGAATCGCAGCCTGGATTGCATTCACGTCCATTCCGGCCATTTCCGGGGCGAAACGGGCCCCCATCTTCAGCCCGACCTCTACCAGCCCGAGCGGAATGTTGACGTTCACCTTTGCCTTACCCGACGGCCGGTCTGTGACGCGGATTCGCAGCCAGCGTGCGTTGCGCGGGCCGTCGACAGGCGCTGCCTGATCGCTGCCGGCGTTCAACGCCGCCAGCAGTTTGGCGCCGTCTTCCGCGCTGATTTGCTTTTGCTCGATCATCCTCAGTATCCGCATTCGCTCTTCGTTGATTGCCACATTTCCCTCCCGATTCGCGATTACTCGCTCTGAGCTGCGTCCATCCAGCGGCGCATCGTCAGCAGTACATATTGCGCCCGGAAGCCTGCCGCTTCCAGCGCCTCGACCCCCGCTTCGTGATCCCCACTGTGGCTCACGATCACGGCCCGCGGCGGCGCGCTCGCCAGCGCTCCCAATCCCCGCGCCACCAGCGCCTTCTCCACCTGCCCTTGCGCGTCCGGGTGTACCTGAAAACGCATGGTGTGCTCACCGCCTACCTGGTGATTGACCGCCTCGACGGCCCCGACCAGGCCGTCTTCGTCCCACACCCCCCAACTCCGGATCTGCTCGAGGCGCGACACATTGCCCAGAGCCAACCGGAAGAGGTTGCCGAGGCTTGGCTGGTAGAGTTCCGGCCGGACCGGCTCTGCCCACTGCGCGCCGTCGTCCTGTGCGGCATAGGCCAGGCTCAGCCGCTCGCGCCAATGCGCAAGACGGAGGGGACGCAGCTCCACACCGGGCTCGGGTGGCGGCGGGTTGGCCGGGCGCATTGGCAGCCGCCACAATCCTTCGCGGCAGACGTCGGTGAACTTCAGCGAGCGGTACAGGTGAAGCGCCGGCGCGTTATCCACGCGCACCTGCAGTGTGGCCCAGCTCCCGCCTCGCTCGGCGATCTCACCCAGGGTCGCCTCCATCATGCGGCGCGCGATCCCCTTCCCCCGGTGGCCGGGCGCCACCGCCACGTTGCTGATGCGCCAACGACTGGGCGCCTCGGCGATGCGTTGGAAAGTGGTGTTACCCAGCACCTGCCCGTCTTCGACCCACACGAATCCGGAGAAGTAATCGCTGAACATGGCGCTGCTCAGCACACCGCCCAGGACGGGACTGAGCCGCCCGACGACTTGCATCTCCTGTAGTGCGCTGCGGCCGCTGGCGTCCAGCTCCGCGGCAAACGCGTTGCTGATCAACTCGGCAACCTGGCGCAGGTGGTAGCGCGGCTGGAACGGCTGCAGCCCTTCGAGTTGGTCGCCGGCTCGCGATGCGCTGAGAACAACCATCAGCGTGACACCTCTATCTCCTAGGCCCCCAGGGCACGCAGCAGCGTTTCCGCCTCTTCTGCGGTGATGTTTCCGGATTCCAACATATGCAGCACGGCCAACTGCTCCTCGGTACGGCTCTTGCCCGGTCTGCCGGCCGCCGGGCGCATGGGCGGCGGTGGCTGAGGCGGGCGCGGCGGGCGCGGGACGCGCACTTCACCCACGTCGTCGATCGGGATCCCGGCCGCGGCCAGCGAGGCGTTCACCTGCTGGCGGATGCGGTCCGCCATATCTTCCATGCGAGGCGGTGTCGACGCTTTCTCGGCGCCGGGCTGCTTGATGCGCAGGTCCCCGCCGCAGGTGACCGACATCCGTCCGGCGCCGCTCCCCAGCGTAGCGGTGAAGGTTGGGGTCCCGTCGGACGCCGGGGTCAGGTGTACGCCCGAACGGATGCGACCGGCGGCGCTGACGGCAAGCCGCAGGTCCGCTTCGGCGGGCAGGTAGATGTTGGCATCGCCGTCGGCATTCAGAACGTAGCTTTGCTCCTGCCCCAGTGCGCCGCGCAGGTCCACGTCGCCCCCCACCCTGTCTGCCGCCAGCCCACCCAACAGGCTATCGCCGCGCAGATCGCCGCCCACCGTTCCCATCGCCACCGGCCCGGTGATCTCTGCGAGCACCAAGTCGCCGTCGACCCGCTGCACCCGCAGCGAGCCCTGCAACCGTTCCACCACAAGGTCGCCGCTCACGCCGCCGATCTGGGCGCTGTTGGCCGCTCTGGCGCGCAGGTCGCCGTTGACACTGTTCGCAATCAGATCTCCGCTGTGGCTGAAGCGGAGGTCTCCGTTACAGGAGCTGCTGAGCTCCAGCCGCGATACCTGGTCTGCCCGCAAATCGCCGTTGACGAGCTCCGCCCGTACCTGACCGGCCAGGTGCTGCAGGCGCAAGTCGCCGTTCACGTTGCCCAAAACGATCTCACCGGCGAGGCCTTCTACGTGCAGATCGCCCCCGGCCACCTCTACGGAAACCGACAGGCTCTCCGGGCCTTCCACGCGCTGGACGCGCATCCCCTGCAGCCGGAGGCGGCCGTCAACGCTCTCGAGCGCATACTCCCGGTCCGCCTGGTAGATGATGTCGATCTGATTAACGCCGGCCCGGCCGCGGAGCTGGCCATCCCTGGCCAACTCCTGGATCTCGATCCGTTCGATTCCTGCTGCTGCGATGGTGCGGCGGAACTCCATGCGCTGCCTCCTATACGTTCTGCAACTGCCGGATGGCGTCGCCGGGGCTGAGGCGTCCTTCCGCCACCGCGTCCAGGATCGTCTGCCGCTGCTCCGCGAGCCGCTGCCGCTCCTCTGCCGGGTGCTCGTCCCGGACTTCGTAGCCCAGGGCGCGGATCACCTCTTCCAGGCGAGCGCGGACGGTCGGGTAGGAGAGCCCCAGCTCCTGAGCCACCCAGCTGAGCTTGCCCTCGCAGCGCACGAACAGCTCGACGAAGCTGCGATGCTCGGGAGACAGCGATTCCATCCGGCTCAGGCTGAAACGGCCCTCGACGGCCGTGTCGCAGGCCGGACAGCTGAGTTTGGTCACTGTCAGATTTTCTCCGCACACCGGGCAGCGGGTAGGTGCCAGGTACATAATGCCCCCTGTGGTTTTGCGGAAAGTCTACAACCGGTGTCAATAATTGTCAACAGATATGAATAAAGTGTAAGCCGGCACAAAGAAAGTGAAAGAGGAGCCTGGGGGGGGAAACAAAAGGGGCCCGCATCCGGCCGGATGCGGGCCCCTTTCGCGATCTGCGACTACATCTCGCGGTATTCGCCTTCCACGACGTCTTCACCGCCCGGGGCGCCGGGCTGTTCCGGGCCTGCCTGTCCCTGCGGCCCGCCGTCGGTACCGCCGGCTGCTGCCGCCTGCTGGTGCATGCGCTCGCCGACCTGGCCCCACGCCTGCATCAGGTCGTTGCTCAGACGGTCGAGCTCCTCGGCGCCGGCATTGCGATCCAGCGCGCTCTTGAGCGCGTCCATCTTCTCCTGAAGCTGCTGCTTGTCGGCGTCGGCCAGCTTGTCCTGGTTATCCTGGACGAACTTCTGCACCTGGTAGTGCTGCGAATCGGCGCGGTTGCGGGATTCGATCTCCTGCTGGCGCTTCTTGTCGTCGGCCGCGTGGCTCTCCGCATCCTTCACCATCTGGTCGACCTGGTCCTTGGACAGACCAGAGGAGGCAGTGATCTTGATCGACTGCTCCCGGCTGGTGGCCTTGTCCTTGGCGCTCACGTGCAGGATGCCGTCGGCGTCGATATCGAAGGTCACCTCGATCTGCGGCATGCCGCGCGGCGCGGGCGGGATACCGGTCAGCCGGAAGTTGCCCAGCATCTTATTGTCGCGTGCCATCGGGCGCTCGCCCTGCACGATCACCACCTCCACCTCGCTCTGCATATCGGACGCGGTGGAGAAGACCTGCGTCTTGCGGGTGGGTACCGTCGTGTTGCGCTCGATCATCGGGGTGGCGATGCCGCCCAGCGTCTCGATGGAGAGGGACAGCGGGGTGACGTCCAGCAGCAGGATATCCTTCACCTGCCCGCCCAACACGCCCGCCTGGATCGCTGCGCCGATCGCGACCACTTCGTCCGGGTTCACGCCCTTATGCGGCTCTCGCCCGAAGAAGCGGCGTACCGCCTCCTGGACGGCCGGCATGCGGGTCATTCCGCCCACCAGGACTGCCTCTTTGACCTGCGACGGGTCCAGCTTGGCATCTGCGAGTGCGCGCCGGCAAGGCTCGATGGTCCGCTCGATCAGGTCGGCGGTCAGTTGCTCCAGCTTGGAGCGAGACAGCGTCATCTGCAGATGCTTGGGACCGCTGGCGTCGGCGGTGATGAACGGCAGGTTGATCTCCGTCTGCATCACGGTCGACAGCTCGACCTTGGCCTTCTCGCCGGCCTCTTTCAGCCGCTGCAGCGCCATCCGGTCCGAGCGCAGGTCGATTCCCTGCTCTCGCTTGAACTCGTCTGCGATCCAGTTGATGATGCGCTGGTCGAAGTCGTCGCCGCCGAGGAAGGTGTCGCCGTTGGTGCTCAGCACCTGGAACACCCCTTCGCCGACATCCAGGATGGAGATGTCGAAGGTGCCGCCGCCCAGGTCGTAGATGGCGATCTTCTGGTCTACCTGTTTGTCCATGCCGTACGCCAGGGCGCTGGCGGTCGGCTCGTTGATGATGCGCGCCACTTCCAGGCCGGCGATGCGGCCCGCGTCTTTGGTGGCCTGGCGCTGGGAATCGTTGAAGTAGGCAGGCACCGTGATGACGGCCTGCGTCACCGGCTCACCCAGGTACGCCTCGGCGTCGGTCTTGATCTTCTGCAGGATCATCGCCGAGATCTCGGGCGGGGAATACTCCTTGCCGCCCATGGCTACCCAGCCGTCGCCGTTGGAGTGCTCGATGATCTTGTAAGGGAGCACCTGCCGCGCCTTCGCCACTTCGGGATCGGTGAAGCGGCGGCCCATCAGCCGTTTCACGGAGAAAATAGTGTTATCCGGGTTCGTGATCCCCTGCCGGCGTGCAACCTGTCCCACCATGCGCTCGCCGGTCTTGGAGTTTACCGCCACCACCGATGGAAACAGCCGGGATCCCTCTGCGCTGGGGATCACCACCGGCTCGCCGCCTTCCATCACGGCTACCACGGAGTTAGTCGTACCGAGGTCAATGCCGACGATCCTAGCCATTGTATGTGTGCTCCTTCAAAATCACGCGTTGCCTTTTGCCACTCGCACCATGCTTGGGCGCAGTACGCGATCCCCCAGCATGTATCCGCTTGCCACCTCCGCAATGATGTCTCCTTCCGAGAACCCTTCCTGGCTCTCGTGAGACACTGCGTAGTGCAGCGCCGGATTGAACTTCTGCCCATCGGTAGGGATGGGGGTTACTCCTTCGCTCTCCAGCACGTTCTGCAGCTTGCGCTGGATCATCCGGAAGCCCTGTATCCATTCGTCGTCTGCATATTCTGCGGGCAGGGCGGCGAAGGCGCGCTCGACGTCGTCGATCGCAGGCAGCAAGCGCTCCAGCACACGGGCAGATGCCGTGGCGCTGAACTCCGCCTGTTCACGCTGCATTCGCTTGCGGGCGTTGCTCAGCTCCGCCGTGGCCCGGCGCCAGCTATCCAGATATTCCGCCGCCTGGGCACGTGCCTGGACCAATTGCTCTTCCAGGTTTTCCTCCGCAGCCGGAACGGCCTCCGCCGGCCGGGCGTTTTCTTCAGACATGTTTCCGTCCGTGTTTTCCATCGGCTATCTCATCACTCCTTAAGCCTCATGCGCGTAACATCCCCTTTGCCCCGCTTGCTCATACCCTCCGCCGGTGTCAGGAGGGCAGCGATGGCTGTTCTCCGGGCTCGGGCGGCTCGTCCCCGTACCAGTCGTAGACGAGGTCACTCATTACCTCATTCACGTACCGCACGGCGCCGATCGTCCTCCCGTATGCCATCCGCAGCGGCCCAACGACGCCCAATACTCCCGTCGCTCCCCCCTTGACGCCGTAGCGGCTGAGCACCAGGCTGAGTGTATTGAACTCTTCCCAGCGCCCGTCCCCACCGATCAGCACCTGCACACCGCCTACTTCCAGCGGCTCGGCGGCTGACGTGATCACGTCCAGAAGCGACCGGCCCTCGAGCGTGTGTACCATCTGCCGGGCATTTTCCCCTTCGGCGAACTCCGGCTCAGACAGGATGTGCGACAGCCCCTCGCGGAACATCGCCTCACGTTCCTGCTGGTCTTCGGCGTGCATCAGCTGCGCCACCAGGCCGGCGATCTCTTGCAGCAGCGGAGCCAGCTCCTTCGTCTGCGCCTCGATCCGGTCGACCGATAGGCCGGCGAACAGGTCGTTGAGCTGCGCTGCGCACCGGCTCAGCGCATCCTGTTCCTGGGATTCTTCCAGGTAGAGCATCTGCTGCCGCAGCGTGCCGCCCTGGAGTACCAGCACCAACAGCACCAGGGTGTCGCGAACGCTGATCAGCTCGAGGTGCTTGAGGTGGCACCGGTGGGTGCGTGGTGGGGTGGCGACCGCCGCCGTGTGCGTCGTGTGCGCCAGCACCGCCGCCGCCAGCCGCGCCCACTGCTCGAGCTCGAGGCGCGCCTGGTGGAACTGGTGGCGGATCATCCGCTTCTCGGTCCACGGCAGCTCGGTTTCGCCCAGCAGGTGCTCCACGAAGAAGCGGTAGCCGCGCTCAGTCGGCAGCCGCCCCGCCGAGGTGTGGCGGTGCGTCAGGTAGCCAAGCTCCTCCAGCCGCGCCATCTCACTGCGGATGGTGGCAGGGCTGACGTCGAGCCCAAACCCCTCTACAAACGCCTTGGAGCCAATGGGCGAAGCGTGTTCGATGTATGAGCGGATAACGAGCCCAAGCACGGCCCGCCGCCGCGGAGTCATATCGTCCATGGCTGATTTCCTTTGTTTAGCACTCTCGACCGGAGAGTGCTAACTACTGCTTTCAGGCATAATATCAGATACGCGAGGTGGTTGTCAACGTGTCGTATGGGGGTTTGAAGGGCGGTGTTCTGCGTTCTGAGTTCTACGTTCTAAGTTCTGAGTTCTACGTTCTGGGTTCGGGGTTATCGGTTCTGAATGATACTGGTTGGGTTTTGGGGTCTGGGTTTCGTGATCTTGGTTCTTCGTCCTAAATTGATACCGTAGCTGCAAAGCAGCCGGCGTTAACCCCAGACGGGCCGCGGCGGGTCTGGGTTCCGGCAGCTTTGCTGTCGCTTGACCGTTGCGCGCCGGGAAGCGGCGCGGGCGCGTGGTGCGGGCGCGTTGCCGGGCGCGGCGCAGGCGCGTTGCCGGGAACGCGGCGGGTTTTCGCTGCGCCTCTCCCAATACCCGGAGGTCAGCCCCTCGTGGGCGTGTTGGTCGCGGCGCGGATGGGTTGCCGGGGACACGGGGCGGGTGCCGCACGCGGGATGCAGCACGGTCGCCATAAATGCGAATCGGCTGGCCACGGGCGTCCTTCGTCAGGCTCAGGATGGAGTAGATAGATGTAGCATCGATGCGAGAGACTCCGTCGAGGAGTAGTGCTAAGCTGTGGCACATAAGTGTGGGGACCCCTGTGCAGAACCACTCACATCGTTGGCAACCCCTAACAACTCCATCCTGAGCCTGACGAAGGACGCCCGTGGCCAGCCGATTCGCATTGATGGCGACCGCGCTACATCCAAGGCCGCGGTCGCGCCGCATCCCGGCAACCCACCCGCGCCGCGACCAACACGCCCACAAGGGGCTGACCTCCGGTTCGCGACAGGGGGAGCGCCCCGACTTGCGCCGCGCGCCCAAGGCGCGCATAGATCGAGGGGCCAACCCCGCATCCGGAGCCGGCCCCCCGATCTATGCACCACCAAGAAGGAGAGGACTGAACCCAGAACCCAGAACCCAGACCCAAAAACCGAACCCTCAGCTCCCAGCTCGCAGAACCCCAGAACCTAGAACTCAGAACTTAGAACGTAGAACTTCGAACTCCCCTACGCCCGGCTCGGCTGGAAGTAGGTGGTGGCGCTGTTCTGCATCAGCACCCACAGCGTGTACACGCTGATCAGGGTCCCGACTGGGAAGTTGAACAACCCGAGGACACCAACGACAATCGCCACGATCCGTCCCCAGCTTCGCTTCTTCAGCAGACCGTAGCCGGCCAGCATCCCGGGGAGGCCCAGCAGCGCCATGATCCCGGCCAGTACCGTTGCCATGATGGGCATGACCAGCATCGCCTGGCGATCGCCGCTCACAGAGCCGATGCCAAAAAAGAACACAAAGCCGAGCACGCCGATCACCAGAAACGCGGCGTGTGAGATCAGGTACAGCCAGCCCAAAATCTTCACATGCAGATCGAGGTCACGTTCACTCATGTCGTTCATCACATTTCCTCCTGTGTGTGACTGCTACTGTATGGCAGGAAGAGCGGTGACGCATCGTGTAAGTGGGGAGTAGTTGCCCTGGACGGGTGGACAGGTAGGGAACAGGCTATTGGCGGGGTTCAGGGTCCCGGCTAATACGCGTTCCGGTCCCCGAACACGCGGTATGCCGTCAGCATGAGGATTTTGAAGTCGAGCCACAGCGACCAGTTCTCGATGTACCAGAGGTCGTACTTGGTGCGCTCGCTGATGGAGGTGTCGCCACGCAGGCCGTTGACCTGCGCCCAGCCGGTGATGCCGGCCTTCTCGCGGTGGCGGTCCATGTAACGGGGAATGCTCTGCTGGAACTGCGCGACATACGCAGGTTGCTCGGGCCGCGGGCCGACCATGCTCATGTCCCCCATCAGGACGTTGATCAGCTGTGGCAGCTCGTCGAAGGAGTAGCGCCGGATGAAGGTCCCGATCCGGGTGCGCCGCGGGTCTTCCTTGGTCGTCCAGCCCGGGCCCTTTGACTCTGCGTCCTGGCGCATGGAGCGGAACTTGATCATGGGGAACGGCTTGGCGTCCAGTCCCATCCGCTCCTGTATGAAGAAGGCAGGGCCGCGCGAATCGAGCTTGACGATGATCGCGGTCAGCATCATGACCGGCGACAGGATCAGCAGGCTGGCTCCGGAGACGATGACATCCACGAAGCGCTTCAGCGTCAGCTTCCAGCCGCGCAGCGCCACATCACGAATGGTCAGAAGCGGCAGCCCGCCCAGGTCGTCGATCGTCACTTCCGATGCCATGATCTGGAAGATGTCCGGCAGAACGCGAATGGTGACCTTCTCGCGCTCGCAGTACGAGATGATCCCAACCAGCTCCTGGTGGCTCGCCTCGGGCAGCGCCAGGATCACCTCCTGCACGCCGTGCGCCTCGATGATCTTGGGGAGATTGCCGACGCGGCCAAGCACCGGCAGCCCCAGCAACGTCTCCGGTCCCGCGGCCACATCCACGAAGCCGACTACATGGTAGCCGAGCGTGGGGGTGTGTTCCACTCTTTGCAGGATCATGCGCGCCATCTCGCCGGTGCCGACGATCAACAACCGGATCAACCCGATGTGCCGCTTCCGCTGCATCCACAACTGCCAGCGCCGGTGCGCAAACCGGCCGATCGTGATGGTTACCAGGGAGAAGCCCCACGTGAGCATGATCATCGAGCGTGGATAGTCCAGCGTGTCGCGCATTGCCAGGCTGATCGATGCGACGGTGACGAGCGTTGCCACCGAGACGGCGCCAAAAACGCGATAGAACTCGTCCACGATGGTATGCATGGAACGCCGGTGGTAAAACTTGTAGAAGAAGAAGACCAGCAGCGTGCTGAACACCTGGACGACCGCCAGGAGCCAATAGCTGGACACGGGGCCGATCAGCGGACCCTGCTGCAGATACCGGTACAGGTAGGAGAAGTAGAAGGCCAGCGCCGCCATGACGGCGTCTACCAGCACCAGCGTGATGGCGAAGAGAGGGAGCGCTCGTTTCACCAGTGCGCCTCCCGGGCCGGCGCGGCTCGCAAACGGCGCCGGAACAGGTCGAGCCCGCCGAAGAACGCCACCCCGCCCCGTACGGCCCAGTCCAGATAGAACGGCGTCGTGGCACGGTAGTGCTTCTCGTAGAACAGCGTCAGGGCGCGGTAGAACTCGACCCGAGCACGGTAACTGTGACGGCTGGCGGCTTCTTTGATATGCAGCACAGTCACGGCGGCGTTGTACCACACCTGCCAACCGGCGTCCTTGATCCGCTTCGCCCAGTCGAGGTCCTCGCCGTACATGAAGAAGCTCTCGTCGAGCAGGCCTGCCTGGCGGATCGCCTCGCGCCGCACCAGCATGAAGGCGCCCACGACCGAGTCCACCTCGTTGGTAACGTTCGGGTCGAGGTAGGTAAGATTGTAGCGTCCGAAGCGGTGGCTGCGCGGGAACAGCGAATCGAGCCGCAGCAGGTGGTAGAGCGACGTCGAGGGGGTGGGGAACGACCGGCGGCACGCCTTGTCGAGCGACCCGTCCAGCCGCAGCAGTTTCGGCCCGGCGATCCCCGCCGGCGGGCGCCCGTCCAGGAAGGCGACCATCTCCCGCAGCGCGTTCTGGGGCAGCACGGTGTCCGGATTCAGCAACAGGGCGTAGCGAGGTAGATCTGGCTGCTCGTCGGCGCCCGGGACCGGCGAGTCGCGGAACCCGAAGAGCCTGAGCCCCTGGTTGTTCGCGCGCGGGTAGCCGGTATTCTCCTCGTTGGCGATCAGCTCAACCTCTGGGAATCGCTCGCGCACCATCGCAGCGCTGCCGTCCTGCGATGCGTTGTCTACCACACACACCGCATAACGCAAGCCGCCTACGGAGCCGAAAACCGACCGCAGGCAGGCGGCAAGCAGCTCTTTTGTATTATAGTTGACGATAACAATCGCCACGTCGAGCGGACTGGACAGTCTTTCTTCCATGCTTGCAGCGCCGATTATAGCATCGAGAGGTAATGTGCCAAAGCCACCATTGGGAGGTGGCGGTCCCGGCAGATCTCAGGTCGGTAATACCGGCAACGCTCCGCCGTTCGCGCGCATGTTACAATGCGCGCGCATTGCGGGGCGAGGGAAAGGAGCCCGAGGGATGAGAAGGGGAGCCGTCGTGTTGGCCGTGCCGGCCCTGGTGGTGGTGGCGCTGGCGCTGGCAACGATCCTGCTGCCCTCAAACCCTGCTGTGGCGCAAACCGGATGCGCCGAACTGGCGGTGAACGGGGGGTTCGAGAGCACCGGCGGTTGGACCGACGGCAACAGCCCCGTGCCGCCACAGCGAGTCGGCAACCTGAAGCACACAGGCTCGCAATCCCTTCTCCTGGGGATCGTGGACGGGCGCAACCAGCCCAGTTTTTCCTCGGCCCGGCAACTTGTTTCGCTTCCGGGTGACGCCGGGCGGATCAACCTCTCTTTCTGGTACTATGCCGTTCGCGAAGATGACGCCGGGGGCGACTACGCTGAGGTGCAGCTGCTCTCCGAGGACGGCTTTAGCATCCGCGATAGCACGTGGCGGTCGGGTGACGACGGACGTGAATGGAAACAGGTCACGGTCGACCTATCGCGCTGGCGCGGCCAGCGGCTCCAGCTCTACTTCAACGTTTTCAACGACGGTCAGGGCGGGAGGATGGGGATCTACCTGGACGACGTTTCGCTGGTATCGTGCACTCAGACCGGTTCGGGCACCCCGGCGCCCGCCACCCGTACAGGCACCCCGCTCCCGACCCGCACACCGTGGGTCGTGACCGCGACGTACACGCCATACGTGGCTACGCCAACGCCGTGGGTAGTGACCGCCACACGCACACCCCGGCCGCTCACCGGCCCGGTCATCGTCACATCTGCGCCCACGATATATCTGCCGCCGTTGCTACGCGCTCTGGAAGCGGTCGCAACGCCGTCTGCACCGGTTAGCGGAGCTCCCCTTGCGGCCCCCGGCGCCACGTGCGTGGACCTGGTGTCGAATGGGAACTTCGAGGCGGGCTTTGCGGGATGGACGCTGGGGAAGAATCGGGTGCCGGCGCGCGTGGTGACGCAGCCGTATTCCGGCAACACGGCCGCTCAACTGGGTTCGCAGATCAGCACCCCGTGGAGTTACTCTTCGATTCGCCAGACCGTCCAGTTGCCGTCCGGCTACCCGCAGCTTCTGCTGCAGTTCGCCAGCTACACCTGGTCGGCGACAGGCCCGGCCGGGCGTCAAGAGGCGGCGTTGCTGACCACGGCGGGCGCACTCATTACCAAAATGTGGCGGACGACGGCGAACGACCAGGCGTGGACGATCCTGACGGCAGACGTCACGCCCTACGCCGGCAGCGCGGTCCAGCTCTACTTCAACGCTGTCAATGACCCGGCGGGTGGTTACATCGGCCTGTATCTGGACGAGGTGCACCTATGGGCGTGCTCCAGCGTGGCGCCTGTGGTGCTGAATGCGCCGGTGGACGGGGAGCCGGCCGCCATACCGGCCTGGAATGTGATCGCGGTGACTCCGGTGGTGCCTGTACCGCCGCCTGCCTCGCTGTACGTCGTTCCCGGCGCAACCCCGCTGCCGCTGGTCGTGACGATCGCGACCGCGACTCCGCAGCCGATGGAGCTGCTCGTGCCGCCCACCTTCACGCCAAAGCCCGCAGTCGTTACGGCGACGCCGGCCGGCGCGGCGATCACGATCGTGATCACGCCGGGATCGCTCGACCTACCTTCGCTGGGCTTGCCGGCGCCGCAGAGGGAAGGGTTGCTGGATCGCTTGCTGGCGACGCTTCCCGCTGCATGGCGTGAGCGGAGCTGGGTGCTTTTGCTGGTGATTGCAGCGCTCGTGATCCTCGGCTTGATCTACCTGGTCACCCAACGCGGCAACCGCTTCTACCCTTGATTGCCACCACACATCGTCGATAGAGAGGGGAACACGTGCGCGTAATCGCCGGAACAGCCCGCGGACGCACGCTTGCGAGCGTGCCTGGAGACACCACACGTCCGATAACCGACCGCGTAAAGTCGGCCGTTTTCTCCATTCTCTATTCCGCCGGTCTGATCGAAGGGCGGAGCTACCTGGACCTGTTTGGGGGCACCGGCGCCGTGGGGATCGAAGCGCTCAGCCGCGGGGCGGAGTCGGTAGTCTTCTGCGAGCGCGACCGGAAGGCGCTGCAGGTGCTCGAGGCAAACCTGCGCCATACAGAGCTGGCCAAAGGGGCGCAGATCGTGCCGGGCGATGCATTCGCCTACCTGGAGAGACCCAAAGCCGGTCCGTTTGACGTGATCTACATTGCTCCGCCGCAATACGAAGGGTTGTGGCTGCGTGCCCTGCGGATGGTGGACAACCGGCCGTCCCTGCTGACCGAGGAAGGCCGGGTGATCGTTCAGGTATTCCCCAAGGAGTGGGAAGAGCCGTCACTGGCCGCGCTCGAGCTCGTAGACCGGCGCAAGTACGGCAGCACGGCGCTGTTTTTTCTCGGGAAGGCAATCGGGTAATCGTAGGGGGCGGGTCGCCCGCCCCGTGCCCGCTTCGCGTGCCACGCGATCGCCGGGTCGCGGCCGGGGTTGCGTTGCCCGGGCGGCGGTGCGGGCGCCAATGCCGCATTTCGCCGCGGCGGGATCATGTCAAGCACCCCGCGCCGCGACCAACACGCCCACAAGGGGCTGGCCTCCGGTTCGCGAGATTTGGGCTGACCTTCTGGTCGCGGGCATAGGTGCCGGAACCCAGGCCCCAAAACCGAAGCCTCAGCGCCCAGCACTCAGAACCCCGAACTCAGAACTTAGAACGTAGAACTTAGAACTCCGAACTCCGAACCCCCTACGGCGTCAACAACTTGTCCACCGCGTCCGCGAGCTGCGCCAGGGTGCCGACCTCGTGCGACAGCTTGCAGTAGTCCAGGTACTTGTTCATGTCGCTGTCACCGGTTCCCCACAATGCCGGGGACTCTGGATTGAACCAGACGACACGGCGGGCGCGGCGGCAGATCTCCTCGAACTCGGGCAGCCGGGGTGAGTTGAAGTTGTTGCGGGCGTCCCCGACCATGATCACCGTAGTCCGGTGATCGACTGCGTCGAGATAATCCCGGGTGAAGTGCTTCAGCGAAAAGCCGAGGTCCGTGTTGTAGTAACCGGGCGGCATCCTGTCCAGCACCCGCTGGATTGCTACCTGTGGTCGCGCTTCGGCGAAGTCCTGCGTGATCTCCTGAACGTCGTCGATGAAGGCGAAACTGCGCGCCTTTGCCACCTGGTCTTGCAGCTCGTAGACCAATGTGAGCAGGAACTCGACCACCGAGCGCATTGACGTGGACACGTCGCAGATCAGCACCAGCTTGGGCTTCAAATGCCGGTGCCGGTGATGGATATCGATCGGCACGCCCCCATAGCGTAGATTGGCGCGGATGGTGCTTTTCGGGTCGAGCAGGCCGGTACGACCGCGGCGGTACCGGAGGCTGGCGCGGCTGCGTAATTGCGCCGCGATGCGCCGTACTTGCGACCGCAGCGCCTCGGCTTCCTGGTCGGTAAGGGACTGGAACGGCCGCTGCATAAGGTCGGCATTGCGCGGCGCGGGCGGCTCCTGTTCCGCTACCTGCCGGGCGATTGATGATCCGACGTACTGCCCCACCTGTTCGCTTAGCGCCTCTGAATTCGCCTCGACCGTATCGGCGATCTGCTGTTGTGACTCCTTGCCGACGCCGGCCTTGCCCAGCTCGCGCAGCAGCTGCTCCATGATCTGCTCCAGCTGGTCCATCCCCATCACACGCAGCATGCGATCGGTGAGCGCTTGCTGCTGGTAGGGATGGGTAGCTCGGGGCAAGCCTGCCTCGCGGCCGACCTGTTCGAGCTGGTCGTCGCTGGGTGACTCTCCTGAGAGCAGTGATTTGAGCAGTTGCGGCAGCCGGCTGCGCATGTTTGCCGAAAGCCGGTCCATCAGCTCCTGCAGCTCACGGCGATTCCAGTTGATCCGTGGCTGGCTGCGCTGCCCCTGGCCACGCTGCTGCTGGCGCTGGCTGTTGGTGTCCTGCGAATCCTGCTGCTGCTGTCCCTCGAGCAGCTTGCGGATCATCTCCGCCAGCTCCTGGGGCAGCGAGTCCAGCGCATCCTGTAGCTCGCGCATCTGGTCAGGCGTGAGGTTTTGCTGGACCGGAGTCATCGGTGGCGCGCTCGGTGCCCCAGTACTGGGGGAACAGTTTGTCGAAGGCGGGAACGTCTGAGGGTTCTTTGACCAGCGTCGTCCGCAGGGCAGCGCGGAATGAGCCGCGATCTTGGAGCCCGATCTCTTCGACGGCACGGAAGCTGTCCATGCTCTCTGCCACCGAGATTCGCACGCCGGCCGCTCGCAGGCCGGCCACGAACTCGATCAGCCTCTCTTCCATGGACATGAGGCTACTCCACTATTGGTCCGAGAAGTGCGTCCGCCGCCAGCGTGGGCGGCCGCGGTCATCATCGAGGGGCGAGCCGGCGGCACGTGCGGGTGCATCCCCTCCCTGCAGCGCTCGCCGGGCACGTTGTACGTCGTGCTCGTGCTTTAGGAGGACGCTCATCGTGCTGTCTAGCGTGGCCTGGTCGATGTGATTCGCATTGAGCAGTACCAGCGCCCGCGCCCAATCAAGTGTTTCCGACACGCTCGGGTGCTTCTTCAGGTCGAGGGTGCGCAGCTTCTGCACCAACTCCACCGCCTGCCGGGCAGCCTGTGGCGCCAGCTCCGGCACCTTTAGCCGCACGATGCTGAGCTCCGCTTCGAGAGTCGGGTAATCCAGGTACAGATACAGGCAGCGACGCTTGAGCGCTTCGCTCAACTCGCGGGTGTTGTTGGAGGTGAGCACCACCAGGGGCATAAACTTCGCTCGAAGCGTTCCCAGCTCGGGCACGCTGACCTGGAAGTCGCTGAGTACCTCCAGCAGGAAGGCTTCGAATTCCGCATCTGCCCGGTCGATTTCGTCGATGAGAAGCACCACCGGCTGCTCGGAGCGGATCGCCTGCAGCAGCGGCCGCGGGAGCAGGAAGCGCTCGGAGAAGAAGACGTCCTCTTCGGCCGCCAAACGGTCTGCCGCATCGGTCAGCGACGTCGCATCGGCCAGCACGTGCGAGAGCTTGTCACGCAGCAGCTGGGTATAAAGCAGTTGCTTGGCGTACTCCCACTCGTAGAGAGCCTTTGTTTCGTCGAGCCCTTCGTAGCACTGCAAGCGGATCAGCTCGCGATCGGTCGCACATGCCCATGCCTTGGCCAACTCGGTTTTGCCAACTCCGGCGGGACCCTCGGCCAGAATCGGCTTGTTCAAACGCTCAGCCAGGAACAGGCTGGTTGCGATTTCATCGGAAGCAATGTAGCGCTGGCTTGCTAACCCCTCTCTCACTTCATCCTTGCTTTGGAACACGATCGGATCCTTTCTGATTAGAACCCTATGATGGATTGGAGTGTAGTCTGATTGTTCTGAGACTATATGCAAGAGAGGTTCCGCTTACCGCGGTAGAGTAGCTTTTGGTACACGAAACCAGACGGGGAGCCGGCAATGACTGTGTGACCGGGTAAGGGGATAAGATGATGAGGGGGTGATGTCGAGAATCGAGCGAAAGGACCGGCTTCTCACCCGCACTTGCACCACCGGCGCCGCGCCACGGCGCAAGTGCGGGTCAGGGCTGTCCCCTCGCCCTCGTATCAGGCTCTACTCGAATCGCTTCAGATGCCTGCCCCAGCCCTCACGCACACGGGGCTCGACGTCTCCATCCAGCTGCAGGCCGAACACGCTGGCCATCTGCCGCAGGGCGTCCTGTGCGGGACGCCAGTCGCCATCTGCGGCAAGAATCTGGTCCGCAAGCTCATCCATGACGTCCAGGGCTGCCACAGTATTCAGGTCGTCGTCCATCTCTCGCCTGAATTCGTGCAGGGCCTCACCGTCAGGCTGTTCGCCGCCTGCGCCTGTCGTGGAGTGCCAGGGCCTGGCTGCGGCCTGCCCCAGTTTCTCGGCGCGAGCTGCGGCGGCTGCGAGCTCTGCCTCATCATAGCTCCACGGCAACCGGTAGTGATGGCTTGCCAGATACACGCGCAGGGTATCGGGCGTGCAGGTACTCAGCAGGTCGGCGGCCATCACCAGGTTGCCCAGCGATTTGCTCATCTTCTCGCCGTCATGCCGGACCATCGCGGTGTGCATCCAATAGCGCACAAACGGACGCTTACCGGTGATCGGCTCGGCCTGCGCGATCTCGCTCTCGTGGTGCGGGTAGATCAGGTCACCGCCCCCACCGTGGATGTCCACCACGTCGGCGAGAAACCGCGTTGCCATCGTCGAGCATTCGATGTGCCAGCCCGGCCGTCCCGGTCCCCACGGGCTGTCCCACGCGGGCTCGCCGGGCGCTTGTGCCTGCCACAACACGAAGTCAAGCGGGTGCCGCTTGTTCGGGTCGTCGGGGTTGTTGCCGCGCTCGTTTGCCACCGGGAGCATCTCGGCGTGCGACATGTGGCACAACTCCCCGTACGTGGGGCGTTTCTCGACGTCGTAATAGACGCTTCCACCGGCTTCGTAGGCGACACCCTCGGCGAGCAGCTTCTCTACCGATTCGACGATCCCGTCGATCACATCGGTGGCGCGCGGGTAGTAATCCGGGGGGCGGACGTTGAGCGCGATCATGTCCCGGATGAAGTGGCTGGTCCACCGGTTACCGAGGCTCTTCCAGTCGTCGCCCACCTCTCTCGCCTTGCGCAGGATATCGTCGTCGATATCGGTCACGTTCTCGGCGAAGCGCACGGTATGGCCGCAGAATTCGAGGTAGCGAATCAAGACATCGTATGATGCGTAGGTAAAGGCGTGTCCCAGGTGAGTGGTGTCGTACGGGGTGATGCCGCATACGTATACCGTCACCTCATGGCCGGCCTGCAGCTCCTCCATGCGCTCGTTCAGGACGTTGTAAATCCTCATATGCCCTCCGTCACCCGTTCCGGCCAGGGCGAATGAGCGCCTTGACCACCTTGAGCCCCTCCACATCCGCCAGCGCCTGGTTGGCCTCTTCCAGCGAATAGGAGCGGCTGATCATCTGCTCCCAGGGGAAGCGGTCGCCGTAGCGCGCCAGCACACGCACGCCGCGGTAGAGGTGGCTGAAATCGCTGCCCCAGCAGCCACGGATCTCCAGATGCTTGCGGTTGATATCCCAATGCGGGTTGATCGAGACATCGCCGGCGTCGGTGTACTGCCCGACGACCACCATCCGGCCGGCATCGCGTGTCATCTGCATCCCCTCACGCAGCGCCATCGGATTACCGGTTGCTTCGATGGTTACGTCTGCCCCGCGCCCGTTCGTCAACGACCGCACGCGCTCGATGCGCGCTCCGGGGTCGTACTCCGTGATGTCGATTACGTCGTCTGCGCCCATGGCGCGCGCCATCTGCAGCCGCATCGCCGGCGCGCCAACCACGATCACCTGCCCTGCCCCGCGCAGTTGCGCCAGCGCCACTGCCGTCAGCCCCACCGGACCACTGCCCTGCACCACCACGCTGTCACCCAGCTGGATGTCCGCGCGCTCCATGGCGTGTACGGCGGTGGGCAGCCCGCAACCGGCGGCGATGAATCGCTCCGGCGGCACCTCCGCCGGCAGGCGCATGATCTTCACGCCCGGTTTGAGGTAGATTGCCTCGGACCATCCGCCGAGCAACCCTTCCGTAGCGGAGTAGGTGATGCCGTAGACTCGCCGGCTGGGGCAGCGCGTGCTGGCCTTCGCGACCGTGCAGTACCAGCAGCGCCCGCACGTTTCGTGCACGTCCAGGAAGGTGACCGTGTCGCCGGGTTGCAGCGGCTGGCCTTCCATGTCCTTGACCTCGCCGCCCGTTTCCGCGACGCGGCCCACGTTGACGTGCCCTGGGATCAGCGGGTACGGAACCCCCGAGAGGCGCCCATGGTGCAGGTGTACGTCGGTACCACATACCTCGCTAAACAGCGTCTCCAACAACACGGCTCCGGGTTCCAGCTGCGGGCGATCGTACTCCTCGAGCACGACCGGCTCGCCCGGATGCCGCATCACAGCGGCGCGGATGGTTTCGCCAAGATGGGGATGGCTCATGATTCATTTCCTCCTGGGATGATCCCGGTGGCATAGGCCGGGCAGATGTCGCTGCAGCGCGCACCGTGGGCAGGCGGGCCGCCGGGCATGGCAGGTATCGCGTCCGTGTTGGATCAGCAGATGTGGGAGGACCACCCATTCGGAGCGAGGTGCGATCGCCATCAGGTCTCGCTCGATGCGAACCGGATCGCCAGACTGGCTCAGCCCCAACCGGCCGGACAGCCGTTGGACGTGCGTGTCGACGACGACCCCTTCGCCACGACCGAAAGCGTTTCCCAGCACCACGTTTGCCGTTTTCCGAGACACCCCCGGTAGTTGCAGGAGCTGGTCCATCTCCTGTGGGACTTCTCCCCCGAACACAGCGAGCAGAAGCCGGGATGACTCCTGGATATACTCTGCCTTGCGGTGGAAGAAGCCTGTGGAGCGAATTGCGTTCTCTAGTTCGACCCGGTCGGCTGCGGCGAAATCCTCGGGACCGGGGTAGCGTGCGAAGAGGATAGGGGTAACCTGGTTCACGCGCACGTCGGTACATTGGGCGGAGAGGATAGTCGCAACCAGGAGCTCGAATGGGGAGCGGAAGTCGAGCGAACAGCGCGCATCCGGGTACAGCTCGTGCAGGCGCTGCAAGATAACCTCGAGCCGCGCCTGCCCCTCGATCTGCGCCGCACCCTCCGGCGCGTTCCTATCCACCTCAGAGGCGTCGTTCCCCTGCATCATTGCGTCCCTTCCATGACTCGGCGCCGCTGGTTTCTGGCCACGTGGCCGGCCAGCCCGGACCCGCGTCTGGTTCCTCAAACTCGACCACGATCGCCCGGTGATCCGATCCCGTGTATTCGCCGGCGACTCTCATCCACCGCGGCCGCAGGCCGGCGGTATGGAAGCAGTAGTCTATCCGCAGCAGGGACGGCAGGCAAGCTGCAATCCCGTCGGCCATCGCTGCCGGCCACGTGCGCCCTGCCCCACGGCCGGCCGATACCCAGGCATCGCCCAGCCGGGCCGTCGCGATCCGGTATGCTTCGTTCGTCTCACTGAAGTTGCCGTCGCCCACCACGATCGCCGGCGTGCCACGCTCCTCGATCTCCCCTAACAGTTCCCGTACCTGCTGCTCGCGCAACCGGAAATTGCGCGTGACGCCCATTCGCAGCAGGCGAGGGCCGATAAAGGTGGGGAGCAGATGCACGGTGTAAAAGTCCAGTGGACCGCCGGGTAGCTCTAGTGTAACACGCAGTGCGTGTGGTGAATAGGGTGGGTGGCGGCGCGCTTCTCCCGGCCGGAAGGGTAGACGGCTAAAGATCCCCAGCCCGGCTCCCAGCCGGGGGAACGCATTATAGTGCGCGTAAGGGTAGTCCAACAGCGCGCGCAGGCGCCGCTCCAGCTCCGGCTCCAGCTCCTGAAGCGCCACCACGTCGGGATCGGCAGCGCGTATGGCGGCTGCCAACGCCTCGGCGTGCTTGTTATGCATCTGGACGTTCAGAGAGAAGATGCGGAGGCGGCGGGCAGCCACCGAATTCCACGCTACACCCTGCACGTCCGGCGCGGCGGGCAGCGCATGGCGGAAATGGTCGATGAGCAGGGACGCCCCGCCGGCGCCCCACAAGATGGCGGCGAGCCGGGAGCGCCGCCACAAGCGGAGCGTCCCGGCCGGGACTGCGATGCCCAGCAGCCAGAATGCCCACGCATTGGCCAGCGCAACCCATCCCCAACGATCCCGCGTGAGACGCCATGCTGCCGCCCACAGCGCGGAGAGCAGCAGACCCAGGTCGATGATACGGAGAAGAACGGAGATGATAAACCCCCTCGACACAACAGGGCGAAACAGTCGCCTGCTTCGCCCTGCCACGAATTTGGCCTCAGACATCACCGGATGCCGGCGCCAATACGCTACACGGGGTCGCGACGAGAGCGCAGTAAGCCAATACCCGTTGCTCAGGCTATCCCCCGCCTGCTATAATAAACGCGATACGTGAGAGCATCACGTCAGCCAATCGTCCGCGCATTTTCCGGCAGTGCCGGCTCGTCTGTTGTATGGTGTCCATGCTACCGGCAAGGTTTCGGCCCTGGCTTAGCTTCCCCGGTGAGAAGCCGCCATCTTCCCGCAGGGAGGTCCGTACCTTGCCCAGGGAAGGAGAATCATGAACGTGAAATGGTTCCGTGCTCTGCTGCTGATAATGGTGCTGCTTGTCGGCACCGCCGGCATCGCCATGGCGCAAGACAAGAGTCTTTACTGGCAGCGGTACGACGTCGACATCACGGTGCAGACGAGCGGCGACCTGCGGATCGTAGAGACGCAGGAGCTGGTGTTCACGAGCGGCACGTTCCAGTTCGGCCAACGCGAGATCGCACTCGTGCGGCTGAACGGGATACGAGATGTGACCGTGCGCGAGGAAGGCGGGCGCGAGTACCAGCAGACGAACGACAACGCGCAGTACACGTACAGCGTCCGGTCGAGCGGCAACTCCATGTTCGTGCGCTACAACTTCCCACCGACCCGCGATGCGCGGCGCACCATCGTCATTGCCTACACCGTTTCGGGCGCGCTGCGCTACTATCCGGAGAATAGCGTCGACCAACTCTTCTGGAAGGCGATTCCGTCTGGTAATCCCTTCCCCACGCAGAGCTCCACCATCACCTTGCACGCGCCGCAGGGCGCCACATTCACGAACTACGGTCTGTACGGGCAGCAAGGGCAGGCGACTTTCCAGCCGGGCCAGCAGAATGCGTCGATCCGCGTCAATGGCCCCATTCGGGCCGGGCAAGAGGTGGAGGTTGTTGCAGAGTGGCAGCACGGCATTGTTGGGGGCCAGCCCCAGCCCTGGCAGCAGCAGCTGGATCAAGAGGCGGCGGTCCGCGCCGAGCAGGAACAGCGAATGCAGACCTATGGGCCTGCGCTGACATTGGGGCTCGGCGGTCTGGGTGTCCTCCTCGCGGTCGGCACCCCATTGCTGCTCTACCTGTGGTGGTACCGGCGGGGACGTGACGCTCCTGTCGGCCTGATCGCCGACTACCTCCCCGAGCCGCCGTCTGACCTGCCGCCGGCGATGGCCGGCACGCTGCTCGATGAGAGCGCCGATATGGAGGATATCCTGTCCACCATCGTGGACCTGGCGCGGCGCGGCGTGATGGAGATCGAAGAGTACGAGAAGCCGGGCATCTTCGGCTTCGGCGGCGGTAAGGACTTCATCTATCGCCTGAAGGACACCTCCGTGCCGATGCGGCCGTTCGAGCAGACTCTGATCGACGAGATGTTCGGTCGCCAGACGGAGGTCGAGCTTTCAGGCCTGAAGAATAAGTTCTACAAGGCGATTCCCGGGCTCCGGAGCGAGCTGTACAAGGCGGTCGTTCAGGAAGGGCTGTTCACGGAGAGCCCCGACACGACTCGCAACCGCTACGGGTGTTTGTCCGTATTCGGTTTGATCGCTGCCGGCCTGCTGGCGTTTGGCCTGCTCACCCTGGCGGGCGAATTCACCATGGCAGCGATCTGTCCCGGCCTTGGGCTGGGAGTCGGAGCGATTGCGCTGATGATCGTAAGCCGGCATATGCCGCGCAAGACTGACAAGGGCTCCGACGCTGTGGCGCGCTGGAAGGCGTTCCGGCGCTATCTGGAGAACCTGGAGAAGTACACCAAGGTCGAGGAGGCGACGGATATCTTCGAGCGCTATCTTCCCTACGCAATTGCCTTCGGTCTGGAGAAGCAGTGGTTGAACACGTTCAGCCGGGTTGAGAACGCTCCGGCCCCCACCTGGTGGATCCCATTCGGCCCACAGCCCTACTGGGGTGGTGGCTCCGGCCCCATCCTGGGTGGTGGAGGGGGAGGCGGGCGCGCTCCGGGCCACGCGGCTCCCAGCGCCGAAGGAAGCCCGGCCCCGAACCTGGGCGATGCGTCCCGCGGTCTGGGGACGTCACTGGCGGGGATGAGCGCAGGGCTGGGCACTATGCTCTCCTCGGCGGGGCGTACGCTCACCAGCCAACCGAGCTCCAGCGGGGGCGGGGGTGGCGGCGGTGGCTTCTCGGGTGGCGGCTTCTCCGGCGGCGGAGGCTTCTCTGGCGGCGGTGGTGGTGGCGGCGGCAGCAGTTTCGGATAAGAGGGAGACGTACGGCGCCCGCCATCTTCGGGTGGCGGGTCACAGCCGGAACCGGGTAACGGAATCATTCTATCCGCAGTAACAGCCAACGGAGTGAGGTGAACATGCCCGGACAGGGACGGATCGTCGGCGTAATACTGATCGGCATCGCGGTGATCGCCTTCGTGATCGGCGCAGCGCTCCTGATGGCGCAGGTGTCAGCGGGCGAGAACACGACTACCGGCGCCATCCTCGGGATCCTGATCTTGAGCCTGGTCCTCGTGCTGCCGCTGGGCGGGGGCGGACTCTACCTGCTCACCAAGAGCAAGCAGGAAAGCGCCGAATACGGCGAGATCGCCAAGCAGAAGAAGATCCTGAACATGGTGCTGGCCCAGGGCAAGGTAACCCTCTCTGAGCTGGCGCTGGAGCTCGAATCGCCGCGCGACAAGGTGGAAGACTATGTGCGTGAGCTGGTGGGCAAGGAGCTCTTCTCGGGCGCCATCAACTGGCAAGAGGGGATCCTCTACTCGCGCCAGGCCTCCCAACTCAAGGCCGACCAGAAGTGCCCCAACTGCGGTGGGCAGATCGAGCTGGCGGGCAAGGACGTCGTCCGCTGCCCCTTCTGTGGCAGTGAAGTGTTCCTGGCCAAATAGGCCAAAAAGGAGGCTTCTACGCTGACCTTTATCGTTCGTACCTTGTGGTTCTTTCTGATCGGCTGGCACGTGGCGTTTTGGTGGATCCTGATCGCATGGCTCCTCAACGTCACCATTGTCGGCCTCCCCGGGGCTATGGATGCTCAACCGGGTGCCGGTCGTGCTCACGCTGAAGCCGTCGCGTGAGTACGCCGTGGCAACGCAAGACGGCGACGCCGTGCAATGGCGCTACGAGGGTGTGCCGCAGCACAACCTGCTGCTGCGCCTCGTGTACTTTCTGTTGATCGGCTGGTGGTTGAGTTTGATATGGTCCCTGGTGGCCTGGGTGCTGTGCATCACGATCGTGGGGCTGCCGTTTGGGGTGTGGATGTTCAATCGCCTGCCGGCTGTTACGACGATGATGCGCGGCTGAAGCCGCCATTGATGGAAGGAGTTCGCGACATGGATCCTGTGGAAAAGGGCAAGCGAAAGATGGGCTCGTTCGAGCGCGCCGTCTCCGGACTGCCCGGCATTGAGGGGTACCGCGAGAAGGAGATGCGGCGTGCGGCGGACAAACAGCTGCGCGACGCCTTCAGTAAGCGCCTGGGGGAGCAGCGTCTACAGCTTGACCATATCGAGGAGGAATTGCTCTCGTCGGGTGGCCTTACGTGGATGGACGATGTCGAGCGAGAGTGGCCAGCCAGATCAACCTGCTTGCCGACCGCGTCCGCACGGCATCGTACGGCTACGCGCCGTTCTTCGACCTGCAGCGTGTGAAGGAGGCCGAGCTGGAGCGGCTGATCGCATTCGACCGCTCTCTGATGGACCAACTGCCGCGGCTCGAGGCCGCCATCGCCGCCCTGCTGACCGCCGTCACCGGCAAGCAGGGGATCAAGGAAGCGATCCTAGAGGTCACCACTTTGCTGCGCGAACTCAACGAAACGTTCGGCCGCCGCGCCGAAACGATGCAGGGCGCAGAGTAAGACGGCACGCAGCCACCGAGGAGGGTGCAATGCCACGGATATTCGATATTGTTGAGGCGCCGGATCAGGCCGGCAATGAGATGATCGTCCGCGTGCCTGAGTCTGGCAGCGGCGACTTCCGCATCGGCTCGCAGGTCATCGTGCGCGAGAACCAGGCCGCGGTGTTCTTCCGCGACGGCAAGGCGCTGGACGTCTTCGGCCCCGGCCGGCACACGATCACGACCGCTAACGTTCCGCTGTTGGGCCGGATCATCGGCGCACTCTTCAGCGGGCAGACCCCGTTCAAGGCCGAAGTCTACTTCGTCAACATGCGCGACTTCATCGACATGAAGTGGGGCACGCCCGAGCCGATCGCCCTGCGCGACAAGGATCTCGGGCATGGCCCGCTGCGCGCCTTCGGCAGCTACTCGATGGCGATCGGCGACCCGCAGATGTTCGTGGCCAAGATCGTCGGCACGCAGGGGCTGTTCCAGACCAGCCAGATCGAGGACTACCTGCGCGGCATCATCATCAGCCGCCTGACCGATCTGCTCGGCGAGACAAAGGCCGGCCTGTTCGACCTGCCGGCGCTCTTCGACGAGATGAGCGCAGCGGTCCGCGTCAAGGTGGCGCAGGACTTCGCGAACCTGGGCATCACGCTCAAGCAGATGTACATCCAGTCGATCAGCCCCACCGAGGAAACCCAGAAGGCGATCGACGAGCGGGCATCGATGGGCGCCATCGGCGACATGCAGCGCTACCTGCAGTTCAAGGCCGCGCGGGCCATGGGCGATGCCGCCGTATCGGGCGGTGAGGCGGGCAGCGCCACGGGCGCCGGCATCGGGCTGGGCGCCGGGTTGGGGATGGGCGCCGGCATGGCCGGAATGATCAGCCAGGCGATGGGTTCCGCCATGCCGCGGCGAGCAGACGCAGGGCGCGGCAGGGCGGCGCAGCGGCTGCACCCGAAGTGATGAACCTGACCGAAGCGGCGGCCTACCTCAAGGTGAGCGAAGCCGACGTGCAGGGACTGATCGACGCCGGCCAGGTGAAGGCCAAGCAGATCGGTTCGCAATTCCGCATCTCCAAGAAGGCGCTGGACGACTTCCTGTCGTCCTGATCGCCATCACCTCCTGACGAGGTGACTGCCGGGGCGAAGGCCGGGTCGAGCACTCCGCGAGGGGATTGCTCTCGACCGGGTCCTTCGCCCGCCGTCATTGTGCGCCACCATCATGCAGCGCGGCCGCACTCATAGACTCACCGAGGAATATCATGCGCATCGACGGGCGTCTGCCAGACCAAATCCGTCCGTTCTCGCTCGAGCTCAACTACACCCGCTATGCCGAGGGCTCCGTGCTGGTGCGTGCCGGGCACACCGTTGTCCTGTGTAATGCCTCCGTAGAGGGACGCCTGCCGCCCGTGGATGGCCTCGCAGGGCCACAAGGGCGGTTGGGTAACGGCCGAGTACGCCATGTTGCCGCGCAGCACGCACAGCCGCACCCCGCGCGAGACCAACGGGCTCCAGCCGCGCTCCCAGGAGATCCGCCGGCTCATCTCGCGCAGCCTGCGGGCATCGGTCGACCTGCTCCGCCTCGGGCAGCGGCAGATCATCGTCGATTGCGACGTCATCCAGGCCGACGGCGGCACCCGCACTGCTTCCATCACCGGCGCCTATGTGGCGCTCGTTCTGGCGCTGCGTGGTCTGATCGCGGCCGGCGAAGTGCCGCCCGAGACGCTGGTTGGCCCGGTGGCAGCAGTCAGCGTCGGCATGGTAGACGGCGAGCCGCTGCTCGACCTCTGCTACGAGGAAGACTCGCACGCCGACGTGGACATGAACCTGGTGATGGATGCCAGGGGGCGCTTTGTCGACCTGCAAGGCACGGCCGAGCACGAGCCGTTCGAGCGCGCCACGCTGGAGCGCCTGCTGGAACTGGGCGAAATCGGGATACGGCAGCTCCTCGACGCCCAGGCGAAGGCTTTGGCGGCATGAAGCGTCCGCTTCTGTTGGCGATCGCGCTGTTGGGCGCGGGGGCCATCCTTGCGGGCGCCATCCTCGCCTCGGTGCAGCTGCGCTACGGCGCACAGGTTGTCGATGGGGTTGCTTCCGCGCCGGAAGCGCCGGTGGCCATCGTCTTTGGCGCAGGCATCCGGGCGGACGGCCGGCTCTCGCCCATGCTCCAGGATCGGGTGGACACGGCCATCGCGCTGTACAAGGCGGGCAAGGTACGCAAGCTGCTGATGTCGGGCGACAATCGCTTCGCCGACTACAACGAGCCGGGACGCATGTACGACTATGCGGTCGCCCGCGGCGTGCCCGCAGAGGACATCGTGCGCGACTATGCCGGGCGCCGCACGTACGACACCTGCTACCGCGCCGTCGAGATCTTCGGCGTAGACAGCGCCGTGCTCATCACGCAGCGGTTTCACCTGCCCCGGGCGCTCTTCACCTGCGAAAGCATGGGCATGCGGGCCACCGGCCTTTCCGCCGATCTCCGCCGCTATGGCACGAATTTCTTTTACCGGCTCCGCGACTCCGCCGCGACCCTGGTCGCGTGGTGGGACGTCACGATCGCCCGCCCAACCCCGGTGTTGGGAGAGCGAATCGATATCGGGATCTAGTCTATAGAAGGAGGCATTTCTTCTATGCCGTTACCCTCTCGTGAACAGGCCTGGCAGCTCGTGACCGAATGGATCGGGTCCGAGAGCCTGCGCAAGCATGTGCTGGCGGTCGAAGCGGCGATGGCTGCGTATGCGCGCCACTTTGGCGAGGACGAGCAGCTGTAGCGTGTGACCGGCCTGGTGCACGACCTCGATTTCGAGCAGTACCCGGACATGACCGACGAGCAGACCGGTCACCCGCGCACAACTCTGCGGGTACTGCGTGAGAAGGATTTCCCGCCGGAGCTGATCCAGGCGGTAGCAGGGCATGCGCCGTACCTGGGCATCCCCCGGGTCACGAACCTGGACACGGCGCTGTGGGCGGTGGACGAGCTGACGGGCCTGATCATGGCGGTCGCCTACGTGCGCCCCAGCAAGGACCTGCGCGATGTGGAGGTCAAGTCGGTCAAGAAGAAGTGGAAGGACCGTGCGTTTGCCGCCGCCGTCAGCCGCGAGGATATCGAGCAGGGCGCCGCCGAGCTCGGCCTCGACCTTTGGGAGCACGTACGTATCATGCTGGAAGGGATGAAGCCGGCAGCGGCCGAGCTTGGGCTGGACGGCAGGCTGGCGGCCGGAGACGGCGCAGAGAGCGATGCCGCATAGCCGGTCATAGTGCCTGCTCGGATGCGCCCTGGCGCCCGCCGCGGTGGCTTTCGCCGCACCTGGCGATCCCTCAAGTCCCCTGTATTCCCGGCGGCTGCCTGCCGTGAACGCGACGCTCGCTTGTTCGCGTGCACCCGGCCCGTTATAATCGCGCCCATGCGATCCATCACTGCGCCGGCGTGGCGCGCTCCCGCGGCTGCCTGGCTGGCGTGGCTGCTGCCTGTGTTCGCATGGGCGCCCCTCACCTACCCCGGCTACTTCCAGTTTCTCAGCGGGTACCTGCCGGTCTTCAACCTGGTTGCCCTCGGGCGCGGCCCGTTCGTCCCGCCGTGGAACCCCACCTTCGGGCAGACGTACGACCTGCTGCGCGGCGAAGGGCCGCTGCCCTATCTCCTGGCCTGGCCGTTGCACGCCCTGGGGCTTCCGCCCGAGGCTGCCGTCAAGGCGATCATGGGCTTGAGCCTCGTCGCGGGGTGCCTCTTCGTGTTCGCCTGGCTGCGACCGCGGCTCGGTGACTGGGGCGCGCTGGTTGCGGGCGTGGCCTACCTCTATTCCCCGGCGGTGCTGACGCTGCTGTACCCGCGCGGCGCCTTTGCCGAGACGCTCTTCGCCGCGCTCGCTGCCGGCGGCGCTCTGGGCGCTCGACCGGGCGGGGCGGGGTGGGGTGTGGGCGGGCGCGCTGCTGGCACTGGTGACGGCCGGCGCCTTCATGGCGCAGGGTGGGCTGGCGCTGTGGGCGGCGGGGGCGCTGCTGGCCTGGATTCTGGCGATGCGCATGCCGCGGCCCGCTCTGCTGTCTTGGCTGGTAGGTGTGGTGTTCGGGCTGGTCCTGCTTGGGATACGGCTCGCCGTCAAGGGGCCGGGTGGCGTGCCCGGCGCGGCCGCCCTTTTTGCGGCCGGCGGTCTGTGGCCGCACCAACTGCTGCAGACGGTTCCGCCTCCCGGAGCCTTTCCGTCCGCCGCACCGCAGTTGCTGCCTCCGGGGCTCGGCCTGGTGTCCCTTGCGCTGGCTGCGTTGGTCTTCATCCCATCTGTCCCGCGTGGGGAACAGGAAGGGAGCCGGGGCGAACTCGGCCCGGTTGGGGCGCTCGCCGGCGTGCCGGTGCTGCTGGCACTGGCGCCGGTGGCCTCGCTGTGGGGCGGCCTGCCGGGCCTGGCGCGCACCGTGACCTTCCCTTACCAGTTGCTGTTGGTGGGCGCTCCGTGGCTGGCGCTGTTGGCAGGGAGGGGGGCACGGGCCCTGTTGGATGCCCTACCGGCAGGGTCCGAAGGCGAACGCTCCCACGACGTCCCGCTGGTTGCAGCCATCCTGGCGGTAATGATCCTGGGCAGCTACGGCGGCTTGCAGGCCCGACCTGCTCCCGGACCGGCGCCAGAACGGCCCGTCGCGATCTACGGGCAGGATCTCCTGGCGCTCACCCGGGCGGACGCTCTGGTAGACGGCGACGCAAGCCCGGTGCGGCTGTCCGTTCAATGGCAGGCGCTCCGGCCGGTGAGCGACGACTACACGCTGTTCGTCCACCTGGTGGATGGCGCCGGGGGATTGTGGGGCCAGCAAGACGCGCCGCTTCGCACGAGTCTCTGGCAGCCTGGGCGGGCTCGTCGACGGCGAATACGAGATCGCTATAAGGCCGGGTGGACCGCCGGCAGCATCGTTGCGCGTGTTGGCCGGGCTGTACCATTGGCAGTCCGGGCAGAGGCTGCCGGTTGGGGGTGACGACAAAGTGACGCTGCCTGTCACGAAGGCCGTGCCATGACGGCGCTGCGTTGGCGGCCGTCGCCGCACGTCCTGCTCCTGCTGCTGTTATCGCTGGTGGTGATCGCCCCCCTGGCCCAGCCGGGCTACTTTTGGGGCGCGCACGATGCGCGACACGACGTCTATTTCATCTTCCAGTACGATCGCTCCGTGCTCGAAGGGGACTGGATGCCGCGCTGGGGGCCGGACTGGGCCTTCGGTTATGGCTACCCATTCTGGATCATCTACGCGCCGCTGGCCGTGATCGCCGGCGAGGCGTTCCATCACTTCCTCGGCTTCGGTTGGGAAGCAAGTGTGAAGGCCGTTCTGGCGCTGTCGGTCCTCGGGTCTGGGTTGGCGATGTACGGCTTCGTGCGGAGCTGGTTGGGGCGCAACGCTGCGCTCGTGGCCGGTGTGGCCTATATGGCCATCCCCTATCACCTGGTGGACGTGTACGTGCGGGCGGCGCTCCCTGAATCGGTTGCCCTGGCGCTGCTGCCGCTGGCGCTGTGGGCGTTCCGCTCTCTCTCACTGCGCCCCACCCGGGCCGGCATCCTTGCAGCGGGGATCGCTTACTCTGCGCTCTGGTGGACGCACAACCTGACCGCGGCCATCTTCACGCCCCTGCTGGGCCTCTACATCCTGGCGCTACTGTGGTGGCGCGCCGGTGAAGACGATCTGCCGGCTGCGCCTGTCCCGGCCCGGGGGCGCCTCGCTCGTGCTGCGCGGTCGGCCCTTGCGCCGCTGGCAGCGGGTCTGCTCGGGTTGGGGCTGAGCGCCGCCTTCCTGCTTCCGGCCATCCTCGAGACGCGTTACATCAACCAGTCGCAGTGGTTTGGCGCCTACTACAACCCCTTCCAGCACTTCGTATACTTCTTCCAGCTGTTCCAGCCGGCCTGGGGTTACGGTATCAGCCTGCCGGGTCCCGCCGAGAGCGAACAGGGGAGCCTGAGCTACCAGCTCGGCGCGGCGATCGTCGTGCTCGCGCTGGTGTCGCTGGCCGGGGCCTCTCGCCGCGATCGCGGGCATAGGCGCGAGTTGTGGCTGCTGGCCGGTTGGGCGGTCCTTGCGGTTTTCCTGACGCTCGGGCTCTCGGCGTTTGCCTGGCGCTACATCCCGCTCGTGCCCTATGCGCAGTTCCCCTGGCGCTATCTGCTGCTGGCAATCCTACCGCTGTCTGTGCTGGCGGGTTCGGTGGTGGCGGAGAGCCCGGAATTTCCGGCGGAAGACGAACGCCCGTCTCGCTCGTTGGGGTGGGCCGCCGCCGCTGCTGGCTGCGATCGTGTTATTCGGCAGCTACCCGTATCTGCGGGCCGATATGCGGGCGCCGACCCCGGAACAGGGGCCCGTTTCCTATGCGGCGCTCATGCGGTTCCAGCGCACGAGCAACGAGATGACCGGGGTCACTGCGTGGGTCGACTCGGCGGCGATCCCTACGTGGAGCCCGATGGCCGACGTGTGGGTGCAGGGCGGCGAAGTGGAGACCCGCGTCGACTACAGCCAGGTGCCGCAAGACAGCCGGCTGGCCGTGAACGCCGAAGAGGGCGGCGCCGAGCACGAAACGATCTGGTACGCCGCCGATGGGGTAGAGCAAGCGATCAGATTCAACCGCTTCTGGTATCCGGGCTGGCGGGCATACCTGGTAGACGGCGTCGGGGGGCGCATCCTCAGCGAGCTGCCGGTGCGCCGCGAAGACGGCCCACTGGCGCGCGTGGAAGTCATGGCGCCGGGTGGGAGTGGATACTTGTTGCTGCGCTTCGAGGATACGCCGCTGCGGACCGCGGCCAAGTACATCACGTGGGCCGCAATCGCGGTGGCGATCGTGCTCCTGGCCGCGCCCTTATTGCGGCGGACGGGGCGCGTGGCGCCGGGGAGGGCAGAGTGATCGGGAGCGTATTGCGGGGAGAGCGTGTGCGGCTGGTTCCGCTCCGCGAAGAGGACCTGAAGCTACTGGGCCAGTGGCAGGAGGATGCAGTTTACGCGCGCCTGCTGGATGCACGTCCATCGGTGCCGGATTCGCCAAAGGATGTCCAGGAGTATCTTGACGAGGTCAAGAAGTCCAAGAACGGCTGGGTGTTCGGTATCCGGTTGGTGGAAGGGGACGAGCTGATCGGATTCGTCGAGTTGGACGGCATCATGTGGACGCACGGCGGGGGTTGGATTGGCATCGGGATCGGCCCGGCTGAGCATCGCGACCAGGGTTATGGCCGCGAGGCGATGGAGCTGATCATCGACTTCGCTTTCCGCGAGGTAAACCTGCACCGCGTGCAGTTGTCGGTGTTCGATTACAACGAACGAGCGCGGGCGCTCTACGAGAAGCTGGGGTTCCAGCGCGAGGGGACCCTGCGCGAGGCGCTGCATCGCGACGGGCGCCGCTACGACATGCACCTCTACGGCCTGCTGCGGCGGGAGTGGGAAGCGCGGCGGGGGGCGGGGGAGCGTTCTGAGTTCTGAGTTCTAGGTTCTGGGTTCTACGGTCTTGGTACTGGGTTCTTGGTACTGGGTTCTGAGTGCTGGCCGCCGAGGAATCGGTTTTGGGGTCGGGGTTCTGCGTTCTCAATTGATACCGTAGCTGCAAAGCAGCCGGCTTTAATCCCAGACGGGACGCGGCGGGATTGGCTCACCTGCAGGTGGGCAGCTTTGCTGTCTCAATGCCAACAGCGCGCCGGGAAGCAGCGCGGGCGCGTTGCCGGGTTCGCGGCGCGGCTCGCGTGGATGGAGGTTGGGTGGGCGACGGGGCGTCCTTCGAGAGGCCTGCGGCAGCGATGGTTGCGATAAGGGTTGCCACCTATGTGAGAGCTAGGGTTACGGAACCCCGCAGTTGGGTGCCGAGCTGTGTCACCACCCCTGGACGGAACCATTCGCATCGATGCTCATAACTAACTCAGCCATCCTGACGTGCCGCAGGCCGTCTCGAAGGACGCCCCGTCGTCCACACAACCCGCATCAAAGTCGACCGCGCTGCATTCGGGTGCCGCACCCCGCGCCGCGACCAACACGCCCACGAGGGGCCGGCCTCCGGTTCGCGAAAGGAGAGCCATCCGCGCCACCACCCCCTGCCCTGCAACCCCCGTTGACACTGACCCCACTCCGCTGCTATAACTCAACCGCACACAACATGAAGAAAACGTATAGGAGGGCCGATGAGACGCACGTCGCTCGTTTCTGTCCTGGTGATGCTTGGGCTGGCGTTGGTGGTCATTGTCCCCGCGAGCGCCCAGACGGGCCCCGGCACGGGCGCTTCTCCTACCGGCTCGCCGCCCGCGGGTGGCGGTGGACTTCTGAGCGCCGGGCAGTCGTTTCGCCTGTCGCAACTGCTCGACATGCCGGTCCGCTTCGTGGGTGGGGGCGAAGCAGGCCACCTCGATAACCTGGCCGTCGACCTGAATACCGGTGAGGTCGTGTGCGCCGTGGTCGCGCCACGATTCCCGCTGGTTGAAGCCGAAAAGCTCTATCCGGTCCCATTTTCCGCTTTACGATACAACGGCCGGGACGCCCTCTTTGAGCTAGACGGCGACGCCCGCGCGCTGCAGCGCGCTCCCCGGTTGGATCGCTATGGGTCGCAGCCTGTTTCGCTGGCAGGCGTGTGCTCGGCGGCACAGACCTTCTGGGAGCGCGAACCGGTTCGCGCTCTGGTGACGCCGGCGCCGCGCTACGGCTGTCGTCCGTACGGGAACGCCGGCTGCTCCGGCTGCCACCGCCACTCCGGCCGCTACCCAGGCTCGGGACCGCTGCGGCAGGCACGGCAACGCCTGCTGCGTCAGGCACTTCGCCTGCAACCCGCGCACCCGCAATCACAAGCACTCCGGCCGCTACATCGGCGGTTGCGACGCGACCCGCGACGCGTGCGCAGCGGCTACCACACCGCGCGTGACGCAGGAGGCCGGGAATGCTCGTGGAGTGCGTGGGGAGCTTGCCCTGGTGCGCGCTACTGCGCTGGGGGGCTTTACGCTGCTGGACAGAACTGATCGGCGCGTGCTGGGCCAGCTCCAGGATCTGATGGTTGACGTGGAGAATGGCAGAGTGGCCTACGCGGTGTTCGCACTCCGCACGGGCGCCGCCGTGTCTGCCACTCGCGGCGCACCCGCCGCCACGCGGGTCCCGCCCGTGCTGATCCCGTTCATGAGTCCCGACGCCACGCTGCAGCCCACTGCGTCTGCCGCATCCACGCCGCGCCGTGACCACGACTCCTCCGACCACCGCTACCGCGACGGCTGCCGCCACCACCGGCGCTCCGGCCACTATGATAGCCACACGTGTGCGCAGCGCCACCGTCGTATCGCCGGCAGCCACGCTCCAGGCTGCCTCGCGTCTGCTCCCGATCCCGTGGGGGCTGTTGCGCTTCGCGATCGCCGACCACAGCGTCACCCTGGCCGTCGACGCGAGCGTTATGGAGAAGGCGCCTTCGTTCCTCTCGGAAAACTGGCCAGACACGTTGCGGGCAGCCTGGGACACGGCGCTGAAGGCTTTCTGGGCCACAGCCGGCGAGCGAGCCGTTTTGCCCGAAGAGATCGGGCCACCCTGGCGGGTGCCGGTGCGGCTGACCGATTTCCGGATCGAGATGGAGTCGCGGGTGATGCCCGGCGCCGTGCAGTTCGAGATCACAAACGCCGGCGATCTACCGCACAGCTTCCACATCGCGGGCGGTGGTGTGGATGAAGGGTTAGAGCGCGATCTTGAGCCAGGGGAAAGTGCCGTCTTCTCGATTGAGCTGCCGGCCGGCTCCTATATGGTGTACTGCCCGGTGGGTCGCCATGCCCAACGCGGCATGACGGCCTCGCTGACCGTTGGCATGATGCCGCTCGAGGGGACTGCAACTCCGCGGGCCGGCACGGCCACAGTCGCGCCGCTCGCCACCGCTCCCACGGGCACGCGTGCTGCGCCGTCGCCTACCCCCGTGCCGACGGGCACGCGTGCTGCGCCGGCACTTACCCCCTTGCCGAGGGGCACACTTGCAGTGCCGTCGCCCACAGGCACGCGCGCCGTGCCAACGCGCGACAACTCGTTCTAGCTGCGCTGAGCTGACTTACCGGAAGGGGCTACCAGAAGCGAGGCTTGGTCCTTGCGAGGGTACGCCCCTTCCACGTGCTGCGTCCGGTCGTGGCGAGCACGATCGACCGCATCGCGATCGTGAAGGAGAGGGCGATTGTCACCGGATAGAGCGCGGTAAGGTAGAGCGGGAAACCGAACCGCCAGTGCGAGAAGAACCACAGCAGGGCTGAAAGCCCGACAGCCAGCGCAGCCAGCTCTGTGAAGGCTCCCGGCACGGGGACGCCGAGCAGGAAAAGCGCCAGCACGACGACCGGCTCCAGGAAGGCGATGAGCATCCACAGCCACACCAGGGCGAACACCGGGATGCTCGAGCCGAGCGAGGCGTAGACGTTCTTGGTGAACCCTTCCCACACCTCGTGGAAGTTGTGGTACATCCGGCAGCGCACGTCACGCACCCCGTCGGCCAGGTGCCACCGGAATCCCGCAGCCTTGATCCGCCGGCCCATGGCGATGTCATCCACCACGTCCAGTCGCACCGAGGCATAACCCCCGACCGCCTCGTAGGCATGCCGGCGATACATCATGAACTGGCCGATCGAGCTGGAAAGGGTGGGCACCCGCAGCCGGTAAGCGAGCGCCAGCGGCAGAAAAACCAGGATGCTCCAGGGGATGATGGGGATCGTGAGCTTCTCGGCCCAGGTGACTGTCTCTTCACGCGGGATCGCGGTCAGCAGGTCGGCCCCTTCGGCGAACAGCGCCGACACGGCATGGAGCAGCGTTTGTGGCCCGTGCTGTGTGTCGGCGTCCGTGAAGAGCAGAATCTCCCCCACAGCAGCCTCGCCGAGTTGCTGGCAGGCCCAATGCTTGCCCAGCCAGTCCACCGGCAGTGGCTTCCCTTTCAGTGCCCGCAAGCGCGGGAATTCGGCCTGCAATCGCAAGATGATGGCCGGCGTCGCGTCTTCCGACGCGTCGTCGAGCACGATCACTTCATAATTGGGATATTCCTGCGTCAGCAGCGAACGCAAACACACCTCGATGTTGGTCGCCTCGTTGCGCGCCGGCACGAGGATCGAGACACGAGGGTAGCGAGGCGGGGGTGGATAGCTGCGCAGGCGGCGCAGGACGATCAGATTACTGATCGCGATCACCAGCACCACGCTCAGGAACACGATGAGCGAGATCTGGTGCGACAACCAAAAACTGGCCAATATGCACTTCCCATGGGCGCGTATCCGTCACTGCGCCCGCTCAAGATATAGCATAGGTCGCGCTGGCTGACAAAAAAAGAGCCAAGTGGGAACACCGGCCGTCTCCGCCCCTCTGGGCTGTCACGCCGAGGTCAACGGTTCAACCGCCAGATGGCAGCGTTGAGAGCCGACGCAAAGGTTACCCACAACTGGTAGGGCAGCATGAGCAGCGCCGCCGGTCGCGACACTCGCAGAAATGCGCCGATGGTGGTCGCAAGCGCGGCCCAAAGCAGTCCGATCTCCGCCAGCGCCAGGTCGACGCGGTGGGCGCCGAAGAAGATAAAGGACCAGCCGATGTTTAGCCCCAGTTGCGCGCCGTAGGCTGCCAGCGCCGTTTTGACGTCCGGCCGCTCATCCCCTTCTCGCCATACCAGGTAGGACGCGATACCCATCAGCAGGTACAGCAGGGTCCACACCGGCGCAAATAGCTGCGCCGGCGGGTTCCAGCGCGGTTTCCTGAGCCCCTTGTACCAGGTGCGAACCGATCGCGACGTGGCAATTCCCCCCAGCACTCCCGAGAGCAGAGGGATCAGGATGGCTGCGGCCAAGGCGGGGGCCTCTCGGCGTTCTAGTTTCATGCACGCTCCCGATGGTACAGGTTTCGAAGCGCAGTCTCTGCATCTGGGTAGCGGAAGGTGAAGCCGCGCTCGAGCAACCGGCACGGCATCGTCCGCTGTCCCTTGAGCACGACAATTGACATCTCGCCGAGCGCCAGCCGGAGCGCCGGACCCGGTATCGGGAGCCAGTACGGCCGGCCGAGAACTCGCGCCAGCGTCTGCCCAAACTCGCGGAACCGGAGCGTCTGCGGCGAACAGAGGTTGAACGGTCCTCCGGCAGTCTCATCGTCAATCAGGAAGCGGATGGCCCGCACCTCGTCGTGGACATGGATCCACGGCAGCCACTGCCGCCCACTCCCAAGGGGTCCCCCGACGAACATCCGCACGGGAAGCGCCAGCAGCGGCAGCGTGACACCTTCGCGGCTCAGCACAATCCCGGAGCGGATGATCGCGCGCCGCACGCCCACGCTTTCGACCCGGCGCGTCGAGTCTTCCCACAGCGTGGCCATGTTGGACAGGTAATCCCTCCCCGCCTTCGTGTCCTCGGAGATCTCCTCGTCCTCGTGTGGCCCGTAGTAGCCGGACGCGGAAGCCTGGATCACCACACGCGGCCGCTCTGAGCTCGCCAGAATGGTTTCGGTCAAAGCCTCACCGGGATCCAGGCGGCTGCACAGCATCGCCTGCTTGCGCCGCTGCGTCCAGAGTCGTCCCGAGAGGTTCTCCCCGGCCAGGTTTACGATGGCCGCGTCTCCAATCAGGTCGGCCCACGCACCGCTGTTGCACCCATCCCAACGCTCGACGCGCACACCCGGCGGCAGCTTCGTGACGCCTTCGGGTGACCGGCTGAGGATGATCACTTCCTGCCCATCGGCGGCGAGGCTGGCTGCCAGGGCGCGGCCAATCATGCCGCTTCCACCCGTGATGATCGTTCGCATTCTCCGCTTCTCTCTTGACCGCTAGACGGTCATCTCGCTGCTTACTTTGGCTTGCGTAAAGAGCAGCAGATAGTCGCTGCCCCCTGACTTGGAGTCGGTGCCGCTCATGTTGAACCCGCCGAAGGGCTCGCTCCCCACCAGGGCGCCGGTACACTTGCGGTTGAAGTAAAGGTTGCCCACGTGGAACTCGCGCCGCGCCCGCTCCAGCCGGTCGCGCCGCAGCGAGTAGACCGCGCCGGTCAGCCCGTATTGGGTGTTGTTCGCGATCTCGAGCCCCTGGTCAAAGTCGCTCGCCCGGATGACCGCCAGCACCGGGCCGAAGATCTCCTCTTGCGCCAACCGGCCGGTGGGAGCCACGTCGGCGATCACGGTCGGCTCCAGGTAGTAGCCGTTCGTTTCGGATGCGATGGGGGATCCGCCGGTTACCAACCGCCCTTCCGACTTGCCCACGTCGATGTATTCCAGGTGCTTCCTCAGGGCGGAATTCTCCACGACCGGACCCATGTCCACCTGCGGACCAGTCGCCGGGTCTGCAACTTTCAGCGCCGCCGTCCGCTCGCGAATCCTCTCCAGCACCTCATCGTAAACGGCGTCGACGATCACGGCGCGCGAGCAGGCGGAGCACTTCTGGCCGCTGAACCCGAACGCTGAGGCCACGATCCCCTCGGCCGCCGCATCGAGATCCGCCGTTTCGTCCACCAGGATCGTGTCCTTGCCGCCCATCTCGAGGATCGTGCGCTTCAGCCAGAGCTGCCCCGGCTGCAGTTGCGCGGCGCGGCTCGAAGATCCGCAGCCCCACTTCTTTGCTGCCGGTGAACGCGACGAAGCGCGTGCGGGGATGGTCCACCAGCGCATCGCCCACGCTCCCGCCCGGTCCCGGCAGGAAGTTGAGCACGCCGGGCGGCAGGTGCAGCTCGTCGTTGAACAACTGAGCCAGCCACGCGGCGATGACCGGCGACGAGCTGGCGGGCTTCAACACGACCGTGTTTCCCGCCACGAGCGCCGCCGAAGTCATGCCGGTCATGATTGCGCCGGGGAAATTCCACGGCGGGATGACGACCCCGGCCCCGAGCGGCACGTAGTGCAGTTGTACGCTGCGATCCGCACGCATGGCCGTCGGCTGCGGCGGACCGAGGCGCATCATCTCGCGCGCATAGAACTCGAGAAAGTCGATCATCTCGGCGGTGTCAGCGTCGGCTTCGGCCCACGGCTTGCCGACCTCGAGCACCATCAAGGCGCTCCACTCGTGCTTGCGCCGCCGCATCAGTTTGGCGGCTTCGAACAGATAGCCTGCCCGCTCGCCGTACGGCACACGCCGCCAACGATTCGAACGCGGCATCGGCCGCCTCTACGGCGCGGTTGGCCAGATCGACGCCGGCCTTCGCCATCCGGCCGACCACCTGGTCTGGGGCGGCAGGATTGGTCGATGCGAACGTCTCCGCGGTCTCTATCTTCTCGCCCCCGATCACCAGCGGGTACGTTTTCCCAAGCGTGCTGCAGACCCGCGCCAGCGCTTCGCGAAACGCCTCGTCGTTTTCCGGCCGGTTGAAATCGGTGAACGGCTCATTCTGAAAGGGATAGTGCATTGCCAGGACCTCCGTGCACTCCGTGTACTCCGTGCAGAGGCCAGCATAGGGGGAAGGCAGTGGGAGAATCTGTAGTGAATGCAACCGATGCCGGCAGGGTGAGCAGGGCGTACGCATTCAGTTAGTGGTGAGGTAGTACGGGGGCGATAGACACGGCCGCCGGAAATGGCTATTCTGTTTCGGAACAGGAGGGGGCCATGAACGACGAGCCGACCCCGCAAGAACGATACTTCATCTCCAGCCTGGACGGTGATGCCCGGCGCCTGGTCCAAGCCGTGCGCAGCCATTGGGGCATCGAAAACTCGCTGCACTGGGTGCTCGACATCGCCCTCGCTGAGGATCACCAGCGCCAAATCGCCCCAGGACACCTCATTGCGGCAGCGACTTGACCCACTGCTCGTAGCCGTCGCGGGCAGACGTATCTGTCCAGCTGTTGACGTATGAAGAAGGCGGCTTCTTCCCCGCAAAAGACTGTGCAGCCAGGAGCGCGCCGTCGGGCCAGCGCAAGAGGCGGACGTCCCAATCGATGCGCCATTGCATGCTCTGGCCGCCCTTGGAGACCTCATAGTACGTCAGATCGCTCCCGATCTGCTTGATGCACATAATCGCCCGCACGTCTGTCGCTTGGGGGAGGTCGCCGGGCCATAGTGTGAAGTTCTCGGGGCAAACCGCGTTCGTGCACGTCCAGGTCCCAAGCTCGATGTAGGGACCCACCGGGGAATTGGCTGGCAAGGGCGTGGCCTTAGTTGTGTATGCTGCCCGGCACAACTCTTGCCCACGGCTGGCGAACTGGTCCTGCACGGCCGTCGTGTTAGCGGAGTTCTGGGCGCTCGCAGTCGATCGCAGCACCGCTGCCGTTGCCTCGCTCTGCTTGCCGCCAAGGAGTTGGTAGCTGATCAGACCCGGCAGAGACGGCAGTACGGAGCACAGCGATGCCAACAGAAAGAACGTGAGAATGGCAACAACGACCGACTTGTTCATCGTGACCTCGTGTCCGTGTGGCGAAGAGGGATCATGGCGCCCGTCTTTCGCTAGTCTAACTTCTCCAGTAAAGCCTGCGCTTCCTTGAGGTCGCGCGTGTCGTATCCTTCGGTAAACCAGTTATAGATCTCGGCCAGCATAACCCTGGCCTCTGTCGTGCGGCCCTGGCGCTGCCAGAGTCTGGCCAGACTGGTGGCCGCGCGGAGCTCCCAGGAACGGGCCGCCTGGCTGCGCGCGATGGCAATGGCTTGCCGGTAATGCGACTCGGCCTCCGCCTCGGCCACTGTATCCCCCGCCTTCGTAGCCGCAAGTGCAGTCTCGCCCAGCAGGCGGTGGATTTCGGCCGTGCAGTAGTGTTCGCCGTTCGCTTCCACCTCGCGCAGGATCTTGATCAGCGACGCCTGTGATGCCTCAACCTGACCCGCCTGCAAGTAGGCTGCGGACAGTGCAACGAATTGATGAGGCCGCGCCACCAGCGCCCCAATCGCCTCATGTTGGGCTCGAGCGTCGAGCATGGCTCGAATACCCTCAGACGGCTTACCCCGCTCCGCCAGGACCCATCCCTGCAAGGAAATGCCTGCCGCGTGCCAGTAGCCGAAATAGTGAGCGGTGCTTACCTCGATGCATTCAGCGGCGGCGTGCTCTACCGCCGTGTCGTCGCCCTGCCAACTGAGTTGGCAGCCGCCCTGGGCGAGGGCGAGCGCCAGGCTGTACGGGTCATGCAACTCTCGAGCTAGCTGCAGGGCCTCTTCTCCCCGCCGGCGCGCCTGCTCGGGATAACCAAGCGCCCAGAGCGTAATTGCTAGGCTCGAACGGCTGGCGACACCGGGATCTTGCCCGTATACAAACGCCAGCGCGTGATCCCGCTCCGCTCTATAATAAGCCACCATGTGCTCGAGCTGGCTCCGAACCGCGACAAAGTTCCCCAGAAACATGCCGTGCCAGCCGCGCATCCACTGCGCGAGGGCAAACATGGCAGGATCCCCGACCCGCTTTGTTACATCATCAAACTGTTCAAGCACTGAGAGCGTTGTAGCGTGCTGAGCGCAGCCGCCATAATAGCTGGCGAGCCAGAAAAGCGCTGTAAATAGCTCAGGCGGATCGCCTAACTGCCGGCAGAGAACCCAAGCGCGGGCGCATGCCTGCTCTGCCTCGGGCGCAGCATAGCCTTTCTCGGCAACCAACGGTGCGGCCAGACCGATCTGGAGCTGGAGCTCGGTGCGATCCCGCTCCGTGCTCTCAGGCAGAGCCGTCAGCAAATCCAGCGCCTGCCGGTAGTGACGGATGGCTTCCTGGTTGGCCGCCAGACGCACGGCGCGGGCCCCGGCCTGTGCCAGGTAGCCAATCGCCTTTACAGCCAACCCGGCCTTCTCAAAGTGATGGGCCATCTGCACGGCCGCCTCGTCGCGCGTGCCGGTCCAGAGACGCTCCAGCGCCTCGCCGGCGGCTTCATGCAGCCGGACACGCTCTACGGGATCCAGGGCCTGATAGACAAAGCGTTGGAACAGGATGTGGCGGAAACGGTATTGGGTCACGGATCCTGCAGGTAGGCGGCGAACGGCCTCGGCGCGCACCAGGCGGTGCTGCGTGTCCAGGTTTCCGCTGAGCCAGGCTTGCACCTGCCCCCGGTCAAGGCCGGTGGCCGCAGCTACCACCTCAACCGTGAAGGTCTCACCCTCAACGCTGGCAGCATCCAGGATCCTGCGCAGCGCGGCCGGCACGCGCCCCGCTCGCTCGGCAATTACCGCCTCGACCCGCGCCGGCAGGGCATCCCAGTCCAGCCTGGCGCCCTCTACCCAGCAACCATCCTCGCCCTGATCAGGTCGCCGCGCTCCGCATCCCGCGGAGCAATTCGACCGTGAAGAGCGGATGGCCGTGCGTCTGCCGGAACAGGGTGCGTCGAAATGCGGCCCCAAGCCGGTTCGGCTCGCTGTCGAGTAGATCGTCGATAAACCCCTGGTCCTCCGCCGCATCGAGGGCCAGCTCTACGTCGCCCCAGCGCCGCTTGAGTTCGTTGATGACGGCGGTCAACGGGTGGCGTTCGGCAGCCGGCGTGCCGTTGCGCGCCCTGGTCAATCCAGGTGGACAGCCGAGAGCCAGTTCTGCGGGCCGGTAGGCGGCGGCAAGCAGGATGGGGCTGCCCTCGATGGCCCGCGCCAGATGAAAGAAGAGGCTGATGGAACCGAGGTCGGCCCATTGCAGATCGTCGAGCAGCACGAGGAGCGGACGGCGACGGGCTATGGCCTGGAGCACGCGCGCCAAACTGCTCAAACAGGTTGGACTGCACGATTCCCGAGGCAGGCCGGCTCTCGGCCAGGCGTTGTACGGCGCCGAACCAGGGCGCCACCGGCCGCTTCGTGCCCAGATAAGCCGCAGCCCGGCGTAGCAGGGCAGGCGCGGGCACGAAGCTGCCGACGAGCTCTGGGCCGTGCTCGACGAGCGCAGGCAGCGTAATCGGGATCAGGTGCCAGAGACGAGAGGCGTGTTCGGGGTTAAGCGTGCCGCCCGGCCAGCGCGACTCGAGGTCGCCTGAAAGAAGGCCAAGGATCTCGCGGAACGGCAGGTAAGGATCCCCCATGCCGGTCTGTGCATTACCGCTCCCCCAACAACCAGGACATCGGTGGCCGCTATCTGCACACGACGCGGAAATTCCACGAGCAGCACGGTCTTGCCCTGCCCGGCTTCGCCACTGACGAGAACGATGCCTCCCTTTCCGCGGCGGGCCCTGTCCCAATGGCCCTGCAGGAGCGCCAACTCACGCTCCCGGCCGACAAACGCCATGCCACTGGGACCGGCACGCGGATGGCCTGTCGGGCCGGCGAGGGCGAGACGCGGCGTGTACAGCGCCCGAGGGCACTCTGGTGGCAAGTTGCTCCAGACGGATCTGGGCGGCCAGTCGCGTCGTTTCACCTTCGGGCGCCACGCCGAGTTCTGTCGCCAGCAGGCTACGCAGCGCCTCATACTGCTGCAGCGCACCGGCACGGTGGCCACGAGCGGACAGGGTCAACATGACCTGGCGGTGCGCGTCCTCCCGATAGGGATCCAGCTCGATGAGCCGCCGGGCAGCACTTTCCACAAGATCGCCTGCCCCTTGCCGGATATGGTATTCGACCAGATCCTGCAGCCCGACGAGTGCTTCCTGACGGTAGTGCTCGCGCCGCATCGCAGCCCACTCCTCGAACGCCACGCTATCGCGGAGATGGAAGCCCGCCAGCAGATCGCCGTGGTATAGCTCGACGGCTCGCCACAAGCGCGCAACGCAATCTGGACAGCTTGAGCGCTCCGCGCGCAGGTGAGTGTCGCAGGTGCGCAGCAATCCTTCGAACTCGGCCACGTCTAGCCGGCAGCCGTTCCCCAGGTCGAGCCGGACGTCCTGAGCAGTGACGGCTATGCTGGCGAAAGACACCCCGAGCACCGAACGCAGATGGTGGAGCGTCTGGCGAAGGCTCAGACCGCGCCGAAGCCTCGGGCTGCTCGGACCAGAACAGCCCGGCCAGCGTTTCGCGGCGCTGAGGACAGCCGTGTTCGACGGCGAGGTAGGCCAGGAGAGCCTGATCCTTCCTACCCAGGTGGGGCGTGCAAGTCGGGTCATCGGTGGTGATGTTCAGCACACCGAAGAGGCTCACAATGAGGCGGGACACGCGGCCATTATACACGAGATTCTGTAGAACCCGCAGCTTTCACGATAAATTAACGCCCTTGTGGTAATCGCATATGTGAGTGCAGCTAAGGTCAAGCCACCCCGGTCAAGGAGGATACCATGGAACTTGCAGGCCAGGCGTGCGCCGTAAGAGCCTTCGACAGCCAGCAGGCGTTGATCAAGACACACTTCGATCCGGGGCCGGTGGTGGAGGCATTCCATACCGAGTTGGGCAAGCAGCTGGCCAAGCGCGGGATCGAGATCCACCAGGCGTCGGATGGGCAGAACCAGGCAGGCACCTGGGTCGAAGGGCAGTTTGTGCGTATCGACGAGGGCAATCAGGCTGCTCGCTATTTCCTGACCGGCGTTACCGGCGCGGCCACTCTCGAGGTAGAAGGCCGCCTGTTTGACGGGGAGTTCCCGGTGGCGCACCTGACTGCCACAGGGAAAGGGGCGATGGGGTTGTTTGGCGGCAGCGGACAAAGCCTGCTACGCAAGTGCGCGGCTGCCGCAGCGTGGCAGCTTGCGCAGCAAATCGCGGCGGCGTTGGCGGATCGTTAGGGGGAGGCGCAGCATGACCGCAGGCCCGACGGCCGATATGGCGCGGCGCTCACGACGCCAATGGGCAGTGTATCTCGAACACAGCGTACAGCAGGGCCGGCCGGCTGAGCAGCTCCTGGCCGAGATGACTGCCAGGGGGATACCTCTCCTCGAGGCGCAGACCCTGCTGTCGGGAGCGATGCAGAGCCGATCGAATCGCACGGGCAAGATCCTCGGCTGCAGCGCCCTGCTGTTTTTTGGCGGGCTGCTCTTTACGCTTGCCACCTTTCACACCGCTTCGCAATCGGGCGGCTCCTGGATCGCATTTGTCGGCGCCATCGTTTGCGGCGCTATTGGCCTGGTTTATGGCGTTCAACAGGCGCGCAAAGGGCGCTGAGCGCCAAGGAGAGAATCATGGTTGAGCGTAAGGCAGAGATGAGACTCCGCGGCCTGGCCATCGCGCTTGGCGCAGCCTGGCTGCTTGGTATGATTTTGATGGCAAGCGGTGGCAGCCGGCCACCAGCAATTGTCCCTATTTTGGCGGCGCTGTTGTGGGTGGGAGCCTACGTAGGCGGCCCAATCGTCGGTTACCGTCTGTCAAGCCAACTCGGGCTGATGTACGGCTGTGGGCTGGCGTTGCTCTCTTTTATTGCACCGGTAATCACGCTGCCCATCCTCGGCCTCTGGCGCATCAACACGATCCCGCCGGCCAGGACGGCCCATCTGCGCGAATCGGGCGACCTGGCCGGTCTTGCTGCTGCGTTGCGCGACCACCGCGCCGCCTATTCACCCGCCAACGCCGCTCGGACGCTGGCACAGGTCGGCAGCGCGCAGGCGGCGCAGCTGCTGGCCGCCGCTCTTCACGACCCGGACAGCCGCGCACGGGCCGCAGGGGCCGATGGGTTGGCCCAGCTGGCGCTGTTTCAAGGCGAGGCGGCCCTGTGCGCGCCGGGGGTGGCGCAGCTCATAGCAAACCTACAGGATTACGACGCCGAGGTGAGAGCGGCCTCCGCTCCGCCCTTGGGTTCATCGGCGAGTGTCGGCTGCCCCGCTGATCGCCGCACTGCGCAGCGACACCGATCCTTACGTAGCACGTACTGCCGCGAAAGCGCTGCCCGACTGGGAGGCCTGCGAGGCTGGGCGATGCCGCAACTCATGCCGCCTGCCACGGGTGGAACGTCCCTAGGCCCCGCCGCTGTCCTGCCCGAGCCCGCGGCTACGGCCGGCGCCGCTCCCCCGCCCAGTTGCAGCGCCGGCCGTAGCACTTGCCGTTACGCCCGCCGTTGCTCCCACACCTCTCCCACTGCCCGCAACCACTGTTGCCCCGCCCACTACAGCCCCTGCGTCCGACACAGCCTTGGCCGGTCTGCTAACCGAGATTGCGAACGAGCATTGCAGCGACCCATTTGGCACGGCGAACGTAGGGAGCGGATTGACCGGCTGGTGACGATGGGTGAAGCGGCCGTACCTGCGATCCTGGCCAGCATCAGGATTCTACACCGAGCGCAGCGACGAATCGGCCGTAGATACCGCCGCCGTGCTGGTGCGCACGGTAGGCCGCATCGGTGGGCCCCTCGCTCTCCAAGCGCTGGTCAGGAGCGCCACGCAAGATGCTTCCGACCCACGGTCCCGCGACTTCCGGCTGGGGGGTATCTGCAGCGCTCGCGAATCCCGTTGAAGAGTTCAGGAAACGTTGGCCGATCTGGGGTTGCGGATCCAGACCCTGAGATCGCCACACCAGCGCGGCGAGCGCTTAGCCTGCGTGCTCGGGCGCACCAGGGGCAGCGTGGAAGGAAGGTGCGTATGAAGGTCAGCGGCCCCACGCTGGGCATCCGATTCGACATCGACAAGGTGAACTCGGGCGACTACGGTGGCGCTTGTTGGAGAGTATTCTGGCAAGTCGCCGATTCGGCGGCGCTGCCCGGCGCTGCACTCTTCGAGGGCGATACGCGGGCCACACTGGAAGGCCGGGAGAACGTCTACTGCCTGGCCGTTCAAATGTCTGATGCCGCGGCCCTGACAGCCCTTCGATCGGCCTTCGAGGCTGCCCGGGGCTATACCGATGTTGCTGCCAGCCCTCGCTTTCTCGAAGGTAGTTCTCTCAGTGGTGAGCCGTTGCCGGCGGCGGGATTGGTCGGGCCGGGTGGCTCGGTCAGTGGTGGTTTCAACGCCTCCTACACGCTCGAGGCGGTCAGACGGCAGCGAGCCAGGGATGCGGCCAGCAAGCCAACTGGATCGGTGGCTGACACAACCAGTGCAAACTCAATTCCGGCCCGGGCAACAGATACCGCTCTGGAATCGGAGGCGCCCGCAACGGCCGGCGGTGCAGCATCGGACAGCGCTGGCACCAAAGGTGAGCCTGCACCTGGCCCGCTGCCAGCCGCGCCCCTCACCTGGACCGGGGAAGGATTCGGCAGTCCGAACGCTGCAGCGGTGGCCCGCCTTCGATCCGAAGGCGCTGCCGCTGCTTCCTGGCTAGGGCTACAAGGTGAGTTGTCCGACAGTGCAGGTAGCGAAACGACCGGTCCCGGGCGTCTTCTCCGGGTGGGCATGCAGGCTGAAGACGCAGGCGATCTACAGGAAGCCTGGGCGCTTTACCACCAGGCCTTGCCTGCTCTTGCCGCTCTGAATGACGAGAGCAGTCTGGCGCTTGCCTGCTATCGACTGGCTGGCGTTCACTGCCGCAAGGCTGACTACGATCTGGCGCGGCTGCTGCTGAGCCAGGGCGCCCACCTGGCGAAAGCATGCGGTGATCAACGCACTGCCGCCTGGGCTTTATTTCGCCTCGGGCAGAGCCGGGAGCAGACGGGCGACCTGGAAGCAGCGGATTCGAGCATGAGCGAGGCGTTGTCGTTGATGCAGACCGCTTCACCTGCTGATGCGCCAGCCATAGCCGGTGCGCTGGCCCGGCTGTCGACTGCTCGGATCCCGGCGGGCAAGCACACTCCCCCCGCCCGGTCGGAAAGTCCCTCTGCGCCCGGCATGAGCACATATCCCAGCACAGAGCCGGGTGCCGCCGACGCAGAGCCCGCGATTCCCGTGTTGGCAGGGCTAGCCCCGACAGTCTACCGCACGCCGCCGGCTCAGCGCACCCAGCCTCGGCGACTGCCGCTACCGTTTGCCATCGCCGGTGGAGTCGTGCTGCTTGTCTGCATGATTTCCGCCATTGCCATCGCCATCGCCGGTGCCAACAGGGGCGGCAGCCAGCCCTCCGCTGCGGCGGGCGTACCGGCGGCGCGCAATCAGCCGGCCGCCGTCAGAGCGCCGGTGCCGCTCAAGACCAAGGCCGGCCCAGTCCTGATCCAGCGGGCCGAGCTGCTCGACCGCTTCCCTGCGGGGTGCTCTACCGCCGTGGCGGGCTGCAATGCAGCCAAGGAGGGCTACCGTGTGCTGGCGCTCTGGCTCGCCCGTCGAGAAGGGGGGGCGATAAGCGAGATCAGCGGCGATCTCTTCTCGGAAGTGATAAATTACCTGCCCGCAGGCTCGCACGACGTTTATGTGACGGCCGCCGATGGCTTGCAGGCCCGCCTGGCAGCTGTTCAGATGCCCGAGGACCAGTTCGTGCTGATCTTCGCCGTACCGCAAGGCGCTACCAGCAGCCTCAAACTCACATGGCCGGGCAACAGCCAGATGGATATCAGCGGTCTCGTGCAAGTTGGCACGTCACAGGCGCCAGCCGCCGTTGGACAGGCAACCCAGGCGCAGAAGCCTTCTGCAACGCCCAGACCGCCAACGGCCGTGGCCTCCGCGGCTCCGGCGCAGAAACCGGCTGCTGCGCCGCCCACCGCAGCCCCAGTTCGGAACGCGCCTACCGCCGCCCCGATCCGGCAAGGCCCTACGGCAGCCCCCACCCTGGCCCCAACCCGCCAAGCGCCTACTGCCGTGGCCACCCTGGCTTCCAACGCAGGTTCACCCGCAACCGACGGCAAGACGCTACTCGGGAGGCCCCACGAAGAGGCAGTGAACGGCAATGTCGGCCTGATCGTGCTCTCGATGGCTTTGCCCGAGCCGAATGAGCGCACCAGGCTATCGCCGGGCAACAAACTGGTCATGGTCGATACCATGATTCTCAACCGGGGCACGAAGCGGCTGGTCTTGTCGCCCTTCTCGGATCTCAAGCTGCGTGCGGGCGGAGTTGAATATCCGCCCGACCTATCGATCACCTACGACTATCTGGTGCGTTTTCCCTTCGGGCAGCTAGCCGAACTGCAGCCGGGCCGTCGAGCAGCGCGATCAGTTCTTCTTCCTGTACCCGAATCTGCCCAGGGACTTCACCCTTGTCTTCATGCCCGTATTCGCCGGCAGCGGCGCCATCGAGGTGGCGTTAGGTTCGGACCCGATCAGCGTAGGCGGCCCGGCCGGAGTACTCACTGTGCCCCAGGGCGCGGTTGAGCCGGGGGCAGTGGCGCACGCCAACGGCCTGGCGCTGGACGTGGCAGGCTGGGAATGGGGCAGGCCCAGCGCCCGCCTCGAGGCTTTGCCGTCCCCCTGGACCCGAATGTTGGTGGACGTGGTGGTGGTCAACGAGGGCAGAGAGATCCAGCGCATCAGCGGCCAAAGCATGGGGCTCGAGGACGTGACCGGGCAGCGTTACCAGCGCGACCAATCGATAACGACAGCTTTTGGTTTCTCGACCGTAGATGGGCCAATGCTGCTGTCGCCGGGCGAACGGCTCCACTTCAAGATGGGGTACCGGGTTCCGACGGGAGTGAACGGCCTCTTCTTCTTCCTTGACGCCGAGCAGCCGGGAGCACAGCAGGTTACCTTCAACACGCCTCCGCCGCAGAGGCTTTATGTGCGCCTGGGAACGGCCGAGATTATCGCTCGGCTCAATGCTGGACCGGCGGGAAGCGAGCTGGAAATGGCAGCGGTCGGGGTACCGCTGCGGGTGGGTGCGCTGGAGTTGACGGTCACCAGAGTGGCCTACCCGTCAGACGGGAGATACAGCCAACCAGACACGGGCAAGAAGTTCGTGGTGCTCGACGTCACCGCCAGGAACCGTGGCTCGGCCCCGCTGAATTTTGGTTGCTGCGGCAGCAACCTCTACCTGACCGACGACTACGGCCGCTTCTTTGAGCATTATGGGGCCTATATCGGCGACGACCTCATCAGACCCATTGCGCCAGGGGCGGCTGCTCAGGGCCAGATCGTCTTCCAGGTACTCAGCGACGCCAATGCGCTGCACCTGGCGGTTGAACAGAATCTCACGGATGGAGCAGCCAAGGGCTTCGTAACGCTGGCTCCGTGATACTGGCGCCGGACCGACGAAGAACTCGACGACAACAGGGCGAGGAGTCTGGTGGAGTGCACTATGGCGGACCAAAGCAGGTGTTACACATCCTATCTCCTGCGCCTCTGGCGGCCGGCCGACTCGGCCGAGACAAACTGGCACGCTTCGCTCGAGAACACGCAGACGAGTGAGTGCAAGAGCTTCGGCAGTCTCGACGCACTGCTGGTCTTCTTACAAAGCGAGTTCGGCGCCGGTCAGCTGGAAGCACCGGCCCCACCACCACGCGAGGATCGGCAAATGGATGCGCGCTGGAAACCGGCCATTTGACTCTGTCTTGCCGGGATAATAATGCCGTCTACTGTGCAGGCTACCGGCTCAACGCCTGTTTCGCCTGCCCCTTCGCCCAAGGAGCGCTTTCGTGACCTTACCACTCTTTCGCCGTCCGGTGGCGCGGTTCGCCGCCTGCATCGGGCTCGCCCTCGTCATCGCCCTGCCCTTCCCTGCCCGTTGTGCGCATCCAGCATCCGCGGCCGGCTTGCCGCCTCAAGCTCTGGAGCCGGCGCGGCCGTCGGCCGATGTCCCTGCATCCAGCTTCCCGCCGCCCATCACACCCGGCTCGCCCGCCCTCAGCCTCGTCAAAGACATCAATACTACCCGGCCCCTACGCCAATCCGCAGTGGCTCACGGAAGTGAACGGGACCCTTTACTTCAGCGCCAACGATGGCGTGTACGGGGATGAGCTGTGGCGCAGCGACGGCACCGCCGCCGGCACCACAGTGGTTGCGGACATCAGCCCTTCGGGTGGGTCCAGCCCGCAGTACCTTGCCGCTGATGCCGGGCAACTGTACTTCAACGCCAGCGACGGCGTGAATGGCGGGGAGTTATGGCGCAGCGACGGTACTGCTGACGGGACCGCCATGGTCGTCGACCTGGAGCCGGAATTCGGCTCCTCACCGGCATACCTTGCCGTTTATGGTGACCTGCTCTATTTTGCGGCCGCCGGCGCAGACGGCAACGGCGGCTGGCTCTGGCGCAGCGACGGTACCGCCGCCGGCACCCAGCGCGGCGCCGACTGACTCCGGCGACGGTCCTACGAATCCGCTAAACCTTCAGGTGTGGGACGGCGTCGTGTACTTCAGCGCCACTGACGGCGTACTGGGCCAGGAACTCTGGCGCAGCGACGGCACTCCAGACGGGACCTACATGTTGAAGGACATCCGGCCGACCGGCTCCGATAGCTCCTACCCGGGAGCCATGACGGTGATGAGCAATACCCTGTACTTTTCTGCCAATGACGGCATACATGGACTTGAGCTGTGGCGCAGTGACGGCACCGCCGATGGCACCTACCTGTTAATAGACGCCGTCCCGGGGGCCGGTTCGGGCTTCCACGGCTCTGGTGTGATGGGGGTCCTGAACGGCCGGCTCTACTTCCGCGGCTATGACCCCGATCACGGCCTGGAGCTGTGGCAGAGCGACGGCACCGCCGGGGGCACCTTCCTCCTCAAAGATATCACGGCCGGCGCCGCCGAACTCGCGGCCGCGGAGCGGGGCCATTCTGAACGGCTGGCTGTACTTCACCGCCGCCGCCGACACGTCTGGCCAGAAACTGTGGCGCACCGACGGCACGCCCGACGGCACGCAGCTCGCCGTGAACGTCTCCGTCGCCGGTGACTCGATTGCTCACTCCCTCAGTATCATGGACGGCAGCCTCTACTTTGCCGGCGTTGCCGGCGCCAATGTCGCCCTCTACCGCAGCGACGGCACCCCTGCCGGCACATCCGTCGTCGACTACGCCTACCACGCAGGCGGCTCGGACCCCGGTCCCATCACGGCGGCCGGCGACCGCTTCTACTTCAGCGCCTACGATGGCATCTATGGCCGTGAGCTATGGGTGAGCGACGGCAGCCTCGAGGGAACCCGGCAGGTCAAAGACATCCGGACCGGCATCAGCAGCTCCTCGCCTACTCTACTCACCGTCCTTAGCGATACCCTCTACTTCCAGGCGTGTGACGACGCCGGCGGTTGCGAGCTGTGGACTACCGACGGCACTCCGCAGGGCACCATCCGACTCAAGGACATCTACCCGGGCGTCAGGGGCTCTTCGCCCCAGTTTTTGACGGTCCTCAACAGTCTGATTTACTTTGCCGCGGAAGATGATACGCACGGCAGGGAACTCTGGCGCACAGACGGCACGCCTGACGGCACGCAGATGGTGGTGGATACCGTACCGGGGCTCGCAAGTGGGGCGCCCTACGACCTGGCAGTCATGAATGACACGCTCTACTTCAGGCTGAATGACGGCGTACATGGACTCGAGCTGTTGCGCAGTGACGGCACCCCGGCCGGCACCAACATGGTGAAAGATATCGGCCCGAACGGTAACTCCTACCCCGCCCACATGACCGTCTTTGCCGGCCGGTTGGTCTTCAGGCTAATGACGGGTCGCATGGCGCGGAACTATGGCAAAGTGACGGCACGGGTACCGGCACGAGCAGGTCAAAGATACCAAACCCGGCGCCGCCCAATCCGTGCCGTCCGAATTCGTGCCCTGTGGCGCCTGGCTCTGCTTCGAAGCCGATGATGGTATGCACGGCGTAGAGATCTGGCGCACGGATCTGACCGAGGCGGGCACCTCGCTGATCCTCGACGCCAATCCCACCGCTTCTTCCGATCCAGATTCACTCGTGCACTCGGCGGCCTGGTGCTGTACGGCGCGGACAATGGCAGCCACGGCTGGGAAATATGGCGCAGTGACGGCACGCCTGAGGGCACCTTCCTCCTCAAAGACATCTACCCGGGCACGGGCGGCTGGTGGCCTGGCCCCTCCTTAGTCTCTCACGGTGTCCTCTACTTCTCCATCCAGGACCCTGAGCATGGCGTGGAGTTGTGGCGCACCGACGGCACGGCGGCCGGCACCTACCTGGTGGCTGACATCTTCCCCGGGACCGGCTGGAGCAACCCTGTGTGATCGGTGACGTGGGCGGTACCGTCTACATGTCAGCCAACGACGGCGAGCACACGCAAGAGCTCTGGCGCCTTCACTACACCCGCCTCTACCTCCTGCTGTGCAAAGGTAAGGACCTCCGAAAGCGTCGTGTTGCTGCCGGACCCGTGCGCAACAAGGAAGAGGCCTTGGGCACCACTTCATACCGTCATCTCTAGAGGAAGAATCCATGGAATCCCAACCCCACGGGTGTATCAAAGCACTGGGGCTTGTGGCTGCGATCCTGGTTGTGGCACTTGTTCTCAAGATTACGCTCATAGTGGTGATCGCCTTGGTCGTTTTGGGCGGCGGTCTTTTCATGCTCTTGATGCCGGTTCTCAGGCCCGACCATGGAATCACACGACTGGACGCAGTGATGCTCCTGGCGTGCGAATACGGACTGGGGCAGTTGGCGGCGTCCTTGATAAAGAAAGGTGCCAACCCGAACGCGCCGTCCAGGGTTGAAAATGGGTATGACTATCCTCCCTTGTGGTTTGCTCTAGAAAACCGAGATCGTCGCTTGGTTAGCTTCTTGCTTGACAGGGGTGTCTCAGCAAACAAAAAAATTGGCAGCCGGCATCTGCCCCCTCTCCATTGGGCGGTAATCTTCGATGACGCCCCTTCCGTCTTGGCGTTGATCCAACACGGGGCACCTGTCAACGACGCCTTCAAGCAGGAAACAACCTTCGGATACGAGCTTTTGAGCCCGCTGTACTTGGCGCTCCAGAAGCCTTCTGCGCCCGTCGTCGCCTTACTGCTCCATCATGGTGCAGACCCGGATGCGGTGTGCAGCGTCAACGACGCTCGAATGACCGAAACGACAATCCGGCGGGATGCCTACCGCTACCGGGGGACAGACGTTCACGGTTTTTCGAGAATCCCGGATTCGTTGACGTCTACCTTTCGCAACTGCCGTCGTTTTGAGGCGATGACTGTCAAGACGCCGCCAGCTCGAGCCCCGATCCTCACTGGGTGCACGAGGGCTGGTTCGCCCCCGGTCGAGTTCTGCATCGTCGAACTATCCCTGAACGGACTGGGCCAGGACCGCATCGAACCGGAAGGGAGAATAGAATGAATTCATCACCGCACCAGGTTACTCGGATGATTGGTCTGCTGTTCATACTCGCCAGCTTGTCCGGCTGCGTGGGGCAGGCCCCAGTCACCACTTCCCAGTCAACCAACCGCCAGCCGCCGACTGTAACGCTTCAGCCCGCTCCCAAACAGACGTCAACGCAGCCAACGCTGCCAGCCACGGTTGCGGCCGTCACGGCGGCGCCCCTACCCGCACCTACCGATGCCGCAAAGGCCGGCGCGCCGTTTCCGATCAACCTGTCAAATACGACGCTTGAGCCGACTGAGATCGCGGGGTTCAAGAAACCCAATCCGGTCTACTACAGCATGACGGAGGATGGCCAAGGCACTCTCCATGTGATCTGGCAGTCATTTGGTGGCCAGCTCTGGCACAAGCAACGTCCTGCCAGCGGAGGATGGTCAGAAGCGGTGGCGCTGCCCACCAGCACTGGCAACAGGGCGGACCAATCCAGCCTACTAACTGCCCCGGATGGCAAGGCCTGTGTTCTGTGGGTGGATGAAGACGACGCGTTTCACCCGCTGTGCCAAACGGGCGGGCAGTGGACTGAGGTCAGCGGGATGGTTAGGATGAAGCCGGTGGATCGCTCAGTGCACTTCGAAGGGTATCAGGCCCAATTCGATCCACAGGGCGATCTGATCATCCTGACCCTGCGTCGCGGTTCGCCCAGCGACGGCTATTACCTGGGCGATGATCGACTGTTTCCTCAGGACAACACGTCGATGGACGTGCTATTCCAGTTCCGCATCGACGGACAGGGCGCTTACCATGTGGCGTTCCTCCATGGGCAGGCCGCGATTTACCGCATGTCTGCTGACCAGGGCAAGACCTGGCAGGAAAGACAACTGAACTCCTCGCGGCTGTTGAACGACCAGTACGCCGAGATTGCGCCCGGAGCGAAGCGATTCTTCCACTGCCTGTTTCTGTTCGGCGGCCCGGTGAGAATGGCATCGTGGATCTCCTCGCAGGGGGAGATGCCAGGCGTGGCACTCTTCAACAGGGATGAGATTTCAAAACTGATAGGCCGAGACGACCGGTACTCGCCCTATTCGATGTTCGTTCCCCAGGGTGTAGCTCAAGACGGCGAGGAACGGCTGCACTTTCTCGCATATGGGCTGGACGGTTTCTACTACGTTCGCTTAGCAAAGGACGGCACGTGGTCGCTGCAGCAGATCCGGGGCGACAGCGGCCTCCCGGTCTTCGTATTTGGGCAGAAGAACACCGTCTCTATCCTGTACAGTACGGTAAAGGGGCTGTACTTCGTCAGTCCACAGTGAGTTGAAATCAAAGGCCTTGCGGGTTGGTAGGGCAGGCGCGAGAATGTAAGCCTGTCATTTGCGGTCCCGTTCCACACGGTGCCGTGATTTGAAGCGTACCCACTCGATTGGCACCCCTGCGGATTCTCACCAAAGGCGATGCTAAATGGATCCAGGCTGTGATAGGGAATAAAGCGCTCACCCTCGCAGGGTGAGCGAACGCGCGCACAAAAAAAGGGGGCGTAAGCACGCCCCCTTCGAGAAGATGTGATCCGTCAGGCTGCGGGGCCGTCCCCCTTGAGGCAGCGCTCGCGGTAGTTACATAAGTCGCCAATGTGCTCTGTGTAGTGTTCCGCAGCGAGGTAGAAGAAGTCGCTGAGGGTCATCTCATCGCCGGTCCAGGGCGATCTGCCGGTCTGGCCCAACGCATGATCGTCTGCCATGTCGAGAAGGTGCACGAGTTTGCGATGCCCGCCCGTAATCCCATCGACCACACTGATGAGCGGCAGGCAATTCATGTTGGCTACTTGGGCTTCGTTCCAACTGTCGTCGAACACCACCCCTTCCTGCCATGGCCGTGCAGCACGCCACGCCCTCGCCGTGCGCACGTTTTCGTCGCAGCGAGCCCATACATGGGCGATCACGTCTTTGGCCGTCCACCCACCGCTGACGGCGCAATTTGTCAGTTCATCCTCCGTGAGCTGTCCGATGCAGTCCATCAAATCTTTGAAATTGTGATTCAGAGCTGCACGAACTTCGTCAACGCTTCGCATCCACAGCCTCCTCAAGCGTCGATTCTCACCCGGTCGGCGCCGGCATAGACGTTAAGGCTATCGCGCCGCACGTAGCCCGCCAGGGTTACGTTCCATGCCCTCGCCAGTCGCACTGCCAGCCCTGTAGGTGAGGTGAGGCTGGCAGCTATGGCAACCCCTACGCTGGCGACCTTCGTCAGCATCTCCGAACTGATACGGCCGGTGGTGACGACGATCCCTTCGTCCGGCTCGTATCCGGCCAACATACAGCGGCCCCATAGCTTGTCGATCGCATTGTGCCGGCCGATGTCTTCGCACACCAGCGGCAACTCGCCCGCTCGACCCCAGCCCGCAGCGTGCGTGCCGCCTACGGCGCTGTGCAGGTGAGCGGTATTCTGCAGCAGTCGCATCAGCTCCCACAACTCTCCGCGGGTTGTGCGGAGCGGGGTGTCAACCGGATGCGCTGCATTCTGCAGATCGGCGAAGGTCACGCCCCCGCCGCAACCGCTCGTCACCGTCCGGCGGGAAGGTGGCGAAAAGTCGGGGTCGCGCAGCCACACCTCCACGCATGTCTGGCTGGGCGATACAATCACCTGCCGGACGTCGTCCATGGACCGGATCACACCTTCGCTGCGCAGAAAGCCGAGAGCCAACGCATCCAGGTCAGACGGCAAGCACGACAATGCCACGAGAGGCTGCCCGTTGACGTGGAACTGCACCACGCTCTCCGCAGGTACTCCGGCGGCATCCAATTGCTGCCACCGGCCCTCCGCGAAGCGTTTGTAGCCTGTCTCTTCGATCCCCTCCACCCTTCCTGCAGGCCTCCTGCCGCCCGGTCCGGCGGCGCCGCTATTATAAGCGCAATCGGAACGGCGCGCAACGAACACTTGACAGCCCCCTTGCGCACCAACTATAGTGCCGCCCGGTCGCCCCTGGCGGCCAGAATCCCTTTCCCGGTAGCGATGGGAAGGCGAGGAGGCTTCAAAGTGAAAAAGAAGGTGTTGCGCTCGTCCGAGAAGGTGGCCGTGACTTTCGAAATGCCTGCCACCATAGCATGCGACAGTCTCAGCCTGGTCGGGGATTTCAACGATTGGGACCAGGACGCTACGCCGATGAAACGCCGCGTGGACGGCAGTTGGAGCAAGACCGTGAATCTGATGCCGGGGAAGTACCGGTATCGCTACCTGGCAGACGGGGAGACGTGGCACAATGACTGGCGCGCCGACGCCTACGAGCCGAACGAATACGGGCAGGAAGACTCCGTGGTGAGTATCAACGGGATGTAACTGACGAAGGGGATGGAGCACACGAGAAAGGGGCCGCGTACGCGGCCCCTTTCTCGTTCTCACGGCGGTGGTATCAGGCGCCGAACTTTGCCAGGCGCAGCCCCGAGGCCATCATCAGCGGCATCAGATCCTTGTGCCGGATGTGCCCCAGGCCCCCGGCCATGGCGGGCCGCTCCCCGAAGGTTTCGACCAGGTCCGGCCGCTCGGTCCCCGACCAGAGCAGCACCGGCAGCTCGTGCCAGGAGTGCGACTTCATCACGCACGGCGTGCTGTGATCGCCGGTCACCAGGAGCACGTCCGGCTTGAGCGCCATCAGGCCGGGGATCAGCTCGTCGGTGTGGTCGATGACCGCCTGTTTCCCCTCGAAGTTGCCGTCCTCGCCGTTGCTGTCCGTCTTCTTCACGTGAAAGAAGAAGAAATCATAGTCGGCCCAGTGGCGGCGCAGCGTCTCGAGCTCGTCTTCCAGCGTCTCGCCGGCGTTGAGGATATCCATCCCGACCAGACGGGCGATGCCGCGGTACATCGGATAGGTGGCGATCGCCCCCATGCGGAGCTTGTACACTTCGGGCATCTTCGGGATGCCGGGCACCTTGGCCAGGCCGCGCAGGTTCAGGTTGTTGGCCGGATGCTCGTCCGCCAGGATCTTGCGCGCCTCAGCCAGCCAGTAGTTCAGCGCCTCGGCCGCCGGCTCTGCCTCCGGACGGGTCGCATGCACCGGGAGCGGCGGCACGCCGGTGCGCTGCGGGTCGGTTTCGGTCAGGCCGTCCTGCAACTGTTCACCGCGCAGCACCAACACGAAGCGGTACTCTTTCACCGGCTCGACGAACGCTTCCACGCCCGGCACGCGGATCGCGCGCAGCTTCTCTACCAGCCGCTTCCCGATTTCGGATGAGATGCGGCCTGCGCGCCGGTCGGTGATGTTGCCGTTCGCATCGGTGGTGCAGAAATTGCCGCGCGCCGCCAGGTCGTTCGGCCCCATCTCGAAGTCGATCCCGAGCGCCTCCAGCACGCCGCGCCCGATGTCCCAATCGAGCGGATCATACCCGAAGAGCCCCAGGTGGCCGGGCCCGCTGCCCGGCGTGATCCCCGGGCGCAACCGGGGTGGACAGGCCGCTGATCCCGCCGCGGGCCAGGCCGTCCAGGTTCGGGGTATGCGCCGCCTCGAGCGGAGTCATCCCCCCGGGCCCCGGCAGGTCTCCCAGGCCGTCCATGACCAACAGCACCAGTTTGCTTTCGCCGGGGATGCTGAGTTCGCGCATCAGCTCGATCTGATCCATCTGTGCATCTGCTCCTGATTGTGTCCGCAGCAGGAAGTGCGTTCCGCGCGGACGCTTGTTCCATCTCTCACACGAGGACGGGCCGGCGCCGTCTGCGATGGCCGGCCGCGGACGATCTCTCGCCGGCGCCCGCTGCGGAGCGCCCGCCTATGGTGGGGCATTATATCATGTGCGATCGCGGCGGCGGAGACGGCCAACTCCGTGTGGAATGCACGGAATGCTCTCGCCGGATGGGAGAGCATTCCGTGGGGGGAGCGCGCGCGGGTGGCGCCTGGCGGCCGATCCCGGATCAGGGACTCAGTACGGCATTATGTGGGCGTCGGCGTCGGTGTCGGCGTATCCGTCGGCGTGTTCGTAGGTGTCGGTGTAGGTGTCGGTGTCGGTGTATTGGTCGGCGTCGGCGTGTTGGTTGGTGTCGGCGTGTCAGTCGGCGTGCTGGTTGCCGTTGGCGTGTTGGTCGGCGTCGGTGTATCGGTCGGCGTTGGCGTATTGGTTGGTGTCGGCGTGTCAGTCGGCGTGCTGGTTGCCGTCGGCGTGGCTGTCGGCGTTGGTGTGTCGGTTGCCGTCGGCGTGGCTGTCGGCGTCGGCGTGTCGGTTGGCGTGCTGGTTGCCGTCGGCGTGGCTGTCGGCGTCGGCGTGTCAGTTGGCGTGCTTGTTGCAGTTGGCGTGCTTGTTGCCGTCGGCGTGCTTGTCGGCGTACGCGTGCTTGTAGGGGTGGGCGTGAAGGTTGGGCACTTCTTCGGCTGGTTCCCGCTCGGCGGGCAGCCCGCGGTGGGAGGTGGTTGCTTGCCACCCAGGTTTGCATCGCTCGCCACCGCAGCGTTAGCGCCTGAAGTGAGAATGCCGCTCAGTAGGAGGAGCATGGCAGCAAGGGAAAGGATCAGTAACCGTCCCATGAGGATACCTCCGGAAGAGTTTGCCTGAGATTATCCGGCCAGCCCCACCGGCCGGGTGGACCTAACGACAACAGATTGAATTAATGAGTAATTATAGTGAATAATTGCAAAAGTCAAGCCCCGCGACGCCCGCCTGCGCAAATTACGCTGCCGGCGCCTTCACCTGGCGCTGAAACGCGCCGGTGCTCGATAGCGGGGCGTTCGACAAACCTCACTATGCGGCGCAATCGACGGGTGGTAAGCTTTACCTGTTCTCAGCCGGGAGGAAACGAATGATCACTCAGGGCGAGGGTGTTGAAAGTCACTATGGCAGCGAGGGTCTGGAGGCGGCACTGCTCGCCGGGCTGGCGGCGGCAGGGAAGGACGTCGATCACCTGGCGCCGGAGGATCTCGCGCCGGTCGACGAATTCCACGTGCGCGGCCGCATGGCCACCATCGATCTCGCCGCCGTGGTCAAACCGGGTCCCGATGCCAGGGTGCTGGACGCCGGCTGCGGGCTCGGCGGCGCCTCTCGCTATCTGGCCGCCAAGTACGGCTGCCGGGTCACCGGGCTCGACCTGACCCGCAGCTACGTCCGGGCCGCCGGCATGCTGGCGAAGCGGCTCGGGCTCGCCCCCCGCGTGAGCTACTGTTGGGGGGACGCCCTGGCCATGCCGGCCGGCGACGCGTCCTGCGACGTCGTCTGGACCCAACACGCCAGCATGAACATCGGGGACAAGCCCGCCTTCTACTCCGAGATCGCCCGGGTGTTGCGGCCGGGCGGCGCCTTCGCCATGTACGACGTCATGGCCGGGCCGGTCGCACCGCTCCGCTTCCCCGTCCCCTGGGCGCGCGACCCGGGTATCAGCTTCCTCATCCCGCCGGATCAGCTCCGCACGCTGCTCGAGCGCGCCGGGCTGCAGATCGTTCACTGGCGCGACACGTCGGAGCTCGGGCGGGCTGCCTTCCGGGAGGCGTTCGCGCGGATGGGGCGCCCGGGCAGAGCCGCGCCGCTGGGGCTGCACCTGCTCTTCGGCCCCGAGTGGCGGGTCATGGCGGAGAATTTGGCGGCGAATCTGGATGAGGAGCGGGTGTCGTTGGTGGAGTGTGTGGCCAGGAAAGAGTTGGCGGACTAAAGCAAAGTACGCCCGACAGGACTCGAACTTGTGGCCTGGGCGTTAGGAGTCTTGACCCCTCGGCCGCCGGCCCCGTTCCCAAACTAAATTTGACACGGGCGCGGTTATATGCTACAAGCGCACTACATGTTCAGTATTGCACAGAGGTAGAACGCACGGTATGTCAACAATGAGTCGCTGCGAGCGTCATCTCATCCAGGTCACAGCCCCAACCGGCAGGTTGGCGCTGGACGTACTCGCGCGGGGCCTTGCTTCTGGTGAGCGGAGGGAAGTGGGATAGCATCTCGCCTCCTCACTGCTCGACGAGCGGGCCGCCTGACCAGGGTGGCCTTTTTTGTTGGCCGCTCTGCAAGGAAGTGATTATGTTTTTCAGCTTTACTATGCGATTCGATCTACGCAAGGCGCGATTCGACGTCATCTGCGCCCGATCTGGATCGGGCGCAGCAGGTCAATTTGCCAGTGAGCGCGGCCGCACTTGAGAGAGCGGAGGGGGACCTCTGATCTCTCCACACTAGCTGTGTGCAAGCGGGCCGCTACCGATAGCGGCCCTTTTGGTTAATACGGCAGGAGTTTGCCGTCGCACGCCGAGGCCGTCGGCGTGCGGTGCCTGTCGTCATCCGGCCCGAGGAAGGAGTCCTGAAAATGGTAGATGTGCGCAAGTTCCTGGGGCTCTTGCTCGGGCGCCGCTTGCCGCCCGAGATGCAGGAGCCAGTGGTGCAGTTGCAGCCCGCCGAGACGGCCGCAGCGCATGGGCTCACGGCGCGTGCCCCATGGGTCATCGGCTTCGAGTCGGTCCTGCCGGGCATGCGCGGGTATGTCACGCTGCCAACTGGACCGGGGCAGTCGATGACGGTCCACTTCGGGGCCATCACGGTCGGAGAGTTGTGGAACCGCCTTGGCTCGCTGGCAGAGGCGCGCGACAACTGGCCATTCGCCGGACCGGGGACTTTCGTGGGCCAGGTGGCCCTGGAAGGCCCAGGCTGGGACCTGCAAGCCGTCTTCGGGGTGCCGGGGCCCGGTGTGGAATACCACGCCGGTCGCCGGGATAGCCAGGGGCGAGTGACAGGCGCCACGGAATGGCAGCGCCTGGCGCAGGCCCTCTGGCTCTGGCCGGATTATGACGCTGTGGTCGGCTACCTCACGCTGCACCCGTATGCCCTGTGGGGCCACGAGGCGTGAAGGGGAATGAGAGCGGCCCGTCACTGTTAGGTGACGGGCCGCTCTGTAATAGCACCGGCAGCACGCAGCTGAACGTCAGTTGCCGCTCCTCGCGTAACGAGCTTAAGCGGGGTTCCTTGCTCTGCATGCGCCATTCTCACGCTCTCATTGGCGGCGCTTGACCGGCATACAGGGCGCCACGGGGCACCGAATTCTAGCAGCAGTATAAAAGTACCCCCGACAGGACTCGAACCTGTGGCCTAGGCGTTAGGAGTGCCTCGCTCTATCCACCTGAGCTACGGGGGCATGCGATACGATCTCGCCGATTATAGCATAATTGTTCGCCGGCGCCAGTGCTGCCGGCATGCTCCGTGCATCATGCCATTGTGACGGCACATACCGGGTGCTATAATCGCACAAGTCGCCAAGCCCGCATTCTGTGTCGTGCAAGGAACCATGACCGAACTACCGTCTGGCACCGTCACCTTTCTCTTTACCGACGTGGAGGGCTCCACCGAACTGCTCTACCGCCTGGGGGACGATCGCGGCGCCGGCGCATTGGCCGAGCACGCCGGCCTGCTGCGCGACGCCTTCGCGCATTGCGGCGGGCGCGAGGTGGACACGCAGGGCGATGCCTTCTTCGTCGCCTTTGCCGCGCGCCAGCGACGCGATCTGCGGCCGCTGCCGAGGCGCAGCGGTCGCTGGCAGCCGGACGCCTGGCCGGGCGATGCGCCCGGTGCGGGTGCGTATGGCCTTGCTGACCGGCGAAGCGAACGTCGCTGGTAACGGCTACGCCGGGATCGACGTGCACCGGGCCGCCCGCATCTGCGCGGCCGGCTACGGGGGCCAGGTGCTGCTCGCGCAGAGCACGAGCGATCTGGTGGGCGACAAACTGCCCGCAGGGCTGGCGCTGCGCGACCTGGGCGAGCACCGCCTGAAGGACCTGCAGCGCCGGGAGCACATCTACCAGCTGGTGATCGCAGGCCTTCCCGCCGAGTTCCCGCCCCTGCGCACGCTGGATGCCCTGCCCAACAACCTGCCCCTGCAGCTGACCAGCTTCGTCGGGCGCGAGGCCGAGATGGCCGAGGTCAAACGCCTGCTGGCCGGGACCCGGCTGCTGACCCTGACCGGCCCGGGCGGAACGGGCAAGACTCGCCTGGCCCTGCAAGTGGCCGCCGACCGGCTGGACGATTATCCCGACGGCGTGTGGCTGGTCGAGCTGGCGCCCCTCGACAGACCCGGAAGCGATCCCCGGCGCGGTGGCGGGCGTGCTGGGCGTACGCGAGCTGCCGGACGGCCCGCTGTGGGACGGCCTTGCTGGACTACCTGCGGCACAAGCGGGCCCTGCTGATCCTCGACAACTGCGAGCACCTGATCGAGGCCAGCGTCGCGTTTCGCCGATGAGCTGCTGCATGCCTGCGCGCGACTTGACGATCCTGGCCACCAGCCGCGAGGCGCTGGGTATTGCCGGGGAGACGAGCTATCGCGTGCCGTCGCTCCCGCTGCCCGATCAGCCGGCGCCTCACTCGGCCGCGACGGCCCTGCGAGAGCGCGGCCGTGCAGGCTGTTTGTGGAGCGGGCCAGCGCCGTGCTGCCTTCCTTCGTGCTCACCGACGCGAACGCCGCGGCCGTGGTACAGATCTGCCGGCGGCTGGACGGCATCCCGCTGGCCATCGAACTGGCCGCGGCACGCGTGCGCGCCTTCCCGGTCGAGCAGATCGCGGCGCGCCTGGACGACCGTTTCCGGGTGCTGACCGGCGGCAGCCGGACGGCGCTGCCCGCGCCACCAGACGCTGCGCGCGCTCATCGACTGGAGCTACGACCTGCTGTCGCCCGCCGAGCGCAGCCTGCTGCGCCGGCTGTCGGTCTTTGCCGGCGGCTGGACCTTCGAGGCAGCCGAGCAGGTCTGCGACGATCTGGACGTCCTCGACCTGCTGCCGAGGCTGGTCGACAAGTCGCTGGTGCTGCTCGACGAGGGGGGTCAGCGCTACCGCATGCTGGAGACCATCCGCCAGTATGCGCGTGATCAGGCTACTGGAGAGCGGCGAGGCGCGCTGTCGTGCGCGACCGCCACCTGGCCTTCTACCTCGCGCTGGCCGAGGAGGCCGCTCCGGCGCTGTTGGGCGCTGAAGCCAGGGCATGGGTCGACCGTCTCGACGCAGATTTCGACAACATACGTGCGTCCGTCGAGTGGGCGCTGGGCACCGACCCTGACTGGGCGCTGCGGCTGATCGGGCGCTGAAGGACTACTCGGGCAGGCGATACCTGAGCCGGGAGGGCTATCGCTGGTGCAAGCAGGCTCTTGGCGCTGACGGAGGGGCCGGCCGCACCCGGGCGCGAGCGGGAACGCCTGCGCGGCCGGGCGGACGTGTCGCTGATGTCCGGCATGATGTGCATCAATCTGGCGGACAACGCCGGCGCAATGGCTGCCGGTTCGGAGAGCGCTGCGCTCTGGCGCACCCTCGACGAGACGCTTCCGCTCGTTCGCGCCCTTTCGATGCAGGCATTGGCAGCCGCCTTCCGGGATCGGGCGCGTGGCGATTGCGGCGGCTGGCGAAGCTGTGGAAATCGCCCGCGCGCACCCCGACCCGATCTTGCGGCGATACCTTCGCACTGACCATGCGAGCGCGTATGGCGGCCGAGCTCGAGCATGACCTGAGCACAGCCCGGCTGCATCTCGAGGAGGCGAGCAACTATGCCCGGGCCGCAAGGTACAGACTGGGGCATCGCCATGCAATCGATGGGTCTGGGGGTGATGGCTGCGCGCGGCGGAGAGTATTCGGCGGCCGCAGTCACATCTTCGCGAGGGGATGGCGCTTTTCGAGGCCGAAGGCGACCACTACTTCGTAAACGTCATGCGGAGCGAGCTGGCGGACGCTGAGCGCCGGTCCGGGCACATGGAAGACGCGCGCACGGCTCTTCGCGGCGGCGCTCCCCGAGTGGCAGAGGGTAGGCAACCGGGGCGCCGTTGCCCGGATCCTGGAGTGCTTCGGCTTCCTGGCCCGCGCGCGGGCGGCCTCCCGGGTCCGGGGCCCGAGCGAGACCGGCTGCTGGAGCGCATGGCGCGACTGTGCGGCGCAGCCGCAGCGCTGCGTGAGTTGGCCGGTACGCCAATGATGTCCTTCGAGCAGGCGGAATACGAAGCTGAGATTGAGGCCGGGCGGGCCGCATCGCCTGCCGAGGCGTGGGATGCCGCCTGGGCTAGCGGAAGGGCGCTCAACACGGACGAAGCGATCGCGTACGCGCTGGAAGAGGGGTGAGCGCCGCAGGCAATCCAGCTACCAAATGGGCACGCTGGCACAGAAGCGAGTTGCGTGGCCAACGGCGTACTTCGACACGGCTCAGACGAAGTACTTCGTCAGGCTCAGTATGGAGTCGTTAGTTGTGGGCATCGATGCAAATGGTTCCGTCGCGGGGCATCGATAGGTTCCGGCACCTAAGTGCGGGGTACTTCGACACGGCGTACGGCTCAGGCTCAGTATGGAGTAGATTGTTGTCCGGGTCAGTGGGAAGGGTTCCGTCTCGGGGTATCGATAGGTTCTGGCACCTGAGTGCGGGGTGTCTGGACAGCGCCACTCTCACTGTCGGGAACCCCTGGCTACTACATACTGCGAGACGGGGCCGGCATACGTGCCCGGCCCCGTCTCGACCAGCGGGCGCAGCCCGCGCCCGCTGGTGCTCGTCCGCTACCCCTCGCCCACCAGCACCCCCACCACCGGCACGCGCTCCAGGAACTCTGCGCCGTGGGGGGAGCCGGCGAGGGCGCCGGTGAGGTCCTGCCCGGCGCGGTGCTGCACCCAGTGCCGGCCGCCGCGCCAGTGCCAGCTGCGTGAGACGTCGTACACCCGCCCGGCGTAGCCGATGTACGCCGGCGCGCCGTTCTGGCCGTCGTACCGGCTGAGGTCCGGCCGGGTAAAGGTGCGCAGCGCCAATTAGACTGAATCCATGGTGAAAGTTACATGCTCCAAGCGCCATGACCTGCTGCAAGTCCCACCTTGGATTCAGTCTAACGCATGAACTTGCCGACGAACGGCGAGGTCTCGCCCTGGCGCAGGAAGTGCCCCGAGGGGCCCTCGCCCAGGAACTCGGAGAACCACGACTCGTGCTCGATCTCCTCGTTGAGGATGGCGGCGGACAGCTCGTAGGTGCGGTGGTCCTTGCCGGCGGTGAGGTTGCAGATGTGGGTGTAGCCGCGCACCGCGCAGCGCTCGGCTTCGACCAGCACCGTCAGCATCGCGCTGGATGTCGGTTGGGTTGGCGGGAAGCCCGGCCGGCGGGCAGGCCGACGTGTCGTGGAAGACCTTCATGTCGCCCGGCAGTTTGCCGCCGAGCTCGTAGATGCGAGGCACGAGCGCCTCAAAGTGGTTGCGATCCTCGATCCGGGCGGTTTCGGCGATCTCCTTGATCCCTTCGCCCTCGAGGCCGATCAGGTTCACCCGCAGAATCGTGTAGTAGTAGAAGGTCGTCAGTTCGGCGGCCGCGTTCTGACCAGCAGCTCCACCAGCTCGTCGACGTTGATGCCGCTTCGCTCCACCATCTCGCGTGCAACCCTTGCCATCGTGATTGCTCCTTTCGCAGCGTGAGGAATGGGTGAGTGCCGGTCAAGAGTAGCCCTGGCAGTGCAGGCTGTGACCGGGCGCGGCGGCAGGGTAGCAGATCGCGGCGTGAAAGAGTGTCAACCGGCATACCAACTCGGCTATCATTCCCGCACACCCTTCGGCCAGGGTGGGTCCCGGCTGCCGGTGACCGTCGCGGGCCGGGTGCTCACCTCCGGCCCGCCAACCGTTTGACACCCCCTTCCCCGAATGCTATATTCACGCCGCCGCGGGCCTCGATGCCGGCGGCCTGGTTGAGGTTGCCCATGCCCGAGTTGCCGAAGATCGTGGTGGTGATGCCCGCGTATAACGCTGCGCTCACGCTGGAGCGCACCTATCGCGACCTGCCTGCGGACTACATCGATCACGTGCTGCTGGTGGACGACGTCAGCAAGGACGAGACGGTGGAGATCGCCCGGCGCCTGGGGCTGAAGACGATCATCCACGTGCAGAACCGCGGCTACGGCGGGAACCAGAAGACCTGCTACCTCGAGGCGCTCAAAGAGGGCGCGGACATCGTGGTGATGCTGCACCCGGATTACCAGTACGACTCGCGCCTGGTGCCCGAGCTGGTCGGCCCGATCCTGTGCGACAGCGCCGACCTGGTGCTCGGCTCACGTCTGCTGGGCGGGGGAGCGCGGGCGGGCGGGATGCCGGCCTATAAGTACGCGGCGAACCGCTTCCTGACCGAGGTCGAGAACCTGGTGCTGGGGCAGCGCCTGTCCGAGTGCCACACGGGGTTCCGCGCCTACAGCCGGCGCCTGCTGGAAACGATCCCCTTCTTGCTGAACTCCGACGACTTCGTGTTTGACACGGAAGTGATCGCCCAGACGGTTGCGTTTGGCTTCCGCATCGCCGAGGTTGCCGTCCCGACGCGCTACTTCGCCGAGGCTTCGTCCGTGAACTTTCGCCGCAGCGTGACGTACGGCTTCGCCACCCTGGGCGTCATGGCGCGCTACCTGTTACACCGCTGGGGCCTGCGCCCATCGCGCCAGTTCAGCGAGCAGTTGTGCACCGTTATGAGCCCCTACCACGCAGACCTGATCCTGCGCAAGTCGCCGGTCGTGATCGAGCAGGACCAGAAACGGTAGGCGGCGCCACGCGCAAGCTCCGCGTCGACCCCTGGTTGCTGCCCGCGGCGCTGCTGGCGCTGATCCCGCTCGCCGCCATCCTTCGCCCCGGAGCGCCGTTGACTGCCGACGGCGAGGTGCACCTGTTCCGCACCTTCGAAGCGGCGCGCCTGCTGAGCGGCGGTGTGATCTACCCCCGGTGGGCGCCCGACTTTTATAACGGCTACGGCTACCCCTTCTTCAACTTCTATGCGCCCGGCGTTCACATGATCGGGGCGCTGCTTTCGCTGCTGGGTCTCGGCGTCGTGCGCGCCGTCGTCGCGGTGCAGGTGTTGGCGCTGCTGCTGTATCCGGCCGGCGCCTATCTGCTGGCGCGTGAGTTCTACGCGCCCTGTCGCGCGGATGGCGACCGCCCGGCGCCTGCGCTGCCGGCGCTGCTGGCGGCGGCGCTCTACCTGTTCGCACCGCTGCGCTTCCGCGAGCTGTTCGTGCAGGGGAACCTGTCGCAGCTCGTGGCGCTGGCCTGGTTGGCGTGGGCGGCCTGGCTGCTCACGCGCCTCGCCGCTCGCCCGTCCCCGCGGCGGATGGCGGTGACTGCGTTGGGGCTGGCGGGACTGATCTACCTGCACCATGCGTCGGCGTTCGTGGCGCTGCCGCTGCTGGCGCTCTTTGCCGCGCTGCTGGCCTGGCGGTGGCCCGGCGCCCGGGGCGGGCGCATCGCGCGCGCTTGCCTGGTCGGCCGCTGCCTTCCTGCTGGCGGTCGTGCTGTCGGCGCCCTTCGCGCTGCCGGCGACGCTGGAGCTGCCCTACTCCAACATCGGCGCCATCGAATCGGGGATGTTCAACGTCCGGCTGAACCTTGTGCCCATCTCCGAGCTGCTCGCCACCACGCCGCGCCTCGACCTGACCGCCGCCAACCCGCCGATGCCCAACAATCTTGGGCAGGCGCAGATCGCTGCGGCCCTGCTGGGGGTGTTGGTCGCCCTGGCGGCGCTGCGCCGGCGGGGAGCGCTGCGCGCCATGGGTGCGGCGCTGCTGGGGGTTGCCGGATTGCTCGTGCTGGCGCTGCTGCTGATGGCCCCGGTGAGCGCACCGCTGTGGGATGTCCTGCCGCTGGCCCGCTTCATCGCTTTCCCGTGGCGGCTGCTCGGCCCGGCGCTGCTTTTTGCCGCCCTGCTGGGCGCGGCTCCCCTCGCAGCGCTGCCGCTGCGAGCGCAGGCGCCTGCGCTTGGGCTGGGCACGTTGGCCGTGATCCTGCTGGTCGCGCCGTATCTCTTCCCGCGCACCTTTGCCCCGGTGTCCGAACCGTCCCCGGCCGGGCTGTGGGAATACGAGCGGCGCAGCGGGGCGCGCGGCACGGCCAGCGCCAACGAGTATCTGCCACGTTGGGTCGCCGACCCGAACCCACCGCCGCTTGCCGGAGCCCGGCGCGTGGCTGCAGGAGCGGCTGCCCGGGGGCGGCGCCGCGGAGCCTCTCGGGCGCTCTTCCCTGGCGCAAGCATACCGGGTGACGCTGCCGGGGCCGGAGCAGGTCGTGCTGTCGCAGTTCTACTTCCCGGGCTGGAGCGCCCGGGTGGACGGGCAGCCGGTCGACGTGGCCCCGGCCGGGCCGCACGGGCTGCTGGCGGTCTCTGCTGCCGGCGGGCGAGCACGATCTGCAGGTGCGCTACGCCGGCACACCGCTGCAGCGCGGCAGCGAGGCTGCCGGCGTGATCGGGCTGCTGCTGTCGGGGCTCCTGATCCTTTGGCGCAGGCCGCAGCCGGTGGTTACCGGCGCCGGGCGCGCACCTGCCTACCGCAGCGACACGCGCCCGGCGCTGCTGTTTGCGGCGCTGCTGGCGCTGTTGGCCGTGCTCAAGATCGGGCTCGTCGAGCCGTACACGGGGTGGTTTCGCCTGCAGTCAAGCGTGGAACGGCCGGCAGGCATGGAGCACGAGACGGCGGCCCGCTTCGAGGGAGGCGTCGAGCTGCTGGGCTACTCGCTGCGCCGGCAGGAGGTGACCCAGGGGGACGCGCTCGCCGTGCGGCTCTTCTGGCGCGCCCGGGAGCCGCTGCGCACCGACTACCGCCCGTACCTGCACCTGGATTCACCGGACGGCAGCGCCACGTTCGCCAACCAGACAAAGACGAACGCGGCGGACAAGCCTTCCTCGACGTGGCCGACCGGATTCTACCTGGTGGACGACTATCTCCTGGAAGTGCCGCCCGCCACGCCGCCGCTGGTCGCGACGTTGCGCGCCGGGCTGTTGCGGCCTGACGGCAGCGGCCTGCCGCTGCAGAGCGGCGGCAACCAGGTGGCGCTGGCCCAGGTGCGCGTGCGAGAGCGTAGTCCGCTGCAAACGGCGGGCTTGCCCGGCGCGGGACAGGCATACCGGGTGGGAGAGCTGCGCCTGGTGGGGCATGACGTACGCTGCGAAAGCACGGGCGGGAGCTGCGACGTCACGCTTTATTGGCAGGCGCCGCCGCAGGCATCTCCCGGGGAGAACTACCAGGTGTTCGTGCATCTGCTGGACGAGGCCGGGCAGGTGGTGGCGCAGCGGGACGGCGCTCCCGCCGGCGGCTGGTATCCCACCGGCGAGTGGCTGCCGGGGCAGGTGGTGGAAGACGCGGTGGCGGGTCGCGATTCCGGCCGGTGCGGCGCGCCCGCGACAGGTAGCGGCCGGCATGTACCGCCCGGCGGACGGCGCCAGGCTGCCCGTCACCGGTACGCTGGGGACTCCGCAGCCGGAGAACAGGATTCTATTCCCATTGCCTTAGGACAAGGGTTGGGTTATCTTCCGCGGTAGGGTTGTTTACGCCAGCATCCCGTTCTTCACGAGCCAGCTGCGCAACTGCTCTTTGCTCGGCTCGCTGATGACGCTGCCGCGATCGACGCCGCGGGGGCTGTCGCCACGATTGAGAGGCTGCGGAGGATCGCACGGTTCGATGCTATCGTCTTCGGCGAGCACGAGGGTCGGCACGCTCTCGAACCCCGTCAGGGTCCGCACCCGTGTCGCCGCGCCGCGGTCTTGCTTGATGTTGAAGACAGTGTGCTCCACGCCCCACTCTCTCAACATGTCCTGGGTACTGATGGAACTGAAGCACCAAGATGACATATAAAGTACCAGACGCACGATTCACCTCGCCCCGGCGGTTTCGCTTTGAACATCAGCGTGTCTGTGCTACTATTCTAGCATCTACAGATCTTCGTGTGCTAATTGCTCCGGACCGCTGAACTGTTGTCTGCATGATCCAAGGAGAGCACCATGCGTCCACATATTTCCCTCCGAATCTGGTTAGTTCCGGTACTCCTGATTCTGCTGGCGATTGCCCTGCTGCCGGCTGTGGTTTCGGCCGCGCCCGAACAGCAGACAGGCGGCTACTACTATACCGTGCAGACCGGCGACACCTGGAGCAAGGTTTCTGCTAAAGTTGGCGTAACGGTTGCGCAGCTCAAGGCGGCCAACCCACGATTGCGCCGCGCCAACGACTGGCTGTACCGGGGCGATCGTCTCTTCGTGCCCCGCCGGGCTCCGGCGGCCACGGCTGTCCGGCCGGCTGCGACGCCCGTGCCACCTGCCGTGGGCGGCACAACAGGCACCGGCGGAGCCGGCTACATGCGCACTGTCGGGGCGGGCGAGACGTGGTACAGCATATCGCTGGAAACAGGCGTGAGTATCCGCGACCTGTGGAACGCGAACCCCAAGAACATCCACGCGCGTTACTGGTTGTATGCGGGAGAGCAGCTCCTCATCCCGGGCAAGCAGGCTCCGGTTGTAGCGAAGCCCCCCTTGCCTACGCCTGCGCCAACGGCGATGCCTTTGCCTAGCCCAACCCCAACGGCCATTCCGCCTATCCCAACGGTCGTCCCGCAGGCGCAAGCTACCACCCCACCGGCGACGGTTGTCGTCAGCGTGCCGCTTGTGGCGGGCACAGACGGGTCTGCCAGAGCAACTCAAGCGGCGCCTGCAGTCGGGCCTCAGCTCCCGGCCGCAACGCCGGATGCTGCTCCCACGGGAACGCCCGCACCGGCGCCGACGGTGGTACCGGGCTGCCCGGCTCAATTCAGCGCCTACCCTGACTTCATCGCTTCGTACCTGGCCCAGCGTGGCGCCAACACCGCCGGGCTGGAAGGGCTGCTCACCAACTGTAACGCCGTAAAAGAGGATCTGGGCAGCGTGACCGAGGTGGATATCCAGGGCAACAAGAGCCGCGACCTCGTCGTGGTTATCCACGACCCGCTGAGCGTCGATATTGTCCCGCCCGGCACGATCCTGGTTTACCACGCAGCGGCGGCAGGCTATGGGCTGGCGGGGCGTGCGGATGGCACCGGCAAGGTTGACGTGCTCAAGGTAGCCGATACGAACCAGGATAAGGCGGTTGATATCGTCTGGACTGACACCACCTGTGGCGCTCACACCTGCTTCTCCACACTCTTCGTGGATAGCTGGGACGGCACCTCGTATCGAGACTGGATCGACGGCGAGCCCACCATGGCGTACCCCGACTTCAAGTTCGAGACCGGTCAGGAAGGTGGGCAGGGTGAGGCTATCCTGATGCATGGTGGTGTGATCGGCTCCGTCGGCGCCGGCCCTCAGCGCGGCTGGACGGAGATCTATGTCTCTCCGGTAGGTGATCCATACCGGCTGGGTGGCCAGCTGTACGATGATTCTGACTGCCTTTACCATCACATCCTGGACGCCAACAAGGCCTTCGATGACTGGGTGACCGGCGGCTTCGATCCTGCCATCCAGGCCTATCGCGCGGCCCTCGATGACCAGTCGCTGGTAACTTGTGGCGGCATTGACGATGAACTACAGCAGCTGCGTGACTTTGCCAATTTCCGCCTGATGGTTGCGAACGCCGCGGGCGGCCGCCCCGCTGAGGCGACCCCCCTGCTCAGCCGTGTGCAGGGCGCCGCGCTGCAGGGCGTGGCAAAATCGTTCATGGACAGCTTCCAGCAGTCGGGCAGCATCGTGCAGGCATGCCGTGACGTGACGGCATACGCCGAGAAGAATCCGGGATCGTGGGAGTTCATGGCTGAGTGGGGGTATGCTAACCCCGGTTTCGCGGCCGAGGATCTCTGCCCGCTGGCCCGGTAGCTACACTCAACCGACTGAAGATCGAGCTTGCCGGCGAGGCGTGGGCGCAGGTGCCCCGCTCGCCGGCGTGTTTCAGGAGTGAGGAAATGGCTTCGATTGCGAATCAGATCGCTCTTGTGACCGGCGCCAGCTCCGGGATTGGAGAGGCATGCGCGCGGGCATTTGCCGGGGCGGGTGCTCACGTGATCCTGGCGGCGCGCAGAATCGAGCGCGTGGAGAAGCTGGCGAATGAGCTCCGCCAGGAGCACAGCGTGGAGACGCTGCCGATCGCGCTCGACGTGCGGGATCGGGCCGCCGTGCAGGCTGCTCTGGGCGGGCTGCCCGAGCGCTGGGCCCCGGTGGATATCCTGCTGAACAACGCCGGGCTCGCCCGCGGCCTCAACAAAGTCCACGAGGGCGTGATCGACGACTGGGACGAGATGATCGACACAAACGTGAAAGGTTTGCTGTACGTCACACGGGCCGTTCTCCCGGGGATGGCGCAGCGCAAGCGCGGCCACGTGATCAACCTCGGCTCGATCGCCGGCAAAGAGGTGTACCCCAACGGCGCCGTCTATTGCGCCAGCAAGGCGGCCGTGGACTTCATTACCCGCGGGCTGCGGATGGATCTGTGCGGCGCCAACGTGCGCGTCACCAGCATCGATCCCGGCATGGTGGAGACCGAGTTCAGCCAGGTGCGCTTCCACGGCGACGAGGAGCGTGCGGAGAAGGTGTACAAGGGTTTCCAGCCGCTGACCGCCGCAGACGTTGCGGAAGTGATCCTGTTCTGCGTGACGCGCCCGCCCCACATCAATATCCAGGATGTGCTGCTGATGTCGACGGCGCAAGCTTCGGCCACGATGACGTACCGCGAATAGAGCTTATGGGCAATTCCAACCCGTTCGATGCGGATTTTGACGCCCTTCCCGGCGCCGGCGATGAGCGGGCTGCCGAGAAGGGCGCCGGTCTCGAAAGCGGCGACCGCCTCGGGCTGATCGTTGGCGGTTCGCTTTCGAAGGGGCTGCAGGTCAAGCTCGACCGCGAGATATCGCTCGAGAGCCTGGCTGTTGGCCGGTATGTGGTAGCGCACGGCGAGCATTCTCGCTTCTTCTGCATGCTCACCGACGTCGCGCTCGACGGCACCAGCGACCTGTTGTCCAAGATGCCTCCCGATACCTCGGATCCCTTCCTGGCCGCCGTCCACGCCGGCACCACCACCTTCGGGACGGTGCATCTCAGCCCCATGCTGGTTCTGGCCAACGAGGGGGGCGAGGTGAAGCCGGTCAAGACGATCCCGGGGCACTTCACCGCCATCTTCTCTGCGACGCAGAACGAGGTCAGCGAGGTATTCGGTGAAGAGGGCACGCGCAAAGTGGGCAACCGCAACCTGCACTTCTTCCACATTGGCGCGCCGCTGGACATGGAAGGGGTACGCGTTACCTTGAATCTCGAGCGCCTGGTGGAGCGGTCCACCGGCGTGTTCGGCAAATCGGGCACCGGTAAGAGCTTCCTGAGCCGCATGTTGCTGGCCGGGATCATCCGCGAGGCGGTCGCGGTAAACCTGATCTTCGACATGCACAACGAATATGGCTGGCACGGCACGCTGGAAGGCGGGGGCGAGGTCAAGGCGCTCAAGCAGATTTTCCCCGGCAGAGTCAAGATCTTCACGCTCGACGACGAGTCGAGCCGGCGCCGCGGCTCCGATCCTGACCAGGTGGTCTACATCGGTCTGGACCAGATCGAGCCCGCCGATCTGGAGATCCTGGCCAGCTCGATGAACCTGAGCGAGCCGCAGATGGGGGCCATCTACGCGCTCCACCGGCGGTATCACAAGGACTGGCTGGGCAACCTGCTCGACGATGAATGGATCGAGTCGTGCAGCTTCGAGGACGACAACGGCAAGGAGTTGTCGGGTATCGAGGCGTTGGCGCGGCAGACCGGGCAGATGGCGAACGTCCTGCAGGCCTTGCGGCGCCGCTTCGAGCGGATGCGCACCTACCGGTTCATCAAGAAACACGCGCCTGAGAACGCTATCGGCAATCTCATGAAGACGCTGCAGGCCGATGCCAACGTGGTGCTCGAGTTTGGGCGCTACGGCGGCGATCAGGATGCCTACATCATGGTCGCCAATTTCATCACCCGCCGCCTGCACGAGATGTACCGCGAGCTCAAGGAGGCATCCTTCACCGAGAAAGGGAAAGAGCCCCGGCCGCTGGTCATTACCATCGAAGAGGCGCACAAGTTCCTGCAGCCCGGTGTCGGCGAGAAGACGATCTTTGGCATCATCGCCCGCGAGCTGCGGAAATACAACGTGACCCTGATGATCGTCGACCAACGTCCGAGCGGGATCGACCCGGAAGTGATGTCGCAGCTGGGCACCCGCATGACGCTGCTGCTGGACAATCCATCCGATATCCAGGCGGTCCTCTCGGGTATGAGCGGCGGGACTGAATTGCGCGAGGTGTTGGCGCGGCTGGACACGCAGCAGCAGGCGCTCATCATGGGCCACGCGGTGCCGATGCCGGTCGTGCTCCACACGCGTCCCTATGATGCCGAGTTCTTCAAGGCGATGGGCCTGCGAGACGGCGAACAATTGGCCCAGCAGGTCAGCGAGGAGGTCACCGCAGTGCGCGGGAGCCGTGACTTCCGGGGATACGACTGACGATGGAGCCGATCAGCTTCATACATACTGCCGATATCCACATTGGCATGGAGAACTATGGGCGCCTCGACCCCGACACGGGGCTGAACCAGCGGGTCATGGATTTCCTGCGCCGGTTGAGCGACATGGTGGACTACGCCATTGACCGCCAGGTCGACGTCTTCCTCTTCGCCGGCGATGCGTACAAGACCCGAGACCCCAATCCCACCTTCCAGCGAGAGTTCAGCCGCAGGATCAAGCGGGTGGCCGACGCCGGCATCCCCACGGTGCTGCTGGTGGGCAACCATGATCTCCCCTCCCTCGCACACCGCGCCTCGGCTGTGTCGATCTTCGACACGCTTGGCGTCCCGAACGTCTACGTAGGGCACCGCGAGGAGCTGTGCGAGATCACGTGCAGGCGGGGCCAGAAGCTGCTGGTGGCAACGGTACCCTACCCGCTGCGGACTGCCATTGTGAACCGTGAGGATCACCAGGGCCGGACCCTCGCCGAGCTGGACGGCGTGCTGCGGCAGTGGATGATCGACCAGATCCGCGGCCTGGCGGAACAGGCCCGGGCGCGGGCCGATCTGCCCGCCGTCCTGCTGGGCCACTTCAGTGTCGACGAGGCGAGCCAGGGTTCCGAACAGAACATCATGATCGGGCGCGACGTAACGGTGCCCCGTTCGGTCCTCGCCGATCCCACCTGGCGCTACGTGGGGCTGGGCCATGTGCACAAGCACCAAAGCCTCAACCGGGATGCGCAGCCGCCCATCGTCTACAGCGGCAGCCTGGAGCGGGTCGATTTCGGCGAGGAGTCGGAGCCCAAGGGCTTTGTGGCCGGCGAGATCGGGCCGGAAGGCACAACCTGGGAATTCGTCCAGGGATACCGGCGCCAGGCCCGACCCTTCATCACGGTGCGCTCCGACGTGCGCGAGGAGGCCGATCCTACCGCCGCTATCGTACGCGCCATCGAAGAGAAGGGGGATCTGTCGGACGCGGTGGTGCGGCTGTCGATCCGTCCTCCGGCAGGAGCAGGAGACGCTGCTGGTGGAGCGCGACATCGGCAAAGCGCTGGCCGGCGCTTTCTTCATCGCCTCGATCCAGCGAGACGTGGTTCGTGCAGAACGCCAGCGCCTGGGTGGCGTGGCGGTGGAATCACTGCCCCCTTTGCAGTTGCTCGAGCGCTACTTTGAGCTGAAGGACGTGCCCCCGGATCGCGCCCGGGAGTTGCTTGACCTGGCACGCGGCGTGATGGACGAGGTTGACGCGGGAGGGTAAAGGCCAGCGGCCTGGACGGTGGCTGCCTCTCCCGGTTGAAACGTAGCCACTCCCTCTTGACGAGAAGGCGCGATTCCGAGAGAATGGACCCAGGCACTTCACTTTGTTTGCCATCCCTACCCCCGGAGCGGGGCAGGCCGAGGAGGCTGTTTCATGGTGGAAGTTGCGATTGACAGTGTGCGGATCAGCTTGATGTCCCAGCACCGCATTGTCGTGCTCAAGGACCTCGAGTCGTCGCGCTTCCTGCCGATCTGGATCGGCCCCTTCGAGGCGGATGCCATCACTATCGAACTGCAGGGGGTGGAGGTTGCGCGGCCCCTCACACACGATCTCCTCAAGACGGTCATCGGCCAGCTGGGGGGCGAAGTGATCCACGTCGCGATTACCGAGCTGCGCAACGACACTTTCTACGCAGAGGTGGCGCTCGACGTGGACGGCCGCCGGCTGCGAGATCGACTCACGCCCCAGTGATGCGATTGCCCTCGCCGTCCGCACGCGCGTGCCGGTTTTCGTTGCAGAGCAGGTAATGGAGCAGGCCGCGCTGACCCCCGAGAGTGACATTGAAGGTGAGGAGAGCACCGAGGCTCCGTCTACGGAGCAAGAGGCGCCCGACGCCTTCCGTGACTTCCTCGAGGGACTCGACCTCGAGGGGTTGGGCTGATCTACCGCGCCCCGGCCCTGCGCCAGCACCGTTGACCTCGATTTCGCCGGCGAACGCACAACCGAATTCATCCGGCAACCGGCGCATCGACGGCGCCTGCTGCTAACCTTGGCAGTCTTCCGGCCCTCCCGGTACCCTCTTTCGAACCGGCGGCCTACCTCAGATACCAGGCAACAATGGACAGACCGGACAAGGGGATCCCGAGCAACCTGGAAGCCGAAGAGGCGGTTCTTGGTTCATTGCTCATCGACCCCGATGCAATCATAAGGTCGCCGCCTTCCTGAAGGCGGACGACTTCTATCGCGAGAAGAACGGCTGGATCTACCAGGCGATTCTCGACCTGCACGAGCGCCGCGAGCCGGCCGACTTCGTGACGGTCGTCGACGAGCTGGAACGGCGGCAGCAGATCGGCGAGGTCGGCGGCGCCGTCCTATATCACGGCTCTCATCAACACCGTTCCCACTGCGATCCACGTCGAGTACTACGCCGGGATTGTCGAGCGCAGCGCCACGCTGCGCCGCCTGATCGCCGCCGCCGGCCAGATTGCCTCCCTCGCCTACGAAGAGGCCGAGGATGTCGAGGAGGTCGTCGACCGCGCCGAGCAGTTGATCTTCGGCGTCTCCGAGCGCCGCGTCCGCCGCGACCTGGCCCCCGTGCGCCAGATCATGGGCGACGTGGTGGACCGCATCGAGTATCTGCAGCGCCACAAGGGCGAGATACTCGGCGTCCCGTCTGGGTTCTCCCATCTCGATCAGCTGCTCGGCGGCTTCCAGAAGTCGGACCTGGTCGTGCTGGCGGCCCGGCCCGGCGTCGGCAAAACGACCCTTGCTTTAAATATCGCCGTCAATGCCGCCAAGCGCTACGGGCAGCGCGTGGCCTTCTTCAGCCTGGAAATGAGCAGCGAGCAGCTGGTGCAGCGCCTGCTGGCGGCCGAGACGGGCATCAACCAGCAGCGGCTGCGGCTGGGCGACATCAGCGAAGACGAGTGGCTGATGCTGATGGAAGCGGCCGGGGTACTCTCGGAGACGCTGCTGTTCATCGACGACACCCCCGCCGATGTCGGCTCTGGAGCTGCGCACCAAGGCGCGACGCCTGCAGGCCGAACACGGGCTCGATCTGGTGGTGGTCGATTACCTGCAACTGATGCGCGGCGAGGGCCGCGGCGAGCGAGAACCGCGTCCAGGAGATCAGCTACATCACCCGCTCGCTCAAGGGTCTGGCGCGCGAGCTGGAGGTGCCGCTGATCGCCCTGTCGCAGCTCACCCGCGCCGTCGAATCGCGCACGGACCACAAGCCGATTCTGTCGGATCTACGCGAAAGCGGAAGCATCGAGCAAGACGCCGACGTCGTCATGTTCATCTACCGTGAGGATATGGTGAAGGAGGACTCGGAGCGGAAGAACATCGCCGACATCATCGTCGCCAAGCACCGCAACGGGCCGACCAACACCGTTCCGCTCTTCTTCAATCGTGAGATCACGCGGTTCGCCGATCTGGAGATCTCGCGCGCCCCTGGATCCCCTGGGATGAAAGAGCGCATGGAGGGTTTCGCAGGGTTTCCGGCAGGCAAAGTACCCACTACGCCGGTGCCTAACCAGTTCTTCAGCGAGCTGTTGCCGCTGATCGACGACCTGGCTGAGCTGAAGGTAACGCTGCATCTCCTGTGGTGTATCGGCCAGAAGCGCCAGGGCCCGCGGTACGCACGGCTGGAGGAGCTGCTGGGCGATGAGCGCTTGCTCGAAGGGTTGGCGACCAAACGACGCTCCGGCGAAGCGGCGCTGCGCGAGGGACTTGAACGTGCGGTGGCACGTGGTACACTACTCCATGCAGTCGTGGAGCGTGATGGGCAGACCGAAGAATGGTACATGGTGAACGCTCCCAAGGGACGGCAGGTGATCGAGAAGCTGCGGGCCGGCGAACTGGGGATCGTCGGCGAGGTGGCCGAAGACGTTCAGTTGCGGCTCGAGCGTCCCAATATCTTCGTGCTGTACGAGCAGAACATCGGCCTGCTGACCCCGATGATCGCAGACGAGTTGCGGGATGCCGAGCGGCAATACCCGGAGGATTGGATCCGCGACGCCTTCCGGGAAGCCGTCTCTCTCAATAAGCGCAACTGGCGCTACATCCTGCGCATCCTGGAACGATGGCGGACTGATGGTAAGGACAGCGGCGCCGGCGGGCCACATGAACCGCCTGCCGATGGGGCAGCCCGGCGCAAGTACTACATTCCTGACGGTTATGAGGACGTGATTGAGCACTGACGGCAGCATGAAGCGGTTGGGAGATCTGCTGGGTGCACCGAGCGCCGGAAACGGAAGCGGAACACCGAACGGCAGCGCGCGCCGCGAGGATCCCTGTCCGATCTGCAAAGGCAAGGGCTTCCTGCTGCGAGACGTCCCGGCGGACGATCCCGATTTTGGCCGCGCTTTCCCGTGTCGCTGCACGCAGGCGAAGATGGTGGCCGACCGTTCGCGCAACCTGCAGCAGGTGAGCAACCTCGGCCAGTTGAGCCGCATGACCTTCGACAATTTCCTGCCGGAAGGGGTCGGGCTGCCCGACCTGATGCGCTATAACCTGCGGCAGGCGTTTGATCTGGCAATGGAGTTCGCACGCGATCCGCAGGGGTGGCTGGTGTTCCGAGGCGGCTATGGCTGCGGGAAGACGCACCTGGCCGCTGCCATCGCCAACCATCGCATCGGGCAGGGCCAGTCGGTGTTGTTCATCGTCGTGCCCGATCTGCTGGACTACCTGCGGGCTGCCTATGCCCCCACCAGCACGATCACCTACGACGAGCGGCTGGAGAACATCCGCGAGGCGCCGCTGCTGATCCTGGACGACCTGGGCGCACAGAACAGCACGCCGTGGGCACAGGAGAAGCTGTTCCAGATCCTGAACCACCGCTACAACGGCCGGCTCCCCACCGTCATCACCTCGAATCTGCGCCTGGAGGATCTGGACCCCCGCGTCTGTTCGCGCCTGGTGGATCCCGACCTGAGCCAGGTGTACGAGATGGTCGTCCCTGATTTCCGGTCCGCCGGTCCGGAGCGCAGTGGTGGGCTCAACACGCTTTCGCTGCATCACGACCAGACGCTGGACAACTTCTCCACGCGTATCGATGAGCTGCCCGAGCCGGAGAGCGATAACCTCGAGCGCGCCCTGTCGATCGCACGCGATTATGCTGCCGATCCCGACGGTTGGCTGGTGTTCACCGGCACGTACGGGTGCGGCAAGACACACCTGGCCGCAGCCATCGCGAATGCGCAACGCGATCCCTCGCGCGTGCCGATGTTCGTGGTCGTTCCCGATCTGCTGGATCACCTGCGGGCTACATTCGGCCCGACGAGCAACACCACCCTGGACAAGGCGTTCGAGCAGGTGCGCACTACGGGGCTGCTGGTGCTGGACGACCTGGGCACAGAGAGCGCAACGCCGTGGGCGCGCGAGAAGCTGTTCCAGCTCTTGAATCACCGCTACGTCGCCCGGCTGCCGACTGTCATCACCACCGCGAACTCCATCGAGCATGTAGACCCGCGCCTGCGCAGCCGGATGCTCGACAGCGTCCGCTGCACAGTATTTGCTCTGGAAGCGCCCAGCTATCGCGGCTCCGCGCGCCGAGAAAGAGGAGCGTACGCGTCGTGGGACGCGTGGCCGCCCGCCCGCCTCGTCGCCCCAGGAGCCGAAACGGCCCGTGCGCGGCCGCATGACTCCCGAGCCACCCCTCAGCTCTCATCCGTCTCCGTCTCGCAAGCCGCGCGGGTAATGTCGTAAATCGCCCAATCTTTAACTTGACTGTCTGTAACCCCCTGTTGTAGAATCTCCTTGTTGGCACTCTACCTATGCGAGTGCTAATCCACAACATCCATATCCTTACCACGGGCCCGGGGACGGGCCACTTATTCAGGAGGCTCTGTGAATATGAAATTCAAGCCGCTCGCTGATCGTCTGGTGGTGGAACCGGTGGAGCAGGAAGAGGTCACCGCGGGTGGCATGCTGCTGCCCGAGACCGCCAAAGAAAAGCCCCAGCAGGGCCACGTGATCGCTTCGGGCACCGGCCGCCTCGACGAGGCCGGCAAGCGCCTGGAGATGGAAGTCAAGGTCGGTGATCGCGTCCTGTACGCCAAGTACTCCGGCACCGAAGTCAAGGTCGACGGCAAGAAGCTGCTGATCATGAAGGAATCCGACATCCTGGCAATCGTAGAAGCCTAACCAGCTCAGACCAGATACGAGACCAGAAGCACAAGGAGCACATAAAGATGGCAAAGCAGTTGATTTTTGGCGAAGAAGCTCGCCGCAATCTAAAGGTCGGCGTTGACACCCTTGCACAGGCAGTGAAGTCGACCCTGGGTCCGAAGGGCCGCAACGTGGCGCTGGACAAGAAGTGGGGCGCCCCCACCATCACGCATGATGGCGTGACCGTAGCCAAGGAAATCGAGCTGCAGGACCCGTAGCAGAACATGGGCGCGCAGCTGCTCAAGGAAGCCGCCACCAAGACCAACGACATCGCCGGCGATGGCACCACCACCGCGACCGTGCTGGCCCAGGCAATCGTGAACGAAGGCCTGAAGAATGTCGCCGCCGGCGCCAACCCCATGCTGCTCAAGCGTGGCATCGATCGCGGCTGTGGCTGCGTTGGCCGAGGCGATCAAGGACCAGGCCATCACGATCACGACCAAGGAAGAGATTGCCGCAGTCGCCGCTATTTCGGCGCAGGATCCTGAGATCGGCAACCTGATCGCGGAAGTGATGGAGAAGGTTGGCAAGGACGGCGTTATCACCGTCGAAGAGGCGAAGGGCCTCCAGTTCGAGACCGAGTACGTCGAGGGTATGCAGTTCGACCGCGGTTACATCAGCTCGTACTTCATCACCAATCCGGATACGATGGAAGCCCAGCTGAGCACCCCGTACATCCTGATCACCGACAAGAAGATCTCGGCTGCTGCTGACATCGTTCCCATTCTCGAGAAGCTGGTGCAGCTTGGCAAGCGCGAGGTCGTCATTATCGCCGAGGACATCGACGGCGAAGCGCTGGCTACCCTGGTGCTGAACAAACTGCGCGGCATGTTCAACTGCCTGGCCGTCAAGGCCCCTGGCTTTGGCGATCGCCGCAAGGCTATGCTGCAGGACATCGCCGTCCTGACCGGCGGCACCGTCATCACCGAGGAGCTCGGGCGCAAGCTCGAGACCACCACGATGAGCGACCTTGGCCAGGCCGACAAGATCATTGCCACCAAGGACGAGACCACGATCGTCGGCGGCAAGGGTGATGCTGCGGGCATCAAGGGCCGCATCGAGCAGATCCGCGTCGAGATCGACAACAGCACCTCCGACTACGACAAAGAGAAGCTGCAGGAGCGCCTGGCTCGTCTGGCCGGTGGCGTGGCGATCATCCGCGTGGGCGCCGGCACCGAGACCGAGCTGAAGGAAAAGAAGCACCGCGTCGAGGATGCGCTGAGCGCGACCCGCGCCGCCGTAGAAGAGGGCATCGTCCCGGGTGGCGGCGTCGCTCTGCTGAATACCATCGACTGCCTCGAGGAGATCGAGGGACAGAACGAGGGTGATATCCTGACCGGCGTCAAGCTCCTGCGCCGCGCGCTCGAGGAACCGATGCGCCAGCTGGCCGAGAATGCCGGCCACGACGGCGCCGTCGTCGTGCAGAACGTGCGCCGCGAGCAGCGCGAGCAGAACAACAAGCGCATCGGCTTCGACGTCATGACCGAGACCTACGATGACATGGTCGAGAAGCAGATCATCGATCCGGCCAAGGTAACCCGCGGCGGGCTTGAGAACGCAGCTTCGATCGCAGCCATGATCCTGACCACCGAAGCGTTGATCACCGACATCCCCGAGAAGGAGAAGGCCGCGCCGGCGGGCCCTCCTGGCGGTGACATGTATTAATCGGTGAGAGGCGTGAGCCTCGAGCCTGAATGAAAGAAGGGGGTGGACCGGTTGGTCCGCCCCCTTTTTCATACGTCATACGTCATTCGTCCTTCGTCAAACGTCATCCGTCATCGTAGCGTCATACGTCACCCGGGGTCATCCGTCACAATGCACAATCGCAATCACATCGTAAGTCACGTTGTAGGTCACGCTTGGAGCGTGACACCGTGCACAATAGCGATTGCGTCGTAAGTCACGCTCGTGCGTCACGCTTGGAGCGTGACACGTCTCGCGACCCGCGAATTTCGGGGTACCGCGGCCGGTGTCACGCTCCAAGCGTGACCTACATTTCCGCCATCATCGCTCCGCGATCCTATCATGTCGTGCATTGCGCGAAGCGTCACGCTCCAAGCGTGACCTACAACGTGACTTACGCCGTCGTCGCGATTGTGCATTGTGACGGATGACCCCTACGGGTGACGGATGACGTATGACGAATGACGGCTGATCTACCGCAGGCGGCGGGGGCGGATGCGGGCGGCCCGGATCTCGGCCACGAGGTCCGCCTCGTTCCGAATCGGGCGGGCGAATTCGGTGGCGGTGCGGGCAACGTGGCGGAGGGTGTGTGCATCGGAGCCGCCGGTTGTGGGGAGGCCGAGGATGCGCGCCAGGTCTTCGGCGAGCTCCAGCTCGGCCGTCGTCACGGCGGCGTTGAAGGTTTCGATAGCATGGACGTGCTCGAACTCGGGCCGGGCAGACAGATCGGCATCGAGGGGGAGCCTATTCTGCTGCAGCCAGTACCAGAGCGCCCACCCCCCACCGCGGTGAAACGGGTGCGCGAGCACCGACGCTCCGCCGCACTCGTGAACGTACCGGAGCAGCACCGGACCGTCCATCCCGTGGGGAAAATCCTCGTCGATGCCGAAGACGAGCACGTCGCCTATGGTCGTGCGCGCCTCTACGCCACGCAGCACCAGCAGCGGGCTGCTCGCCCCATTTGCTGCGGCTGCTTGCGCTGCCATGCCTCCGCTTATCGTGTTGTGGTCCGTGACGCAGATGCCGTCCAGACCGGATCGAGCCGCCTCTTGGAGCAGTTGCGTCGCGCTCATCTGGGAACAGGGCGACGCGGGGCGGGTGTGGTTATGCAGATCGATTATCATCCGGCTCGTTTCGCTTGAGCACGATCAGGGTCAGATCGTCGTATTGGGAGATGTCCCCCACGAATTCACTCAGCGCGCTCTCGATCGCCTCTGCGATCCCTTCCGCGGGCAGGTGGCGTACTTCGGCCAGCAGCGAGGCCAGCCGGTCATCGCCGAAGGCATCGCCGGACCTGTTCAGCGCTTCGTTCAGCCCATCGGTATAGAAGAGGACGACGTCGCCCGGCGCCATGAGCAGCGTCTTCTGCTGGAACTCAACCGGCGAGAGGATGCCCAGTGCGAGACCGTTCGTAATGAGTGGGCAGGCCGGGCCGGAATCGTCTGTTCCGGCATAGAGCGCCAGGTTGTGCCCGCCGCTCGCATAGGTCAGCGTATGGCTGCGCGGGTTGAGAATGCTGTAGTAAGCCGTAACAAACATTTCGGCGGTGCTGTCGGCCACCATCAAATCGTTGGAGCGGGCGAGCATCACCATTGGCTCCCGGCCACTGAGGGCCACCGCCCGCAGCACCGTGCGCGCGAACATCATGTACAGCGCAGCCGGGATACCCTTGTCCGAGACATCCGCCACCAGGAGCCCAAGGCTTCCGCTGGAGAAGGGAATGAAGTCGAAGAAGTCGCCCCCTACTTCGCGCGCGGCTCGCCAGCGATAGACGATCTCATATCCGCGAAGCTGGGGTACCTCCTGCGGCAGCAGGCTGCGCTGGATCGATTGCGCGAGCTCGAGCTCGCGCGCCAGGCGCACGCGTTCTGCCTCCTGCGTTTGCAGCCGGGCATTCTCGATCGCCATCGCCGTCTGCGCGGCGATGCCGCTCAAGATGCGCACCCGGCGCGGGCTGAAACGATGGGCGGCGCCAACATCGTCTGCCAACAGAGCCCCTATCACCTCATCCGACACCGACATCGGCACCACGAGCAGCGCCCGGCTCCCGTATCTCTCCCGCCACGGCGCCGGCACGCGGTCGCTCTCCATCGTTTCGTCGACCACCATCGGCTGCCCCAGTCGAATCGCATCGTCCAACAGGGGTAGCTCGCCCGGCTCGATTATGGCGCCCCGGTACGCCTGCTCCAGCTCCGGCCGCTCGGAATGCACCGCGCGCGCCACGAAATTCCCCTCGTCGTCGCGCACCAACACGACGCAGCGGTCCACGCCCGCAAGGAGTGGTGTCAGGTGCGCTGCCTGCTCGAGCGTGACGCCAATCGGCTGGACACGGCTGGTGGCGTCGGCTACCTGCAGCAGCACCGCCGACACCCAGGCCTCCTCTTGCCGCGCGGCGGACAGCCGGCTGTTGTCGATCGCCGCAGCAATCTGGTGCCCGATGCCGCTGAGCATCCCTATCCGCCGTTCGCTGACCGGCTCGCTTTCGTTGGGGAAGCTGACGCCCATCATCCCGAATACCTGCCCCTTGCTGAGCATGGGCAGCAGGACGAGTGTCCGGCAGTGGCACGCGTCCTTGAGGACCTCGGGCACTTCGTCGGCGTCACGGTGGAGTATCAGCGTCGTGCGCTGTTGCCGCAGGGGGCCAAGGGCGGGCCACTGCGCCTCGGTGAAGCTCAAACGAACCGGGTCGTCACGGCCCGTTGCGGCGTCCAGGCCGAAGCCGGCGGCAGTAATCGAACGACTCGAGATCGTCGTTCCACAGCCAGATGCTGCACGACTCCACACCGGCCAGCATCGCGATCACGCGCGCCGCTGCGTCCAGCACCTCGTCGACGCCATCGGCCACGCCGGTCACCTCGGCCACCTGCAACATGACGGTGGTGACCCACGCTTCTTCTTGCTGCGCCTCGTAGGCCCGCGCGGCGTTCACCGCCACCGCCACCTGGTCGGCCAGCGTGGAGAGGATGAACAGGTCGTCGGCATCGAAGGTATCCACTTCGGTGTTCTGGACGTCCAGCACCCCCAGCACCTCGTGCTCCATGCGCAGAGGCACAGCCAGCTCGGCGCGGGTGTCGGGCAGCAGACGCGGGTCGTCGGGGATGTAGCGCGGCTCCTGTGACACGTCGTTCGCCATCAACGGCTCGCCGTGCTTGGAGACCCACCCGATGATCCCTTCGTCGACCATCGACCTGTCCTCGCGCAGCCACTTCTCGTTCAGGCCCTGGCCGGTGCTGGCCCGGAAGTGCGCGCGGCCGGTGACCGGATCGGTCAAGAAGATCTGGGCGTGATAGTAGCTGAAGCGCGAGCCGATGAGGTTGATTGCCTGCGTCAGCAGCTCGTCCAGGTTCAAGATGCTGGTGATCTTGCGGCCCAACTCCGCGACCACGGTCAGATCCTGCACCCGGCGCTGATTGCGGTTATACAGGCTGGCGTTGTACAGCGCGGCCGCCGATTGGTTTGCCAGCACCTGCAGGAGGCTCAGGTCCCCCTCGTCAAACGCCGACGGCTCGTGGCTCTGGATGGAGATGCTGCCGGTGACGGTGTCGCCGCTTACGAGAGGCAGGAAGATGGCGGAACGCGGTGGGTTGTCACTCTGGTAGCTGGGTTGCGCCGGGAAGCGACTCCATCTCAGTCTCGAAGTCGCGCACCAGCAGAGGGGCGCCGGTCTGGCGAACCCAGCCAATGATGCCGTGCCCGTCCGGAATGATGAAGGTCGACGGCGGCAGCCGCTTGCCCTCGAGCACACGCACCTTGATCAGGTAGCGATCACCGTCCCATAGGCCGAGCTGGAAGTTGTCGGTGGGCACGATCCGCCCGGCGAGCTGGTAGATCAGCTCGCAAACTGATCTTCGTCGAGCTGCGCCTCCAGCAGGGCGCGGCCGATCTCGGCCAGCGTCTCCAGCTCGTGCCAATCCCGGCGCGCGAGCTGCTCAGGGAGCACCGGCTTGTCCCTTCGAAACCGCATTCCGCTTGACCATGGTGAGGGTGTTGCCGTCCGTTGCCGAGAAGGAGTATTCCACGTGGTCCATAAGCTGCTGCATCAGGTGGATGCCCAGGCCGCCTACCGGACGCTGCTGCAGCGGCAGCGAGAGGTTGGGCCGGCGAACGGCCGAAGGGTCGAATCGACGTCCGTGGTCCTGGATCGTTATCACCACGTCCTCGCCACGCGCCTCTATGACCAGTTGATAGCGCCCGCCCCGGCCGCGGTAGGCGTGCTCTATCACGTTGGTCGACGCCTCTTCGACGGCCAACTGCAGATCGAAGCAACTGGCCGGCTCCAATCCCCAATCCTCGCACACTTCGTCCAGCAGGGCCGAAATCCGCTCGAGGTCGGCCGGCACTCCCTCTAATTGCAGCTGGCGTTTGTTATTGCTCATTGGCGCACGCGGCCCTAGAAGCTGCCCACTGCCTCCGCCTCGGTAGAGAAGATATCGAACTGCGTCTTGAGGCCGGTCAGATCGAGCACCCTGTCGATCTCGGGGCGCACTTCGGCCAGCCGCAGATCGCCACGGTTCCAGCGACGGCACGCCTTCCACGCGCTGATCAGCTCCCGCAGGGCGGCGCTGCTTGTGTACGTCACGTCCGCCATGTTCACTACGATCTTGTAGCGCCCCGAATCGATCGCCGAGCGCAACTCGTTGCCTAACTCGGGAGCCACACTGCCGTCAATGCGCCCACCCAGGCGGACGAGTGTGCAGCGCTTCAGGTCAACCGTGCTGATTTCCATACTCTGCCTCCATAAAGCCGCGCGCGAGAAGGGCGCCAATCGCCATTCACAGGGCGCGAGTATATCATACGGGCGGGCGCTTCACAACAGCAGTTGGGGCCAAACTGGCAGATTGGGGCCGGGCAGGAAAGGCCGGTCAAGGTGCGGGCGCCGGCGAGCCGTCTGACCTCCGTCGACCGGTGTCACTGCCTCCGGTCATGAAGCCGGCTCTGCACGCGGACTCAGTCGTACAGAGTAACCGCCGAGTCGCCGGACGTCCGTCCGGTTTGTGCCGGCTCGCGGGCCTGGCTCAGGTCGTTCCCCGCCAATACGACTCCGTAGCTACCTACCCCTTCGACCCGCAGGAACAGCTCAGTTCCCGGCGCGGCCCGGCATCCGTGTACGAAGGCGCCGTCGACCTCGTTCAGCGCCAGCACGGCAGTCGCCGGATCGGGCGTAGGGGTCCCCGACGCGGAAATCTCCACCTCGCTGCTGTCGATCAAGGTCACCGCGGGTCCGGCCTGTCCGGTCACCCGGACGGCATGCAGCCTCAGGTTGCGGGCGTTCCGCACGTACAGCCCCGCCCTCTGCATCGGCTCCAGGCCATCGGCCATCTCGGGGTACCCGCCCTGTGCGGCCGGGGACATCAGCACCTCGAAATGGTCGATCGAGATCTCCTCCAGCGGCATCTCCGCCAGCCCGTAGAGGAAGGCCGCGGCATAGACGGCGTTGTGGGCCGAGATGTGGCTCAGGTGGATTCTCCGGAAGCAGGGCGTTCCCGGCGTTACGGGCCGCGCCCCTTTATCCGCGACGAGCGGGTCGCCCCGCGCGCCCGGGTTGTAGTATAGGTTCATGGTGATGGGGCACAGCACGTCTTCCATCACGATGTTGGAGATCCTGATGTCCTCGACGATGCCCCCGCGCCCGCGGCGCGATTTCAGGCGAATCCCCCGATCCGTGCCCTTGAAAACGCAGTTGGTGATGACCACGTTGCGAACGTCGCCGCTCATCTCGCTGCCGATCACGACCCCGCCGTGCCCGTGGATCATCGTGCAGTTCGTGACGGTGACGTTCTCGCAGGCGATGCGCCGCTCCGCCGGGATGCGCTCGGTGCCCGACTTGATGGTGATGCAGTCGTCCCCGACGTCGATGTGGCAGTTGGCGATGTGCACGTTCCGGCACGATTCGGGGTTGATGCCATCGGTGTTGGGGGAATCGGGCGGGTTGACTATCGTGATGCCGTGGACGGTGACGTTGTCACAATCGATCGGATTGATCGTCCAGGCGGGCGAGTTGATCGCCGTGATCCCTTCGATCTCGACCCCGCTGCACCTCTTCGAAGCAGATCAGCCTGGGGCGTGCATGTTCCAGCCGGCCGGCTCGGAAATCCGCCCACCAACCGTCGCCGCGGCCGTCGACCAGCCCGCGCCCGCGAATGCTCACGTTGTGCAGGTCACGCCCGCCGAGCAGCGGCGCGTGACCGGGCTGCTCGATCCCTTCCCAGCGGGTGTCGATCACCGGGTAGCCGGCCGGGTCCTGGCTCCCCAGCAGCACAGCGCCGGCGTCCAGATGCAGCACTATATCACTGCGCAGCGAGAGCGATCCGGTCAGATAGCGTCCCGGGGGGAAATAGAGGGTCCCGCCGCCCGCCTGGCTGCAGGCGTCAATGGCATTCTGGAGGGCGGCAGTCTCGAGGGTTTCGCCATCGCCGGTTGCCCCGTAATCGAGGACGCTGGCCGCAGCCCCCGCCGGCCCCTGGCGGCATCCGTCACTCACCGGCTTCCCTCGAGTTTCCACGGGCGTCCGAGCTTCGTGAGGCGGCGTCCTGCTCGATCTCCAGTGATGCAAGGATGAACGGCGCGACTCCCTTGTAGTCATCCGTGGCGACCGGCTCGCTCACGTAGTACTCGAACGAGCCGTCCCGGTATGGCTCGCCCCCCAGCCCCGCGGAGCCGCAGATGCGTGTCATGTGGACCTCGCCATCTGCGTCAACGGCGATATGCTGTGCCACAACTCCCTCCAGGGCTCGCCGGGCGATGTTGCGGTAGGAGTCGCCGAGGTACTTGTTCGCGCGCCTTTGAACATTGCGTAGGAGAACATGCACGACGCCGACGATTCGAGGTAGTTTCCCGGGCGGTCTTCCATGTCCAGCAACTGATACCACAATCCGGTGGCAGGGTCCTGAACGCGGGCCACTGCTTCAGCCGTTTGGGCCAGTGTGTCGATCAAACCACTGCGTTGCGGATGCGATACGGGAAAGAAATCGAGTATATCGACCAGGGCCATCAGGTACCAGCCGATGGCACGTCCCCAAAAATGACGGGAGGTGCCGGAATGTGGGTCGCTCCATCGCTGCCGCTTACTCTCGTCCCAGGCGTGATAGAGCAAGCCGGTCCTGGGATCGTAGGTGCGCTTGTAAGCGGTGGTTACCTGGTGGGCCACGTCGTCAAAGCCGTCGGCGCGGCCGAAGCTGAGGGCGTACTCCGCCATAAAAGGAGAGGCCATATAGATGCCGTCCAGCCATATCTGGTCCGGGTAGATCAGCTTGTGCCAGAATCCGCCTGCCCGCGTCCGTGGCTGTTGGCGCAACTGCTCGCGCGAGCAACTCGATCGCGCTGCGATAGCGCTCCTCCCCGGTCTCCCGGTAGAGCGGGAACAGGATCTTCCCGGGGTTGATCTGGTCGAGGTTGTACTCGTCGATCGTGTACATCCGGATCGAGCCGTCGGGCAGCACAAAGTGATCCCCGTAGGCTCGCACCGGCGCCCAATAGCGCGGGTCACCGGTCGCGCGCCACATGCGCTCGAAGCTTTTCAAGAGCAAGCCGTCTTCGTAGTGCCAGCGAGGCGCTGCCGTCGAATAGCGGCGCAAAGCGGAATCCGCCATCCGCCGGGACCACTGGCGCGGCGCCGGGAGCGCGTTGTCTATCGCCGTTTCCTTTGGGCCGGTCTTGCTTTCGTGTGTCATGGTTGCCGACGCCCCCACGCGAGGACCGTTATCACGATTGGGATAGGACCCCTGGAAAGCCGCCTCCCCAGGGGTCCGGGACATGCTTACTTCAACAGTCCTGCATCTTGCAGGCTCTTCTTCGCAGCGGCTTCGTATTCTTTGGCGCCCAGGCCGTCGAGCCCCTTCAGGAACTCGCCCCAGGTCTGGTCATTCAGAGGCTTCTGGCCGAGTGCGAACTCGATCAGGCCCTGGTTGTAGTAGCGTTCGAAGTCAGCGGCGTTGGAGGGACGGTTGATCACCTGTATGGCTCGCCCGTCCAACCAGGGCTGCCCCTGGAAGAACTGCAGGAAGGCCATCGGGTCCATCGTGCGCCCGTTCTGCGTCTTGTACGAGGGATACCGTGCCTTGATCTCCTGCGGTGTGTTGTAGTAAACGAGCTGGTTGCGCATCTGTGTGAACGGCTGCCGCTCCGGGGCGGTCCAGGCCTGCTTAGGATCGAGCCCCTCTGTGGTGATGTTGCCGTCCTTGTCGATCTTGTAGTTCACGTCCTTCGTGCCGAAGCCGAGGAGGAAGTATCCCTCATCGGTCGCCATCCACTCCAGCAAGCGTGCAATGGCCTCGCCCTTGCCGGCATCCGCCGCCTTCTTGGATATGGCGAAGATCTGGCCGCGGCCGGTGTACACGCCATACGCCGCCTGTCCGGACGGGCCCTTGGGCGCCGGCAGCGCAATCCACTCGGCGGTGGGGAAGTTCTTGTCGAACGCTGCGTAGTTCGACTGGTTTGCCAGGGCGGCGAAGTCTTCCCACATGATGCCGAACTTGCCCTGCTTCCAGCGAGCACGGAACTCATCGCGCTTGACCGTCGGCCAGTCCGGGTCGATCACCTTGGCGTCGACCAGTTGCTTCATATAGCCCAACGCCTTGGGATACTCCGCATTGCGCACGAGCAGCCCGAATTGCGCCGGGTTTGCCCAGCTCCAGACTCCGGGCACGCCGTAGGCCCCGAAGATGAAGTCGAAGCGGTCTCCGATCCCCTGGCCGTTCACGAATCCGCCAAAGCCGAAGGTGTCGGCCTTGCCGTTCCCGTCCGGGTCCTTCTCGGTGAACGCCTTGGCAACTTGCATCAGCTCGTCGAGGGTCGTAGGCGCCTTCAGCCCCAACTTGTCCAGCCAGTCCTTGCGGACCACCAGCCCTTCACGCTTGGGCAGCGGGGGCGGCTCGGCCAGACCGTAGAGTGCTTTGTCAAGAGTGGTGAGCGAGATGAGGAAAGGATCGTTGTAGTGTTTCTTCACGCGCTCCGGCATCAGTGGCAGCAGCTTGTCAACCGGCGCCAACAGCCCTTGCTTGTAGATCTTCATGAGCGCGCCGCGATTGTCATTATTGGCGTTGACCATTTGCACCAGGTCGCCAATCGCATTCGCTGCCGCGGCCGCATTGAGCTTTGCCTCGCCGTCGGTTCCGGTGGGGAGGATCACGTACTTAAGGTTGATATTGAGCTTTTCGCGGATGATTTTGAAGGCCTCCCAGTCCTCGGGAGGGCGCGCCTGCCTCGGTCACGGTGACTTGCGCCCATAACTCGATGTCCACGGGTTTGGCCGCGGGCGCCGGCGCGGCCGGGGCAGCCGTCTTGGCGGCAGCCGGAGCTGCAGGTGCTGCCGTCTGCGCAGCGGGGGCGGCAGGCGCAGCAGGCTGCGCCGCCGGGGCAGTTGTGGCGCCCGCCGGGGCCGGTTGGGCTCCAGATGGTGCGGCAGGGGACGCGCAGGCTCCTGTTACCAGAGAGAGAATCACCAGGAGCAGGATGATTCTACCGGAAGCGCACACCTTCATGACGTTCCTCCTTAAGGGAATTCGTGGGACGATTCTTTCGACCGGCTATTCCTTGACTGCCCCTGACAGCGTCCCCTTTGTGAAGTAGCGCTGTATCGAGGGGTAGATCAATACCATCGGCAGCATGGTGAGCAGTACGCTGGCGGCTTTGAGGGAATCGATCGACGTCGCGCTGAAAGCGTTGAAGTCGACGTAGTCGTTGAAGCTCGCCGAATTCAGGATGTTGCGCAGCAAGACGGGCAGCGGCATGAGCTTCGAATCGTTGAGATACAGGATCGGGGTGAAGAACTCGTTCCAGTACCAGACGCCATAGAACATCCCGATCGTGAGCAGGATCGGCTTGGAGAGCGGCAGGATGATTCGCAGCAGTATCTGCAGATCATTGGCGCCGTCGATGCGCGCCGACTCTCGCAGCTCCTCGGGCAGCCCCTCGAAGAAGCTGCGCATCACCAGGGTGTTGTACACGCTGACGGCCGGGGGAAGAATGATCGCCAGGAAGTTGTCGGTCAGATTCAGACGCGTGATCAGCAGATAGACGGGCACCAACCCGGTGTGAAAGAGAAAAGTGAAGAGCATGAGTGCGGTGATCACCCGCCGGCCGGGCAGGGTGCGGGTGGAGAGCGCGTAGGCAAGCGGGACGGTCAGCAGCAGGCTTACCGCCGTGCCCGAGACGGTGATGATGATGCTGTTGTACGTGGCGCGCAGAAAGGTCGAGTGCCTCAACAACTGCTCGTAGGCCGCGGCAGTCCAGCGGGTCGGCGACAGGAACATTGGTATCCCCGAGCGCGTGTAGTCGTCGAGCGAGATAACGGACGTAACCAGCACCCGCCAGAGGGGGATCAGTACGGCGATCAGAGCAACGAACAGGAAAGCGTTGACGGCTACCTGGAAACCGATCTCGTCTCGCTTCTTGACACGCAGCATGGTGTTCTCCTACCCCTAAAACATCGACTGGCCGGCCGCACGCTTCGCGACGTTATTGGCCACCAGCAGCAAGACGAGGCCGATTGCCCCTTTGAACAACCCGACGGCGGTCGCAAGGCTGAATTCGAATTCGAGGATGCCCTGGCGGTATACCCAGGTATCGAGGATGTCCCCGACGCTGTAAACCGGGACTGAATAGAGAACGAAAATCTGGTTGAACCCGGCGTCCAGGATGTTTCCGAGGCGCAGCAGCGTGACCAGGACCACCACGGGTAGGATCCCGGGCAGCGAGATGTGCCAGATGCGCCGCAGGCGAGATGCGCCGTCGACGGCCGCTGCCTCGTAGAGGTCCATACTGATCCCGAGCAGCGCCGCCAGGTAGATGATGGTGCTCCAGCCGGTTTCCTTCCAGATATCGGAAATGATCACTACCTGCCTGAACCATGACGGGCTGGTCATGAACGCTACCGATTCCCCGCCCACCGATTTGACCCCCTCGTTGATCAGGCCGTTGCTGGGCGAGAGCATCATCAACAGGATGCCGAACATGATGACCCACGAGAGGAAGTGCGGCAGATAGGTGATGGTCTGCACCAGGGTGCGAAACCAGCGGATGGTCGTCTCGTGGAGCGCCACGGCCAGTGCAATGGCGATCGGGATCCCCATGAGCAGCTTAGCGCCGCTAAAGATCAGGGTGTTCGAGATCAGTTGGGTGAAGTAGAAGGAGCGGACGAACGTCTCGAAGTGCTGGAATCCGCTCCAGGGGCTGCCGGTCACGCCGAGCAACGGCCGGAAGTCCTTGAAAGCGATCTGGGCGTTGAACAGCGGGATGTAACGGAACACGAAAAAGTAGAGAAGCGAGGGCAGGATCAGTACGTACAGCCAGCGGTGCCGCCACATGGCCCTGCCGAGCCGCTTGAAGGCAGCAGGCTGAAGAAAACCGGGGGGCTGAATCGCTGCCTTGCCCCGAGCGTTCGCCGTGGGGATGCTTGCATAGTCGCTCATGTGTTGCCTCGCAGTTTCCTATGATACGGGAGCGGGTTTGGATTTTGACGCTGAACGCGTGGAGAATAGCGTTGCGGTGTGCCGTCGCAGCTATCGCCGAGCGTCCTCGCGGTACCCATTGGGCGAGAGGCCGGTGAGCTTGCGGAAGATGCGGCTGAAGTAGGCGTGATCCTTGAATCCAACCTGGCGGGCAACCTCGGCGATGCTCAGGTCGCCGGCCACCAGCAGCAGGCGCGCGCGCTGGATGCGGTAGCGATTCAGGTAGTCCCACGGTGAGAGTCCCAGCTCCCGGTGGAACAGCCGGCTGAGGTAGTCCTCGCTGGCGCCGGCGGCCTCGGCCACCTGCCAGCGCGCGATGGGGTGCGCGTAGTTCTGCTGAAGATATGCGATCGCGCGCTTGACGAGCGCGCTTGTGTGTTTCGGCAGCGGCTCTTCACCGCCGAGCGCCCGATCCACGGCGGCAGCCATCTCGTTCTCTGACAGGATCCCCTTGGTCTGGAACGCGACCTGAGCGTGCGATTCGAGGCGGCGCACGTCTTCGGAGTTCAACTGGCGAGTGCTCAGGATGATGACGGGCGCCTGCCGGGTACGCTCGCCGGAGCGCATCCAATCCAGAACCGCAAAGCCGTCGATGCCGGGCAGCATGAGATCGAGCAGCACCAGGGCAGGGGTTACCGTCTCCATCAAGGCCACGGCTGCCTCCCCGTCGGCTGCGCTCCGCACCTCATACCTCGGGAAATTGCGCTCGACGATCTCGCGGTACTGCTCCAGGATCGCCGGGTCGTCGTCCACGATCAGGACCGGCCCGGAAGGTTCGGCGCCCAGGGTGGACCGGATGGTATCGAGCAGCGCCGGCTCGCCGGCCGGTTTCACCAGGAAATTGACCATCTGCGACGGCTCGCCCGGTTCGCTGCCCGTTCGCAGGCCGTACAAGATGAACGGCGCCTCCGCCAGCGCCGGGTGGCTGCGCAGACGGCGCAGCAGCCCCCAGTCTCCCGGCGACCTCGCTCCCAGGTCCCACGCCAACACCGCCGGAGCCCCGATGTCGTCCAGGTCGTCTTCGCCCCGCACGTAGCGGATCGCCAGGCCGGCGCGCGCAGCCAGCTCGCGCAGCTCATCCTGCTCCCCCTCCGGCGTCGAGATCACGATCAGCAGCGCTTGAGCGGCATCCTGTTTGGCGGCGGGGCGGTCGGAGATGCTCGGCCACGGCAGGTAAACGTGGAATGTGCTTCCTTCGCCGGGGCGGCTCTCGACCCGCATCGAACCGCCGTGTAGCGTGACCAGGCGGCGCGTGATCGAAAGGCCCAGGCCGATGCCGTGTAGTCGCCCGTCCATCTGGTATTCGCTCGTCACAAACGGCTCAAAGATCCGTTCCTGCTGTTCCACCGGGATCCCCGCGCCGGAATCCTGTACGGCGATGTGCAGATGCGCGGGTGTGGTGTCAGCGCGCAACACGATATGCCCGTGCGTCGTAAACTTCCGCGCATTGCTGAGCAGGTTCAGCAGGATCTGCCGGATGCGAACCGGATCAGCGCGCACCAACGGCAGCCGGTCTGGCAATTCGAGCTTCCAGGTCACGCCGCCGGCCGCATCGCCGTCTTGCGCGACGCTGGCGGATGCATCCGCCAGCGTCGCGGACTCGTCCGCGAGCATGGCAAACGTGTCTGACAACAGGCCGCGTGGGTCGAGCAGCTCGGTGTGCAGGTCAAGCTCGTCAATCTCGGCGCGCGAGAGGTCGAGCAAGTCGTTGATGACGCGCAGCTGGTGCTCGGCGCTCTGATGGATACGCTGGAGATTCGCTGCCAGCTCCGGCGAATGATCGGGGTCGCTTACCTGCGGGGGCGCCAACGCCTCGCGCGTGTGGGCCAGGATGATGTTGAGCGGCGCCGCGCAGCTCGTGGCTCACGTTTGCCAGCAGCCGCGTCTTGACCAGGTTAGCCTTCTCCGCGACGGCGCGGGCTGCCTGTGCTTCGGCGAACAACAGCGCACCCTTGAGTGCGCTGCCGATCAACCCGCGCAGTACCTCGTACACGCTCCCATCGCGGGGCCCTATCTCCAGGCACATAAAGCCGATGGACTCTTCGCGGAAATAGAGCGGCTCGACCATCAGGCTGTAGCGGCGGTCGCGCGGCAGCAAGCCAGGAGGCACCAGTTGTGGCGAGCGATATCTTCTGCCTCCCGGTGGCAGATCGAAACGGCCGTGCTCGTTGTACCCCACGACGAGGCGCGCCCACTCGTGTGATCCGGTTGGCTCCTCGTAGAGCGCCAGATAACCAGAGGCAATCCCCAGCGCCGGGAGCCTGTTGGCCATGAGGCCGGCGAGAGAGTCGATCTCGAATGCCGTGACCAGTGCTTGCCCGATCTCTCGCAGTCTTTCCGCCTGTTGCTCGGCTTGTACCTGCCGGTATCCCAGCGTACGCTGCGCAACCTCGCCGGTCAGAACGCGCGCCTGTTGGCAAAGCGCCTCGGCGCGCCGCGCGGCTTCCCCGCCGGCGTGCCGGACAGGATCTTGCCAGAGGACGGAGATCGCGGCCTGCCAGGCGGCCGGATCGAGGCCCGCGGGCGGCCGTATCTCTCAGCGCTTCGCTCAGCGCCGGGAGAAACGCACCGGGAGTGGCGCCGGTTACGTCGTTGAGGAATGAATCGTAGACCAGCGCAGCGCAACGAACGCCGCCGGTCGACGTGTCGCCGATGGCGCCGGCGATGGCGCCGGGCATCTCCGCCCGGGCCGGTCGCCGCTGCCGCGTCCGTTCTTCTGGATCAGGGCTTTCACCTCCGGCCAGGATGACCGCCCGCGAGGGGCAACCGCACGACTCTCGGATCGTGAGCCGGGTATCCAGGACCGTCTCGAGAGGCTGCACTGCGCCGGACAACTGGCTCAGCAGCAAATCCACAGCGCGCCGGCCCTGCTCGTAGAAGGGCGGCGACACAGAGGTAAGGGGCGGCGTTGCCATCCTCCCTTCATCAGAATCGTTGAAACCAACCAGTGCGACCTCTTCCGGGACCCGGATGCCGCGTCCTTCGAGCACCGCCAGGGCGTCAAGCGCCATAAGGTCGCTCGACGCTACGACTGCGTCGAAATCGGCGCCCGGCTCCAGCCCCCGCTCCCCGAGCAGTTGCTCGGCGGCCTCGGCGCCCATCTCCCAGCGGAACGGATCGGTCACGAGGCGAGGATCGAGGGGAATGCCGTGGGCGCGCAAAGCGTCAGAATAGGCAGCATAGCGCTGTTGAGCGTAGTAGTGGTTCTTGGGACCGCGCAGGAAAGCCGGGCGCCGCCGCCCGTGGGCGAGGATCAAGTGCTCGACGGCGGCTCGCATGCCGAGATAGCTATCGACGAGCAGCGCCGGCACGCCGGCGAGCGGCAGCGCCAGGCTTACGAGCGGGAGCGGCGCCAGGCGGCGGTGGAAAGCCGCCACCTCCTCATAGCTGGCCGAGCCGGTTAGCGTCGAGGCCCAACTGATGATACCGTCGACCGTTTCGGCGCCGACCAGATCGTAGACGTTGTTTCGCTGCGCTTCGAAATCTTGAGGGGCGCCTAGCCGTCCGCCGGGGAAACAGATGAGGTTAACGTCTTGCAGCTCGGCGCCGTCGGCGACTCCGGGCCACAGGCTGCGTCCCGCGCCCACATGAACGCTCGCCGAAAGAAAGGCGATCGTTCTGCGCCCGCCGCCGCTGCTCGCGGCTGCCGTGCCTCGAGCGGATCGAGCCATCTACCATTCCCCTCCACCTGGCGTTCCGGCAAGGGCAGAGGTAGCGCCAGGCTTGCCCGCATTGTAGCATCGTCCTGCTTTATTGGCACGCCTTTTCGCTGTAGATGGCGGTGGGTGAGCCTTAGCGACCTACCTCGAGCGTTCCAAGCGTCACGCTGTCCAGGGTGGTCGCGCCCGTCGCATCCAGCACCGGTAGCCGCTGCCCCGACCCCCGCACGTACAGAGCGGCGATCAGCCGATACTGGCCCGGTGCGGCGCCGGCGTGCACCTTGAGGATGTGCGTATCGGGCAAGACGTCTCCCGGCGCCCAGAAGGTCATCGGGTATTCTCCGCCAATCGGCGTCCCGTCTCCTTGCCCGTAGATTTTATCATCAGGTCCGAGCATCTGCAGCAGTACCCTGTACTCCTTCTCGAACGTCCCGGTGACATTCCAGTAGAGCGTTACAGGGATCTCGCCGCCCGCATCCACGCGTTCTCCCGGAACGTCGTATCCGGTCAGGCGGACACGGTTTGCCAGGTTCGCGTCGAGGGGATGCGAAGGCGCGCGTAGCGCTGAGGCCCTGAGCGCGGCGGCGGGCACAGGCTTCACCTTGACGCGCGCCAGCGCCGGGCTCAGCACCGCCTGCCCTTTCGCATCTCGTGCTGGCAGGCGTTGCATGGTTTCCAGTAGATACAATCCAACCTCGACGCGAGGGGCCATCGGCCCATCTTGATTCGGTGCAACTTCGACGCGGTACACGTCCCGGATCACCTCGCCCGGGGACCAGAGGCTCGTGGGGTAAGCTCCGCCGCCGGGGAAGCTATCGAGTTGGACGAACATCTTGTTCGCCGGTCCCAGGAGCTGGAGGTAGATGCTGTAGTTCTCACTGGTCCGGCGCAACGCTTCCCAGTAGAGGACCACCTGAAGCGTGCCACCCGAATCCACCTCGCGGGGATCGATCTCGTACGCTCGCAGCCGCGCTACATCGCCGTACGTGACGTCAAAGGGTATTGCGCTGACGGGGATATCGCCGGCCGAAATGATCTGTGGCCGTGCATAGGCCGGCAGGACGGCCAGGAACGGGGAAGACACGGCAAGCACAAGGAGGAGCGCAGGCAGCGCGAACGCAGCCCATCTGCGGGCGCGTGCCGGCAACCAGGCGGTCAGACCCAGAACCAGGAAAAGGCAGAGCGCCGAAATAGTCGGGAATATGAGCCGGCCCTGAGAGGCGTACGTGGACGTGGTCCAGCGCACCAGCGCCACGAATACGACGGCGATCCAAACGACCAGTAAGGTAATGCCCGCCCAGCTTGCCGGCTTCAGCAGATCGCGGCGGGTGACGAGATCCGGGCGCACCGCCTGTGCGCCCGGTCCACGATGCCGCCATGCCCGCGCCAGCCAGAACGCCAACCCGATCACCGCCACAACCGAGACGGCGTCGAGTAGCCGGTACACCCAGACTGGACGCATAAGGACGTTGACGCCGCCGAACAAACCCCAGAAGTTGATGCGGAAACCCTCGAACTCCCCCAGTAGATCGAGTAACCCCGGCGTGGACGGGCGCCGCCCTGCGATCAGGAGCATCACGTTCGTCCCGGTTGGTTCGCCGTAAAGATACCAGTTGCGCACGTACCACCATCCGGCTACTGCGGCAACGGTTATGACCAGCACAATGCAGTCGATCACCCACGCGGCAAACAACTCGGATCGAGGACGGGCCAGGGCGATGGACCCATCGCCCGCCACATCGGGTTTGACCTGGAACCGGCGGAAGAGCAGCGCCAATCCTGCCAGCGGCACGAGCCCCAGCGCGCTCAGCTTCGTGAGGCATGCCAGACCGATCAGGAGCCCCAGCCCCGCGATGCCAACGCGAGGCACGCCGCCGCGGACGATGCGGACGAGCAGGAGCAGAGTGAGCGAGGCGAGGAAGACAACGAGGTTATCGTTGTTGACCGAAGCCGTGATGAAGAGGAACATGGGGTTGAAAGCGTTGGCGGCCATCGCCCCAACGGCCAGGGCAGGAAAGGCCGGAAACAACTCGCTCGCCAGTAGGTACGTGCACCACACCGTACCGGCGCCAAGCAACACGGAGAACAGGCGGATCAAGTGCACCGCCAGGACAGTGCCGGTCCATGGGAAGTCTTCCTGCCCTGTGTGCAGCATCATGTTCTTGTTGTGCTGCGCCAGCGGTATTCCCTTACGGGCGTGCGGGTTGACCGCGTAGACCTGTTGCAGGTCGCTGGAGTCGATCCCGGCAGTCAGCAGGGCCGCCAGCGCATAATATAACGGCGGCTGGCTCCCCTCCTGCTCCCATAGGTCATGTTTGCCCGGTATCTGCACCGGTAGCCCGTCTCCACGCGCGATATTGGCCACGTAGGGATAGTGGTTCATCTCATCGCTGGCTTCGAAAACGGGAACGGTAACGCTATAGAGGACGCCCAGCGCGACGAATAGGCACAGTACGACCAGGGCCAGGCGGTGTCGAGCCGGAATCATGGCACATCCTCTCCCGACGCCCGCGGTCCCGTCTTCATGGGTCGATCACCAGTGAGCGCAGGATCAACTCACGCTCGGGCAACTCCGTACCATCCTTATCAAGCAGAGCTACGCGTTCATCGTTCGCCTTCCGGTCGTACATCCCAATCGCGAGCTTGTAGGGTCCCGGCCGCGCGCCGGGAGAGACCCGCAGCTCCGTCCGGTCGGTGACGATTTCCCCCGGAACCCACGTCGATGTTGGATTTGAGCCGCCGGCAGGCGGCTCGTCACTCTGGGCGACCATCGACTCTCCACGCAACTGCACAAAGCGCGTGTAATCCGCAGTGAGCGGCGCCAGGCTGCGGAACTGGAGTGTCAGCGTCAGAGCCTGTCCGGCAGCGATTGTGCCGGAGTCAGGCTCAAGGTCGTATCCTACCAATTCGGCGAATTCGCCGACCTGAATGCCGGCCGGGTATTGCGGCTCGGGCGGCACGGCTCCGATGACCTTTATGGGTGGAAGGCGATAGGTGTCGCCCAGGTTCTTGCCCGACGCATCCCAGATCGGAAAGCGCGTCTTCTCCCCATTATACAGCCCGATCGCCGGCCAATAGAGTCCACCCGGTGCACCGGCAGGCAGAGCGAGCTCGTAACGTGCCTTTTCGGTGCGGTAGCGGTCCCACAGCGCAGGCGGGCGGAACATCCGTCCGGGCATTCCGTCAACCCGGGCCAAAGGCTTTCCGGCGCGGTCGATCAAGTGTACGAACCCCCCGTAGTTCTCGGGCACATCGCCCGTAGGGCGCCAGAAAAGCGTGATGGCAACGGTGTCACCGGCTCGCGCGAGCGGCTGCTCGCCGGCTTGAGCAGGTGTTACTACATCATACCCCAGCAACCGCATTGCATCCCCAACCTTGAGATCCAGGGCGTGGGTGGGAACGATTTCCGGCTCGGGCGGTACAGGCTCGTCCAGCGTTACCTGGCCCAATTCTATCTCGGATTGCCCGTCTCGCATGGCCGCAGCCGATAACCGGTAGTTCCCGGCGGCAAGACCCGGTGGAAGCGACAGCCGGTACGCATCCTGGACCAGCGACCCGGCCGGCCACCCATCCCACTCGCGTTTGTTGAAGTACGGTCTGGCCACGGTCTCTGCCAGTGTGGCTCCATTTGCGGCCAGCAATCGCCAGCGCATGCGCAACGGTCCCGCGGGTGGCGTCGCTATGTGCCAGTAAGGATAGATGTAGATCTCGTGTGGCCCCGCCTGCTCCCACCGTGCACCAGCCAATTGCACTCCGGGCGACGGTTGGAGATCTGGAACGGTCGCGGCCGTCGCTCCCCCCTGCATAAGCATGGCGAGGCATCCGAAAGCTGCCAGGGCAGCCGGAAGCAGTCCCAGGGAGAAATGCTTTCGTTGCGATGCAGTAAACCATCAGGGCGAGCAGACCGGCCACGCTCGTGATCCCGGCCCATCGCTGCAGGCCAGTGCCTTCCCACACGAACGAGACGGCGTGCCGGCCCGGCGCCACGTCCACCGTCGCGAGAGCTTGCGGTGAACTGGCGTAGAGAGGGGCGGCGAACCCGTCGATTCGTGCTCTCCACCCGGGGAAGTATAGCTGTGGGAGGCGAAGCGCCCCTCCCGTCTCGCTATCGACTGAGAACTCTAATCTATAGGATCCGGCACTCTGAACAGTGATCTGCCCACTCAAGGGCTGCGGCTCTGTAGCGCCATCGCCGTCCGGCTCGTCCAGCCAACGTGGATGAAACTCGCGCGAATATGTCGTTCCCGGACTGAGCTCCGGCTCGGCCTGTGCGATAACCGGCAGGCCGATATCCGAACGTTCGGGAATCGCAGCCTGAAAGTCCCCGGTTCGCGGGTAATTGCTCATGAGGATGATGGCCAGGAGGGCTGCTCCCGCTGCGGCCTGGAGGCCGCGCCTCCGGAACGGCAGGAGCAGCGCTCCGGTCAGCAGTGCCAATGGCAGCGAGATGAGGGTGAGCATGCGCCACGGGAACTGTACCACCAGCATCAATTGAGAATGGGACCAGATGGGCGCCGCCCACGAGGCGGCGAAGATCCCCGCCACAAAGGCCACGGCGATGAAGAACAGCCACTCCGAACCCCGGCGGAGAACAAGCACGGCGCCGGCAGCCGCCAGCACCAGCTGCACCAGACCGAGCTGGAATGGCGGGTCGGCGTGGTATTCAAAGATAGGACGCAGCTGCAGGAAATTGCTCCACGTCCAATACTGCCCACCGAGTATGTCTTGAGACGACTGATATGCACCCGTGGACAGATAGCTTCTCTCGCCGATCAGAGGCGCCCAGAACCAGGCGCTGATCGCCATAGCGGCCGCCAACGCGCAAGCGGCCCAGATAAGTCGGGCGCTGAGGCGCGAGTGTTGCCTCCAGATGATCAGCACATACGCCACGAGCCCCGGTGGCACGAGCAGGAGCGTGATGTTGTGCGTGATCGCGAGACCCGCCAGCGCCAGGGATGCGGGCAGCAGATAGCGATCGGGGCGGGAGCCTGTCACCAGCCTCCGGAAAGTCCAGAACACCCACGGCAGCAGTGCGTTCGCTCCGAATTCGGCGATCGCCCCTCGCACGTACAAATTCGTCATCAGGTAGGGACTGTACGCGTAGGCAACGGCCGCGACCAGAGCCGCGGGCCACGCCCCGCCGTCTCCGAAGAGGTCTCGCGCCAGCAGATAGGCGCCCATGGCAGCCAGAATCACCGCCAGACCGCAGGCGATCGCCAATCCGGTGTCCACGCTGAAACCCGGAAGCACGAAAAGTTCCGCCAGGTAGTACATGGAGGGGGCATAGTAACCGAGCACCGGGTAACCTTGACCCAGCATCAACTCCGGGAGCCAGCGCGGATACAGGACGCCGTGCCTGATGTGATAATCCAGGAGCGCGGCGCGGAAAAGGTGGAGGATGCCGTCGCCGGTGTAAGGATAGCCTGTCTGGGCGAGGGGCAAGAGCGCCGGCACGGACATAACGAGCACCGCGAGCGCTCCGGCTATGCGTGCGCGCCTTGTCACTCTAAGACGTAGACCTTCGGATCCGGCTTAGCCACGGGCGTTTGACTCTGCCGGACCTGCAGCACAGCGCTGATGCCGAGGGCCAGGTAAATCCAGAGTAGTGCCGACATGTGCGGGTAGACGAGATTGAACAAATAGTGGTCAAAAATGCCTCCCACCAGCGCGGCCGCTACCCCGGCTCCCGCTCCCAACAGGATCGCTTCCAGGCCGGAGTCGGTCGTCCGCCTCCACGCCGTCCAGATCTGCACGAAGAAGATGAAAATGACGACGAGGAACCAGGCTACCCCTAACGCCCCCATCTCCTCTGCCATCAGCAGGTACAGGTTCGAGACACCAACATAGAGATCCGCATCTGGGGAGCCGGTGAATCCAACGCCGAACCAGGGATAGCGCATCACCAGCGCCAGCGCATCCTTGTACTCGCCGAGCCGCATCAGTGTCGCCCGGTCTTGCAGGAGAATCCCTTCGAGAAAGTGCCCCACGTAAGTCTGCGCGGGGGGTAGCAGCATGATCAGCGCGGCTGCTACGATGCCGTACACCAATAGTCTCCGGTACCGCAATAGCCCGAGCAAGCCAAAGGCGGCTGCGAGCCCCACCATCGATCCGCGGCTGTGCGTCAGATAGAGGGCGACGAAATCCAGGAGCAGAATCGCGGCGATGTAACGGCGGCGGAAAACCGGGCGCGGCGTCGCAAGCTGGGGCGCGGCCAGCGCGGCCATCAGGACCATAAATCCGCCCAACACGTTTGGATCTATCTGGAGTCCAATGGCCCTCATGGGATTGGCCGGATCATCCTCGATGTAGCGGAGCGCGCCCGCACCACCAGGGTAGTTGAAGCGCGAGAGGCCATCCAGGACGCGGACGGTCCACTCGGACGGGATCACGTAGAAGACGATCGCTATCGCCGCGGCCGCCGCGCCGGCGAGCAAGATCAGCCGCGTCAGGAAACGCAGGTCCTGGCTCCGGCGCAGGTTGTTTACCAGCAGGAAGAAGAAGAGGATGCCAAGCATCAATTCGGCGAAGTTGCGCACGGCAGTAGCGGTCGGTCGATTGAAGCGCATGCCGTTCGCAAACGCGAACAGTGCCAGGACGAAAAACACGGCGACGGACAAGCCGAGCGGGCTGCCGATCACATCCCTCTGCCGCCCAGTCACGACGCGCAAGATCCAGACGACATAGAGCGCGAGCATGGCTATGTCCAGGAAGGTGGGGGTGAATCCTACCTTGAATGGAAGCGCAGCAAAGGGAGCAATGCCGATTACGGCAAACAGCACGACGAGTCCCCAGCGGACGTGTCGCAGTACCAGGAGCCCAAGGATGGCGACAAGCGCGGCCGCAATCGAGTAGAGCGGACCGAGCGCGGCCACTGATAAGGCAGCGACGATGATCCCGAGGCCAAAGAGGCCGGCTCGTGCGAGCCCTGCAACACGCGCGCAGAAGGATGGTACAGGGCAGCTTGCGCCTTACCCAGCAACGACTGAACCGGTGTCATAAGGAGCGGATTATAGCACAGGGCACGGGAGGTGACGTATCGCGCAGGAGAGCCGGTGAGGCGCTCCTGCGCTGCGATGGCCGTCCATTGACATACCAAAAAGGGTCTTGTGCCCCGTCATCTGACTGTGACCCTGCCCAACAACACGCTCTGGTCGCGGACAGTGAGACTCTTGCTCGCTACCGCCAGCCGCTCGGTCCCCTTGCTTGCCGTCGTGTAGGCGCCCGCTCGTACCTCATAGATGCCCGGCGCCAGGCCATGGCGTATCTCGATGTCAAAGTCGCTGAGGCTGTGATCCCCTGCCTGCCAACGTGAGGTGGGAAAACGGTCCTCTGCAGGCGGCTGATCGAGTCCGGCAGCGGGTGCTCCTGGCCCATTGGCCACGTGGACGAAGGCCGTGTAGTCCGCGGGCAAATCTTCTACCGCTTCCCAGAGCAAGGTTACGCGCAAGCGGTCACCTGCTGCCACCGCAGGCTCCTGATCGCCGTCCCCAACCCGATAACCGGCGAGACGCAACCGGCCGCCAAAAGTGGCCTCCGCCGGCGTCAGCCCAGTAGCTTGACCGGCCGGTGCATCCGAAGGGTTAACCTCCACTGTAGCGACAAAGCCGGCGGCTTTCGTGCCATCCGCCATCTGCCCTGCCAGAGGCTGCAGCGTTGTGGCATCCATGAAACCCGTGTACACGCGCGAGCACGGGAGAGCGCGGCCCTACCTCCTTGACGATGCGTACAAGATAGTGGTCGGCGTACAGCGCGCCCGGCTGCCACAAGGAGGTGGGATTGCGCCCCCAACCTGCGTGGGTGGTTACGTTGCCCATGACCTGCTGCTTCTCGTCCAACAACTGCACGAAGAGCGGCACGTCCGTCTCGACCGCGGCGCGTGCCCTTAAGTAAAGGGTGATGGGCACGTAATCCCCCAGGGCAAAGCGTCCGGGTGGTGTTTCCACGGCAACGACCTCGAGCTGCCCCTCGTATGTTGCGCCCACAGGGGATGCATTCTGCGGCACGGCTTGCACGGGCTGCGGCGCCCCGTAACTCTGTGGCAACAGTACTGTCAGGGTATAGACCGAACATAAACAAAGCCCAAGGGGAAGAGCTGTGAACACCAGGCGCTGCGCCCGCGGCCACCGCTCGACCCAGGCATACAGCCCTGCGACAATAAGTACGCCAAAAGCGCTGATCGCCGGAAAGAGAAGCCGGCCCTGGCTGCTCGTGCCGAAGGTCGACCAGTACAGCAGAAGCCCCAATACCAGCGCCGCCCACGCACCCAACAGCGCGTGTACCGCCGACAGTCTCAAGGTAACGCCGGTCGCCGCATGGCCCACCCACCGGCGCAGCGCCGTCACCACCTTCAACCCCAGCCCTGCCAGCGCGGCCACGCTGAGCGCGTCCAACAGATTGTAGATCCAGCCGGGCAGCAGGATGTTGAACCAGCCGAAGAGGCCCCAGAAGGAATAGCGCAGCCCACGCATCTCGCCAACGAACCCCTGCCACGTGCGCGGCTCCGTTCGCAGGCCGTTGATCGTCAATAGGCGCTCAATGCCCAGCCATTCGCCGTACAGTGTGTAGTTACGCCAATACCACCAGCCGGCAATCGCAGCTGCCGGCAGCAAGACCAGGGCGCCCGCACGAAGGAGCAGGCGCCAGGAGCGACGGCGCCAGGCAATCCATAGGATGACCGGAGCGACGATACCGGCCAGGCCCAGCCCCTGGAGCTTGCTCAGCGCTGCGAGCCCGAGCAGTACCCCAAGCACCACCCACTCATACGTGCGCATCTCGTGCTCGCGTTCCCGAGCAAGGAGACGCGCCAGCCAGTAAACCACCGCCGTGCTGGCCGCAATGATCAGGCTGTCGTTTGAGCAGGTCGCGGCATTGAAAGCCAGCTGCGGGATGGACGCCACAAACAGGAGAGCAGCCAGGACCAGGTATGGCGCGCCCGGGAACGCCAGCCGGGCTATGCAATAGACCAGCCACATCGTCAGCCCGGCCAAGGCCAGGGAGAGCCAGCGCGCGACGTGCAGGGCAAGGTTGGCGCCCGTAAGTAGCCGTGGCTGCGCGCTGTAAAGCATAAAATTCTTGTTGCCCGCGAACAGCGGATCACCGATGTTGGCATAGGGATTGTGCAGGGCCAGTTCATTGAAATCGTCCTGCTCGATCCCTGCGGTCAGCCGTCCGGCCAGGAAGTAATAGAGCGGCGCCTGCGTACCTTCGTGCTCCCACGGTTCGCTGGCTCCGAGCGTCTGCACCGGCAGGCTGCCGCCCTGCGCGAGGTGACGCACGAATGCATAGTGGTACACCTCATCTGGCGCCTCAAACGGCGGCACCGCAAGGCTGTACCAGAAACCGGTGAGGAGGAACAGCACGATTACACAAGCCGGCGCAAACCGTCCGACCAGGGCAAGCCTGCGGCCGGCTAACGCCGGCTGCGATTCGCCGCCAACCGGCGATGACCGGGATGCTGGTCCCTCGCGCACTTTCTTTCGCTTCTCTCCGATGCTCCGCATATCTATGCGATCCCGACCTCTCGATCAGTCTTCCGCGGACTTCTCATACGGTACGACGAGCGTAAATTCGTCCAGGGCCCGCACACTTCCGGCCCCGGAGCTCATACCGCTCAAAGGTAGCTTCTCCAGGGTTTCGGCGTCGTACATTTGCAGGGTCAGCATCTTGCTCCCCTCCGCTTCGCTACCCGGCGCGTGCACTGGCTCCACTACCTGGCTGTACTCGACCACGAATTGGCCAGGCGGCCACCAGGGTGTGGGGAAGGCACCGTTGTAAGGCTCGTGCTCTGTCGTCCAGATCACCTCGGTTCCGCCCTTTGGCCCATCCTCCACTAAACGAAGGACATATTTATAGTGGCGGGATATGGGTTGCAGGGACTGCCAGTAAAGCGTGACTGGCACCGCACTGCCGGGGCGCAAGGCCTTACCAATCTCGAGGCCGGCCAGCCGTACCATGCCTCCGTAATCGGCAGCCAGGGGATACTGCACTCCGGCCGGCATCTCCGCGCGCAGTGGTGTCTCTGGCAGGAACAGCCTGGCATTCAGGAACGTGTTGGAGAGGAACCCCTCGTCTCGTACCAGTAAGGTCTTCGCCGGCAGCCACTCGCGCGTTTCCTCCTGGTACTTGCTGAAAGGCACCATCCCCGACGATACCAGCCACACTCGCCGGTAACGGCCGCGGATGGCGTCCAACGTCTGTTCCGTTTGCTCCCAAGAACTACTCAAGAGGGGTAGCGCCTGCCAGCCGCCTGTGCCTATCCCTGCCTGGCCTGGGGGAGGCACGCTCCCCGCCACGGCGTCAAGGGGCAGATAGTAACGGAACAGCCGCGTCATCTCCGCCGGAATCACCACGATCCCGTCGCCAGGCTGCACTTCGCGCCACAAATAGTCCCCGAGTTGACGAAAATGATCCTTATCGTACTGCGGCTGTGTGAAATAGTTGACGGTGCTGTATCCCATCCCGGCTACCATTATCAGAATGAGTAGGGCGCCAATCCACCGCCGTCGTTGCCATAGCAGGCCCAACCCGGCGGCTAGTAAGAGCAAGTAGGCGCCGCTGATCAGGCTCATATGCCGGGCGTTCATGTACACCGGCATCACAATCTGGATCAGCAGAAGTCCGGCCACCGGCACGAGTATCCACGCCGGAAGCACCCAGGCAGGAGTCGGGCCGCCGCGGCGAGGCCATAGACTCCAGGCCGCGCCAAGCAACGCAACCGCACCGGCAAGGTAGTCGAGCCAGCGGACTTGATCCAGATCCACACTCAAGCCGAGGGTGAAGGCATTCAGCAGGTCGGACACGAGCACACGCAGCGACACGGGAGAAAAATTGGTGCCGGTGCCCGGTTGCTGTGCTACCAGCAAGAGCGCCAGCAACACTACCCCCAGTCCCGCCACCAGTGGAGCTACGGCACTGGTCACGGCCAGGCGACGATTACGGCCAGCCAGCCGTGTGTAGATGAGAAGCGCGTGTACGGGTAGGATCAGGAAAGAGAGGTAGTGCGAGGATACCAGCAGCAGCAGGCCGGCTGCGTAACCGGCCAGAAAGCGCAGGCGCAGGCGTCTGCTTAAGTGCACCTCTGTCCAGCGGAGCGCGCAGTAGGTACTCAGCAGCCCCAGCAGCGCCATCAACGTGTACATGCGCGCTTCCTGGCCGTACCAGAGAAAGAAGGGGCTGGCCGCGGCCAAGAGCGCTGCCCATTGCGGGCTCGATCGTGGCGCCGCTCTCTCGCGAGCAAGCAGGTGCGCCAGCGCCCACACGGCGGGCACCAGCAGCGTGCCTGCTATGGCTGCTGGGAAGCGCAAAATAAACTCGCTTGTCCCCGCCACCCTTACGAGCAGGCCGAGAATCACGAAGAAGCCGAAGGGGTGCTGGTCGATCGTCGGCGTTGAGTTGATGCCGTCGGTGAGCACTATGCGACCCGCCAGCAGATCGGTCCAACCCGACTCCGCCCGCAGCAGGCTGAGGCTCTCATCCCACCAGAGGCTCTTGGCGTCCAGCTGCCACGTCAGCCGGACAAAAGCGCCGAGCACAAGCAGCGCAAGCAAAACGCGCTCTCGCCACCGAACGCCAGTCCGCGCAGCATGGCCGGCGGCCAATCTTATATTAACATCCACAGCGGGGGATTATGCCCCAGACAGCCGCCTGGCGCAAAGCTTCGGCTGCTTCACCTTTCCTGTCAGAAGTCAGTTGCTTCTGCATACGAGCTCGCCGGCACCTTCGAGTGGTGGGCAATCCGAACCTCACGCCGTTTCGTGCAGCCTCGACGACTCACGGACAGACGGTCACGGCGTCACCTCGATCTCCGCCAGGATCACCCTGCCATCGGCGAGCACTTGCCCCTGCCGGTCCACCACCGGCAGCCGCCTGGCTTCCTCCGCGGATTGTAGAATCCGGCGCTGAGCACGTACCGCCCAGGCTTCGCGCCGGGCGAGACCTTCAGCGTTACACTGTCTTCGACTTCTTCGCCCGCAACCCAACTCGAAGTCGGGTTACCGGCTCGGCCGGGTATACCGTCCTGCTGTCCGGCCATGCCCAATGTTGGATCGTACAGATGTAGAAAGCGGCTATACTCCCCATGCCCTGTCCCGCGGCTGCGATAGTAGAGCGTGACCTCGATCTCCTGGCCGGGCTTGACTCGCCGAGACGCCGGGCGGAGGGTGAAGCCGCGAAAGTCCGCCATGTCGCCTATGCGCGCAGTCGCCGCTTGCTCGGGCCTGCCCGTTGGTTGTCCCACGACCTTTATCTGCGGCAGCCGGAAGTGATCTCCTATCGATTCTCCGCTCGCGTCGAAGACCGGGAGCCGGACCCCTGACTCTCGCCGGTACAGCCCAACGATGGGAGTATATACCCCACTTGCCAGTTGTTCAGGTAGCTCCAACCGGTACACGTCTGCTTCCAGTCGTACGGGACTCCACAGTTTGGACGGCGACCAGCTGCCGCCCGCGATCTGATCGCGCTGAGCAACAGGACGTCCTTCGCCGTCAAGCAGGTGAAGGAATCCATGGTAGTTCGTGTCCAGGTCCTGGAGCGCGCGCCAGTACACAACGTACTCTAAGCGGTCTCCTACCCGGACGACTGCTCGCTCCTCAGAATCTGGCACCGCTCGCCCATTGCGGTTGAGGGAGATCCCTTCCAGCCGCACAGACTCCTCAAAGCGAGCGGTATCTGCGGAGGGCGGCGCGGCCTGCTCCGGCACGGCGGGCAGCGTGATCCTTCCGATCTCACGCATTTCATGCGGGGGCGTTTCCGCCGGCAATGGCCCGTCGCCGGCGGTCATGGAGAGCTCGTACTCCCCGGCAGGCATGCCGGGTGGCAGCGATATGCGATACGCATCACGGATGAGAATTCCCGGCGGCCAGTTGCCGGCCTGCTCCGCACCAAAACGCGGCGTCCCCGTCCGGCCGGCAACGATGGGCCCACCGCCTACCGGTCGCAGCGCCCAGCGAACCTCGAATGAAGGGGAAGGCTGGGAGTGGACCAGCCAGAAGGGTTCGACCACCAGGTATGCGGAGTCCTCCAGTTCCCACTGATAACCCGCCAGGCGTACGGTTGCATTGCCAGCAACAGCCTGCGCCGGCTGGGATACAGGGTGCAGCGGCGGGCTGTAGAAGTATCCGAATGCCCCGAGCAGCAGTGTAACGACGAACGGCAGGGCTCGGAGGCGCCGGCGAGACAACAGGTATCCGCAGGCGACAGCAGCGAGTGTCGCGAGGGTGACGAGGCCACCGGCCCGAGAAGCCGTGGTGCCGGCCCACCGCACGTGCAACTCGCTGTTTCCCGCCGGTAAGTCCATCGTGAGCAGCCCGAGCTCGGAGCTTGGGTAGGATCGCAGCTCCTCCCCGTTGCCCAGAAACACACGCCAGGCGGGATAGTAGAACGTGCTCATGCGCAGCGTTGACGGTGCGGTCGAGCGAACACTGGCCACCAGCTCGAGCGAGTTGGCGCTGCGGACCTCAATGGAATCGGGACCCGGCATCCCATCCGGCGGTGCGGTGAGCACCGGAGCGGCGACCCAGCGCGGCAGATACTCACCGTAGGTGGTGGTCCCGATCGCCCCAGTTTCGGCTTCCACCTGAGCCGCGGCCGCCCGGCTGAGTGGCACTCCTCCTACTCCTACTCCTGCGGAAGACGCCAGGCCCCAGTCGACGCTCGGCCAGTTTGCCGAAACGATTACAGCCAGCAGCAGGAGCGTGCCGGCAATGCGCAACCGGGTGCGTTTCGTGCCGGCGATGATCCCGCCGGTCAATACAGCCAGCGGCAGCGACACGATACTGAGCAGCCGCCATGGGAACTGGGCAGACAGGAGTATGCGGTTTCCGAGCCACAACGGGCCGGCCGGCGTTGTGATCGCTGCACTTGCAGCGATCGCGACGCAGATCAGAAACAGCCAGGCATGATCTTTGCGGCGTGCGAGCAGGATCCCCAACAAGGCAAGAATGAGTTGCACCAGGCCAAGCCGGTAAGGTGGTGTGAAGCTGTAGGAGAACCGGAATCCCCTATCGAGAAAGTTGGCAAGCGTCCACAGATGTCCCCCGAGCGCCCCAGCAACGGTGGCGTACGTACGGTCCGTCAGATATCCGTACTCGGCCAGCACGGGCAGCCAAAAGAAGGCAGTAATACCAAGCGCCACCGCGCCACTTGCTACCACCGCACCTGCCGCGGCGCGGCTGCGCCCATACTGGAGCCACAGCAGCGCGGCGAGGGCCAGCCAGATAGGAGCCACAAACAACAGCGTCAGATTGTGAGCGAGGGCGACTGCTGCCAGTGGAAGGGCAACCGGTACGGCATAACGAAGCGGATCTCGGGATGCCATCATGCGCACAAGCGGCCAAAAGACCCACGGGAGCAGCATTTGCGCCGTCGCTTCCGGCAGTGCTCCACGCATATAGATGTTGCTCAGGAAATAGGGTGCATACATGTACGCAGTTCCGGCTACGAGCGCCGGCAATTGCTGCCGGGTGCCAAACAACTCCCGTGCGAACAAGTACATGCCGGTCCCGGCCAACAAGATCAGGACGCAGGAGGTGACCAATACTGCGGCTTCGAACCCTAAGCCGGCGAGGTGCAGCAGTTCAGCGAGATAGTACGACCCGGGGCCATAGAAATTGAAGATCGGATAACCATGGCCGAACACCAGGTCAGGAAGCCAGCGCGGAAGCAGCCACCCGTCACGCAGTTGCCCATCCAGCAGTGCCACGCGTAGGACGTGCAGCTTACCATCGGCTGTCTCCGGCGAGCCGTATGTCAGGAAGACCGAGAAGGCGGGGAGCGCCAGCAGGAAGAGCACCAGCACTGCCCGGAGGATGGGCGCCCGCTCGAGCAGAAGCAGGGGATACCTGGCAAAAGCAGGCCACCAGGCAGAATACTTCCGGCGCTGAACCTTAATGCCGGTGCTCGCTGTGCGGTCTTGCCGCCGGGACAGCACTGCTAAGAACCTGCGTGCAGTGCGAGGGTGACGGAGCGGTCAGCGCTGCCGAGCCCTGCCGGTGAAGTGATCGCCAGCCGCCTGCCGCTGACCGGTTCGTACAACCCTACGCGCAGCTTAACCCCGCCGCCCGGCAGCGCGATGTCGGTCAACACCACTTCCCCAGGTGCCCACAGGCTGGTGGGGTTAGACGTCCCACCCGGTGGAACGTCTTGCTGCGCAACGATCGAACCGGCAGAGTCGAGCAGATGCACGAAGACGGTATAATCGGCAAGCGGGCGGTCCAAGGCCCGCCAGCCAAACTCTAACCGCAGCTCGTTCCCACGTGTACTCGCCCTCCACGCTGCCAACTCGATCTGGTCCTCAAAGTGAATACCGGCCGGCGTCAGCCCAGACAGGTCAGTAGTAGGGGCGGGGGAGCCAACCATAACGGCGCCCAGGTTCACCGTGTTACCCGCCGGCCTGTCATTCGCGTCCAGGATGTCTAGCTGCTTGATCACGCCAGTCTGGTACCAGGCACGATAGTCGTACAGGCCTGCCTCAAAGTGCCCTTTACCTGAGGGAGCTGCCGGCGGAACACTCAGAAGCCTCGTTTCCTGCAGTGTGCTCCCGGCAGTGATCCACGGGAGAAGATAAGACACCGCCATTTCCCGGTTGGCGGTGGCCCACACCGCGCCGTCCAGTAGAAGCTGATTGAAGATGTGTGTGAGCTCCATGCTGCGTGCAGTGCTGTCATCGTCGAGGCGCCAGAGGGTGGTGAGGCGGTACGCAGCACTCGACCCGGGAGCTGTTTCTGCGGGCGCGACATCGTAGCCCAACATCGTCAGCCGGTTTGCGAAGCGTACCTGCAGCGGGTACCGGATCTGGCGCGGGCTCAGTGGAATCGCTTCAGGAACCGGCACTCCGATCGCTTCTGGCCACTCGCTCCTGTGAACCGGCGACCGCAAACGGGCGTCTGGTGAGACTACCTGCACTGCTCCGAGCAACTGTGCCTCGGCATCTGGGGTGGCGGGCTGCACCCAGACTGCGCGGTTGCCTTGTAGGAGCACCAATCGCTCACCATTGGCGAGATAGGCAGGAACTCCAGTCGACTGCGCCTCGGCCTGCGGCGTGCTGATCAGCACGGTCTCAGCGGGTAGTGAGACCTGTGCACTCCTTTCTTCCTGAATCGCTGCGTAACCTGGACCGAGCGCGAAAAGCATCTGTGGACGGACAAAGAGGTGGTAGGGCACGAGCACCGGCCGGCCTGACGCCACCAGCTTCCTCGTCTGCTCGGCCGCCACCTGGTCTGCGACGTCAAAAGCGGCCCCCAGGCCGGGAAGCTGCGCCCAGCGGATGAAGTAGTCACTTGCGGTCCTCGCACCACCGGCCAGCACCACCAGCGCAAGGAGCGACGGAAGTGCAAGAGCGCCCAGCCGGCGGGGGACGAAAGTTGCGAGCCAGTTTGCACCGAGCGCACTCAAGAGGGCCACCGGAGGGAGTGCGCCCACGCTGCGTAAAGCGTGAGGCGCGCCGGACGCCAATACGGCGGGCGCGAGCATCACCAGGAACCAACTGAGTAACAGCCGGGCCTGAGATCGCCTGACATGAATCAGTGCGGCCACCAGCCCCAAGGTGAACAGCAGCGCCACCAACATGTCATTTGCGGGTCGTCCGGGGAGGTTGTGGCGGTAGTTGCCGTCTCCTGTGACGTAAAAGCTCGCCAGCTGTCGTACCAGGTTGTCTGCAATACGGCCTGCACTGGCGGCCAGACCGTCTCCGGCTGCGCCAGATAGCAGCGAGACATCAGCTGTACGCCCCGCCAGACCACCGGGGCTCGAGATGAGTGCCAACAGAAGCGGTGCAGCAACAATCACTGCGACTAACCCGCACCAGAGAAACCCGGTCGCAGTCGTGGCCGCGCTGCTTGCCGTTCTGTCGCGGCGCGGTGAACGCACAACGGCGCGTGCGACCTCGGTCGCGGCGAACACGACCAGCACGAGCGGCAAAGCCCGGGCTGCAAGGTAGGTGTACTGGGCGCCACCCAGCCATACACCGGCCCACAGGTAATCGCGCCGCCGGCCCAGACGCCACGCCCGGGCGAAGTAGCCCAGAGCCAGTGCGCTGGGCGCGATCATGGCTCCCGCTCGCAAGCCAAGCCGGCTGATACTCAGGTGCCAGTACGAGACTGCCAGAACCGCGGCGGCAATGGCAGGCAGGTAACGCCGGGCGCCGGCAGGCTCGTCGTTGGAGAACAACTGCTCCGCGCAAAAGTAGACGGCTGCGACCGCTGCTATACCGGAGAATGCCCCGGCGAGGCGAAGTGCGAACGGGGTTGCACCGGTCAGCGCCACCAGGATCGTTTGCAGGTAGATGAAGAATGGCTCGCGACCAGAGTTGGCCTCGAAGTAGAGTGGCATTCCCGCGCCGCTGAGCACATAGCGCACGTCCACACCGTTTACGGCTTCGTCGAAGAAGAGCCCTGGCGGCATCGTGTCGAGCCGCCAGAGGCGCATAATCGCAGCCAGCAAAAGGATTGCAGACGGCAGCCAGACTCTGGCCCAGCCAGTGCGCCTGATCACCCGGCGCAGCCAGCTACCGGGTCCGGACGCCCGATCATAACTTGAGAGAGGCCAAGAGGACCCACCATGAGGCGGATTATAGCACGGCGCTTGATCCGTGGCCCACTGGCGAGCCCGGGCGTCACTGTAATAACGCAGATAAAAATCAGAGAAAAGCGCAATGATATGGGTATCAACTTACCGATGTGGAAGGGCAAACGCGGTATGGTTTACGCACTGTATAGTTGTATTGCAGTGTTCGTAGTTATCGTTCTACGGGCCGGAATTGTGTGAATACGGAGGTTTGTTATGGGTCTTCTTGCATGGTTGATCGTGGGCCTGATCGCCGGCTGGCTTGCCGGCATGGTCATGAAGGGCGGCGGCTACGGTATCGTGGGTGATATTCTGCTCGGTATCGTGGGCGCCTTCATCGGAGGCTTCCTGGCTTCCACCTTGTTCGGCGTCGATGCGGTCAACGGTTTCGATCTCACCACGATTCTGGTCGCCTTCATTGGCGCCGTGATCGTAGTGGCGATTTCCCGGGCGTTCAGCCGCGGGCGCGCACTCTAAGTTCGTATCGGTGTATTACCTGGACCGGGGGCAACCCCGGTCCTTTATTTGCCAGAAACGGAGGGCATCATGACTGATGTGCGCCGCGAAGACTCTGAGATGAGTCATACAGAAGATGGGATGACGGTTCACAAGCGCGACACCGTCAGCGAGGTACACGATACCGGCGTCCAGCCGGGCGATCGTGACGTCACTATGGAGACGACCACGGTGCAGCCGGCAGGCGCGGTGAGGGAGACGACAGTCTACACGCAGGGGCAGCCCGTGCAGCCGGCGGTGAGCACGCATCACAGTGAGAGCGTTACCGCCGACCCGTACGCACCCCGGCGCCAGAACGCCTACCGGCTCCAGCAACTGATCTACCTGGTGTTCGGCGTGATCGAGGGGCTGATCGCGTTCCGCTTCATACTCAGCCTGCTCGGCGCCAACGCTCGCTCAGGCTTCGGACAGTTCATCTATGGCATAACGGATGTCTTCATGGGCCCGTTCATCGGACTGTTCGGGACGCCCAACGTGGCGGGCAGCGTGTTCGAGTGGAATGCCCTGGTCGCCATCGTCTTCTACGGTCTGGTGGCCTGGCTGCTGGCCCGGGTCGTGTGGCTGACCATCGGCACCGATCGACACGCAGTCCGTACGTCAACACATCATATCGACAACGACCGGCAATAATTCGCTGACAGCCGGACCTTCACACCGGTCCGAAGTGCAGTAGAAGGGCCATCCGGTAGTCAGGATGGCCCTTCCTTATGGAGGCCCGCTGGATTCCGGCGGGCCTCTGTTGTTGCCGTGTAATGGGACCCCTACCGGTCATGGCGCCTGGATCTGCAATAGTCCGAGCTCGCCGAGATCGGTTCCGGCAAGGGTAGGAATGCGCTTCCCGGGCTGTTGTGCGTGATAGATCGCAACGACCAGCCGGTAAGCGCCGGGGCGCAGGTCGACAGGAAGGAGTAGCATGTAGCCATCGACCTGTCCGTGCAGCTGCTCCACGCCAAACAGCCGGTCATCTTGCGTCACCAGGCGTCCGGCCGGGTCGATCAACTGGAGACTCGACTTCTCGTCTCCCTGCAGACCCGACTCGTCCCCTTCCCATGCCAGGCGCACACTCAGATAGCTTCCCGGTTGAGGCATCTCCGGATAAACGGCGCTTCCGGCCAGGTGCCATCCCCCAGGGTAGGTGAGCGGGGTCGACGGCGTCTGCACGCTATCCATGCCGAACGTCAGCAGCTGCCAGGAGGCGACATCTTCCTGCCGTTGGAGCTCGTATACGTCCAACAACGCCGCTCGTGTCACCCCGGTTTCATCCCAACCTTTGGCGTAGCCGGTCGCCAGGAGAACACGCCGGATCCCGTCGGCTGAGAGACGCTGGACCTCGCGGCGTGCGCCGGAGCCGTCCTCGGGGCCGGGGGGCATTACCACGTGCAGCGCCGGCGATCGATAGTAGTACCACAACGTGGGATCAGGATAGTTCTGAACCACGGCCAGTTCCGGCGCCGGCACGCCCGCTCCCGCACGTGTCAAAGCGCCCGCAAGAATACGCCAGCCTCTCGTCTTGCTGTAGGCCGGGTCGGTGTAGTGCGCGGAGAGCGACACCAGGAGAGCAGCGCCGGCAACGAGGAGTCCAATCCGCCCCGCCAGCGTTGCGAGCCGGTCATGATCCCGTGTCGAAAGCGGACCGGCCGCAGAGGCCAGCAGGAGGTACAGCGGCGGTGCTGCTGCGATCAGGTACCGCTCGTTGTAGATAGGACGTGCCAGGGACGAGATCCACGTCATCAGCAACGGCAACGCGAGATACGCGGCAAGAAAGCCGCCCACCAGCCGAAACCTCCCTCCTGCGGCTGCCAGCCGGACAATGCCCAGCAAGACGAGCAGCAGGATCACCGGCGCCAGCAGGATACGCACGTTGGAAGGAAGGCTCTCGCCGGCCAGGAGCACTGACAGCGAGCGCCACGACATCGCGAGAAAGCCCGGTGAATCTCCGTTTCCGCCGTAGCCTGACAGGGTATCACGCGCAGCCAGCAGCCACGGTCCCACCAGCAGCGCAATCGCGGCCTGCGCGGTCAGCCAGCGCCGCAACCTCCTGGGCTCGCGCCGCGTGCGGACGAGAAAGAGGTTCTGCGCCAATAGCACGAACACTGCAAAATAGTGGACAAACAGGGCGGCCGCGCTGGTGGCTACGTATGCCAGCCACGTCTTCCTCCCGTGGCCGCCCCACAGCCGGACGGCCAACAGGGTGCTGGCCAGCGTGAGAGCGAGGCTCATGCTATACATGCGTGCGTCCTGAGCGTGCCACACGCTGTATGGGCTGCAAGCCAGCAGCAGCGAGGCGACTGCCGCCGTCCGCCGCGGCAGCTTCAGTGTGCGGGCAAGCGCATACAGCAGCGCAACCGCCAGCACTCCAAACCAAACGCTGAGGAAGCGCAGTGCGAATTCGCTGTCGCCTGCCAGCCGGATCCAGGCGCCTTCCACCAGATAACTACCCGGCGGGTGCGGCTCGCGGAGTTCCAGCGTGGAGCGGACCATTGCGGGCAGGGGGTTCTGGCTGAACAGGTACCCGAACGTCTCATCCCCGCGCAGTTCCTGGTACCCCAGTCTCCATGCCCGCAGCCCCGTGGCCAGCAAAACGATGAGCGACGGGGCCGCATTGGGCCTGATTCTCATCGCGTCTCGCCATCGAAGGGCCAGTTCACCTCGCCTACTCGCACCCGGTTGTCGGGCGCGGGCGGTGTGACGGGCAAATTCACAGCCGGCTGGCCCGGCCGGTACATCCCCGCCATCAGCGTCAACGGCCCCTGGACTCCGCGTCGCAACGACACGTGATGGCGGTCCACGATCAACTCACCCGCACGCCAGCGCGTCGTCGGGGTGAAGCCGCCCACCGGATCCCCGTCATGTTGCCCTGCAAGCTGACCATCCGGGCCGAGCAGGTGGACGAACGCCTTGTAATCTTCTCCCGGATCCTGCAGTGCAAACCAATAGAGCGTTACGTCCGCCTGGTCTGCAACGTGCCCGGCAGCGATATCTGCCCCGAGCAACAGCGCCGTATCGCCCACCCGGGCGTTGGACTGCACCGGCGTCCACGCGCCGGCCGGCGCCGCTGCCGTTCGCAACCAGGACAACTCCCAACACGCCGAGCGCCGCCGCAAACCAGCGCAGCCGGGGGTCGCGCCACGCGAGCACGAGCCAGACGGCCAGCGCAACGACGGCCAGCGCCACCGCCCCCACTCGCACCACCGTGGTACCCCACCGGACGTCCACGCGGGATTGCCCGGCCGGCACGTCCACGGTGACCAATCCCAACTCGCCTGCCGGATACGTGCGGGCAGGTTTCTCGTCGATGCGGGCGCTCCAGGCGGGCAGCCAGAATTGGTGCAGGCGGAGCGGCATTGGCACCGGACTTCGCACCGACAGCCGGTAGCCATCGTAGCGCACCTCTTCCAGGGTGACGCCAGGCGGCCCGGGCAGCGGCGACGACGCCACCGCTCCCGCACGGGACCGGCCCAGCGCCCACCGCTGCTCCTGCACGGTCAACGGCAGGAACTCACCGGTCCAGGTTGCCCCCACCTGGCCCGCTGCTGCATCCTCTTTCCACATCTGGTCCGGCGACCACGCAACGGCCGCGGGTATCGCCAGTGGCCGGGCCGGCAGGCCGAGAAGCGCCTCGCCCACGAGCACGATCAGGAGTAGTGGGACCAGAAGCGCCGCCCGGCGCGGCAGGTACAGCGGCAGCGCAACGACGGCGAGCAATACACCTGCCCCCATCACGATATGGAAGCGCCACGGATACTGGAGTTGCCCGAGCAAGGGGGTTAGCAAGAGCCACACAGGCAGGGCTGCCGCGCTGAGAAAAAACGCCGACAGGAGTGCGACCGCCAGGCCAAACGCTCCGGTCGCCCGCCCGCCCGCGCCGCCCGCCCGCGCGGCCGTCCGGCGCGCTACGAGGGCGATTGCGAAGACCACGAGCAGTGCCGCGACCGACCATGCAATTGGGTGTTCGACCGGCTGGCTGCCTCGGGGCAGGTAGGGGTACGGAAACGTACCCGGCAGCAACCGCGCGAGAGGGAGCAGATGGTCTCGAAACCCCTGCGATGGGCCGAGCGCCAGCCCTACGTATCGCAATTCGGTCAAGGCGGGCAGCCAGAACCCGGCGGACAGCCCGAGCCCGAGCAGCCCGGCAATGGATGCGTACGCCAGCCGCCCGAGACGCCGGTGTTTCCATGCGAGCACGACGCCGAATGCGGCGAGCAATGGGATTGCCAGCAGCGCAGACAGATTATGGCTGAGCAACAGCGCCGCCCACGCGACCGCAGCCAGCATCGTGGCAGGTCCCGGGTCGAGCTCGCGTATGATCATGGCGAACAGAAGGAGCAGCCACGGCAGCAACCCCAGCGCAAGGTGTTCGGGTAGCGCTCCGCGCGTATATGCGTCGGCCAGGTGGTAAGGCAGGTAGGTGTAGGCCACGGCGCCCGCGATCCCGGACATCCGGCTGCCGAGATAGCTGCCCAGTGCGTATGCTCCCGTGGAACCGAGGATGAAGCCCAACGCGAGGCCGGCCTCGACTGCCGTTGCCGGGGAGAGCCCGAGCAGCGCCAGCAGGGCAGGCACGGCATAGCTCAACGGTGCGTAATAGTGCAGCACCGCCTGCCCATATCCGAAGCCAAATTCGGGGAAGAGGCGAGGATAGAGAACGCCGTGCTGCCACGCGTCGGCCAGGGCAGCCGTGCGATACACATGAAACAGGCCGTCGTCAGAGACGAAGAAGCCGGGAGCGAGGAGTGGCCATAACGCAGGCAGCGCCAGCGCCACAGCCAGCAGGAAATGAGCGCGCCCGCCGGCGCCGCGCGCCCTGTCCACCGCGCGGCTCGCAAGCGCGGTCACTGCACCTCCACGTCGACCAGATGCAGAGCGTCCCCTTCGGTTCCGGTCAGGCGCGGGAGCCCGGGCCGGCCGGCGTCGTAGAAGCCTGCAATCAGGCGATAGCGGCCGGGTGGCACGTCGAGCGGTATGGCCAGCCGGTCGGCGATGCGCTGGCCGGGTGCGAGCGTCGTCGTGGGGTACAGGCCGTCGCCCGGCCAGCGATCTCGCTGCGCCACGACTCGACCGTCGGCCCCGAGAAGCTGTACGAATGCCGTATAGTTGGCCGCCGGCTGCGCGCGCGATCCACTCGCATCCTATCTGCAGAACGTCTCCCGTCCGGACCCGCGCCAGGCGGTCGTCGAGCCCGGCGCCGGGGCTTCCGCCGGCGCCTCCCTCCACAGCGATCGTCAGCCGTTCCAGGCGCATCTCTCCCAAGTCGAGCTGCGGCTCGCGCGACTCCACCGGTGCACCCGGCGCCGAGAAGAGGAGCAGTCTGGCCCAGTTGTCCTGCTGTTGTTCGCTCAGCTTGTAGGCGGCGCCGGTCAGGAACCGTTCCGGTCCCCGCCGCCCCTCGCGATCATCCGCGTCAGCGTTCCGATCGCGGATCAGCCAGATGCGGCGATAGCGTCCGTTGAGCATCGACAGCAGATCCTCCGGCAGCGGCTCCGAGTAGGCGCCGTACCAGGGCAGCCGCGGGTCGTAGTAGTTAAGGAAGTAGTCAGTGAGGGTAGGATCGGGCACCAACAGAGCCTGGTCAATTCCGGTCGATCTCATCGGTGCGATCAGCGGGCGCAGCAACCGGTCCACCCCATATGGATCGTAGCGTGAATCGCCCTGGCGATAGAACAGCAGCAGCACGGTTGGCAGGGCCACCGCCGCCAGTAAAGCGGCTGCCAGTACGCCGCGCCTGACAGGACGGTCGAAATAGCGCCAGGCCAGCGCCCCCAAGCCGAGCCCGGCTGTAGCGACCGCCAGTGCACCCGGCAGCAGCGCCCAACCCCCTTCCGGTCGTAGCTGAACCCACCCGAAGTCGAGCGGCTGCCCGCCTTCCAGAAGCAGGCGTATGTGACCGAATACGGGTGAATAGGCAGGCTGAAGGTAGAGGGTATCGATGGCCTCGCCAACACCGCCATATATTGCGGCCTGAGACAACAGGAACTGCAACTCGTACGTGCGCCAGTCGAGCACAACACCCAGGATCTGCAACCCAACGCTCAACAACAGCAGCAGTCCGGTGGCCAACCGCCCGGCGGTCGCCAGCCCGGTGCGGGCTGTTCGCTCTGACAGCAGCCACTCGAGCACGGGCGCCGACAACAGCGCCAGGAACGGCCCCGTGGTTAACATGCAGCGCGAGCCCCACCCCACACCGCCGGACCAGAAAAGATAGCGGCTGTAGCCGGCAAGTGTAGCCGCCGGAATCAGCGCCAGGGCGAGGGTTTCCAGGCGCTGCTTGCGCAGCGCGATGAAGAAGCCCGGTAGCGCCAGCAGAAGCGCCGGTGCATACCAGAAGATCCCTTTGTATGGGCTGATGGCGAGTCCTCGGGCTGCATTCCACATACGTTGGGGGGTTGAGCTGGATAACTGCGGGTTCGTGGTGTACTCCACCACGTCGCGCGCAAACGATACCACCCCGGTCAGGGTCGTCACGTTGTACCAGCGCCACAGCAGCAGGATCGCAGCCAGCGGCAGCGCTGCCGCGGCGAGTGGCCGGAGCGCATAACGCAGCGACCGCCCGGCGCCGCCCTCCGGCCGCGTGGCGCGCCATGTGTAGATGCCTGCCAGCAGGGCTGCCGATGGTATGGCGGCCAGCGTCGGCATCGTCTTTGTGGTGAGGGCCACACCGAGCGCCAGGCCGGCGAGAGCGGGCCATCGCAGCCCGTCGGGGTCACGGCGGAGCCGCAGAAGCGCGTAGAAAAGGGTCACCAAACACAGTACCGCCAGCGGTTCACGGAAGAAGGTGCGGCTGTACGGCCAGGCGAGCGTGCCGAAGGCAAACAGGAGCGCGACGGCGGCAGCGGTGCGCTGCCGGTAGCGAAGCTCGAGCGCACACAGGTACAGCAGCGCGGCGGTGGCGGCGGTGATGAAGGCGTTGAAGAAGAGGATTCCCTGTGCTGCGGCGCCTGCCGTCTGGCCCCAGAGGTACCACGGGATGGCGGCCACCATCTCCGCGGGCTCGTAGTTTGGCACCATGTCGCCGCGTGATGTCGCCATGCTGACGTGCGTGTAGTCCCACCAGAGCTGGTTGGTGGTGAATACCCCGCGCTTCACGAAGCTGTCGGTCCCGCTGAGCAGGGCGCGCTCGTCGTTGCTCTTCAGAGAGCCACTGTAGGTGAAGAGATACACCGCCAGGCACAGAAAGAAGATGCTCCAGGCGCTGCGACCGCCCGGCGGGTTCGTGCGACCGGGCGCGTTCACGAGTTCACCTCGATCCTGGCCGGGGGAACAGCGGCTCCCGGCAGGCGCGGCATCGTCCGCACGCCATACCACTTGGCGACCCGGCTGTGGATGCCCTGCGGGCGCGGGATCTGCGTTTGCGGCACGTTCTCATCCACCACGATCTCTCCCGGCTGCCACGCTTCGGTCGGCAGCGATAGGTTACGAGGAATCACATTCAGCCCGGCGCCCCGGCGGAGTAACCGGCTCCCCCAACGGGGGAGGTCAGCGGCCTCACCCGCCCTCGGTCGAGAGCGGAAGCCACGGACCTGTGTCTGCCGGTACCCCTTGCGGCTGCAGGTACCCTTCCGGGAACCGATACACCGCCAGCTCCAGCCGCGCCGCGCAGGAGGCGGCCTCGCTCGGGATGCGGTACTTGTCCGCCATGACCTGGCCTGCTTGCCAGCGATCCGTGCTCAGGCGCCCGGCGCCCGGCGACCGTTTCCATTCCCAAACGACCTGTCCATCGGCGCGTATGATCCGCACGTGGGTGCGCAGGTCGCCGGCTACCGGCGCCGGTAAGCGCCAGAAGAGGGTCAGGTCGCGAGAGCCCACCGGCCAGCGGACGCTCACCAGTTCCATCTCCCCACCGAATTCGCGGCCAATCGCACGCGCCGGACCGGCCTCGGCAGCCTGAGCCGGCGCCGGCGCGGCAAAGATCGTTCTCAGCTCGAACAGTCCGGCCGTTCCCGCCACCAGCATCACCGCAGCCAGCAGCCACCCCGCGCCTTCTCGCCACTCATCCGGCGCCCACGATGCAAACCCGCCGGCGACCAGCAGCGCCAGGGGAGCAAGCGCTGGAAACAGCAGGCGGCCCTGGTCGGTCCCGAGCGCGAGCCGGCTGTACTCCACGATCGAGGCGGCGACCAACAATGGGGCGGCCCACAAGGCGAGTACCCCGAGAGCAGCCGGCCCGCGCCACAGCGGATCGCGCCGGCGCCGGAGCACCAGCAGCAGCCAGCCGGTCGCGGCCAGAAATGCCACAGCCGCCCAGACGCTGTAGTGCCAGCGACTCAGGGGGAGGTGCCCCGCTGCCCCGACTTTGCCCCAGAAGCCGGTGAACCAGCCGCTCGCCAGAGCCGCCAGGTCGCCGGTTGTCAGAGGACCGGTGCGCCGGTCGACGGTCGCGAGGATCATGGGCGTGCCCAACAGATCGCCGTACAGTGCAAGGTTGCGCAGCAGCCACGGGATGAGGGGCACGAGCGCCGTCGCGCCGGCGATGACGGCGCGGACCAGGCGCGGGCGAGCGGCCTCGCCGTCAGCCCGCGGCATCATCAGCGCCAGTGCTACCGCCGGGCCCACCGCCGCTGCGCTGACCTTGGTCAGGGCTGCCAGACCCGTGAGAAGTCCTGCGAGAGCCGCGGTTTGCCGGCTTGCCCGGCTCGTGCGCCCGGAAGGCCATGCCGCCCACAGAGCCGACGCTGCCAGCGCAGCCGCTGTGATGTCGTTGCTGACCGAGGAGCCGACGAACAGAGACTCGGGCAGAAAGGCGGCGAAGGCTGCCGCGGCCGCAGCGCCGGACGCCCAGCCGGGCCAGACGCGGCGTGCCAGCCCCCAGGTAGCTGCCGTCAGAAGCAGGCCGGCTGCGACCGACACCAGCCGTGCCAGGTGCATCGCCAGGGCGCCGTCTGACCAGGGCCACGATTCCAGAGCCGTGTGGATAAAGAAGTTTGGCGCTGCACCCTCTGTGAATCCGGCGTCCGGATTCGAGCGCAAAAAGGTCGCGTCGTGCCCGGCCGGTGCTCCCGCGAGCGCTGCGACGACGTGATAAAGCGGGGGATGCTTGGCCTGGGTCATCGACGGGTCTGAAGGGAGTGTGCCGGTGCTGCCGATATATGCGGCATACGCATAGTGATCGGCCTCGTCAGGCGCTTCTCCCAGTGGGTTCGTGGCGCTGTACGCCACACCGAGGAGGAGCCGAGCCGCCAAAAGCAGAGGCAGTACGAGCGAGGCGATTCGAATTGGCATACGATCAGGAGCGGCGGGACGCGCGATCTCGGGCATGGATGTTCGCGGCACTATAGCATCGAGGGCACGGAGGGTCAAATGCTTCTCAGAGCGCTCGCCCCGTCATCAAGGTCACGCCTTCTCCATGCCTTCCTTATGCATACGAAGTGCGGTAGAATGGGCCGTCCTATCAACCTGCTTATGGAAGGCCCATTTGCGATCGAAAGCCGAGCAGCGGGCGATTCTCGCTGGCCCAGTGCTGCTCTCCCGGCGGCGTGCCCTCGCACTGTGCCTGCTGGCGCTTCTCCCCTGGCTACCGTTGCTCTTCACTTCGCTGGGCACCGTCCCGCCCCTCTGGTTTGACGAGGGCTGGAACCTGGTTGCCGCGTCCAACTACGTGAATACCGGGCGCTACGGGCTGATCCTCGACGGCCAACCCGCCTCTGGCAGCCATTTGAGCACAGGACTGCCTGTCGTCGCCCCGATAGCGCTCTCCTTCCGCATTTTCGGCGTGGGCGCATGGCAGGGACGCATCGCCGGGGCGCTGTTCGTCCTCGGCGGGTTGGCGCTGCTCTTCTACCTCGGCACGCGCCTCTACGACCTTGCCACCGGGTTTCTGGCTACCCTCGTTCCCCTGCTCACCGTTGGGCCGCATTCCCATCTTCACGCGGCGCTGATCGGTCGCCAGGCCCTGGGCGAGATGCCGGCCGTCGCATACCTCCTGGCAGGATACGCTCTGTTTCTCTCGCCGCTTCGCTGGCGCATCGCCGGAGCTGCCCTGCTGTGGGCGCTGGCTATGGCCAGCAAGCCGCAGGTGCTGCCGTTCCTGGCGCTCGCGCTGCTCGCGCCGTCCGTTCTTGCCCTGGTCGCCCGGCAGCAGCGGGCGGCGTTCGCGGGCGGTGTGGCGCTGCTGTTGGCTCTGGCCGGAGCCGGGCTGCTGGGATTGCTCCAGAACGCCCTGCTGGCGCAAGGCCTGCCGCCGGGCGCCTCGGGCGCCGGCCAGACGTGGCTCGAGAAAGCCGATCTCGTGCTGGTGCTCGATCCGGTCGTGCGGAGCGCAACTCTGGGGAACGCCCTGCCGGTTGTCCCGCTGGCGCTTGCACTGGGCTGGGGGGCATACCGTCTCGTCGCAGGCCGCAGCCTGGGTGCGTTCGGGCTTCCCTGGGATGACCGGCGCTTTGTGGTCGTCTCGCTGCTGGTGCTGGCCGGCGCGTGGGCCTTCTGGTGGACCTTCCTCTCGATCGGCTGGCAGCGCTACCTCTTCCCGCCTCTCTTCGTCGGGAGCATCTTCGTCGCCGCGCTCGTCCGCCATCTGATGGCAGAGATCATCGCCGCGGGCGCGGGCGCCCACGCCCGGTACCGCGCCGCGAGCATCGTGCCGTTGGGGCTGCTTGTCGGGCTGCTGCTCTATGTCCCGCCGACCATCGCCACCCTGCGCGCTGCATACACCCAACCCGACGCCGACCTGCCCGCCGTGATCGGGTTCTTGAACGGCGAGACGGAGCCAGACGCCCTTGTGGAGACATACGAAAGTGAGCTGTATTTCCTTCTCGAACGCCGGTATCACTACCCTCCCAACGAAGTGCAGAACGATCGAAACCGGCAGCTCTATCTGGGACGCGCGCAGATGATCGAATACGATCCGCTCGCGACCGACCCTGACTACCTGGTGATCGGTCCCATCGCGAGGCTATTGCGGCTGTACGACGAAGTGGTAGCACAGGGTGCGTTCCGGCTGCTGGGCAGCGCCGGGCGCTACGACGTGTACCGGCGGGTGCCAAATTGAGCGGGTTGCGCTCTGACCGGCGTTGGGGGTTGCTGCTCCTGATCCTGGCGCTCCCGGCCGTCTATCCGGCTCTCGTCCAGGATCTCGCTTCGATCGCGTACGATGCGGCTACCGAGCACGTGCTCCGGGCGGTCGCTTTCTCACAGGCGATCAGCGATGGATATCTGTATCCCCGCTGGACCCAGGTTCTGCACCTGGGGCTAGGCAGCCCGCTCTTCACCTTCCAGCCACCTCTTCCCTACTTCGCCCTGGATCTGCTGTACCGCGTAGGGATCCCGCACCCGGCCGGCTGGCGAATCCTCATTGCTGTATCGATGCTGGCGGCAGCGACCGGCGCCTATAAGCTGGTATACGAGCTGGTTCGCCGGCGTCTGCCGGCCCTGGTAGCCGGGGTCGCCTACCTGTACGCGCCGTACGTGCTGCGCAATCTACTGGAGCGTGGCTCCAACGAAGCGTTCAGCATGGCGCTCTATCCGTGGGTGCTGTGGGCGCTGATCTGGCTTGCGGCGCGACCGGCCACCGGTCGCTTTATCGCTGCTACCTTGCTGTGGGCAGCCTGCATAGCCAGCCACGTCCTGGGACCGCTGATGCTGGCGCCGGTGGCCGGCGTGGTGGCGCTCGGGCTTGCATGGAAGCGGCGCACATGGCTCCCACTCGTTGCCCTGCTGGCCGGTGGGCTGCTGACCGCTGCAATCTGGCTGCCCATGGCGCCAGAACAGCAATTCGTACACGTGGAGCGCGACTTCGCAAGCGCCGATGCGCAGCCGCTCCGCAATCCCATCCCGCTCGACCGGCTGCTGGCGCCGCCCGCCGTCTTCGATGCAGGACGTGATAACAACAACACGGGCGATCGGATCGGGTTGGTCCACACTCTGCTGCTCATCGCGGCAGTGCCGGCTGCGCTTGCGGCATGGCGGTTGCGCCGGCGGTCGCTGGCCGCGTGGCTGGCCTTCGCGGCCGCTGCCGGGCTGATCCTGTTGTGGATGTTCACGTCCGCTTCCGATCCCCTCTGGAGTGCGGGCGCGCCCGTCCTCGGGCGCCTGCTGTACCGGACCCGGCTGATGGGCGTACAGGCGCTGGCGGTAGCGGCGGCGACCGGCCTGGCGCTTACCGTGCTGCCTGCCCGCATCGAGCGTGCGGCGGCCACCATCGTGATGGCAGCGATCGTCGTGTCGGCGATGCCATCGCTCTACGTCGAGCTGCTCCACCGCTATACGACGGTAGGGGATATGCCAACGTTGGCCGATGTCCGGGCGCAAGAAGCGCGCTCTGGTGGCACGGCCCTCACCGCCTTCGGCGAGTTCGAGCCCCGCTGGCGCACCCAACCGGTCACTGAGGACTACCTGCCGGTGTCTGCAGGCAGTTTCGACGCTGAACGCTATCCATTGGCGCCGGGAACCGAAGGCTCTATGGCCGTGTTGCGGGCCGCCGTGGATTCGGCCGCCTGGGACCTGGAGCTGGAAGCCGCCACCGATGGCGCCGTCGTGTTACACACTCTCTATTATCCCCGCTGGAGAGGATACCTGGACGGCCAGGCGGTCGAACTACGACCTCAGGCCGAAACCGGACTTGTGCAGTTGCAGACGGTGCCGGCCGGCCGGCACCGTCTGCAACTGCGATATGAGATCTCGTCCGTAGAGCTGGCAGGCCGCGTCATCACCTTCCTGACGGCGCTCGGGTTGGCCGCCGCCTGCGTGGTGGCGGCCGTTCGGCGACGTGGGCAACAGCAGACGGACGCGCGGACTGAGGCAGAGCGCGAACCGGGACCGCCTGTGTGGCTTCTTGGCGCGCTGGCGCTTGTCGTGCTCGCGAAGGCACTGTACGTCGATCCTCAGACTACCTGGTTGCGATGCGAATCGACCGCGGAAACGATCTGCGGCGCAGACACCGTGGCGACGGCCCGCTTTGACCGCGCACCGTCGCTGCGCGGCTTTTCCGTCTCGAATGGAGCGGTGCGACCGGGGGAAGAGGTTCGGCTCTCGTTGTTTTGGCAAGGGGCGGGAGAAAACCGCGAAGTGCGGAGCTTTGTCCACATCCGTAACAGCCGTCCGGACCAGCCTGGCAGCCCCCGTTCCGGCGAGGTCTGGGTCCAGGCCGATCACGAGGTGCCGGGCTGGCCGGCCGTGGAGTATGTGCCCGGGAAGCTCTATCTGGACGAGTTCCGGCTGAGACTCCCGGCCGATATGCCCCCCGGCGAGTATCGCCTGGAGGTGGGTTGGTCCGACCGGCAGACGGGGGAACAGGTAGACGTCGACGCGCCATCTCTCGAGCCGCCTCTGAAGATCCTGTGGCGCTCTGTGCTGCTGCCAGACCTTCAGGTTGCCGTCGGACGTTAGCGGAGCGGCAGAGCCAGCCGGTTGTCCCGTACGGCCTCGCCCAGCGAGCGCGGCGCCAAAGTGCGCGGCTGGCGTTCGGTGTTGTCTGGCTTCGTTGCAAAGCGGCTCGGTTACAGGTGTGCCTACTTCCCAAGCCTGCGGTACAGCTCCAGGTGCGAAGCGGCGATTGCTTCCCAGCGGAACTGGCGGGCGAGCGCGACGGCCCCTTCCGAGAGATGAGCCCGCAGCGCTTCGTCCTGCATCACCCGGCGCACGGCGGCGGCCGTGGCATGAGCATCGTCCCGCGGCACCAGCAACGCGGCGGTGCCGTCCTGGACGGCGGGGAAGTGCGATTCAGCCGCCTCGCCAGAGGAATCTGGCAGCTGCGTGCTGACGATCGGCAAACCGTGTGCCAGCGCGGCCATCAGGCTGCCGTGACGCGCCGACGCTCCCTCGCGAAATGGCAGCACGGCGACGTCAGCCGCCAACAGGTTCGCCGTCACCTCGCCCTCGGGCGTGAACCCGGTCCAATGCACACGTTCTGCCAGACCGAGAGTCTGGATGCGCGCCTTCACCCCGGAAAGGTAGGCGGCGTTCGTCGGGTCGCTCGCCCCCACCTGGCCGCCAATCATCAGCAGCTGCACGGGCGCGCCGCTTCTAACGAGTTCCTTCAGCGCGTCAACCAGGGTCTGGCCCCCCTTCTGCGCGTTCAAGAAGCCAAAATACGCCAACAGCCAGTCCCCAGCCGCTACCCCCCAGCGCTCGCGCTGCGCCTGCCGGTCATAGTTGGGTGGCCGGACGGGATCGATGTTGCTGCCGATCGGGATCCCTGCGATCCGCGCGTGCGGGAGAGAATCGTGCAACTGCTGCCAATCGGCGGCGTTCGTGACCACAGATGCGTCGCAGCCACGTGCCAACGCGAGCACGGTCTGGCGGCGCAGCGGCCCCGCCTTGGGAAAGAGGTATGGGACGCACAGGTCGTGAAAGGTTACGGCCACGCGGGGGCGACCGCGGCGGAGACGCAGACGCCACGGCAGCAGGTTGACCGCCGGGTGCAGGCCGTATGCAGCCGCCTGATACTGGATGTGCAAAACGTCTGGCTTTACGGCCTCGAGCAGATCCTGTACCTCGCGCCACAGCCCCCAGCCGTATCCCTGGAGCACGGGGTGAACCACCGGCTCGCCCGCGCCCGCGGCGCCCTGTCCGGCACGGCTGTGTGTGAGCACGTGTACTTCGGCCCCGAGCGCCACAAGGGCGCGTGCCGTCAAACGTGTGTAGTCACCGACTCCGCCCTGCATCGCAGGGTACTCGCCAGACAGGAACAGGACGCGTGTCATGATGGAGCCTGGAGCCCGCTCGCGAGCAAGCGCCAGTACGCTGCTATCCGCTGGCGTCGCAGCACTCGCCGGCTGCCGAGCAGCCACTTGGCTGCTTCCCACAGCATCTCGAACGCAAAACTGGCCAGAAGGTAAAGACGTAAAAATTGCGCGACGAATGGGCCATGGTACTTGCGGAAGTAGCGGACCTTGCTGGTGTTGAAGTAGATGTGCCGCTCGGGCTTGATCTGGTCGCTCGAGCTCCCCTCGTAATGGGTAACCTGCGCCGAGGGCAAGTACACGACCTCCCAACCGGCGGCGCGGGCGCGCCGGCAGAGATCTAGCTCCTCCGAATACATAAAGTACCCGGTGTCGAAGCCGCCGATGCCATCGACGACCGCATGGCGCACCAGCAACGCTGCCCCTACGAGCCAATCGACCGCCTGGCGTTGGTGTGGGTCTGCATCGGCCATCTGGTAGCGGCGCGCCCAGCGGTTGCCCGGCCAGCGCCACGCGGCCGGTGTGCTCTCGAACAGGGCGGAAGCGAGGGTAGGGAAGCGGCGGCAGGATGGTTGCGGCGAGCCATCGCCGTAGATCAGGCGGGGACCGAGCACGCCGATCTCCGGATGCAGCTCCATCTCGTCCAGCATCGCTGCCAGCGCGCCGGCGTGAACTACGGTATCGGGGTTCAGGAACAACACGTAACGTCCACGGGCATGCTCGAGTCCCTGGTTGTTGCCCGCCGTGAAGCCGAGGTTGCGGTCATTACAGAGGAAGAGGACGCCGGGGAATTGCTGCGATAGCTCGGAGCAGGTGCCGTCGCCAGATGCGTTGTCTACGACGATGATCTCCCCGCTGCGGCCGGCGTTGCCCCGGGCGTCTTCCGGCTCGCCGGGCGATGCCAGCGGCCCTTTCCCAGCAGATGTCGCCGGCTGCCAGCAGCGACCGGAGCGCTGCCGCGAGGAGCGTTCGCACGTTCCAACTGACAATGACTACCGAGAGATCGAGACGCGCGGTAGCCATCCGGCTCACCGCTCGCGTGCCACCACGAAATCCGCCAGCTCGTAGAGTGCGTCCCAATACGGCCCGCGTGGCAGCGGTTCGAGAGCTGTTTGCGCCTTCGCCGCAAAGTCGCACGCTTCCTGCTCGGCGCGGTCGATGGCGTCCGAGGCCCGCACCTCTGCGACGATCTCCGCGACGACGGCATCGTGCATCTGGCCCGAGCTTTGCAGCCGTGCGACTACGGCCTTCTGGTCGCGGCACGCTCTCGAGGAAGTAGAAGAAGGGGAGGGTGATCGTACCCTGGCGCAGGTCGCTGCCTACAGGCTTTCCTAATAGCGCCTCGTCCCCGGTGAAGTCGAGGATATCGTCGACGATCTGGAACGCCATACCGAGCTGATAGCCGTAGTTGTACAGCGCCTCTTCCATATCGCGAGGTGCCTCGGCAAGGATAGCGCCCGTCCGGCTCGAGGCAGCGAACAGCGAGGCCGTCTTGGCGTAGATCCGGTCGTAGTAGCTTTCTTTCGGCTGCAGCCACTGGCCGCTGGAGAACAACTGCCGCAATTCGCCGTCGCAGATCGTGCGCAGTGTCTCCGCAAACAGCTTCACGACCCGCACGTTCTCGGTCTCTGCCGCAAAGCTGGCGGCATTCGCGAAGAGGTAATCTCCTGCGAGAACGGTCGCGCCTTTGCTCCAGGCGGTGTTGAGGGTCGCCCGCCCGCGCCGCATGAGTGCGCCGTCCACCAGGTCATCGTGTACGAGAGTCGCGTTGTGCAACGTCTCTACTGCTGCGGCGAGTGCAATGATCTTCTCGCGAGCCGGCTCGCGATAGAAGAGCATAGGCAGCGAGCGCCAGCGCCGGGCGCAGCCGTTTTCCTCCACCGCCCAAGAGGTGCAGAAACGCGTCTGCGAGTGGACCAAAAGCGGTGCGGCTCATCGAGACCATCTTGTCTTCGACACGCTGCAGATCGGTCGCTACGAGATCTAAAAGCGCCAGTTCGCTCACAATGATTCCTTCGGCCTTGGGCAGGCGATGCCGAAACAGAGAATGGCCGTTTCGGTGGTTTGATTTATCAGTTCGTCCGTTTCCATACCCAGCAGTTCTGCCAGCGTTTTTGCGATCAAAGGCAGGTAGCCGGGCTCATTTCGATGTCCCCGGTGCGGGTGCGGAGCCAGATAGGGCGCATCCGTCTCCAGCATCAGGCGGTCGCGTCGCAGTCGCGGTACTAGCCCATGCAGTGCACGGGCATTCAGGAAGGTAACCGGACCCCCCAGGCTGACGGCAAAACCAAGCTGGTATGCCTGCTGTGCTGCCTCGATATCACCCGAGAAGGCGTGCAGCACACCCAGGATTGCGGCGGAACCCCGCAACCGCCGTGCTTCGGGCGCCCAGGCTCGCAGCTCTTCGAGCAGGACACCGATAGCGCTGGCCCCATCTTTGCCGTCCCGGCTGTGCAGCACCACCGGTAGATCCAGCTCGGCTGCAATCTCCAGTTGCGCTCGCAAAGCCGCGATCTGCTTCCCGGTCTCGACCCGATCCCAGTAGAAGTCCAGCCCGGTTTCGCCGATGGCGACTACCTTGGGGTGCGCCGCCAATTCTCGCAGGGCCGCGACCGTCGCCGGTGAAAAACCTTCACAGTCGTTGGGATGCACGCCTGCCGCGGCAAATATGCCCTCGTGCTGCTCGGCAAGTTTGACCGCCTCTCTGGACGAGTGCAGGTCAATCCCCGGGTTTACGATGCACCGTACCCCTGCCGCGCCGGCTCTCGCCAGGACTGCCGGTCGATCATCATCGAACTGCGGTTGGTCGATGTGGCAGTGCGTGTCGATCATGACAGGGGCGCGCACCGGGCCGTCCGCTCACCCAATGTGGGGTGTATGGATCTGCCCGGATTGCAGGGCTTGCAGGTCGGCTTCAGCCATCAGGTGTACCAGCTCGGTGAAGGTGACCGTCGGTTGCCAGCCCAGCTTGCTCGCGGCCTTCGCCGGATCGCCCACCAATAGATCGACCTCAGCCGGGCGGTAGAACTTCGGGTCGACGCACGTACTGCTGCCAGTCCAGCCCCACATGCCCAAACGCCGCTTCGCAGAATTCCCGCACCGAATGGGTCTCGCCCGTGGCAATCACGTAGTCGTCAGGCTGGTCCTGTTGCAGCATCAGCCACATGGCCCGTACGTAGTCTGGCGCCCAACCCCAGTCGCGGCGCGATTCCAGGTTGCCCAGGCTCAGCGAGCTCGGCTTGCCCGAGCTTGATGCGCGCCACGCGCTGCGTGATCTTGTGGGTCACGAACTCCAGGCCGCGCCGCGGCGATTCGTGGTTGAACAGGATGCCGGAGCAGGCGTACAGGTCGTAGCTCTCGCGGTAGTTGACGGTGATCCAGTGGCCGTACAGCTTGGCGCACGCCATACGGGCTGCGCGGGTAGAAGGGCGTGCGTCTCGCGCTGCGGCACCTCCTGCACCTTGCCGAACATCTCCGAGCTGGAGGCCTGGTAGAAGCGGATGCCGCGGTCGACGCATGCGGATGGCATCCAGCATGCGCGTGACGCCCAGCGCGGTGAACTCGCCGGTGAGCACGGGCTGCTCGAAGCTGGTCGGCACGAAGCTCTGCGCGGCCAGGTTGTAGACCTCGTCCGGCTGGTGCTGCTCGCAGGATGTCGATGAGCTGACCTGGTCGAGCAGGTCGCCCTGGACCAGCTCGACGCGGTCCTGGATGTGCTGGATGCGATCGAAGTTGACGGTGCTGGTGCGCCGTACCATGCCGATCACCTCGTAGCCCTTCTCCAGCAGGAACTCGGCCAGATACGAGCCGTCCTGACCGGTGATGCCGGTGATCAAAGCCTTCGGCATGCTGTAGCTGGCCTCCTATCGGTTATCTTATGTCCGCCCGCTCTCAACTCAGCGGGCGATGGGTCGGATGAGCCCGTTCGTACCTGCACACGCCAGTAATCCAATACGTCGCGCAGGCTTTGCTCGAGGCCGATCTCGGTGTGCCATCCGGTCGCCTGCGCCAACCTGCTGCAGTCTGACACGATACACGGCACCAGCACCGGCCGCATGCGTGCCGGGTCGGGCGCGACCTCGATCGGGACGCAACCAGGCCGAGCAGCGTGTCGAGCAAGTACCTTACCGGCCAGGCCCGTTGCGAGCCGAGGTTATACACCTCGCCTGGCTTGCCCTGCGTCAGTGCCAGGTAGTAGCCGCGCACGATGTCGCGCACGTCACTGAAATCGCGCTTCTCTTCCAGGCCGCCAACCGACATGCGGGGCGGGCGCAGCCCGGCTTCGATCTCCGCGATTTGCGACGCGAAGTCCGGGGCCACGAACCCTTGCCGCTGCCGGGGACCGATGTGGTTGAACGGCCGGACACGGATCGCCTCGACCCCGTGGCTCAAATAGTACTGCAGCCCCAGGTAATCCTGGGCGATCTTGCTCACCGCATAGGGCGTGAGCGGCCGGAGCGGCGCGTCCTCGTTCACCGGCAGCGCGTCCGGCTGCACGAATCCGTACTCTTCGCTGGAGCCGACCACCAGAACGCGGCAGCGCAACCGCATCTGCGCCGCCACCTCCAGCACGTTCAACTGCACCCGGATGTTGTTCTCTAGCGTGAACCAGGGATCCAGCCGTGACAGTGATGGGATCGGTTGGGCTGCCAGATGGAAGATGTAGTCGGGCCGGGTCTCTTCGAGGATGAACCGGACGACTTCGATTCGCGACAACTCGGCGGGGTACAGCAACAGACGCTCGCGCACGTGAACGATGTTGTCGATACGCCCATAAACAGTGCCGGCAACCTGCCAATCGGTATGCTCCAGCAGGTATTCGGCCAGGTGGCTACCGACAAAGCCGGAGACACCGGTAATCAGTGCGCGCAAGAGCGACGCCCCCTTCCGTTGCTGCACGAACAACGGTGAATTATACCGCCGGCCCCCGGTCAGAGCAAAAGTTGGGAACGATAATGGCAAAGCGCCACGCGGCGTACCCGGCGGCCTTTAATAAACCGTTGCATTGCTAAACAAACGGTCCTATAATCGCGCAGATGCCTGCGTGTCCCTAACATCGTAGCCGGCACCGCTATCACGACAGAAGCTGCTCTTTCCCGGGCGGCGGGTGCATGATGTGAGGTCGGTCGCAACCAAGGAGGCCGCAGAGTGGCAACTGCAGCAGTTACGGCATCCCCACAACCCGTTTCCCCTTTCGCCGTATTCCGCAACCGCAGTTTTGCGTGGATGTGGAGTGGCCAGCTGATCGAGACGATGGGTACCGCGTTGACCTCGCTGGCGGCATCCATCTACGTCTTTCGGGTTACCGGTTCGGCAGCCAGCGTGGGGCTGATGTTAGCCGCGACCGCTGCACCCAGCCTGGTGGTGGGGCTGGTGGCCGGCGTGCTCGTGGACCGTATGGACCGCAAGCGGATCATGATCGCAGCCGAGCTCATCCGGGCTGTGCTGGTCTTCCTGATCCCGCTGCTGGTGCCGTACCACCTCGCCTGGCTGTACGTTCTGGCGGCGCTCTCGAGCGCGGTGGGACAGTTCTTTGACCCGGCGCACGAGAGTCTGCTGCCCGACCTGGCCCGCGAAGAGGAGCTGGCTGCGGCAAATTCCCTGATGGCGATCAGTTCTTTTGGGTCAACGGCGATCGGTTTCGCCGCCTCGGGGTTGATTGCAGGCGCGACCGACATCCGGTGGGCCTTCTACGCGAACGCGCTCACGTTCCTCATCTCGGCCTTCTGCATCTTGCGCATCGAAGCTCGCCCGCAGCCCCCTCAAGAGGCGGCCACCGTCGCAACAGTTCTGCGCAACCTGAAGAGCGGCGCTGCGATATCTCTTCGACACCCCGATCCTGCGCTCGCTGTTGTTGGTGTCGGTCCCGGTCCTGATCGCCTTTGGCCTGTCGAACTCCTTGCTCTTGCCCTTCGCCCTGCGCGCCCTGCAAGCGACCGAGTTCCAGTACGGGCTCCAGGAAGGCCTGACCTCCCTCGGCTTCGTCGCCGGCAGCCTGCTCCTGGCGGGCAGTTTTGACCGGATGCGTGAAGGCCCGTGGATCGCGCTGAGTTACATCGGCATGGCCGTGCTGGGTATCGCATATTCCTTCTCTGCCGCGATACCGTTGGCCATTGCCGTCCTCACAATCTCAGGCGCCCTGAATGCGCCATCCTCCATTGGGAGGCGCCTCGTCATCCAGCGCAACACGCCGCGCGAGATGCGCGGGCGGGTGAACAGCGCCTTCTTCGTGGCGCGCGACGTGCTGTTCATCCTGGGCATGGCTGCCGCGGGGCTCGCAGACGTGATTGACGTGCGCATCATGTACCTGGCAAGTGCGCTTATGCTGCTTGCCGGCGGCATCTGGACCTTGTTCCTGCCCGGACTGCAGCAGACGGCCGGGGAGTGGCGGCGGGCGCTCAGCCTGTTGCGGGCGGCGCCGGCCATGCCCGGTCTCGGTCCCGGACGGGTGGCGCTGCCGGCCGATTTCGACTCGTTGGCGGTTCTGTTGCCGGCCATAGCCGGACTCGATCCGCGGGGACGTGAGACGTTACTTGGCAGCGGGCGAGTGTTGGAAGCGCCCACCGGCTCGGCGATCGTCCGCCACGGCGAAACCGGGGACGCCGCCTACTTCATCTTGAAAGGGGAGGCCGTCGCCGGGGTGGCCACGCCGGAAGGGGGTTATCGCTCGCTCTCGACCATGCACGCCGGCGACTTCTTCGGGGAGGTGGCCGCTCTCACCGGTGCAGCGCGGACGGCGGATGTCGTGGCTGCCTCGGATGTGACGCTCCTGCAGGTGCCGGCTCAGAACCTGCGCGCCCTCATGGGCAACACCGCGGTGAGCCAGTTGTTCCTGTCGACGATGACCGAGCGGCTGGCCCGCACCAGCGTGACCGACCTGCCGCGCTTCGCCGGACTGGACCAGACGGCCCTACGCGAGCTGAGAGCTGCAGAGGCCGAGGCGTAGCCGGAGAGTGATGTGAGAATGATTGAGGAGTGGCTGCCGGCCGAGGAGCTCTCACGCCTGGAAGCTGCACTGGGTCGCCAGGAATACCCCGAGCTCACCGTTCTGCTCCACGAGGGCAGCGCCGACGGCCGCTTCTTCTTGCTCCTGGCGGGGGAAGTAGAGATCGTCAAGGCCCTGGGGACCGCCGATGAACGCGTTCTGGGCACCAGTAGGGCCGGTGCGCTGCTCGGCGAAATGAGTCTCTTCAGCGCAAACGGTAGTCACACCGCAAGTGTGCGTGCGCTGACCCGGGTCACGTTGGTCGAGATGTCTCGCGCCACGCTGGACGACCTTTTGCGCCGCCAACCCGGGTTGGCCTACGGGCTCGTCCGCATCCTGAGCAGGCGCCTGGGCGAGTCGGAAAATGCCACCATCCTCGAGCTGCGGGCCAAGAACGAGCAGTTGGAGCGAGCGTACCGGGAGCTGCAGCAAGCTCAGGCGCAACTGGTTGAGAAAGAGCGGCTGGAACGCGAGCTGGAGATCGCCCGCCGCATTCAGCAGAGCATCTTGCCTGAGGAGGTGCCGTGGCACGAAGGCTACGATGTGGGAGCGCTCATGGTTCCGGCGCGGGCCGTCGGTGGCGACATGTACGACCTGGTCCGGTTGGATGCTGACCGGCTCGGGATCGTGGTTGGTGACGTAGCCGATAAGGGCGTGGCGGCGGCACTCTTCATGATGCTCGTCTACAGCCTGCTGCGCGCCGAAGTGGGCCGCCATCCCTCACCCGGTGCGGTGCTGCGCGCGGTCAACGGCCTGCTGTTGGGCATGAACCCGTCGGGCCAGTTTGTGACGCTGCTCTACGGCATACTGGAGTATGCCGGCGGTTGTTTCACCTATGCGCGCGCCGGGCATCCGCATCCGCTTATCTTCGATCGTGCTTCCCGGCGGGTCGATATCCCCTCAGCGGTTGGCCAGCCTCTTGGGCTGTGGGACGAACCGCTGCTCGACGTGCAGAGCGTCGTCGTGCCGCCCGGAGGTGCCGTATTGGTCTTCAGCGATGGGCTGAGCGAAGCCCTGGACGAGCCGGGAGACGACGGTGGGCTGGAATGGGTGTCAAGGATCATGGCCGCCCATCCCACCGCCACGGCCGAGGAAATCTGCCACCGGCTCTGGCAAGAAGCGGAGCGCGGAGTTCGTCCGGATAAGCCGATGGATGACTTCGTGGTCGTCACGGTGAAGAGGACCGCATGATGAAGCCGGCCGCGGCGTCCCTGTCTGCGACCGAGGGGTTCCTGCGAGGGCTCCCGCTGTTCAACGGGGTCAGCGAGCCGAGCCTCAATGCCCTGGCGCGCGCCAGCGTGCACCGGGAAATGGCCAAAGGGTCCTATCTGTTCTTCCAGTCGGACTCGGCCGACTCACTTTACGTGGTGCGTTCGGGCGCGATCGCCATTGTGCTGGCCAGTCCCGACGGGCGCGAGCTTGTCATCAACGAGCTGCACGCAGGCGACTGCTTCGGCGAGTTGGCGCTGCTCACCGGCGGCGCGCGTTCCACCGGAGCCACGGCACGGGTGAATAGTGTGGTGCTGTCGATCCCACGGGACGTTTTCAGCGCCTTGCTCGACAGGGAGCCGAGTCTGTCGCGCCAGTTGCTGGCGACTGCTGCTGAGCGCCTGCAGAAGAGCAGCGAACGCGAGGGCGCATTGGCGTTCCTCGACGCGCAGGCGCGCCTTGCCCGGGTGCTGCTGGTGTTGGACGATGGGACGCTGGAAAAGGGCTACCTGACGATCTCGCAGGACGAGCTCGCCCAGCGGGCTGCGCTCACCCGCCAGACGGTAGCGAAAGCGCTGGGCCGCTGGCGCCGCAAGGGATGGCTGATCACGGGGCGTGGCCACATCGTGCTGCTGGACCATGCGCGGCTGGGGCAACTGGCACAGCAACCGGAGTAGTTCGTCTTGTGACGCCTCGACGACAGACAGGCGGCTCCCGGATCGATATAGTGTCTGCCAGACACGGAGAAGAAAGGAAACCGGAAATGCACAACTTTCAAGCGGAGACTGTGGCTCGCGTTCTCAGGAAGCTGTCGGCCGTACGCGTGACTCTGAACGCCGAGGAGAGGGCCGTCCTCGATTACCTGCTCGTGACCGCACCGGACGAGGTCGCTGCGCACGCGATGACGGGACAGATCTCGCCGGCCGTCAACACTGCCGTCACACCGGCTGCTACCGACGAGGTGTCGGCGCATGCCATGAATACGGCCATCACGCCGGCTGTTACCCCGGCCGTCACCGACGAGGTGTCGGCCCATGCGATGAATACGGCGGTTACGCCGGCGGTCACACCTGCCGTTACCGATGAGGTCTCGGCTCATGCGATGAATTCGGCCCTTACACCGGCCGTCACGCCTGCCGTTACCGACGAGGTAGTGGCGCATGCCATACGCGATGCCGTTACGCCGGCGGTCACCTCGCGGTCACCCCGGGTGCGGCGGCGCCCGTGCGTGTGGTCTTCGACGCCGACAAGGACGCCTACTTAGCGGTGTGATCCGATGATCGCGAGCGACGGGCCAAACGAAGAGCAAGCGGCCGGCGAGTTGCGGCGCCTGGTACTGGCCTTGGAAGCCGCCGGCCGGACCATCTTGCCCCGCTCAAACGACGTTCTGTTGAAATCGATTGTGGAGGCTGCAGCACGCATCTTCGGCGCCGCTGCCGCCTCCATCCTGTTGGTCGACGAGCGGGGACAGATGCTCGAGTTCAAGGTGACGTACGGCGCGGCCGATCATGACCTGATCGGCACGCGCTTTCCACTGGACCAGGGTATCGCCGGCTACGTGGCCATGACGGCGCAGCCGATTGCGGTGTCAGACGTGCAGCAGGACGCCCGCTTCAACCAGGAGTTCGCCAGGAGTACCGGCTACGTGCCGCGCTCCATTCTGGCGACACCTCTGCTCACGGACGATCGTGTGATCGGCGTGATGGAGGTGCTCGACAAGATCAGCGCGCCATCGTTTGGCATGCAGGACATGGAGCTGCTGGGCATGTTCGCCGCGCCAGGCCGCCATCGCCATTGACCTCTCCCAGCAGATGGATCGCATCGGCGAAGCCCTGGTGCAGGGTCTGGAGCGGCTGGTAGCGCCGGGGCAGGGCGCCATCAGCACCGCGTGGTGCGACGCGCCGGAAGGAAACGATGTGTTGTCTCTCGCCGATCTCTTCGCCGATATCGCCACGCTGGGGGAGGCGGAGCGCCATGCTTGCCGGCAGATCCTGGCTGCCTTCGCCGAATACGCCCGTTCCAACTCCAGGCACCCGCGAGTATAGCTGCGTGCCGGGCAGGGCAGAGACGCGAGCGAGGATCGCCGGATGACCGAAGAGCAGCTACGTCCGGCCTGGTCCCAACCGTTCGCCGTGGGCGCTATTCGCGAGCTGATCGGTGGTGGTCCGATCGCCGAAATCACCCCCGAATGGGCATGGGGAGGCAGCACGGGCCGGGGCGTCCGCGTAGCGATCGTCGACAGCGGGATCGAGCACAACCACCCGGCGCTTGGCCGGGGCGTGCAAGGCGGCGTCATCGTCGAGTTCGACGAACACGCCGAGAACAATGTGCGTATCGAGCCAGACGAGCTGCCCTGCGATCTGTCTGGACATGGCACCGCTTGCGCCGGCATCGTGAGAGGCATCGCGCCGGACGTGGATCTCTTCAGCGTGCGGGTGCTGGGCAGAGATATGCGCGGCCGCGCGATCCAATTCGCTGCCGGGCTGGACTGGGCGATCGACAACAACATGCAGGTCGTCAATCTCAGCCTGAGCTCATCCCGTCCGGAATATTACGCGCTGTTCCACCAGCTCGCCGATGATGCCTATTTCAAGAATGCAGTGCTGGTCGCCGCGGTGAACAACGTGCCGGCGCCCAGCTATCCATCGCAATTCTCCTCGGTGGTCTCCGTGGCCGCGCACGAAGGCCATGATCCGTTGGTCTACTACTACAACCCCGCCCCTCCGGTCGAATTTGGCGCACCGGGAATCGACGTCAGGGTGGCGTGGAAGGATGGGCAGCACGCGACGAGTACCGGCAATAGCTTCGCAGCGCCGCACATCGCCGGCATCGTGGCGCTCATCCGCGCCAAGCACCCGGAGCTCACCCCTTTCCAGATCAAGACAGTTCTCTGGGCCTGCGCGGCCAACCCACACAGAGCGTAGGGTGCGCGCCGCCGCATGACGCGGAGACAGCCGGGTATGCCCGGCTGTCTCCAGCATTGTCTGGCTGTGCGCCCGCGTCTCTAGAGACCGGCCTCTAGAGGCCGGCCTTTAGAGGCCGGCAGCGCGCCGCAGCATCTCGACCTTGTCCAGATTCTCCCACGGTGCGTCGATGTCGGTGCGGCCGAAGTGACCGTATGCGGCGGTCGCCTTGTAGATCGGGCGACGCAGGCGCAGATTACGGATGATGGCGGCAGGCCGCATGTCGAAGTGATCCTGCACCAACTGCACGATGCAATCGTCGCTCACCTTGCCGGTGCCGTACGTTTCCACCGCTACGCTGAGCGGTCGGGCGATGCCGATGGCGTAGCTGACCTGGATCTCCAGGCGATCCGCCAGCCCGGCAGCCACGAGGTTCTTGGCCACATAGCGCATCATGTAGGCGGCCGAGCGGTCCACCTTCGTGGGATCCTTGCCCGAGAAGGCGCCGCCGCCATGGCGGGCCACCCCACCATAGGTGTCCACAATGATCTTGCGGCCGGTCAGACCGGCATCGCCTGCCGGACCGCCGGTCACGAAACGTCCGGTCGGGTTTACGTAGATCTTGGTATTGCCGTCGCGCAAATGCTGCGGCACAACTTCGTTGATCACATGCTCGATGATGTCATGCTCGATCTCATCGTGCGACACGTCGGGGCTGTGCTGCGTGGAGATGACCACTGTGTCCACGCGCACCGGCTTGCCCTCGGCGTACTCAACCGTAACCTGGCTCTTGCCATCAGGCCTGAGATACGGGAGCGTGCACTGCTTGCGCACGGCGGCCAGCCGGCGGCACAACTGGTGCGCCAGATCGATCGACAGCGGCATAAAGCTCTCGGTTTCGTTACAGGCGAAGCCGATCATCATCCCCTGGTCGCCCGCGCCGATCTGGTCGATCTCCTCATCGCTCATTTCGTCGAGGCGCACGGCCTCGGCGCGCGACGCCTGCAGCCCTGCTTCGCGTTCCTTGACCTCGAGCGACTTGTCGACGCCCAGTGCGATGTCCGGGCTCTGCTCCTTGATGCTCACCATGACACCGCAGGTGTCGGCATCAAAGCCGTATTTTGCCCGCGTGTAGCCGATCCCGCGCACTGTCTCGCGCACGATCGATGGGATATCCACGTAAGTGCAGGTGGTGATCTCGCCGATCACGGCAATCATGCCGGTGGTGGTCGCCGTCTCGCAGGCGACGCGTGCCATTGGATCTTCGGCGATGATAGCATCCAGCACTGCGTCAGAGATCTGATCGCACATCTTGTCCGGATGGCCTTCGGTCACCGATTCGGACGTAAAGAGATACTTCTTAGACGTCTCAAAAGTTGTCGGCATCGTTCAACTACTCCTTGCTTCTGGTGTTCTTAGCAGGCAGCAGAATAGGGCTCAGGTGCCCTGCCGCCACTCGTTCAGATAGGCTTGCTGCTCGGGAGTCAAAACGTCCACGCTGACACCCATCGCTGCCAGCTTGAGGCGGGCGATCTCCATGTCGATCGCTTCCGGCACGCTGTAAACGGTGTTCTCAAGCCCGGCCCGGTTCTTCACCATGTACTCGGCCGCGAGCGACTGGTTGGCAAAGCTCATGTCCATCACCGCACTCGGGTGTCCTTCGGCGGCGGCCAGGTTGACCAGACGCCCCTCGCCGGCAAGGTAAAGGCGGCGGCCGTCGTTGAGGATGTACTCATCCAGGAACTCGCGCACGCGCCGCACCTCTCTGCACTGTGACTCGAGGGCGGGGATATTGATCTCGACGTTGAAATGGCCGGAGTTGGCCATAATGGCGCCGTTCTTCATGACGTCAAAGTGTCGTGCGTCGAGCACGTTGATGTCGCCTGTGGCCGTGACGAAGATATCGCCCAGCCGCGCCGCTTCGGCCATCGGCATGACCCGGAAGCCGTCCATCACCGCCTCCAAGGCCTTGAGCGGGTCGATCTCGGTGACGATGATGTTACCGCCGAGTCCGTGCGCCCGCATGGCGATGCCGCGGCTGCACCAGCCGTAACCGGCTACAACCACCGTCTTGCCGGCCAGCAGCACATTGGTGGCGCGGATGATGCCGTCCATGGTGCTCTGTCCCGTGCCGTAACGGTTGTCGAACAGGTGCTTGGTCATGGCGTCGTTGACGGCGATGACGGGGAAGCTGAGCTCGCCGTCATGGGCCATGGCGCGCAGGCGGATCACCCCGGTGGTTGTTTCCTCGGTGCCGCCCACGATCCCGTCCAGCAGGTCGCGCCGCTCCTTGTGCAGGGTGCCCACCAGATCCGCGCCGTCATCCATCGTGATGTGCGGGCGGTGGTCGAGCGCAGCCTTGATGTGATCATAGTAGGTGGCGTTGTTCTCGCCCTTGATCGCGTAGACAGGCATCTCATAATGGGCAACCAGGGTCGCCGCAATGTCATCTTGCGTCGACAAGGGGTTTGATGCGGTCAGCACCACGTCTGCCCCGCCCGCCTGCAGCACGCGCATCAGGTTCGCGGTTTCGGCCGTCACGTGCAGACAGGCGGAGACCCGCATTCCCTCGAGCGGGCGCTCTTTGGCAAAGCGCTGCTCGATCAAGTCCAGAACGGGCATCTCACGCGCTGCCCACTGCATGCGAAACCGGCCTTTTTCGGCCAGCCCCAGATCACGTATATCGTAGTTTTTCCCCACTATGTCCTCCTGCTAATTGTGGTCTATCGAGGCAGCCGCTACCGGGGCTGCGTTTCGGTACAGATCCTCCAGCTCGGGAGCATCGCCAAACGTGCGCCGGTAGCGCTCGATAAATGCCTCAAGGGTATAGCAATGGTTCATCGTTCCCATCTGCTCCAGCGCATATGTGGCTGCCAATGCGCCGAGCCGGCCGGTGACATCCCACGGATAACCGTGCACCAGACCGGTGATGATGCCCGCCCGGAATGCATCCCCTACGCCGGTCGGATCCTTCACTGCCTCCGGTGGCGCGATGGGAATGTCGACCCGCCGGTCGCGCGATACCAGCGTGGCGCCGTCCGCACCGCAGGTCACGACCAGCATCCCCACCCGCTCGAGAATCCCCTTCTCGTCGAGTCCGGTCTTCTGCTTGACAAGCTCGAGCTCGTAGTCGTTCACGGTCAGCACCGCCGCGCCGGTCATGCCCTCGAGTACCTCGGTTCCGTCAAAACGGGCCAACTGCTGGCTCGGGTCGAAGATGAAGGGGATGCGCAAATCGCGGCATTCGCCCGCATACTTTTTCATGGCTGCCGGGTCGTTCGGGGAGATGATCACCAGGTCAATCTTGCTGCGATCGAGATGGGTGAAGCTCAGCTCGCGCGCACGGCTCATGGCGCCGGCGTGGAAGCCGGCGATCTGGTTCTGATCCAGGTCGGTCATCACCGTGAAGGTGGAGGTGAACTCGTCGGGGTAGACGCGTACGAGCGAAGTGTCCACCCCCTGCCCTTCCAGCCATTCACCGAAATCGCGGAAGTCAACGCCGGCAGTGCCCATGAGCCGGGGCCGCTGGCCGAGCAGCGCCAGGCTGTAGGCGATATTGGGGCCGCAGCCGCCGCGGTGCATCGTCTTTTCCTCTACCAGGAAGCTGACGCTGATCTTCCCCACTTGGTCCAGCAAGATATGTTCCCGGAAGTGCCCCGGGTAGCTCATGATGTAGTCAAAGGCGATCGAGCCGGTAACGATAACGGACATGCTATTCCTTTGCTGGTTCGGCAGCGACGGCTGCGGCGATTGCTGCCGCAATGCGTTTCTCCGCCAGCGAGCAGTATTCGGTTGAGAGCTCGCAACCGGCATAGTTCCGCCCGGTGCGCACGCATGCCACCGCAGTGCTGCCGGAGCCCATGAACGGGTCCAGAACGGTGTCACCCGGACGCGTGTAGAGCTTGATCAGCCGGGAGGGTAATTCCACCGGAAACGGTGTTGGGTGGCTGACGCTCGACTCTGTGGTCATGTGCCACACACTCGGCCCCGGCTCTGTGCTCTGGGCCCACATGGCCCGCGCGACGGATTGGGCGATCCACCCATCATCCTTCCCGCGGCGGCGAGCGTCGGCCAGCTTTTCGCCGATCCGCCGCTCGATCTCAGCCAGCCCCTCTTCGGGTCGCCAGATGCTGCGGGTCCACGCAACGAAATCGTTGCCGCTGATTCCGGTGTCTCCGCCCCCGGCCAGCGAAAGCCGGTCCTTGCTCCAGATCGTGATGTACTCGTGTACGTCGCGCAGCGTTGGGTTGGTGGAGCTTGCGAAGCTGCCCCATGCAGTGCTGATGCCCGCGCTGGCGCCTTTGTCCCACACGATGTGGCCGCGATGCAGCCAGTGACATTCGCTGCGGCGCAACTGCTCGTCGATCAGGCTCACCAGCGACAGGTAAGGCTTACGATTGGTGTTGGCCACATTGATGCAAAGCCGGCCTCCCGGCGCCAGCACCCGGTGACATTCGCCCCAGACATCGTTCAACAACCCGATGTAGTCGTCCAGCAGCAGGTCGTCACGATGATCGGTGTAGCCCTTCGCCACGTTGTAGGGAGGCGAAGTGACGATTAGCTGCACCGACCCGTCGGGCACCCTGTCCATATGCCTTGCATCGCCGCAGACGATGTGGTTCAGCCAGCCGTCATTATTCACGGGCACCGGTCCTGCTGTCTCTCAGCAGTGCGACGCGTGTCTCTGCTGCCTGCTTGGCGCGTCTCAGAGATACGTCGAACGGTGGGTAGCAGATGCCTTCCTCAGTGATAATGCCGGTCAGGTAGCGGTGGGGCGTAACGTCGAAAGCGGGGTTGTAGACGTGCACGCCGGGCGGCGCCACGCGCTCCCCGCCCACCATTGTCACTTCGTCATCGCCGCGTTCCTCAATCGGGATCTCGTCTCCGCTTGCCAGCGAAAGGTCGATGGTAGACGTGGGCACGACGGAGTAACACGGGATACCGTTTTCCCTGGCCAGGACCGCCAGCTTGTAGCTCCCGATTTTATTCGCGACATCACCGTTGGCAGCCACACGATCGGCGCCGAACAAGACGACGTCCACCTTCCCCAACCGCATCAGCATGCCCGAGGCGTTGTCGGCGATCAGGGTCATCGGGATCCCGTCGCGCATCAGCTCCCAGGCCGTAAGGCGCGCACCCTGCAGGCGCGGGCGAGTCTCGTCCACCCAAACGTGGATTTGCTTGCCTTGTTCCACCGCTGCTCGCACAACGCCCAGCGCCGTGCCGTAATCCACGGTGGCGAGAGAGCCGGTATTGCAGTGGTGCAGGATGTTCGCTTGCCCGGGGATGATCTCGGCGCCGCACAACCCCATGCGACGGTTTATCTCCACATCCTCGTCCGCGATCCGCTGCGCTTCCGCCACCAAACCCGCCCGCAGCGCGTGCACGTCGCCGGGTGTCTGCTCGGCGGTCTCGTACATCCGGCGCGTCGCCCAACTGAGGTTGACGGCGGTCGGCCGCGCGGCGTCCAACACCGTGCGCGCCTCGCCTAGCTCGGCGAGCAGGGAATCTCGATCGGCAGCCTGGCTCTGAAGGGCTGCCAGCGCCATGCCGAAAGCGCCGGCACCACCGATGGCCGGTGCTCCGCGCACGACCATCTCGCGAATGCCACGCGCAACCTCGCGGTGGTCTCGATAAGCCAGGGTCTCGTATTCGAGCGGCAGCTTTCGCTGGTCGATCATCCAGAGCTGCCCATCTTCCCACCAGACAGTCCGTGTCAAGTCGTACCTCTCAGGAAAATAAAAAAGCCCTCCAGGAGGAGGGCACGCGTTGAGTTGGGCCTTCCTCTCATCTTCCAATCCCCCGTTTCGGGATTGACGGAATTGGCACCTACCAGGTCACAGAGCGATGGTCGGTGTTGAAGGGTATCCGGCTGCCTTGCGGCAGGGACCCGTACCTTCTCCACGCAACCGGACTCCGGGGCTCCAGGTGGTTGCCGGGGGTTCGCAGGGCCGTTCCCTCCCCCCTCTGGATAAGAGTTTCCAGGATGATTCTTTGTTAAAGGCGAAACCAGAATCGACGCTACGCTAGCATAGCGACCGGCTTTTGTCAAAAGGATGCCAGTGCCAGCCGCAATCTCGCTTCTACGTCGGTCACCTCTTTGGGTAACCCCTGTACAGCGCGCTGCGCTTCGACGATGCTGTAGCCCAGCGTCGTTAGTGCATCGATTACCGCGGCGTCTGCCTCGCTGAGGGCCGACAGCCCTTCGGGCACTTCGTGCGTACCCACTTTGTCTCGCAACTCCAGCACGATCTTCTCGGCCGTCTTCTTGCCGATGCCGGGCACGCGGGCGATCAATGCGGGCTGCTCCTGGCCGACGGCCATCCGGAGCGCGTCGGGCGACATGTTCGATAGCACCGAGATGGCCAGCCGTGGGCCGACGCCAGACACATTGATGAGGGCGCGGAAGAGGCTGAGCTCCTCTTCGGTCGCAAAACCCACCAGAGTCAGGTCATCTTCACGCACGATCAGGTACGTGAATAGCAGGACAGGCTCCCCCACCCGCGCGACTGCCAGCGTGGGTTGCGGGCAGAGTACCCGCAGGCCAACACCACCCACATCCACCACGATTGAGTCATTGCTGCGGGCGGCGACACGCCCTTGCACGGAAGCGATCATACGTGCTCCGGGACAGATGGCATCCGGAAGCGGTACCCATACCCCCGGACTGTGAGGATCGCCTTCGGATCTGATGGGTCCGCTTCAACCTTCTCACGCAAGCGGCGGACTGCTACCTCCACCAGGTTGGTTCCGCCGGCAAGATCGTAGCCCCACACCTCGCGGAATAGGTCCTCTTTGCTGATGCTGTGCCCCGGCCGGGCTGCGAGATGCTGGAGCAGCTGGAATTCGATAGGCGTCAGGTGTTTCTCCTGGCCGCGCACCCAGACTTGCTTGGTGTCGGTGTTGATGCGCAAGTCGCCGTTCTGTACGATGCGCGCCTCGGATGGCTGCATCCAATCGATCCGGCGGAAGATCGCTTCGATGCGGCAAAGCAGTTCCTTGAAGGTGAACGGCTTGGTGATGTAATCGTCTGCGCCCACCGCAAAGCCCTTGACGATGTCGTCAGTCGCGCCGAGCGCAGTCACCATGATGATCGGTACGTCCGACACCGACCTGAGCCGCTGGCAGGCCGTTATCCCATCCATGCGCGGCATCATGATATCGAGCAGCACCATATCGGACGGATGCGCCTCAAAAGCCTCGACGGCCGCCTGGCCGTCTTCGACCGTCTCGACCTCATAGGCGGTTGTCAGAGACAAACGCAGGAGCAAGCGGAGGTTCTGCTCGTCTTCGGCAACAAGGATCCGGCGCCGCGCCGGTGCACTGGCGGTAGCTCCTGGCCCCATGTCTCCTCACTCCTGACCGCTATCGGCTACTGGTCGTACATCAGGCTGCGTATGCGCCGGCTGTGGAGATGGCAAATCGCAATCGCCACCGCATCGGCGGCGTCGTCGGGTCGTGGCACCGACTCCAGGCCGAGCATCAGGCGCACCATCTCCTGGATTTGGCTCTTGCTTGCCTTCCCGTATCCGACGAGCGCCTGCTTGATTTCTGCGGGCTTGTACTCGAATACGGGGAGCCCGGCGGCGGCGGCGGCCACCATGGCAACTCCGCGCGCATGCCCGACAGAGACGGCAGTCGTCACGTTCCTGCCGAAGAACAGCTCCTCGATGGCGAGCGCTTCCGGGTTGCCTTCGCGTATCAGCTCGGTGACCGCGCGATGGATGGTCAACAGTCGTTCCGCCAGTGGCTGCCCGGCCGGGGTTGTAATGACGCCACAACGCACCAGCTCCAGCCGGTCCCCGTCCCCCTCGTGTACGAGAGCGAAGCCCATGGTGGCAGTTCCCGGGTCGATTCCGAGTATCGTCCCCATTACGCTTCGAGGTTCGCCAATACCTCTTCGCTGATGTCCAGGTTCGAGTACACCTTGGCGACGTCATCCAGATCTTCGAGCGCTTCCACCAGGTTCATCACCTGTAGTGTATCGGCCGCGCTGAGCGTGACTTGCGTCTTGGGCAGCATCGTCAACTCGGCATCTTCGAGCGGCAGTTTTGCGTCCACAAAGGCCTGGCGCACCGCCTGGAGATCGGCCGGGGCCGTGTAGATTTCGGCTACATCGTCGCTGAACTGAACGTCCTCGGCGCCCGCTTCCAGCGCGAGCTCGAACACACGATCCTGGCTCAAGCCTTCCATCGGCACTTCGATCAAGCCCTTGCTGTCAAATAGCCAGCCTACGCTGCCCGATTCACCCAGGCTGCCGCCGGCGCGCGTCAGGACGTGGCGCAGCTCGGAGACCGTGCGGTTGCGGTTGTCGGTCACCACCTGGATAAAGATGGCGACGCCGTGAGCACCGTAACCCTCGTACGCCACTTCTTCCAGGGCAGCCCCGTCCGCACCCAGCCCCGCGCCGCGCTTGATGGCGCGCTCGATGTTATCCTTGGGCATATTCTCCGCCTTGGCCTTGTCAATGATCAGGCGGAGGCGGAAGTTGAAATTCGGGTCACCACCCTCACGGGCGGCGAGCTGTAGCTCGCGCGCCAGTTTGGTGAACATCCGGCCGCGTTGGGCGTCGTTTGCGCCCTTCTTGCGCTTGATGGTGGCCCATTTTGAGTGTCCAGACATGCTTGGAAACCCCCTTCTCTTTGCGCGCCGGCGAGCTACGCTGCCGTCGTCGCGTTCGCAACTGGTACGGATTCTTCCCGCAGGCGGTCCAGCTTCGTGCCCTCTGCCCGTGCGATTGCTGCTTGCAGAAAGGCCCGAAAGAGCGGGTGCGGGCGGTTCGGACGCGACCGGAACTCCGGATGGAACTGCGTGCCCAGCATCCATGGGTGCAGATCCCCACGCAGCTCCGCGATCTCAACCAGGCGTCCATCCGGCGAAATGCCGCTGAACTGCATCCCTGCATCGGCAAACGCGGGCCGGAAGCGGTTGTTGAACTCCCACCGGTGCCGGTGCCGTTCCTCTATTTGCAGGGCCGGTGTATACGCCTCGGCAGCGCAGGATCCCGGTTGAAGATTGCAGGGATACAACCCCAGCCGCATTGTGCCACCCATGTCCTCGATTCCCTGCTGGTCTGGCATGAGGCTGATGACCGGAGCGGTGGTCTTTGGGTTGAATTCGGTGCTGTTGGCGTCTTCGAGGCCCAACACGTCCCGCGCGAATTCAATACACATCACCTGCATCCCCAGGCAGAGGCCCAGATACGGAACGCGGTTCCGCCGCGCATATCGGGCGCCTGCGATCTTGCCCTTCGATGCCGCGATACCCGAACCCACCGGGAACCAGGATTCCATCCGCATTGCGCAGCAATTCGGCGCCCTCAGGTCGCTCCAATAGTTCGGAACTAATCCAGTCGATGGTCACGTCGTGGTTCAAGGACCAGGCTGCGTGCCGCAGCGACTTCGCGCACACTCATGTACGCATCCTCGAGCTCGATGTACTTACCCACCAGGGCAACACGCACGGCCGGCTTCGCCTGCATGATCTGGTGCACCATGCTGCGCCACTCTGCCATGTCGGGCTTTGTGACCTGTAACCCAAGCCGTTCGGCGATGATAGTCCGCCACCCCCTCCTGCTTCGAGCATCAGAGGGACCTCGTAGATGGTGGGAGCAGTGTATGCCGGAACAACCGCGCGGGCTCCACGTCGGTGAAGAGCGCTATCTTTTGTCGCACAGCATCGCTCACCGGCTGATCCGACCGGCAGACGATCATGTCCGGCTGGATACCGATACTGCGCAGTTCACGGACGCTGTGCTGGGTCGGCTTGGTCTTCAACTCGTTGCTGGCGGAAATCCACGGGAGCAGGGTGACGTGCACGAACAGGGTATGGTTGCGCCCCACTTCCTTGCGCATCTGGCGAATCGCCTCGAGAAAGGGGAGGCTCTCAATGTCGCCCACGGTACCGCCCACTTCCACGATCACCACGTCGGCGTTGTTGTGCCGGCCTGCGTCCTGAATGCGGCGCTTGATCTCATTGGTGACGTGGGGGATCACCTGGATCGTACCGCCCAGGTAATCGCCGCGTCGTTCCTTGCTCAGTACCTGGCTGTAGATCTGCCCGGTGGTGACGTTGTTGGCCTGGCTCAGGTTCTCGTCTACAAATCGCTCGTAGTGCCCCAGGTCCAGGTCCGTCTCCGCCCCATCATCGGTGACAAATACCTCACCGTGCTGGTAGGGCGACATGGTGCCCGGATCCACGTTGAGATACGGATCCAGCTTCTGGATGCTTACGCGGATACCCCGGCTCTTGAGGAGCCGGCCAATCGAAGCTGCGGTAACACCCTTACCAAGCCCGCTTACAACACCACCCGTCACGAATATGTATTCTGTCACGCCTGTTTCCTCTCGTTTTTCGGGAACCCGAATGCCCCGCATTCGCCCTAAAAAGACAGAGACACGGAAGCGCTCTCCGTGTCTCTGGTGAGTTCAAGGTGCCGCTATGGTTACCATCGGGTACTTAAGAACTGCCTGTGCTACACTCATTCGTACCACCTTTTCGGGACGAAATGATATCACAGCGGGTAGACAGCGTCAATTTGTCAGTGCATTTTGGGCCTAGCGTCCTATGGACGGCATGAGATGGAAATGTTAGCGTACGCATGGGCCTAGCTTCATTTGTCACTGGCCACATCACCTCGGGAGCCGCTCGATGAAACTATTCTCTCTCACCAAGTTCCTGTTGCCGCTCGTTCTGCTATTCGTGCTGGGCGGACTCGCTCTTGCCAGCACGAACAATTGGAACGGCGTGCGCGATGATTTTCATGGCGGGTTTCATGTCTATGACCCGTACGACCAGGAACCAGACTGCAATCCGTGCTATGTCGTGAGTTCGGGGCCAGACGGCAGCATCGCACGCGCCGTAGAGTTCAATCCCGACGGCCGTTGGCGTTTGGACGCGGTCGAGTTGCACCTCGGCTACTATCATGGTTCTTATGCGCCGACGCAGCCCATCACCGTGGAGCTGAGAACCGGCGGAGCCGCGCCAGGGGACGAGCTCGTAGGGTTTGCCAGCTTGCCGCCCTCTGCCCTGCCCGAAACCTCACCCGCGATGCAGCCGATCACCTTCACATTCGGCACACCGGCGATTGTGCAGCCGCTCAGGCCATACTGGCTCGTGTTATCGCACTCCGAGCCCGGTATCTTTTTCGATATTCTGACAAATCCCGGCTACGCGATCCCAAATCGCCCGTTCTGGGCCCCCCGTCGCCTGCTGACTTGCGAGCCGGGTTATGGCTGCGCTGAAGAGACGAAGTTCATCATCCCGCTTGCATTGAAGGGCGAGGTGTTGGAGTGGGTCACGCCGACTCCCTGGTCCCAGCACTTCTACAATTACTTGCCGATCACGCGGAAGTGGTGAGCCACCGGCACTAACCGGACAACCGGCAGCGAGGTCGATCAAGCGAAAATAGAAAGGGCGCCGAGGCAACTCGCCTCGGCGCCCTTTTAAGTTTGGCACTTTGAAAAGAGCGATTGAAAGAGGAATGCTGCACGGGTACAGTTGGTGTGTCAGCAGCCAAGCAAACCCGGAGCCATTCCTTCTATGGATCAGCACACCGCAGACCGCGAAGCGATTCCTGCGTTGTTGGCAGCCCTGCCGGGGCTGATTGCCGCCCACCGGCCGGCCTTTCGCCAGGCGCGCACCAGCCGTACGCTGCCCGTGCCCTCGTGCATGCCGATGCTGGTATTCAACAACGCAAGCTCGAGAAAGCCGGCGTTGAAGAATACCTGGCCGCCAACCTCATCCAGCGTCTGGGGCCAATCCCATGAGCTGCCGAGCCATTGGTAGATCTCGACGTCGGAGGCGGTAAAGCCCCCGGCGCGCTGCCGGATGCAGATAGCATACTCCGGCTGGTGGCCGGGTGTCGTCGTGACGAGCGGGCTAAGTGCTCCGCTGCCGCCGCCGGAGCCGTCCTGATGATCCAGATCCAGGTAGAGCCCGTACTTCATGTCCTGTGCGCCGGTCCCCCCCGGGAAGCCGAAGTACCAGTAGTCGGCAGACTGTGCGGCGGTCAGGCTGCTCAAGGCATAATTCGGATCGGTCATGTCGTCAGCCGGGTCGCTGCCCCGATCTGCCAGCGGTTCTCCATCGCGCCCAACGTCCGGATCGGGTGCCAGCGGCTGGAAGCTGCTACCTGGAAGCGCCAGATGTTGCTCCAGCCGCTCTGGGAGGTCGCAGTCAGTGTGCGGACCCGCCAGTAGTACGTGCCGTACGGCTCGTAAGGGGTGACGCGCCAGTACCACTGCTGGTAATCGGGATAGTTTTGGGCCATCTCGTCGAAGTGCGGGCGTGTATAGAAGGGGTTGGCCGTTGTGTCGTTCCAGGCAACTGCATTGGCTCCCGAGAAGCTGGGGGACATCCCTGCTTCGATCTTGTAGTACGCAGCGCCCTCCACCGGAGACCAGTTGAATAATGCGTCCTCATGGCCAACCTGGTAGTTGTTGGTCGGGGTAGGCAGCTGTGGAGTGATGTACCATCCCTAGATGAAGGAGCGCGTCGGGCTCCAATCGCTCGTTGCAGCGCCGGCAGCCGCCCTCATGTGCCAGTAATAGCTGAGCTCGTTCTGGAGATCGTCTTCCGGCGTGTAGGTTGTGCTGCGCACCATCTTGGTGACCACCGCTTCAGTGAAGTTGCTATCCCTGGCATATTGGATGTTGTAGTACTCCGCCCCCCGAAGGGCCTTCCAGCGGAACGTGGGTGTGAAACTGGGTGTGGCGCCGTCATCCGGTTCGATGATCTCAGGCGGGGCCAGGTAGCTCGAAACGAAGCTGCGCACGGCGCTCGCAGTTCCCTCACGGTTCTTGAGGTCGAGCCGAACGACACGCCAGTAATAGGTGCCGTTGGCCAGCTTGGCCTTCGGCTGGTGAGCCGTGGCAGCCGTGATGGAGCTATATAGAGTGGAGCCGAATCCTTCGGGGTTCGTTGCGATCTGGGACGTGTAAGCCGCGGCTCCCGTAATGGGTTGCCAGGTGAAGGCCGGGTAGTCAAAGAAGCTGAGTGTAATCCCATCGGCAGGCGAAGCCAGCGCCGGAGCCGCATTGGGCGCTGCCCCGTTCTTGACGAAAGTGCGCACTTCACTGGGGAGTCCGAGTTGCGTGCGGGTGACATAGGCTTTGACGCGCTAGTACCAGACTCCGTCTAGGAATGGCGTAGCATTGATGGGGGTGAGGCGGGTGTAATCGGTGTCCTCGTACGTGAGGCTGGCAATTGATCTGCTGGCTCCACTCGACCCGATATCTGGTTACCCCTGGGACCGGCGCCCACTCCAATGTCGGTATGCCGATCGGCGGGTAATTCGCGCCAGTGGTTACGGCTCCGTCCTCTGGGGCCAGAAGCACAGGGATGCCGGTAGTCTGTGCGGTGCAGGCATCGCCAGGATCACCAACAGCACCAGGCAGGGGCGCGCTTCATCCTCGTCCCTGCCTGGTGCTGTGCGTTCATCTCTCCTTCTATACAGGTTCCTTTGATTCGGCCCCAGTTTTGTGTGACGAGAGGCCAAGGCGGTAGGTAATTGCTATTGCAACTGCTGTGAGCAGTGGCACGCTGATCTGTAGGGCGTGCCCAAGGAACTGGAGCTGAGCGTATGACAGCGGCCCGCCCACGAATGCTACCAGCCATATGACCGCGTACAGAGCGGTCCATTCAGTCCGGAGCTCCGGAGACGTTCGCCACAACAGACAGGCCGGGATCAGCAGCAATGCCCAGTCGTAGATCATCGCATGCGGCGTGATCAGCAGCGTGACCAGGATCGCCAGCGCAAAGTGCGTCTCACGCCGCCCGGTGAACCGGCGTGAGACGGCCCAGAAACCGGCCACAATCAACGCCGTGCACGCCGCCGTGGGCACGTTTGCAGCGCCGGCGCCTAACAGCAGCGTCCAGAAACCGCGCCACGTGTGGAGATGCCACAGCGGGAAGTGTTCCCATCCGGTCAGGCCGGGCAGGGTCGACCGGGCAAATTCCACGTAGGCAACGGTAGCCTCGGGCATCCACAGCAGCATGGCGGCGCCCAGCAGGCCCCCGCCGGCCGCCAGGCCGCCGAGTGGGCGCCACTCACGGCGCACGAGCCACATCAGCGCCACCCCCAGAATCAGCTGCGGCTTGTAGAGAAGGAGGGCGAGCACTATCCCCGCCCACACTGTCCGGCCGCGCATCCAGAGTGCGAATGCCGCGGAGAGCAGGAGAAAGCTGAGTATGCTGTTTTGCCCAAAACTGAACGAGGCGAACACGGGGAAGAACGTGAGCGCCCACAACGACGATTGCAGCGGACGTTCGGCCCTTAGCAAGCGGAAGCCGGCGACCAGCGCCGCTCCTCCCAGCAGACACCACAGTGCGAAGGAAGGCACATACGGGAGTGCGGACAGCGGGGCAAAGAGCGGCGCCAGAAACGGGAGCGTGATGAACGCATGGTAGCTGCGCAGCTCGCTGCCAACAATTGAACGTTCCAGCTCTATCTGGTAATCGACGTCGTAGAGCCGTGCCGACTCGCCTACGCGCACAGTCTCGCCGGCAGCGTAGAACTGCACGTAATCCGTGCCGATTACCTGCCCCGCCTGATCGAATGCGCCCTGGCCGAGCAGAATGCTGACGATCCAGGCGCCCCACATCGCCGCTGCAGCGATCCATGAGTAACGGAGCCGTTTGCCGTTCAGCCACGTCCGCCCCTGTGCTGTTGCCATCGTAGTCATCGTCTATCTCACGTTGCGGCGGAAGAGAACGTCATATTCGTCTTCGTACACGGCCGTCCACATAGATGACCGCTGCACCGCCTGCAGCAGGATGCGGTCGTTGCCCCGGGCCAGGAGCAGCGCGTTGACGTCGTAACGCGCCAGTACCTCTTCCCAGTCATACCGTGCGCGCATCACGGCGAGATAGTCTGCCCACTGTTCGGATGGATAGAGCTCAACACGTGTATCGACGAATGTAGGCATCTCCGGACACGCCCAAATCAGGTAGCTTCCATAACCCATGGAATGAAACGGGCGAGTGCCGGATCCCAGGCTGCACAACGCAGCAGCGGCTCCAACCGGCGTCTCGGCTCTCAAGGCGTACTCTCTGCGCTCTGCGGAGATCGGGAGGCTGCCCCGCCACCACGGCAGGCTGGCCAGTGCAAGCAGGATCAAGAACAGCAGTGTCGCAGCATTGAGGCGCGCCATGCGGGTGACCGGCGCTCGCCGGTGAGGAGAACCGTTCCTCGAGCAGTTGCGCTGCCAGGGGAGCGGCAGCCATCCCGAACCAGGGCGCCATACGCTGAGAGTAGAGCGTGCCGAATCCGAAGAACAGCGCCGCCAACACCGGTCCGGCAGGCACCGTCGTCTTCCGGCCGAACGCCAGGCCCACCAGGATCGCAGCGATCGATATCACGAGGGCGCCGTCGGACGTGCGAAAAGAGAGCGGCTGGAACTCGACGTTGGCGCCCATGGTCACGTCGTTGCCGGTGAAGCCGAGAGCGTAGGCAGCCATTCCGCCCGGGCCGGCAGGAGTGATAGCCAGACACGCCACTGCCAACGCTCCAGACAAGACAAGCGGAGATAGTTCTCGGGCTGCGAGCGCCGGTTTTCGGCGCCGCTCGTAAGCTGTTCCCACGCCGTAGCAAGCCAGCAGCGCCAGCCCAAAGATCCACCCGCCGTGAGCGTTCCCCCAGATCAGGAATAGCGGCGGCACGGCCCACAACGCGCGCCGGTCACCGCCCCGGTTGCGCTCGAGCAGATAGATCAGCACGCCCATCAGCAGAAACGTGATCGACTGCGGGCGCACATTCCAGGAGAGGCAACCCGCCGCCGCCGCCAGGAGCAGTGCGCCCGCCACCGCACGACCGCTGCGTCCCACCCGGCTGCAGGCGCTCTGCAACGCCAGGTAGCCCCCGGCGATCAATGCGGTATGCAAGGCGATGACGGTCGCAAGACCACCGGCGAGATAAGCCAGATAGAAGGCCGCCTGCATGAGCCACGCCTGGTTGAGCCAGGGGGAGCCGGCTCGCGTGAAGCTGAAGCCATCGAGGGTAGGTATCTGCCCGGTCTGGACGATGATCTGGCCCGTGCGCAGATGCCACCAGAAGTCATAAGGGCGGATAACGGTGAGACCCAGCACGATCACCAGGCCAAGACCGGGCAGGCAAAGCCACAGCCTGTCCAGAGTGATACCAGGCAGTGGCCACCCCAGGTTACGTCGCGTCCTGGCGAGCGGAAGAGAGGTGGCCTTCACGCCTGATCGTCTCGCGCCTAGCGCCTGCGCCCCGGGACAAATATCTCGGGCGGCAGCTGTACACCCGCCATTTCCAACTGCTCGGAGAACTTGGGCCGCACGCCGGTTGGCTCCAGTGAGCCCAGGATCTTCCCATCCTTCACGCCCGTCTGCACGAAGGCGAAGATATCTTGCATCACGATCACGTCCCCTTCCATCCCCTGGACTTCGGTGACGTAGGTGATGCGGCGCGTGCCGTCGCGCATGCGCTCCATCTGGATGATGACGTCCAGTGCGCTGGCGATCTGCTCGCGAATGGCCCGCAGCGGCAGACTCCATGCCGGCCATCAGCACCATCGTTTCCAGACGGCGCAGGGCGTCGCGCGGCCCGTTGGCGTGCAGCGTGGTCAGCGATCCGTCGTGGCCGGTGTTCATCGCCTGGAGCATGTCCAGCGCTTCGCCTGACCGGACTTCGCCAACCACGATGCGATCAGGACGCATACGCAGGGCGTTGACCACGAGGTTCCGGATGGTGACCTGGCCCTTGCCTTCGATATTGGACGGCCGGGATTCCAGGCGCACTACATGATCCTGCCGCAGTTGCAGCTCGGCGGCGTCCTCGATCGTCACGATGCGCTCGGTAGCCGGCAGGAAACCGGACAGCACGTTCAGCGTGGTCGTCTTGCCGGATCCGGTGCCACCCGAGATGATGATGTTCAGACGACCCTGGATGCAGCCCTTCATCAGGTTTACGAACCGCTCGTCGAATGTGCCATTGCGGGTCAGTTCGGCAACCGTCAGTGGCGTCTTGGCGAATTTGCGGATGGTAATGACAGGACCGTTGAGGGCCAGTGGCGGGATAATGGCATTGACACGAGAGCCATCGGGGAGGCGAGCATCGACCATCGGCGAGCTTTCGTCGATGCGCCTGCCAAGCGGGCCCACGATGCGCTGGATGATCCGCTGCACGTGGTCGTCATCCTCGAACTCCACCTGGGTTCGCTCGATCTTGCCCTCACGCTCAATGTATACGAATTTGCAGCCGTTCACCATGACTTCGGTGACGGTAGGGTCCGCGAGGAATTGCTCGATAGGGCCGAAGCCGAGGATTTCCGCAACAATCTGCTCCAGCAGTTCTTCGCGCTCGGCGCGTGCGATCAGCACCTTCTCCTCGGCCAGGACCTGTGAGTAGATGCCCTGGATATCCTGACGCACGCGCACTGCATCAGGATTATCGGTCAGCAGATTGACCTCGGATAGCAGCCGTGAGTGAACCTTCTTGCGCACCGTCACGTACGGCTCTTCCTGGAAGTTGGAGACGCGTGCAGCGGGGCGAGGCGGAGCGCCGGTCCCCGACCCATCCCGCGGTTCTACGGGCACCGTTTCGACCTGGCGCGGCGTTCGGACAAATATGGACATTTACGTACCCCCTGCCTAGGCTTGACTGGCGGCGACGGTGTTTGCGGCTGCTGTGCATCCGCATTTCGCCACGACCGAGCAGCGCAGTGATGAACTACGCACAGATAACAGAGCCATTATAGAAAGCGGTGTAATGCGCAACTATAGGTAAATGGGCCTACTGGATACGCGCCGGAGCCGGCTCCGGGTAGGCACCCGGCGCCGGCCACGGTGGGACCGGCCGGAACGCGCCGGCTTCGCCGCTGGGATGAGCCACCGGCCGGGAGTATGGACCAACTTTGAGGCAGGCAGCCGGCCAGGATCACCTCGCCGGCTCTCGTGATAGACGGCTAACCAGCGTCACGGCGCCGGCTTTTGGCTTTTGCACCCGGCCAACGCCTCACTGCTTACAGATGGTACCACGATCCTATTGAACTGATCCCGAGACGGGAATATGCTGCCGCCAGGATAAGACGCAAACGACGATGGCTCCCGACGAAAACAACGCAGCGAACATTGAATCATCGGGCAGGCACGTTGGATGCGGAGGGTAGCACCCTCCCGAGGAGGTGGTGGAAGGCGTGATTCCGGCAAGGTCGCAGCTACTACCGTAATGTCTGACCCCCGTTTCTGCGATCCCACGGAAAGACGCTCACTAACCAAAGCCTCTTCTGGTTAGTCTCGCCGGGCGGAGGCGCTTTCCGCCAGTAATTGGACGGTCGTGTCGATTCATTCAGTGTGAAGGAGTTCGAAATGTTGGCATTGTGGACGTACCTGACGGCGTGGATGGACAGAGAAGACGGACAGGCCATGGCCGAATACGGCCTGATCCTGGCGCTGATCGCAGTGGTTGTGCTCGTCGCCCTCACCCTACTCGGCACCAACATCAGCAACCTGTTCCAGGGCCTGGCCGGCGAGCTGGCGTAACAGGCGGAACTCGGCCTGCCGCAGCCTGACGGCAACAGAAACAGGGCAAAGAGGCGGGGGAGGGGGTCGAGCAACTCCTTCCCCCGCCTTTTTCTACGACGCAACAGGAACAGCGAGGGCAGTGATGGCGCTATTGCGATCGAAACGGACACCTTCAGGTTCTTGGAAGCGCGAAGCCGGGCAGGACCTGGTGGAGTTTGCACTGCTCCTGCCGGTGCTACTCATGCTGATGGCCGGTATCCTCGACTTCGGGCGACTTCTGGGTGTGTACATTGATATTACGAACGTCTCTCGTGAGGGAGCGCGCTATGCAAGCGTGCAGCCCGGCGCGATGGTTTCAACCATCACGGCGAGAGCATTAGCCGAAGCCCAAGCCTGCGGTTTGGATGACCTGAACGCCTCTCATATCACCGTATCTCCGGCTACAGGACGCGTTGACGGAACTCTAGTGACAGTGCGCGTGGTCTACCCGGTAGAACTGCTGACGACAAGCCTGCTGGGCGGATCGGCGATCAACTTGCGAGCCGAGACCTCTATGGTCATGGTGGGTGGATGATGAGTGGCATTATCCGGCGAGCGCAACGGACAATCGACTCAAAGCGGGGTGAACACGGGGCCGCCATGTTGGAATCGGCCCTGGTTTTGGGCATGCTGCTGTTCTGCATGCTTGGCATCTTCGACCTCGGACGTGCGGTGTACGCGTACACCGGAATTTCTCAGTCGGCACGTGAAGGGGCACGGCGGGCCGTTCCCATAGCGTCCCGAATGACGTGCGTGCTCGATCACGCTACACCTGAGGTGATCGCTGCGGCGCCCGCACCGTGTAAGGCCGCGATGCAGTGGGCAAACAAGACGCTCAACACGGATAAGGTGCGGGTAGAAGTGACCTACCCCCCGTCAAGCCCACCTGTGGTCGAGGTAACCGTGCGGTATCGTTTCGAGGCGATTAGCCTGATGATCGGTCAGGCCATCGGCAACGAAGGCGTCCTGCCACTGAGCAGCCGATCGACGATGGTACTTGAGTGATGTGTGGTGTTGAGACTGTGAGGCGAGCGATGGGGCAGTTGTGGAGCAGATGGCTTAGGCGATGGAATCACGAGCCGGACGAGCGTGGAGCCAGCCTCGTGTTGTTGGCGCTCTCGATGGTGGCAATGCTCAGCATGGCGGCCGTGATCATAGATGGTGGTTATGCATATGCTCAGCGCCGGCGCATGCAGAATGCAGCCGATGCGGCTGCCATTGCCGGCGCCACGAGCCGTAATGCTGGGCCAGAGCGTGAGCCAGGTACAGGACCACGCCTGCGATATTGCGGTTCACAATGGCGCCGACCGTGCGCGATGCGACGTTGGTGGAGATGCTCGGGCGGAAGTAACCGAGGACTCAGTCCGCTTCACTGCGCATCGCAATTTCGAAACCTTCTTCGCGGGCGTTCTTGGGTACGACACCCTGGCGACGCATGGCATTGCCAAGGCGATCTTCACCGGGGTGGTGCCATATGGCAACCTGTGGCCTGTGATTGTGAAGCAGGAGAACTTCATACCGTGCCCGGTCAGCACGCCGTGCGGTGAATGCCCCTACGAATACACCATCTGGGATGAGTCGAAAGAAGCTGCAGGCAATGCGGGCTGGCTCGATTGGGATGGGGGTGGTGGCGGCGCACATGAGCTGGCCAACCGCCTGCAAAACCCAAGCACGAGCGGCTACCATCCCATTGGTGAGCTGGTCCCCGGACAGCCCGGCCTTGTCAACTCTTCGTCGGTACGGCAGGCTGTAGAGGACTACACCTGCAGGCACGTGACTGTGCCGGTTTGGGATGTGATCGAGGATCCACACGGCGCCAACACCCGCTATCGCATCGCGGCATTTGCCGAGTTCCGGGTGACGGAATCAAACTTCCATGGCACCGACCGGTGGATCAAGGGCGAGTTTGTTAGGTGGTCAACCGGCGGCGTATCGACCGGCGCCCCCTGCACTACCGGTTTATGCACCATCCGGCTGTCAGAATGAGCCGGACGGCAACCCTCAAAGGATGAAGTGAAATGAGTAGGATTAGCGGCTGCTTGTGGCTGGTGGTCGGCGTGATCCTCGCCACTGTCGCTGGCGGTGTGGCCTACGTCACACTGCAACGTGCAACCATTAGCGGTGTCACGGCCTCATCCGCCATTGCCAACGCTGACGTGATGGTTGCGGCACACGCGGTGCCGGCCGGCACCGTGCTCAAGGAAGGGGACCTCGTCGCCGCCTCGTGGCCGGCGGATAAGGCCCCGTCCTCCTCCGCCCGCACGATAGATGATGCTCGGGGGATGGTGACCACCATCCCGCTCGAGATCGGCGAGCCCGTTCTCAAGCACCATCTCACCCGGCCTGACATCGCCGGCGAGAACCTCGGCTTCACACTTACGCCCGGCAAGGTCGGCGTCACACTTGGCGCCAAGGATCTGCTCAGCGGGGCGAGAATCGTGAAGTCGGGCGACCATGTGGATGTCTACTACTCACTGCTGGTGTCCGTGGATGTGCTCGAGAAGAGCGGCGGCGACGTCATGCTGTCGGGCGCGTCTGGTCGGGCAAGCCAGCCTCAGCAAACCACGACTGAGAACGGCAGCAACACCGACGACCTGTCGGGCGACCTGCAGTTCACATTCGGAACCCTGCAAGATGTTGTCGTGATCGGTGTCCTGCACGCGGATATGGGTGAGGACGCCAAGGTCAACGCCCGCCAAGGCGGTACCAGCGAGCTGATCCCCGGCGAGGTGTACGGTTACGTGCTGGCGCTGGAGCCGCAAGACGCTCTGGTGCTCAAGTTCCTGAAGGACGCCGATGCTGTTCTGGACCTGGCCATCCGCAATCAGGCGGACGACACAGACCACGAAACGTCACCGGTCGATCTCATGTACATGATCGACAAGTACCAGCTCCCGATGCCCAAATGACAATGTCTATCACAACTGGCGCCACTTCGCTGTTACTGGTAGCCGACGCGGTCGAGATGTGTGATCGCATCGCGTCGGCTTCGTTGAGCGCACCCGGATTCTATCGCATCGAACGGGTCACGTCGTCGGAATTTGTGAACGGCAGCCCTACGAACGGAATCCAACTCGCTCTGGTAGATCAGAATCTGCAGGCGGCGAAGCCGGCGGCAGTCGTGCAGCGGCTGGCCGGCGCCGGCATCCCCTCGGTGGTGATGGTGGACTCCCGCGAGGTAGCCACCCTTCAGGAGGTGGTGTTGGCCGGGGCGGCCGCTCTGATTGCCACGCCGTTCGCCGATACCCAACTGTGGGAAACCGTCAGCACGGCCATGGCAAAGGGCGCACCAGTGGTGCCGCATATGGTTCGGCCGGCGGACAACGGTACGAAGCGACATGGGATGGTTGTGGCCGTAGTTTCGCCAAAACCTGGCTGTGGAGCCAGCGTGCTGTCGGTCAACCTTGGGGTTGCCCTCAAGGAGAAACCTGCGTCCGTCGCGCTGCTCGAGGCGGGTGAAGGCAGCTTTAGCCACGGGCTCCTACTCAACCTGAAGCCCGAGCGAACGCTGGGCGACTTACTCTCGTGCCCTGATCCGGCCGACCATGAGCTGCTGGAAGGAGCACTTGCACGCCATACAAGTGGCGTGCGAGCGCTCCTGGCGCCACCCGGGCCGGGCGTTCGCATCCCGGCCGATATGCTGGAAGACATCGTGCATGCGCTGCGCGCCACCTATGACTACGTGATCGTCGATCTCAGCGGTTCAGGATCTGGGAACCTGTCCCATCTGGTTGAGCAGGCCGATGCGACACTGGCTGTCGTCATTCCCGAAATGACGTCGCTGCAGCACGGGCGCGTGTTCCTCGAAACCATACTCTTGAACACGCCCGAGATCAGACCGAACCTGGTGCTGAACCGTTCCGGGATGGCCGGCGCAGTACCGTCAGATGCGATTCGCCGGCACCTGAAGCTGGACATTGCCGCCGAACTACCCGACGACCAGGCGCTGGTGACGGCAAGCGTGAATCGCGGTATTCCGTTCGTCTCGAGCCATCCTCGTAGCGCCCTTGTGAAGGCGGTACGCAAGCTTGCAGCGGATCTGACGCCCGCCGTTGACCCCACTCCGGTCACAGCCAAGGCTGCCGGACTCGTCAAGCCGGCGGGGCTACGTAGCCTGTGGGCCGGAAAGACTGGCTGATATGAGTGTGTCCGTTTCGACATCGCTTTTCTGAGAGGTGAAGGCCGTGGAATCGTTGCTGCCTCTGATCGTAGCCGGAAGCATTGCGCTCGCACTTATGTGCCTGTTCGTGGGCTTTGCGCGCCTCGCCAAGCCAACCGGCGCGCTGGAGGACCGGTTAGAGCAGGCGCTGCGCAGCGAAATGCGGATGATGAAGGGTCCGGGCGGCGGCCCCTTTACCCGGCTGATGAATGGTATCCGGCTGGAAGACCGCATTGGTGGAACGCTGGCTCTGGAGTTGGCTCAGGCCGACGTTTCGATGACGGTCACCGAGTACACGATAGTGCGGGCGGCCAGCGCAGTGGGGATGGGCCTGTTTGCCATCATCTTCCTGCGCAGCCCCCTCTTTGCCCTGCCGCTGGCGATCCTCGGCCTGCAATTGCCGGTCCTGTGGCTCAACCGCCGCCGCCAGCAGCGGATCCGCCGCTTTCAGGAACAGCTCATCGACGTGCTGGCGATGTTGGTGAGTGGGCTGCAAGCCGGCGTGGGCCTGACTCAGGCCATGGATCTGGTGCGTCTGGAGATGCCTGCTCCGGCCGGCGAGGAATTCGGGCGGGTCGTGCGCGAAATCGGGCTGGGGGTACCGCTCCCGGATGCCCTGCAGCACCTCACGGAGCGCATGCCCGGCGATGACCTCTCTATGGTTGTTACAGTCATCAAGATCCAATCCGAAGTGGGTGGTAACCTGGCACAGGTCCTGGATTCGGCGATCGGTACCATTCGCGAGCGCGTGCGGCTGTTTCAGGAGATTCGAACCCTCACAGCTTCTCAGCGCTACACCGGTTACCTCCTGGCCGCGTTGCCGTTCCTGGTCGGCGGAGCGGTCATGATGATGAACCCGGACTACATGAGCCCGCTCCTGTCGCTGCGTTGGATCTGGTTGCCGTTGACAGCGCTGGGCATGATGTTCGTCGGGTTCATGATCATTCGCAAGATAGCGGACATTAAAGTATGAACGCAAGCTTGTTCTTCTCTCCGCTCTCGGTTGGCGGCCTTGTGATGCTTGCCGCCATGGCCACATATATGGCTCTACGACCGCGTAAGGCTGCGCCTCACGACGTGGAAACGCGGCATGTCGAAGTTCGTCAGCCAGCCGGCAGGCCGGTCTCCCGGAGCGGTGATTGATCCTGCGCTCAAGGGATCCTTCGTGCAGCGCATCATCAAGCCTGCCCTGGTACGCGCTGTCCAGTTCGTAGGACGATTTGCCCCGGCCAGTACCCTGGAGCAGATCAACGCAAAGCTGACGATCGCGGGACATCCCGGCAACATCTCGGCGCTCGATTACCTGGCACTCCGCGTTCTGATGATCGCCATCGGCTTCGGACTGGGTTTCTACTGCCGCCGGCTACTCCCTCCCAACTCGCCGGTGATCATGGTTTCCCCCGTGATCGGCGCCGTGTTTGGTTACATGGCGATCAACGCCTGGCTGGCCGGGCGGATGCAGCGTCGCCAGGATGCGATTCAGAGGGCGCTTCCAGACGCACTCGACATGCTGACCATCTGCGTCGAGGCCGGCCTGGCCTTCGAATCGGCGCTCCAACGGGTCAGCGACCAGTGGACCGGTCCTTTGAGCAATGAGTTCGCCCGAACGGTGGCAGAGGTGCGCCTCGGGGTGCCGCGACCGCAGTCTCTGCGGCGGCTGGCGGCTCGCTGCGCCTGTGCCGACGTCTCGTCGTTTGTGGCAGTGCTTGTCCAGGCGGACGCGATGGGCACCAGTATCTCGCACGTCCTGCACAGCCAGTCGGAGCAAATGCGTGTGCTACGCCGGCAGCGAGCGGAGGAAAAGGCCAACAAGGCGCCGATCAAGATGCTCATCCCGATGGTCCTGTTCATCCTGCCGGCGCTGTTCGTCGTGATCCTCGGCCCGGCAGTCCCGAAGGTGATATCGGCTTTCAGTGGCATAGGGGGCTACTAATGAATAATGTCAGCACGAGTGACTGGCGCGGGAGTCCGCTCTACCAGGAAGCAATGGATGCGCTACAGTCCGGGAAATGGAATGAAGCACTGGGCGCCCTGCACTCCCTGGAGGAAACTTCCCCGCAGGATCAGAGCCTGAAGTCGCTCATCACCGAGACGGAGCTCAGGGCCGAGTCGACGCTCCATCCTGTCCGCGCACGCCGGTTCACCTTTCTCAACAAGCGTGTGATGTTTGTGGGACTGCTGATGATAACGCTGGCGGGCATTGGCTGGTCAGCACAAGCCGTCTATGCCACACTGATCGCCCCTTCAATGTCCACTACGCAGGCGGCGAAGGAGCAGGAGCAGCTCGCCGGCGCTGCCAAACAGGCTTACACCAAGGGCGATAACGCGCTCGCAATCGAGCTGTACGGGCAGTTGGGCCAACTCAACCCGGAGCATGCGGCCCTGGCCGAGGGGCTTGGGAAGGCGCAGCAAGCCCAGACGCTCGATGCCACCTACACGCTTGCCCAGCGACAGATCACCCAGGGAGCTGCGGAAGAGGCGCTGAAGACCCTCATCAATATACAACAGCAGGCGCCCAGCTATCGCGACGTGGCATCCCTTATCGGAAAGCTGGAACGACAGCAACGCCTGACAGAGCTGGTGCGACAAGTGAATGTAAACCGCGCACAGAGCAATTGGGACGTTGTGGTTGCCCGGCTGGAAGAAGCCCTGCCCCTGACCACGGGCGCTGAGCAAGACCAGTTGAAGAACGATCTGTATCAGGCGCGGATGGCCTTCGCCGGAGAGCTCATAGAAGCATCGGGCGGCCAGGTCGAGGTCATGAACCGGGCCATCGATCTGTACGGTAGTGCCCTCACGCTGAAACCGCAGAATCCTGAGGCGATCAAGCAGCGCAACGACGCACGCCGTTTTCTGGCCGGATACGAGGCATTCGCCGCAGGGCGCTGGGACGATGCTATCGCCCAACTCGAGCTGCTCTACCGGGACACCCCCGACTATCTGGTCGGGAAGGCCGTAGAGTTGCTGTACAACGCTTACATGCGGAGTGCCGAGCTGCTTACGCAGAACAACAACCTGATGCGGGCATGGGAGCGATACACGCGTGCCAGCCGAGCTCGATGGGGTAAACGTGGAGACCGCCAAGGTGCTGGCGCAGGCAGCGATCACGCAGCTCACGCCTACTCCCACCGCTGCCCCTACTGCGGTGCCGGTGCCGGTGGGCGCTCCCGTTTACTACGCTCCGGCTGCTAAAGGGCCCGCACCGACAGCGCGCCCGGCGGTTCCAACCCCAACGCCGACACCGGACTATCGCTTACCTGCTCGTCGAGGCGCACGCCGGGGGAACCGAATGCGCGGGCGAATATATCTACGGCTCCGTGACGGATGCGGCGGGGAATCTGCTCCCGAACGTCCGCCTGCGGCTGCACGACGGCTGGGGCAACGCTCAGGAAACCGCCACCAAGAACGCGCCCGCGGGGCAGTATGACTTCCCGCTCTATGGTCTGCCGCGGCAGTACTGGGTGACTGTGATCGACGGCACCGGTACGGGCATCAGCTCTTCCATACAGGTAGAACACAAGGTAAATGACAAAATCGCCTGTCACTATGTGAATTTCCGTCAGAAGTAGCCATTCGGCAATCTCGACCGGTCTCCAGATTCTCGGCACTGCGCCCTCACACGAGGGCGCAGCTTCTTTCCCCTGCTTGACCGCTGGGCTATAATGCCAGAACCCCTTGGTACGCCCAGCGGGCAATCCAACCGTAGAAAGTAATCATGCCGCCTCGCAGCTTTGTCGCCCTTGATCTGGAGACTACCGGGCTCAACCCCGACCGAGATGCCATCATCGAGGTGGGTGCGGTAAAGTATCGCGATGGCGAACCGGTTGAGGAATACTCCACCTTTGTCAATCCCGGCCGCCCGATCCCTTACGAGATCCGCCTTCTTACCGGCATCTGCGACCAGGATGTGATGCGGGCGCCAGTGATCTTGGCAGTTGGCGGTCCACTCGGTCGCTTCGCCGGCCTGCTGCCAATCGTCGGCCACAACATCGGCTTCGACCTGTCCTTTTTGCGCGCCCAAGGCCTGCTCGTCGAGAACCAGGGTCTGGACACATGGGAGCTTGCCAGTATCCTGCTGCCTGGGCAAGGCAGCTATAGTCTGGCTGCGCTCGGGCGGCGATTCGCCATCCAACATCCAGTGAAGCACCGGGCTCTGAGCGATGCGCTTGCCACTGCGCAGTTGTTTCTGCATTTATGCCAGGCCGCTGCCGGGCTGCCGCACTATACCCTGACCGAGCTGGTCCGGCTCATCCGGAATAGTAGTTGGCCGCTTGCGCCGGTTTTTGCCGATGCGGCCAGGACTGCATTTGCAGGCGATCCGCGCGCAGGGCACGTTCCGGGTCGCGAGGCCGGCTGGGCCGAGTTGCTCGGCCCCGATAACCCGCTGCACCAACCGCTGCAGCAATTCGAGCCACTGGTGGCTTCGGATGCGAGCCAGGGGGTGGATACGGAGGAGTTGGCTGCGTATCTGCGCCCAGACGGGCTGTTTGCGCGCACCTTCTCCGGCTTCGAATTCCGGCCACCTCAGGTGGAGATGCTCGGCGCCGTCGCCGGCGCATTCAACAACCAGCATCATCTGCTGGCGGAAGCGGGCACCGGCACCGGCAAGTCTGTGGCCTACCTGCTGCCCGCCATCGCCTTTGCCGTTCGCAACCAGACCCGCGTCGTCGTCAGCACCAACACGATCAACCTGCAAGATCAGCTCTTCAAGAAGGATCTGCCCGATCTGCAGCGTATTCTGGGCACAGCCTGGGGTAAGCAGCAGCCGTTCCGCGCCGCCTTGCTGAAAGGACGTAGCAACTATCTGTGTATCCGCGCGGTTCAATGCCGCTGCGCAGCCGCCCCAACCTGGATTCTGACGGAGCTGCGCGGCATTGCCCGCATTCTCGTGTGGCTGCCGCAGACACGTACGGGAGACCAGGCCGAGCTCTCACTGCCCCTCGCACGGCGACCGGCAGATCTGGAGCCAGGTCGCGGCCGATGGCGACGGGTGCAGCCTGGAGCGCTGCCAGCGAGAGACAGGTGGCCGCTGCTTCTTCTACCGCGCCCGCAAGGCGGCAGAAGGCGCCCACGTGCTGGTGGTGAATCACGCCGCTGCTGATGGCCGATGCCGCCACCGAAAACCGCGTGCTGCCCGAGTATCATTATCTGGTGGTCGACGAGGCGCATCATCTGGAAGACGCCGCCACCGAGCAGCTCGAGCTTCAAAGCAGACGTGCGCACGGTGAAGCAGCTGCTTTCGACCCTCCATCCGCCCGATGGTGGGCGTGCGGGGGGTCTGCTGGCGGATCTCTCGGCCATCCTGAAGCGTGTGCCCGACGATGTGGCGGCGCTCGTGCGTGACCAGTTGCTCCGCTCGCAGGTGGAGGTCGAGGCGGTCGGCGCCAGACTGTCAAACTTCTGGGAAGTGATCGACGAGATCGTGTCGAGTGCGCACCCGCAGGCGGGAAATGGCGACTACGATGCTGCGCTTGCGCATCACCGACGCAGATCCGCAACGAGTCGCTGTGGGTCGAGATCGAGGTGTCCTGGGAGAACCTGTCCGTCACCTGGCAGGCGATGCGCAAGCGGCTGCTTGCCCTGCTCGGCGCCTCGGGAGACATGGCGGAAGGTGGCTATGCACCCGAGGGACTGGAAAGCCTTGGCGAGGAGCTCGGCTCCGTGCTGCGCGACCTAGACAAGTTGTACGTAGCACATGGAAGCGTGGGCCGTCAAGCCCGATCGGAACGGGATCTACTGGATCGAGTCCAACGCCGGTAACGGTATCGTTTCGCTCCGCTCTGCCCCGCTCAACATCGGCCCACTCGTGCAGGAGCACATCCTGTTCCGCAACGACACCGTGGTGCTCACGTCGGCCACCATGCGCACCGCGGGCAGTTTCGATTACGTCCGCGACCGGCTCCAGTGCTATGACGCCGACAGCACTTTCGTCGGCTCCCCATTCGATTACCGCGAGAGCACGCTGCTGTACCTGCCCACCGATCTTCCCGAGCCCAACGCATCGGGTTATCAGAACGCGGTCGAGCAGGCGCTGATCAACCTGGCAAAGGCGGTCGGCGGGCGCACCCTGGCGCTCTTCACGTCATATGCGCAGCTTCGCCGCACGGTGCAATCCGTCGCGCCCGCGCTCACCGAGGCCGGCATCACCGTCCTCAGCCAGTCCTCCGGCGTCTCCCGGCACCAGTTGCTGGAGCTGTTCAAGACCAACCAGCGCACGATCCTGCTCGGCACCCGCAGCTTCTGGGAAGGGGTGGACGTGATCGGCCCCGCCCTCAGCGCGCTGGTGCTCGTGCGCCTGCCGTTCGCCGTGCCCCTCAGATCCCATCGTCGCGGCGCGCAGCGAGACCTTCGACGATCCGTTCTACCAGTACCAGGTGCCCGATGCCATCCTGCGCTTCCGCCAGGGTTTCGGCCGACTCATCCGCAGCAAGACCGATCGCGGCCTCGTCGTCGTGCTCGACAAGCGTATCCAGAGCAAGAACTACGGCCAGCTCTTCCTCGACTCACTGCCCGAGTGCACCGTACACCGCGGCCCGCTGATCAACCTGCTCCGTCCGCGGCCGCGGATTGGATCGAGCGCTCCGCATCGCGGCCCCACAGTAGAGTGACCGAGCACGCGTATGCGCGCGGCTTCACCGCCTGCATCTTGACACCCCTGCCCCGCAGTCGCTAAGATTGCGCAACCGGCAACAAACGAAGAGGAGTACCGAAGAAGTATGATCGGCGTACAGGATCTCCGTAAGGGCACCACTTTCATCGAAGACAACGAGCTCTGGCGGGTGCTCGAATACTAGCACATCAAGACCGGGCGCGGCAACGCCACCATCCGCGTCAAGGTGCGCAACCTGCGCATCGGGCGGCACGATGGAGAAGACTTACCCTTCGGGCAGCCGCGTCAACGACGTCCGGCTGGATCATGCCACGGTGCAGTACCTGTACCACGACGGCGACCTGTACTTCTTCATGAACACGGAAACCTACGAGCAGCCGGCCATCGGCGCCGAGAAGCTGGGCGACGCCGTTAACTAGCTGACCGATGGCATGATGCTCGAGCTGGAGAGCTGGGAGGGGGAGCCCATCACCATCGAGCTGCCGACCACCGTCGACCTGGAGGTGGTGAAGACCGATCCCGGCTTTGCCGGCGACACCGCCACCAACGCCACCAAGCCGGCCACGGTCAGCACCGGTGTGCAGGTGAAGGTGCCGCTGTTCGTCAGCGAAGGGGACACGGTCCGCATCGACACGCGCACGGGCGAGTACCTGACGCGGGTGTAGAGCGCCGCCGGGGCGACGGGGCACCGGGGCCCGGTGTTTTTGCACGGGACGTTGAATTTGGTATAATCAGGCCGCCTCGTGAGAGGCGTCGCCACCCTAGCTCAATCGGTAGAGCAGCTCATTCGTAATGAGCAGGTTAAGAGTTCGAGTCTCTTGGGTGGCTCTGGATACTTCCACCGGTGGGCGCTTCGCCTGCAACCTACTACACCTTGTGGTCTATCAGACTGCGAGGTGTCTTTGTTGTGGCTGCTAACCAGCGGCCGGGTCACGGCGCCGGCGTATCGGACGCAGCGCGAACTGGTAGGGGGGAAAAGATACCCCAACCGGCCGCCATTGGCAGGTTGTGGTATTGGGCAGCGTGACGGAATCCCGGATGCGCCGGAAAGGAAAATCACCCCAGGCTGCTCAACCGCCTGGGTGATTCATGTTCATGCCTCGCGGTCGAGTCTACTTGTGGATGACGATCGATCCGCCGTTCAGCGCGAGGTCACCCGAGTCGTAAACATTCGAGATCTGGATGTGAAACCTGTCCGGGTCGCCGTCTACGACGGTGAGGGTGAAGCCGAATACGCCGCCGCCGTTGACAGTGCCGGTGCCCTTGATTACGGCTGTTTTGTCGGTCACTACCAGCGACTCGAGGGATGTGGCCTTGAAGTTGAAGTCAGCGCCATGAAGCTGGAATTCAACGTTCCCCTGCGGGACAGTGCTGCCCTTGTGGTACTTCGCACTGAATCCGAAGCTGGCCTTACCGGTCCACGCGGGATCGCCTGCAAGCGGCCGCGGGTGAGTTGATCGTACCGCCGCCGGTCACGAAGCCTACGCCCGGATCGACATGGCCAGAGCAGGAGCCAAGCTCCAGCGTTTCGACGAAGCCATCACGGATTACAACCGTGTAGTCGCCTGCAATCGACGGTACAGTGTAGACGCCATTCGCGAAGGCAGCTGTTACAGGGTTGCCGTTTACCAACACCTTGATGTCTTGCTGGGTCAGTACGGCGTTGGCGCCTGCCATCAACTGGAAGGTCACCGCCGGCGTGAGGCATTGGATGGTGGGTGTCGAATAATCGACGGACATCTTGTACAGCAGCCCGGTTGGGTTGGTTTCGGGCGTGATCTGATCTCTGTAGTTGCGCACGATGAAGTCGAGCTTGTTGGTGCCCGTATGGGGTGTTACTGCGTACTCGCGGATTGTGTTCCATTCCTGGTCGTCAGCGGAGGGGCCGAAGACTTCTCCATCTGACCCCTTTAACACCCCGTCGAAGTAGAAGGCTTCGGCATTGTCTGCGGTCGCCGAAACCTTGACATTGGCACCGATACCATACGCGGTGGCAGGAATCACGAATTCATCGTGGAACTTCCGCCAACTGGTATCGATGGGTGTCTCGGTTTTATCCGCTGTGGAGATCCATACGGCGCCGTCAAGCGTGGGCCAGGAGGGATGTACCCACGTCGCCACGGCCGGCTTCTGGGCACCCCACCGCGCATCGTCCAACCCGGTGGGTTCGTCGGCCATGGGGCCCCAGGCGGCTACGCCCAGTCGACTGGCGACGCTGGCGGTAGCGGCGGAGACGACCGCAACCAGCCCAAAGAGCATGGCTATCGTTACGACAAGAAAGAGTAGCTTCCGAGTGTGCATCTGACCTCCGTGTTGAGTAGTACCGGCGAAAGGTCCATTGATTCTTGTATGGCTGGTCTGATATTTCGCTGCGATTGTGCCGCCTCCTTCCGTTTCCGGTAGATTCCGGCAACTTTTGCTCTCCGCACCCTGATCCGGCCTGACCGGTTAGGCTGTCCGCCCCACTGCGATACTTTTCTGCCTCCCGGTTCATTGCCGGCCGGCAAGAGGCCGCGCCGTACCTGCATCAGCGAAAACGGAACGTGTTCGTTGCTGGTCTGTCTCTCAGAACTTCTTGCGGGGCCGGCACGCAGGGGATTGGCGGTAGCGATTCTGACTTCCACCAGTCTTGTGGGCATGCCGGGTCAAATTCCTAGTTTCACAATACCACCGAATCGCCCGGAATATCCTTACAGTTTACTTACAATCCATCAACAATCCTCTCACAAATTCTTGCTATGTTTTGGTCCAGTTCGAGTTGTTCGCCGTCCTTCCTGTAGCTCCCAGACGGCTGACTCTTCCGCGTTTCCGCGTATCTCCCACCGGTCCCCCGAACACACGGCAACAATGTGCGGCCACGATTGCGTGCCCAAGTACTATTGCCACCGGTCCCGCGAGGCGCTACTCTGGGTTTGCGGCCACGCCGGCAAGCGCGCGCCCGCAGAAGCGTGGCGACGAGTCGGCCCCGCCCGCCCGAATGCTCGCGCGCGATCTGGAGGTCTGAGGGAGGATGGTCATGGGTGAAAGACTCGTGCATGTTTGCGGCCTCGTCGTTCTTGTGTTGGTGCTCGGCGCCGGGAGCCTGCCGATGAGCAGCGCCTTCGGGGCCGCGGCCCCGATCCCGCCCGACGCCGCCTGCCGGCAGAGCCTTTTCCCCGGTTCCGCGTCCGATGCCGCAGCCCCGCAATTCGCTCCAGACGAGCTGCTGGTCCGATTCCGCCCGGGTGTGGGCCACGGGCGCAGCGAGGAGATTCTGGCCGCGGAAGGCGCCGCGAGTCTGCGGGCGGTGCCGAAGCTGGACGTGCGGGTGGTCCGGGTGCCGCCGGGCCTCACGGTTGAGCGGGCGATCGAGCGGCTGAGCCGGATGCCCGAGGTCGAGTACGCCGAGCCGAACTACACGCTGCACGCGCTGCAGAGTAGCGACCCGGGCCTTTCCCACCAGTGGGCGCCCCAGAAGATCGGCGCACCGGCGGCCTGGGGCATCACTTCCGGCTCGCCGGCAGTCATCATCGCCGTCGTCGACACAGGCATCGACTACCGGCATCCCCAGCTCGCGCCGAACATCTGGAGCAACTCCGGTGAGGTGCCGGGCAACGGGGTCGACGACGATCACAACGGGCTGAAAGACGATATCCGCGGCTGGGATTACGCGAACAACGACGCCGACCCGCTGGACGACCACATGCATGGCACGCACGTGTCGGGCATTGCAGCGGCTATCCTGGACGACGACCCCGAGGGCATGGCCGGGGTATGCCCGTCATGCACGCTGATGCCGGTCAAGGTGCTGGCCGCCGATGGCAGCGGCTCGCTCGACAAGGCCGCCAGCGGCATCATCTACGCCGCCGACAACGGCGCCCGGGTGATCAACCTGAGCTTGGGGGCGCCCTCGGGCACGACTACTCTCGAGAATGCGATCAACTACGCCTGGGACCACGGGGTGCTGGTGGTCGCTGCCGCCGGCAACGATGCCGCCGAGAAGATGCTTTACCCGGCCGGTTATCCCAACACGATGGCCGTTGCCAGCACCGGCGACGCCGATCTGCACTCGTGCTACTCCAACACCGGCTATGGCTACGTGGCCGTGGCCGCGCCTGGGGAGAAGATCTACTCCACCACCCTGGTCGACGCTGAGGGCAAGCCCACCTATGCCGCGTACTCGGGCACCTCGATGGCCTCGCCGCACGTGTCGGGGCTGGCGGGGCTGCTCTTCTCGCGCAGCCTGCTGGAGAACAAGAACTGGACGAACAGCTACGTGCGCTCGCTGATCGAGGGGGGCGCGATCGACCTCGGACCGCTGGGGGTGGACGGAGGCTACGGGAAGGGCCGGATCGACGCCTGGCGCTCGATCAACGAGGATACCTCGCCGGCGCGGGTGGCGCCCACTGCACCGGGCTCCGGCTCGCAGGACGCGTCGGCCTTCGCTCACGCCCGCAAGCTGGCTCGCGACCGGTTTGGCGTGCTGCACCTGGTGTGGCACAGCCGCTCGGGGGACGGGTACGAAGTTCTGTACGCCAATTCGACCGACAACGGCACTACGTGGAGCGCGGCCGAAGTCCTGTTCCAGAGCTTCGCCGAGACCTACCATCCGGCCATGACCGTTGACGACGAGAAAGTGTACGTGGCCTTCCCGAGTAGGGCGGGTTCCAACGGGACCGGCACCTACCAGACCTTCTTCAGCGCCCGGCCCCTGGGCGGCGGCTCCTGGTCAACGCCGGTACCGCTGCTCGGCGGCGCCGTCGATGCCGTCCGGCCGGACATTTTCCTGGATCCCACCAACGGCCGGCTGCACCTGGTCGCCGCCAGCCTGGACAATTCACCGGACGTCTACTACACCGCATCGGGCGATCGGGGGGCTACCTGGACCGCGCCCCGGAGCGTGAACGTGACGACCAGCGCGACCGCTTCGATGAGCCGCTACGCCGCGGTACACGCATTCGGGAATCAGGTGTGGATCGCAGCAAAGACTGTGGCCCCCACTCCGTTCACCACCAACTACTATCTCCATACGGTGCGCTCGGTTGACGGCGGCGCCTCGTGGTTCGACCAATACCACGTCTCGACCTGGACGGGTTTCGTGTCCAGGGAGTACGGCCTGTCGCTGGCAGGCGTGGGCGACCGGGTGTATATGGGTTACGAGGTCGGCGGGACGATCTGGTTCCGCCGTTGGTTGGGCGCCGCATGGAGCGACTACGAGCCGGTATACGAAGGCACGGCGGGCAACACGGCCTGGCCCACCATCACCCAGGCTCCGGACGGCCAGGCGTGGATGATCTGGCAGGACTACGACAGCACGGAGAAGCTTTTCTATTTGCGCCTGCGGCACTACACCGGCTCGACCTGGGATCCCGTCGAGACGATCCACACGGGCAATCTGGGGGGCAAGCAGAGCTACCCGAATCTCAAGCTGGGTACGAGCGGTGACCTGGTCGAGTGGGTCACCAGCAACTGCCGCGGCGCGCCCATCGAGGTGAAGTACTCCTCGCGATCGATCGACGCCCAGCCGCCGGCCACACGACACTCCGACTCCCACGCCCGGTCCCACGCCGACGCACACTCCAACCCCGACCAATACGCCGGCGCCAACTGCGACGCACACTCCGACGCCGACGAGCACCCCACCGCCACTGCGACAGCCACTTCAAGTCCAGTCCCCAACACCAGCCCCGGAGCGGTTCGCGGCACGGTTTGGCTTGATGGCAATGGAGATGGTGTCGTCGACTCAGGAGAGCCGCGGCTGGCGAACGTCACGGTGACGCTGTCCGCCGGTGGGGTTCAGACCGTCACGCTCAGCACCTTCGCCGGCGCGTACGAGTTCCGAGACTTGCCACCAGGCAGCTATACAGTCGAAGAGGTACAGCCGCTAGCGATGCGCTTCTCCTCCACCCTCGACCGGGTTACCGTCTCAGTGGCAGCCGGCCAGGAGCAAATCGTCGACTTCGGCGACTGGAGTGGCGTATTCCTCTGGCTGCCGATGCTCCCGCGCAATTGATCCGAGCCGCGGGAGATCTCCCGCGGCCAGGATCAATTGCGAGCGGTGTAGACGTCGTTACGCCCAGGTCGCTTCAGCGGTTGTTGCGCGAACGCGTTCTGGTGGAATCCGTTGGGCGGTGAGGGACGACCGGCTGCAACTTGCGCACTCCACCAAACGGCGGCGACCTACCCTCTCGGGTCCGCTACCCGCCCCACAAACAGCACCGTGCCGGTTTCCCGGTCGCGAATGGCGAAGACGAAGGCGCGGTCGAGCACGATCTGCCGCGGCATCGAGGCCACTTCGGCTATGGCCGCTGTCGCCGCAGCCGCCTCGGTGCCCTTCTCGTCCACCGCGACGATCGCCTTGTGTACGAGGTGCTTGACGAAGAGCGCCGCCTCGCCGGGCTCCGCCATACCGGACAGGTTCGCGCGCGCCACGTCGAACAGGTCTCGCATCCCCAGCGTGGGCAACTGCTTCTCCAGCAGATACGATGTCTCGAACTTGAACTTCGGCATCACGATCTGCGCGCCTTCCGGCTTCAGGCCGGCCACGGCCGCCTGCAGCAGCCCGGCATCGAGCTTCGCCTCCAGCGCGCTCAATCCGCCCTTCTCGGGCAGCAGGACCAGCATCGACATCCGGTCCCCCTTGTACGGCAGCTCTACAGCTTCATAGCCCTGGCCCTTGAAGTAGAGATACTGCCCGGTGCGGCTGCGCATCATGGGTACCTGAACCTGCTCGCCGCCGGCCAGGGTGAAGGGGCCGTTGGAGGTTTTCTCTTTAGGGAACGGGTCCTTCCAGTCCGCCTTGAAGTAGATGGCGTTGGCGAGGATCAGCCGCGTGTATTCGGTCAGCAAGTTCTTGCCGATCAGCTCCGGGATCTTCCCCTCGGTGCTTTGCTTTGCCCAGTCGTTTACCGCCTGGCGGGCCGCCTCGCGCAGCGATGCGTCCTTGAAGTCCGCCAGTCTGACGCCAACGCCGTAGTTGCGCGCCAGCAGGTCCAGGTAATCCTGCCGGAAGCGGAAGCCCTGCTGGGCCCATGCGCTGTTGGCCGTCTTGAGCGTGAATGTGTCTGCCGACTGCGCCTTCCCCAGCGCCTGATCGAGCGCATTGAGAGCGGGGTGCAGATCGGTATCGGGCAGCGTGTAGTGAAGCACCTTCTTCATCTCTCCGGCGGTATTCTCGCGCGCCCCGCCGTATACCATCGCCAGGGCTCCCGAGATGCTGTAGGGGGAGAAGAAGATGTTGCCCCCCTCGCCGGCGAGCGACCGGTAAAGATCAAGCGCAAAGGCGTTGTTCCCCGCCGCGGCAGCAGCCACCGCTGCCTGCGAGGCGGCCGGGTTCGTCTCTCGCGTCACGGCGGACTGCGCCTTCGCCGCCGGGGCCGGCGCGCCGGGCGCAGCGCATCCGGACGCGAGGATCGTGATGACGAGCAGCGCCGCGAGTAGGCTTTGTCTGCGGATGGGTCTTCTCTCCATTTCGTCTCCTCGTGGGCGCCGCTGACTACGGGCGGGCGCGAAAAGCGCGTGTACCGGTGACCCCCACTGGCTTTAGGACGCCTGCCGTCCGGCCGAAGTTCCCCGTCCCGCACCTGCCCCCTCCGGGATCTGGTGGTATACTCCCCGCATACTGACTCTACAGAAATCTCGCGTCCCGGCGGTGCCAAAGCCGGGGCGCGGGCTTGAAAGATCGCAACAGCGTTGACCCTCGACACAGCTCCGGAAACGACTGCTCCGCCACCGCGCCTCGACTTGATCGGGTCGCTCTGGCGCGCCGGGAATTCGCGGATCACGCTCCTGGTGCTCATCCTGCTTCTCTGCGGCGCCCTGTCGCTGGCAGCGTTCTTCCCGCAAATGCCATCCGGACTCGCGCCTACCGCCGCCCAACGCTGGGTGACCACGATTTCCGCCGCCTATGGGGTTAGCGGAACGACTCTGGCAGCGCTGGGAGTGTTCCAGGTGACGACCGGCCTCTGGCTGCGAATTCTGCTGGCCGCGCTGGCGTACGTGCTGGCGCTGCGCGCCGCGCGGCAGATCGTGCACGTCTGGCACGTGCGCCGTGGGATGCCGGAAGCGCCTGCCCGGCCGGCGCCCCGCCGCTACGTATTGCCTGGCACCCTCGAGCAGGTGTCTGACCGCGTTCTGGCCGGGCTGGAGCAGCGTTACTGCGTCCAGACCTCTGGCGGCGCAGACGAGCTGCGCATCTACGCCCGCCGCGGCCGCGGACTGTATGCGCCGCTGATGGCGTACCTGGGCCCGCTGCTGCTGATTGCCGGGCTGCTGGTCGACGGTGCAGCCGGATGGCATGCCGACAGCGCGCGCGTGGCCACCGGGGACACGGCGCAGCTCCCGCGCGGCGCGCTGCTGCAGCTCGAGAACGTGGCCGGCGCCGAGTCTGATGCCGCTGCGGCCGTGACGCTGCACACCGCCGGCGGCGACGCCGGGCGCGCTTGTGGCGCGGGCTGCGATGCCCGGGCGTATCGGGAACGTGTGGATCGCCCTGCGCGGCACCGGGCTCTCGCTGGCGGTCAACGGGCAGGACGCCGCCGGTGCGCCGCTGCCATTGCAAAGTGAGGAAGCCGAGACGGCTGCTCCTGCTTTGAGCCTCCTGTTCACCGAACGGCTCAGCGAGCACGCCTTCACCGTCGCCCGGCCGCCGCTCGTGTTTCGCGCCGTAAGCTATCCCTCTCTTCCCGAGCGCGGCATCCTGAACCCCGTCTTCCTGGTCGAGGCGTATCGGGGAGAAGGGGGCGAGCCGGTCGCATCTCAAATCGTGGAGCAGGAAGGGACGGTGACGGTTGACGGTGTGACGCTGGCGCTGCGCCGGGAGCGCTTTGCGCTGCTCGATGCCTCCTACCTGCCCGGGCTCCCCCTCTGGCTGGCAGGTGCGCTGCTCACCACCTTAGGGCTCTGGCTGCTGGCGTGGGCCGAGCGATCCGAGTGCTGGCTGTGGCTTCAGCGCCGGGCAAACGGGACCGCCGCCCTCGCCTATCTCGTCTCGAGCCGGGATGCCGGCGACCGGGCGCGGGAGCTGCAGGCGCTGCTGGCGCCGGAGGCCTTCGATGGCGCCTGACCTGCTGCTGGCGCTGCTCGGAGCCGCTGCGGCGATCGCGGCCGCCGCACTTCTGCTCGGCAGGCGCGCGTCTCAGCCAACGGGCGACGACCAGAGCGTGCGCAAGCTGCCTTTTGCGCTATCGGCGTTGGCCGCAGCTGCCTGGTTGGGCGCCGCCGTTGCCCTGGCATTCCGGCAGGAGCTTGGGCTGGGCGCCGGTCCGGCGGGGCTGTTCTGGCTGATCGCAGCCGGGTGCGCGGTAACGGCTGCCCGCGCTGCAGGGCGCGGCGCACCCGCGGTCGGCCTGGGGCTGTTGTTTGCGACGGCCATCGCGCTGGCCGGCCTCGGGAGTGATACGGCAGCCGTCGCCGGTGGCTCAGGCGTCCTGCTCGGGCTGCGCCAGTTGTTGGTCGGGCTGGGGCTGGGCGCGTGGCCGGTTGCCCTGGCAGGCAGCTCGTTAGCCGCGTGGCGAGGTTGGAGGGCGGACCGCGCCCTGGCCGCCGGCGATCCGCTCGGCAGCGCCGGCCAGCAGGCCGCCGCGAGTGACGCCCGCGAGGCTGCCACAGGTGCACTCCGCTACGCCCTCCCCTGGCAGATGTTGGCGCTGCTGGCCGGCAGCGCCTGGAGCCTCGCGAGTTTCGCGGGTCCCTGGCACGGCACCCCCGCCGAAATCTGGGTGCTGGTGGCGTGGCTTACCGCGCTGGCCTATCTGCTTGCTACCGGGGGCGCGCGCCCCTTGCGTGTGCCTGCGGCCGCGCTGGCCCTCCTGGCGGCGCTCGGCACGTTGGCAACCATCCTGGTCGCAGTAGCGGCCTCCACACTCTTCCAGGTGGGATCATGAGGCCAGTAACTATCGGCGTGGCCGGGGGTACGGGATCGGGCAAGACGACCGTTGCCAACCGGATCCTTGCCAGCGTGGGCTTCGATCGCATCGCCTTCGTCTCGCACGACGCCTACTACAAAGACCTGCGGGAGTTGCCCTTCGACGAGCGGGCACGCATCAACTACGATCATCCGGACTCGCTCGACAACGAGCTTCTGATCGAGCATCTGCAGGCGCTCCAGGCGGGACGGCCGGCGGAGCTCCCCGTTTACGATTTCAAGACGCACAGCCGCACCGCCGCCACCACCCACGTCGAGCCGCAGCCCGTGATCCTGGTCGAGGGGATCCTGATCTTCGCCGATGTCCGGTTGCGTCCCTTGATGGACGTCAAGCTATTCGTCGATACCGATGCGGACATCCGGTTCATCCGCCGCCTGCAGCGAGACATCGCCGAGCGCGGCCGCTCGCTCGAGTCCGTCATCAACCAGTATCTGGGGACGGTGCGGCCCATGCACCTGGAGTTCGTGGAGCCCAGCAAGCGCTACGCAGACGTCATCATCCCGGAGGGCGGCTTCAACGAGGTGGCGATCGAGATGGTAGCGACGCGGCTCAAAGCACTGCTCGCAGCCGCGGCCGGCGCCGCATCGTGAACGGTTAGCGGCGGTCATACGCTCTCGCACGCACGACCGCCAGGACATCGACCGGGCATTTCCTGTAGTCACGTGGCACGGCCGGAATTGCCGGGGCGCTAAACGCGCCGGCTCCCGCGCGGAACGATAACCTGGCGATCCTCATCGCCAACTGGATTGGCCGGTAGCCTGCACCTCGCCGTCTGGCTTCCGTCCGGGTGATGGCCGGCTGCTGCGGTCTGACCACGGTCACCTCGAGCCGGACCCGCCGCGCTTGACACAACGGCCATCATGATTCAAAATTCAGATACCGAATTTTGGATAGGCATACTACCTATCCAGAATTCGGACAGCGAGCTCTGGATAGGTAGTATGCCTGAAGTAGCCCACGAGTTGCAGATCCTCGAAGAGATCGAGCGTGATCCCGATGTCACGCAGTCAGGACTGGCCGCGAGAATGGGTGTAGCGGTTGGGAGCGTGAACTGGTACCTCAAGCGGCTCGTGAGTAAGGGCTACGTTAAGGTCACGCACCTCCAGCGGCGAAAACTGCACTATTTCCTTACCCCTTCCGGGCTGGCACTCAAGGTCGAACTCACCCGTAGTTACATGGAAGTTTCGCTGCGCATGTACCGGCAGCTACGACAGGCCGCCCGCGCAGTGCTGGCGGAGGTGCGCGCTGCCGGACACCCGGCTGTGTATATTGAAGGGCGAGACGAGGCAACCGAAATCCTGCATCTTACCTGCCTGGAGCAGGGTCTCCGAGTTGCTGCAGGACCGGCCGGTGTACCGTGCATCCAGGCCGCGGGGGCGGGTTTCACCATAGTCTGGCCGCCGTCAGCTGCACCGGCGAACGTAAAGACAGAACGGCTCGAGACATAAACTGGGTGGACGATATGCGACAGACCATGCTCGTGAGGAGGAGCCGCCGATGAAATCGCAAGATAGCCACTCGTACTGGTCGGACAAGTGCGTGATTGTGACCGGCGGCGCCGGCTTCCTCGGCTCATTTGTGGTCGAAAGGCTGCGCGCACACGGCGCAGGGAATGTGATCGTGCCTCGCAGCCGTGACTACGATCTGCGCACCCTGGAGGCGACGCGTGATCTCTTCGCACTTGCGCGGAAGGGCACGCCCGACCCACAGCGGATCGTCGTGCTGCATCTGGCCGGGGTGGTCGGGGGGATCGGTGCGAACCGCGAGAATCCGGGTCGCTTCTTCTACGACAACCTGATCATGGGCGCGCAGTTGATGGAAGAGGCGCGGCTCGCAGGGACCGGCAAATTCGTGGCGCTCGGCACCATCTGCGCGTATCCGAAATACACACCGGTTCCCTTCCTCGAAGACGACCTGTGGATGGGATACCCCGAGGAGACCAACGCTCCGTACGGCCTGGCGAAAAAGATGTTGTTGGTGCAGGCCCAGGCCTACCGCCAGCAGTATGGCTTCAACGCCATCTACCTGCTTCCGGTCAACCTCTACGGCCCGCGTGATAACTTCGATCCTGCCTCGTCTCACGTCATCCCCGCCCTGATCAAGAAATTCATGGAAGCGGTCGATGCCGGCCCAGGGCCGGACGGCTGCCACCCGCCGGTTACGATCTGGGGTAGCGGGAACGCCACGCGCGAGTTCCTGTACGTAGAGGACGCCGCTGAGGGGATCTTGCTGGCTGCCGAGCGCTACGGCGATCCTGATCCCGTGAACCTGGGATCTGGCATGGAGATCAGCATCCGCGATCTGGCGTCCACCATCGCGGAATTTGCCGGCTTCGATGGTGAGATCGTCTGGGACAGCGAGAAGCCGGATGGGCAGCCTCGCCGCCGGCTGGACACCTCGCGCGCCGAAGAGCGCTTCGGCTTCCGAGCCCAGACTCCGTTCCGGGAAGGTCTGCAGCGAACGGTGGATTGGTACCGGGAGTCTCGCCGTGCACCGATCGGATAGGCGCTCGTGACCGCTCTGCACTCCGTCACTCCACCTGCTCCGGGGGTCGTCGTCATCCGCCCGTCCCACGGGTGGGTGCCGCTGAAGCTCAGGGATCTATGGGAATACCGCGAGCTTCTCTACTTCCTGGTGTGGCGCGATATCAAAGTCCGCTACAAGCAGACGGTGATCGGCGGAGCGTGGGCGATCTTGCAGCCGTTTCTGACCATGGTCGTGTTCAGTATCTTCTTTGGGCGCCTGGCCGGCGTGCCTTCCGATGGCATTCCGTATCCCCTCTTCACCTATGCTGCGCTCTTACCGTGGCAGCTCTTCGCACACGCCGTAACCGAGTCGGGTAACAGCCTGGTGGCGAACCGCAACCTGATCACGAAGGTGTACTTCCCGCGCGTGATCGTGCCGGTAGCGGCCGTCCTGGCAGGGCTCGTAGACTTCGCGATCGCTTTCGTCGTGCTCCTGGGCATGATGCTCTACTACCACATCGTTCCTACGGCTGCCATCTTCCTGCTGCCTGTGTTTCTGCTGCTGGCGGTGGCCACGGCGTTGGCGGTCGGCCTGTGGTTTTCCGCACTCAACGTGCAGTATCGCGACGTCCGCTACATGCTCCCGTTCCTGACCCAGTTCTGGATGTTCGCAACGCCGATCGCATATCCCAGCAGCATCGTTCCCGAGCCGTGGCGGGCGCTTTATGGATTGAATCCGCTGGCCGGCGTGGTCGAAGGGTTCCGGTGGGCGCTCCTCGGCCAGACCGGCGCCGTCGGCCCCCTGATCCTCGTTTCAGCGGGGATCGTTCTCGTGTTGCTCGTGAGCGGACTGTTCTACTTCCGCCGCATGGAGCGCACGTTCGCGGACACGGTGTAGCATGACGGATGTGGCGGTGCACGCCGACGGGCTGGGTAAGCGCTACCGTATCGGTGAAGGGGAGCGCTACCGGGCGCTGCGCGACACACTTGCGTCCGCCGTGCAGGCGCCTGGGCGCATTCTCGCATCATGGGCGACTCCGGGCGCGCGCCGCGCCCGCCCGCAGCAGCGGTTTATCTGGGCGCTCAAAGACGCCTCTTTCGAGATCAAGCAGGGGGAGGCAATCGGGATCATCGGCCGCAACGGCGCCGGCAAGAGCACGCTGCTCAAGCTGCTGAGCCGCATCACCGAGCCCACGGAAGGGAGCGCCGAGCTGCACGGCCGGGTCGGCTCCCTGCTGGAAGTGGGCACCGGTTTTCACCCGGAGCTCACGGGTGGCGAGAACATCTACCTGAACGGAGCGATCCTGGGAATGCGCCGGAGTGAGATCCAGCGCCGTTTCGACGAGATGGTTGCCTTCGCAGAGGTAGAGGAGTTCATCGATACCCCGGTGAAGCATTACTCGAGCGGTATGTACATGCGCCTGGCATTCTCAGTGGCCGCCCATCTCGAGCCGGAGATCCTGCTGGTAGACGAGGTCCTCGCGGTGGGGGATGCGACTTTCCAGAAGAAGTGCCTCGGCAAGATGAGTGATGTGGCCCGCCAGGGGCGCACGGTTCTCTTCGTGAGCCACAACATGGCAGCGATCCGGCAGCTGTGCCAGACGGGACTGCTGCTGCATCGCGGGCGGGTCGTCCGGCACGGGCCGGTCGATCAGGTCGTCTCCGAATATATCGGCACGACGGCGACCAGCGCTCGCTGTGTCGAGCTGGCGCCGGAGGACCACGCCGGGGGCATCGGGAAGATCGCGGTCGAGCGCGTGCGGTTGGTGAACGGCGTTGGGGATACCTTCGCCATCCCGTGGCTCAGGCCGATCCACCTGGCTCTGGAGATTAACGTGCTGTACCCGGTCGCCAATGCGAGCTTTGGGCTGGGGATCAGCACGCTGGAGACCGTTCCTGTCCTCACCGTGCACCATACAGACCGGGGCGAAGAGCCGGTTTCGCTCGCCCCCGGTCGATACCAGGTAGACGTCTGGTGCGACAATCCGCTGCGGCTGGGGCTGTACAACGTGGTTCTGGGAGCGCACGAGACGCTGGCCAAGACCTCTCTCTTCTACGTCCCGAACAACGTTCGTCTCGAGGTGGTGAATTCGGCCGACAGCGAGGAGCACTACTTCGAGCACAACGCCGGCATCGTCAACGGCAGCAGCCGCTGGTCTGTGTCGTCGCTCGCAGAAGGCTCAGGGGTCGAATGACAGGCGCCGCCGCAGTCCGACGATACCCCGTGCTGCTGCGCCGGCTGCACCGCATCGCACGCTACTGGCTGGCGCCGGTCTTCCCGGTTCCGCGGAGCATCGCCGCCGCAGGCGGCTTCGTGCGCTATCTGGCCGAGTGGCGGCGCTACGGGCGGATGGCAGGCGCCGAACCGTTGAAGCTGGAGGAGAGTTATCCCTGCCTCTTCGACCGTACGGCGACGACCCCGTTTGCCGGCGGAACGCATTACTTCTACCAGGCGATCTGGGCCGCCGAACGGATCGCCGCCGCCGCTCCTTCCCGGCACGTAGACGTGGGGTCGGACGTGCAGTTCGTCGGGATGCTGGCCGCTACGACGCCGGTCGCCTTCGTGGACGTTCGCCCTCTCCGGAAGAGCGGCGTCCCCAGGCTCTCGCCGCTCGCCGGGGATCTCGAGCGCCTCCCCTTCGCCGGCCGGTCAGTGGGGTCTCTCTCGTGTCTTCACGTCGCGGAACACGTTGGGCTTGGCCGTTACGGGGATTGGCTGAATCCGCACGGGACGCGCCGTGCCTGTGAGGAGCTCGCCCGCGTGCTGGCGCCGGGTGGAGAGCTTTACTTTTCGCTTCCGGTAGGACGGCCACGCGTCAACTTCAACGCCCACCGCGTGCACGCCCCGCAGTCGATCCCAGACTACTTCCCCGGCCTCGAGCTGGTGGAGTTCTCTGTCGTGGATGATGCCGGGAACTACCGCGTGGGCGTAACGCCTGAGGTGGCCGCAGGCGCCGAATACGCGTGCGGGCTGTACCGGCTGGTGCGCCCCGCAGAACAGCTCGAAGGGAGAGCCGGTTGAACGCGCCCGTGCAGTTGGCGGCGAAGGTGAGGCGGCGTCTGTTGCGAGCGCTCATCGCCCGCATCCCCGCAGATGACGCCGGTGCATTTGCGGCCTGCCTGGCTTACGTAAACCGGTTCAGGGGTGAGAATGACAACGACAGCGCCACAAACGGGGAGTACCGCCTTCTTCGCGGCCTGCTGCCCGAGTGCCGCGTACTGTTCGACGTGGGGGCCAACACCGGCGAGTGGGCTGAGTTCGCTCTCTCGCTGAATCCCCTTCTTGATCTCCATTGCTTTGAGCCGAGCCGCGAGACGTTCCGGCGCCTGGCGGCGCGCGGGCTGCCGGGGAGCGTGACCCTCAACAACACGGGGCTCGGGTCGTCTGCCGGGGAAGGGGTGCTGTACCTGTTCGGCGAAGGTTCCGGGATGAACAGCCTGTACCGGCGTGAAGGGCTGGAGCCCGGGTGGGGCATCGCGACTCCGGCGGAGCAGGAGTCGATCCAGTTGGACACGTTGGACGGCTACTGCCGGCGCAACGGGATCAGGCGGGTCGATTTGCTCAAGATGGATGTGGAGGGGCACGAGCGGGAGGTCCTCAAGGGCGCCCGGGAGTCGCTCGCCGCAGGGTACGTGCAGCGTATCCAGTTCGAGTACGGGGGTTGCTATATCGACGCCCGCACGCTGCTCAAGGATCTCTTTGACCTGCTGGTCCCTTCCGGCTTCGTCTTACACAAGATCTATCCCGACCGCCTCGAAAGGGTTGAGCGGTACGACCAGCGGTTGGAGAACTTCCAGTATCAGAACTGGCTGGCGGTGCGGGAGCGATGATGGGCGGCGCGTGGAGCAATGCCAATGTGCTCGGGATCCTGTTCAGCCGCGATCGCGCCATGCAGCTCGACGCGACGCTGCGCTCCTTCTTCCGCCACTGCTGCGATCCCGATCTCGTGGATCTGCACGTCATCTACCGCGTGACCGGGGCGCTCCATGCCCGCCAGTACGCCGAGTTGGAGCGCGAGCACGCCGCACGCCCAAACGTCCACTTCGTCAGGCAGAGCGGCTTTCGGAGCGACGTCATGCGGCTGCTCCTGCCCGGAGCCCGCCGGTTCGGCCCCCTCGCGCGCCTGGCGCTCGCCTCTCCGCGTCTGGCGTCGCTGACCGGCTCGTGGGGCTACGGTGGGGCGCCGCTCGTGCTTTTCCTCGTGGACGACAATCTTTTCGTGAGGCCGTTCAGCCTGCAGCGCGCCGCAGCCGCGCTGCAAGGGCAGCCGCTTGCCCTCGGCTTCTCGCTCCGGCTCGGCGCCAACACGATTCACTGTTACACGACCGATCGCCCGCAGACGGCTGCCGGAATTCACGGCGCTGGGCGATGGGGTAGCCTCCTTCGACTGGACGCGCGGCGACGCCGACTTCGGCTATCCGCTCGAGGTGTCGAGCTCGCTCTACCGCACGGCGGAGATGGCGCCGCTTCTGGCCGTGCTGCCGTTCCGCAACCCCAACCAGCTCGAGATGGGCATGGCCGGGGCCGCCGGCCGGTTTCGCAGCACGCATCCCCGGCTCCTTTGCTTCGACCGCTCGGCTGCCTTCTGCAACCCGGTAAATATCGTGCAGCGGGAGTACGCCAACCGGGGCGGCGCGGTAGTCTCCTATACCAGCGACCGCCTGGCGGAGATGTTTGACGAGGGACGGCGGATCCGGCTCGCCGGCCTTCGATGGATTCGTCCCGGACGGCTGCCATCAAGAGGTCGAGCTGGCGTTCGAGACCCGGGAACCGGCGGCGTAGATGGCATCTCCCGTGCCGGTCAGCGTCGTGATGCCCGTCTACAACGGCGCCCGGTACCTGGCCGCCGCCCTGGAGAGCGTACGCACCCAGAGCTTTGCAGACTATGAGTTCATCATCGCCGACGACGGCTCGACGGACGGCTCCGCCGCGATCGCAGGGCGCTACGCGGCTGCGGACCGGCGCGTGCGCCTGCTTTCGTGCGCGCACCTTGGCCTGCCCGAGATCCGGAACGTAGCGTGGCGTGCTGCGACGGGTCGCTACATCGCATGGGCCGACGCGGATGACGTCTTGCTGCCGCGCCGCCTCGAGCGACAGGTTGGCTTCATGGAAGGAAACGGAGCCATAGGCGTGTGCGGCTCGTGGGTGCGCACGTTGGGGACCGAAAGGGCCGAGACCTGGCGCTACCCCACAAGCGACGCCGCCATACGCGCCCGGATGCTCTTCAACTCGCCCATCGCCAATCCTGCCGCGATGGTACGCCGCGAGCTATACACAGAAGCGGGGCTTTCCTACCGTTACCCCGTGGCTGAGGACTACGACTTCTGGCTGCAGGCCGCCGGGCACGTCCGGTTCGCCAATCTACCGGAAGTGCTGCTGCTTCACCGCGTGCATCCCGCTTCCACCTCGCAACGCGGCCGTGAGCTGATGGCTGACTACGCGGGCCGGGTGCAGCTTGCCGGTCTGCAGAAGCTGCGAATCGAGCCCGATCCAGATGAGATGGCGCTGCACCGGGCGGTCAGCAGCGGGCCGGTGCTGCCGGAACGCGGCTTCGTGGAAGCCTGCGAACGGTGGCTGCTCCGGCTCAGGGCAGCCAACCGGGCGCACGACGCATATCCGGAGCCGGCGTTCGCTGCAACCCTCGCGGAGCGATGGATGACGGTCTGTGAGTCAGCCTCGGCGGTGCGCGGGATCTCGTCGATCTACCGAGCCTCCCCGTTGGCGTCCGGATCCGGCGTTTCACTCAGACGGCGCTTGCGCCTGGCGATCGTGGGGGGAAGATGACGCAGCCGGGCAATCCCACCGTGGGACGTCTCCTCGTGTCTGTGGTGGTGAGCAGCTATAATCGGGCGGAGCTGCTGCCCGGCCTGCTCGATTCACTCCTGGCGCAGGACGCGGACCGGGAAGGGTACGAGGTTTTGGTGGTCGACAACGGCTCGAGCGACACCACGGCAGCCGTCGTGAGGGAGTACTGCCGCAAGTCCGCGCAGGTGCATTACCTTTACGAGCCGCTGCCGGGCCTGTCGCGGGCACGCAACCGCGGCTGGCGAGAGGCGAACGGCGCCTACGTGGCCTTCGTCGACGATGATTGTAAGGTGCCGCCCGGCTGGATTGCGCGGGCGCTGCGGATCATCGATTCGCCGGCCCCTCCGGCATTCGGGGGACCCTACTATGCGTTCTACAACACGCCGAAGCCACGCTGGTATCTGGACGCTTACGGGTCGCACTGCAAGACCGCTACCCCGCGGCCGCTCGAGGCGAGCGAATACCTGAACGGCGCGAACATGTTCGTGCGCCGCGACCTGCTCGGTGTCACAGGCGGATTTGACCCGGCGCTGGGGATGGTGGCGGCAGCGATCGGGTACGGCGAGGAGACCGAGCTGCTGCAGCGTTTGCGGGCTCACGATCCGGGGATGGTGGCGTACTACCACCCCGCGCTCTTCGTATATCACCTGGTGCGCCCGCAGAAGATGACCTGGCGCTGGCTCGTTCGTGACCGGTTCATGCATGGCAGCACCGGCTACGATGTGCAGCCGAGCGCCCGGCTGCAGGCAGCCGGTCCTGTCCGTCTGGCAGGCGCCGCGCTTTTGCGCATCGCCAGAATCGCGCTCGGCATTCTGCAGGTACCGTTGCGCGACCGCCGGCGCTATCCGTATTGGCAGAACTACGTTTACGAACGCCTGCTCGGCGAGATCTCCGTGTTGGGGGCATACTACGAGCACGGGCGGCGGCTGCGACAGGGACGCGCCGGGCCGGCGGCAGCCGGAGAGAGGCGATCCGATGGCTGAGGGGCAACTGGAGACGCCTGTAGTGCTGGTGATATTCAACCGGCCCGATACGACCGCGCAGGTCTTCCGGCAGGTCGCAGCGGCGCGGCCGCGCACGCTGCTCGTCGTCGCCGACGGTCCACGCCCCGGTCGTCCCGGAGAGCCGGAGCGCTGCGCAGCCGCGCGCCGTCGTCGAGCAGATCGACTGGCCGTGCGATCTGCTCACCGAATACGCCCCCACGAACCTTGGATGCCGCGAGCGGGTAACGTCAGGCTTGACCTGGGCGTTCGGGCAGGTGGAAGAGGCGATCGTCCTGGAGGACGACTGCGTTCCCCATCCCAGCTTCTTCAGCTTCTGCACACAGCTTCTCGCCCGCTACCGGTCGGACGAGCGCATCGCCATGATCGGCGGCAGCAACCACCAGCTGCAGACTCCGGCGACCGCCTCCTATCTATTCTCGCGCTACTTCAATATCTGGGGGTGGGCAACCTGGCGGCGCGCATGGCGGCAGATGGATCTGGAGATGGCGGAGTGGCCCCGCTTGCGCTCCGAGCATGCGCTTGCCGCCTTCTACCCCACCCGCGAGATGCAGCGCTACTTCGAGCGGCTGTTTGAGATGGCCTATCGAGGCCGGGTCGACACGTGGGACATCGCCTGGTTCTATAGTTGCCTGTTCAACAGCGGCCTCAGTGTCGTTCCGCGGGTTAACCTCGTCTCGAACATCGGGGTCGAGGGCACGCACACCAGCCAGATCGTGGACCCGACGCTGCCTGTTTTCCCACTCGATACCGCGAACCTGGTGCACCCGCCGCACGTGTGCCCGAGCGTGGATTTCGACGTTGCGTTCTTTGAGCGACGTGTGCGGCGCTCCCTCGTGAAACGGGCGCGCCTGAAGCTCGAGGCGATGCAGCGCAGCCGGGCAGACCGCACGACGGACGGTGAGAGGGCGATGTGAAGAGGCCGCTGCGATTTCTCGCTCGCTATGGATACGCCGCCATCCGTTTCCTGTATCTGGCGAGCGCCGGGATGCTCTCCGTTGCCGGACGCAAGCGGTTCTATCGGGTCGCTGCGGAGCTGGGTTACAGGCCGGTGCCGGCGCGCATTCCCATGGTTCCGTTATCCGATCTGCTCGAGCGGGCGCCCGCGATCACCATCATCCATCCCGCGGCCGAGCCCGGCAGCGTATCGCTTGCCGAGCTCGGCGCCATCGCCGCTCTGATTCAGACGCATGCGCCCGATACGCTGTTCGAGATCGGCACGTTGGACGGCCGCACGACGGCGAACATGGCTGCAAACGCGTCCAGCGGTGCCCGCATCTACACGTTGGATCTGCCCGGCTCGCGGCCGGGTACGTGTTATCGCGGCACGGAGTGGGAACCACGGATCGAGCAGCTGTACGGAGACTCCACCAGCTTTGACTTCTCGCATTACCACGGGAAGATCGATTTTGTCTTTATCGATGCGGACCATTCCTACCGGAACGTGCTGGCCGACTCGAGAAGCGCCCGGCGCCTGCTCCGGGACGGCGCCGGCGTCATCGTCTGGCACGATTACGGGTCGTGGGATTGGGAAGGCACGACGGTCGCCCTGAACGAGCTGTATGCGCAGGAGCCCGGGTTTCGCCAGATGCGACGTGTGGGCGAGACGTCCCTCGTCTACCTCGTGAGCGCGCGCTCGTCAGAGGTGGGCTGATGCGTCGTGTCGTGCCGCGGCCCCTACGCCGCACCCTGTGGCGGCTGCTGCCCTCCGGGCTCCGGCGGCGCGTGACAGCGCGCTTCGTCGATCGCTTGCGTCCGGACCGGCTGCGACGCTTTCGCGCCCGGCACACCCCGGTCTCGATCGAGAGGGGTTGGGACGGCAGCGTCGCTATCGTCGTGCCGTGCTACAACCACGCGGTTCACCTGGGTGTGACGCTCGAGTCGATTGCGGCGCAGACCTACCGGCCGTTGCGGGTAATTTTTGTGGAAGACCACTCAACCGACGATACGTACGCGCGCTTGCAGGCGCTCATCCCGCGGCTGCCCGGAGATATCGACGCGTCCTTGCTGCGCACAGCGCGCAATTCGGGGCAGGCAGCGGCACTCAACCTGGGGATCTCCCAGGCCGGAGCATCGCTGTGCATGGTGCTGAACGACGACGACTACCTGATGCACGACGCGGCAGAGGTCGTGGTCGGCGTCCTGAGCCAACAGCACGACTTGATGCTGATCGGGGGAACGGCGATCCATTTCTCGGGCGCGGGCTTTCCACCGCCAGATCCGGCCGGCCGGGTTCTGCGTACGCGCTGGCCGGACTATCTCGAGATCCCCCTGACGCGCTACCAACCTGAAGCAGTGGCGCGCGTTTCCGGCGCGAATCAGTTCAACATCACGCACTCCGGGAGCGCCTTTTTCCCGAGCGCCTGGCGGGCGGCAGGCGGGTATTACCCGGACAAGTCCCGGCGGGTGATCGCATTCTCCGACCGTGATTTCCAGTTGCGGGTGGCCTCCCTCTTCCCCAGCGTGTGCCTGGAAGCGCCGCTTGCCTTCTGGCGCAGCGACAGCTCCGTGGATGCGCGACGGAATTCGTGAAGGGCAAGGTAAGATGAGCGCTGGCGGCAGGAATCTGGGTGGCTGCGTGGGCGCGGGTGCGGCGCTGGCTGCCACCGCGTGCGGATACCGCGCTCCGCCGCCTGGTGTTGCGCAGGCTCGCCCAGGGGATGGTCAAGAACGTCAACCGCTCGGATCATCCCCGTTCGGCCCTGCTATCCTATACGATCTACCCGTTCCGTCTGCCCGAGCGCAAGGTACACACGAGCGGTCTCGAGGTGCGGATCATCGCCCGGCTCCTGGATGACCTGGGATACAACGTGGACGTCGTTCACCTGGAAGACGAAACGGCGATCGAGTACCGAAAATACGATCTGCTGTTCGGTTACGGCGCCCCCATCGTCAACAGCTACGGCGCCGCGCGAAGGGCCGGGGCCCGAACCGTCGCTTACTTTCCCGGCTGGCACAACGCCGCTAGCAACGCTGCTACGCTGGAGCGAGTGGAAGCGGTGTACTGCAAGCGGGGCGAATGGCTGCTCGAAAGCAGCCGCTTCGCCGGCCGGGACTGGACCTCGATCACGACCGTGGCCGATGCGACGCTCGTCCTGGGAGATGAGCTGGCCGCAGACAGCTATCGCCGGTTCACGCAAAAGCCCGTCTACGTGCTTCCCGCCCCCTATCACCCGGTTTGCGACTACCGGGACCTGCTCGCCGGAAAGGATTTCGCCGCCGCGCGCCGCCGCTTTCTCTGGTTTGGCGGGACGGGGTTGGTCCACAAGGGGCTGGATCTGCTGCTCGAAACGTTCGCCGGACTGCCCGATCTTGAGCTTCACGTCTGCGGCCCGCTGGACGCGGAGCCGCGCTTCACGGCCCTCTACCGGCAGGAACTCGAGCACACCCCCAACATCTTCGCGCACGGCTTCGTGTCGCTCGATTCCCCGCTCTTCCGCGATCTGCTCGTGCGCTGCGCCTTCTCGGTGCTGCCCTCCTGCTCGGAAGGCGGCGCACCCTCGGTGCTGAACACCATGGGCAACGGCGGCCTGGTGCCCGTGGTGCCGGAGCAGGCATCGGTCCACATCGGCGATTTTGGCGTGCGCATCGCGTCGCTCGAGCCGGCTGCGGTCCGCGACGCCGTGCTGGCTGCATCGGCTCTCGATCCAGGGGACGTCGCGGAACGCGCCACCCGCAGCGGCGCCTATTGCGCCGCCGCACATTCACCGGAGCGATTTGCATCTGCGCTGCGCGCCGCCGTGGAGGAGATCCTTGCCGCCTGAGCGCTTCCCGTTTCCGACAACCGAAGCAGCGATCCTGCACCTGCGGGCGCAACCCGGCGCGGCCGGATGGCTCCGCGACGCATATCTGGACGAGGATCCGGCCCTGGCTGCCGTGCGTTTTTCTGCGTCGGGCGAATTCGCCGAGGTACGCCGGCTGCTGGGTGATCAGAATCCGGGGAGACGTGCTCGACCTGGGCGCAGGCACGGGCCTCGCCAGCCATGCGTTCGCCTCGAACGGCGCCCGCGTGTGGGCCCTGGAGCCGGACGCCAGTCCCGTTATGGGGCGCGGGGCGGCAGGGCGGGCGACAGTGGGGTTGCCGGTGCAACTGCTGGCCGGGACCGGCGAAAGCGTGCCGCTGTCCGATGCCTGCATCGACGTCGTCTATGTGCGCCAGGTACTGCATCACGTAGCCGATCTGGATGCGGTGCTGCGAGAGTCGGCACGCGTTCTGCGTCCGGGCGGAGTCTTCCTCGCGTGCCGCGAGCACGTAGTCGACGACCGCCGGCAGCTCGATGCGTTCCGGAGACAGCATCTCATGTACCGGCTCGCCGGCAGCGAGAGCGCCTATTCCCTGCCCGCCTACCTGGGCGCTATCCGGCACGCAGGGCTGGAAGTGCAGGCCGTCTACGGGCCCTTCGATTCGGTGCTGAACACACACCCCGCCGCGGTCTCACGCGAGGAGCTGGCCCGCTACCCCGCGCTGCGGCTGGAGCGGCTTTTCGGAACGCCCGGCAGAATCCTGGCGAACGTGCCGGGCGTGCGCGCCATCGTGTGGTCCTGGGTCAGGCGGCGGGTTCCGGGCCGCCTCTACTCCTTCTGGGCGACCAGGCCGTGAGCGGCGGGCGCGTATGCCTCGATGCCCGGCTCGTCAGCGGCGTCGCCGGCGGGGTCGAGCAGGTGCTGATCGGGATGGCGCACGGGCTGTCCCGGCTGGGCGATGCCGGCGACGAGTACCTCTTCCTGACCTATCGTGGGGCGAACGACTGGCTGAGGCCGTATCTTGCCGGCCGCTGCCGGCTGCTGGAGGGATCGCCCCCGCCCTGGCAGCTCCGGACGCGCGGGAGCTCGAGCCGCATCCGGGCGGCGATGCGCTCGATCTGGCACCGCTTCAGCCCGCTCCTCGGGCCACTCGAATATCGCCTGCCGGCGTCTGACGGAGCCGTAGAGGCTGCCGGGGCCGGCGTCATGCACTTTGCCACGCAGAACGGCTTCCGCACGCGCCTCCCGAGTATCTACCAGCCGTTTGATCTCCAGCACATCCACCTGCCGGGCAACTTCACGCCGCGCGACCGGTCGGTCAGGGAGAAGCAGTACCGCGCGCTCACCGCGCAGGCGCAGGTGGTGGTCGTCGCCTCTCAGTGGTCGAAGCGTGACCTGATGCGGCACTACCGGCTGCCCGAAGAGAAGGTGCGCGTCATCCCGCTGGCCCCTGTCCTGGCTGCGTACCCGGAGCCCACGCCGGGTCAGATCGAGGCCGTGCGGCGGGAGCACGATCTGCCTGCTGCTTTCCTTTTCTACCCGGCGCAGACATGGGAGCACAAGAATCACGCCGCGCTCTTCAAGGCGCTGCGGATCCTCCGCAGCGAACACGATCTGGTGGTGCCGCTGGTTTGCACGGGCACGAAGAACGGCTACTATGCTGTCCTCGAGCGCATGCAGCGGGAGTTGGGGGTGGCGGATCAAGTCCGCTTCCTTGGGTACGTGTCCCCGCTCCAGATGGCGTGCCTGTACCGGAGCTGCCGGGCGTTCGCGTTTCCGAGCTACTTCGAGGGGTTTGGGATGCCGGTTCTGGAGGCGTTTCTGGCGGGGGCGCCGGTCGTCTGCTCCAACGCCACGTCGCTGCCCGAGGTGGCCGGCGACGCCGCACTGTTGTTTGACCCACAGGATGCGGAGCAGCTTGCCGCGTGCATCCGGCGGGTCTGGACGGAGGAACCGGTGTGGCAGCAGTTGGTGGTGCGGGGGCGGCAGCGCGTGGCTGGCTTCTCGTGGGACGCGACCGCGCTGGCCTATCGCGACCTGTATCGCAGCCTGATGCCGGAAGCCGGACGCCATGCATAGCCCTTCGCTGCAGGAGCTGCCCGCACCCGGCCCGGATCGAGAGGGCTGGCCATGGACCGAGGAGAGCGTCCCTCTGCCGGGCCTGATGCCCGATGGCTCCCCCTGGCCGCGGGTTACGGTTGTGACCCCTTCGTACAACCAGGGCGCCTTCATCGAAGAGACGATCCGCTCGGTACTGCTGCAGGGTTACCCTGACCTGGAGTACATCGTGGTGGACGGCGGATCTACCGACGATGACCGCGGCGGTGCTGAAGCGTTACGAACAGTGGCTCCATTGGACATCCGAACCCGATCGCGGGCAGACTGACGCGATCAACAAGGGGTTGCGCATGGCGACCGGCCAGATCATGGCTTACCTGAACAGCGACGATACCTATCTGCCCGGTGGCATCGGGCGGATCGCCGGTGCGTTCGCAGCGCCGGCCCGAGGCGGGCCTGGTCTACGGCGAGTGCCGCGTGGTGGACGAGTGCAGTCGAGCGCTGGGGATGCTCCCGGCCCGCCCGTTCGATCTCCGCCGGACCATCGAGCGAGGAGAGTTCCTGCCGCAGCAGGCCGTCTTCTGGCGCAGAAGTGTCGTCGAGCGGGTAGGTTTGTTCGACGAAAGCCTGCATTACGCCATGGACTTCGATTTCTTCATCCGCGCCGGCCGCGCTTTCAAGGTTCACTACCTGCCGGAGCCGGTCGCGGCGTTTCGCATGCAAAGCGGCTCGAAGACCGTCTCCCAGGCCGAGCGGCACTGGCGCGAGGCGCTCGCCGTTAGCGAGCGGCATGGGCTCCGCCCGTTGAATCCATGGTTCTGGATCCGCCGGGCGCGGCATTGGGGTCTCCGGATGCTCCACGCGCTCTACAGCAACGGGTGCGAGAGCGCCTGGGCCGCGCCCAGGACCCGCACCTCTACGCAGGACGGCGTTAGGATGGCCGCTCCCGAGCGCTCGCTCACGAATCGGCCGGTGTACGTCGACGTCTCGGCCGCGGTCCACCGCCGCGCCGGGCTGGGGCGCTATGCGGGAAGCCTGGCCGCCGCACTGGCGCCGCTGCTGCCGGGCGAGCTCGCGCTGTTCTACAACGCCGAGCAGGGGGTCGAGCCGCTGCCCACGCTGCCGCAGGTCCCCGTGCGTACCGTGAGGCTGGGCTACAAGCCCTGGCGCTCGCTGGTGCTGGCCGGCGGGTACGCGCGCCTGCCCTTCAACCGGCTCGTGCCCGGTGCGTCTCTATTCCATGCCACGGAGCATCTGCTGCTGCCGCTCCGGAACGTCCCCACGGTGCTGACCGTGCATGACCTCATCTTCCGCCATCTGCCCGAGCACCACAAGGCGCTGAACCGCTGGTATCTCGCCGCGGCGATGCCGCTCTTCTGCCGCCGCGCGACCCATATCATCGCGGTATCCGAGGCGACCCGGCGCGATCTGAGCGATGCCTACCACGTGCCGGCCGGCAAGGTGACGGTGATTCCCGAGGCTGCGGCCGATCATTTCCGCGTGGCAGGACACGACGAGCAGCTACGCGTGCGGTCCGCGCACGCATTGCCCGAGCGATTCATGCTGTACGTGGGCACCATCGAGCCGCGCAAGAACCTGATTACCCTGTTCGAGGCGTGGGCAGCGGCCCGGCCCGCCGGGATGAAGCTGGTGATTGCCGGGAAGAAGGGGTGGCTGTACGACGAGACGTTTGCGCGGCTTGAGCAGCTGGGGATTGCCGGCGACGTGCTGTTTACCGGCTACGTCGCCGACGATGACCTGCCCGCGCTCTATTCCGCCGCCGAGGCTTTCCTTTTTCCCTCGGTCTACGAGGGGTTCGGGCTGCCCATCCTCGAGGCGATGGGGTGCGGCCTGCCCGTGGCCTGTTCTGACGCCTCCAGCCTGCCCGAGGTCGCCGGAGACGCCGCGCTGTTGCTGCCGTCGCAAGATGTGCCCGCCTGGTCCGCCGCCATCACCCGGCTTGCGGGAGAACCGGGCCTGCGAGCCGAGCTGCGCACGCGCGGGCTGGCGCAGTCTGCCCGCTTCACCTGGCGCGCTGCAGCCGAGACCACCTGTGCGCTGTACCGGGAGGTGATGGCGCGCGCGGCCGGGGAGCGCCGCCGCTGATGCCGCCCGCTCGCCGTCGCTACGTTCTGGATGCCCGCACGGCGACGCCGCATTTCCCCGGTATCGGCCGCTACGTCACGAGCCTGGCGCAAGCCCTCCCCCCGCTGCTGTCCGCGAATGAAGAGTTGGTGTTGCTCGTCGACGGGCGCAGCGAACGCGGCCCTATGCCCGCGCCGGATACGGGGGTGCACGTGCGTGACGTGCCGGTCTCCCCTTTCTCACCCGGCGCACAGTGGCGAGTACCCGCCGTCGTGCGGCAGTTGAACGGATCTCTCTACCACAGCCCGTACTACTTGATGCCGTACCGGCCGGGTGCGCCGGCCATTCTCACCGCCTTCGACCTGATCCCGCTTCTACTGCCGGAAGACGGCAGCGCACGCGCTCGCCTCTTCTTCCGCTTTGCCATGCGGCTGGCTCTGCGGCGCGCGCGGGCCGTCATCACCACGTCGCACTCCACCGAGCGGGACTTGCGCGCTGCCTTCGGCGTCAGGCGCGGGCTCGTGTCCGTGATCCCGGCGGCGGCAGACCCGATTTTTCGCGTGCTGCCGCGCTCCGAGCTGGAAGCGTGGCGCGCGGCGCACGACCTGCCCCCCAGCTACGCCCTCTACTTTGGCAGCAACAAGCCGCACAAGAACCTGGAGCTGCTCGTACGCGCCTGGTCCGCCTACTGCGCTGCCGGCGGTCGCGAGACGCTCGTCATAGCCGGGCACTGGGATGCCCGCTATCCGGCCGCGCAGCGTCTGGCCGGCGCGCTGGGGTTGGGCGAGCAATTGCTTTTCCTCGGCCCGGTGACCGATGCCGAGGCGCCGTATCTGTACAACGGCGCCTCGCTCTTCCTCTGGCCCTCGCGTTACGAAGGTTTTGGGCTGCCGGTGCTGGAGGCGATGGCGTGCGGCGTGCCCGTGATCAGCTCCAACGCTTCGAGCCTGCCCGAGGTGGCCGGCGAGGCAGCGCGGCTGCTGCCGCCGCAGGACCCCGCAGCCTGGGCTGAGGCAGCTGCTCGCATTCTTCGCGACCGGCCGCTGGCACGAGAGATGCGCGAGCGCGGGCTCGAGCAGGCGGCACGCTTCTCGTGGGAGCGGTCGGCGGCTGCCACCCTGGAGTTGTACCGGGCGGTCGCCGGGGGTGCCGGGTGAAGATCCTGCACGTCTACAAGGACTACCCGCCGGTGATCGGTGGGATCGAGGGCCACGTCAGCCTTGCTGGCGCACGCCCAGGCAGCGGCCGGACACGAAGTGGCGGTGCTCGTCACAAACCCGGCAGGAATGAACACCACCTCGACGCACGAAGACGGGGTGCGCGTGGTGCGCGCCGCCCGCCTTGCGACAGTCGCCTCGACCCCGCTGAGCCTGGCGCTGCCTTGGCGGCTCTCACGAGAATCGCCCGACATCGTGCACCTGCACTTCCCCTATCCTGTCGGCGAGGTGAGCCAGTGGCTGTTCCGCCGGGGGCGGCGCTCGGTGATGACCTATCACAGCGACATCGTGCGGCAGTCATCCGTTCTGCGCTTTTATCGCCCGCTGATGCGGCGTGTGCTGAGCCGGATGGATGCGATCGTGGCCGGCAGCCCGCCCATGGCCCGGAGCGAGTACCTGCTGCCTATGCCCGGAAAGGTGCACGTCATCCCGTACGGCATCCCTCTTGCCCGCTTCGCTGAGCCCCCCGCGCCCGACATCCTGGCGCAGGCCCGTGCCCGGTACCGGCCCGCGTCGGGAAAGCCGGTGCTGCTGTTTGTCGGCCGGCTGCGCTACTACAAGGGGTTGGATACGCTGCTGGCGGCGCTGCCGCGGATCGATGCCGATGCACGTCTGCTGGTGGCAGGCACGGGACCGATGGCGCGCGAGTGGCAGGCGCTGGCGGCCAATCTGGGGCTGGAGCAGCGCATCCGCTGGCTCGGCGAGGTGAGCGACGGGGAGCTGCCCGCGCTGTACCGCTCCGCCGACCTGTACGTGCTGCCCGCCGGCCACCGCAGCGAGGCGTTCGGGTTGGCGATGGTCGAGGCGATGGCCAGCGGGCTGCCGGCTGTGTGTACCGAGCTGGGCACCGGCACCAGCTACATCAACGTGGATGGCCTGACCGGAAGGGTAGTCCCGCCCCGCGATCCTGGGGCGCTGGCCACCGCCATCAACGATCTGCTTGCCGATCCCGAACAACGCCTGCGCATGGGCGCCGCTGCCCGGGAACACGCTCGATCCGAGTTCGCGGCGGAGACGATGGTGGCGCGCGTGCTGGCGCTGTACGACTTGATACTCCCTCTTGATACTCCCTCTTGATACTCCCCCTTACCACCGTAGCTGCAAAGCAGCCGGCGTTAACCCCAGGCAGGACGCGGCTATGCTGGCTTCCGGCAGCTTTGCTGTCGCATTGCACAAACCGGCGCGGGAAACCGCGAGACGCGCGTTGCCCCGCCGCGGCGTCCCGCATCCGCGCCGCGGTCCCGGAACATGGGCGTGCCATGCGACAGCAAAGCTGCCGGAAGCAGGTTCCCGCCGCGTCCTGCCTGGGGCTAACGCCGGCTGCTTTGCAGCTACGGTATCAAAGGGAAAGCAACGTTAGCCAACAGAGCGGAGCCGAGCGCCGCGGGGAAACGGGTCGTCCCGCAGGTGGTACGTGCCATGCGACAGCAAAGCTGCCGGAAGCAGGTTCCCGCCGCGTCCTGCCTGGGGTTAACGCCGGCTGCTTTGCAGCTACGGTATCAATCGGGAAGGCAATGCTGGCCAATAGAGCGGAGCCGAGCGCCGCGGGGAGCGGGTCATCCCGCGAGGGGTGCGTGCCATGCGACAGGCCGAAGCACCGGCAATTTCGGCGACGACGTCAGGTTGACTTCCACCGGCGTGCATGCTAAGATCCGTGTGCTACATTACAATCCATCGTACGGCATAGCCGAACAGTTCACTCGACCCGGCTTCGTCTCGTCAGTATGAGTCAAGGCGGTCCACGTCAATGGCTGATTTGGTTCACCCGGTCAACTCCGTACAGCGCGCGTTGGCTATCCTCGCGGTTTTCACCGAGCGCACCCCCGAACTCGGCATGACCGAGATTGCCGGCCAGCTCGGTCTGCACAAGAGCACGGCGGCCGGTCTCATCTACACCCTTGAAGCCAACGGTTATCTGGCTCAGAACCCCAAAACACGTAAATACCGGCTGGGCATGAAGCTCGTCGAGCGCGCAGGGATCGTCCTCAACGGTATCGAAATCCGCCAGTTAGCTTTCCCCTACCTGCAGGAGCTGCGCGACCAGTACGACGAGACGGTGAACCTCGCCGTTCTCGACGGTCCGGACGTCGTCTATGTGGATCGCTTGCTCTCCACACGCGTGCTCAGTATGCGCGCTGAGGTCGGGAAGCGCATGCTGGCGCACAGCACGGCGCTTGGCAAGGCGATGCTGGCTTTCATGTCCCCGCTCGAAGTGGAGGCCCATATCCGGCTCCACGGCTTGAAACCTGTGACCCCCCGCACCGTTACCGATCCGCAGTGTCTCCGCGCCCTGCTGGAGCAGGTGCGCAACCAGGGCTACGCCTTCGATGACGAGGAGAACGAGCCCGGTGGGCGCTGTGTGGCAGCACCGATATTTGATTACGCCGGCCGTCCCACAGCGGCCGTGAGTATTTCCGCCCCCGTGTCCAGGATGGCCCGAGAGGATATCCCGAGCATCAGCGTCCACGTGGGGGAAACGGCGCGGGCGATTTCCCGGAGGCTTGGGTATACGGGCGCGTCATACTAGTGGCCGCCCCCGCTCTGATAACCATCATTCCCCGATCCGGCAAAGGAGGACGAAACAGGTTGGACAGCAAACAAGTAGACCAGATTTGCGAAAGGTACAAGGCCCTGTATACGGGCATCGTCGGTGACGTACTCGACAGCCTGGGCCGCCGCGAGCAGGTGCTGCCGTACTACCTCACCGCCTTCACTCGAGCAGACCGGCTGGCCGGCCTGGCTTTCACCGGTCTGGGCGAACCCGCAGGAGTCGAAAGCGACGACAGCCTGTTGCGCCTGGAGATGCTGGACAGCATCACACCGGGAACGGTCTCTATCTGGTCGTGCGGCGGCCACATGGAATCCGCCCACTGGGGCGAGATCATGTCGACCGCAGCGCGCGCACGCGGCTGCACCGGCGCCGTGATCGACGGCGGGGTGCGTGACGTGCCCTTTATCGACATCTTGGGCTTCCCGGTGTTTGCCCGGTTCAAATCCCCGGGTAGTTCCATCGGACGCTGGTCCATCAAGGCGTGGCAGATCCCGATCACCATCGGGAAGACGGCGATTGTCCCCGGCGACCTGATCTTTGGCGATTCCGACGGGGTGGTCGTCGTACCGCAGGCCATGATTGAGGATGTGCTGGCCGAAGCAGAGACGCGGGTCCACAACGAGACGGGCATGCGCGGCGAGTTGAGCCGCGGCCTGTCGATGAAAGACGCATTTGCCAAATACGGGGTGTTTTGACGATACAAGGAGGTACCATGTCCAAGAAGAGGAAGAGTCTGTCCCGGCGTGATTTCCTGAAGATGGCCGGCGTCTCGACGACGGCAGCCATCGTAGCAGGCTGCACGCCAAGCACACCGGCGCCTGCGGCCACGCAAGCGCCGGCCCCCAAGCCAGCGGCCACCCAACCGCCGGCCGCACCGGCTGCACCGGCTGCACCGGCCGCACCGGCCGCGTCCGCTGTTCCAACCGCAGCGGTTGCCCCCGCCGCCACGAAAGCACCGGCCGCCGCCAGCAAGATCGGCGATCAGCTCGTGGGCAAGCTGGAAGGCCCCACGATCGTCCGCGAAGCTGCCCAGTTCCCCAAGAAATTCGGCGAAGCTCCGATGCTTGCGGACCTCGTCAAGGCCGGGAAGATCCCGTCCGTCGACAAGCGTCTACCCGACGTAGCCGACCTCATGGTTGTCAAGCCCGTTGAGGGCATCGGCAAGTATGGCGGCAACTGGCGCCGGGCCTTCACCGGGCCGGCCGACACCGAAAACGGCAACCGCATCGTCTCCACCGACAAGATGCTGATGTTCGACTACACCGGCACTCAGATCGTGCCGGCGATCGTCAAAGAGTGGAAGATCAGCGCCGACGGCAAGACGATCACCGTGATGCTGCGCAAGGGGATGAAGTGGTCGGACGGCCAGCCGTTCACCGCCGACGATTTTGTCTTCTGGTTTGAGGACATCTACGGCAACAAGGACCTCGTGCCCACGCCCATGCCCGAATTCCAGGTCGCCGGCAAGCCGGGCAAGCTGGTCAAGGTTGACGCCACGACCGTCGATTTCGTGTTCGAATCGCCCAACTTCCTCTTCGTCGACCTGCTGGCAGGCGATACCCTGATCGGCGGCGGCCAGGCGACCGGCCAGGCACGCGCCGCTTTCATGGGCGCCTATGCCCCGGCGCACTATCTGAAGCAGTTCCTGCCCAAGCATGCCGGCCAGGAGAAGGTGGACGCAGCGGCCAAGGCCGCGGGCTTCGACAGCTGGAAGAGCCTGATCAAGGCCAAGACCAACTGGACCTTGAATCCCGACCTGCCGGTCGTCGGCCCGTGGAAGACCGTCACGCCGATCAATACCCCGACGTGGACGCTGGAGCGCAATCCCTTCTACTATGCGGTAGACACGGAAGGCAACCAGCTCCCGTACATCGACAAGATCACCATGACGCTTGCCGAGAACCTCGAGGTAGCCAACCTGCGCTGCATCGCCGGCGAGTATGACCTGCAGGAGCGGCACGTCGACCTGAGCAAGCTGCCTGTCTACCTCGACAACCGGCAGAAGGGCAACTACACGGTCCGCCTCGACACCTCCCTCAGCGGCAACGATGCGGGGTTGTTGATCAACACAGCCTTCAAGGGCGATCCCGAAATCGCCAAGTGGCTGACCAACAAGGACTTCCGCCACGCCCTCGCGCTGGGGATGGACCGCGACCAGCTCAACGAGGCCTTCTGGCTGGGTGTAGGCACCCCCGGCTCCCCCGCGCCGGACGAGAGCCTGGCGCAGAGCCCGGGCAAAGAGTACCGCAAGAAGTGGGGCACGCTTGACCTCAAGCAGGCCAACGAGCTGCTCGACAAGGCCGGCCTGACCCAGAAGGACGCCGAAGGCTACCGCCAGCGTACCGACGGCAAGGGACGCCTGCGGATCGAGATCATGACCGTGGGCGGCCAGTTCATCCCCTACACCCAGGTGTCGGAGATGATCAAGCAGCACTGGAAGAAGATCGGCATCGACGCGGACGTCAAGGAAACCGAGCGCAGCCTGGCCTTCACGAAGACCGCCAACGCCGAACACCACATGATGATGTGGTCCGTCGGCGGATCCGAGGCGCTCTACCTCTTCCCGCGGCACGTTCTGCCCGTCGACCCGGCGGAATGCCATATCGGCATGCCGTTCGCCCGCTGGTACGCCAGCAACGGCGCCCAGGGCGAGAAGCCGAGCAACCCCGAAATGGTCAAGGCGATGGATCTGTACCGGTCGGCCTCCGGCCAGCAGGCCGCCGAGCGCGACAAGACCGCCCAGGAAATCTGGAAGATCATCCTCGAGGAATGCTGGGTGATCGGCACGGTCGGCCTGTCGCCGGCGTTCATGGGTGTGCGCGTGGCGAAGAACAACATGGGGAACATCCCCTCACGCCAGGCGAGCGCCCAGCACTGCCGCACGCCAAACACCTCCCACCCGGCCACGTTCTACTTCAAGGCGTAGGCCCTTTCCCCTGCCCCCTCTCTCGGCGACGAGAGAGGGGGATGGAGAGGCAGTTATGCTGGCTTATATCGCCGCGCAGGCTAGTTCTGGCACTGGTAACCATCTGGGCGATCAGCGTGCTGTCGTTCGCGATCATCCAACTGCCGCCGGGCGACTACGTAACCTCGTATATCGCCTCCATGTCGTCGTCGGGAAGCACGGTTTCGGAAGCCGAGGCGCAGCAGCTCCGTGACCAGTACGGGCTCGATCAGCCGATGTACGTGCAGTACGTCAAATGGGTCGGCCTGGTGCTGCAGGGCAATCTGGGTATGGCGATGGAGTGGAACCGGCCGGTCCGAGAGGTCATCGGCGACCGCCTGACCCTCACCATCGCCGTTTCCCTGGTCGCAATTATCTTCACCTGGGTGCTCGCCCTCCCGATCGGCATCTACTCGGCCGTCAGGCGCTACTCGCTCGGCGACTATATCTTCACCTTCATCGGTTTCATCGGGCTCGCCATCCCCGGCTTCATGCTGGCCCTGATCGTCATGTACCTGGGCTTCGTCTACTTCGGCGCGAACATCGGCGGGCTGTTTTCGGCCGAGTACGCCGACGCGCCCTGGAGCGTGGGCGAAGCTCGTGGACCTGGCCAAGCACATGCCGGTGCCGGCGATCGTGCTCGGCGTATCGGGCACTGCGCAGCTCATCCGCATCATGCGCTCCAACCTGCTGGACGAGCTGCGGAAACCGTACGTGATGACGGCGCGCGCCAAGGGCCTTTCGGAGACGGGCGTAATCATGAAATATCCGGTGCGGGTGGCGCTGAACCCCTTTGCCAGCACCATCGGCTACCTGTTCCCCTACATCGTCTCCGGCAGCATTATCGTGTCGCTGGTGCTTAGCCTGCCCGACCGTCGGCCCGATGCTGCTCAAAGCGCTCGTCGCTCAGGATATGTTCCTGGCCGGCAGTATCGTGCTGCTGCTGGGGATCCTGACTGTGATCGGCACCTTTGTCTCGGATCTATTACTGATGTGGGTCGATCCTCGCATCCGGCTGGGGAGGCAGTAATGGCAGAAGCTTTAGCCGGATTGCCACAGCGTCTCGCGCCCGATGAGCTCGACAGCAATGCGGCCGAGGAGCAGATCGCGGTAGCGACCCAGTGGCAGCTGATGTGGTGGCGCTTCCGCAAGCACCGGCTGGCCATGACGGGCGCGATCGTGCTGGCAATCTTCTACATCGCCGTCATCGGCGCCGATTTCCTGGCCTACGCCGACCCGGACTTTTCCGAGGCGCAGCGCTCGCTCATGAAACCGCAGCCGATCCACCTGTTCGACAACGGGCAGTTCTCCCCCTACGTCTACGGCGTCAAGGGCACGCGCGATCCGAATACCTTCAAGCGCGTCTACGTGACCGATCCCGAGGTCAAGCTGCCGGTGCGCTTCTTTGCCAAAGGGTTCCCGTACAAGATCCTGGGCGTCATCCCCACCGACCGGCACCTGATCGCCGTCGAGAATGCCGTGCCCGAGGAATCGCTCTTCATCATGGGCACGGATCTGCAGGGGCGCGATCTCTGGTCGCGGCTGATGCTACGGCACGCGCACGTCGCTGACCATCGGCCTGCGTGGGCGTTGCGATCAGCCTGGTGCTGGGCGTGCTTCTGGGCGGCATCTCCGGCTTCTACGGCGGGGCTGCTCGACACCGTCATCCAGCGCGTGATCGAGATCATGCGCTCGATCCCGACGATCCCGCTGTGGATGGGCCTGGCCGCGGCGCTGCCGGCAAGCTGGAGCGTGCAGCAGGTGTATTTCGCCATCACCCTGATCATTTCGCTGATCGGCTGGACCGAGCTGGCGCGCGTGGTGCGGGGCCGGTTCCTGTCGCTGCGCGAGGAGGACTTCGTGATGGCGGCGAGGCTGGCGGGGTGCAGCCAGATGCGCATCATCTTCCGCCACATGGTGCCCTCGTTCATCAGCCACATCATCGCGGCGACGACCCTGGCCATCCCGGCCATGATCATCAGCGAGACATCGCTGAGCTTCCTGGGCCTGGGGTTGCGCCCGCCGGCGATCAGTTGGGGCGTGCTGCTGCAGCAGGCGCAGAACGTGCAGGCGCTCGCCATCTCCCCGTGGCTGCTGATCCCGACGCTGCCGGTGGTCATCGTCAGTGCTGGCGTTCAACTTCCGGGCGACGGGCTGCGCGACGCAGCCGATCCCTATGGATAAGATCAGTGCGACAGGATCATCGTGATGCACAGGCAACTCAGAACGTTCTGCTCGAGTCCGAGACCTGAAGACCTACTTCTTCCAGGACGAAGGCGTTGTCAAGGCGGTGGACGGCGTGAGCTTCGACGTCCGCGCGGGACGCACGCTCGGGATCGTCGGCGAGAGCGGCTGCGGCAAGAGCGTCACCGCGCAGTCGATCCTGCGCATCGTGGACCGGCCCGGGCGGATCGTCGAGGGCCAGATCATGGCTGCAGCGGCCCGACGGCGTGCAGGCGGAGACTGACGGCGCTGCCCTCGGACGGCAAGGAGATGCGCTACATCCGGGGCGGCGAGATCGGGCTCGTATTCCAGGAGCCGATGACCTCGTTCAGCCCCGTACACACCATCGGCAACCAGATTGGTCGAGACGATCACGCTGCACAGCCAGATCGACAAGCAGGAGGCGCGGGCGCGGGCCATCGAAGGACTGCGGCAGGTGGGCATCCCCAAGCCCGAGCGCCGCATCGACGAGTACGCATTCCAGCTCAGCGGCGGGCTGCGGCAGCGGGCCATGATCGCCATGGCGCTGGCTTGCGATCCGCGCCTGCTGATTGCCGACGAGCCCACCACCGCGCTGGACGTCACCACCCAGGCGCAGATTCTCGATCTGCTGCGCCGCCTGCAGGCTGAGCGGGGCATGTCCATCATGCTGATCACGCACAACCTGGGCGTGGTGGCGGAGATGTGCGACGACGTGGTCGTGATGTACCTGGGGCGGGTGGTCGAAGAGGGCCCGGTCGACGAGATCTTCCACACGCCGCAGCATCCCTACACCCGGGCGCTGCTGCGCTCGATCCCCAGCATCGAATCTGAGCCGCGCCTGAGGCTGCCGACCATCAGCGGCTCCATCCCGCATCCGTACAACCGGCCGGCCGGCTGCCCGTTCTACCCCCGCTGCCCCGACTATATGCCCGGCATATGCGACACGCATACGCCTGAATTGCTGGACGTGAACGAGCGGCAGGCGGTTAGCTGTTTTCTGTACGGGAAGCCGGTAGAGCCGGCGGGCAGTTGAGAGATGAATAACAACAATCCTCAGACTTTGCTCGAAGTGAAGGGCCTGCGCAAGTACTTTCCGATCAAGCGCGGCTTCCTCCAGCGGACGGTGGGCAACGTGCGCGCAGTCGACGACGTCAACTTCCACGTCATGCAGGGGGAGACGTTGTCGCTGGTGGGGGAAAGCGGGTGCGGCAAGACCACTACCTCGCGCTGCATCCTGCGGGTGCTGGACCCGACCGCCGGCGAGATCATCTACCGGAACGAGGCCGGAGCGACGGTTGACCTGGCTGCGCTCCCGAAGCGCCAGTTCAAGCCGCTGCGCAAGCAGATCCAGATGATCTTCCAGGACCCTTACTCGTCCCTCAACCCGCGCATGACCCTGCTCGACATCGTCGGCGAGCCGCTGCTGGTCGGCGGCATGACGAACCGGACCGAGCGCATGGATCGGGTCGCCGAGATACTGCGCCTGGTCGGGTTGCGGCCCGAGTACATGCGGCGCTTCCCGCACGCCTTCAGCGGCGGCCAGCGGCAGCGCATCGGCATCGCCCGCGCCCTGGTCGTCAATCCGCGGCTGGTGGTGGCCGACGAGCCGGTGTCGGCGCTCGACGTGTCGGTCCAGGCCCAGATCCTGAACCTCCTGCTCGAGCTGCAGGAGACCCTGGGACTGACCTACCTGTTCGTGGCCCACGACCTGAGCGTGGTGAAGCACATCAGCGAGCGGGTCGCAGTGATGTACGTGGGCCGGATCGTCGAGGTGGCATCGACAGCCAGGATCTTCGGCACGCCGAAGCATCCCTATACCGAAGCGCTGCTGTCGGCGGTCCCCAAGCCCGACCCGCGCCGGCGAACGAAGCGCATCGTGCTGGAAGGGGACGTAGCCGATCCGGCGAACCCCCCGCCCGGCTGTTACTTCCACCCGCGCTGCCGCTACGCCGTCGACGTGTGCCGGATTCAGACACCGGCGCTCGAGGAGATCGAACCCGGCCACTTCGCGGCGTGTCACAGGGCGCGCGAGCTGACGTTGAGCGGCGTCAAAAGTTGAAGGGATCCTCAGGCAAGTGATGCATCAAGTCTTGTTGCTGTGGGACGATACCGCAGCGGAGGCGATCGAACTCCTGCGCTGCGACGTTGAGGTAACGGGGCCTGTGGGACTACAAGATGACTGGCCCACCGCCCTGCGGGAAGCATCCGGCGTCCTGTCCGCCGTCCAGTACCAGTTCACCCGGCCGGTGTTGGAAGCGGCTTCGAAGCTCAAGGTGATCGGGCGCCCCGGGATCGGCGTGGACAACGTGGACCTGGCGGCGGCCACCGAATTGGGCATTTGCGTCGTAAACACGCCCGACGCCCCGACCCAACCCGTCGTCGAGAAGACGGCCGGCTGGATTCTGGCCCTGGCGCACCGGCTGCCGTGGGCCGACCGCGTGGCGCGGGCGCCCGGCTGGCCGGGAAAGCAGGTGCTGCTGGGCAGCGACGTGTACGGCAAGACGCTCGGGCTGATCGGCCTGGGGCGTGTCGGGCGCGGGGTGGCGCAGCTCTGCGCGGGCGCGCTTGGGATGCACGTCGTGGCCTACGACCCGCACTGCGGCCGGGAAGTCGGGGATCTACCCGGCGTTGAGCTGGCATGCGAGCTGGATGACCTCGTCCGCAGGGCGGACTTCATCACGCTGCACTGCCCGCTCACTCCCGAAACCCGCGGGCTCATCGGCGAGCCCGAGCTGCGGTCGATGAAGCGTTCGGCCTACCTGATCAATACGTCGCGTGGGCCCATCGTCGACGAGGCCGCCCTGGTGCGCGCGCTGGAAGAACGATGGATCGCCGGCGCAGCGCTCGACGTCTTCGATGTCGAGCCGCCCGCACCGGGCCATCCGCTGCTCGCCCTCGACAACGTCCTGCTGGGGCCGCATTTCGGCTCGCTCACGCGTGAGGCGGTGAGCAGGATGTCAATGGGTTCCGCCGAGCAGATCCTGATGGTCTTGCGCAACGAGCGCCCCCCGCACCTCGTGAATCACGAGGTTTGGGCGCGCCACCGGTAAGTCGCTAAAGAGGCAAGGAGCAAATAGGTGAAAGCAGCAATTTTGCAGAACGACCGGGACATCCGTTTCGGGGACGCGCCCGACCCGCAGATCGCGCCGGACGAGGTATTGGTAGCCACGAGCTACGCCGGGATCTGTGGATCGGATCTGCACGTCTATCGCGGCGAGTTCCACGGCCGGGTGAAGTACCCGGCGATCCAGGGACACGAGTTCGGCGGGACGATCGTCGAGGTCGGCAAGAGCGTGAAGGGCTGGCAGACGGGCGATCGGGTCGTGGTGGACCCGATCATCTCCTGCGGGCAGTGCGTGCCCTGCCTGACGGGGCACCAGAACGTGTGCCAGACACTCAAGCTGCTGGGCATCGACATGGACGGCGGTTTCGGCCAATTCGTCGCGGCCCCGGCGCACCGCCTGTTTGCCGCTGCCGGACAGCGTGCCCATGGAGTACGCCCCCATGGTCGAGATGTACGCGCTGGGCTGCCACATCTTGCTGCGCGGCGGCGTGCAGCCGGGGGAGACGGTAGCGATTCTCGGCGCCGGCAAGCTCGGCCTGTCGGTGCTCGACGTGCTGTGCCACGGCGCCGACCCCGGCACGACGATCGTCACCGACTGCCAGCCGTTCCGGCTCGAGACCGCGCGCAAGCTGGGCGCCGATTACGCCATCAACGTCGCCGAGACGGACCCGGTGGCCGCCGTCAACGAGATCACCGGCGGCAAGGGGGTGGACTGCGTGATCGAGTGCGTCGGCCACTTCCATACGTTCGCGGGCCAGGAGCCGCCGTTGGGGCAGGCGGTGCGTATGGCGCGCCCGGCCGGGCGCGTCGTGGCCTGCGGGCTGAGCGAAGAGCTGTCGCCGGTGCACTTCAAGACCCTCGTGTTCAAGGAAGCTCCAGATCATCGGCTCGCGCGTCACGCTCGGCGAATTCCCGCGCGCGATCCGGCTGATGGAGAAGGGGCTGCTGCACCCGGATTTGTTGATCACGCATCAGTTGCCGCTGAGCCAGGCACGCGAGGCGTTTGCCCAGGTAGACCGGGAGCAGCCAGACACGATCAAGGTCTCGCTCGACGTACAGTCGGTATAGTCCGGAGAGCTATCGTGCGAGAGCTGCCGCCGGCGGCGATCGCACGATGCTGCCAACATAAGGAGTAGTCATGTCGTACTTCGAAACGGTTCCTTCAACATCCGGCCTGAACCAGTTGCCTTCAAACCCGTGCCAACTGCTCGACTTCCAGTATCTGCGCCTGGCCGCCGGTGAGGAGCACCGGGGCGAGACCGGCGAGCGCGAGGTGATCGCCGTGATGCTGGGCGGCAAGGGCGACTTCCAGGCCGGCGGCCAGAGCTTCGCCGGGGTCGGCGGCCGGCCCAACGTCTTCGCCGGCAAGCCGCATTCGGTGTATCTCCCGTGCGGCGACCACCTTCACCATCCGCGCCGCCGGCCCGGCCGAGATCGCGCTGTACAGCGCGCCCAGCGATCTGCAGACCGAGCCGTACGTCATCGGGCCCGAGAAGGTGACGACGGGAGTGTGGGGCGCGGCGAACTTCAGCCGCAACTTCCAGCAGATCCTGACGCTGGCCGGGCAGCCCGATCTGCCGGCGCGCCGCCTGATCGTCGGCGAGACCTTCACCCCTTCCGGCAACTGGAGCACCTATCCGCCGCACAGGCACGAGAACGACGACCTCCCGGCGAGGCCTATCACGAGGAGATGTACTTCTTCAAGGTCAGTCCGGCCGACGGCTTCGGTATGGTGCCGCTACTACAACGACGAGATCGACACCGGCTACATCATCCGCGATGGCACGATCCTCATGGCGCCTAACGGCTACCACACCGTCGTCAGTGCGCCCGGCTACACCACCTATTACCTGTGGGCCTGGCCGGCAATCATCGCATCCAGGCGACGGTCGACGATCCCGCGCTGGGCTGGGTGGGCCGCACGGTGCCGATGCTGAAGGCGCTGGGCCACTGAAATCGAGATCGCGAGACAAGAGGGAGACGCAGATGATCCTCGATAACTTCCGCCTGGACGGCCGGGTGGCGCTGGTGACAGGCGCGGCGCGCGGGCTGGGACAAGCGATGGCGGTGGGGATGGCCGAGGCGGGCGCCGATATCGTGGCGCTGGATCGCTGCGAGAGCGACGAGACCGGGGAAAAGGTGACCGCGCTCGGGCGCCGCTTCGACCAGGTCTGTTGTGACCTGCGGGAGGCCACGCCGGCAGCCTGCGCGCAGTTGTCGAGGATCTCGTGGCCCGCCAGGGGCGGCTGGACATCCTCGTCAACAATGCCGGGATCATCCGCCGCACGCCGGCGGTCGAATTCAGCGAAGAGGACTGGGACGACGTCCTTCAGATCAACCTGAAGACGGTGTTCTTCCTGTCGCAGGCGGCCGGGCGGCAGATGATGCCGCAGGGCGGGGGCAAGATCATCAATATCGCTTCGATGCTGTCGTTCCAGGGCGGCATCATCGTGCCCTCGTACACCGCGGCCAAGAGCGGCGTGGCCGGGCTGACGCGTGCGCTGGCCAACGAGTGGGCCAAGCACGGGATCAACGTCAATGCGATCGCGCCCGGCTACATGGCCACCGACAATACCACCGCGCTCCGCGCCGACGCCGCCCGCTCCGCCGCCATCCTCGACCGTATCCCCGCAGGCCGGTGGGGCGCCCCCGCCGACCTGGCCGGCACGGCGGTTCTGCTGGCCTCGCCGGCCTCAGACTACATGCACGGCTCGATCATCTGCATGGACGGGGGTTGGATGGCGCGCTGAACCGGGTGCATCCGACGTTTGGGGCACTATGTAGGATACGCCATGCGTGCCGATGTTGTCCCGTGTGCGGGGCAGAGCGGGCTTGATTGTTGCCCCAGCGCGTTCTCTACCCCATACACGGGACAACATCGGCACGCATAGCGTATCCTACAAATCGCCCCCAGCGTGCGATGCGCCCCGCTGAACCGGTATTGTTGTACTCTTACCCCCCGTTAGGGTAGGATGAATGTGGCCGGGCTGCGTCCCGGTCACATTCATACCAGGCTAGACGTTGCGCCTCCAACGCTGCCGCGCCGGTTCGTCGCACGGCCCGCGAGTCAGGTCCTGCTCTGTGCTCTGATGTTCGTGGCTCTCCTCGGGCTGCCGGCGTGCGGTCAAGGCCGGGCTGTTCCTGGGCTCTCGGTTGCGCCCCCCGACTTGCCCCGTGTGACCGCGACGCCATCATCGGCGATTGAGCTGGCCAACTCCACCACGATTCCGAGACGCATCGAATCCACGGCAGCGGTTCCTACAGCCGGCGCCGGCGACGGTACCTATCTCCTATGGCAGTTCCCGATTCCCGGGGGTACCCTCCGGTATAGCAATATCTGTTGCCAGGCTGGCTCCAGGATGCCGGTCGGTGTGCCAAGCCGGCGGCCTATCCGCTTCCCGCTGGTGCATCTCCTCGCTTGACCTGCGCGAGGCCGTGCAGCCGTTCGACGTCGAAAGGTTGAGCCATGCAGCCATCGCCAGGGAGTCGTATCAGCCATCTGCTCATCGCGTTCAGCCTCTTGCTCAACGGCGGGTGGCGGTGACCGAGACGCTGACCAGCATCCGCTATGCCTACGATCCGCTGCAGCGGCTGACGGATGCGCAGTACACCGACGGCCGCCGCTTCCAGTACGCCTACGACTATAGTCCCCGCAGCGAAGCGGAGTGGGGCGGCGTGGGCAACCGCACCCAGGCGACGCAGACCCTCACCCAGACGGTCACCACCCATTACACCTACGACCCCGCCCAGCGCCTGACGGCGGTGAACGGGCAGCCCTACACCTGGGACCAGGCGGGTCGGCTGCTAGACGACGGGGATAAGCAGTACGGCTACGACCAGAGCGACCGGCTGCTGGCGGTGACGGCGCCGGGGCTGGCGTGGAGTGCGGGCTATGACGGCGATGGCGTGCGGCTGATGGCAGGCGGTGAACGGCGCGCCCATCACCTACACCCTGGACCTGGCGGCGCCCTTGGTGACGGTGCTGGCCGAGCAGCGGGCGGACAACCAGACAACCTACGTCTACGGGCTGGGCGACAGCCCGCTGGCCGGCGATGATGGCACGACCTGGCGCTACCTGACGGGACGCGACGCCCTCAACAGCGTGCGCCAGGAGACGGACGCTGCGGGGCAGGTGCTGAGCGAGCGGCGCTTCGATCCCTATGGCGTGCCGCTCGAGGGGGACGGCGGGCAGCCGTTCGGCTACGCTGGGGAGAGCTGGGACGGAGACGTCCAGCTGCAGTGGCTGCGGGCCCGCTGGTACCAGCCGGCCACCGGCCGCTTCCTGAGCCGGGATCCCTGGAGCGGCGACGACACGCAACCGCTGTCCTACAACCCCTGGCTGTACGGCAGCGCCAACCCCCTCACCTACCGCGATCCCTCGGGCCGGATCGCGGAAGAGGAAGCCACCCGGGCCGACCAGATCATCGATGCGTTGGCGGCCACCTATAACGTGCGGATCCCGAAGGACTACAGTGGTCGTTGTGCCGTCTGGCAGACCGATACGGCGATCCCCGGTCGGTGCACGTGCATGGTTCCCGGCTGGAACAAGGGCGCGTGGCGGCTGGACGATCTGGAGTGGACGCAGCAGTCGGTGCAACTGACGGCCAACGCCATGGGCGGGGCCGCGCGGTTCCGGCGCGCCATGCAGGGGCGGGCCGTGGACCTGAAGCGCTGGCCGCAGTACACGGATGATATGCGGCCCTTTGCCCCGGCCATGATCCGGCCGGCGCGGGAGGCGGTGCGCGCCGACATTGTGGTCAACGACTACACCTTCGGGCGGGGCGAGCCGTACGCCGTCTACTCGATCATCCACGAGTTCGGGCACGTGTGGGATGCGCGCATGGGGCTCAGGCTGTCCTATTATCTGGGCTGGCAGATCGGCACCCTGCAGATCGAGCGCGACAGGCGGACCGGCCAGATCCTGCCCCTGCGCTGGAATCCCTATACGGAAAAGGAACCGCCGCCGGGTGAAATCTGGCGGCCGAAAGTTCAGGACAAAGACCCGAACTACGCCCACAACAGCGATTTTGCCCCCCTGATCGAGGATTGGGCGGAGGCGTTCGCGAGTACCATCTACCCGGCTTACTACGGTGCCTTGAAAGCTCAAGATAAGGAGCGTTACCGGGAGATTGGGCCGCTGCGGAAGGCGTTTGTGCTGGAGCAGATCGCGGCCATCCGCTGAGAGGTGAGGCATGCCCACTATCCGTCGCCACGCCCGCTGGTGGCTCGTGCTTATCCTGCTCGTCCTGCTGCTGGCCGCCGGTTGCCAGCCGCGCGAGGAGCTGGTCTTCCCCATGGATCCGGCGCTGGCGGATCGCAGTCTCGTGACCGGAGAGCCCTGTGCCCCGCCCTGCTGGTACGGGCTGGTGCCGGATGTCTCGAGCGAGGCCGAGGTGATCAGTACGCTGCAGACCCTGCCCTTTGTGGACGCCAGCACGATCACCGTCGCGCAGGAGTCCAGTACCCTTTATCCTGACGAACGCGTGCTGCGCTTTGGCTGCCAATACCCCGGCGGGAGCGCAGAGTGCGGCGCTGCCACCTTCTCCGGCGAGCGGCTGAAGACAATGGGGGTCTGGCTACAAATTCCCGTGACGCTGGAGACGGTCGTCGAACGCTGGGGACCGCCCGAATACGTGACATACGGTCCAGTATCGCCCGAGCGTGCCGAGTGCTTTCTCACCTTCGTGTGGCCGGCTGCCCAGTTCGTTGTTCACCGGCTCGTGATCAGCAGCGGTCGCGCCTGTGATAAGCTGCGCGAAGGGCAGGGGGTCGAGCGCACGCTCATCCTCGACGGTGTTGGCTATCGGGCGCCGGACCGGTTCGCCTCCTATAAAAAGGGCAGCAGGCCTTGGGTGGCGTGGCCGGGGTTCAGCGAGCCGTGATGGCAATGCGTGGGCGGCAGGTGGCCTGCCACACACCGGACCTGGCCGCGCCGCTGGTGAGAGTGCTGGCCGAGCGGCGGGCGGACCACCACACGATCTACCTCTACGGGCGGGGGGACAGCCCGCTGGCCAGCGAGGATGGCGGCGGGACGTGGCGCTACCTGTCGGGTCGCGATCCGCTGCACAGCGTGCGCCAGGAGACGGACGCTACGGGCAGGTGGTGGCCGAGCGCCGCTTCGACCCCTATGGCGTGCCCCTGGCAGGGGACGGCGGGCAGCCGTTCGGCTATGCCGGGGAGAGCTGGGACGCCGACGTCGGGCTGCAGTGGCTGCGGGCGCGCTGGTACCAGCCGGCCACCGGCCGCTTCCTGAGCCGGGATCCCTGGAGTGGCGACGAGATGCAACCGCTCTCCTACAACCCCTGGGCTTACGCAAACGCAAATCCAACAGTTCTCATCGATCCCAGTGGGATGGTACCCCGCACGCCGGTGCCGCCAACTGACCGAGATCTGACCTACTGGCTGTATCGCGAATTGGACACACATGCCAACGGGCCATACGTCCGCCGTATCAGGAGTATGCTGTCGAACCTCAATCCGATCGATAAGGTCAGGGCTGTTAGAGGTTGGATCTATCTCGTGAAAGACAAGGCCAAGTGGGACTTCAAGCATGAGATTCTTAAGGAATTCGGGGGCGAGGCCGTTGCATTGCATGACAGCAATAGGGACGTCAAATGGTACGAGTATTCCGTGCCGGGGAACATCTTCTATGGCTTTGTGGGATCCGCGGCTGGCTTCCCGGCTGCCGCGCTGCACGCGGGCGCCGGTTATGCTGAGATCATCGATCCGGCTCATGCTAGCGAAGCACAGTGTCTGCTGATCCCTCTCGAGTGGGCGCCCAAGGTCATAACGCCGTTCTGGCGATGCAAATCAGTGTGTGGCTATATCAACCTCGAGTGGGTGCGTTCCGGCTTTGATGAGCCCGGCGACTTTCAGAACGTGCAGTTTGGCATCGATCTGTATCGAAAGTCTCGGGGCCGACTCAGCTATCACGAGTATCTGAGCTTTTTCGCAACGCATGGTGCAAGCCTGACGGCCGCGAATGAAGGCCAGATCCCTCCCTGGGTGTGGCGTAATCCCGCCGGAGGGTGGCCTTATGCCGTGGGCCATTTTGATGGGCCGGACACAGTCAAGAATGCCTCGGTTGTCCGGGAGATGCTGGGAGGCAGCGGTGAGTAGGCTGCGCCCGATCCACCGGTGCGGAATGCCGATCGTCGCCGTTACGGTCCTCCTGACCGCGGCCGGCTGTCTGGTGCAAGCAGCCATCCCGCCGGCACCCTGCCCGATCGCCGGTCTGCTGCTGACGCTGGCCGACCTGCCGCCTGCCGACTGGATGCAAGCCGGACCGCCCAGCCCAAGTCTGGCGCCGGCCCGGGCCGGCATCGAAAAGATCGGAACGGCGTTCTCCACGCAGTGGCAAGGCGTCCTGACCCACCAAATCTATCGCTTCAGGCACAAGGCTGACGCCACCGTAGGCTATGAAGACACGACCGAGGGGTGGTTTACAGCCAGCAAGGACGAGACCCCTTGGCTGACCCCGGACGACCTGGCCACGCTATTGGTCGCTGCCGACCAACACCGCCTGGGGTGCAGCCGGCGTGGGCCATCCAAGGTAGAAGTCTGCCAGTACTTTGCGCGCTATGGCCCGTACGTCAGTGAGCTCAGTGTGACCATGCTGGCCGTGTCGCACGCCGACCTGCGAGCGTTGGTGGCGGCGATTGATGATCGCATGCGGGCTTGTCTTGGCGAGCGCTGACCGGGCAGCGGTCGAGGGCGTCCGTTGTGCCGTCTGGCAGACCGATACGGCGATCCCCGGTCGGTACACGTGCATGCGTCCCGGCTGGAACAAGGGCGCGTGGCGGCTGCACGAGCTGGAGTGGACGCAGCAGGCGGTGCAGCTGACGGCCAACGCCATGGGCGGGGCCGCGCGGTTGCGGCGCGCCATGCAGGGGCGGCCCGTGGACCTGAAGCGCTGGAAGCAGTACACGGATGATATGCGGCCCTTTGCGCCGGCCATGATCCTGCCGGCGCGGGAGGGGGTGGGCGCCGATATTGTGGTCAACGACTACACCTTCCGGGGCGAGCCGGGCGAGCAGTACGCCGTCTACACGATCATCCACGAGTTCGGGCACGTGTGGGACGCGCGCATGGGGCGCCGGCTGTCCAATCGCCTGGGCTGGCACATCGGCACCCTGCAGTTCAAGCGCGACGAGCAGACCAACGAGATCGTGGGAGTCCTGCCCTGGAATCCCTATACGGAAGCGGAACCGCCGCCGGGGAGAATCTGGCTGCCGGAACATGGGCCCAACAACCCGAACTACGCCCACGACAGCAGATTCGCCCCCCTGATCGAGGACTGGGCTGAGGCGTTTGTGAGTACCATCTACCCGGATTACTATCGAAACAAAGATGAGAGGCTGTACCGGGGCATCGGCCCGCTGCGGCAGGCGTTTGTGCTCGAGCAGATCGCAGCCATCCGCTGAGAGGTGAGGCATGTTAACGCTCTGTCAATACGCCCGCTGGTGGCTCGTGCTCCCGCTGCTCCTGCTGCTGGTCGCCGGCTGCCAGCCCGGCGAGGAGCGGGTCTTCACCATGGATCCGGCGTTGGCGGATCGCAGTTTCCTGACCGATGAGCCCTGCGCCCCGCCCTGCTGGTACGGGCTCGAGCCCGATGTCTCGAGCGAGGCCGAGGTGATCAGCACGCTGCAGACCCTGCCCTTTGTCACTGCCAGCACCATCACCATCACTCAGCAGATCAATGAGGTTCAAGGCCATGACCGCATTCTGCGCTTCGGCTGCCAATACCGTGGGGGGAGCGGGCAATGCGGCGCGGCCACTTTCTCCGGCAACCGGCTGAAGACGCTGAGGCTCAGCCTACAAATTCCCGTGACCCTCGAGACGCTGGTCGAGCGCCGCGGTCCGCCCGAATACGTGGTCTACGGCCCGGTATATCCCGAAGTCCCCAGCTGCGAGGTCATCTTCGTGTGGCCGGCCGCCCAATTCACCGTGGATAGGTTCGATCCCCGCAGCGATCGCATCTGTCAGCGGTTGCGCGAGGGGCAGGGTGTCTCTCCCAAGCTCATCCTCGGTGGCGTGGACTATCGGGCGGCGGACAGGTTCGCCATCTACAAGCGGGAAGGCGGCAGGGCCTGGGTGGCGTGGCCGGGGTTCAGTGACCCGTGATGGCAATGCGTGGGCGGCAGGCCAGCTGCCACACCCTGGACCTGGCGGCGCCGTTGGTGACGGTGCTGGCCGAGCGGCAGGCGGACAACCAGACGACCTACGTCTACGGGCGGGGGGACAGCCCGCTGGCCGGCGAGGATGGCGGCGGGACCTGGCGCTACCTGACCGGGAGGGATGCGCTGAACAGCGTGCGCCAGGAGACGGACGCTACGGGGCAGGTGCTGGCGGTGCGCCGCTTCGACCCCTATTATAATCCCCGTAGCGCAGCGGAGTGGGATGGCGTGCCCCTGGAAGGGGACGGCGGGCAGCCGTTCGGTTACGCCGGGGAGAGTTGGGACGGCGACGTCCGGCTGCAGTGGCTGCGGGCCAGGTGGTATGCCCCCCAGATGGGCCGCTTCAGCACACGCTGACGTGTGGCCGGGCGATGATCGCCGGCCCATGTCGTACAATGCCTGGTTATACGGGTTCGGAAACCCTGTCAACCTAACGGATCCCAGCGGGATGTTCCCCCCGCGGTTCAAGACTGGAAATCAAGTCGCCAGATTTATCGTCCAGAGGATCCGCGAGGACTCGCAGAGCGAGGCCATCCAAGCGATCCGAAAGCTGAATAGTACCCAGTACTATGCAGATGCCTGTGCCCGTCATAACCAGTTGTCAGGGTGGGAGAAGGTGCTCGCGGGGTCGGATTCCGTGACGGATGCCGCCTTGGCTGACGCTGGCGCCCGGGCCGGGGCTTTAGCTTACTTCGGCTGTCTGGTCGCTGATGCACGCTCCCGCCCGGTTTGTGGGCAATGGGATTACAAAAAGGAAATTGGTGACCTTTGGGGAGAAGCGCAGACCGTCGATTTCTCCGTGGTGGGGATCAACGAGGAGGTGATCTTCTATTACGACATTTGGGCCAACATCCACTTTGGTTATCTAGGCATGGTCGGCGGCTTTTCCGAGGACACTTTGCTGCAGGGCGCGGCGCTGGAACACGCCGCCAGTAACGGCCAACGCGAGCTGCGGGATGACCCTTCCGATGTCGTTGCCAACAAGATTGGGATTTTCCTGTATCAGCATCACTTGCTGTCCGAGGTGGCGCTCTTGTGGTCAATCTATCTCGAAAGAGGTAGTCTAAACAAGGCCGAGATCGATGAGTTCGGCGACATCATCAAGAGCTACCGATGAGCAAGCGCTGGAAGGTGACGCTGCTGCTGCTGGCGCTGGGTAGCCTGCTGGTCTGGGGCCTGCGTTACGCCCAGCCGGCCCCCTGCCCGCTGAAGAGCCTGCTGCTGCCGGACGACATGATGCCCACCAAATGGAAACGGGAATGGTACGTGCTGCCCCCGGCCCTGCCCACGGAAGGGGCGCAGGATGCGCTGAAGGTCATCTTTCAGCGGGGGCGTGGGATGGCAGACCATACGATCTATCGCTACCGGAACGGCCTGCTCGCCTTTCTCTTCCTGCGCATCAACCGCGAAGTGTTCTTCCCCTCGGTGGGCTGGAATTGGGCGGAGCTGGCGGGAAGCCAGGCGTGGGGCTGGCAGGGGCAGGAAGCGCGCATCCGTTGTGGCGCCGGCAACGATCCCTTGCTGGGCGACAGATGTGGGGCGGTGATCCGTTACGGTCCCTACCTATCCGATTTCTCTGCCTCGATGGGGGAAGGGCTGGTGAGCGAGGCGGAATTCCAGGCGACAGTGCTGGCCCTGGATGCCCGGATCGCCGCCTGCCTCCGGCAGGCTGGGAAGTGAGGCTCGCGAAGATCGCAATTGTGGGCGATATCGTGGTCAATGACTACACCTTCGGGGAGGAGCAGTACGCCATCTACACGATCATCCACGAGTTCGGGCACGTGTGGGATGCGCGGATGGGGCGCAGGCTGTCCAATTGCCTGGGCTGGCACATCGGCACCCTGCAAGCCGAGCGTGACCAGGGGACCGGCGAGATACCTGCATTCCTGCCCTGGAATCCCTATACGGAAAAGGAACCGCCGCCGGGTGCAATCTGGCGGCCGGAACATGGGGCCAAAGACCCGAACTACGCCCACAACAGCGATTTTGCCCCCCTGATCGAGGATTGGGCGGAGGCGTTTGCGACCACCATCTACCCGGATTACTATGAAGACCAAGATGAGGATTATTACCGGGGCATCGGCCCGCTGCGGAAGGCGTATGTGCTCGAGCAGATCGCGGCCATCCGCTGAGAGGTGAGGCATGCCCACTATCCTTCGCTACGCCCACTGGTGGCTCGTGCTTATCCTGCTCGTCCTGCTGCTGGCCGCCGGCTGCCAGCCCCGCGAGGAGCGGGTCTTCCCCATGGATCCGGCGTTGGCGGATCGCAGTTTCCTGACCGATGAGCCCTGCGCCCCGCCCTGCTGGTACGGGCTGGTGCCGGATGTCTCGACCGAAGCAGAGGTGATCAGCACGCTGCAGACCCTGCCCTTTGTCGCGGCCAGCACCATCACCGTCACGCAGGAAATCAACCCGTTTCAAAACTTTGATCGAATTCTGCGCTTTGGCTGCCAATACCCCCGGGGGCCGGGACAATGCGGCACAGCCACCTTCTCCGGCAACAAGCTGAAGACGCTGGGGATCAGCTTCCTCATTCCCGTGACCCTCGAGACGGTGGTCGAACGTCGCGGACCGCCCGAATACGTGACATACGGCCCGGTCTCGCCCGAACGGTACGAGTGCATGCAGGAGTTCGTCTGGCCGGCCGCCCAATTTATCGTGTCTGCCATCAATCACAGCAGCGGTCGCGCCTGTGATAAGCTGGCCAAAGGGCAGGGGGTCGAGCGCACCCTCATCCTGGATGGTGTTGGCTATCGGGCGCCGGACAGGTTCGCCATCTTCAAGCTTGAGGGCGGAAGCCCCTGGGTGGCGTGGCCGGGGTTCAGCGACCGGTGACGCGCGCACGTGCGTCACCGGCCCACCGCAGCCCAATCAGACCAAAGCCCCGAACTACGCCCACAGCGGCGGCATTGGCTCCCAGATCGAGGACTGGGCTGAGGCGTTTGCGACCACCATCTACCCGGATTACTATGCCGGCTTGTCGGGTCGGGTCACAGGGGCATCGGCCCGCTGCGGAAGGCGTATGTGCTCGAGCAGATCGCGGCCATCCGCTGAGAGGTGAGGCATGCCCACTATCCGTCGCTACGCCCGCTGGTGGCTCGTGCTTATCCTGCTCGTCCTGCTGCTGGCCGCCGGCTGCCAGCCGCGCGAGGAGCGGATCTTCTCCATGGATCCGGCGCGGGCGGATCGCAGCTTCCTGACCGATGAGCCCTGCGCCGCCCCCTGCTGGTACGGGCTGGTGCCGGATGTCTCGAGCGAAGAAGAGGTGATCAGCACGCTGCAGACCCTGCCCTTTGTCACTGCCAGCACCATCACCGTCACGCAGGAAACCAATCCGTTGCAAAACTTTGATCGGATTGTGCGCTTTGAGTGCCTTGAGGCTGGACCGGGACAATGCGGCACAGCCACCTTCGCGGGCGGCAAGCTGAAGACATTGGGGGTCAGCTTCCTCATCCCCGTGACCCTGGAGACGGTGGTCGAACGCCGCGGACCACCCGAATACGTGGTCTACGGCCGGGTCACGCCCGAACGCAACGATTGCCTTCTGACTTTCGTCTGGCCGGCCGCCCAGTTCGTTGTTCACCGGCTCGTAATCAGCAGCGGCCGCGCCTGTGATCAGCTCCGCGAGGGGCAGGGTGTCTCCCCCAAGCTCATCCTCGAAAGCGTTTCTTACCGGGCGGCGGACAGGTTCGCCATCTACAAGCGGGAAGGCGGCAGAGCTTGGGTGGCGTGGCCGGGGTTCAGCGACCGGTGAGGCCGGCAGGTGGCCAACGGCGAGCCGGTCACCTACACCCTGGGCCTGGCCGCGCCCTTGGTGACGGTGTTGGCGCAGGCGCGGGCGGACAACGCCACGACCTACCTCTACGGGCGGGGGGACAGCCCGCTGGCCAGCGAGGATGGCAGTCCCTGGCGCTACCTGACGGAGTGGGATACCTATCCCCGTAGCGCAGCGGAGTGGGATACCTATCCCCGAAGCGCAGCGGAGTGGGGCGCTCTGAACAGCGTGCGCCAGGAGACCGATGCCACCGGGCAGGTGGTGGCCGACCAGGTCGTTTGGAGCTAGGGCAGCTCAGCCAAGCCCACCGAGCGGCCCTTCTAAGTTCTCTCAAGAATCCAGAACCTCAACTGTACTTTCCCCCTCGCCTGGGGTAAACTGGCCCTTCAACCGGGCTGCGTCCCGGTCACATTCATACCAGGCTAGATGTTGCGCCTCCAACGCTGCCGCGCCGGTAACTCGCACGGCCCGCAGCGTCAGGCTCTGCTCTGGGCTCTGGTGTTCGTCGCTCTCCTCGGGCAGTCAGCGTGCGGTCAAGGCCGGGCTGATCCTGGGCTTTCGGTTGCGCCCCCCGACTTGCCCACCATGACCGCGATGCTATCATCGGCGAATGAGTCGGCCAACTCCACTACGATTCCGAGACGCATCGAATCCACGCCAGCGGTTCCTGCGGCCGGCGCCTGCGACGGTACCTATCTCCTATGGCAGTCCCCGATTCCCGGGGGTACCCTCCGGTATAGCAATATCTGTTGCCAGGCTGGCTTCAGGATGCCGGTCGGTGTGCCAAGCCGGCGGCCAATCCGCTTCCCGCTGGCGCATCTTATCGCTTGACCTGCGTGAGGACATGCGCGATTGGATCGACAACGACATGTCAGGAGCCCTGCGATGAGCGGCAAGGCTGTCCTGCGGTGGGTGATGCGGGTCGCATTATTGGTGCTGGTGCTCATCGCCCTCGCGGGCACGATCATACCCGAGTTGGTGCCGGCTAAGGGTCCGGAGTGGCGCGGCGTTGTGGTCGGCGTGTCGACGGAGCAGGATGTGGTCGCGACCTTGGGAAACCCCACCGCGATCCGGCGGGGGCTGTTTGGCACCACGTTGATCTATGAGGAGCCAAGGGTGGTGCGCAGGGAGCAACTCGTGGTGCTGCGTTTTGGCGTGGTCCAGGAGATCCGGGAAGACACATTAGCCTATCGGGACGAGCCCACCCTGCTGTGGCTGCTGGAGAAGTACGGCTCCCCGGATCTGGTGGAGTGGTCCACCGATAATCCCGGCAGTCGAAGCCTCGTGTTTGCCGGTCAGGGCGTGATCGCTGACGTTCACGCTGCCCCGCTCGCGGAGGCGACGGCAACCAGGATCATCTACACCAAACCCCTGCTGCCGGTATTGGCGCAAATCCGCTACCCCTGGATGTTCCTGCCGGTTGATCTCTTTTGGGACATTGACGTCGTGGGGCCCAAGGATCCCTGGTTTGGGACGAGCGACCAATGCCGCTGGGTCTGCGACTAGGCGGGTGGCCAAGCCGCGCTTCTCGTGGTGACATCCCGAAAGCTGGCGCCAGCCATGGCGACGGGCTTGAGTTGGCGCGCCGGCTACTATAGTCCCCGCAGCGAAGCGGAGTGGGACGACGGGGATACCTATCCCCGAAGCGCAGCGGAGCGGGGCGGTGTGCGGCGGTGGCAGGCGGCCAACGGCCAGCCGGTCACCTACACCCCGGACCTGCCCGAGCCGGTTGCCGGCGGCGTCGAGCGCAGGCCCGCCGCTGGTTATTCTTGCAGCTCGAAGGCGCCGACTGGTGTGTCGGGATCATCTTTCAAGTAGCGCAACAGTAGACCGCGCGGCGGCATAGGCGGGTTGTGCACACCAGTAATCAACAGCACTACCTCGTCTTTGAAGCGTATCGATGCGCCAGTACACCAATCCCACCACACGCCACCGCCCGGTTCCGGATTCCCTTTGCATTCGACTCCCCAACCATTCTCGCAGTCCGGCATGCCTTCCAGGTGCAGCAACGGGATGCCGCTTTCCCGGCGCTCCACCCACCAACGCTGGTCACCGGCGCTGCGGTAGTGCTCCCCGGAGTCGGGGCTATCGAACTCCTGCGTGTAGGTGTAGTCGTCGCGCAGGACCAGTGTTGTATGGATGCCCATGCCCAAGTTATCCACCCACGTGCCCACCAGGTGTGTGTCCTCAAAAGGAGCGGGTGGGTGCGCGGAATTCCCCACTCTGCCTCCCCTCACGACAGCCCCTTCCAGCGCCTGCCGCGTGGGGTCCCAGGTGCCGAGCACGATGGTCCTGCCTCCCCCGGCCATGCAACCGCTGATCGTGATCGCCAGCAGCAGCGAGAAGAGAAGCACCCCTATCCGTTGCTCGCTCATTTGACCTCGGTTGCAGGCGTCATCACGGCGTTCCTCATGGGTTCGCGAGACACGCCGTCACCGCTCGCAGGAGCGAAAGCGCTCATCCACCAACTGAACCAGCGTCCTGAACTGTTCCTCGCTCATGAACGGCTCCCCGATGGGCGTGCTGAAGTCCGAGATGAGAAGCCCGTAGCGGATCACCGCCGTGCAGCGCGGCAGCGTACCGACTGTCACACGATCAGGAATAGTGCACTGTATCGCCTGACTATCGCCTCCAAGCCGCCAGTCTTCGCTGCCCGCCACGGGAGCGGTGGGTGGCAGACCTGAAGGAAAGTATATCGGTTGGTTGTACCTGAAGAAGAAGGCTGCCAGCCAACGGTTCTGGTAGCGATAGACGGTATGTCCTGCCTTTTCGGATACATCAGGATGTATCAAGGACATATCTCGAGCATCCTGGGCACCCCATGTGCGGAGCCAAGGCGGGGCCCACATACCTTCTTCCTCCCAACCCATGGGCATTTGTTCCGCAGTGAGCATTACTTGTCCTAGGTGACACTGCGTAGGCTCGGGAAAGAACAGGACCACCCCAAACAGCAGCAGGAGAATCAGTACAATCCTCGTGCCCTTGAGGATGGTACTCACTGGTACACCTGGAAGACGCCGTTCACGAAGCGCGCCTTGTTGAGTTGGCCCTTGTACAGATACACTTGTTGCAGTAGGGCATCGGGCGACAGGATCCCCGCCTTGTACATCTCAATACCGATCCTGTTCGCTACCGTATCCGATGCGTCGTCCCGCGGGATCGGCACTCGTCCTCGGAACAGGGCGCTCCCGGCGTTTTCTATGGCTGCTCCGATCAGCAGCGTGCCCTCCGAGAAACCACCCACCATCCCAAGATAGCCGAAGTGGACGTTGGCCCATATATCGTAGTAGAAGGTCTCTGCCTCGTCGATACCTAAGCTGGCGAAGCTGATCCTTTGGCTGTTCTGATACTTACCTCCGATCTCGACTTTATAGTCCCACGTGCCGCAGCCGATTGGACGCAAGCTTGCATCAGCGACCAGACACCCGAACTTCTCTAACGCAAGGTTTTGCGCCATGCTGTCGGCGTCTTGCGCCGCCCGCAGGAGATGGGAAGCGAACAGTCTCTCCCACCACCGCATGCCTTGATAGGCGGTACACGCATTGGCATAGTGCTGGGTGCTGTTCAGTTCACGGATCTCCCCTATCTCCTTGCTCTGCGAGTCCTCGCGGATCCGATCAACTATGTATCCAATGACCGCTTGATCGTTGCCTTCCTGCGAGTCGCTCTCTTCGAGAGGACGTTTCCCGCTGGGGTCGGTGTTGCTGATGGGATCGTCGAAACCATAAACCCAAGCATTTCGCGATAGAGGAATGCGATCATTACCCGGCCACACATCCTTGGACACAAACCGTCCGGTCTGCGGCTGCAAGTACCGCGCCCGCAGGTACAGCACCCCTGTTTCCGCGTCCCACGCTTCCCCCGTGTACCCGAACGGCGTCCCGCCATCCCCCACCACAGGCACGCCGTATGGGTCGAACCGCCGCTCGCCCAACAACTGCCCTTGCGCAGCCGTCTCCTGCCGCACGCTGTGCAGCGGGTCGCGGCCCGACAGGTACGTCCAGGCGGCGCTCTCGTCCGCGGCCAGCGGGCTGTCCCCCTGCCCGTACAGGTAGCGCCTGCTTCCCCCGGCTCGCTGCTCGCCCAGCACCGTCGCCAACGGCGCTGCCAGGTCCAGCGTGTAGCTGACGACTACCCCGTTGGCGCTCTGCCGCAGCCTGGCCCCGTCGCCGTTGTAGCCCGCGCTCCACGCCAGCCCGTTCCCGCTGACACCCACCAGCCGCTTCGCCTGATCGTAGCTGTAGCTCTTGTCCCCGTCGTCCAGCAGGTTGCCGGCCGCATCCCACGTGTACGTCTGCCCGTTCACGCTCGTCAGGCGGTTGGCGAGGTCGTAAGTGTAGGTGATCGTCTCTTGCCCCCGCACCTGGCTCAGCCGGTTGCCGGATGCGTCGTAGCTGTAAGCGTAGTCGTCGCCCACGCTGTAATCAGCGCCGGTCAAGCGCCCGAGGTCATCGTAGCTGTAGCCGATGTTGGTGGTGACCAACGTGCCGGTGATGCCCGGCGTGCGCAGCGTCTCGGTGACCAGTGTGCGGTTGCCCACCCCATCGAGCAGCAGCGCATAGTCCGCCTGCAGGCTGCTGTCCGGCGCCCGCTGGCTAGCGCCCACCAACCGCCCCGCCGCGTCGTAACGCTGCTCCGCCGTGACGCCGTTGGGGTACGCCACCCCGGCCAGCCGTCCCCAGGCGTCGTAGGTGTAGGTGTACACCTGGCTCGCCCAATCTTCCACCCCGAGCAGGCGGTTGGCCGCATCGTAACTGTAGGCGACTGCCCGTCCCCCGCCCACGTCCAGCCCGCTGCGGTTGCCGGCCAGATCGTAGGTGTAGGTGATCGTTTCTCCGCCCGGCTGAATCACTTGAGCCAGCCAGGACAACGGGTCGTAGCTGTCGCGCGTCAGCCCCAGCGTGTCGGTCATGGCGGTGCGCCGTCCGGCCAGGTCGTAGGCAAAGGCGACGCTCGTGCCGTCAGCCGTGTAGTTGATCCTCAGCGGGCGGCCCAGCGGGTCGTAAGTGAAGGTGGTGATCTCGCCATTGGCGTCGGTGATGACCGTGCGCCGGCCCAGCGCATCGTAGCCGTAGTGCGTGCTCTGCTCCAGCGGGTCGAGCGTAAGGGTCAGGCGGGACAGCTCATCGTAGGCGAAGGCCGTCACCCCGCCCCTGGCGTCGGTGATGACGGTGCGGCTGCCGATGGCGTCGTAACCGTACTGGGTGCGCACGTTGGTCTGGGCAGCGGGCGGCGCGCCGTCCTGGTAGTTCTCGATTACCTCGATCAACTGCCCCAGCGCATCGTAGCCGTAACGGGTCACGACGTCGTTGGCGTCGGTGCCGCGACACGGTTGCCATTCGGGTCGTAGCCGTAGCTCGTCGTGTTGCCCAAAGCGTCCGACTCCGCGACGAGGCGGCCCAGCCCGTCGTACTCGAAGCTGGCCTGGAGCCCGCAGCCGGCGCTGCTCTCACAGAGAGAAACGCTCAGGCGCTGCCCGGAGGCGTCGTAGCTGTTCACGGTCGAGCGGCCCGTCGCATCGGTGGTCGTAATAACCCGGCCCACGGCGTCGTAGTCGTGGGTGGTCCAGTGTCCTTCGGCGTCGCGGCTACCGGTGCGCCGGCCCAGGATGTCGTAGGTCGTCAGCAGGGTACCCGAGAGCGCATTGGTCACCGATAGGGTTCGCCCGAGCGCATCATAGGCGGTGTAGGTGGGGTTGTCCAGTGGATCGAGGCTGGCCACCTGGCGTCCCAATGCATCGTACTGGTAGCGCGTCACGCCGCCCGCCGCATCGGCCACCGCCAGCAGGCGGCCGGTGGGAGAGTAGGTGTAGCGCGTTCATTGCCCAGCGCGTCGATCGTCGCTTCACGCCGGCCAAAAGCGTCGTAGACGGTGGTGGTAACGCCATCCAGGGCATCGGTCACCGTCTCCACCCGCCCGGCGTGGTCGTAACCATAGACGGTCACGTGGCCGGCGGCGTCGGTCTCCAGCACGGCCTGGCCGGCGGCGTCGTATTCCGTCGTCGCAGTCCCGCCTGCCGCATTCGTGGTCTCGGTCAGCCGCCCTGTCGCGTCGTAGGCATACGAGGTCACGTTGCCGGCTGCATCCGTTCGCTGGCTGACGCGCCCCAACTCGTCGTAGGCCGTTGTCGTGGTGACGTCTTCGTCCGGATGGTCGGGATCGAAGACGCCGTCTACGTAATTCGCGGTGACGTCAACCGGCCGGTTGAGGGCGTCGTACTCGGTGAAGGTGACCCGGCCCAGGGCATCGGTTGAGCGCACGACGTTGCCATTGCCATCGTACTCGGTTTCCTGCACAACGTTGGTCTCGGCGTCGGCGGGCTCGCCCGGGCGGTAGTTGGCCGTTATCCGAATCGGCCGCCGCAACGCGTCGTACTCAGTAGCCGTGACAATGCCCAGCGTGTCGGTGATGCGCACCTGGTTGCCTAGCAGGTCGTAGCCGTAGGCGGTGATGCGGTTGTACTGGCCCTCGTCGTTCTGCGGGCGGCCGGCCTGGTAGTTCTCTATCTTGTGCAGCAAGCGCCCGGCTTCGTCGTAGAAGTTGCGCGTGACGTGGCCCAGGGTATCGGTGATGGCTATCCGGCGCCCCACAGCGTCGTAGCCGTATTCGGTGCGCAGATTGTACTCGTTTAGGTAATTCTGAAGCGATGAGGTGGTGGTGTAGTTCTTGGTCACCGCCAGCAGGTGATCGAGCCCGTCGTAGCTGCGCAGTTCAACCAGCCCACCGGGCAGGGTCGTCGTCACTGGGCGGCCTACGGCATCGTATTCATAGCTTGCGGTCAACCCAGCCGGATCAGTCACGCTGGCCCGCTGGCCGGACGCGTCGTAGGTGTAGTGCGTCGTGCGCCCCAAGGGATCGGTCTGCGAAGCCAGGAGTCCTGGCGCGGTGTAAGTGTAGGTCGTGGTGTGGCCCAAGGCATCCTGGCTGGCGGTCAGCAGGGAACCGGCGTAGGTCAAGATTGTGCTGTGCCCCAGGGCGTCGGTCTGGCGCGTCAGGTGGTTGAGAAGATCATAGCTCAGTTCGGTAACCCGCTCCTCAGCGTCCACCCGGCGCAACAGGTTGGTCCCGTTCGCATCCCACTCCGTTTCGGTGGCGTTGCCCCTGGCGTCGGTAACTGCGGTTGGGCGGAAGTTGGCGTCGTAAGAGGTCTGGGTCTGCTCCTCGCCCACTGCGAGGCTGGCGAGCACCCGGCGTTCATTGTATACCGCACGCCTGACCTGCCCGACCGTGTCCGTGATCACGCGCACGCCGTCGGATAGGTAGCCGATCTCCAGCGTCTTCGTCCCCAAGGCGTCAAACTGCCTGACTGCGCGCCCTTGGGCCTCGAACTCCGTGCGCGCTACCGTCTCCCCCAGCGGGTCCACGATCTCGCTCAACCGATGGCTGGTCCCGTCATATCCATAGCTCCACGCATACCCGCCCGCGTCGGTAACGCTGGCGAGGTCCCCGTTCGTGCTGTAAGTGAATGACACCGAGCGGCTAATCGGATCGCGCACCCAGGCCAGCCGGCCCCCAGTCTCGTATCCGAACTCGAGGTAGCGCAGGCCGCTTTCGTCGGCGACGCTGCTGAGCTTGCCCCCGCCGTCGTACGAGTAGGACCATGTGTGCTGTTGAGCATCGTCCCAGCGCAGCAGCGCACCGTCCTCATCGAAAACGTAGGTTGACTGGTCCGGCGCGGTGATGCGGAAACCGGCAGGCGCCGTGGTCCGCTCGAGGCGAGCCAGTACGCCCGTGTAAGCGGTATAAGAACCGTCCTCTTCCTCGTAAAAGATGTACTCGTTGGTGCTGTGCGCCTTGAAGCGCGCCTGTCCCGCTACGCCGCCAGGGGCGCCGGGCAGGATCAAGCGGGTGTCGTGGTTGTGCGTCCAGCCAGTACCCAGGGTCGTCGTGTACGCGGTCGTGGCGAGCGATGAGTACGAGCGCTGAAAAGCCAATCGGCCACCGAGAGCAGGAAGCGACAGGTCGACGACCGTATAATCGATGCCGCCGGTGAGAGTGTTGATTGGATCACCAACCAGATCCACCACGTTGCTGGAGAAGGCCGTCAGGTCGCAGGGGCGTTCGTCGCCGGGTAGGGGCCCGCTGGGAGGGCAGGAATTACGCCCGGATTCGTCGGGCAGTGGTGGCTGGGACTGCGCCTGGTACTCGCTCCCCTGAATCGCAAACGGCGCATACGGGCAGTAGCGCTCTGCGGAGCCGAAGCAGCCGTATTCGCTGTAGGGCTGGTCGCACTCGCGGACGCTGAGCGGAGCCCAGTCGGGCGGGTTATAGATGGGGATGCACTCGCTGGGACTGCTGCACCACCCCCAGTGCCCCAACCATCCGTAACCATAGCCGTTACCATCTGCGTAGTCATCGCTTTCCAGAAGGAACAGATAGTGCTCTCCCTGCCTCAGCACCACTGTGCCTGTGAACTCGAACGTTGGCGCCCACGGCAACCCGCCATCCCCGCCCATATTCCAATCCCAGGCCGGCAGGTCTTGGGGCTGCAGTTCGCTTTCCCACAGCAGAGCCCCAGGCCCCGTGTTGTTCTCCCAGTCGGCGGGCGCTTCGTAGATGCGGCCGAAAAGCGAGGCGCCTGAACCCCCGTCGGGGTCTTCCTTGCCGATCGGGAACTGGATGGCTGTCACCTGCCAGTCCACGTCTGGGATTAGCTCGACGCCGAAGCTGTAGTCGAACTCCACGCAGCAGTTCTCCACCGGCGCATAGTCATGGTCGTAACCGTAGACCTCGACCGGGAACGGCTCGAACGTGCGGAAGGCATCATCGAAAAGCGCCGGGGCCATTGACATGTGCGCCACGCCGTCCTGGTCGCCCGCCGGCCCGGCAAGCGGCGTCGCCTTGGCAGCGCGCGTGGGGTACGCCGCGGGGCTCCACCCGGCTGCTTCGGCAGGCGCACTTCTCGCACGTGAATGCCTGGCCGCTGAGAGAGGGACGCTCCGGGTGTGGGCGTCTGCACAGGCGAGGGCGTGGGGCTTGGGGTTTGACCCTCGGGAAGCTGGGGGGCGCCGACCGCCGGCGGAGTCATAGAGCCCACCGCGGGTGGACGCGGCGTCCCTACGCTGGTCGGACGCAGAGGCGATACGAACGGGTTGCTGCGGCTGGGGCGTAAACGCCTCGGCCTGGGTCGCAGCCTGGCTGGCGGACGCAACGGGCTGCTCTGCCCCTGCCACGGCAGGGACGGCTGGCGCCAACGTCAATGATAGGACGACGAGCAGGTTGAACCAGGAGAGGGGAGCAGCAAGCAAGCGAGGCATCGTTTCCTCCACGATTCGTCTACGAATCAGGGACGGCCATCACCGCCGCGGGCTGTGACGTAGGAGGAGCGGCCACAACCCATGCTCACCCCGCTAACGGTACCGGGAGGGGAGCAACAGACAGAATGCTATGACTGCCAGCGCCCCGGCGCCAATAGTACTTCGGTACTGGAATCGGTGTATGGAGTGCAACGCCAACCTGAGCGCTCAGGTCAGCGGCTCGAAACACCCCGTAAAGAGTCAAGAACCCTAACTGTACTTTCACCGTCACTTCGGGTAAACTGACCGTCCAGCCGGGCTTGTCCCGGTTCAATTCATACCAGGCTAGAGCTGCGCCATTCGGTTGCTGCTTCCACGAAGCGGGAAGGGGATTGGCCAGCAGCGGGACGTTGGATGGAAACGAGACTGAGCCGGTTTTGTGATGGCCTCATCGAAGCAGGCTGGTTAGCCGCCCTCGTCGTCACCCCTCTCTTTTTCAATACCTATTCCAGCCGCGTGTTCGAGCCGGACAAGCTGCACCTGCTGCGCTCGCTGGCCCTGCTGGTGGCGGCGGCCTGGCTGACGCAGATCGTCGAGCGGGCCTGGCAAGGGCGGCGGCAGGCGAACGTTTGGGAGAGTGTTCGCCAGACACCGCTGGCGCTGCCCACGCTCGCCCTGGTGGCCGCATACTTCATCAGCACTGCGCTCTCGGTCGCGCCGCGCATCAGCTTCTTCGGCTCGTACGTGCGGATGCAGGGCACCTTCAGCTTCCTTAGCTACGTGGTGCTCTTCGGCGCCGTCCTCACCCACCTGCGAACGCGCGCGCAACTGAACCGGCTGATCTATACGGTGGTGATCAGCAGTGTGCCGATCAGCATCTACGCCCTGATCCAGCACTACCGCCTGGATCCGCTGCCGTGGGGCGGGGACGTGGTGCAGCGCGTGGCGGCCAACATGGGCAACTCCATCTTCGTGGCTGCCTATCTGATCATGGCGTTCTTCCTGACGCTGGAGCGCATGCTGGATTCGCTGGCTGCGCTGCTGCAGCCGGAACGCAGCACCATGGGGCAGGCGGTGCGCGCCGGCGCCTATCTCTTCGTGATGGCGATCCAGCTCATCGCCATCGTCTTCACGCAGAGCCGCGGCCCGTGGCTGGGCCTGGCGGTGGGGCTGTACGTCTTCGGCATGCTCGGCATCCGCCTGCTCGCCCGCTACGGCGCCGGGCATCCCCGCCTCGCCTGGGCCAACCGGTTCGAGCGTCCCGCCTGGCTCACGCTGATCGCGGTCACGCTGGCCGGGATCGGGCTCCTGGTGGTGATGAACATCCCCAACGGCCCGCTGCAGAGCCTGCGGTCGGTACCGTACCTGGGCCGGATGGGCACCGTCTTCAGCACGAGCGAAGGCACGAACGCCGTGCGCGTCCTGATCTGGGAAGGCGTCGTCGACCTGATGCTCAAGCCGCACGCCCCGATCCAGTATCCGGACGGCTCGGTTGACTCGCTCAACCCGCTGCGCCCGCTCTTCGGCTATGGGCCGGAGTCGATGTGGGTGGCATACAACCGCTTCTACCCGCCCGAGCTCGGCCATTTCGAGTCGCGCAGCGCCTCGCCGGACCGCTCGCACAACGAGACGTTCGATGCGCTGGTCCGCACGGGTCTGATTGGGTTCCTGGCGCAGATGTGGCTCTTCGGCTCGCATCTTCTACTTCGCCCTGCGCTGGCTGGGGCTGGTACAGGGGAGCGGGCGGCGAAACCTGTTTGTTGCGCTGCTGGTAGGTGGGGCGGCGGCCGGGGTGCTGATCCCCGCTGTGGTTGACGGCAGCCTGCGCCTCGCCGGGATCGGCTTGCCGGCGGGCATGATTGCCGGCGTGCTGATCTACGTTACGATGGATCTGCTGCGGCCGGCCGCCGGCGCCAACGACCGGCCGGGCGGCGCCCGCCGCCAGTTGTTGACCCTGGCGCTCTTCGCGGCCGTCGTGGCGCACTTCTTCGAAGTGCACATGGGGATCGCCATCGCTTCCACGCTGACGCACTTCTGGATCTTCTCCGCCGTGCTCGTCGTGAACGGCATGGGATGGATCCGAGAGGAAGAGGCGCCGCGCCGTGCTGCGCCGGCCGCGGCGCGCCGAACCGGCTCCTGAGCGGCAGCCGGCGATTGCCGCCACAGGCAAGCGCAAGAAGCGAAGCGACCGCCCGGCGCCCGTCCCCGCCCCCTTGCCCGACCGGCGGCCGGCCGGCCGCGCGGCCTGGTACCGCTTCCTGCCATACGTTGGGATCGTCGCCCTGGTCGTGCTGGTGATCACGTGGGACTACCTGCTCAACCAATCGGGTGCGCGCAGTGCCGGAACGGTGCTGCTGAACGCTTTCACCACCCGCTTTGACACGGGGTCTCGCATCGTTACCCCTTCGTCGGCGCTGATCGTGCTGCTCCTGTTTACCTGGGGAGTGGCCGCGGTGCTGGCGGTGACGGAACACCTGAACGAGTGCCCGGCCGGGGCGGAGCCGTTCACGATGGGCTCCGTACACGTGGCCGCCAGTTTGGGCGTCTTCCTGCTCTACGGGCTGATCCAGGCCGGCCGCACGCTGCTGAGCTGCGCTGCAGCCGATGGATGCCGTCCATCGCCTGGCGAATCACATCACCTTTTTCGACGGCGTGCTTTTGCTGCTGCTGCTCCTGCTCGCCGCGGCGCTGGCGGCCGGGCGCACGCCGGCGCGGCGGGAAGAGCAGCGGCGGAGCGCGGTGGTGCCGGCCATCGCCGGCGTGGCTCTGGTGGCGGCGGCTCTGTTGATTGCCGTCAACGTGAACGTCCAGACGGTCCGGGCAGACACCTACTACAAGCAGGCGCTCGGGTACGAAGAGGCAAGCTCCTGGGATAATGCCACCTTCCTGTACCAGCTTTCGGCACAGCAGCAGCCCAATGAGGATTACTACTACCTGTTCCTGGGCCGCTCCTTGCTGGAGCTGGCGGCGCGCAACCGCCCCACCACCGGCCGCGGCTTCCGGCAGACGGTGGCACACGGCGACCCGCAAGAAGCGCTTTCGCTGGCCGCCCGCGGCTCTGCAGTTGCGCAACCGCGAGGATCTGACGCGCGCTTCCCTGGCCGTCCTGCTGGCCGCGCAGCGGCTGAATCCGCTGAACACCGATCACACGGCCAACCTCGCCCGGCTGTACCGGTCGTGGGCCTTCTCGAACGTCACGACCGCCGAATCCGGGAACAACGCCACACTCCGGCAACTGGCGCTCACCCGCCCGCAGGAGGTCGACGTCACGAAGCTGCAGCAGTCGATCCGCCACTATCAGGCCGCGCTCTCGTTGAGCGGGCACAACTCCGGGCTGTGGAATGAGTTGGCGGTGGTGCAGTTCGTCGCCAACGACGTGCAGGGCGCACTCGCCTCGCTGGACCGGTCGCAGCAGCTCGACGATCGCTTCTACCAGACCTACGTGCTGCGCGGCGAGATCCTCGGCGACGGCGGCGACAAGGCGGGGGCGCTGGAAGCGTACCGCCAGGCGAACGAGCTGCGTCCCAACGACCCCAACGTCGTCAGCGCGATCGGGGTCTACAGCGCCCAATCCGGGGATATGGCCGGGGCGATCCAGGCGTTCGACCAGCTCATCGACGGCGGGAAGCGGGCGCTGGCGGTAGTGCAGCGAGATCTGGCCGAATTCGACCAGGCCGCAACGCGCGCAGGCAGCGTGGCAGCGCTCGGCGCCGGCGCCCAGGGGCGGCGCGACCAGCTTCAGAGCGGCGGTGAACGCACAGAAGTCGCAGTTGCACCTGGCGTACCGCAACAAGGCCATCGTGCTGCGCGACGGCGGGTTGCTGGACGATGCGATGGCGGCGGCGCAGCAGGCGCTTGCGCTCGCATCGGATGATCAGAGGGCGGTGACGGAGCAGTTGATCGCCGATCTGCAAAAGCGTAAGAGCGGATGACCAGCTACGTTCTCATCCTCGTGAGCGCACTGTTGCTGGCTACCGCCGCCACGCCGCTGGCCCGCGCCACCGCTCGCCGGATCGGCGCGGTGGATCTGCCAAGCGCCCGCAAGCAGCATCGCCTGGCCACCCCCCTGCTGGGCGGTGTGGCCATTTACCTGGCATTCATCGCGGCGCTGGCCATCGCCGGCGACAAGTTCTACGTCAACCAGGTCACCGGGATCTTCCTGGGGGCCACCGTCATGTCTGTGCTCGGTTTCTGGGACGACCGGCGCGGGCTCAGCCCGTGGGTCAAGCTGGCCGGGCAGTTTCTGGCCGCCGGGTTGCTGCCGCTGACGGGAGTCTCGATCGGGGTGCTGCCGCATCCGGCGCTGAACGTAGCCGCCACCGTCTTGGGCGTTGTCTTCATCACCAATTCCTTCAACTTGCTGGACAACATGGACGGGCTGAGCGGGGGTGTGGCCGCGATTTCGGCCATCTTCTTCCTGCTCTTCGCGGCCATGAGCGAGCAGTACCTGGTGGGGGCGCTCGCAGCGGCGCTGGTTGGGGCGTGCATCGGTTTCCTGCGGTACAACTTCAACCTGGCCAGCATCTTCATGGGCGACACCGGCAGCCTGTTTCTCGGGTATACCATCGCAGCGCTCGCCATCAAGCTGAGGTTTCCCGAGAATTCCGCCTTCGTCACCTGGATGGTGCCCGTCCTGGTGCTGGCGGTGCCCATCTTCGACAGCACGCTCGTGATCGTGTCGCGGCTCCGGCGCGGCCTGAACCCGCTCACCACGCCCGGCAAGGACCACCTCAGCCACCGGCTGGCGCGCCTTACCGGCAGCCCGCGGGAAGCGGTGCTGATCTGCTACCTGTTCTCGGCCCTGGCCGGCGTTTTGGCGACCTTTGTCACAGAAGCAAGCCTCATCGAGGGCTACGCTGTCGGCGCCGCTGTGGCGACGGCCGGTATTTACGGAATCTGGATATTGGAGAGACCTCCCTTCGCAACAAGGAGTGAACATTGAATCGCTATCGACTGATTTCCATCTCACTGCTGCTGGTGCTTCTGGCTGCCGGCTGCTCCGGCGGTACGGCTGCTCCGGCTCCGGCGGCGTCGCCCACCGCCCTCCTCTCCGCGCCTGTCGGGTCGACTGCGGCTGCTCCGGCGACGCGCGCGGCCACTGCGGCCGCCGCCGCATCCACCGGCTCGGGTCCTGTACCCGCCCCGCCCGCCGACAACAGCCGGCCACTGGCGAAAGTCCCTGCCGCGCAGCGTGCGAATCGCTTCAACGCCCCTGCTGCTACGGTGCTCAAGCAAGGCGTCGCATACGTCGCCACGATCGTTACCAGCAAGGGTAACATCGTAGCCGAGCTGTTCCCGGATACGCCGCTCAGCATGAGCAACTTCGTCACCCTGGCTCAGAACGGGTTCTACGACGGCCTTACTTTCCACCGCGTCGAGCCGAAGTTCGTCATCCAGGGCGGCGATCCGGCAGGAACCGGCGGCGGCGGCCCCGGCTACACCATTCCGGCGGAGATCAAACACAAGCACACGCGCGGCGCGCTGGCCTGGGCGCGTACCGGTGACCAGGTAAACCCGCAGCGGCGCTCGAGCGGCAGCCAGTTCTACGTCACCCTCGCCGAGCAGCCGGGCCTGGACAACCAGTACACGGTATTTGGGCAGGTGACCGAGGGAATGGATGTGGCAGCCAAGATCGCCGTGGGCGACACGATCGTCCGCGTCGACATTACCGAGGGTAAGAGCGCCGGTTTGCCGGGCGCAGCGGCATCGCCGGCCGCATCTCCGGCCGCTGCGACGCCCGCACCGGTAGTCACCCGCACGGCTCCGCCTGCCTCATCTGGCAATCGGCCGGTGGCAGCGATGCCCGTTGCCCAGCGGCACCAGCTCTACACCGAACCCCCGGCTTTCAAGGTAGACCCGGCCAAGAAGTACCAGGCTTCCATTGCGACGAGCAAGGGCGAGATCGTGGCCGATCTGGATGCGGTGAAGGCGCCGGTGACGGTCAGCAACTTCGTCGCGCTGGCCAATCTTGGCTTCTACGACAACATGGAAGTCACCTTCTCCGACCCCACGCAATACGTGATCCTGGGCTCTCCCAACAAGCAGCCCGACAGCGACGTTGGCTACGCCATGGAAATCGAGGAGAGCGCGGACACCCCGGTGATCACCGGCACCCTGTCAGCGTATCCTGTCTTCGATCCGGCTACGGGGGATGCCAGGGCGAGTGGCAGCCTCGTCTTCATTGCGTTCTCCGACATGGGCGCCAGCGATGTCCCGCTCAACTCCTTCGGGACGGTTACGAGCGGTATCGACATTGCGCGCTCCCTGACCGACACGGACTTGATCACGAAGATCACCATCAGCGAGAAATAGGAGTTCAACAGTGGCACGCTACAGCACGCCGTTCGAAATGAAGATCGACACGAAGAAGCAGTACACCGCAACGATCGAGACCAACCGCGGCAACATCGTCCTCAAGCTCCATGCTACCCAGGCGCCGCGCACCGTCAACAACTTCGTGTCCCTGGCCGAGGACGGCTACTACGACGGAGTCACCTTCCATCGCGTCCTCCCTGACTTCATGATCCAGGGTGGTGACCCCACGGGCACCGGCCGGGGAGGGCCCGGCTACACCTTCAAGGATGAGTTCACGCCCGAGCTGAAACACGACAAGCCGGGTGTCCTGTCGATGGCCAATGCGGGCGCGAACACCAACGGCAGCCAGTTCTTCATCACCCACGTCCCCACTCCGTGGCTCGACGGCAAGCACAGCGTCTTCGGGCAGGTAACCGAGGGGCAGGATGTGGTGAATGCGATTCAACAAGGAGATGTGATCCTCTCGCTGCGCATCGCGGCCAAGTAATATGGATTCTGCACCGGCGGGCGGGACGCCGCCCGCCCCACCCCCACCCGCAGTCCGGTCTGGATTGCAGCGCTGGCGACAGTTCCTCACGCGTCCTGCTACCCAACGCTGGCTGGCGCTCACGCTCGTCGTCGCCATCACGATCGCGATCCTGATGTCGCACGAGAAGCTGGGGCAGTTGGGCAGCTATGGCTATCCCGGCCTCTTCCTGATCAGCCTGATCGGGAATGCCACGATCGTGCTCCCGGCGCCCAGCCTGGCGCTGGTATTCGCAATCGGGGCGAGCTTCTCCCCGCCGCTGGTGGGACTCGCGGCGGGGTCGGGTGAGACGCTGGGGGAATTGACCGGCTATCTGGCCGGCTTCTCCGGGCGCGGCATTATCGAAAACGGAGAACAGTACCGCCGGATCGAGCGCTGGATGAAACGCTACGGCCTGTGGGTGATCTTCGTGCTCAGCGCGGTCCCCAATCCCTTTTTCGACATTGCCGGCATGGCGGCGGGGGTGATGAAGATCCCGGTCGGTCGCTTCCTGCTCGCTGCATTTCCCGGCAAGTTCATCAAGACCATGGCGGCTGCCTATCTGGGAGCGCATGCCATCACACTGATTGACCTGATCCAAAGTCTGTTCCGGCCGCGATAGGGTTCTTGTCGTATGTTTGAGCTGATCTTCCTGGGCACCTCAGCGTCGGCGCCGTCCGTACGGCGTGGCCTGCCCTCTGCCATCCTTTCCCACAAGGAGTACCGCTTCCTGATCGACTGCGGCGAAGGGACGCAGCGCCAGATCCTGCGCAGCGGAGTCGGCTTCAAGCGGCTGGACCGCATCCTCCTCACCCATGGCCACCTCGACCACATCCTGGGGCTGGGTGGACTGGCATCTACCTTTGGCCGGTGGGAGGCGATGGACTCCATGGAGATCTACGGCGGGCATTGGGCGCTCGCCCGGGTGCGTGACCTGATGCGCGTGGTGTTCGGGACGGGGGAGCCGCGGCTGCGCATGGCCTACCACGCGATCTCTCCGGGCGTTCTGCTCGAAGACGACACCTTCCGCCTGCGCGCCTTTCCGGTGGATCACCGCGGCGCCGAATCGTTCGGTTTCAGCTTCGAGGAGAAGGCGCGCCGCCCTTTTCTGTCGGATCGAGCCGAGGCTTTGGGGGTGCCACCGGGGCCGGTGCGCCGCCAACTCGTGAACGGTGAGAGTGTGACGCTGCCCGACGGGCGCACCATCCACCCGGATGAAGTGCTCGGCGAGCAAGTGCCCGGGGCGCGGGTGGTGTTCGTCGGAGACGCGGGGCGCACGGACAACCTTTTGGCAGAGGCGAGCGGGGCCGATCTGCTCGCGATCGAAGCGACGTATACCGACGAAGAGCGGGACGTGGCGGCTGACTACGGTCACCTTACGGCATCACAAGGCGCCCGCCTTGCCGTCGAAGCCGGCGCCCGAGCGCTGGTGCTGCATCACGTGTCGCGCCGTTATTCCAGCCAGCAGATCCTGGACGAGGCGTGCGCCATCTTTCCCGGCGCCTACGTAGCGCCGCGACTTTGATCTGTTTCGCGTAGTGAAGCAGAAGCCCCTCGAACGGGAGGACGTGCGCGACCGCCCGGCGCCCCCCAGCGAAGAGAGACCCGACCGCTGACCGGCGAAGGCAGTTGGCCGGCAGAGCGGCGTCCTCACCTGCACTTGCAGTGACAGGTGCAAGTGTCGTCAGGCTCAGGATGGAGTCGATGGATGTAGGTATCGATGTGAGGGGCGCTGTCGAGGGGTAGCGCTAGATTCGGCCACCCAAGAGCGGGGTTCCTGAACAGCACCATTCGCACCGCTGTCAACCCCCAACTACTCCATCCTGAGCCTGACGAAGGACCGGCGCTGCGGCGTGCAGTTGCTTCAATGCGAATTGGCTCGCGCGACCGGCGTCCTTCGTCAGGCTCAGGATGGAGGCGATAGGTATGAACGTCGATGCGAGCGGTTCTGTCAAGGGGTAGCGCCAGTTCCTGCCAGCCAAGTGCGGGGTTCCTGCACAGACATCACTGGCACCGCTGCTAACCCCCAACAACTCCATCCTGAGCTTGACGAAGGACGCCCCGTTGGCCATTCAACCCCCATCGAAGCACGCTCGGTGCAGCACGGACTCACTTCACCGTGTGCCCTTTGTTGACCTTCCCTCACCTGGCGCGTGCGAGGCACTCAACTCCTGCAGCGCCTGCTGGTCACCCCGCATCAGCGCTTCCTTCTTGGCGCGCGACCAGCCCTTGACCTGCCGCTCGCACTCGAAGGCTTGCCACAATGTCGGGAACTCCTGCGCCCACAGCAGCGTGACGGGCAGGCGCTGGCGCGTGTAGTCGCCGCCCTCGCCGGCCGCATGGGCGGCCAGCCGCTGCTCGAGATCCGAGGTGGAGCCGACATAGTAGGAGCCGTCGCAGCAGCGCAGGATGTAGAGCCAACCCTTGGCGGTGAGTCTCATGGTAAGGGGAGTGCCTCAGTTGGGTTCGATGGGAGTGGTCTTGCCACGGGGCGTGCTCACCTGCACTTGCACCTGCGATGCGCAGGCGCAGTGCAGGTGAGCACGCCCCAGCGCAGCGCGGTCGCCATCGATGCGGGTTGGCTTGCCAACGGCGTCCTTCGTCAGGCTCAGGATGGAGTTGTTGATTGTAGGCGACGATGTGAGTGGTTCTGTCGAGGGGTAGCGCTAGTTTCTGCCACCCAAGTGCGGGGTCCCTGCACAGCACCATTCGCACCGCTGTTAACCCCTAACAACTCCATCCTGAGCCTGACGAAGGACGCCCGTCTACCCAAGCCAACTCCGCATCGACGGCAAAACCGGAGCCGCGCGCGCTCCCGGCTCCTACTCTGCCGGCGGGGGGACCGGCAGCGCGTCGACCTCTGTCCCCTTCCACTTGTCTCCATATTCGATCAGCAGATAAGGGATGTCGTCCACCACGGGGTATTTGCGCCCGCAGTCTGGCTCCTGGCACACCAGCCAGCTCTCCCGCACGTAGCTCAACACGCCGGGGTTGGGACCGGGGCGACGCGTGGGACCGGTGACGCAATGCGGGCAGCGCAGAATCTCGAGGACATCCTGGGACAACATGGCAACGCTCCTGGCCGTTTTGATGAGTATTTCGCTATTCTATCCGCTCCCAACCGCGAGGGCAAGCACCGCCGTTCTTGTGCGGGGCGTATCGCATGGTGGGGACCACATGCATTGTAGGGGCTGACCGCGCACGGGCTCCCTGCGCATGGCCGGTCCCGGGACAGCTTCAACGCCAAGACGCCAAGACGCAAAGGCCGGGAGACGCAAAGGCTTCCGCGGGGCAAGCGGCTCGGGGTGTCCCCCCACCCGAACCGGAGGCTAGCCCCTTGTGGGCGCACCTGCCCCCCCACGGCACTGCGCCGGCAGCGCCGGGGCAAGTGTGCCGGGCAGGCACGGGGTGTTGGTCGCGGCGCGGTTTCCTTAACCCGTCCGCGCCGCATCCCGACGCCCCACAAGGGGGCTACACTACGGGTAACGAGGGGCGGTCGCGTTGCGGGACGCCGCAGCCCGGCCGCCCTGCGACCCCCATCGGAGGCCAGCGTCCCCTTGCGTCTCCCAGCCTTTGCGTCTTTGCGCCTTTGCGTTGAAGCTGTCCCATGGCCACGACCCGCCGCCTGCGGAGCGCGCCCCGGCGGTACGCGCGGTCATCCTGCAGGTGGTACGTGCGATGCGACAGGGCGAAGCACCGGCAACCCACACGTCTCGCCCCGCGCGCAGCCAGCCGGTGCTTCGCCCCTACAATGCGCCGCGCCGCGCTATTCTCGGCGTAGAAAGGGGCGCGTCTTCTTGCTCCCCGCATTTCTCTATGGTAGACTTCTCTTTCGGGCCTTGTGCCCATATCCTACACGCCTGCGCGCAGGTTGGCCGTGCCTGCCGGGTCCCAACCATTGGCGCAGTGCGGAAGTACGAACGGAAAGAGGGGTTCTGTGTCTGTTATCTCTATGAAGGCTCTGCTGGAAGCCGGTGTGCATTTTGGCCATCGCACTCGTCGTTGGCACCCGAAGATGCGCACCTTCATTTTCACCGAGCGAAACGGCATCCACATCATTGACCTGCAGCAGACGATGCGGCAGGTAAACGTGTCTTTCAATATCGTCCGGGACATCGTGCGCGACGGCGGCCTGGTCCTCTTTGTCGGGACCAAGAAGCAGGCGCAAGATACGATCCGCACCGAGGCCGATCGCTGCGGCATGCCTTACATCACGCAGCGGTGGCTGGGCGGCACGCTGACCAACTTCCGCACCATCCGCCAGCGCGTGGAGCATATGGTGGAGCTGGAGCGACGCCGCGATCGCGGTGAGTTGGACCGGCTGCCGAAGAAGGAAGCGCTGCTGCTCAACAACGACCTGGCGCGGCTGAATGTGCGCCTGGGCGGCCTGCGCAACATGTCGCACCTGCCCGACGTACTGTTCATCGTGGACGTGCAGCGCGAGTCGCTCGCAGTGTTCGAGGCGGGCAAGCTCAAAATCCCGGTCGTGGCAATGGTTGACACCAACTGCGATCCGGATCCAATCACCTACCCCATCCCGTCGAATGACGACGCCATCCGCGCTATCAAGTTGATGGCCGGCAAGATGGCCGACGCCGTGATCGAGGGCTTGAACTTGCGGACTATCGACGAGGCCGACCGTGCAGCCGAGCAGAAGCCGGCGGAGCCGGCCGAGCCGGAGCTCGAGGCCGAAGAGTCTGAGCCCGAGCGCGGTGTTGATGAGTACCTGGGTCCCTCCACGTTGAAGAACCTGGAAGTAATCGGCGGCGAACCCGAAGAATAGACCGTTCGTGAGAGGGGCGTGGTACGTGGGCAGGCCGCGCACCGCGCCCCTTACGCGAGCGTCACTGGTAATGTACCTCTAGCAGTAACAGGAGCAGATTGTGACTATCACGGCTGACATGGTGAAGGAACTGCGCAACACAACCGGCGCAGGTGTTTTGGATTGCCGGAAGGCACTGGAGACCGCCGGTGGGGACGTCGCCAAGGCTACCGAGATCCTGCGTGAGAAGGGCCTGTCGGTTGCCGCAAAGAAGGCGGACCGCGAGACCAAGGAAGGGCTGATCGGCAACTATGTCCACACGGGCAGCAAGGTTGCCGCGCTGGTCGAGGTAAACTGCGAAAGCGACTTCGTCGCCCGCACGGCAGACTTCCAGGCACTCGTGCGTGACCTGGCCATGCAGGTCGTCGCCACCCGGCCCAACTACGTTGGCCGCGAGGACGTACCGGCAGATGTGCTGGAAGCTCAGCGCGCCGAAGCTCGCGAGCAGGCGGCAGGCAAGCCGGCCGAGGTGCTCGCGCGCATCGTCGAGGGCAAGCTGGAGAAGTTTTACGAAGAGAACTGCCTGCTCGAGCAGCCGTTCATCAAGGATGAGTCGTTGAAGGTCAAGAGCCTGGTGACCGCAACGATTGCCAAGATGGGTGAGAACATCGTTGTCCGCCGCTTTGCACGTATGGAGGTCGGCGGCTGAGTAACACCGAAGAACCGTGCCACATCAGGAGGTAAGGCGATGCTCAAAGACGTGCTGAAAGAAGCCAAGGAGCGGATGGACAAGACCATCGAGGCTCTGCAGGCTGACCTGCGCTCCATTCGCACCGGCCGGGCGTCGCCCGCCCTGATCGAACGCCTCAACGTGGATTACTACGGCTCCGCGACCCCGCTCAACCAGCTGGCCGGCATCTCTGTGCCTGAGCCGCGCCTGCTGATGATCCGCCCGTGGGATCGCTCGACCATCGGCATCATCGAGAAGGCGATCTTGAAGTCGGACCTCGGGATGACGCCGACGAACGACGGCCAGGCAATCCGGCTGAAGGTTCCCGAGCTGACCGAGGAGCGCCGCCGGGATCTGACCAAGGTGGTGGCGCGGCGGGTGGAAGAGGCGCGCGTGGCGGTACGAAACATCCGCCGGGACGGGATTGACATGCTGCGCGATCTGGAAAAGGAGAAGCTGATTGACGAGGATCAGCTCTTCGAGGGCCGCGAGGAGATCCAAAAGCTCACCGATCAGTATATCAAGGAAGTCGACGAGATCGGCCGGGCCAAAGAGGCGGAAATCCTGGAGCGTTGATACAACCCAGAATGAGGGGCCGGGCTGACCGGCCCCTTTGCCTTTGAGTAGTGGTGAGGACAGTACGTGGTTAAGAAGCAGGAAGGCATCGCAGCGCCCTGGCAAGAGCGCTATCCCGGCGTTACGTGCGTCCCGCGACATCTGGCCATCGTCATGGACGGCAACGGCCGCTGGGCACGCGCGCGCGGCTGGCCGCGCCTGGCGGGCCATCGTGCGGGCACCGATAATATCCGCCGCGTTCTGACGGCCGCCACTGACTTCGGCGTGCAGGTGCTCACGCTGTATGCCTTTTCGACAGAGAACTGGGGCCGTCCGCCGGACGAAGTCAATGGGCTGATGTCGCTGCTGGGAGAGGTCATCCAGCGTGAGTTGGACGATCTGAATCGGAATGGCGTGTGCATCCGCCACTGCGGGCGCACGGACGGGATCAGCCCCTGGCTGCAGGCGCAGATCCGACAGGCCGTCGAAACCACCCGGAACAACACCCGGATCGTGCTGAACGTCGCCTTCAACTATGGCGGGCGCAGAGAAATCCTGGACGCCATGTGCAGGGTGCTGGAGCTGGGTCATCGCCCCGACGAGATCACCGAAGAGCTGCTGTCTGCCCACCTTTATACCGCCGGACTCCCCGACCCAGATCTGATCGTGCGCACCGGGGGTGAGTACCGGCTGAGCAATTTCCTCCTCTGGCAGTCCGCCTACGCCGAATATTACGCCACGCCCACGTTCTGGCCCGATTTCGATGAGAAGGAGCTGGCTGCCGCATTCGAGGCATACAGCGCACGCGAGCGGCGCTTCGGCAAGGTGCCGGGCACTGGATCTGGCTGTTAGCTGTGCTGCGAGCCCGCTTCATCAGCGCCGTCCTGCTGGTTCCGTTGGTGGCGTTAGCCGTCTATGTGGGCGGGCTCGGCTGGCTGGTGGGTGTCGTGCTGGCCGGCATGCTCGGCTGGCGGGAGATGGTACACCTGCTGGAGAGCGCCGAGTTTACCCTCGACCGGAACCTCGGGCTCTTCTTCGTAATCGGCGCGCTGCTAGAGGCGTACGCGTACAGCGCGGGGCTCATCCCGATGAGCTTCCTCCGCCCGCTGCTGGCCGGTTTGATCATCTTCTCGCTGATCTGGGCTCTCTACTATAAGGGCGAGCACGCCACGGCGAATTGGGGCATCACGGTCGCGAGCGCGCTCTATCTCGGCTTCCTGCTCAGTCACTTCATCTCTTTGCGCGAACGAACAGACGGCTTCCTCTGGGTGCTGATCGCCCTTGCGCTCACGTGGATATGCGACTCTGCGGCGTACTTCGTCGGCTCCCTGCTGGGTAAGCATAAACTCTGGCCCCGACTGAGCCCAAAGAAGACCTGGGAAGGGCTGTTCGGGGGCATCCTGGTGAGCATGCTGGCGGGTCCACTGCTGACCGGCTGGCTGCTCGGGCTGCCGCTGTGGCAGGGCCTCGTGTTAGGCGCGCTGGTGGCCACATTCGATCCCTTCGGGGACTTCGCCATCTCCCTGTTCAAGCGGTACGCGCGGATCAAGGACTCGGGACAATTGATCCCGGGGCACGGCGGCGTCCTGGACCGGCTGGATAGCCTGCTCTTCGTCTTCCCGGTTGTTACCTACTTTGCGCTGGTGGTCGCCGGGCCTTAGGCCACCTGATTGGCCCACGCGGAAGCTGTGCCTATCCACAAGGTAACGTAGCGCGCCCTACTGTGTCTTCGCCGCGCGCGTTGCACTATGCAAGCGGTGGCTCCGTTTTGCTTCGCCACTCGCGTTTCTGCCCGCTTCAGCCTCCCATCCGAGGAGTATGACATGTCCGAGCTGCCTGATCGCAATCTTGCTCTTGAATTGGTGCGCGTCACCGAAGCGGCTGCGCTTGCAGCCGGCCGCTGGGTGGGGCGCGACAACAAGATCGCTGCCGATCAGGCTGCAGTGGACGCGATGCGGATTGTCTTGAACACTGTCGAAATGGACGGGGTTATCGTCATCGGCGAAGGGGAAAAGGACGAGGCCCCCATGCTGTTCAACGGCGAGAAGCTCGGAAGCGGAGAGATGCCCCTGGTGGACATTGCCGTGGACCCGATCGACGGCACCCGGTTGACGGCGCAAGGCCGGTCCGGAGCGCTCAGCGTGGTGGCGATGGCAGAACGAGGCAGCATGTACGCGCCGGGGAGCCTCGTCTACATGAATAAGATCGCCGTCGGGCCGGAGGCATGCGGCGCGATTGACATCAACGCGTCGATCACCGAGAACCTCCATGCGATCGCCGCCGCCAAGCGCAGCGACGTGAACGACCTGACGGTCATTATCCTCGAGCGGCCCCGCCATCAGGCCATGTTCGACGAGATCCGCGGGACGGGAGCGCGCATTCGCCTGATTCAGGACGGCGACGTTTCCGCTGCGTTGAGCACCGCCATGGCCGACACAGGCATCGACGTTCTGATGGGGATCGGCGGCTCTCCCGAGGCGGTCATCACCGCTGCTGCGCTCAAGTGCATGGGCGGGGAGATGCAATGCAAGCTGTGGCCGCGTGACGACAGAGAGCGCCAATACGCCCTGGAGAACGGGTACGATCTCGACCGCGTGCTCACGATCAAAGACCTGGTGGACAGCGATAATGTCTTCTTCGCTGCCACAGGCATCACCCGTGGTGAGCTGTTGGACGGGGTGCGCTACTACGGCGGCGGCGCCCGTACTTCGAGCGTTGTCATGCGCTCAAAGTCAGGCACCATCCGCTACATTCGATCGGAACACAGGCTGGACAAACTGATGCGGTTCAGCCAGATCGAGTTTGGTTGATACGAAAGGGGGAGTGCACGCGGTTCACCCAGAGTCTCTAAGCGCCGTACTTGACGCTCGGAGGCAGGCGATGGTATACTCCATGCGGTCAGGCATCAGGCTCATCAGTGACGCGTTCCCATCCTATTCTCATCCGCGTATAGGGTTTCTCGCAGGACCGCAGGTATCCCGGTTTTCAGGCGTCGTGTAGACTTACTCTGCTCGGCCGCCTGCCCGTGTGCCCGATTGCATACCTGACCGCTAGCCGCGTGGGACGTTATCCCCATTGACACTTAACCCAACAATTCTATCACTATCCCGAACCTGGCTCATGCGAGCCGTACTGGTTCAGGGGAAATCGCAGCGTTGTGATGGACAATTCGAATGCCACCGCTGGCAGTTATCGCATTGTCCGTACATCCTCTCTGCCCACTGCTGAGACTCTGCCGTGTGGGCGGATCGCCATCAGCCTATTTCCTGTCATTCGCAGGAAGTCATAGCGTCAGCACCGAGCGGGCGCAGGAGTAACACGGATGGATATCGCCGAACTCGAAAATAGAACTCTGACCGAGCTCCAGGATCTGGCGCGCTCGATGAGCATTACCGGTTACACGCGCCTCAAGAAGTACGATCTCATCATGCGTATCCTGCGCTCGAATACCGAGCAACAGGGGCTGATTTTCGGTGGTGGCACGCTGGAGGTGGTGCAGGACGGAATCGGTTTCCTGCGCGCCGACAAGCACATGATGCCCGGCCCGGAAGACGTTTATGTCTCCCAGAGCCAGATTCGCCGTTTTGGCCTGCGCACGGGCGATTTCGTCGTCGGCCAGGTGCGCCCGCCCAAGGAATCGGAAAAGTACTTCGGTCTGCTCAAGGTGGAGGCGGTGAACGGCCTCGATCCCGAAGAGGCCAAGCAGCCGGCCAAAGTTCGAAGATCTGACCCCCATCTTCCCATACCAGCTGTTGAATCTCGAGACGCAGCCATCGATTCTGGCTACGCGTCTGATCGATCTCGTGGCGCCCATCGGGCGCGGGCAGCGCGGCCTGATCGTGTCGCCGCCCAAAGCCGGCAAGACGACCGTGCTCAAGCAGATCGCCAACGGCATCACCACGCAACTTCACGCGACGTCCACCTGATGGTGGTGCCTGATCGGCGAGCGCCCTGAAGAAGTCACCGACATGGACCGGTCGGTCGAAGCCGAGGTCATCGCTCGACGTTCGATGAGCCGGTGCAGAATCCACGTACGGGTGGCCGAAATGGCGCTGGAGCGGGCCAAGCGCCTGGTCGAAGCGCAGCGCGATGTGGTGATCTTGCTCGACTCGATCACCCGCCTGACGCGCGCGTACAACCTGACCGTGCCGGCCTCGCGGCCGCACGCTGTCCGGTGGTATCGATCCGGCCGCGCTCTACCCGCCCAAGCACTTCTTCGGTGCTGCCCGCAAGATCGAAGAAGGCGGCAGCCTGACTATCATCGCCACCTGCCTGGTCGATACCGGCAGCCGCATGGACGACGTGATCTACGAAGAGTTCAAGGGCACCGGCAACATGGAGCTGCACCTCGAACCGGCAGCCTGTCCGAGCGCCGCATCTTCCCGGCCTTCGACATCGTGCGGTCCGGCACCCGCCGCGAAGAACTGCTGCTGACGCCTGAAACCTTGCAGCGGGTATGGACGCTGCGCCGGATGATCGATATGCTGCGCCAGAGCGGAGAAGATCCACTCGAGCCCGTGCTCGAGCGCATGCGGCGCACCCGCAACAACAAAGTCTTCCTCGATACCCTGTCGCAGAGTATCTGAGTTGCCCTGCCGGAGACGGCGGGTCTGGGCGCACCAGGGCAGATCCTCCACCGGCGAATGCCGGTTGGGGGATCTGTTCTTAATCCCGGTCGATTTGGAGGCGCCCTGACCTCGTGATATATTGCTCGAAATCCACTCGCATCCATCCCCATGGGAATGCAGGAGGAGCAGCGCATCGCAATGCGCCAGGAAGGATTCATAACCACTATCCGTGCAATTCCGGCCGACGAATGGGGGCCGGGGTATCGGATATGGCACGCCACCCTGAGCTGGCTCGCGCAACGCGGGCCCGATGGTACCACTTCGATCGTACGCGTTGCCTCCCATATCGTCATCATCTTCATCGCCATGGCGGTGATGTGGTTTAGCGGGTTGGATCTCCCCAGGTGGGATATCGCCGAGGCTCCGGCCAGCGCCCGTCTGGCGGAAGCCCAGGCTGCAAACCTGGCCGTACAGAATAATGTCTCCAATTCCCTGCTGCGCTCGGCCGTGCCCCGCACGCTGATACCCGATCGCCAACGCGCCCAGATCCTCACCCACACCGTGGGCGCGAACGACACCCTGACCGCTATCGCCGTCAAGTACCAGATCTCGGCCGAGACGATCATCTGGGCCAACAATCTGCAGGAGAACCCGGATCTGCTCTGGCTCGAGCAGCAACTGATCATCCTGCCGGTCAGCGGCGTCATGCATGTCGTCGGGCAGGGTGAAACGATCGATTCGATCGCGAAAAAGTACAAGGCGAACCCGGCGGACATCGCCCGGCTGGAATACAATGCCCTGGATGCCAAGAATCCGGCGATCACCGCCGGACAGAAGATCGTGGTGCCGGGTGGGGTGAAGGAAGAAGCGCCGAAGCCGGTCGTGGTTCCCGCGGCGGCAGCCCCCGCAGCGAAGGCGGCGCCAAAGGCGCAGGCTCCCGCAGCGGCCAAGCCCGCACCGGGGCCGGCCCCGGCCGCGGTTGGCAAGTTCGTGTGGCCCGCTTCCGGCGCCATCACGCAGCGCTACTATAGCTATCACCAGGCGATCGACATCGGCGGTAAGTACCGCTCGCCCGTGAAGGCCAGCGATGCCGGAAAGGTCGATCACCGCGGGTTGGAGTAACTACGGCTACGGCAACCACGTGGTCGTGGATCACGGCAACGGGTTCACAACCCTCTACGCCCATCTGGATAAGATCAGCGTCTCAGCAGGCCAGGGGGTCGACCGGGGTACGCAGCTTGGTCTTCTCGGCACGACCGGGCGCTCCACCGGCCCTCACCTGCATTTCGAGATCCGGCTGCGGGGCGTATTCCAGAACCCGTTCAACTACTTGCCCTGACAGTATCAGCCCAGAAACAAAAAAGAGAGGGGAGACCTGAGTCCCCCCTCTCTTTTTTGTTTCGTCAATCGCGTGCGCCTCAACCGCCGCGCAGTTGCACCTGGATGCTGTGGCTCACGCTGTCACCGGCCGACAGCACCGTCAGCCGCAGCGTGTATAACCCTTCAGGCAACGCAGTCGCCTGCCACGTGCCCAGCGGGCCACCTTGCGCCGGAGTCGGCGTGTTCGATGCCTGGATTTGTTGCCAGTTCGTTGCGTTGTTCGCCGGGCCGGGGGCAAATTCCAACACGTATCCGGTGAAGCCGGGACCGGCTGCAATGCCGATGACCTGGACGGCGCCGCTCACCGTGGCGCCGTTGACCGGCTGGGTGATACGTCCCAGCGGCCGGGCAGGCGCCGTCGCGACGGGTGGCGTCGTTGGGGTCGCAGTGGCCACGGCTGGTGGAGTTGTGGGCGTCGCCGCGGCCCTCGTCGGCGTCGCCGTGGGTGTCGCCGCGGGCGCCGTCGGTGTAGCCGTCGGAGCCGGTCGCGTCGGCGTGCTTGGTCGCCGTCGGTTGCGCCGTTCGCGTCGGAGCGAGTGTGGCGGTCGGCAGCGGCGTCTGGGTCGGGGCGACGGTCGCCGTCGGCGCCGGTCGTTCAGCCGTCACGTGTACGTGATTCGAGACGGCCACGGGATAGTCTGCCCCGCCCGGATCGTAGGCCGCGAGGCGGAGCGTATAGTCATTTGCCCCGGCATGCCGTTCCGCCGTGCCGTGGAACATCCCAATCCGCCAGCTTTCCTTCGACGTCTCCGGCCGTTGGGCCGGCCAGCACGCCCCAGCCGAGTGGGCTGGGACCTACCCCATACTCGAGTCGCCACACCAGGGGCTTGGGAAGCCTGACGCGGCCGGTGACCGGCACGATCCCCTGCACCTGGCTCTCGGCTACCGGACCGGTGAGAGACAGCTCCGGCTCGAATTCGTAGCTGGGACCTTCCATGCCGATCTGAGGCATCCCGTGCGCCTGTGCCCATGCCGCGGTAACGAGGCGGGAACATCATGACGTTCCGGTCTTCCACCCGGTCCGCCGGCGTGAACTCGGTCGCCAACTGGTTGGTCACCCGGTCGACGCGCACGCGCTGGTGTAGATCGAAGCGCGCCGGCAGCGGACCCTTGTCGTTCGTGAACAGCTCGTTTCGCTTGTTGGGGCACGCTTCGCTCGGCTGCGTGCCGGAATCGGTGCAGACCTGTAGCTGCTGGATCCCCTGCGGCACGGCGAACTGCGCCGGCTGCGTACCTTCCAGGCTTTTCGCCATCACGTTTTGCCAGATGGGTGCGGCGCCGATCGAGCCCGCCACCTGCTGCATCGGCTTCCGGTCGGCGTTGCCCACCCAAACTCCGATGGCGAGATCGGGCGTATATCCCAGCGTCCAGCCGTCAAGGTAGTCGTTGGTGGTGCCCGTCTTGGCCGCCGATGGGCGACCCGGCACGCTCAACAGGTTCGCCGAGTTGCCGAACGCCGGGCGACGCGCTTCCAGATCCGCCAGGATCGACGTCAACTGGAACACGTAACGCGGATCGACAACCTGTTGTGGCTGCGGGGTCGTGATGGCCGGCCGGACCCCCGGCTTCAGCGCTTCTTTACATGCGGCGACGCTTTCGGCGCCGGCTCCGCTCCAGATCAGCGCACCGCTTGCATCGAAAACACACGCCACCGGGCTCACCGGCATGCGCTTGCCGTTATTCGCCAGCGTTGCGTACGCCCCCGTAAGCTCGAGCAGGGTCACTTCCCCGCCGCCGAGCGTGAGGGAGAGCCCGTAGTCGTTGCGCGTCAGCGTCGTGATCCCGAGGCGCTCCGCCATATTCTTGAGACGCTCGATACCGATGTGCTGCAGCGTCTTCACCGCCGGGATGTTATAGGAGTTGGCCAGTGCGGAGCGAACGGACACGAGCCCGTGCTCCTTCCCGTCATAGTTCGTCGGCACGTACGGCGGGTTGGCGCCGTCAGGGAATTCGGTCCGGATATCCATCAGGGCGGTCGACGGTGTCCAACCGCCCGGCGACTCGATGGCGCTCACGCGGTCGGTGTGCGTCTCGCGGCTGTTCGGGTCTACCCCTGCGGGCATCTCGAACGCAGCCAGGTAGGTCAGCGGTTTCATCGCCGAGCCGGGCTGCCGGGGCGAGATCGACATGTTGATCTGCCCCTTGATCGTCGTCATTCTTGAAGTCGGCGCTGCCTACCATCGCCAGGATCTCGCCCGTCTGCGGGCGTACCGCTACCAACGCTGCGTTTGACGCTTGCTGCGCCGCCAACCGCGCCACCTGCTCTCGCACCTGTTGTTCGGCCAGATCCTGGATGCGAGGATCGACGGTGGTGTAGATACGTAACCCACCTTTACCCGCCAGCTCCGGCCCGAGCGAGCGCTCGACCTGGCTGCGGGCGAAGAGGACGAAGTGTGGGTAGCGCATGGTGTAGCTGCGCTGCAGCGGCACGAGCTTCAGCGGCTGCTTCCAGGCGGCGTCTGCCTGTTCCGCGGTGATATGGCCGCTGCGTACCATCAGCGAGAGCACCGTGCCCTGGCGCTTCTTCACCAGCCCTGGCGTCTTGCCGTCCGACTCCCAGAGCTTTGTGTACGGGTCGTACCACGCCGGCGCCTGCGGCAGCCCGGCGATCATCGCCGACTCGGCCAGATCGAGGTCTTTGGCCGCCTTCCCAAAGTAGGTCTCGGCGGCTGCCTCGATGCCATAGGCCAGGTTGCCGTAGTTCAGCTCGTTGAGGTAGATCTCGAGGATGGTTCGCTTGTCATAGCGGCGCGTGATTTCGGCGGCGAGGATCGCCTCCTTCACCTTGCGCGAGATGGACTTTTCGGGCGACAGGAAGGTCAGCTTGACCAACTGCTGCGTGATCGTGCTGCCACCCGGCCCCCCGAGGTCGCGCTCTCGCACGGCGTAATAGACGGCGCGCGCGATGCCCACCGGGTCAACGCCCGGGTGCGAGTAGAAGTTGGGGTCCTCGGTAGCGATCGTCGCATCCACCACGTGCGACGAGATCTGATCCAGCTTGACTGCGGTGCGCCGCCCATGTTCGGGGTCGGCCTGCTCGGTGAGCAGGGCGCCGGTGCGGTCGTAGATCTGGGTAGAAGCGAAGGAACTGGCGCGGGCCTGCAGCTCGTCAGGATTCGGAAGCGTAGCGGCGATCGCTACATATCCAAACAGGACGCCCCCAAAGACCAGCAACGCCAGGAATACCACGAACAATGCGCCCCACACAACGCTGCCAAAGCCCGGGCGGCGTCGCGGCGGCGGTGGCACCTGGGCGCGAGTTGGGCTGCCCCCAGGTACGCGCGGTCGATAATATGTCATAATTCCGGTCCAAGCCTCCGCCTGGTATAAGATTGCCCACCGGACGCGACCGTCCGGGCGGCTTCAGGGGTACGCGCGGATAAAACGCAATACAAACAGGATAGCGCGCCCGCCATATACAGGACGTCAGCCAACGTCCATTGGTTGCATTATAAGCCAGCCCCCGAACATGCGGCCATTCAGGGCCGTGCGCCCGCAGCCCGCACAGTGCGCTGTAGGTCACGCTTGATGAACATTAACAAACGAATCAGGTAAGCACGTCCCACGACGTGCACCCCGACGCGTAGATACATGTAGGTCACGCTTGCAGCGTGACGGTGCGCGGAATGCCGCACATTTGCGTTCACGCGCGAACCGTCACGCTGCAAGCGTGACCTACATCGCACTTACCTGATTCGTTTGTTAATGTTCACCAGCGCTTCATCTTGAGCAGCTCACCGCAGTATGTGCTATACTTCACATTAGAAACCAGATCAGGTAGTCCGATTGCTATCGAGGAGTCCTTACGATGAAGAAAATCACCGAAGCCAACCTGCGCGACGCTTTCGCCGGCGAGAGCCAGGCGCACGTCCGCTACCTCAACTTTGCCGAGCGCGCTTTGAAGGAAGGGTACCCGAATATCGCGCGCGTATTCCAGGCCGCTGCGCTCTCCGAGCAAGTTCACGCCGGTAACCATCTCAAGGCCCTGGGTGGCCTGGGGAATACCGTCGCCAACGTAGAGACGGCGCTGAGCGGTGAGAACTTCGAAGTAGACGAGATGTACGGCGCGTACATGCAGGTAGCGGATTCCCAGGGCGAGAAGTCGGCGCTGCGTTCTATGACCTGGGCCATGGAGGCCGAGAAGGTGCACGCCCGTCTGTACGGCGGTGCGAAGAGCTCCCTGGCCGGCGGCACTGACGGCGCTGTCACCGACATCTGGGTCTGCGGCTCCTGCGGGTTCACCATGGAAGGCGAAATGCCCGACGTCTGCCCGGTTTGCGGCGCACGGCACGAGCGGTTCATCAAGTTCTAAATGGCAACGGCCGGGGGGCAGGGCAGTAGCCGCCCTGCCCCCCGCTCAGTCCGCCCGCTCCCCCACGTACACGACCCACTCACCGGCATCCTTCAGGGGTAGACCGGCCCAGCCCGGGCAGGTTGCGGTGGGCGTGAGGCCGGCGCCCTCGAGCAGTTCATGCATCTCCTCGATGCAGTACGTCTGATCGCTCAGGCCGTACGCTCGCACCTCGCCGCTGTCCAGGTTCACGATGTGGAAGCGCTCCACCGCCGCCTTCTGGATGGGATCCCAGGCTCGCTCCCCCAGGTGTAGATAGGGGAAATCGCCCCACAGGCCGCCGCGATCCGTATACCACCAGTTGCTGTTCTGCTTGTCGAAACGGCTCTCGTCCAGCACTTCCAGCAGCAGACGTCCCCCGGGCCGCAGCGCGTTCGAGATGCGTTGCAGCACGTCGCGGCTCTCGTCGGGCTTCAGCACTGTGAATTGCCCGTATAGGTAGATCGCCGCATCGAACCAACCGGCGGGCCAGGACATCTCCCGCACGTCCCCCAACACGAATTCGCATGCCAGTCCGGCGCACTTGCGCCGGGCATAGTCGATCGAGGCGGGGCCGAAATCGATGCCCGTGACGTGGACGCCGCGCCCCGCGAACTCGGCGGCATACAGGCCCGGGCCGCACGTGACGTCGAGCAGCCGGCTGCCCGGCCGCAGGTCCAGCCACTCCATCAGCGTATCTACCTGGGCGCGAATCTCGCGCACCGGGCGACTGGCTGCCCCATGGCCCTGGTCGAGGTGCTGCCGCAGCATGCGCTCGCTGAAGCCGGCGTCGTTCCATGGGAGGTTGCCGCCGTCGGCCCAGGGGACGGGTGGATCGCGGCGCGCGTAGATCCGGCGCAATCCGTCCAGCAGGCTCTCGCCGCCCGGGCTACTGGCATCTGGTATAGAGATCTTGGTCAACTACAAACCTCGTAATTCCCCTCAAATAGACGGCGCAAGTCGTTTGTTGCTTTGCGATCTGCCGGGTTCGGTGTATCATCAGCTTGCACCTGATCGCCCGTTTCGGAGCATCGGCTCATGTCCTCTGTGCTGCGCTGGATCGTCATAGTCGTGCTGGCGCTGGTCCTATGTATCGGACTGGCGGGAGTCACGTTTGCGCAGCCGCCCAAGCCCATCATCACCACCCCCACCCCAACGCCGCGCCCGCTGACCCCGGAAGAGCTGCAGGCCAGATTGCAGCAGCAAGCGGATCAGAACGGCACGGGCGGGTTGGCAACCCCGTACTTTGACGTTCGCACAGACACCTTCTCGTACATCGTCCAGGAAGGCGATACGCTGTGGGACCTGGCGCTGGATTTCGGCCGCGACCTCGACACGATGTCGTGCGCGACGAGCCCCTCCGGTCCCGATGCCGAGACGCTGGTGCCCGGCTCCACGATCATGGTGCCGGCCCTGGCCGATCTCTGCTACACGGTCAGACCGTGGGAGACGCTGGCAGGGATCGCGCTGCGGCACGGATTGGCCGTCGAGCAGATCGTGGCCGTCAACTGGAATGGGTTCGGCTACCCACCCTACTACGTGCTGCCCCGCCAGCGGGTGCTGCTCCCCGGCGTGCGCCGGGAGCCGCCGGTGCGCCCCCCGGTCGATGACCTGGTAGCACGCGACACCTGGGCGGCCTCACCCTGGCCGGACTGGCCTTATGGCGAGGGCGTTTTCCAGTGGCCCGTGAGCGGCCCCATCTCTCAGTATGCGCACGACGGGCACTGGGCGCTGGACATCGCCATTCCCACGGGGACGCACATCCTGGCAGCAGATCGCGGGCGGGTGAAGATGGCCGGATGGAACGGCTCGGGGTACGGCTTCCGGGTGGTCATCGACCACGGCAACGATTACATGACCCTCTACGCACACCTCAGCGACATCTACGTCGAGCCGGACCAGGTAGTGGGCAAGGGGCAGGTGATCGGCGCCAGCGGCGCCAACGGCAACATCACCGGCCCGCACCTGCACTTTGAGATCCGCGATTTTGGCTCGTTGGTGGATCCGTTGAGGCTTTTACCCAGGTAGCGGCCGCGGGGTCGCGACCTCTGTCCTCTCTCGTCTGCTACCCGTTCTTACCCGCCGCCCGCCGCCCCTTATCCGTCACTACCAGGAATCGTGGCAGCGCTTTGGCGCCGCCCGTCGCGCAGGTCGACCCGGGGGCCGACCCATCTCCCGCCGGACTGCAGGCCGCCGCCAGGCTGCACCCACCACAGGCCGCCGCCTGCTCCTCGCCACAGCCCGCCGCCGCGGCCAGATAGCCGCGCTGCAGCAGGCCCTCTGCTACCGTGTGCAGCAGCCGCTCGTCTACCCCCATCTCGCGCGCCAGCACGCGCAGCGGCTTGATCCCGCCGTCGTCGCGCCCGGCCGCCTCGAGCAGACGGGCCGGAAGCGAAGCAGCCGGGTCGAACGTCTGCATGTTACAGCCGGCTCCCGATCTGGAAGACCAGGATCCCGGCGCCGAGGCTGAGCGCCAGCAGCATCCCCAGCACCGCTGCCGTCCAGCGCCAGGAGCCGGTCTCGGTGCGAATGGCCGAGGTTGTCGCCAGGCACGGCACGAACAGCATGTACGCCACCAGGAAGGCGAGCCGCGCAGCCGGGGTCAGCACCATGGCTACCTGGGCGGCCATACCCCCGGCTCCCCCTTCGCCGAACAGGATGCCGAGGGTGGCGATCGCATTCTCCTTGGCCACAAAACTGGTGAGCAGCGCCACCAGCATGCGCCAGTCACCGATCCCCAGCAGCGCACCGAATGGCTCCATCGTGCGCCCGAAGGCCGCCAGCCAACTCCCGCCGACGTCGCCGCCCGGGAAGGTGGAGAGAGCCCACACCACCACCGAAGCGAGCAGGATCAGCGATCCCGCCTTGCGCAGGAAGCTCCAGGTGTTGTTCCAGACGTACATCCCGACTGTCCGCGCGTTGGGCACGTGGTAGAGCGGCATCTCCATGATGAAAGCCGTATGAGCGCCGCGGAAGACCCCGCGGTTCACTGCGATCCCGGCAATCCCGAGGATGCCCAGATTGGCCGCCACGATGCCCCACGAGACCAGCGTGGCCTGCGCCCCGAAGAATGCCGGCGCCAGGAACGCCAGCACCGCCAGCCGCGCCGTACACGGCACCAGCGGCGCGAGCATCGTGGTCAACAGGCGGGTGCGCCGCTCCTCGATGATGCGGGTGCCGAGCACTGCCGGTACGTTGCAGCCAAAGCCAAGGAAGAGGGGCAGGAATGACTTGCCGTGCAGCCCCATCAAGTGCATGAAGCGATCCATCACGTAGGCTGCGCGCGCCATGTAGCCCACGTCCTCCAGCAGACCGAGCATGGCGAAGAAGATCACCAGGATCGGCAGGAACGACAGCACCGTGCCCGCGCCCCCGATGACGCCGTCGGCCAGCAGCCCGCTGATCCAGCTCGGTGCGCCGGCCAGCGTGGTGCGGATCAGTGCTGCGGCGGGGTCGAGGATGGCTGCCGCCAGCCAATCCACAACCGGCGTCGCCAGCGCGTACGTGACCCAGAAGACGCCGCCAAACATGGCCAGCAGCATCAGCAGGCCGACCAGCGGGTGCGTGGCAACGCGATCGATGCGGTCGGTGCGGGTGATGGCGCCGGCGCGCGGGCGGGTGACGGCGGCGCGCATCATGCGGCCGATCCATTCATAGCGCCCACCGGCGATATCGAGGTAAGCGTCCTCGTGGTGCAGCAAGATCGAGTGCACCGCCGCCCAGGCGTCAGCCGGCAGCGCCCGCTCCATCATGGCGGTGATCTCGGTATCGCCTTCCAACAGCTTGAGCGCCAACCAATCGGGCGGGTATCCCGCCGGTGCATGCTCCCCGATCAATTCCTGAACCGCCGCCAGCACGGGTGCGTGATCCGGCCGGATTGCGGGACGGTTTGCGTGGAATGCATCCGGGTTACGGGCCAGCTCGACGGCGGCCTGCACCAGCTCCCGGATTCCCTGGTTGCGCGTGGCTACCAGCGGCACCACCGGTATTCCCAGGGCAGCGCCCAGCACGTGCGGCTCCACCTTGATGCCGTGCTGCTCGGCGACATCCAGCATGTTCAGGCCCAGGACGACAGGCTGCGGCAGCGACAGAAGCTCCGCGACCAGGTACAGGTTTCGCTCCAGCTCGGCCGCATTCACCACGACCAGCACGGCGTCCGGTCGCTCACGGATCACGTAATCGCGCGCGATCCGCTCCTCGACGCTGTTGGCCGTCAGGCTGTAGGTTCCCGGCAGATCGACGATGCCCACGGCTGCGCCGTCGTAGCGGAAGATCCCCGTCTTCTGCTCCACGGTCTTGCCCGGCCAGTTCCCCACGTGCTGGCTGAGTCCGGTGAGCATATTGAAGACGGTCGACTTGCCGACGTTGGGCTGCCCGATCAGCGCAATGGTAAGGTCGCGCGGCTCCAGCGCTGCGGCATCGTCTCCCGTCGTATGGCAGGAAGCCTGCAGCGGGATCACATTGCGACCGCGCGTAGGCGCCTGGACGGCGGCCTGGCTCATCGCTCTTCGCCTCCGTTACCGTTTGTTTCGGGCCGCACCCACACCTGGCCGGCTTCGGCCCGGCCCAGCGCCACACGCGTCCCGCGCACCGACACGATCATCGGACCGTGCCCGTAGTTCTGGATTACCCTGATCTCCGCGCCGGCAGTAAACCCCAAATTGGCGACCCGGCTGCAAAAGGCACGCCCACCCTGCAGGAAGCAAACCACGCCTCCGCCGCCGGCGGGAAGTGCGCTCAACGCGCTGGTCAACTCCTCGTTGCGTAAATCCATCAATCAGTCCTTTGTCGCTGGCTCTGCAGCCTCGGATCGCTCGCCGCGCGCACACTCCCGGCAGGTCCCATACAGGACGACCGATGCCTCAGCCACGGTGACCCCGCGCTGCCGTTCGACGTCATGCCTCAATCGTTCGACGGCAGGCGAGGAGAATTCGAGCACGGACCCGCACTGGCGGCAGATAAAATGGTGGTGTGACGTGAGGGCGGTGTGGTCGAAACGCTCGCGGCGGATCTCCTGCCGGTCTATGCCGAGGCGGCAGGGATTCACGAGCCCGGCCGATTCAAGCCAGTTGAGCGTGCGATAGACGGTGGACTCGTTAATGGTGCTCATCGTGGTCGCGAGCCGCTACCAGGATCTCTTCGGCCGTCGGGTGCCCGCCCAGCTCCTCGAACGCGTGCAGGATCAGGCGGCGCTGCGACGTCATGCGCCCGCCGGTCGCGCGGAGCTGCTCTTCGGCCTGCGCCACTAACGTGCTCATTCTTCCTCTCCCCCCGCCGGAGCTACTGTACGTGCAACACCGGCTTATTGCAACTTGCTTGCAACAATCTACACCCTGTCGCGCCCGTGTACTATGATCTACATCAAGTTCGGTGACGAATTTCGCGAAGTTGCCGCTGTGCGCCCCCGGAGCCCTTCGATGGGGGTTGAATGGCCGACGGGGCGTCCTTCGAGAACCTCAGGATGGTTGTGTTTGTTATGAGCATCGATGTGAAGGGTTCCGTCCAGGGGTATCGGTAGTCTGTGGCGCCTATGTTTCGGGGTTCCTGGATCGTACCATGTTCATCGTTGTCAACCCCTAACAACTCCATACTGAGGCTCTCGAAGGACGCCCGGTGCACCACCGAATTCGCATCTCGGGCGCGGCTCAACATGCCCACCCTGAGCCGGGCCGAAGGAGGGCGTATTGTAGGTTTGGGGGCGATTTGTAGGATAACATGCCGATGTTGTCCGCGTGCCGGGCAGAGCAGGCTTGCTCGTTGCCCCATGGCGCTTTCTACCCCACACCGGACAACATCGGCATGTTATCCTACAAATCGCCCCCAAACCTCGGATGCACCCGTCGAAGGATCATTCATTGACCGCCCGCGCCGTTTCGTGTTACAACAGGCTGCGTCAGTTCTCAACCCTCATATTGGCTACGAGAGGTAACGGGCATGCGAGTTGTGGCTGTGATCCTGGCAGGTGGAGCCGGTACGCGTTTGGGGGTTCTCTCCGACGTGCGCGCCAAGCCCGCGGTGGCGTTTGCCGGCAGGTATCGCATCATCGACTTCCCGCTCTCCAACTGCGTCAACTCGGGCATCTTCGACGTCGCGGTGCTGACCCAATACCAGCCGCACTCCCTCAACGAGCACATCGGGATCGGAAAGCCGTGGGACCTCGATCGCGCCCGCGGCGGGGTCCGGCTGCTCCAGCCCTACCAGGCGCGCGCCGGGCAGCAGTGGTACGGCGGCACCGCCGACGCCGTGCTGCGCAACCTCGATTATCTGCGCGAGCAGCGGGCCGACGCCGTCCTGGTGCTGTCGGGCGATCACATCTACAAGATGGATTACCGGCCCATGCTGCGCTATCACGAGGAGAAGGGCGCCGGACTCACCATCGCCGTGATGAACGTTCGCCCCGAGGAGACGTCGCGCTTCGGGATCATGCACACCGATGATCAGGGCCAGGTGATCGAGTTCCTGGAGAAGCCGGTAGAACGCGCCGAGCACCCTCGCCAACATGGGCGTCTACGTCTTCAACGCCGGCGTCTTAGAGGAGCGGCTACTCACGCTCAGCCAGGAGCATAAGGACCTCGACTTCGGCAAGCATCTCATCCCCAGCCTGATCGACACCGGCACGGTGTTCGCCTACCCGTTCGAGGGCTACTGGGTGGACGTCGGCACGATCGACGCGTACTGGCAGACCAGCATGGAGCTGGTCACCGGCCAATCCCAACTCGACCTATATGACCCGGGCTGGGTCGTTCACACCCGCAGCCAGGAACGCGCCCCCGTCAAGGTGGGGCCGCAGGCCACCATTCACGAGAGCATGGTGTGCAACGGCTGCGTGGTGCGCGGCGAGGTTACCCGCAGCGTCCTGTCGCCGGGGGTCCACGTCTCGCCCGGCGCCGTGGTGCGGCACAGCGTCATCATGAACGATAGCTGGATCGGACCCGGCGCAGTGGTGGACCACTGCATCCTGGATCGCTTTGTGGTGGTGGGCGCAGGCGCGCAGGTAGGCCACGGGGATGATTTCGACACGCCGAACCAGGCGTGGCCGGACCGCTTCTACACCGGCATCACCGTCGCCGGCATCAGCGCCCGCATCCCCGGCGGGACGGTCATCGGGCGCAACGTGATCGTCGAGCCAGATGTGGATGAGGATGCCTTCGCTTCCTTCAACGGGCAGGTACCCAGCGGCAGCAATGTCATTTGTCCTGGCAACGTAGTCACAGGGAGAAGCGCCAATGTCTGAGATGGCCTTGATCCTTGCGGGTGGCGAGAGCCCGGAGCTCAGCGTGCTTACGGCCCTGCGATCGGAAGGGGCAGTGCCGTTCGCCGGCAAATACCGCATCATCGACTTCACGCTGTCGAACTGTGTCAACTCCGATATCTTCAACGTGGCCGTACTCACCCAGTACCAGCCGCGCTCGCTAAACGAGCACATCGGCGTGGGCCGGCCCTGGGATCTCGATCGCAGCACCGGTGGGGTGCGCCTGCTGCAGCCGTACCAGCGCACCAAGGGGGAGCGCGGGGCCTGGCAGGAGGGCACGGCGGATGCGCTGCGCTTCAACCTGGATGCCATCCCTCAAAATGTGGAGGACGTGCTCATCCTCGCCGGCGATCACATCTACAAGATGGATTACCGTCCCCTGATCCGCGTGCACCACGACCGCGAGGCGGACGTGACGCTGGCGGTGCGGACGGTGCCTTCGTTCGAGGCGTCCCGCTTTGGCATCCTCAGCGCCGACGAGAACAACCGGGTCGTGAGCTACCAGGAGAAGCCTCGCCGCCCGCGCGGCAACCTGGCCAGCATGGGGGTCTACGTCTTCCGCCGGGCGCTGCTGCAGGAATGGCTGACGACAGAACCGGGGCTCCACCAGCGGAACCTCGGGGGTGAGGTGATCCCGGCGCTGGTCGCGTCGCACCGCGCCTACACGTATCCCTTCCGCTCGTATTGGGCCGACATCGGCACGCTGCAGTCGTACTACGAGGCCAACATGGCGCTGCTCGCCGAGTCGCCGGCGCTGGACCTCTACGATCCGCAGTGGGTGATCCATACGCGCAGCGAGGAACGGGCGCCCGCGCTGCTGGGCCCCGAATCGCACGTGGAAGAGGAATCTGCTGTGCGATGGGTGCCGCGTCGACGGCACGGTCATCCGCTCCATCATCGCACCGGGGGTCTACGTGGCTCCCGGCGCCACCGTGCGCGATTCGATCCTGATGAATGATGCCGTCGTGGAAGAGGGCGCGGTCGTGGACAACGCCATCCTGGACAAGCGCGTGCGGGTGGGCGCCGGCACCCGGCTGGGCGGCGGGCGCGATAACCGCGCCAACCTGCTTTGGCCGCAGCGGCTGGGCAGTGGCCTGACGGTCGTCGGGAAGGGCTCCGTGATCCCCCCGGGGATCCGGGTCGGCCGCAATGTGTGTATCGGGGCGCACGTCGAGCCGGAGGCGTTCACGTCGCCGGAAGTCCCCAGCGGCGAGTCGATTCTATAGCGTGTCGCTGTATCTTGCCGTAGCGCAGAAGTCGTTCCAGAAGCGGCTGGCGTATCGCGCCGCCAACCTCGCCGGCATCGTCACCAATACCTTCTTCGGCGCGTTTTACGTCGGCATCTTCACTGCGCTCTTCCAGGCACGCGGGCAGGTGTCCGGCCTCGACCTGCGCGACACCATCACGTACACGGTTATCACGCAATCGCTGCTGATGGTGATGTCCGCCTTCGGCAATCGCGAGCTCTCCGATGCGATCGTCAAAGGGGATATCGTGAGCGACATGAGCCGCCCGGTCAATTTCTACGGGCTCTGGGCCGGGCTCGAATTCGGCCGGGCCTTCTACTACCTGCTCTTTCGCGGGCTCCCCACCTTCGTGTTTGGCCTGCTGCTGTTCGGCGCACGGCTGCCGGCCACCCCGGTCCACGCCTTGCTGTTCGGCCTGGCGCTGGTGCTGGGGGTGGCGAGCAGTTTCGCCTTCCGCTTCATCCTGAACAGCCTCGCCTTCTGGACGAACGACGCGCGCGGGGTGATGTACGCCTCGAACACCGCCGTCATCTTCCTTTCGGGGATGCTCGTGCCGCTGAACTTCCTGCCCGACGGTGTGCGGGCCGTGCTCGAGCTGCTCCCGTTCCGCGCGATGGCGCATCTGCCGGTTGGGATATACCTGGGCAAGGTTGAGGGCGCGGCCCTGGTAGAGGCGGTCGCCCTCCAGCTAGGGTGGGTGCTGCTGATGGTGCTCGGCGGGCGTTTCATGGTGGGCCGTATGATGCGCAAGCTGGTGATCCATGGCGGGTAGCCTACCTGGCCGGCTGAGGCTGCTCGTTGCGGCTCGCGGGGGCGCAGTTGCGCTCGCAGATGCAGTATCGGGCGTCGTTCGTGATGGAAACGGTGGGCACGTTCATGATCACCGGGCTCGACTTCATCATGATGGCGGTGCTGCTCACGCGCTTCGACTCGATCGCCGGCTGGAGCCTGGCGGAGGTCGCGTTCCTGTACGGTACCTCTACCATTGCGCTGAGCATCTCCGAGCTGGTGGGCGGTGCGTGGGAAGACTTCGACGAGTGGGTCGTGCGCGGCAGCTTCGACCGCTTTCTGATTCGCCCCCTCGGCGTCTCCTTCCAGATGATCGCCGTGGGATTCCCGATCCGCCGGCTGGGACGGGTTGCACAGGGAGTCATTGCGCTCGCCTTTGCGTTTGGGTGGATCCGGCCTGACTGGGGAATCGAGCGCTGGCTCTTTTTCGGTGTCACGCTGGCGTCGGCCGCCGCTCTCTTCCTGGCAATCATCGTCGTGGGCGCTACCGCCAGCTTCTGGACCCCGCAGACGGCCGAGATCACCAACATCTTTACCTACGGCGGGCAGTTCATGACCAGCTACCCCATGAGCATCTACGAGGAGTGGATGCGTTCGCTCTTCACCTTCGTCGTGCCGTTGGCGCTGATCAACTACTATCCGGCGCTGTACCTGCTGAACAAGCCCGACCCCTTCGGCCTGCCCGGGTGGTTCCCGTTCCTGTCGGCGCCCGTGGCGGCGCTCGCGCTGTGGCTGGCGATGAGGCTGTGGCGGGTGGGTGTGCTGCATTACCAGAGCGTTGGGTCCTGAGGAGCAGTGTGATTCACGTCGCGGAGCTGCACAAGGATTTTCACGTGTACCGGCACCACCAGGGCGGCTGGGGCGCGCTGCGCAACCTGGTGACGCGGGAGCGGCGCACCGTCCGCGCCGTGGACGGCGTCAGCTTCGACGTGGCTCCCGGCGAGCTGCTCGGCTACCTGGGGCCGAACGGCGCCGGGAAATCCACCACCATCAAGATCCTCACCGGCATCCTGGTGCCGACTTCCGGCCGGGTGACGGTGGCCGGGCGGGTTCCCTGGGAACAGCGGGTGGAGCACGTCCGGCACATCGGGGTGGTGTTCGGGCAGCGCACCAGCCTGTGGTGGGACCTGCCGGTTGTCGAGTCGCTCGACCTGCTGCGGCACATCTACCGCGTGCCGGGCGACCTCTACCGGCGCAACCTGCGCCTGTTCGACGAGATGCTCGAGATTGGGCGCTTCCTCAACACGCCGGTGCGCAGCCTCAGCCTGGGCCAGCGCATGCGGGCCGATCTGGCCGGCGCGCTGCTGCACAATCCGCCGCTGCTGTTTCTGGACGAGCCCACCATCGGGCTGGATGTGGTCGCCAAGGAGCGCATCCGCCAGTTCATCCGTACGATCAACCGCGAGCAGGGCACGACCGTGATCCTGACCACCCACGACCTCGGCGACGTGGAGAAGCTGTGCGAGCGCGTCATCATGATCGACCAGGGACGGGTGATGTTCGACGGCGCCCTGGCGGCGCTGCGGGCGCGCTTTGGCGGGGATCGTGTGCTGGTCGTCGATTTCGAGAACGCTCCATCGGATACGCTGCAGTTGAACGGCGCACGCGAGGTCAGCCGGGAAGGGAACCGCCTCTGGCTGGCCGTCCCGCACGGCCAGGGCGCGCTGCCCGGCTTGATCGCCACACTTTTCGCGAGCTACCAGATCCGCGATCTGTCTGTTCAGGAACCCGAGATCGAGGAAGTGGTGCGGCGGATTTACAGGGGAGAGGTGCAGGTGGGATGACCCCTGTTCTAGCGAAAGCTACGCCGCGGGCCCACTGGCCGCACGCCGTCCACCGCCGGTGGGACAGGTCTGACCTCACCACACAGAGCCTGCAGGGCAATTACCCCGGCAGTTCCGGGTACTTGTTCCCGTATTGGGATCATGATAGAATTCTGCCATGCGTGTGATTGCTCTTGGCGCGCTGCGCAGGTTCTGGGATCAGCATCCTGATGCACGGCCTGCGTTGGAAGCGTGGTACTTCGACGCTAAGAGGGCAACCTGGAAGACTCCATCGGATATCAAGGATACCTATCGCAATGCCAGCTTCGTGGGCAGGAATCGCGTGGTATTCAATATCAAAGGAAATAACTACCGTTTGGTGGTAGCCGTGCAGTATGAGCACGGTATCGTCTACATCCGTTTCGTAGGTACTCATCGCGAATATGATCGGATTGATGTAGAGACGGTATAAAAGGGGCAGGGACATGGAGACGGGAAAAGACACCGTATGTATCAGACCCATAAAGACGGACCGCGACTATCGAGCCGCGCTGGCTGAGGTGGATCAGCTATTCGATGCCTCGCCCGATACACCTGCGGGGGATCGCCTGGATGTGCTCGTGGCGCTGATCGAGGCCTATGAGGCCGGCCACTATCACATTCCACTGCCCGATCCCATTGCTGCTATCGAATACCACCTGGAAAGCCGCGGGTTGACCGCGTCGCGATCTGGAGCCTTATATCGGCACCCGAGCGCGCGTCTCCGAAGTGCTGCATCGCAAGCGGCCGCTGACTATCGAGATGATCCGGCGGCTCCATGCCGGTCTGGGGATCCCGGCAGAGGTGCTAATCCAGCCGTACGATCTGTACAGCGCAGCGGCTTGATTTCTGGCCGCGATTCTGGCGTTCCGGGAACGTCTCAGTTGCTCGTGCAGAGCCCTTTCTGACTATCCTCTGACCATGCTCCGCGTGCCCGGCAGCCGCAAGTCCCCAGCCAGGGGTCGCGGCTGGTGAACAGCCCCAGCTCCGGTCGCAGGTAGCGCCCGCAGGTACACGAGCTCGGTCGCGGCGTCCCACCCCACCAGGCGGTGCCGTCAGGTGAGCAGCGCGGGCGGGGCAAGCGAATCGCACGCGCGGGGCTCATCCGTCATCGAAACGGTCCAGGTACGTTGACAGCGGATTCTCCAGCCACGGCAGGACCGGATCCTCAAGCTGCTGTCGTACGAGCCGGAGTTGGCTGCGAAGTTCCTTCTCCAGCCGGAAGTGCCAGCGCAGATACAGACCTATGTCGTAGACCAGGGGCAGCGGCGACACGCCCGGCATCGGCAGCCAGCCCGCAATGTTCGTCTTCTGTTCGCCGCGCACAGGGATGGCCCACGCCTGCCACGGCTCACTGCCCGGGTAGCGCAACAAGAGCACGTCAAAATACTGATATAGGTCTCGCGCCACATACGACCACGATACGACTACATGTGCATAACCCGCAGCCCCCAGCTCCTTGGTGAAGGGCAGGTAGAACTCATCCGGGACCTGGGGTAGGTTAAGTCCGCATAGTCCACCCGAAACCGGTAGCCGCGGCTCTCCAAGGACAACTGCAATTCGTCGCATACGTACGTGCGAAATGGCTTCGGCAACTCCACCGCAGGACCTCCTCGCTCCGGTGAGCGCATTTGTTCGCCAATGGGCAGCATTTAGTCGAGCTTGGCCGCGGGATAGTCGGTGTAGTCCTCGAACTCCCAGCCCCCGTATCTCGCGAGGGTCTCGGCCACGCTTTCCCAATTTGGACCTTCCACCCGCTGGACCAGCTTCTGGATCGCGCTTTCAATCGCCTCATAGCTGTATTTCGGTAGCACCAAGTAATGCCGCCCCCATACGAAGCCATCTCTGCTCGCCTGCTGGGCTAACCAGGCGGGCGTACAGACCAGGAATTCGAAAGACTCTTCCCCCGCCGCATCCGACGGACCGATCAACGCTTGGACCAGAAGGCGGAACTCCTCTGGATCGTCGGGACGATAGCTGCGAAGATCCCCATCGGGCGCATCCGCGCTCAACAGATAGCGTAAGTGCGCTCTGGTCATTCTATGGCTCCACCTCGATCTGGGCATTCCCAAACCATTTGCCAGTCGGGTCGCGGCCGCCATGCAAGGTTGGCTGGCCGACGACCTGACCGCATCTTACGGCTAGGCGGGCGGTACTGCCTCATTCTGTATTCACTGATCAGCACTTTACGGGTTCAGCTTACCCGGCAGCCGCACGTCCCCCGGCCAGGGGTCGCGGCTGGTGAACACGCCCAACTCCGGCCGCCGGTAGCGCGCCCGCAGGTACACCAGCTCGGTCCCCGCATCCCACCACTCCCCGGTGTAGCCGTAGGGCTGCCCGCCGTCCCCCAGCAGGGGCATCCCATAGGGGTCGTCCCACTCCGCTTCGCTTCGGGGACTATAGTAGCGGCGCACCGCCAGCACCGCAGAAGCGGCGTCCGTCTCCTGGCGCACGCTGTGCAGCGCATCGCGGCCCGACAGGTAGCGCCACACTCCGCCGGTATCGCTGGCTAGCGGGCTGTCCCCCAGGCCGTACAGGTAGCTGCTGGTACCACTCGGGCTGCCGGCCTGCAGCACGGTGGCGAGTGGGGGCTCTAGATCCAGCAGGTAGGTGGTGGTGACGCCGCCCGTCGCCTGCAAGCGGCGCAGGCCGGCGGGGTCGTCCCACTCCGCTCCGCTGCGCGGACTATAGTAGCCCGCACTCCAATCCAGCCCGGCCCCTGTCACCGCTGCCTACCGCTGCTCCGGGAAACGGGGCCGACGATCACTGGGTCCCTGGTAGACCACGCGGTACTCACCCTCTAGTTCAGTCTGTAGCTGCCTCCAGAGAGCCACTCCCTCTTCCTGAAATGCCTGCTTCTCCTCGTTCGTAACGAAGCCAGACGAAATGGGATCGTCCCAGTTCAATGTTGCGTCATAGGCAGCAGCCCACTTCCGCAATCGATCTCGCGTCTCGACGGTTAGTGGTAGTAACTCAGGATCGATGTTTCCTGGCTCATGGTTTGCTTCCCACCATAAGGGCCAACTTCTGTAGTCCGGCATCAACTTGATGGTATCCATCTGTCACTCACCAACCTATAAGTCTGCAGGTGCGCCGCTCGATGAAGTCAGTTCGAACGATGCTCGAAAACCGCCAGCAGTACGACGAAGGTGTCGACCGTGTAACCGATCGCGCACCCACGGATAACGACTCACCCTACTGATCGCTTCTCGCACTTCGTCCATCCGGACTGTATAGAAGTCGAATACAGGCGGCGCGATCGTGAACCGGAGTTCTAGGCCTGTCGCCGCCCGTGCCTCGCGCACGAGTGGTCTACGTTCACAAGGAGTCACCGCCTTGCCCCGATAGAAGTGCTGCCGGAACAACTCGTCGTTGGTCGCCAGGTCGACCAGAGCATGTTCAGTCTGCGAAGATTGCTCCCACAACCTTTGCTACTGGTACCATGGGGCCCGGCCAACGGCTCTTGTCAGATTCTTCCCGCAGATACTGTCTCCACAGCCAATGCACCAGCCCCGGTTCGCCCGCGTAATCGTCGGGGACGGCCGGCATCGTATTTGTGCCGGCAGCCACTCGGCAACCAATGGCCGTGAGCCGCTGGTGTTCGCCTTGCGCCTCAAGCGTCACGGAGCGGGGCAGGGACAGGCTACCGCCGGCATCGCACAGGCCCAGCAGGCAGGTGGCGTAGATGGACGCGCCGCCGAGGGTGCGGCTGTCAAACAGGTAGAGCCAGGGCTTCTGCCTCACCTCATCAGCCACAAGATCATTGCCCATACCACTCCTGCCTCTCCACAGTTCAGGCCTGAGGGAGCTTCCGTATTCGTTCAGGCAACCGCCTGGCTGCCGCACGTCCCTCGACCAACTGTCCCTGGTCAGGAATAGCTCAGCGCCTGACCGCCAGCACCGCCGCCGCTCCATCCGTCTCCTGGCGCACGCTGTTGAGGGCATCCCACTCCGCTGCGCTGCGGGGATAGGTATCGCGGCCCGAGAGGTAGCGCCAGGTCGCGCCACCATCGCTGGTCAGGGGGCTGTCCCCCACGCCGGGTTTGCACTACGAGGCAAGCTCAGACCGAAACTCGCGGCAGTAGAAGGACAGGGACTGGTCCTCAATTTCCACTACCCGGTATCTCTTACTGCGCTCCCACCCCATGCTCTGGGTCGAACTGATCTCGAGCGGCCACAGTTGCAGCAGACTTGTGGCACCGGGGGTGTAGCTGAGATCGCTTACCCCTTGAAACCATAGCCGCAGCCGGCGCCGGTCGTCTCGCTGTGATGGTCGCAACTCAATGGTCAAAGTGATGTCGGGGATGCTTCCCGGAACGTGCTCCTGCTCGACGGTGAGCCTTACCAACACAGGAAACTGGCGCGGCTGCAGCGCCCAGTACCCTTCAATCGCCAGCTCATGGGATCTCATCGCCATATTCTCCAAGGAAGTGTTCTTCCAATTGCAACCTTCGGGAAACTGGTAAGCTGATACCGTGTTCGGAATGCGTACCTAGGGCAAATTCTGCGAGCACACATCCGTGCCAGGGTATGGCCCGTAGCAGGCATAATTGGTGAAGTTGTGAGCTGCCAGCAGCCGGCACACGCGTTCCGTCACCAACACGATGTTCGGGTTCTCATCCGGGTTGAAGAAGTCAGCGCCGCTCCAGCGCCCCTCATCGATCCCGATCGCGCCCCGCTGCAAAAAGACAATGCGCCCGCAAGCGGCGCATGCGACGATCTGCTCGCGGTCGACGCCGACGCGCCAGGATGTGCCGGTGACCTTCGCCTCGTACAATTCGGGGACGGCGCCCAGGCTTCCCCGCAGCCTCGGGCTCCACCTGACCGCCACCGGCAGAAACTGGACGCCGCTGACCTGGGCGGCCTGCTAGCGCCTCGACCACCTCGCGCCGCAAGATCAGCCAGCCGGGGAACGCATGCATGATTGAAGGGACCATCGTCCCTGTCACTTCCCCGCTTGGCTGGCCGAGCGTATCGCCGGGTTCAAGCACGAAGGTGTCGGGCAAGCCGGCCCCGGAGCGCACCGCCTGCGCCAGGCGTCGCCACTCTGCCGCCGGCAGCGGCCGCCCCCGAGTCTCGCGGCCAGCGTCTGATCCGGAATCGGCAGGTACAGTCGCCGGCTGCCGGTCCAGGTACCCCCGCAGACGGGACAGATGATCGCCGGCAGCCTGAGGTCCCGAGACATATGGATCGGATTAGCCTCTTCCGCAGCCATGTCGGTTTCGTAATCCGGGTGCCAGAGGTCATAGAATTTCATCTTAGCAGAAATCAACCTGTGGCCGGCCAGCGCTCGCTAGCGCATCGATCAGAAACTCCACAACCGTCACCTCAGCGCCATCGCTGCTGTTTGTGTATATTCTACCGATCTCCTGCCGGCGGGACTCGTAAGATGTGAAAACGTGCCTGCGACTTGATTTCCGACGATGAGACCCTCGTCTCCCACCTCGATGTCCCCAGAAGCAGCCAGGATGGTCTCATGCACAGGTCCGCGCGTATGCACCACGACCCAGACGTCCTCGCTCGGGGCTGCCGATACCGCGATTCCTCTGGGGCCAAACACGACGTTCTCCTCGCCGGTTTCCCATTCCGGATAAGCGTTTGGGTCTTCCGCATCAAAGAGCCCGAGTTGAGCGTACTCGGCACTGATCATTCCGCTGAAGATAATCCCTGCCATTGGTCCCTTCTACTGCACTGGTCACGCGTGTCCAGCGTTCTCGCTGGTCCAAACGGCCTGCCGGTCTGTGCTGCGTACTCCGCGGTTCACTCCGGCTCAAGCCCTCGAACCACAACCCTGAACCTGGCTCCGTCCTCGATGCTGTGGTGCCGGTAGAGATTGTGCATCATCTAGCCTTGGGTGTAGCGTCGGGGATGTCCGAGCCCATACCCATGCGCCCTCAGCTGCCTCGGCTGGCGCACGTCCCCCGGCCAACTGTCGCGCGTCAGGAACAGCCCCAGCGCCGGCCACAGGGAGCGCGCCCGCAGGTACACCAGCTCGGTCTCCGCGTCCCACCACTCCCCGCTGTAGCCGTGGGGCTGCCCGCCATCCCCCACCAGCGGTACCCCATAGGGGTCGTAGCGGCGCACCGCCAGCACCTGCTCCGCCGCATCCGTCTCCGAGAGTAAGCTGCTCTAGGTCTGTTGGGCGCATTCACAAGGAAATGAAGTGCGAACCGCTCATGCCATCGGTGGTTGTTAGTTCCGTCAGCCACTCCTCGAATGAGCTGGCAAGCACGACGTACGCTGCTCTCGTGGACTCCACGCCAAACGGAAAGAACTCATACTCATGGTCCAGGAAGAACACGCATTCAGTCGCGCACGATTCATGCGCCAGGGCGAGATAGTTCCCCGTCTCCTACTGCGCAGAAGGCGGTGTAATTGAGCCGCCGGTCGTCATACGTTGAGTCACCGTTTGCGAATGCCTGAAAGATGTTGTGCATCTTTCGGTTGGTCGGAGTATCTCCCGGCCATAATGCGATCGCATGGGTACTGTGTACGCTTCCGATCCGGCGTGGGCCGGTAGCGAAGGCGGAAAAATTCTGCACCATTGGTGAGCCGCAGTAGCTCAATTAGCGGTGCGGGCAATCGATGCTTTACGCAATCATCGACTGAGGCTAACTCTCCCTGCGCCGGAGGATGCAGTGTGTGAGAACAGGGAATTATCCACGCCCCTGCTTGCCGACGTACGCCATCGACAAACCAGCTTGGAACCTCATCCTCGCTCCATGAACTCAAAGGGATAGCTAGATGCGGAGAACGGAGAACCATGGCTAGAGCATCACCAAGCAGCATAGGCATCACCTTCGGAGCCGAACAATTCCACAATCAGTACGGGAAATCGATACCAATAGTGGCTGCCTCCACAAGGGGATCTGTTGCCAGTGTACCATCGGCGCTGCCGGCGGGCTGTAGTGCTTTGGTACCACGGTCACGCCGTACGGTCAGATTGGTTGATAACCAACCCGCTGCTACCCGTCGCTCCGGCGAGCAGATCGGCCCAAACGGAGTTGCGGTCTGCCTCGGTGGCAAACATGAGATAGGCGACCTCGTGTTGCCTGGCCGGCGCCGGTCTTTTGCGAGAGCGGCCTTCCGGCGGTTCGCCCTCATACCGCAGCGCCAGCCCCGGCCCGCGGTGCGAGCCAATCGCCAGCGTCCCCGCTTCAACCGACTTCACCCGCTCTGGCTGCACGAAGATGTACCACATCCCCAGGTCCGGCTCCGGTGTGTGCCCGATGAGCAGAAAGCGAGACTCGTGTGCGATCGCCATCACCGCATGCTCGCGGATGCCGAAGGTCCGCCAGTACGCCTGCAGCCGCGCAAAGAAGCGGCGCCGGTCGTTCACAGTGAATGTGCCCGTGGCGTGATAGGGCGATCTTGTCTCCGGGGTGCAAAGGGGTAGGCGCAGGGCCCGGCAAAGCTTGCGGTTCCCACGATACGTAGTCACGCTGCGCTGCCATCCGCCCCGCGACCATGATCGCGGCCGCGAGCAGCAGGAACCCCGCCGCCACGAGGTACAGCCACCATCGCTCCGCGTTACGGGTGGCGAGCCACGCCGCCGCGATCCCGCCCAGGAAAGGCAGGCCGGCGAGCCAGCCCTGGATGGACCACTGGCCGATCTTGTGAGAGCGGGCGTTGTACAGCCACCACAGCAGGCGCGGGCTCACGGCGCGGCCGGACGCGGTCCGCGGTGCGCCCGCTGCCGGCCCCACCGGCTGATGGCGATGCCCAGCAGCACCACGACGGCCCCCACGGCCTGCAGCGGCCCCAGCCTGTCTCCGAGCATGATCGCCGCCCCCGCAATGGTGAATACCGGCGTGAGGTTGGAGTAGACCACGGTGCGTGTGTTCCCCACGCGTTGGACGCCGGTAGTCCAAAGCACGTTGCCCAGCGCGACGGCCAGGATGCCGGCGTAGAAGATCGCGCCCCATCCCTGCCAACCCACGGCGCTCCAGTCCTGGCGCGCCAGGTCGGGGATGGCGAGCCCCACCAGCACCGGCGTGCCTACGATCATCTGGATGGCGGTGATTTTCAACGGCGACAGGCGCATGAGCAGCGGCTGGGTAACGGTGCTGTACCCTGCCCAAACGATCGCCGCCCCCAGCATCAGCACGTCGCCGAAGAGCGTGCCCTGCACCGCCCCAATGCTCTGCCCGATCAGGAGCGCAATCCCCACAAACGAGAGCAGCACGCCGCCCCAGGCCGCCTTCGGGACGCGCTCGATGCGCAGGAAGTGCACCATGATCGCTACCCAGATCGGGATCGTCCCCAGCAGCAGCGAGCCGTTGGCCGGGACCGTCCGTGCGAGGGCATTGATGAAGAGGATCTGGTAGAGGGCGTGCCCGATCAACCCGAGGAAGACCAGGCCGGGTATGTCACGCCGGGACACCGAGAGCGAGCCCTGCCGCGTGGCCAGCACCACCAACACCAGGGTCGCCAGGCTGAAACGCACTGCATTGAACGCCAGCGGCGTCATCGTGCGCAGCGCGATCTTGATCACGCTGTAGTTGACGCCCCAGATCAGCACGAGCCCGATCAAGAGGAGATCGGTGCCGGTGAATCCCAGGCCGCGACGCTCCGGGACCGTTGATGCGCGCTCCAAACCAGTTTCCTCTCAGTAAGCCGGCGCCACAGTGGCTAGTGGCCGCGGCGCGTCAGCAGGATGCCGGTGAGCACCGCAGCGGCGCCGGCAAGCTGCAGCGGCGCCAGCCGGTCGCCCAACACCAGCCACGCCAGTATGACCGTGAACACCGGAACCAGGTTCTGGAAGACCGCCGTGCGGGCGGTGCCGACACGCTGGATGCCGGTGGTCCATAACACGTACGCCAATGCGATGGATAGGGAGGACGAGTACAACAACCCTGCCCATCCGCCGGCCGGCACGCTGCCCCACGGCTGCGCGATGATCTGCGGCAGCGAAACGAGAACCAGCAGCGGTGTGCCGAACATCATCGACATGGTGGTGACTTTGAGCGGCGAATGCCTGCGCAGCAAGGTGCCGCTTCCGGCTACGTACCCGGCCCAGCCCATGGCGGAGCCCAGCATCAACAGGCTGCCCAATGCCGCCCCGCCGCGCAAATCGATCTGCTGGCTGCCGCCAACGATGATCAGGACGATGCCGGCGAACGAGAGCAGGATGCCCGCCCACACCAGCGGCTTCGCCCGCTCGATCCCCAGTAGGTGCGCGTAGATGGCGACGAAGATGGGGGTGGTCGCGAGGATCAGCGCCGCCGTCCCGGCGGATGCCTGCGCCATCCCGTTGATGAAGAGGATCTGGTAGAAGGAATGGCCGATCAACCCGAGTATCGAGCATCAGCAGAGCGTCGTGCCGCGAGAGCCGGAAATTCTCGCCGCGCAGCAGCATGAACGCCGTCATCACGCCCGTGGCGATCACGAGCCGAGCGGAGTTGAAAGCAAGCGGCTGGAAGGCGCTGAGGGTGAGCTTGAGGACGACGAAATTGACCGCCCAGATCACCACCGTGATGAGCAGGAGGATTTCGGTTCGTCCGAAGGATCGGGAGTCAGCCGGAGACGCAGCCCTCAAAGCGCTGTGGCCCGGCTCGGGCCGGGCCACAGCACCATGTTCCCCCGTTTCGCTCACGCGAACATGGCCTGGAACTCGGAGGCGTCGACCGTCTCATGCTCGATCAGGCGGCGGGCGATGTCGTCGAGCTTCTGCCGGTACTTCGTGCAGGATATCGCGCGCCCGGTTGTGCGCCTCGTCGACCAGCCGCCGCACTTCGTGGTCGATGGCCTCGGCCACCTCTTCGCTGTAGTTGCGCTGCTCGCCGATCTCGCGGCCCAGGAAGACCAGCTCTTCCTTCTCGCCGAAGGTCAGCGGGCCGAGCACCTCGCTCATGCCGTACTGGGTCACCATCTTGCGGGCCAGGCTGCGTCACGCGCTCCAGGTCGTTGCTGGCGCCGGTCGTGATGTCGCCGAAGACGATCTCCTCGGCCAGCGCGCCCGCCCAGCAGGCCCGGCCAGCTCGTCGCGCAACTTGTTGCGGCTCGAACAGCAGTCGGTCCTCTTCGGGCAGCGGCATGGTGTAGCCGAGCGCCATGCCGCGGCTGATGATGCTGATCTTGTGCACCGGGTCGGCAGTTGGGCAGCATCTGCATCACCAGGGCATGGCCGGCCTCGTGGTAGGCGATGATCTCCTTCTCCTGGTCGGAGATGATGCGGCTCTTGCGCTCGGGGCCGGCGATCACGCGCTCGATCGCTTCCTGGAACTCGCTCATGCCGATGGAGCGCTTGTTGCGCCGCGCCGCCAGGATGGCCGCCTCGTTGACCAGGTTCTCCAGGTCGGCGCCGACGAAGCCCGGGCGTGCCGCGGGCGATCGTGTCCAGGTCGACGTCGGGCTCCAGCGGCTTGCCGCGCACGTGCACCTTCAGGATCGCCTCGCGGCCCTTCATGTCCGGGCGGTCCATCACCACCTGGCGGTCGAAGCGGCCGGGCCGCAGCAGCGCCGGGTCCAGGATGTCGGGCCGGTTGGTGGCGGCGACCAGGATGACGTTGGTGTCGGTGTCGAAGCCGTCCATCTCCACCAGGATCTGGTTCAGCGTCTGCTCGCGCTCGTCGTGGCTGCCGCCCAGCCCGGCGCCGCGCTGGCGGCCGACGGCGTCGATCTCGTCGATGAAGATGATGCAGGGCGAGTTGCGCTTGGCCTGCTCGAACAGGTCGCGCACGCGGCTGGCGCCCACGCCGACGAACATCTCCACGAACTCGGAGCCGGAGATGGAGAAGAAGGGCACGCCCGCCTCGCCCGAGACGGCCTTGGCCATCAGCGTCTTGCCGGTGCCGGGCGGGCCGACCAGCAGCACGCCCTTGGGGATGCGGGCGCCCAGGGCGGCGAACTTCTGCGGCTCCTTGAGGAACTCGACCACTTCCTGCAGCTCCTGCTTGGCCTCTTCCGCGCCGGCCACGTCGGCGAAGGTCACCGTCGGCTTGTCGCCGGTGAACATGCGCGCCCGGCTCTTGCCAAAGGAGAAGGCCTGGTTGCCGGCGCCCTGCGCCTGGCGCATGATGAAGATGAAGAAGCCGGCCAGCAGCAGCACCGGCAGCACGAGCCAGGATCGGCGGCAGCAGGTTGGACCAGGAAGCTCGGCGCCTTGACGTTGATCTGGATGCGGTTCGGACCCGCTGCCGAAGCGCTCTTCGGGCACGCCCAGGTTGCGCAGCGTCTCGACCACGCTGCCGTCATCTTCCTTGCGCGAGCGCACCTTCTTGCCGTCGCTCAGCTCGACATCCAGCTCTGAGCCGTTGACGGTAATGCGCTCGACGTTCCCCTCGCGGGCGGCCTGGGCGACCTGACCGATATCCCAATTGGCGACGTTATCGTTGTTACGAGCGAAGGAACTGACCACGAACAGCCCGAGCGCCACCAGCATGACGGCGTATATGAGGCTGCTACGTACGGGACGCGAACTGTTCATCTTTATTCTCGACTCTATTCAGTTATGGCAGCGCGCGGGCTGCCTCCGGTATCATACACCATGTGGTAGATGAGCACGATATGTGGGTGCGCCGGCGATGCTCTTGTGCCCCGCCAGGCCGCTGCTTGCCCGTCTCGTGCTCTCTTCATTATCCTATGGATGCAGCAAGTAGCACAGTAGTTGCACTTCCTCTGCCTTACCCGCGCCTTACCGGGCGGAGAGCAACGGGAAGCTGGCAACTTTGCCCGCTCGGTGCTACTGGTTATAATGCGCCGATCTATTTGAAACCATAGGGGAGTGGCATGCTGGGTATTGATCTGGAACAACTGATCCGAACTGTTGGCTATTTCGGCCTGATCGCGATCATCTTTGCCGAATCGGGCCTCTTTTTTGGCTTCTTTTTGCCGGGCGACAGCCTGCTGTTGACGGCCGGTTTGCTCGCATCGCACGGAGAATTGGACCTGACCGTCCTGCTGATCGCGCTGCCGGTGGCAGCCATCCTGGGCGACAACGTGGGCTACTGGTTTGGCAGGAAGACGGGGCCGCACATCTTCAACCGGGAAAACTCGGTGCTGTTCCGCCGCAAGAACCTGCTGGCGGCGAAGGCGTTCTACGACAAGCACGGCGGCAAAACGATCGTGCTCGCCCGCTTCATGCCGTTCATCCGCACCTTCGCCCCCATCGTCGCCGGCGCGGTGGATATGCACTACCGCAACTTCTTCTTCTACAACGTCGCCGGCGGCCTGCTGTGGGCGGTGGGCGTTACGTTGGCGGGCTACCTGGTCGGCGAGACCATCCCCGACATCGACCGCTACTTCCTGCTGATCATCGCCGTGGTCGTCTTCGTCTCGGCTTTGCCGGCCATGATCCACGTGTGGAGAGAGTACCGGAGCGAGATCATAACGTTCGTCCAGACGCGGCTGCTGCGCAAGGGCGCCGAGGACTAGCACTTCCGGACGCGTTACCGCTTCCGGGCGACGACCACAAGATCCCCCGAACCGCCGGCGTCGAACTCAGGCGCCGGCGACGTCATCGCACCGTAGCTCTCCACGCCGTCGAATCCGGCCTCGCCCAACGCGCCGGCCAGCTCGGCCTGAAACAGGGGACGCTGCAGCGTGGTATGTACCTCGTGCGACCATCCCTTATCGCCCTTGTGGAACAGCGCGATGTGGAAGGCGATCTGCCGGGCCTCGTCGAGGTAATCGGCAAAGCGCCACACCAGGACCTCTTGCCCGTTCCACTCGCCGCCCTGCGCCTGGAAGAAGCGCGGCCTGCGCTGCCATCGCAGGTCGTAGTTGAGCGATTGGGTGACCAACACCCCGCCCGGTCGCAGCACCGCAGCGATGCCCTTGAGCCCTGCCAGCAAATCCTCATCGCGGAGCAGGTGCGGCAGCGAATTGCCCAGGCACAACACCACGTCAAACGGCCCCTGGGCCTTTTCGGGCAGCTCGTCCAGCCCGGCGCGCACGAAGTGCACCTCCAGCCGCTCCGCGGCAGCTTTCGCCTGCGCCAGCCCGACCATCACGGGGCTGATGTCTGCTCCCGAGACGCTCCATCCCTCCCGCGCCAGCGCCAGGGCATGGCCGCCGCTCCCGCAGGCCGCGTCGAGCAGGTCGCGCGCACCGCTCTGGCGCAAGATCTCGCGCAGGAAGGGCATTTCGCCGGCCAGGCGATCCTCCCAGTCGGTCATGACGTCGAAGAGGGGCGCCAGGGCGTCGTAGAAATCGCCCGCAAGCTCCGTATTCATCTCGCCTCGCTACTCGTTGGTGACGGCGATCTTCGCCAGGCCTGCCACATTGAGCACGTCGTCCGTATAGGGCAGCACGCGCAGTGTCAGCTCGAGGTAGACCCTCTCCCGCAACTGCCCGCGCCACGTGATCGAGTCGCCGAGCTTGCGGAAGGCGTAGCCGCTGACCCCGCCAATCCGGGCGCCGCCCGATCCCGTCCCCTCATAGCTGATCGTCGTTCCCGGGATCATCTGCCCGCGGCCGACGCGATGGGTGACTCCCACCGTGTAGGTCCATGCCGGTTTATCGGGGAACTGGGCAGTGGCCGGGGCGGGGGATGCGATGGCAAGGCGCACAACCCCGGCCGCGATCATACGCTGTGCGTCCGCAGTCACCAGCCTTTGGTTGATGTTGGCGTTGATGCCCGGCACCGGAGCGCCGCTCCAGTCGAGCGAGTCGCCGGTCCGTTTCCATGCAAGCTGTCCGCCGACGTCGATGGCGGCTCCGTCGGGGCCCGTGCCGGCATAGCGCATGTTGGTGCCGGGGAGCAGATCCCCTCGTCTCACGGTTTGGATCGATGGACCGGCATAATCGAGGGTTGCCGGTGGGGTTGCCGGCGCAGCGCAGCCGGTGAGCAGAAGACCGATCAGGAGCAACGGGACCATCTTACGAATTCTGCACATTCTCTGCCTCCCCCGTGCTGGGCATGATTGAATTCGGCGCCAACTGGGGACGGCGCGCCAGCCGCCGTCCCATCACGGGCAGCAACGTTACTGCCAGCATCCATATCGCGCCCATCAGAACGGTCGCGATCAACCCGATTCCACTTGCCACCATGCGCTGACGGGCGTCACCGGCCAATAGCGCCGTCAGCGCCATGCTTCCCGCGGCCAGGTTCCAGAGGCCGTGGATCACCAGCGACGCCAACCACAATCCGAACCCTCTTCCCCACCGCTTCTCAGTCAGGAGAGCCTGCCAACCGAGACCTGCCAGCCCGGATGCGATAACGTGCACGGCGGCGGTCCCACCGCGTGCCACCATCACCGAGCCCCAACTGCTGCCCGCGCCGGCCAGCGCCAGCGAGCCGTTCATGATCCCTTCGAACATGGTGAAGCCTGCGCCGGCGGCTGCGCCCAGCAGGAATCCGTCGAGCCGGCTCAGGCGGCGGCCCGTCGCCGCTGCCAGCGGGACGGCGAGCGACTTTGCGATCTCTTCGATCAGCGGCGCGCCCACCGACATCGCCGCCAAAACGATCAGCACCAGGCCCGGAGACTGCAACAGGTCAGTCAGCGGCCCCAGGTCAACCCGCCCGGGATTGCCTGCCTGGCCCTGCGCCCACGTCTGGATTTCGGCAACCAGCTCGAGGCTGCGAGACGTTCAGCCAGACCATACCGGCGAACAAGACCACCAGAAGCCCCAGCGCCTCCAGGATGATTGCGAGCAGCGAGCTCCCCAGGCCGCCCCACGCCAGGCTGCCCGTCGCCATCCGCCCGGAGACCGTCTCGCCGCCCCGCCGTCCTGCTTCCGCCACCAGCGAAAGGAACAGCAGCGCCGGCAAGGCGCCGGCCAGAACGTGCAGGAACGGGATAGCGACCGTGGCTCCAACGTTATAGAGACTCTGGCCGGTCACCACCACGACCACCGTCAGTGCAAGGAGCCAGCCCCAACCGGGCAGGCGAAACGGGCCGCCAGGGGCTCCCCGCAGGGCCCGCCAGGCGTGAAGCGCCAGCGGCAGCCCGAGTACCAGCCCCAGGGCCACGATCGCCAACGCGATCGTCGTCCCTTGCAGGCCCGACCTACCGGCGCCGCCCGCACGGGCGCCAAACAGAAGCAAGAGCACGCCGATTCCCGGTCCTACTACGGCGGCCAGGAGACCCCACAGCAACGCAACCACCAGGACCGTCTTTCTCATCTCTCCTGCTCCTACCGCCGTCCGAGTAACCGCTTCAAGATAAATACTGCCGCCAGCTTGTCCAGGGGGTGGTTGAAATTGCCGCACTTAGGGCTTTGCACGCAGCTTGGGCAGCCACCCGTACACGGGCAGTTGTCTACGGCGTCCAACGTGGCCGACCACAACTGGGGCAGCAGCTCGAACCCCTTCTCGGCGATCCCCACCCCGCCGGGAAACCCGTCGTAGATGAAGATCTGCGCCGCATCCGTGTCGGGATGGCGGGGTGTGCTGAGGCCGCCGATATCCCAACGGTCACACATGGCAAACAGCGGCAGGATGCCGATCACGGCATGTTCGGCTGCGTGGATCCCGCCCAGGAAGTCGAGCCCCTGGTCCGGCAAGCTGGCCCGGCAAATCGTCGGGTAGATCCCACCACATCCCCATGGTGTCGTAATCGTTCGCAGGCATCTCCAGCTCTACGTCACCGAGAACGGCTTCGGTGAACTGCTGGAGGCGGCGATAACCTGTTACCTGGCTGCGCACCCGTATCATGCCGTAGTAGGCCGGCGCCGCCGGGAAGGTGGCGTGGCGCACGGACCGGACGATGCGCACGTCGTTCCACTCGCGCGGCTGGGTGTAAAAGTCTCCTTTGGAGCGCTGCACCACCGCGTAGCGCATCGCCTCATTATACTCTGTGACCTCGTATGACTCCCCCTGGTGCAGGTAGACGGCCCCGGGGTGCACGCGGAACGGCGCCTGGCTGGCGCTCAGCTCCTCCAGCGTCTGGTTGTCGCGATCTCCGTCCAGCACGGCGAAGCGTTCCCCCCGGGCATCACGCAGATTGGTGTTCTGCGCCGGGTAGTCGCCGCGCGTGTAGGTCCAGCGACGCCCGTCATAGCGGACCAGGCCCTGGTTCTCGAGCGTCACCATGGCCGGTACGAAACCGGGCCCAAAGAGCGTCTCGTCGTCTCCGAGCGCACCCACCGGTTTCGGCTCCCCCTCGCCGGGGACCTGCAGTGGGGCTTCGTGCGCCGCGCACGCCAGGTGCCGCTGCAGTACGTAGACGTTGTCCGGGTCGATCAGGGCGTGCTCGTGCGGGCGGTCGAACAACTCATCCGGATGGCGCATGTAATACTGGTCCAGCGGGTTGTTCAGCCCGATCAGCATCGCCAGCGAAGGATCGCGGTCGCGGCCGGCGCGCCCTGCCTGCTGCCACATGCTGGCGATGGTCCCGGGGTAGCCCACGAGCACCGCCGCGTCCAGCTCGCCGACGTCGATGCCGAGCTCGAGCGCGGTGGTGGCGGTGACCCCGCGCAGCCGGCCCTCGAACAGCTCTCGCTCGATCCGGCGGCGCTCCTCGGCCAGGTAACCGGCCCGGTACGCCGCGATCTGCTTCACCAGCTCGGGGTTCGTCTTGCGTAACTCATTCCGGGCGTAGCGCAGCAGCAGCTCGGCCACGACCCGCGTGCGGGCGAAGCTGATGGTCCTCACCCCGGATTCCACCAGCGTCGTGAAGAGAACCGTCGCCTCGCGGTTGGCGCTGCGGCGAGCCGTGCGCGTCTCATCGAGAAACGGCGGGTTCCACAGCGCGAACGTGCGCGGACCGTGCGGCGATCCGTCGTCGGTGACCACGGTCGCCGGGAGCCCGGTGAGCAGCTCGATGTGCTCGCCGGGATTGGCAATGGTAGCGGACGCCGCGATGAACTGCGGCCCGCCGCCCTGCTGGTGCAGGGCGCAGATGCGCCGCAGCCGGCGGATCACGCACGCCACCTGCGAGCCGAAGACACCCCGGTAGCTGTGCGCCTCGTCGATCACCACGTAGCGCAGGTGCCGGAAGAACTCCGCCCACAACGGGTGGTTGGGCAGGATGCCGACGTGCAGCATGTCCGGGTTCGTGATCAACACACGCGTGCGCCGGCGGATGCGCGCCCGCGCCGCTTGCGGCGTGTCGCCGTCGTAGGTGGCCGCCGCGGCATTCGCCACCGGCTTCGCCAGCGCCTGCCACTTGCCCAACTGGTCCTGGGAGAGCGCCTTGGTCGGGTAGAGGTACATGGCACGGGCGAGCGGATCGCGCGCCAGCGCGTCGAGCACCGGCACGTGAAAGCAGAGTGTCTTCCCGCTGGCGGTCGACGTGGCGATCACCACGTTCTGCCCGGCGAGCGCGGCGTTGATCGCCTCCGCCTGGTGCAGGTACAGCCGTTCCACCCCGGCCGCGCGCAGCGCCGCTTCGGCAGGCGGCGCCAGCCGCGTCCGCAGCGAGCCATACCGCGCCGCCCGCGCCGGCATGCGCTTCTGGTGCACCAGTTGCCCCGCATACCCGCGCTGCCTGGTCAGCTCACGAAGGAAGGCATCGGGATTGAAACCCATAGCACTATTTTACCATTGAACGGTAGTTCTAGGTTCGGGTTTGTGTCGGAGTTCTGAGTTCTAAGTTCTGAGTTCTGAGTTCGGAGTTCTGGAGTTCGCTGAGTTCTACGTTCTAAGTACCGGGTTCGATATTTGATACCGTAGCTGCAAAGCAGGCGGCGGCGTAGGTAGCAGGACGCGGCAGGATTGGCTTCCGCCAGCTTTGCTGTCGCTTGACCAACAGCGCGCCGGGAAGCCGCGCGCCTGCGCTGCCCGGGTCGCGGCGCGGATGGGTTGCCCTTCCCCGCGCACCGGAGGCCAGCCCCTTGTGGGCGTGTTGGTCGCGGCGCGGGTGCTCAACCCGGGGCGCGGCGTGCGCTCCTGATCCACATCTCCTTCCGGTATCGTAGGGGGCGGGTCACCCGCCCCGTGCCCCAATGCCACCCAATCCTCGGGCCGCGGCGCGCTGGTACCCGGGGCCGCGGCGCGGGTGCGGGAACCGGAATGCAGCGCGGTCGCCTTCGATGCGAATTGGAGTGGCCAACGGGCGTACTTCGTCACGGCCTCAGTATCGGAGCAGGAAGTTGTGAGGTTGCCACCAGTGCGAGCGGTGTCTGTTACGGGGATACCGATACTCTGTGGCACCCAGAGTGTCGGTGATTCCTGCAACCGCCCCATTTAAGGGTGGCAAACCTCTACCGTCTCCATCACTGAGCCTGCTCGAAGTACGCAACCATCCAGTTCGAGAGCCGACCCGACACTCTCATGCAACGCGCGCCGCATCCCCGACCAACCCAACCGCGCCGCGACCAACACGCCCACAAGGGGCTGGCCTCCGGGTCGTTGTGAGAGGGGGGCTCCCTCCAGGTTGAGCCCCTCCGGTTGACCCCTCCGGGTGACGCATAACGTAAGACCCCTGCGGGTGACCCATCCGGTGACGGTGACGTATGACGTATGACGGCTGCCCCCCATTTCCCCGCAGCAACCCGGCCCCAGATCATCGACTTTGCGTATATAATGTCCCCGTACCATTCGCTCCATCACGGGGCGAGAACAGGAGATGGGATGACACGCGTCACGGAGATCGTGGAGCGGCGACGAGAGGAATTCCTGGCGGAACTGTCCGAGCTGCTTCGCTACGCAAGCGTCAAAAACAATGAGATGGAGCTCGGCGCGGCTGCGGGTTGGATCGCCAACCGCATGCAGCGCGCCGGAGCGCACGTGCGCATGCTGAATACCGGCGGTCCGGCTGTGGTGTTTGGGGAGGTGGGCAGCGGTCCGCGCGCCCTGCTCTCCTATGCCCACTACGACGTCCAGCCGGCCGACCCGCTGGATCTGTGGGATACCCCGCCCTTCGAGCCTACCGTCCGCGACGGGAAGTTGTACGGGCGCGGCTCCTCGGACGACAAGGGGGACGCGGTCGCCCGCATCCAGGCGGTCGAGGTGTATCGCGAGGCGTACGGCGAGCTGCCGTTACGCGTGAAGTTCTTCGTGGAAGGGGAAGAAGAGGTAGGCAGCCCGCATCTGGCCCCCGTGGCTGCCCAGTATGCCGACCTGCTGCGCTCCGACGGCGTGCTGTGGGAGTCGGGCGGCTTCGACGAGATGGACCGCTACACCTTCTACTGCGGCGTCAAAGGGATCGCCTACCTGGAATTGCGGCTCAAGGGCGCCAACACCGATCTGCACTCCAGCCTCGCGCCCATCGTTCCCAATCCGGCATGGCGCCTCGTGCAGGCGCTCGCGACGCTGCGCGATCCCGCGCGGCCGCATCACGCTGGACGGCTTCATGGAGCGGGTCCGCCCGCCGAGTGAAGCGGACCTGCATTTCATCCGCCGCATCCCCTTTGCCGGCGCCCAGATGAAGGCCAATTGGGGCATCCCCGCTTTCGAAAACGACCTGCCCGACGATGAGGCGATCGTCGCCTATCTGACACAGCCTACCTGTACGATCTGTGGCATCCGCAGCGGCTTCATCGAGGAGGGGGAGAAGACGATTCTGCCCAGCAGCGCCATGGTGAAGCTCGACTTCCGGCTGGTGCCGGACCTCACGCCGGAGCTGACGCAGATGCTGCTGCGCGAGCATCTGGACCGGCGCGGCTTCACCGACGTCGAGATAGTGCCTGCCGCGGGGATGCCCGCCGCGCGTTCGAACGTCAGCTCGCCGCTCGTCCAGAGCGCCATCGCGGCGGCCGAAGAGGTCTACGGCCACGAACCGGTCGTCTACCCGTCGCACGGTGGTTCCGGCCCCATGTATCCCCTCGTGCAGGGCCTGGGGATGGATGGGTTCATGGCGGGGGTGGGCTATGCGGGCAGCCGCCTGCATGCGCCGAACGAGAACATCCGGGTGGACGACTACTTCCGGCACATCGAGTTCCTGGTGGAGTTCATGCGCCGCTTCGCTGCAAACGAAAGCGGAGATACATTCCCCCATAATGGGTGAGTGTAGGTTACAATGGAGCTACAGGGTGAATACCCGCTGCGCATGGGCGCGCCTAGCCGCCGGCTGCGCCCGGCTGACCGAGGAGCGATAGATGAAAGGCAACGGCATGGATGAAGAGCTCAACACCAACGACGTGCAAGGGTTCGACGAGGGCGATGAACTCCTCGACGATCAGCTATACACGGTGCTCGACGACGAGGCGCGCGAGGATCTCGAGCAGCTCGTCGATCTGAAGATCGTGGGCCTTGACGTCTGGGAGGACTCGTTGAGCGATGCCGAGGACGAGGAGCCGGTCAAGCCGGAGGAACGCCTCTTCTTCGACTGCGACCTGCTTTTCGAAGACGGGCTGGCGCTCGAACTCTACGCCGCCGCCGTTTACCCCGATCCTGAGGGGGAGCCGATCAAGGGGATGGACGAGATCACCCGCATCGTCGGCCAGCTGGCAGACGGCAATCTACAATTGCTGGACTTCGACCAGGCGGATGAGGAAAGCGGTCTGGCGCTCGCATTCGGCAGCTCGCAGGACAAGACGGATCTGGTGATCGCCGCCGGTGCGTGGCTGGTGAGCGAGTGGGAAGAGGAAACCGAGGCGCCCGGCGAGGAACAGTAGCCGGGTGAGCCGGTGACCGCCTGGCAGATAGCCGACGGTGCGGATCTGGAAACGCTGGAGCGGATAGCCGCTCTGGTGGCCGAGGTCGAGGGGGCGTCCGAGGGTGAGGGCGTGTTGTACCACGCAGCGCATCCTCGCTACCGTCCGCTTCTCACCCGGTTCATCGACGTCGAAGGCGAGCTCGCAGCGGCTATCCTGCTCGAGCACCAGCGCCGCCTGGTTCAGGGCCGGCCGCTGGATACCGGATACATAGCGAACATCCTTACGCGCCCGCGTTATCGCGGGCGCGGTCTGTTTAAGGCGTTGATGCTCGACGCGCTCGCCACGCTGCGCGCCGAGGGCGTGCCGCTGGCGCTGCTCCACGGGCCGCGCAGCCTGTTCGACATGGTCGAGCGGCCCGAGTGGGCCCATTTCCTCTCGCCGCAAGTTCACCGATTTCTACAAGGAGGACTACACCCGGGCGGCCGAGGCCACCGGCGGGCGGATCGATCTGTACCTGCTGATCAGCGACCTGGGCAGCCAGACCGGGCCGCTGATCTCGCTGCCGATGTTCCGCGAGTTCGTCGCCCCGTACATCAAGGAGATGGCCGACTGCATCCACGGCTTGGGGGCGAAGGTGCTCTACCATAGTTGCGGCGTCGATCCGGCCGTTCATCCCCGAGTTGATCGAGCTGGGCGTCGACGTGCTCGACCCGATCCAGCCGGTCGGGCCGGAGATGTCGCCCGAGCGGCTGAAGGCCGATTTCGGCGACCGGCTGTGCTTCCACGGCGGGATCGACATGCAGCACCTGCTGCCGCACGGCACGCCGGAGGAGGTCGCGGGCCGAGGTCCGCCGCTACTGCGAGACCCTGGGCCGCGACGGCGGCTACATCCTCGGGCCGGCCCACCTGTTCCAGCCCGACGTCCCGCCGGAGAATATCCTGGCCGTGTATGGGCGGCTAAGCCCTACCTCGCCATCTCCGTGTGCCGCGTTTCGCGCAGCACGGTGACTTTGATTTCGCCGGGATAGGTGAGCTGCTCCTCGAAGGCCTTGGCGATGTCGCGGCAGATCTTGGCCGCGGATTCGTCGGTGGTGTCCTTGCGAGCTGACCATGCACGCGCAGTTCGCGGCCGGCCTGAATGGCGAAGGCCTGCTCGACGCCGTGGAAGCTCGCTGGCGATCGATTCGAGTTCCTCCATCCGCTTGATGTAGCGTTCGAGCGTCTCGCGCCGCGCGCCGGGCCGCGAGGCGCTGCAGGCGTCGGCCGCGGCGACGAGCACCGTGTAGGGATTGTCGACGTTGCATGTCGTCGTGGTGGCCCGGCGGCGGCGTGGACGACTTCGGCGGCTCGCCGTAGCGCTTCAGCAGGTCGGCGCCGATCTTGGGATGGCCGCCCTCGGCCTCGTGGTCGGCCGCCTTGCCGATGTCGTGCAGCAGGCCGCAGCGCCGGGCGAGCGTGCCGTCCAGGCCGATCTCTCGGCGATCATGCCGGCGAGGAACGCGACCTCGATCGAGTGCCGCAGCACGTTCTGGCTGTAGCTGGTGCGGAACTGCAGCCGGCCCAGCAGGTTGACGATCCGCTCGTGCAGGCCGTGGACGTCGGCCTCCTGGCCGGCCTGCTTCGCCGATCTTCTGGATGTGCCGTTCCATTTCCTTCTGCGTCTCGGCGACGATCTCCTCGATCCGCGAGGGGTGAATGCGGCCGTCGGCGATCAGCTTGTTCAGCGAGAGCCGGGCGACCTCGCGGCGGATCATGTCGAAGCCGCTGACGATGACCACGCCCGGCGTGTCGTCGATGATCACGTCGACGCCGGTCGCCTTTTCGAAGGCGCGGATGTTGCGGCCTTCGCGGCCGATGATCCGCCCCTTCATCTCGTCGCTGGGGATGTCGACCGTGCTGGTGGTCGTTTCGGCGGTGTGCGCGGCGGCGTAGCGCTGCATCGCGGTCAGCAGCACCTCGCGCGATTTCTCCTCGCAGGTCTCGGCGATGCTGCTTCTCGTGCTTGAGGATGACCGCGCCGGTCTCCTGCGGGAGTTCGGTTTCGAGGTCCTTCCAGCAGCCGCGCGGTGGCCTCTTCGCGGCTCAGGCCGCTCAGCTCGTGCAGCGTCTGCCGCTGCAGGTCGAGCAGCTTGGCGAGCTCTTCCTTGCGGCGGTTGGTGTCCTGGATCCGCTCGGTCAGCTTGCGCTGCGTGCCCTCGACGATCTTCTCCTGCTTCTGGAGCTGCTCGGCCTGCTTCTCCAGGGCGTCCTGGCGCTTGTCGAGGATGCGTTCGCGCTCGTGCAGTTCCTCGCGGAGCTTGCGGAGCTCCTTCTCGCCCTCGGCCTTCTGCTGGATGGCCAGCTCCTTGATCTCCAGTTCGGCCTCGCGGCGGCGGCTGCTTGGCCTCCTGCTCGGCGCTGCTCGATGATCTGTCGGGCCTCGGACTCGGCGTCCTTGCGCCGAAGATGATCCAACGCACTTGATGACGACGAAAGTCAGCACGGCCGCCAGCGCGGCCGCGATGAGAATCGCATGACGGTATGTACGCAGCACGGCTCTGGCCCTCGCTCATATCGGTCCGGGCAAGCGCCTTGCCGAAGCGATGCCGCCAGCGCCGGCAAACGCCGGGCGTCGGGCGGACGCAAGAAAGCAAACCGGCCGCGGGCCAGTGCAATCCCCATCGGGACTAGCCGAAGCGGACGCGATCGGCATCGCAAGCGCGAGGCAACAGTGGAGTCCCCGGCACGCCGCTGGCCGACCGAACGTCGACCGCTCCTGCGCCGGCCGGGCAAGCGCCGCCGGCGCAAGAACGGACCGTCGTCCGGGAGGACCACAAAACCTTTCCAACACAAGGCCGACATCCATCCAACCAACGTTCGAGCCGGTCCGGCGACGACGAGTCGCCCGATGCGCGCCGCTGCGCGCCACGCGATCGCCGAACCGGCGACAGCCGCTGCCGTCCGCGACGGCCGCGGCCTCGACAACCGGCCCTCGCGAGCCCCAGCATGCATCGAATCATCGTCAACAGCCAAGACATCAGCTTGTCGGTTCCAAACGTTGGATGGTAATTTCTGCCAAGTCTGTCGCTACTAGATCCAATCCAGTCGCGCTTTTCAGCGTCGACTGACCCTCGGCCGTCGCCCCTCGGGCTCCACCGAAGACACTCACCATTTTGTTTCGTACAATGTCCTCCTACGTCAGGCGACATTGTTCGTCTTCTCGCCCCCCCGAGGACCGCCAATCGTGGCGGGCAACGGGGAATTCAGAGAAACTACTGCAATCGTACCAGAGATTCGGCAAACTGCAACAGGGAATCGGCCGCTTCGGTGGGAGATAACTTCACTTGCCGGTTCAAGTTAGGGCGATTAGGCTAAGCGTAGCGGGAGAGAGCCGGCGCCCAAACGTCCATCGTAGCAATGGCCCCACGCCCATCCCTTCGAAACAGCCTTGGCCCGATCGTGGCCCCCTCGGACTGGACAGGACGTCACCGTTCTGCTGGCCGTTTCGGGCGGCGCGGACAGCGTGGCGATGCTCAGGGCGATGCAATCACTGGCCACCGGGGGGCGCAAGCAACTCCTGGCCGCCCATTTCAACCATGAACTTCGAGGCCCGCGAATCCGACGCCGACGAGGCGTTCGTCGTCGAGTTGTGCCGCCAATTGGGGGTGCACTGTGCGGTCGGGAAGGCCGTCGGGCAACCTGGCCCGGCCGTGCGGCGGCGTGGGGCTCGAAGCGGTCGCCCGCCGGGCCCGGTACGCCTTCCTCGAACAAACCGCCGCGCGGCTCGGCGCCCGATACGTCGTCACCGCCCACACCGCCGACGATCAGGTCGAGACGATCCTGCACCGGATCCTTCGCGGCACGGGCATCGCCGGCCTGTCGGGCATGGCCCGGGCGCGGCCGCTGGGCGAGGCCGCCACGCTGATCCGGCCGCTGCTTGGACGTTCGCCGCGCCGAGGTGATCGCCTACCTGGCCGACCTGGATCAGCCGTATCGGCACCGACGCGACCAACGAGGACACGCGACTGACCCGGAACCGCATCCGCCACGAGTTGCTGCCGATGCTGGCCGACCGCTTCAATCCCCGGGTGGCCGACGCCCTGCTGCGGCTGGGCTCCCTGGCCGGCGAGGCCACCACGCTGGTCGACGCGACTCGTCGACGACTTGGCCGCGCGGTGCGTCCGACGGCGAGCCCCGGCAGGGTGTCGGATCGACCTCGCGCCGCTGGCGGGCCAACCGCGATACGTCGTCCGCGAGCTGCTCGTCGCCGCGTGGCGGGCGCAGTCCTGGCCGATGCGGTCGATGGGCTATCGCCGAGTGGGACGCCCTGGCCGCCATGGCCCTCGGCTCCGGCCCCAAGAAGAGAACCTATCCCGGCAACGTCTCCGCCACCGTCGATGCCGACACCCTGGTGCTGTGCCGCGAATGCGCGCCAATCCCTAACCCCTAACCCCCAATTCCTAACCTCTAACCACCACCTCGACGCCGAGAATCGCACACAGGTCGCGCATCGCCTCGACGTGGTCGCCATAGGACAGGATGTAGTGCTGGCCGAGGACGTTCTGGATGAACGGCTCGACGTCGCCGTCGAAGTTCGACTCGAGGCTGGGCAATTGCGGCGCGGGCGGGGCCCAGCCGGCCTCTTCCCACGGCCGCGGCGCGACGGCCTCGCCGGTGGCCACGTGCAGCGCGTAGCGGTCGCCCGTCGAGCGCCAGCCGCGCCAGCGTCACCCGGCCCGTCTTCACCCTCGAGACGTTCAATAGCCCCTCGCCGAACTCGCCGAACGCCGTCGGGCATGACCGTCACCGGGCCGTCGACGATCTTCGCTGGGCACGTAGTCGGGCACGCCCATCAAGCCCCCGTCTCGGTGAACTCGTAGAACTCCATGTACGCGCCGACCTGGCCGGTCAGGTACGCGCGTGATCAACTGCGTGACCGCGCCGAGCGTGTCGTTCTCGGGGATCGTGCGAGACGTCGGCCTCCTCGTGCAAGAGCATGAAGACCCCGGCCGGGGCGAAACCCATCAGCTTCTTCACGCCGTCGACGTCGATCAGCGAGATCGCCTCGTAGCCCCGCTCGGCCACCTTCCGCCGCAGCGGCCAGAAACAGCCGCACGGTGCTCTCGATCGTGCCGGCGGCGGGCGGCTTGACGAACGTCCAGCGCCGCCGCACGCTCTCGGACAGCCGGGCGACTTCCTCGGGGTCGAGCTGCTCGATCGCCTGGGCCATCTCGAGCATCTCGAAGAACTCGACCTCGGGCCCGATCCGCCCGCGGAGCGAAACGCCGTCGTAGCAGCGTGCCGTAGAGCCGCATGTCGCGGTAGCCCATCTGGCCGATCCGCGCCCCGACGCAGCAGCGCCGCCGCCCGAGCCGCCCGGGCGTAGCTCATGATCCGGTCGATGGGCGCGGGCCCGCCGAGCCGGTTGACGACGTACTTGAACGTGTAGCCCAGGTCCCGCATCGGCTTGCGCAGGGCCGTCGTGCCCGCCTGATCGGCCGTGGTGACGAACCGCCCGCCCTCGCTCCAGCCCGTCAGCCCCCAGAGCAGCATGGGCTTGTGCCGGAAGCGATCGGCGACGTCGATCACGGCGTGCGAAGGGATCCACCCGGCGACGCACAGGATCAGCAAATCGAAATCCGCCGCGGCCAACTCCGCCGTGGCCCGGGCGACGTCCTTGCCCTGCCGGATCGTCGCTGACCGGCTCGGTCCAGACCAGTTCGACCCCCTCGGCCTCGAGCAGCCGCCGCGCCTCGTCGCACTTCCGCCGGATGATCTCCCGCGGCGTGTTGACCTCGCCGAACCCAACAAAACCCGCTCGAATGTTCCGCATGTCGGTTGTCTCACGTGTGGATGGGGCTTACAGTTCTCCATCCCCTCTGGAGGAGGGTCTGGGTGAGGGGGTTTGCCGTCCCTCTCCACTTGGGAGAGGTCGGGCGGGACCCTGAGACACTCCAGAATGCGAAGCCTCGCGCCGCTCGTCAAGGACAATATGTTGCAAAGCCCTTACACCATCTGGTACGCCGTGCGAGTCCGCCGTCGCGTCGGCAGACCGTCCCCGGTGTGGGGAAAAGCACTTGCATCGCAAAGGGGGAGCCTGCTACACTAGGAAGTTGTCGACACAACTCTATTGTGGGGTTCTCGCGGGCAAGGAGAGGATCATGGCGTGTGCGGCCATATTTTCTGGCACCGCTAATTCCTTTCGGGATTCAGGGTTGTCCAGTAAGTTTGCCACATGCGGCTGTCGTCCAGACTCGCGAGGGCCATCATCGCTTCGGCGTTGTCTCCATCCCAGCGGCGGCCACGGCCTTTGACCCGCTGCGTGGTGGTCTTGCACTCGCTTTCGGTGGGCCCACTGCCAATCTGCCAGCCGCGACGGCGGAACTCCGGGTAGCGGATCATCGGCCGGCACTCCGCCACATAGTGCATCAGGCGGTTCGCTTCTTTCCGTTTGATCGGCGACCGGAGGGGAGAACGCCAGGCGACCAGTTGGTCCCAAGCGGAATCGTACCCCACGTGCCGAAACGTGTGCATCACCTCCTCCAGCCAGGCCTTGCCCTGACGTCGAAACGGGGACGCAGCTAGTTTTTGGCATGCCGGCGCTCGGCGATGGCTCTTGGGCGGCCTTCGGAGCGCAAGCGTGTGCAACAGCCCCAGGCGTTTGGCTTGTCTGGCTTGCCACGGCTCGTCGCCGTACGGCCGGTTCCTGTGCAATGCACGTCTGAATTCGCTCGACCTCCTTCTCCGTCATCGGCTCGTTGACCAGACGCCAGCCAACCGGACGGACGCTCCACCGGCCAGTCGCTCAAGATCGCTTTAGCCGCTCGCCGCCGTGACGCCGCGCCCACAGACTGCCCCAGCGCCAGTCCTCCGCGCGATCGACGACCCCGGCGGTCAGCGCGTTCCGCTCGACGTAGCGGCACGCCGTCAGGAAGTGCTCGTCCTCCTGGATCGGAAAACTCTTGAAGCGGCCCTGATACAGGTGCCCTCGCCCGACGGTCCCGTGCGCCACGTGCCACCGCATGGCGTGCGTGTGGGCCAGCCATCGCATGAAAGCCGTCACTTCGCCTTCTTCTCGCGGCCAGAGCACGAAGTGCCAGTGATTGCGCATCAGGCACCAGGCGACAATCCGCGTCGGGTGCCGCTCGTGCGCCTCGATCATGATCCGCTCGAACGCCTCGTAGTCGCGCCTCCTTGCGAAACAGCGGCAGCCCGGCCACCGACCGATTCAGGACGTGGTACACCAGTCCGCCGGGCGTCACTCTTGCTCGTCTTGGCATGGCAGAAGTCTGTCGTTTTGGCATCGAGAAGTACTACCCAGTTTGTCAATACTAGCTGCGTCCCCGTTTACTCGGCTCGATCTGCTCCTTGCCCACCCACGGCCGCAGCGCCTCGGGCACGACGACCGAGCCGTCGGCTTGCTGGTAGTTCTCCAGGATGGCGATCAGCGCCCGGCTGATGGCGATGGCCGTGCCGTTGAGCGTGTGGACGAAGTGGGTGCCCTTCTCGCCTTTGATCTTGTAGCGGACGTCGAGCCGCCGGGCTTGATAGTCGGTGCAGTTCGACGTGCTGGTCACTTCGCCGTACTCGCCCGCGGCCGGGCATCCAGGCTTCGAGGTCGTACTTGCGATAGGCCGGGCCGCCGAGGTCGCCGGTGGCCGTGTCGACCACGCGGTACGGAATGCCCAGGCCGTCGAAGAGCCGGCACTCCATCTCGCGGAGGTGTTCGAGCATCGCGTCGCTCTGCTCCGGCAGCGTGAAGGCGAACATCTCGACCTTGGTGAACTGGTGGACGCGGTAGAGCCCGCGCGAGGCCCGGCCCGCCGCGCCGGCCTCGGTGCGGAAACAGTGGCTCAGGCCGCAGAGCTTGATCGGCAGCTCGTCGGCGTCGACGGTCTCGTCCGGCCAGCAGGCCGCCCAGCGTGATCTCGGCCGTGGCGACCAGGCTCAGGTCGGTGTTCTCGATGCTGTAGATCTGCGTCTCCGGCCCGCGGGGAATGTAGCCGATGCCTTGCAGGACTTCGTTTCGGGCCAGGTCGGGCGTGGTCATCGGCGTGAAGCCCTCGGCCACCAGCGCGTGGACCGCGTATTGCTGCAGGGCCAACTCCAGCAGCACCGCCTCGTTCTTGAGGAAGTAGAACCCGTGGCCGGCGACCCGGGCGCCGGCCTCGAAGTCGATCAGATCGAGCTTCTCGGCCAGTTGGACGTGGTCCAGCGGCTTGAAGTCGAACTTGGGCAGCGGGCGTCGGCCCTTGGCCAGTTCGAGATTCGCCTTGTCGTCCACGCCGATCGGGGCGTCGGGGTGCGAGAGGTTCGGGATCCCGCTTTGCAGCGCGGCGAGCGTCGCCTCAAGGTCGTCCAGCTCGGTCTTCAGCCGGCCGACCTGCTCGCGGAGCTGGCGGCCTTCTTCCTTTCGGGCGTCGCGCTCGGCGGGGTCCTTGGCCTGGCCGATCGACTTCGAGACCTGGTTGGCCAGCCGGTTGGCCTCCTCCATCGTCGGCCTGCTTGGACTTGCGCAGGGTTTCGAGTTCGACGAACCGCGCGACGTCGGCCGCGACCCCGCGATTCCGGCAGTTGCGTTGGACCAGTTCGGCGTTTTCGACAATGAATCTTCGGTCAAGCATGGCTAGGGGTAAGCCTTGAATGCGTGGGGGTGAAGAGGGGAGGTGGTTGGCAGAATGGCGAAAGCGGAAACGACGGTCGCCGAGTATTTGGGTAGGGTATCGCTTTGGGGCATTTTGTGCAAAGGGGTGCCCGCGGCGACACGGACGCGGGAGTCTCAACGACGACCAAGCGAGTTGACCGATGCTTATGGCTTGTGGTGTGACGGAATACCCCCTAACAGTGTGATTATCACGGAACGGACAGCCGCTTAACTCGTTGTCCCAACCGCCGGCTGCCGACTATAATAACGGGATTATCTTTCTCGCCCAATGCGCCGGGCGCTGAACGCCGACGACGCACGACCCCTTTGTCAGGAGACCGTCCGTGTTCGATTCGTTGCCGTCGTCGGCGCCACCGGCGCCGTGGGGACCATCATTCGCGAACTGCTCGAAGACCGCAAGTTCCCGTTCACGAAGATCAAGTTCCTCGCCTCGCGGCCGTTCGGCGGGCAAGACGCTCACGTTCGCCGGGCAAGACGTACACGGTCGAGGAGCTTGACGCCCGAGGCGTTCGACGGCGTCGACCTGGCCATCGCCAGCACGCCCGACGACGTCGCCCGCGACTTCGTGCCCGAGGCCGTCCGCCGCGGCTGCGTCGTGGTCGACGAGAGCGGCTACTGGCGGATGGACCCCAAGGTGCCGCTGGTGATTCCCGAAGTCAATCCCGAGGCGGTCGACAACCACCAGGGCATCATCGCCAGCCCCAACTGCTCGACCACGCAGATGGTCGTGGCCATGAAGCCGCTGCACGACGCCGGCCGCGATCCGCCGCGTGGTCGTCAGCACCTACCAGGCCACCAGCGGCGCGGGCCTGGCCGGCAGCCGCGACCTGGAACGGCGGCACCCGGGCGCTGCTGGCCGGCGAGGACTACCAGCTACGAGATGCTTCGCCCATCCGATCGCCTTCAACTGCATCCCGCAGATCGGCTCGCCCAAGCACCAGGGCTACACCTCCGAAGAAATGAAGATGGTCTACGAGACGCGCAAGATCCTGGGCGACGACGTCGATCCAGGTCTGCCCGACGTGCGTCCGCGTGCCGGTGAGCAACTGCCACAGCGAGAGCATCCTGGTCGAGACCGAGCGGAAGATCACGGTCGACGAGGCCCGCGAGCTGTTCGCCGCCACGCCGGGCATCGTGGTGATGGACGATCTGGACAAGAAGGTCTATCCCATGCCGATCAACTGCGACCGGCGCGACGAGGTGTTCATCGGCCGCATCCGCGAGGACCTGTCCAGCCCCAACGGCCTGGCGTTCTGGTGCGTCAGCGACAACCTCCGCAAGGGCGCCGCCACCAACGCCGTGCAAATCGCCGAGCTGCTGGTGCAAGGGCAGCAGTGACGCCGTGCGAGGCGGCACCGGCCCTGACGAGCCGCGGCAGACGTCCGCAGCATGCGTTCGCCCTTGCACGGCCGTCGATCTGCATCGACGCCATGCGCACCTTCAAGCTGACGCTCGCCTACGACGGCACGGCCTACGCCGGCTGGCAGGTCCAGCCGGACAAGCCGACCGTGCAGGCGACGCTCGAAGCGGCGATCGAGCAAGATCACCGGCCAGCCGATCCGCGACGCTGGCCAGCGGCCGGACCGACGCCGGCGTCCACGCCCTGGGCCAGGTCGTCGGCTTCCACACCGAGCACGCATCTGCCGCCGGACGTGCTGCAGCGGGCCCTGAACGCCGAACTTGCCGCGACGACATCGCCGTGCTCGACGTGGCCGAAGTGCCCGACGGTTTCCACGCCGATCCGCGACGCCGTCGGCAAGCGCTATCGCTACGTGATCCACGACGGCCCGGTCCGCGACGTCTTTCGCCGCGCAGTACTGCTGGCACTATCGCCGCCGGCTCGACGCGACGGCGATGCACCGCGCCGCCCAGGCGCTGCTGGGAACGCACGACTTCAGCAGCTTCGAGACCAGCCGGCGCGCCGCGCGAGCACGAGCGTCCGCACGGTCTACGACATCTCGGTCCGTCGGCGAGGGCAGGGCAGGGCGAGGCAGCGCGATCTGATCGCCATCGAAGTCGAGGCCGACGGGTTTCTCTACAACATGGTCCGCGCGATCGTCGGCACGCTGGTCGAGGTGGGCCGCGGCGCGCGAGACGCCGCCTGGGTCGGCGAAGGTCCTGGCCGCCGCCGACCGCCGCGCCGCCGGCCCCACCGCGCCGCCGCAAGGACTGTTCCTGGTGCGCGTCGAATATCGTGACGATCGATAGTGACGTAACTGACTAATCAGTCTCGCATGCGGATCGCCCACGTCATCACGCGACTGATCCTCGGCGGGCCAGGAGAACACGGTGCTCTGCTGCGAGGACCTGCTGCGCGACTACGGCGACGACGTGCTGCTGATCACCGGTCCGCCGCTGGGGCCGGAAGGGAGCCTGCTGGAGCGGGCAAGGGCAGGGGGGGTGCCGCTGGAAATCATCGCCCGAACTGCGCCGCGCCGATCCATCCGTGGCGCGATCTGGCTGAGCTACCGGCGCATCAAGCGATCCTGCGCCGCTTTCGGCCCGACGTGGTCCACACGCACAGCGCCAAGGGCGGCATCCTGGGCCGCGCGGCCGCCTGGTCGCTGGGCGTGCCGGCATCGTCCACACGGTACACGGCGCACCGTTCCATCCGTACCAGGGCAGGGGGGCGCGGCGGTTGTTTCAGGCCTGCGAACGCTGGGCCGCCGCGCGCTGCCATGCCATGGTCAGCGTGGCCGACGCCATGACCGACTGATGGTCGACGCCGGCGTCGCCCCGCGCGAGAAGTTCACCACGATCTACAGCGGCATGGAGGTCGAGCCGTTCCTGCAATCGGCCGAGCATCGCGAGCGCGTGCGGCGCGAGCTGGGCTATCGGCCCGAGCACGTCGTGGTCGGCAAGATCGCCCGGCTGTTCCACCTCAAGGGCCACGACGACGTGATCCGGGCCGCAAGAGCGTCGTCGAGCAGAACCCGAACGTCCGATTTCTGCTGGTCGGCGACGGCATCCTGCGCCAGCGGCTCGAGCGGCAGATCGCCGACGCCGGGCTGACCGAGCACTTCCAACTCATCGGGCTGGCCGCGCGAGCGGATCCCCGAATTGCTCGCGGCGCATGGACATCGTCGTCCACGCCAGCCTGCGCGAGGGCCTCGCCCGGGTGTTGCCCCAGGCGCTGATCGCCGGCAAGCCGGTGGTGAGCTACGACGTCGACGGCGCCGCGAGAGGTCGTCATGTCCGGCGAGACCGGCTACCTGCTGCCGCCCAAGAGCGTCGAGCGAAATGGCCGACGCGATCCTCCGCCTGGCCGCCGACCCGTCGCTCCGCGAACCGCCTGGGCGCCGAAGGCCGGCGCCGCTGCATCGACCGATTCGACCACCAGCAGATGACCCGGCCGATCCGCGAGCTGTACGTGCGTCTGCTGGGGTAGGGCAGGGGGGCACTCCGTTTTCCGGTGACATTGCCGGCACCGGATGCCACGGGCTTCGCCATTTCAAATCCGGTATTCCTGCAGTTCTGAAACTCGTGTAACCTGCAACTTCTTCGGCTGCAAATGGCCTTTGCTCGCGTTGGCCAACGGAATTGTGCCGCTACCTGCACGGCAAGGCGTAGAAGCCAGGCAATCATGGAGGTCCGAGAAAATGTCTTCCACACAGGTGGCCGAGTCCATCCACGAGCGATTTCATGAGCTTAGGGACGACTGGAAATCGAAGACACGGCACTTGTCCAATACGGCGCAAATCTCGCTGGTGTTCTCCTATCAGAAGATCATAGGCATGGGGCCCGCCGTCGTTCCTCTGATCCTGTCAGAACTGGAAAAGGAGCCGGATCATTGGTTCTGGGCGCTGGAGGCCATTACGGACGAGAACCCGGTTTCCGAGAGCGACGCCGGTGACATCGAGGCGTCGGCCCGTGTGTGGGTCCAATGGGGGCGTGATAGAGGCCTGCTGGCGAAATGAATCTGACGGATCTGTTCCCCAACTTGACCGGCGAGAATCACGAGATAACCAGCCCGAGAACGGTCAGGTGGCATTCGCCACCGCGGTAACCATCTCGCTGGAGCAACGTACTCATCTCGCTCCGCGAGATGCTCCATTCTACAGCCGACGACCATCAAAAAGCAGAATGGGTACGGAAAACTATCTCCGACGCCGGCATCTTGCGGAGCAAGATGAGTACAGTGCGGCGATCAGCCGACTGCCACTGGCAGAAGGGGCTGAGCGTGTTTGCCACTGGCTTTGCCAGTGTTCTGCCGAGAGATGGGACACACGATGTCGGCCGCTTCTGCAAGAGCACCACGCTGGCGCGACCAGCGGACCCAACGGCACACTGCAATAAGTGCAACGCGGCAAACCATCCTTCCCAGAACCTCAATACCGGCGTGTGTCCCAGAATCCAAGCTGCGTCCCCGCCTCGGTCCCCAAGGAAACAGCAAAAGAAAAAGGTCTTGAGTTGTTGTCGAGCCATCGCAAGCAGATTCGCGACAACTGGGAAGAATCAAGCCGTTTTGCTCCACAGTTCTTTGTTAAAGGTAAAGGGGTGCATGTTCTCGAACATTGCGCTGAGTTCGCGGCGAAACTCGCGGCAGTCTTGGTCTTTGAGGAATCTGTCAACGGTTTTTTCGCGGGGTGTGGGCCTCGTGTATGACAGTTTTGGAGAACCTTCCGGGTTGTTGAATGGCATTAAGCCGACAACGAATTTGTGATAGCGTTTCTTGGCGTCTTCAAGAGATACGATAGACATGAACGAACTCCATTGACAGAACGTGGTTTTGGGATTTGACCGGATACACCAGTACCGAGAGTCCGGCGAATCCTTCAACTTGTTGACGATCTGCTGTGCGTCGTCCTGTTGTTCATCGTCATCTGCCGTTCTGCTTTCACAGGCGTCACGTTGCCAAAATGGCAGCGAATTAGTTTCTGTTGTGGAAGGGGTGTTTTTCAGGTTTTACGTTTTGTTGAGTGTTGGTTCAAAGGGCGGTGCATTCTTGTGTCTGTCAGAGTGGGGTGGTTGAACACGGTAGGGGGCGAGGTGGGCGTGTTCATCCGCGCTCGGCGCGCACTTGCCCTCGTGGAGTGGTTCGCGACGTGTGGTTTTTGGTCCCATGATCGGTCTACGTTGCCTTAAGTTTGGCGAGCACCACCAGGTTGTGGCTGAGCACGCCCAACCCGATCGCCCGGGCGAAACCGTTAAAATGACGGTAGAAGCATCGGGACAAGCGAAACGCGCAGTTTCAAGCCCGAAATAGTGCCTTCGATGCCTGCCCGGAACGCCTGCCACGTTCGCATCAGCGCGTCGGCGAAGTCGGCGAGTCGCTTGGGGATCGCCAGCGTGCCGACCTGCTTTTCCAACTCCGCATACTCCTCGGCCTTCGGGCAGAAGCCCTTGTCGGCGGCGAGCACCTCGGGCGTCGTGCCGAAGAGGGCCTTGTGCCGCTGGATCACCGTCTTCGTGAGGTTGCTGTCGGCCGGATGTTTTTCGTAGACCGCGTAGTCGGTGATGAATTTCTCGGGCGTCTGGACCAGCAGCATCTTGTGGCCGAACTCGACCGGCTTCTCGCGACGCCCACGCATGATCAGTTCGGTGTGCGGCTCGAAGATGCTGAATACCCGCTCGGCCGCCGGCACCGTCTCGCCTTGGAGGTGGGCTCGGGTCGCCTGGGCCACCACCTGCCTCATCGCCGGCAGCATCGCGTCGAGTTCGTCGGCGATCGCCGCCAGTTCCAGCGACGCACTCGTTCGAGCGTAAGTGGTGAACTGCCACGACGTTTGCGACGATCCAGCCCGTCCGCTCGATCAGCGTGCGGAAGCTCTGGTTGACCTCCCGCTTGCGTGCCGCCGACTTGCTCTTGATGAATCGCGTGATCGTCAGGTGCAGCCGCTTGATCTTCTTGCCGTGAAACCGGTGCGGCACGCTGCGACGATCGAGCTGCCGCGCTCGCTTGAGCCATCGCGAGGCCACCCGCCACACGTCCCACAGCAACGAGGAGTCCGTCGGGTAATGGATGTTCGCCTCGACGACGGTCGTGTCGGCGCGTACCGTGGCGGGCTGGATCGTGCCCGCGGCCATCGCGGCCTTGGCCAACAACGCATTCACCCGCTTCCAAGTCGAAGGATCGACCGCCAGCAGGCATTTGTCCAGGAACGTGTAGTCCATCGTCGCGAGCTTTCGCGTGCGGACGAAGTCTTGAAGGAAAGGGCTCTCGGCAATGCGGATCACGGTGTCCCGCAGCGACAGTCCCTCGACCGCGTGGACCACCATCGCCCGCAGGATCGTCTCGGACGTGAAATCCCCGCCCCGGCCGCGTTGGAAGGCGTCTTCGGTCGAGAGCTTCTTGAGGTCCTCATGGACGGCATCGAGAATCTCCGGGTGTTCATCGAGCACCCGGCTGATCCCCTTGTATTTCTCCCGCTCCCGCAGTACAACCTTGGGCAGCGACGCATTGTCCCACTCGAACGCCAAAACCGCCTCGCTCTTTCGACGCATCCTTGTCCTCCTCGTTTGGGTTTACGATACAGGATAAGGATGCGTCCTTTTTATGCAAGCAAGACTCGCTCGAAACAGCGAGAATCGCTTCCGCAACAGAAACTACGTAGGAATTGCAAACAATCCTGCCGAACGCTACGCCCAGCACCTTGCTGGTAGGGGTGGGCGAAGTAAATTGGTTGTTGAGGAGGCCCGAAGGATCAGGCGGCAGCCTCGAATGACCATCGTTGACATTTCGAGCGATTCTACAAAACTCGAAGTGGAGTGTTTTTGGGCAAATCAGCTTCGGTCTATCGGAGAACACAATAGGTCTCTTCAGCAATCAGTGTCGACAAAGTTGGAGTGCATTCTTGCAAATTTGCTTCTTGGTCGGCAGCCAAGCAAATGCGTGTTGCGGATGATTTCGACTAACCTAGAGGATTGGGGAAGGTCGCTCAGGCACAGGTGGTCCTGCGCGGGACGGAAGGCTAAAGCCGGTCAACTCGACTTGGCGTCCTTGGAACTACATTTGGACGCCGTGGCCAAGTGTGTCGCGAGGATGGGAGAGCTTGTTCAGAACCACGGTTCTACGATCGAGGAGATGGCTAACGAGATGAAGCGGGATCTCGATCTGCAAGTCAAGGAAATGCAGGGATTGCTCGAATACCGGTAAAGTCTCCGATTCCCATCGTAGAGTTGCCCAGGAATAAATCCAGCTCGCGCAATTAGTGAAGTAGTGCGTGCTTGCCGCACCACGATATGGTGAAAGTATGAGCGATTCTCGACGATGGCGGGCCGAAGGAGAAAGCTCGAATGATCGGAATTGATCGGCATTGCCGAGATTATGCTGGCCACCGCAACCGGTGGTGCGTGCAAGCACGCACCTACGCTCCTGATTCGGGCGTGTCATGGTGACAATGCTGGAGCAGATCCGAGCTATCCGCGTATCAACTCCGACAGGGTTGCGCCGCGCGAGGCGGCTCTGTGAAACTCCGTCGGGGTATTCCGCGAGTCACGCATCGCCTACCCGAGGTAGCCGCTCGGCGGCAGCCCCAGGCTACGTTCGCCAACGCCTTCGGCGTACGCGCACCAGACCGGCTACCAGTTGCCGCCGAAGAGCATCGAGCCGATGTCCGAAGCGATCCTCCGCCTGGCCGCCGACCCGTCGCTTCGCGAACGCCTCGGCGCCGAAGGCCGCCGCCGCTACAAGGACGGCCTCGACCACCGCCAGATGAGCCGCACGATCCGCGACTTGTACGTGCGTCTGTTGGGGCAGGGCAGGGGGGCGTTTTTGGAGTGCGGCGATTCATCGCCGCTTTGTTGCGTCGTGCCCCGGGTCGCCGATCATCGATCGAAAGCGGCGATGAATCGCCGCACTCCAAAACAGGGGAAGCAACGTACCACCTATTGTGGCTACCTCTCCCGCGAATCCTGGAAATCCGGCCTATTTGGCAAAACCCGCATGCCCGTCGCGGCCGAGATTGTCGAAGGGCGGGGATTCCGTTAGACTGGGAGGGTTGTGAGAGGGCCGACCGCCGTTCCCGGTGACCGAATTGTTCAGCGAGACGAGTTTCTTTGTCCAGGGCGACCCCGGGTTACATTGGCCCTTATCGGCTGTTGAACGTGGTCAATACGGGCCAGACGAGCCAGATCTGGCAGGCGTACGACGACGCCGCCAACGAGATTTGCGGGCTCAAGGTCCTCCTGAGCGAGTTTCGCCGCAACCGAGAGCACCTGGCCTACCTGAAACAGGAATGGATCGTCGGCGGACCGCTGCGGCACGATCGGATCATCCGGTTCCGGACCTTCGCCGTGGACCGAGGGACTCCTTACCTCGCCATGGAGTGGTTTCCCGCGCCGAACCTGAAGCAGCGGATGCGGTACGACTATGACAAGATCGAGTACCGGATCCCCCAGATCATCGAGCAGATGTGCGAAGCGCTCGTCTACCTGCACGCCCAGGGCTGGATCCACCGCGACATCAAACCCGACAACTTCCTCGTTTCCGAGGACGGCAACGTCAAACTGATCGACTTCGCCTTGGCCCAACGGGTCAAGAGCGGCATCTCGCAAGTTCCTTGGGCCCAAAGGAAAAATCCAAGGCACCCGAAGTTACATGTCGCCCGAGCAGATTCGCGGGGGGGCCTTGGACGGTCGGGCGGATTTGTACAGCCTCGCCTGCACGATGTACGAGTTGCTCGGCGGAAAGCCCCCCTATACGGGCGCCAACGCGAATGACCTGCTGATGAAGCACCTCCGGGCGGCCGGTCCCGACGCTCGAAAGCGCGAACCGCAACGTCACGCCCGAGTTCGGCGAATTGATTCGCCGGTGCATGGCGAAGAAGCCCTCGCCGCGGCCCAAGAGCGTCGAGGACTTCCTGACCGAATTTCGCATGGTCCGCGTCTTCCGCCGCGCTCCCAAATCGCCGGCTCGAGGTCGGAAAAAACCGACAAAACGTAACCTTCGACGTGATCAGCAACCCATGGCCAGTAACGAGTACCGGCTTTCCTTCGAACAGCCGATCTACGAGCTGGAAGCCCGGATCGAGAAACTCCAGCGTCTCGAGCCGCAGGGCGTGGAGACCCGCGACGAGGTCCGCCGGCTCGGCGCGAACTGACGACGCGGAAGAAGGAAATCTACGCCAACCTGAAGCCGTGGGAAACGGTCGAGGTCGCCCGGCATCCCGACCGGCCCATGACCACCGACTACCTCGAACTGGTCTTCGACGAGTTCGTCGAACTGCACGGCGACAAGTTCTTCGGCGACGACCGGGCGATCCGCACCGGCTGGGCCAAGCTCGACACCTACAAGGTCATGGTCGTCGGCCATCAGAAAGGCAAAACGCTCAAGGAACGCAACGCCTGCAACTTCGGCTGCGCCCATCCCGAAGGCTACCGCAAGGCGATGGCCAAGATGCAGCTGGCGGCCAAGTTCCACATGCCGGTCATCTGCCTGATCGACACGCGGCGGCGCCTATCCGGGCATCGGCGCCGAAGAACGCGGCCAGGCCCAGGTCATCGCCAGCTCGATGTTCGAGATGTCGCGGCTGCCCACGCCGATCATCTGCGTGGTGATCGGCGAAGGCGGCTCGGGCGGCGCGCTGGGCATCGGCGTCGGCGACCGCGTGGCCATGCTCGAACACGCCTACTACTCGGTCATCAGCCCCGAAGGCTGCGCCGGCATCCTCTGGAAGAGCCACACCTTCAAGGAACAGGCCGCCGAGGCCCTGAAAATGACCTCGAAGGACCTGCTCGCGCCTGGGCGTGATCGACGCCGTGATCCCCGAGCCGCTGGGCGGCGCCCATCGCGACCACCACCTGATGGCCAGCCGGCTGAAGATCTTCCTGCGCAACACGCTCCGCGAACTGGTCGGCAAGCCCATCGACCAACTGCTCGAAGCGCGGTACCAGCGATTCCGACGCTGGGCCAGTTCCTCGAAGCGGCCGACGGGAAGCTCCAGAGCCCGAAGCCGACGGCGACGATGCCGCGACGGCCGACAAACCATCGCCCGCGGCCGGCGTCCCGAGTCCCAAGGCCAAGGCGGACCGCGTCCTCGGTTTCATGCCGCACTGACGCCGGCAGAAGCGATCCCGATTCCCCATCCCCCCGCAATTCTCTTCCGCCCGCAGTCTTGCCAGTGCCAAGGAAGCTTCGAGATGACCGAAACGTCCCGTTCCAACGAGGATACCCCCGCGGCCGAACGCGCCGACCGCGGACCGCAATCGCCGGCGCCTTGTTGCTGCTGCCTCGGCGGTTCGTCGGGCAAGCCGGGGACCAGCGCGGCGAGGATCGCCGTCATGCTGCTGGCGGTTCTTCTCGTGGCCGCCGCCGTCGCGGGCGGCTATTGGGGCGTGACCATGTTGTCCGATTCCTCGCGCACCGTCACCGAAACCGCCGCCCGCGAGGCCCTCGCCGAGCAAAAGGTCCTCATGGTCACCGAGCCGGGGACCAAGCACGTCACGAGCATTCACTTCCAGAGCCGGGACCTCGACCAAGGGCAACTCGAGAACCTGGCCGCGTTGTACCGCATCGGCTCGATCCACCTCGGCGGCACCAACATCACCGACGACCAACTGCAGTACCTCGCCAACCTCGACCATCTGGCCTCGCTCGTCTCTGAGCGACACGGCCGTCACCGACGAGGGGCTCAAACACCTCCAGAGGGCTCGGCCGACCTGGAGGCATTGCACCTGACCGACACCGCCGTCTCCGACGCCGGACTCGTCCACCTGCGAGCCATCGGAAGCCTCACCGTGCTCGACCTGTCCCACACCAAGGTCACCGACAAGGGCCTCGATCAACTGCTGCCGCTGGCAAACCTCCGTTGGTTGCTGCTTTCGGGCAACGACGTCACCGACGAGGGGCTCGAAACCCTCACGGCCATGACCGGCCTGGGACGCCTTACCGTCACCGGCACCAAGGTGACGCCCGAAGGGGTCAAGAAGTCATCGAGGCCAATCCCAAGCTCTCCGTGGACGCGGGCCCGGAAGCGGCGAAAGAAGCGACCCCGGCGGAAAACCCCTGAACCGCCCTGCCGATTCCGGCGGCTGAGAGACCGTGCCGGGCCGTCCGGTTGCGGAAGCCGACAGGCCGTCTGGCTGTAGGAGGCGACTCCGTCGCCGACGGGCTGGCGGTTTGCCGGCGGTCGGCGACGGAGTCGCCTCCTACAATCGTGATGGGCGTTGACGGGTGAATCGTGGTGGGCGTTGTCGGGCGATACGACGGGTGAGAGGTTCGTCGGCGGTCGGCGACGGAGTCGCCTCCTACAATCGCGGTGGGACGGCCGTTTTGGGCGTGCCCCCAACGTCCGATAATGTTTCTTATGTTCGGTCAGACCGATCGTTTCCGCCTGGACGTCCTATACCCGCCCCACACGGCCATCGCACCGCCGGAGATGCCCCACGATGCCCTGCGACGTCCGCGACACCGGCCGGCAAACCCGAACCGCCGCAAGCCGAACGCCGAGGTCGGATCGCCGCGGCGGCCCAACGAAGTCGCGCGCGGCGATGTCCGCGGGATGCGCCGCCGCGGCGCTGGGCAACGGGTCGCCGGGCGCGACGCCTGCGACTTCCAGCCCCCCTGCCCTGGAATTGGCTCACCCAGACGCCGCCACCGACCGGACCCCTTTACGGGGGGAGTCAACGGCCTTTCAGATCGCTCGCAATTTGTCGAGCCGCGAGTCGACCTCGCTCGTGCGCTTGAGACCCTTGTCGAGATCCTGCTCGAGATCGTTCGTCGCGTCCTTGCCCAAGCGCGTCCAGCCCCGCCGGATCCTTGCCCAGGTCCAGGCCCTCCAGGCCCTCGACGAGCGACTTCTCGGCGGGCGTCGCCGGATCGAGCTTCCGGTCCAATTCGTCGATGTACTCGCCGAGCACATCCGTGACTTCCTCGGGCAGCACGGGCGTGGCGTTGCTTGATCAGCACGGCGATGTATCGGCCGGAGTAGGTTCCGAGCACCTTCTGCCGAGCCGACTCCGAAAGCGTCACCACGAAAAAGGTGATGACGACGCAGAGCAACACGCCCTTGGCCAGCCCGAACAGGGCCCCGATCTGGTGATCGAACTCTTTCAGCCGCACGCGATCGATCATGCGCCGGCCACCAGCGGAAAAGCCAGCCAGATGCCCAGCGACGTGGCCAGGTAGAGCACGAACATGGCGATGAAGCGGTTCCATGGCTCCCGGGCACTGAACAGCGGGGCCAACGGACCGCTGAAGTGGACCGCCACCAGCGCCGAGGATCAGCGACGTCTGCCACTGCCCTGCAGGCAGTTCCAGCGGGGGCTCAACGGCAGCGGCCAGCAAAACGCCGGCCGTTAAAGGCCTGACCCTATCGGAAATCTACACGGAACCTGATTTCTACCAGGTGGAATACCCGAAGGGGTGGCTGCTTTCCAGAAAAACGGCGAAGGGCAGGATATCTGCCAGGATGGGAACAAAACGGCCTGTTTGCACGCACAGGTTCAGATCTCCAACGAAGACAACCTGGCCGCGTTTATGACGCCAGCATACGGCGAGTTTAAAGAATCCGGTGAGCAGTTACCGGCTGATTAAACGTGAAGAGGTCAAGCTGAACGACATCCCGGCAGTGGTGATCAGCATAGTTATGTTTGAGGCACATACCGGCAGGGTTTGCTGGCCGGTAGTGGTTGAATAAAGGGGTGGGGTATATCATCCAGGCTGAGATCATCGAACAGACATCATCCGAACAGTATAACCAGGTCTATCTGACCTGCGGGATATGGTCAACATTTTTCAAGGCCCTGACGGTCAACGATGCGCGTTCGGGATAAACGGCGAAAGCCCGGCGGCACTTGCAGGAAGGGAACATCGAATTAGTCATGGTTCTCTGCGGTAAATATGTTAGAATATACCAAGAATTCCATTGATCACTTATCAATTTGAAAGCCTTCCGATGACACAGATTTTTCACCATACCTGAACTTCCCATACAAGCGCGCGGTTGCGCACTGTGCTATTTCTGCGCCTGTCGCGGCGTGGTGGAGCGTTTAACCGGCTTTAACCTGTTTTACCCGGATCAACCTCCCGAACCGCCGCTGGCATGCGCCAGCGGCGGTTTTAATTTGGTAATTGCGCCAATTCAAAGGGCGAATGAACCAAATTACAGGAGGCTGAAATGCCGTACCGATTCTGAAACGGTACTGCTCATCACCCGCAACGGCATGGGGGATGCTGAGCCGGCGCTGCAGCAAAAGCTGATCACCACCTATTTCAAATTGCTGGATGAAAACAATATCCTTCCGGCGGCGATTTGCTTTTACACCAAGGGCGTGCGCCTGGCGGTGGAAGGCTCGCCGGTGATTGGATCTGCTGAAATCGCTGGAAGCCAAAGGCGTGCGCCTGATCCTGTGCAGCACCTGCCTGAACTACTATCAACCTGGCTGATAAGGTGCAGGTGGGGATTGTGGGCGGGATGACGGATATCCTCGAAGCCCAGCGCCAGGCCGGTAAAGTGATTTCGTTATAAGCCGCGCCGGCTCCCATGAAAACCCATGCCTTGCGTTTACAGCCCGGCGAAGATCCCCAAACCTTGCCCTGGACACTTTCTGTTCAAACCCCAGATGGAAGCGGCCTGTATCTTAACCTGTGTTGGCAGCCTGCGCAAAGCTGTGCTGCGTTTTGCCAACCAGGAGCAGGCAGCCACTTGGAAGGGAAATTTGAAATTGTCTCGCTGACCGGCGTACTTTCCGTGCATGGTTCGCACTACCACATTGCCATTTCGGACGGCGAAGGCCGGACTTACGGCGCGCACCTGATGGACGGCAGTGAAATCTACACGACCGCCGAGATCGTCCTGGCTGAGCCTGGAAGATGTGCGTTTCTTCGCTCGTTCGACCCCCAGACCGGGTACCCGGAGCTGGATATCCAACCCATTTCATAAAAAGGAATCAACTCATGTCACTCAAAGAACAACTCAAAAAAGATTTCTCCACCATCACCCTGGGAATCATGGCCGTTGCCACAGCAGGGTAAAACCATCCTGATTATTTCGCATGACATGGATTTTGTCGCTGAAAACCTGGATCGGCGTGGGTCCAGCGCCAGGGTCAGGTCAAAAAGGATACGTGGTCGCGCAGGCATTTTTTGGTGAAAGTGAATTGTTGGAGCGAACCGGGCTGCTGGCGCCGCAAATTATTCGCCTTGGACAATACCTGGGAGATGCCAGGTTGAATTTGAAGTGTGGAACAATTTGTAATGGATCGTCCCGGCGGTTTGCCGCAATCACCTTTCGCAGGTTTCCTGAATTAAAACTCTATTCACGTGCAACTTTCGGGAGCGGTGTGCGTATATCATGGAATATAAAAACAATTGAGTGCGTGATGCGGAGGAAGGAATGACACACGAAAAGAAACATATGCATGTCCCCTGGATTCTCTGGCCTTTTTGGGCCATTTACCGGTTTATTGTCGCGATCATTGGACTTAGCGGCAGGCTGGTGGCTATCCTGGGGCTGGTTTTCATGATTGTGGGGGTGGTGCTGACCCTCACAGCGGTGGTGGGCGCGATCGTCGGGATCCCTTTGATCGTTTGGGCGCGTCTACCCTGCGCAGCCTGTTCTCAGCAGTGCCGGGCGTACTTCCGGACCCAAGAATCAACCTAACAAAAAACACCCCTTTCGGGGTGTTTTTGTTAGGTACGCCCTATCAAAACGATTCAGTTAGCCGAAGTTTAAACGGTGGAGATAAAGGTCCTGGAAGCGGGTGACGATACAGCGTGTGCCATTGGCCGCGTCAGCGGCCCGGCAGTACCAGGACAAGGAGATATTTATCGTTGAACTGCCGCATATTTTGCTGCGAAAACAGGTATACTGTTAAATGGGCCGGTTGGCGGCCAGGATAAAGCAGGCGTAGGGATATGAACCGGCGGGAGGACGAAAAATGGGCCAGATCTGAAAATATCGTGATCGCGCTCCTGGTTGTACTGGAGTTATCCTGTCACTTAAGCAGGGTTGTGGTGTTTACCTACCGCATCAGCGGACGTTTCAACCATATGAGCCTTGCGGGAACGGGCCGCCTGCTGGCAGGGTCAATTTTGCCCCTGCTGGTGGGGGTGGGGGTAATGGCGCTGCTGCGGTCGGGCAAAACCGGGCCGTGGGTTGGCATCGGCGTCGGCCTGGCTGCGGCGGTTCTGGCGGAGCTTCCGCTGTTTGCTCCTCAAAATGACTGCCGGGGAAAAATGGAAAGTGATGCCTTTGGGGAACGGCGGCGGCCATGCAGGTTGTGCTGCTGCCGCTCTGCCGGTTCCGCTATTATTCGCCGCTGCCGCTGTTGCTTTATGCTCTTCCTGCTGGTGTATTAATTATTCGTATAGCCATATTGACAATTGTGTGTACCGCAACTTATGCAAAACAATCACGGCAATATCGTAGGGGTGCCCCTCGTGGGCACCCGAAAAAGGGCGGGCATATACCCCTTGCGGGTAGGCGGCCGGCCGCTACGGGTCGATCGAGATCGCTGTAACACCAGGGTTCAAACCCGCCCCAACCAGAGCAAATTAATCAAATGATCAGCCGTACCTTCTCATAAAGTTGGGGGAAGTGGCCCCCTCTTTATTGAGAGGATACGATCAGCCGAACAAAAATGATCAGGCGGGATTGGAATTTTTGACGGGGAAATAAAGGGTGAAACGCGAGCCATCACCGGGGGTGGAATTGAGGCGGATATACCCGTCGTGGGCGCGGGCAGATTCTGCACGTTGGACAGCTCGCAACCGGTGCCTTTGTCGGGGGGATTCTGGTGGTGAAGAAAGGCTCAAAGATTTTCTTCTGAATTTCAAGGGGAATGCCGGTGCCGTTGTCGGCAATTTCCAGGAAGATCATTTGCGTTCGGGTTCAAACCCGGTGCGGATGCTGATGGTGCCGCCGGAGGGCATGGCATCGCGGGAGTTCATGATCAAATTGACCAGCGATTGGGAGATCTGGGTGCGCTCGCAGAGCAGCAGCGGCAGGGCTTCGGCCAGCTCGGTTTCCACGTGGATGTTGGCCCAGACGATTATTGGTGTTCGATCAGGAGCAGGGTTTCTTTTACCTTATCTGGTTAAGTCTTCGGCATGGGGCTGGCGCTCGGCTTCGCGGGCGTAAGCAAGCAGGGAGCGCATGATCTCTTCAATGCGCCAGCCGTTGCTGTTGATCATTTCCAGCCGGCGGGTGAGGATATCGGGTGGGGGAACGTTGTCTTTGAGGTGGCGGACTAGGTCTGCCTGGTGCCCACGTACTACCTGCAGGGGTGATTTGATATCGTGCACCACACCGGGCAGCCAGGGAACCCAGGTCCGCCAGGCGCTGGTGGGTCTGGATGGAGACCTCGATTTGCTTGCGCTGGGTGATGTCCTTGATCAGGTACAGGCGCTGTCCGTCCGGCTGGTCCGGGCGGAGCGAGTATGAGTTGATCTCGTAGAACCCTCCAGGGCGGGGAACTGGATCTCACCTTGCAGCCTGGAAAACCTAACAGGATCAATTTCGCTGTCAAAAGAGAATCTTCAATCTGTGGAGCCGATGGGCGCCGGCGACGGTTTTCAGCCTGGTAAGGGCGGCCCGGTTGCAGCGCTGGATGAGGCCGTGGGGGGTGGTGATCAGGATCATGTCGGCGACAGTGTCGAAGGTGGTTTCCCAGGGGTCCCTTGGCCTGCAGGATTTGCTCCGTGTACTTTTTGGTTTCGGTGAGGCCGCAGGGTGACAAAGACCTGGTAGGGTTCAGCCTCTCCCGCTTTGAACTGTGGGATGGCATTGATGTCAGCCAGACACATGGCGCCCTCTCCGGGGTTGGCAATTCCGGCAACCGTGCCGAGGACGGGTTTGCCCTGTACGCAGCGCGACCATCGAAGGATGCTCTTCCGCAGGCAGCACGGAAAGATCCTCGCGGACGACCTGGAAGGAAGGGTCATGCGATGTTTTCCCGAATTCTTCGCGGTCCATGCCGAACATCTCAAGTGCGGTCTGGTTGGCATCGGTCAGACCCCGTCGGCGTGCTGGTAGAAGACCCCTTCGACCATGTTTTTCATACAGGGCGCGGTATTTATTTTCGTTGTTGCGCAGTTCTTCCTGCGCCTGCCGGCGGCGCGTTATTTCCCAGATTCTTATCGATCATCGTTTCCAAATGGTGCACATCCTGGCCGGTATAATCGAGCCTTTCTGTTGGCCACGCCCACCACAGCCACGATGCGGTCATCCTGGATTTACCGGCAGGGTCAGTAAACGGGAAATGGGCACATGCCCGGCCGGGTACCCTTTTTTGCGCGGGTCGGGGAACGGAAAAATCGTTGATCACCACGGCACGGCGTGAACGGACTGCCTCGCCCAGATGCCGCTGCTTTCCAACGCATACACGGTTGAAGAATGGGAAATGCGGCAGTCTTGCAGGGTTGTCCCCGACCAGCAGTAGGACCAACTCCTTTTTTGTTTCGTCATAATAAAAAATGGAGCCGTACCTGCTGGAACAATAGCACCCACGGCTTCATCCAGCGCATATTCCAGCAGTTCGCGTGAAGAGGCTGCCTTGCGGTTGTTAAACGTTAAGCAGGCTGTCGAGGCGGCGCTGGTTGAGCAAGATCTGCTCACTGGCCTGTTTCGCGCGGTGATATCTTCCGCGATGCCCACTACGCGGTAAGGATCGCCGTTTTCGTCCCGGACCAGGTAAGTGCGCCCCCAGCACAGACCCAGCGCATGGTTCCATCCGGACGCAGGATGCGGTATTCCTCATTTAAAGGGTTTCCCTTCATACTGTTCCCGGGGTGGCTGCCAGCACGCGCTCAACATCCGCGGGGTAAATATCCTCAACGAAGGTCTCGGAATGGTTATACCAGCTTTCGCAGGTACGCCCCCATATGTTCATAGGACGGGCTGATATATTCGAGGCGGGTATCGATAATCCCGAACCCAGAGCACTTCACGCACGTTCTCCGCCAGCTGGCGGAAAAGCTCTTCGCTGCGGCGCAGCCCGCTTTCGGCCCGCCTGCGTTCGGTGATGTCGGTGGAGATCACCATAACCCGCTAACGTATTGTTCTGGAAAGATGGTAAATGATGCGGCGCGGAGCCAACGGTTATTTGGGATTCACGTTCAAAGTCAAGGATCTTCCTGCTGCTGGTGAAACAGGCTTCAAGAGCGCTGCGGGCCGCTCCGCGGGCTGATGGGGGCAGGGCAAGAACGGCATCCTGACCGATGATAATTCTTCCGGCCTTGATGTCCCTGAAGGGAGCGGTTAACCGTCTGAATTTTAAGCTGCGGTCGATGGTAAGGATGGAATTAGGACTGTTGTCCAGCTGGGCTTTAAGCTGCCCTTCGCTCCGGCGCAGGGCTTGCAGCAAAGCATCGCGCTGTGCCTCGGCCTCTTTACGCGCAGTGATATCCAGGCGAATGCGACTCATAATACCCTGCATCTGCCCTTCTGCCCGGCGCATAATTATCGTGTTGGCGATCTCGCACCAGAATTGGTACGCGCACGCTAAGCGTTTTGAAATCGACCGAAGCCGGAACTCTTTCCCTGCCGTGATATCCTGCATATAGGTCGATATCAAGGGATGCATTTCAGGATCGATAAAATCCAGGAAGTCCGCCGGTCAGATCAACATCGGCGGGCACAGCGTAAATCTCTTTGGCGAGGAGAGACATACAGAGCGCTCGCTGGCGTCCACCAGGGTGAGGCCGCCGGGCAGGGATTGGACCAGCTGGCGGTAATGGGCTTCGGAAAAGCGCAGTTCTTTTTCGGCCTTGTTGCTCCAGCTGATATCACGGACAAAACCAATCATCCGGCCGGATTGAGACATATGGATGACACTCGCCTCGACCTTGATGGTATGCCCGTCCTTGCAGAGAAGGCGGGTCTCGAAACGGTCCGAGCCGGCGGCGGTGATCTTTTGAATGTGACGGGCGACATCCTCGGGACTTTCAACGGCTTCGAGGTCGGAGATGTACATGGCTGTCAGCTCGTCTTTGGTGTAGCCAGCAGGCGGCACATGACGGCATGATCCCATTGGACAGGGCTCATCAGTTGAGGTCAGCCAGAAGGCATCCACCGATGTGCCGGTAACCAAATTGTAAAACTCGGCCTGCAGGTTCTCCGCAAGCGGAGGAACTGCTGCCGGGAGGGCTGCTGAAATTGAGAAATCCTGCTTTTTCAAATCGCTCACAGAAACATGTATAACCCCCACACGAAAGGCGATTTAGGGTTGAATCAGGCGGAGAAAACGGTGTGTAAAAATGAGGTTGATTGTTCTGGTTGTAAAATAGTTATCAGAAGTATTTTGCAATGGGTATTGGATTGAGCCTAAATTGGTGATTACGGCTTATTATACTTAAACGCCCGCGAATTTACGAAAATTTTACGTTAGAATATCACCATGGACCGGGCAATTACCCCGCTTTTGAAAATGACGCCAAAAATTCTTTGAATGGACAATGAGAAAATGAAGAAATTGACTTTAATCAGCCTGCTGTTTGCAGGTCTGGCGGCCTGCGGCGGCGCAGCGCCAGCCCCAGCCGCGCCTACCCAGACTGCCGCCTCGCAGGTGTTTGCCGGCCTGCTCGCTAAATACCTGCCCCTTGCAGCAGATTTTCCCGATATTGATGAACTGAAAGCAGCCCGGGCGCCAAGACCTGTTGAACCGCGCGCAGATCCCTGCGGCGCGCGAGAATTGGGGTAAGTATGCGGCTCCAACAAAGGCTCGAAATTTGGCGAAACCCAACAACCCGGTTATTATTTTCGTTTCACCTACGGGTGATCGTTGCTGCTGATGAAGCCGGAGCAAAAAGTATTGGTACGAAAAAATACCCGGCCCGGATTACCGGAAGCAGGCTTTTTTGGTGATCATGCCTGTTTCGGTGCAGGAGTTGATGGAGAGATGTAATCCATCCCAACGGGCAGCCGCCCTGGCGACGAAAGCAGCCTGCTGGCGGTTACGGATATTTATGCGTCTTTTCGCAAGGGGCCGCTGCCCGCGACGCGCGACCCGAACCAGATAAGCCCCCTGGAACCGGCCAAACTGGCCAAGCTGCCGCCCGATTTATACCTTTCGGCGGCCTGCCGGGTAAAGAACGCGGCGGCGTCGTTCTGGGTAATGGCTGCCCAACGATTTTCTGACGGCAGGAATACCCCCATCCCGGACGCGGAGCTGGCGAAGCAGGTTACACTTTTTTGCGGTGAACGACGGCGTAGGCTTAAATAAAAAATTCAGGACTTTTCCGCGACAACCAACATTTCAGAACTGCTTTTCGGTCGATAATGGATCGGTTCGACTGAAAGCGCCAGCTTCTGGCGCCGAAAATATCAACTGTTTTGAAATCGAGCGTTTTTAATAGCCAGGTTATTTCGGAGGGCACATAATACCGTTCGTTGCACCGCAGTTCCTTTTTGTTCCCGAAATCGTCCTCAACGTGTCGTCGTGTTATGATCCCGAAAAGTCATGGGATCAAATGAATGATCTGCCGTAGGTGGCATTGCCTTCTTTCGTGTCTCTGAATGCATGGAATTCTGTGACGGAATGAAACAGGGGAAACAAACCGTTCAGGGTGGTGAAAATCAACTTCCCCTTGTGGCTTAAGGCTCTTGGCGGCGTTTGGAGGATTTGATAATTCATTTCGTCGGTTTCCATCAACGGAAATGCGCCTTCGCACAGCATGATGGCCAGGTCAAATTCGTGCAAAAAGGGCAGGTGTCTGGCGTCATGTTTTTGAAAAACAATTAAAATTTTGTTCCGATGCCTTTTACTTGCCCGTTTTAACCTCACTCCGATAAATCAATGCCAGAGCGCGATTAGCTGCGTTTGCTCAACTCAGTCGCTCTGAACGCCTGCCGGTCCCGACCATATCAAGGATCTGGCTGATTTGTTATATTCCATTCCTTTAATAATAATATCATACGGCCAATTTATGGGTGAAGCTTTGGACGTCACCTGCCATCTTGTAATTTTGAAACAAATTTTCATACCACTGTTTCATGTTGTTTTATCATGTCAAATGCCCGGGCAATGAGGGCGGGTGGAACCTATTTCCGCTGCGCTTTCACCAGGACAGCCATTTTGCATATTTTGGAGGATTTCACCCGTGCCACATTCGCGGGGCAAGACCGGCTTCCTCAAGCACGCTCTCAAGGTCTGGCGACATGCCTGGTATTGACCACCACCACCAGGGTTTCACAGTCTTTCCATTGGGATTTGACCAGGCCGTTCTGGCGGAAACATACCGAGGATGTTTTTCGCGAGATGCCGGCTGAAATGATGCGGTTTTCCGGGCTGTTGTAGCCCTTGAGGTCTGCAATTGCGGGGCATCCACCAGGGCGCCGGTTTCAGCGAGCGCACCACCGACCCGCTCTGGTACACACCCCAACCCAGGCCTGCGCATAGAAGACAGCGGCTGCCAGGGCTGCCCACGACGGGTCGTTGTCACCAGCCTCGCCAGCTGTTCGTCCAAAGGGCAGCCCATCCGGCGCAGGC
>CAWAOA010000012.1:0-189075 GCA_963783655.1 uncultured Chloroflexia bacterium
CTCTCCCTTGTACTGGATCAATCGGAGGTCACGCCGTAGGTCACGCTTGCAGCGTGATACCGTCGCGTCTCCTTGCGTGACACCCCGCCACGTAACATCACGGGCGAGGACCCATCAGAAAGTCGCGCTTGTGAGTGGACCAAAAGCGACAGCAGTTTCAGGCGCTCCGGGGTTGCTGTATGGGACCGGCAAGGTGGTTCCGCTGCTCGCCCCTAAGATGCTGGCTACCTGCCCTTCGGCCTCACCATAGGACCAACGTACTACAGCCAGTCGGTTTGATGTCGGGTATTCTCGAACCGGTTCTGGTCGTCGCCGGTCGCGCGGGGTGTTCTGGATACCGATGGGCGCCTGGGTATCACGCCAGAGGGGGAGCCGCTGACAATGCCGTCTTCGCCCTGCCTTTCCACCGCTTTCCGCCGATTGCTGCCCGCGGCGCTGCGCCTATGGCTGGCGCTCGCCCTGACCGGCAGCGCCGTCGTGCCGGCCGCCGCCGCGGCGCCCACCGCCTCGCCTACCGCGGCCAGCGTCGCCCCCGCCGCCGCCATCGTCACGCCGGCCGCCGTCACCCCGGCTGCCGCCACCCCTGCGCCCGCGCCCGTCCCGCTCAGCCCGCCCGGCTCGCGCTTCGTGGCTACCCCGCCGGCGGCGCCGGCCGCCCCCGTCACCTTCGTGGAAAACCGGGGCCAGTTCGACGCCCGCGTCCGCTACCGCATCTACGGCCTGCCGGCCGTCGCCTATGTCGTGGATGACGGCCTGTGGCTCACCCACCTGGCGCCGCCGGACGCCGACCCCGCCGGGCCGTCGGCGCTGCCGGAGCCGGCCCGCGGTGCGCACGTGCGGCTGCAGTTCGTGGGGGCGGACGCGGGCGTGCGGCTGGTGCCGCAGCAGGCGCAGGCGGGGCGCTGGTCGTACCTGTTGGGCAACGACCCGGCCGCCTGGCGCACAAGACCTGCCCGGCTACGGCGGCCTCACCTACGCCGGGCTCTACCCCGGGCTCGACCTGCAGCTGACGGTCCAGGACGGCGCCCTCACCTGGCGGCTGGCGGCCCAGCCCGGCGCCCGTCTAGAGCAGGCGGCGCTGCGCATCACCGGCGCCCAAGGCGTGACCAGAAGCGGCGGCCGCCTGCACCTCACCACCGCCGCCGGGGCGCTGGCGCTGCCCGATTTGCCCGGCCTGACCGTGCTGGACGCGCAGGACCGCCCCGTCGCGCCCGAGCCGGCGGCGGCCGGCCTGACGGCGCTGCTCACGGCCGCCCCGGCCAACCCGGAAGAGCTGCTCGTTAGCACCTTTGTGGGCGACAGTTCGAGTTATGATACCGCGCGGGGCGTGGCGGTGGACGGCCAGGGCGCGATGTACGTGACCGGGCAGGCCTGCGCCACCGATTTCCCCACCACCCCCGGCGCCTTCGACACCAGCCTGAACGGCTGGGACGCCTACGTCAGCAAGTTCGCCCCCGGCGGCGGGGCGCTCCTCTACAGCACCTTTGTGGGCGGCGACAAGAACGACACTGGGCTGCACGTGGCGGTGGATCCGAATGGCTTGGCGTACGTGGCCGGCGAGACCGCCTCGCGCACCGGTTTCCCGATCGTCGGCGGCTTCCAGAGCGTGTGCAACGGCTGCTTCCAGGGCGGCAACGACACCGTCATCTTGAAGCTGAACAACAGCGGCAACGACTTGCTGTACAGCACGCTGCTGGGCGGGCCGGGGCTGGATACGCCGCGCGGCATCGCCTTGGATCGCTGGCAGGACGAGTGGGGGCAGATCCACTACACGAGGGCGTCTACGTGGCCGGCTTCACCACCTTTGATGCCGCCATCCCCCCCTTCCCCATCACGCCCGACGCCTACGACCAGAGCAACGGCACCGGCAATGGTGCGTCCGACGGCTATGTGGCCGCCATCGACACTACCCAGGATCGGCGACGCCGCCAAGCGCTACATCACGTACTTCGGCGGCAGCGGCCCCGAGTACCTGGAAGGGCTGGCGGTGGACCTGAACCTGGACGTGGACCCCCTCGACCCGGACTGGGGGCTGTCCGAGGCCACCGTGGTCGGGCACAGCGGCTCCGCCGACCTGCTGGCCACCCCCGGCGCCGTCAGCACCGGCCAGTATTCCCAGGGGCGGGCGTTCGTGGCCCGCTTCAAGCACGCCGGCGGCGAGGTCGACTACATCGCCCTGCTGGGCGGGGCGGCGGACACCAACCGCGGGCAGGGGGTGGCGCTGGCCGCCGACCGCCGCGCCTACCTCACCGGCCTCACCAGCTCGCAAGATTTCTTCGCCACCGCCCAAACCGGCTGCGGCCGCAGCCCGGGCGCCGCCACCGACGGCTTCCTGGCCCGGCTTTCGCCCGACGCCACGGCGCTGGAGTACGGCTGCTTCCTGGGCGGCAGCGTGGCCGACGCCGGCTTCGCGGTGCAGATCGGCCGCGACGGCGGCGCCTATGTGGCCGGGGCTACCTGCTCGCCCAACTTCCCGCTGACGGCCGATGCCTACCAGACCACGCTGCCCGGCGGCACGACCAGCTGCAGCCTGAGCAACTACAGCGACCTGTTCCTGGCCCGCTTCGACGCCCAGGGCAGCCTGGCCTACAGCAGCTACCTGGGCGGCACGCAGAACGAGTGGCTGTCGGGGCTGGCGCTGGATGCGGCCGATACCGCCTATGTGGTGGGGCGCACCAAGTCGACCGACTTCCCCACCACCGGCGATGCTTTCGCCCCCGGCTTCCACGGCGGCACGCAGGACGGCTTCCTGACGCGCCTGGCCTTGGGCCGCCCGCCCTTGCCGGATGCGGCCGTGTGGAGCCTGTGCCGGGCGGGGGATTGCCGCGGCGGCGGGCTGGTGGCCTGGAGCGAGCGCACGCTCGGGTTCGCCGGCGACCCCATCAACACGCGCACGGGCGGGCTGGACTACCCGGTGGTGGATCTGGCGCTGCCGGCCCTGGGGGGGCCGCTGGTTTTCCAGCGCTCCTACGCCTCACCCGCCACCGGCCACTACACCGCCACCCTGGGCTACGGCTGGACGCACAACCACGCCACGCGGCTGTTCCTGCCCGGGCAGCCGGGCGGGGTGGCGAAGCAGGTGCGCTTCCAGGCGCACGGCGCCAGCCAGTACGTCTTCTACGAGCTGGCGCCGGGGGTCTACCGGGCGGCCAGCGGGCTGCTGGCGCAGTTGGCAGCCGTAGCGGGCGGCTACCAGGTGACCGGGCCCGACCAGGCCGTCTACCGCTTCGACGCCGCCGGCGGCGCTGACAGAGTGGACCGACCCGCAGGGGCACAGCTGGAGCTACAGCTATGACCCGTCCGGGCCGGCTGCAGCGGGTGACGGACGCCAGCGGGCTGCGCTACCTGGCCTTCGGCTACGACGGCGCCGGGCGGCTGGAGACGCGTCTCCGACCCGCTGGGGCGCACGGTGACCTACGGCTACGACGCCAACGGCGACCTGAGCAGCGTCACCGACCCGGCGCAGGGGCTGTGGACCTACCGCTACGCGGGCACGACCCACCGGCTGGCCGAGATCGAGAACCCCTGAGCGCACGCTGGTCATGCGCACCGAGTACGACAGCCAGGGCCGGGCGGTGCGCCAGTTCGACGGGCTGGGCGTGCAGACGGTGGAGATCACCTACGGCCTCGACGGCACGCGCACCATCACCGATGCCCTGGGTCTGGCCCGCTCCGATGTCTACGACGGCCGCGGCACGCTGGTCGAGGCCGCGAACCCGGCCGGGGAAACCACCACGAAGAGCGTATCGATCGCCAGTTCCGCCCCAGTGCCCTCACCGACGGCAACGGCGATACGCAGCAACTGGCCTGGAGCGCCGACGGCGTAAACCTCGAGCGGCTGGTGGACGCCGAGAACCAGGCCACCACGATGGTCTACGATGCCTGAATAACCTGACGGCGCACGGTGACGCCCGCGGCATCACCACCACCTTCGCCTACAGCGGCACGCTGCTGGCGGCCGCCACGGACGGGCTGGGGCAGGCCATGGGCTTCGGCTACGACGCGCGCGGGCTGCTGACCGAGCGCACTGAGCCCGGGGGCGGGGTCACGCGCTACACCTACACCGCGGCCGGCCAGGTGGAGACCGTCACCGACCCCGAAGGCGGCGTGACCGGCTACGCCTACGATGCCGCCGGGCGGGCGGTGACGGTCACGCGGCCGGGGGGGCGGGTGCTGGAGCAGGCGTTCGACCCGCTCGACCACCTGATCGCCGTCACCGAGACCCTCACCTACCCGGCGGGCGGGCCGGGGCCCGAGCTGCTGGTCACGCGCTACAGCTACGACGCCGCCGGGCGGCTGGACGACGAGCGAGGACCCGTTGGGCCGGCGCACCCAGAACCAATACGATGCCAACGGGCGGCTGGTGCAGGTGACCCAGAACCAACTGGCAAGCCAGCCGCAGAACTACCAGCAGCAGTACAACCTGGTGACGCAGTACGGCTACGACCGGCTGGGGCGGCAGGTGGCCATCACCGACACGCTGGGCCGGGTCACGCGCACCGGCTACGACCCGGCCGGGCGGCCGGCGTTGGTCACCCAGAACCTGTGGGATGGGCAGCTCCGCCAACTACCAAAACCAGTACAACCTGGTGACGCGGCTACGGCTACGACGCCGCCGGGAACCGCACGGTGGTGACGGATACGCTGGGCCTGGTCACGCGTGAGCGCAGTACGACGGCGTGGGCCGGCCGCTGACGGTGACGCTCAACTACGTGGACGGCGTCTTCGATCCCGCCCAGCCCGACTTGCGATCTGGTCTCGGTCACCACGTACGATGCGGTGGGCAACCCCATCAGCCTGCGCGACCCAGGCGGGCGGGTGACGACCACCGCGTTCGACCCGCTCAACCGCCCGGTGGCGGTGACGCAGAACGCGCTGGCCGGGCAGCCCCAGAACCACCAGCAGCAGTACAACCTGGTGACCCAGTACGGCTACGATGCCGCCGGCAACCGCACGGTGGTGACGGACACCCTGGGCAGCGTGACGCGGACCGCCTACGACTTGGCCGGCCGCCCCGCTGCAGGAGACGGTCAACGCGCTACCCGGGCAGCCCCAGAACCACCTGGGCGAGTACAACCTGATCACCAGCTACGGCTATGACGCCGCCGGGCGGCGCACGGCCATCACCGATACCCTGGGGGGCGTGCAGCATTTCCAGTACGATTCCGGGGGGCGGCTGTTCCGCCAGACGGATGCGAATGGCGCCGAGACCCGCTACCGCTACGATGCGGCCGGGCAGCGGGTCAGCCAGACCGATCCCTTAGGCTGGGAGACCACCTTCGCCTACGATGCCGCCAGCCGCCTGATCACCACCACCCAGCCCTTGACCGCCACCAGCATCGTCACCAGCCAGGGCTACGATGCGTCGGGCAGCCGGCTGTGGCAGCAGGACGGGCGCGGGCACGTCACGCAGTTCCAGGTGGACGCCGTGGGCCGCACCATCGCCGTCACCGGTCCCGGCGAGCAGCCGCTGACCCTGACAATGAGCTACGACCCGTTGGGGCGGCTGCTGACGCGGGCGGAGAACGGGCGGCAGAGCGCGTACGCCTACGACCAACTGGGCCGCCAGACCGCCGCCACGGACGCGCTGGGGCACGGGCAGGCGTGGACTTACGACGCCTGGGGCCAGCAGACGTCCGCCACCGACGCCAACGGCATGGTGACGCGCTACGAGTACGACGCCGCCAACCGGCTGCGCGGCGGTGGTGCTCAACCACACCGGCGCGGCCCAGGGCCTGGACCACGACCTGCGCACGGAATACGCCTACGATGCCCTGGGCCGGCGCACCGCCGTCAGCGACGCCCGCGGGCACACCATCGCATACGCCTACGACACGTTGGGCCGGCTGCGCACGCAGACGGATGCCCTGGAGCACGCCACCGGTTGGGAGTACGACGCCCTGGGGCGGGTGATGCGGGTCACGGATGCCAACGGCCAGGTGAGCGAGCGCAGCTACGACGCGGCGGGGCTTGTCACCGGGGTGGACTACCTGGCCACGGGTGACGCAGTGACGTTTCGGCTACGACCCGCTGGGGCGGCGCACCGCCGTCACCGACACCCTGGGCGTCACGCGCTTCGCCTACGACCCCCTGGGGCGGCTGGAGCGGGTCACCTACCCCGACCAGGCCGCGGTGGGCTACATGTATGATGCCGCCTCGAACCGCACTGCCATCCACTATCCTGACGGACGCACGGTGGGCTACGCCTACGACCCGGCCAACCGTCTGACTACGGTCACGGGATGGGCCGGGAGAGGTGGCGAGCTACAGCTACCAGGGACGGCGGCTGGTGACGGCCAGCACGCGCAACGGGCTGGCGACGGCCTACGCCTACGACGACGGCGAGCGGCTGACCGAGATCACGCAGCGGCGCACCGGGAACCAGGAGCTGGTCTCCCAGTTCCTGTACGGCTACGATCCGGCGGGCGAACCGCACGGCGGTGACCGAGACGCTGCGGCTGCCGGATGCGACGCTGGCGGAGACGGTGGGCGCGTTCGGCTACGACGGCGTCCAGCGGCTGACTGACGGCCAGCTACTCGGACGGCGCCGCCTTCAGCTACGGTTACGACGCGGTGGGCAACCGGCTGGCCGCCACCCGCACGCTCACCAGCACGCAGACACACAGCTACAGCTACGACGATGCCAACCGGCTGGTGACGGCCGATGGCGTGCCCTACACCTGGGACGATGCCGGCAACCTGCTCGTCGGATGGGGTGTACACCTATGCCTACGACCCCGAGCAGCGGCTGGTGGGGGTCACCGGGGCCAACCTGAGCTGGAGCGCGGGCTACACCGCTGAAGGGCTGCGCCGCTGGCAGGCGACGGACGGCGTCACCACCACCTACCTGCTGGATCTGCAGCCCGAACTCGCCACCGTGCTGCAGGCCGGCGGTGCGGGTGGCACGACCAGCTACCTGTACGGGCTGGGGGACAGCCCCTGGCCAGCGAGACGGATGGGGTGTGGCGCTATCTGTCGGGCCGGGATGCGCTGAACAGCGTGCGCCAGGAGACGGACGCCGCGGGGGCGGTGCTGGCGGTGCGGCGCTTCGACCCCTATGGGGTGCCGCTGGCGGCGGATGGCGGGCAGCCCTACGGTTACAGCGGGGAGTGGTGGGACGCGGGGACGGAGCTGGTGTACCTGCGGGCGCGCTACCTGCGGCCGGAGCTGGGGCTGTTCCTGACGCGCGACACCTGGCCGGGGGACGTGCGGCAGCCGGGCACGCTGAATGCGCATTCCTATACCAATAACAATCCTCTCCGATATACGGATCCCTCGGGTCATGCGCCTGCGATTCCGATCCCAGTGCCAGACAATTGGATTATGGAAGCTGCTCGTCAGATGGGGCAGTGGGGCGTGAAGCATGGACAGCAATTCAGAACCTGACGGCTCAATGCGGACCGGTTTTGCTGCAGTTCATGCAGCACTCTGGTGACAAGATACTGGCCTCTGCTGAATACATGGCGCAGTCGCAAGAGGCTGCGCCTCTCTCCCTGGCCGCCAGAGGTCCTGCACGTCCATTGGCCGAGCATCTGCATAAGCTGAGCGGCGGTGGTCTGCAATTCCCGGGCATGCCGCCCTTGGACCCCAATCAGTATAGGAACAGGCGCTCCGGGGGTGGAGATGATTCAAGCTGGCTTCACGAAGTGAACACGAAGTTGGGTGAACTTCAGAAGAAGTACCCGCACCAGACGCTGGAGAAGATACTCCAGCGTGATGGGGGATATTCAGCGGATGACGCAGCGGAGTATGTTCGACGTGTCTCCGAATTCGCACAGGACTGGCTGCCCAGGCTGCGGGACCTACCGGAGATGAACCCGCAGAACGTACAACAGTTTGAGGCACTCCTGCAGCAGTTGGGTGTACCCCTGCCATGAGCGATTCCATGCAACAACGGCGTGCGAAAGAGAGCCGGCGGCGCACGTTTGACACCGATGCAATCGCTTTCATTCCCGTCAGTGAGTGGTGGCCAGAGATACCCTGGTATCCCGGCAGCCGGCCGAACACTGACGAAATAAGCGTCACCGAGCGCTTTGGCAGTCCTGAGAGAAGGACCGAGGCCATGAGCCTTGCTAGTTCTGATTCTGTAGAAGCCGTGGTGAACTGGTATCTTGTCGAGATGGAATGCCAAGCGTGGGTGCTCTTGAAGGATCGGAGCCGACTTATTCAGGTCGGTGTTCCCGATCATCGTTGGCTCGAGTTCGTAGATAAAGCGGAGCCGGTGCATGTTGAGATCCAAATCAGGGAGCTCGGCAAGTACAGCCGTCGGCCTGCGCAAGGCTCAGCGGGAGTTCGCCGCCTTACCGAATTGATCCGAGACAAGATGAGGGAGTTCGATGAAGCGGCGCTGGATCGGGATCATCAAGCGGTGACCCACATCTCCCTTTGTCGGAGTGAGAAAGGTATCGCTTGACAACGAGAACCGGCTGAGCCGGGTGGTGTCGATCACGCTGCCCACGGACCACGGCTACGACTATAGTCCCCGCAGCGGAGTGGGATGATGCCAACCGGCTGGTGACGGCCGACGGCGTACCCTACACCTGGGACGACGGCCGGCAACCTGCTGTCGGATGGGGTGTACAGCTATGCCTACGACCCCGAGCAGCGGCTGGTGGCGATGACGGGACCGGGACTTGAGTGGAGTACCGGCTACGACCCGGACGGGCTGCGCCGCTGGCAGGCGACGGGTGGCGTCACCACCACCTACGTGCTGGATCTGCAGCCGGAATTCGCCACCGTGCTGCAGGCCAGCAGCCCCGAGTGGTACGACCAGCTACCTCTATGGGCTGGGGGACAGCCCACTGGCCGGCGATGCGGGCGGGACGTGGCGCTACCTGTCGGGCCGCGATGCGCTGAACAGCGTGCGCCAGGAGACGGACGCCGCCGGGGCAGGTGCTGGCGGTGCGGCGCTTCGACCCCTATGGCGTGCCCATCACGGGGGATGGCGGGCAGCCCTACGGCTACAGCGGGGAGTGGTGGGACGCCGAGACGCAGCTGCTGTACCTGCGGGCGCGCTACCTGCGGCCGGAGCTGGGGCAGTTCCTGACGCGCGACCCCTGGCCGGGGGACGTGCGCCAGCCGGGTACGCTGAACGGGTATTCCTATGGCTTCGCGAACCCCCTGCGTTATACCGACCCGAATGGCCACAACCCCATCGCCTGGTGCCTGGTCGGCGGTTTCTGCGAGCAGTTAGCGCTGCGAATTGCGCAATGGGGTACGCAAGCGGGGGCTGCGGTGCAGACCGCCGCCCGCGATGGGGTACGCTAGCGGGGGCTGCGGTGCAGAACGCCGCAGCTCAATGCGGCGCGTATTCCGCTCCGTTGGCTGATAAGGTCCCAGGCGTCCTACAGTACGCCCAGAACGCGGTAGAACCTGGATCAGGAGCAGCGCAAGGCGGTGGTTCAGAATACTCAACCGGCAGTTCAATGCCACCGGGTGGCAATGACCCATGGAGCCGATTCCGCAATCTAGTTCGCGATGATGGGCTGAAATATCTTGACAGCCGGCTGGGCGACAAGGACCCAACCCACGTTGTTGGAGCACAGAAGCAGGTAGGACTGATGGATAGGCTGGGGGATGCCGTACGCTCTGTCGAGGTACCGTTCTTGAATGATCTGGGGCGTGGTAGGATTGATGTGATAGATGTAGCGGGAAACCTCTATGAGGTTGGTGGTGCGAGCAAAGTCATAAATCCGGACGCGATGAGTGCATTTGGTGGCCAACTACGGATTCTAGCCAGAGAGGCTGCTCTGCGAGGGGTCAAGGCGTACTTCGCCTACGACGGACCTGATGACTTGCTGTTCACAGTGGACCGCCTTTGCAGAAGATGGGGTGTAGAGCTGATCAGGCTGGGGGCTTCACAATGAGGACTTGGCATACTGCGGTGTTCTTTGACCGCCATGCACGATGCACCACGGAGTTCCTGCAGCTGGTAACCACCGCCATGTTGAATACGGGGCTCGTGACGCACAATCCCGCCCGCAGCTTGATCCTGGGCTTTTACGTGCACGACGACGACTATCATGACTTCGAGGTGAAGGACCTAAGCGAGGCTTTCGCCATCATCGTTAAGAATGGTGGGGGCGGCTTGGCACTCTGGCACCCAGGGAGAGAACTGCGCATGGATCTGAACATGTATCCCTGCGCGACCAGTTACCCCGCGGCGGATGTGGATGACGCCTATATGCAATACGGATGGCTATCCATGTCCGTGGACTCGACCTACCTGTTGGATGTTACGGGACGAGTTGCCAGAGAGCGATTCATGCGTGTCTTTCGGTGGAGCCAACTGCTGGCGTCTACGGCCAACGCCGCGTACGGTTGGGGGGATTTGGACCGCAGCGGGGAACTGTACACCACGGTGCGGGCCTCTGATCTGGCTAGTCACCGTATTCCCAGAGTCAGCTGGTGGAGCTACTACGGCAAAGCGTTCGTGGAGCTGGGCGGCAAGGAGCGGCTATACTCTGCCGGGGCAGGGTGGGCTGCCTGGGATTCCGCTGGCGCAGAAGCCGGCTTCATTGTCATTCTGCATCCCCCACAGCTGCCCACGACGGCCAACAGCCAAGAGGGCACGTCTGTTGGTTTGCGATCGTGAGCGGGTACGATCTTCACCATCAAGTGCATTGAGGGAAGGCAGCCGGCTCTCTTTCGCCCAGTGCCGTTGCTGGGCGTAGCGGCAAACGCTGCGCCCATCGCGTTGCCGGCAGACCAAGGCTGTGGAGCTGCGCGCACGACCTGAGCGATCACTGGGGCGGGGCTGGCCTGGAGTGCGGGCTACACCGCCGAAGGGTTGCGCAGCTGGCAGGCGACGAACGGCGTCACCACCACCTACCGGCTGGATCTGCAACCCCAACTCGCCACCGTGCTGCAGGCCAGCGACCCGAGTGGCACTACTAGCTACCTGTATGGAATGGGGGACAGCCCGCTGGCGAGTGAGACAGGCGGGGCGTGGCGCTACCTGTCGGGCCGCGATGCGTTGAACAGCGTGCGCCAGGAGACGGACGCTGCGGGGCAGGTGCTGGCGGTGCGGCGCTACGACCCGTATGGGGTGCCGCTGGTGGGGGATGGCGGCGCGCCTGACGGCTACAGCGGGGAGTGGTGGGACGCAGGGACGGAGCTGGTGTACCTGCGGGCGCGCTACCTGCGGCCGGAGCGGGGCTGTTCACCAGCCGCGACGCCTGGCCGGGGGACGTGCGACAGCCTGGCTCGCTGAGCGGGTATTCGTATGCCTATAAGAGTCCTCTTCGTCTATACGGATCGATCGGGACGTTGTCCAATCTGTATCGTAATCGGTGCACTAATTGCGGTGGGCATTGAGGTCCTCGCCAGACCCGACACAGCGTACGCACCGAACTTCGAAGTCGGCCCGGGACAACTTCCACCGAGCCAGATCCCCTTCGACTCGCGCGGTCGAAAGCCTCGCGATTAACAGCGTCTTTGGCTATGCAGGTGTCTTGGAAGCTAAGACGACTTGGGACTTCCTGAAGATGGCGGCAAGCCGCACCTCAGCAAACCGTTCCCGACGAGGCCGCAACCGAAGTCGTCCAGCATTCACTAGCCCATCCTGGCCAAGGGGTCGACGAGCAGTTCAACTCGACCGCAGGAGAGGTGCCGGGGCAGTATCTCGCAGGAAAGGCACCGAACCAGGTCCAGCCGGGGATCCGCAAGCTGGAGGGCGTCTATGTTGATGATCTCGGAAGGTCGCAGCCATGGACCGCACACTATGACGAATATGGTCGACAAGTGGCGCGGACGGATTATAATGCCGGGAACAGAACCCAAGGCATTCCCGATATTCACTATCACCTTACGACATACGATGACCAGTTTCCCGATGGTTGCAGATTGAAAGAACACTTCCTCGGAGAGTATGGCAATGAGCTCCCCTGATCTGGCGATTGAGGGGTACTGGGCGCTGCAGCCGCGCCAGTTTCCCGTGTTGGTAACGCTCACCGTCGAGCAGGAGCACGTTCCGGGAAGCATCCCCGAGATCAGTCTGACCATCGAGTTGCGACCAACGCAGCAAGACGACAGGCGCCGGCTGCGGCTATGGTTTCAAGGGGTGAGCGATCTCCGTTATACCCCCGAAGCCACAAGTCTGCTGCAACTGTGGCCGCTCGAGATCAGTTCGACCCAGAGCATGGGGTGGGAGCGCAGTAAGAGATACCGGGTAGTGGAAATTGAGGACCAGTCCCTGTCCTTCTACTGCCGCGAGTTCCGGTCTGAGCTTGCCTCATAGTGCGAACCCCGCGGGGGGACAATCCCTTGGCCAGTGATACCGGTGGGGTATGGCGCTACCTGTCGGGCCGGGACGCGCTGAACAGCGTGCGCCAGGAGACGGATGCCGCCGGGCAGGTGCTCGGGGTCAGGCGCTACGACCCCTATGGCGTGCCGCTCGGTGGGGATGGCGGCACGCCCTACGGCTACAGCGGGGAGTGGTGGGACGCGGAGACGGAGCTCGGTGTACCTGCGGGCCCGCTACCTGCGGCCGGAGCTGGGGCTGTTCACCAGCCGCGACCCCTGGCCCGGGGACGTGCTGAGACCGGGCACGCTGCAGGGGTACCTCTACGCGGCCAACAATCCCCTGCGTTACACCGATCCCTCGGGCCGCGACCTCGAGGACTGGCTGCGGGCGCTGAACGAGTTCGCCCAAGGGCTGGTTAAGCAGGTGGGATACAATAACGCCTGGCTGCAGCCGGTTCAACAGCAAGCGCTGGCGCTCCAGGCTGACGAGTCGGAGCCCATGCTGACCGGCCGGTTGGCGGGCAATGCGGTCAGCATCGGGCAAGGCGGCTACTACATGTTCCAGGGGGGCCAGCTGATCGTCGGGGGCGGCTCCTTCTGCGCCGCCACGGCCGGCGGGGGCTGCCTGGTGGGGGGCGGGGTGGTGGTGGCGACGGGCGTGGTGGTGGCCACCCACGGCGTGTGCGTGGCCGGCACCGGCATCAGCGCCCAGGTCGCCCTGATGGCGCGAAAGACCGACCATGCACAGCAGCGCGCTGCTCAAGGGCGTCCCATCTCCACCGCGTGGAATGACGCTCAGCGCGCTCGAAGTGCAGACGTATACCTCGATACGGAGACGGGCCAATATGGAGTGCGCGGTTCCAATGGACGTATCAGCTTCTTCACAATCGGGGAAGATGGCAAGCTGAGTATCAACACCGCCTATCGCGGCACCCTCAGCCAGGCGCAACGAAAGCTGCGTGAGGGGCGCTGGCGGCAGCTTAACGAAGCTGAGTTCAGGACTTGGCAGGAGCTTCTCAAGGCATCAGAGGGGAGTAATTGAGCACGATGGATTTGCTGGAGACCCGTGATGTAGCGGGAACAACACTGTTTGATCTGAGGCTATCTGAGGACGAACTGGAGATCCTTGCGGACGCTCTGCGCATGATACTCACCACGCTTGAGGAGAAAGCGCTGATCGACGTGTTCGTCAGCGCCGATGATCAGAGTTGGGCCGATACAAGCGACATCCAGGAGTTCGCGCAGGAGACTTACTACCAGCTAATGGATCTGCTCAGAGACCACTGTCGCCCGAATCTGCTGCCGCAACGGTTTCGGGAGTGGAACCGTCCATTCTCGAACGATGAACCGACGGGGTAGAAGGAAGGGGGTCTTCGCTCCTAAAGTCATTTCCTGCATCAGAGGTCTTTAACACGAAAGGCGAGAGGGACGAGGTCCGCCGAATCCATCTCCGCCTCTGCTTGGGTCGTCGTGACCGAGACGCTGCGGCTGCCCGACGCCACGCCGGCGGAGACGGTGGGCGCTTTCACCTACGACGGCGTCCAGCGGCTGACGGCGGCTCAATACACGGACGGCGCCGCCTTCGCCTACGGCTACGACGCGGTGGGCAACCGCCTGGCCGCCACCCGCACGCTCACCAGCACCCAGACACACAGCTACGCCTACGACTATAGTCCCCGTAGCGCAGCGGAGCGGGACGACGCCAACCGGCTGGTGACGGCCGATGGCGTGCCCTACACCTGGGACGATGCCGGCAACCTGCTCGCCGACGGCGTGTACACCTACAGCTACGATCCGGAGCAGCGGCTGGTGGCGGTGACGGGGGCGGGGCTGGATTGGCGTGCCGGCTACACCGCCGACGGGCTGCGCCGCTGGCAGGCGACGAACGGCGTCACCACCACCTACATCCTCGATCTGCAGCCGCAGCTCGCCACCGTGCTGCAGGCCGGCGATCCGAGTGGCACGACCCGCTACCTGTACGGACTGGGGGACAGCCCGCTGGCCAGCGAGAGCGGTGGGGTGTGGCGCTACCTGACGGGGCGCGATACCTTGAACAGCGTGCGCCAGGAGACGGACGCCGCCGGGCAGGTGCTGGCGGTGCGCCGCTTCGACCCCTATGGCGTGCCCATCACGGGGGATGGCGGGCAGCCCTACGGCTACAGCGGGGAGTGGTGGGACGCCGAGACGGAGCTGGTGTACCTGCGGGCGCGCTACCTGCGGCCGGAGCTGGGGCTGTTCACCAGCCGCGACCCCTGGCCGGGGGACGTGCGCCAGCCGGGCACGCTGCAGGGCTACGGGTACGTCGGCGGCAATCCCCTGCGTTACACCGATCCCTCGGGCCATTTTGCCTGGGCCCCCGTCGCCATGGCGGCCGGGGCGATCATTGGTGGGGGTATCACCTATGGTGGGCAAGTCGCGCGCAACTGGCAGAGCCAGGGTCCGCAGAAGGACCTGCTGGCAGCGCTCACAACCGACATTGATGCCGGGGCCGTCGTGCACAGCGCGGTACAGGGAGCGCTCTTTGGGGGGACCGTCGCCATCGCCGCACCGGCCGTGGCAACCCTGGCCAGCGAAAGCTTGATCGGCACCGGCCTTACCTTGGGGATTCCCGGCGTCGTCGGGGTTGGGGCGGCGGTCAATGGGGCGGCGACCACAATCGGTGAGGCCATTTACGGAGCGTCGTTGGTTCGTCGCATTCCCACCATAAGCATCGATGCTAAGAAGATGCCCAATATCGCGAAGAACATTCAGGAGGCGCAAGCTGAGGGTGCTCCGGCGATACTGCGACGTCATGGCAATAAGGCCCTGCAAGTTGCCAATCGCAGGTCTGCATGTGCGGGGTTTGGGGGCACGGGCAGCCCCGATGAGTATCCCTTTGCGTCGACCATGGAGGGTGGCTCAGGTGCGGTGGTGAAAGGCGTGCCGCTGCACGAGCAGTATACTCAGGGCGGAGTTATCGGGAGTTTCTATACAGGACAGCACCTACATCCGGGCGACCGCTTCTACGTTCGGGTGGTTGGCGATTGGGGCCCCTGATGCCCTTGGCGACCACCCGCCTGCGCATGTACGATTAGAGAGGTTTGGACGATGGACAACATTCTGTATGACGGCACCATATTCCCGTTTTACGCGCAGCTCGCACTGTTGGACGTGGAATCCATGGCAGAGGGCAACTATCCGCAATTCCAAACGGGCTACGAAAATGTGCTCTTTGGACCGAAAGGCGTGGTGGTAGCCACCATGCCCGACACGGATGTGGCCGTCACGATCTACGGTCACAAGGTGCCGATGCCCGAGATGGTGTTGGTGGGCAGGGGGGAGATCGAGGTAGGCGATGAGGGATTGGTGCTGGGCACGCCGGTGTCTCAGGACGACTATTTTCCCTGGGATCCTGGATTCACCACCGTATCGGTGTATGCCAATGCCGTGAGGGAAAACGCAACCCGAGTGGTGTTCGTGCTTGAAGGACCCGCGGGATCGTAGCCGCACCGCGTGTGCCAGGAGACGGACGGCGCCGGGCAGGTGCTGGCCGTGCGGCGCTACGACCCGGCCTCGAACCGCACGGCGGTGACCGAGACGCTGCGGCTGCCCGACGCCACGCTGGCGGAGACGGTGGGGCAGTTCGGCTACGACGACCTCGGGCGGCTGCTGACGGCCGGCTACTCGGACGGTTCGGCCTTCAGCTACGGCTACGATGCGGTGGGCAACCGGCTCGCCGCCACCCGCACGCTCACCAGCACGCAGACGCACAGCTACACGTATGACGACGCCAACCGGCTGGTAACGGCCGATGGCGTACCCTACAGCTGGGATGATGCCGGCAACCTGCTCTCAGACGGCGTGTACACGTATAGCCTACGACCAAGAGCAGCGGCTGGTGGCGATGACGGGGGCGGGACTGGCCTGGAGTGCGGGCTACTATAGTCCCCGTAGCGCAGCGGAGCGGGACGATGCCAACCGGCTGGTGACGGCGGATGGCGTACCCTACACCTGGGACAATGCCGGCAACCTGCTCGCGGACGGCGTGTACACCTATGCCTACGACCAGGAGCAGCGGCTGGTGGGGGTGACGGGGGCGGGGCTGGACTGGAGCGCGGGCTACACGCAGAAGGGTTGCGCCGCTAGCAGGCGACAAACGGCGTCACCACCACCTACCTGCTGGATCGGCAGCCCCAACTCGCCACGGCGCCACAGGAGGGACCGGCAACGAGGCCCGCAGACACGGTTTGGGCATGCTCTGAAGGATAGCGAAGAAAAAGGGGGATGCGGAGCCGCTTGCTCCGTATCCCTCCCCTTCCGATTGAACCTGCACTCTGGACTCAGTACTTCGACCCCGAGATCAGCACCCGAACGTCGAAGCTAGAACGGCTCCTACCGCATCGCAAGCTGCGCCACGGCGTTGCCGATGCTCTGCATCCACGGGAACTGCCAGATGCCCAGCACGACCGTGCGCGACGGCGCTGAGCATGATCAGGCCGCCCACACCGGCGCAGCCGGCTTTGCCAGCCGGCGGCAGCTCCGCGCGGCGGGCTCGGCTCATAAACATGGCGACGGTGACGCGCAGGTAGTAGTAGGCGGCGATCGGCGCTGTTGAGCACGCCGACGATGGCCAGCCACGCGTCAGCCCGGCCTGCACCGCCGCGCCGAAGACGTACAGCTTGCCGAAGAAGCCGGCCAGCGGCGGGATGCCGGTCAGCGAGAACATGAAGATCGCCATCAGCGCGGCCAGGCCGGGCTGGCGCCCGGCGAGGCCGGCCAGCCGGTCGACCGTCACGTCGTTCTCATCGACGCCGCTGCACCGCCAGGACGACGGCGAAGGCGCCGAGGTTCATGAAGTGTAGGCCAGCAGGTAGTACAGCGCACCCTGCACGCCCTGTTCGCTGCCCGCCGCCAGCCCGGTCAGCACGTAGCCGGCGTGCGCGATGCTGGAATAGGCCAGCATGCGCTTGAGGCTGGTCTGGCGCAGGGCGGCCAGGTTGCCCAGCGTCATGGTCAGCGCGGCGAGCACGGCCAGCGCCATCAGCCACGGGCTGGTCGAAGCGTCGTCAGCGCTCGCCAGCACCCGGATCAGGGCGGCAAAGGCCGCGGTCTTGGTGGCCGACCGACATGAAGGCGGTCACGGCGGTCGGCGCGCCCTGGTAGACGTCGGGCGTCCACTGGTGGAACGGCACCAGGGCCACCTTGAAGCCAAAGCCGACCAGCAGCAGGCCGACGCCGATCGGGCAGCAGCGGGATGCGCCGGGCAGGCACGCGACTGCGGCGCGATGCCCCTGGCGATCTGCGCCAGGTTGCGTGGTGCCGGTCGCGCCGTAGATCAGCGCCATGCCGTAGAGCAAGAAGCCGCTGGCGAAGGCGCCGAGCAGGAAGTACTTCAGCGCCGCTTCGCCCGAGCGCGCGTCGCTTGCGGTTGAAGCCGACCAGGATGTACAGCGCCAGCGAGAGGATCTCGAGCGCCAGGAAGATGGTCATGAAGTCGTTGGCGATCGACCATCACCCGCATGCCGGCCGTCGCCAGCAGCAGCAGCGCGTAGTACGCGCCCAGCCTGTTGGGTGAAGTCGCTGCACGCGGTCGATCGAGAGCAGAGATGCCAAGCGCGGCCGCGATCAGGATCGCCGACGCCCAGGAACGCGGCCCAGGCCGTCGGCCAGCGCCATGCGTCTGGAACGGCACGGGTCGCCGGCGGCGAACCAGCGATCAGCAGCCACCAGCGCGCAGCCACGACGGCGACCAGGCTGAGCCAGCCCAGCGCCGCGCTTGTCGCGCGCCGGGCGAGGATCCAGCCAGCAGCACCGACGCAGCGCCGCCGACCACCAGGATGATCTCGGGCAGCGATGGCCAGCAGGTTCAGGTTGGGAAGGTCATACTGTCACGCCTCGCGCTCACGTTACACGCTTCGACTGGTCATGCTGCCATCGGCCGCCGGCCGGTTACTGCACCGCGTCCACCACGCGCCTGCGCCGAGGGGTTGATCTTATCGAAGAACAGGTTCGGGAACAGGCCGATCACGAAGAACAGGACGACGAGCGGCACCAGGGTCAGCACCTCGCGCCGGTTCAGGTCGTTCAGGACCGCGTTCTCGGTCTTGGTCAGCGGCCCGTGCAGCATCTGGCGGACGGCATGCAGCAGGTACCAGGCCGCCAGGATGATGCCCGAAGGTGCCGAAGACGGCGAAGACCGGCGTTGGCCTGGAAGGCGCCCAGCAGGATGTTGAACTCGCCGACGAAGCCGTTCAGCCCGGGCAGCCCGGCCGACGAGAGCGCCACGATGATGAACAGGAACCCGAAGACGGGATCTGCTTCCACAGCCCGCCGAAGTCGGCCAGCAGGCGGGTGTGCCGCCGGTTGTAGAGCATGCCGACCATCAGGAACAGGGCGCCGGTGCTCAGGCCGTGGTTGACCATCTGCAAGCGTCGCGCCGGCAATGCCCTGGGCGTTGAGCGCGAAGATGCCCAGCATCACGAAGCCCAGGTGCGCCACCGACGAGTAGGCGACCAGCGACTTGACGTCATGCTGCACCAGCGCCACCAGCGCGCCGTAGAGGATGCCGATGATCGCCAGCACCGGCGATCAGCGGCACGAACGTGCCGCGTGGCGTCGGGGAAGAGCGGCAGGCAGAAGCGCAGGAAGCCGTAGGTGCCCATCTTCAGCAGCACGCCGGCCAGGATGACCGAGCCGCCCGTCGGCGCCTCGACGTGGGCGTCGGGCAGCCAGGTGTGGAACGGGAAGAGCGGCACCTTGATGGCGAAGGCCAGGGCAAAGCGCCAGGAACAGCCACGTCTGCAGGTTCGGGATCGAGCGTCCAGCTGCTGCAGCTCGAGCAGGTCAAACGTGCCGCCCTGCGGATAGCAGGACCAGGATGGCGACCAGCATCAGCGCGCTGCCGGCCAAGGTGTAGATGAAGAACTTGAGCGCGGCGTAGACGCGGCGCGGGCCGCCCCAGCCGCCGATCAGGAAGTACATCGGGACCAGGCGTCAGCTCCCAGAAGACGAAGAAGAGCACCAGGTCGAGCGACGATGAAGACGCCCATCATGCCGCTCTCGAGCAGCAGCAGCAGGAACAGGTAGCACTCGGAAGCGCTGGTTCGACACCTTCCCACGAGAAGAGCACCACCAGCACCATCAGCAGCGTGGTCAGCAGCACCAGGAAGAGGCTGAGCCCGTCCACGCCCAGGAGATACTGGATGTTGAACTGGGGCACCCAGGGCAGCCGCTCGACGAACTGCATGCCGGCCTCGCCGTTGCTGCCACCAGACCAACAGCAGGCAGCGACGACCAGGAAGGTCACCAGGCGTGACCAGCAGCGCCCACCACTTCTGCATGCCGCTCGCCGGGCAGGAACAGCAGCAGCAGCGCCCCGACCAGCGGCAGGAAGGTGATGATCGAGAGCAACGGGAAGGTTGCATTCATGATGTCACCGATCTACTTGAGATCTATCGTACGGCGAACCAGACCAGCAAGCGCGACCGCGCCGAACAGGATCGACAGCGCATACAGGCCCACCAGCCCGCTCTGCAGCCGGCGAGCCTGGGCGCCGACCCAGCCGGTGACGCCGGCCACGCCGTTCACGGCGCCGTCGATGCCGCGCTGGTCGAAGACGCCGGCCAGCCAGCCGGCCAGGTCCGCAGAGCGGCCGACGATCACGGCGTTGTAGAGCTCGTCGACATAGTACTTGTGCTCGACCAGCGTGAAGAGCCAGCCCAGCGACTGCGCGCACCCGCTTGGGCAGCGTCGGTGTCGACCACGTACGCCTGGTAGGCGAGGAAGGCCCCGCCGAGCGCGACCAGCGCCGAGACCGCCAGCAGGATCCATTCCAGGTTGCCCGCGGCCGGCGTGCACTGCCTCGTTCGCCTGGCGATCGCGAAGACCGGCTCCAGCCAGCCCTCGATCGACGACAGGCGCGGGAGCCCGATGTAGCCGGCCAGCACCGCGCCGACGGCCAGGACGATCAGCGGGAGCGTCATCGAGCGGGGCGACTCGTGGGCGTGGTCGAACAGCTTGTGGTCGCGTTCCTGGCCCCAGAAGGCCACGAACACCGCCCGGAAGGTGTAGATGGCGGTCAGGAACGCCGTGACCAGCGCCGACGACCCACAGAATCGGCGACTTCTGGAAGGCAAACCAGAGGATCTCGTCCTTGCTGAAGAACCCGGACAGCAGCGGGATGCCGGCCAGCGCCGCCGCGCCGATCAGGAAGGTCCAGTAGGTCGTCGGCATCTTGGCCCGCAGGTTGCCCATCTTGCGGATGTCCAGCTCGCCGTGCAGGGCGTGCATCACGCTGCCGGCGGCCAGGAACAGCAGCGCCTTGAAGAAGGCGTGCGTCATCAGGTGGAAGATGCCGGAGGCGTACGCGCCGACGCCCACCGCCAGGAACATGTAGCCGAGCTGCGAGATGGTCGAATAGGCCAGGATGCGCTTGAGGTCGATCTGCGTCAGGGCGATGGTGGCGGCGAAGAAGGCGGTCAGCGCGCCGATGCCAGGCCACCCAGGTCGGCGCTGGCCGGCGCCAGGTCGAACAGACGTGCGAGCGGGCGATCATGTAGACGCCGGCGGTGACCATGGTGGCGGCATGGATCAGGGCCGAGACGGGCGTGGGGCCTTCCATGGCGTCGGGCAGCCAGACGAACAGCGGGATCTGCGCGCTCTTGCCGGTGGCGGCCAGCAGCATCAGCATGGTGATGCGGTCGACGGCCACGCCGCCGCCGACCGCCCACACCTGCGGCGCCTGCTCGAACACCTCGCCGAAGCTGCAGCGTGCCGAGGCTGACGTCCAGATGAACATGATGGCCAGCGCCAGGCCGAAGTCGCCGATGCGGTTGACCAGGAAAGCCTTCTTGCCGGCGTCGGCCGCCGAGGGCCTGTCGAACCAGAAGCCGATCAGCAGGTACGAGCCAGGCCCACGCCTTCCCAGCCGACGTACAGCAGCAGGTAGTTGTTGGCCAGCACCAGCGTCAGCATCATCAGGATGAAGAGGTTGAGGTAGGCGAAGAAGCGCGGGAAGCGCGCGTCGTCGTGCATGTAGCCGACCGAGTAGACGTGGATCAGGAAGCCGACGCCGGTGACGACCAGCGCCATCGTGATCGAAAGCTGGTCGAGCAGCAGGGCGACGTCGACGTGGAAGGTGCCGGCGGTCATCCACGACCACAGCACGATCTCGTGGCTGCGCTCTTCGGCGGGCAGCCCGAGCATGGTCACGAACATGCCGAGCGGCCACCAGCGAAACTGAGCACCACCATCGCCGGGCGCCAGCCAGCCGACCACGCGCCGGCCCAGCCGCGTGCCAAACAGGGCGCATGACCAGCGCGCCCAGGGCGGGGAAAAGCAGCATCAACCAGGCATAGTCCAGCATAGCGACTCCGGGCCTACATCGACGTTAGCCCTTCAGCAGGTTCACGTCGTCGATGTTGGTCGTGTCCCGGTGCCGGATCATCGCCATCACGATGGCCAGGCCCACGGCCACCTCGGCGGCGGCCACGGCCATGACCATCAGCACGAACACCTGGCCGTTCAGCTGCAGGAACTGCCGCGCCAGCGCCACGAAGGTCAGGTTGACGGCGTTGAGCATCATCTCGACCGACATGAAGATGATCAGCACGTTGCGCCGGACCAGCACGCCCGGCCACGCCGATGACGAAGAGGACGGCGCTCAGGATCAGGTAGTAAGACTGTCGGAACCATCTTGACTCCCCGCCTCTCTCTTGCGCGCCAGCACGACCGCGCCGATCATGCCGACCAGCAGCAGCACCGAGGTCAGCTCGAACGGCAGCAGGTAGTCGGTGAAGAGCGCACTGCCCGATCGCCTGCGACGCTGCCCTGCGCCGAACAGCCTCGGCGTTGCCCTGGACCGGGTTCAGCTGCCCGGTGACAGCGCCGTAGCCGATGCCCGCCAGCAGCAGACACCGCCAGCACCAGGGCGGCGATCCGCGCCCAGCGGCGCCGAGCCGCGCGGCGCCTCCGCATGCCGGGCATGTCGCCGATCTCGCCGCCGCCGATCAGCATGACGACGAACAGGAACAGCACGACGATCGCGCCGGCATAGACGATGACCTGCACCGCGGCCAGGAACTGCGCCTGCAGCATGATGTAGAACGCCGCCAGGGTGGCGAAGTTCACGCAGCAGAAACAGCGCGCTGTACACCGGCCTGCGGACTGAGGATCACGCCGAGCGCCGCGGCAACCGCAATCAGCGCCAAACATGATGAACAGATGAACATGCGACTGCCTCGTGTCAAAGGTGCCGGTTATTCCGCCCGGACGATCACGTTCGGGTTGGTCGGGCTCCAGCAGCTTCTCTTTGGTCAGCAGGAAGCCCTTCGCGGTCGTAGGTGGCCAGCTCGAAGTCGTGGCCGAGCACGATCGCTTCCACCGGGCAGGCCAGCTCGCAGTCGCCGCAGAAGATGCAGCGCAGCAGGTTGACCTCGTAGACCGCTCGCGTAGCGCTCGCCCGGGCTGACCGGGTGCGTCGGGTCATTCTCGGCCGCTTCGACGTGGATCGCGCCGGTGGGACAGGCGGCCTCGCACAGCATGCAGCCGATGCAGCGCTCCAGGCCGTTGTCGTAGCGCCGCAGCTCGTGGCGCCCCGGAAGCGCGGGTAGACCGCGATCGGCTCGTCGGGATACTGCACCGTCACCGGCTTCACGAACAGGTATTTGAGAGTGATGCCCATCGCCTCGCAGCGATCTCGACCATCGCCATTGTACCATCTCAGGGACACTTGCCATTCGTCTACGCTCCGTCGAACCTAACCGCAGGACAGACTACGGCCACCGCCGTGATCGCCAGGTAGACCAGCGCCAGCGGGAACAGGAAAGTCCAGCAGAACTTCAGCAGCTGGTCGTAACGCACGCGCGGCAGGCTGGAGCGCACCCAGATGAACAGGAAGATCATCGCCAGCACTTTGCGCGGCGAAATAGACCAGCCCCAGGATCGGGACGCTGCTCGACAACGGCCCCCGCCAGCCGCCGAAGAAGAGGGTCACCACCACGGCCGCTGGCGGAGATCATGTGCAGGTACTCGGCCATGTAGAAGAGGGCGAACTTGATGCCGCCGTACTCGGTCTGAAGCCGGCCACCAGCTCGTTCTCCGTCTCCGGCAGATCGAAGGGGCTGCGGTTGGTCTCGGCCAGCATGGTGATGAAGAAGAACGGGAAGATCAGCCAGATCCAGAGCCTGGAAGTACCAGGGCAGCGGGTGGTTGACGATCTCCACCAGGCTGAGGGTGCCGGTCATCAGCAGGATGCTGACCAGCATGATCCCCATGCGGCAGCTCGTACGACAGCATCTGCGAGCTGGTGCGCAGCGCGCCCAGCAAGCGAGTACTTGTTGTTGCTGGCCCAGCCGCCCAGGATGATGCCGTAGGTGCCCACGCTGGCGATGGCCAGCACGTAGAGCAGGCCGACGTTGACGTCGGCCACCACCAGCGGGATCGTGCGGCCGAACAGCTTGATGTCCGGCGCCAACCGGGACCACGGCGAAGATCGCGAGCGCCGGCACCAACGCCAGCGCCGGGCCGAGCACATAGACGACCTTGTCCACGTGCGCCGGGATGATCTCTTCCTTCAAGATCATCTTGAGGGCGTCGGCGATGGGCTGCCCCAGGCCGAAGGTGCCAGGCCCGGTTGGGGCCGTAGCGCAGCGGGAAGCGCCCCACCAGCTTGCGCTCGAACAGCGTCAGGTAGGCGAAGCCGGTCAGCAGCACCACGATCAGCACGATCGACTTGATGGCCGGGATGACGACCAGGGTTGATCCAATCCATAGCTACGCCACCTCTGCTCAGACTGTCACCGCGACCGCCTCGCCCAGCGCCCGCCCCCAGCGCTTCGGCCGGCGACGCCCGCCAGCCCGAGGGGAACCCAGGCCGTGCCCGGCTGCACCGCCGGCTCGCCGCACGCAACCAGCGTGACGGCGCTGCGGGCCGAAGCCACGCTCACGCTGACTCGCCGTCCGCCAGCCCGAGCCGCGCCAGCTCGGACGGGTTCAGGCCACGAACGGTGGGCTCCGGGATCAGCCGCCGGACGACTTCGGCGCCATGCTGCATCAGGACGCCGCCGTCCCACAGCACCGGGCCGCTGACCAGCCACAGGCTGCCGGACTCGCGCTCGGCCGGCAGGCGCCGCCGGCGTCACCGGCTCGATGCGGCGCGCCGTGCGCGGCGCCAGGTTGGCAGGCCACTGGACGCCCGCGCTCGCCCAGCGTCTCCCAGCGGAAGTTGGCGTAGAGCAGGCACCGCTTGGCCGATCTCTTCCAGCACCATCGCCGCGCTGCCGTAGTTCCACGGCTTCGCCTGCGGGCGGTTCTCCCGCGCCTCACGCGCGGTCCGTTGGCGCCGCTTCTTCTTCCATTCCGGCTCTGCTGCCGGCGCCGCTTCGGCGACGCGGGGCCTGCGCTTTGAACCAGCGCTCGGCCAGCGCCGTCAGGATCTGCCAATCGGCCGAGCTGTCCCGTTCGCCGGATGCGCCTTCGGTGCGCGCTGCACCCGGCGTTCCAGGTTCGTGTAGGTGCCGTCGGCCTCGGCCCAGCTCACCGCCGGCAGCACGACGTCCGCCAGCTGCGCCGTCTCGGTCAGGAACAGGTCCTGCACGACCAGGAAGTCCAGGCTGTCCAGCTTCGCGCGCAGCGTGGGATCGGCGGCCGGGTTGTCGCCCACGACGTACAGCGCCGCGCACGCCGCCTTCCACCATCTGCCGGTATCCCAGCCCCGGCTTCCGCCGGTGGCTGCACACCCCACAGCTTGCTCAAACGCTCGCGCACCGCCTGCTCGGCCAGCGGCAGCTGGCCGGGCAGCATGTCGGGCAGCAGGCCCATGTCGCGGCAGCCCTGGCTGTTGGCGTCCATCGGCGATATACGCCACGCGATCGGGCTGGCCGGCCAGCGCCGCGAGGTTCTGCAGAGCGCTCACGGCTGCGCCGCCGCGCTCACCCGTCGCCGCCTCGGCGCCGTAGAGGAAGAGCGGGCGCTGCGCCTTCAGCAGCAGCTCCGCGGCAGCAGACTGGTGCGCCAGCGTGACGCCGCTCGCCGCCAGCACCGCCTCCGGCTTCGCGCCGGGTGCGTTACGCAGCCACGTCCACTCGTCGTCGCCCCGCGCCGCCCGCGCCGCGCGGCGTCTTTCAGGACCAGCGCGCCGGCTGCGATCCCGTTGAGCACCGCAGCCTCGCTGCCGGGCCAGGCGGGCAGGTAGGCGCCGGCATACTTCGCCGCCTCGATCCGGCGCGGGTGGATCACGAGCAAGTTGGTCTTGTTCCGCCGTGACCGCGCGCTTGATATGCAGGTCCAGAACCGGCGCCGCCTCGGCCGGATCCAGCCCCACCAGCACGATCAGGTCGCTGTCGTAGACATCCTGGATCGATCCGGCAGCCCCGCGGGCGGTGGCGCGCACGGCCGAGCCGTCCGGAGAAGTCGACGTTGTTGCTGCCGCACCAGCACGCGGAAGAACTTCTGCAGCAGGTAGGCGGTCTCGTTGCTCACGCGCGCCTTGGCCACGCCGCCCACGGCCTTCGGGCCGTGCGTCTCCGACGATCTCGTCCAGGCGGTCGACGACCCGGTCCAGCGCCTCCTCCCAGGTGGCCGCGCGCAGGGCGCCGCCCTGGTCGCGCACCAGCGGCGTCTGTCAGCCGCTCCGGGTGGTCGGCGAACTGGTGCAGGAAGCGGCCCTTGTCGCAGATCCAGTTGTCGTTGACGCGCCAGGTTCTCGCGCGCCACGATGCGCCGCAGCTCGTGCACGCGCTCGTCCAGCCGCAGGTTGCAGCCCACCGGGCAGTGCGTGCAGATGCTGGGCGTGCGTCTTGAGCTCCCAGGGCCGGTAGTGGAAGCGGGCCGATGCGGTCGGTCAGCGCGCCCACCGGGCAGATGTCGATGATGCTGCCCGAGGTCTTGGCGTCTACCGGCTGGCCCGGGAAGATGTCGATGACGGTCGATCGCCGCGGCTGGAAAAGCCCCAGCTGCGGCTTGTCTTCCCACTCTTCCAGGTAGCGGATGCAGCGCCAGCACAGGACGCAGCGCTCCTGGTCGAGCATGATCAGGTCGCTCACGGGGTAGTGCTTTCTTTGGCGCTTCGGCTCCACGAACTGGCTCGAGCCCGGGCCGTACTGCATCGTCTGGTCCTGCAGCGGGCACTCGCCGCCCTTGTCGCAGATGGGGCAATCGAGCGGGTGGTTGATCAGCAGGAACGCCAGCACCGCCTTCGCGCGCCTCGAGCACCTGCCGCCGTATTCGTGCGCACCACCATCCCTTCCGGTCACCGGCACGGTGCACGAGATGTCGAGCCGGCTGCCACGCGGGCCGACGAACTCGACCAGGCACATGCGGCAGCGCCCAGCGGCTCCAGCCTGCGGGTGCGAGCAGAAGACCGGGATATCAATTCCGATGCTGCGGCACGCGTCGATCACCAGCGTGCCGGCGGGCACCGTTATCTTGCTTGTCGTCGATGGTCAGTGTGACCGTATCAGCCATAGACTTCCTTGTTCACTCGGATTGCTGCTTTAGCGCGGCCGTATCGGCTTGTTGTACTGCTCTTCTTCCGGCAGGCGGCGGTTCGCTCAGGCCAGACGGCGTGTCCGGGTCGGGACGGTAGATGGGCCGGACCGGGATCACCGGCTCGTCCTTGGCGGCTGCAATCGCCTGCGTCGAACTCGGCCCGGAACTTGGCCAGGTTGCTCTGCAGCCCCCAGACCGCCGCGTACGAGAAGGGGCAGAAGCTCTTGCCCGCCGATCATGTCGGCGATATACAGTCATCAGGGCGATATCTTCCACCCGCCCTTCGCCCGCCTCGATCCGCTCCAGGATCTTCTCCAGCCAGCCGGTGCCCTCGCGGCACGGCGTGCACTTGCCGCAGCTTTCCTCGCGGTAGAAGGCCAGGGTGCGCCGCGCGACCTCGACCATGCTCTGGTTCGGCGCCGATCACGATCACGCCCGCCGAGCCCAGGCCGGAGCCGGCCTTCGCCAGGCTCTCGTAGTCGAGCGGCACGTCGATCTGCCGATGCGTCCAGCAGCTGGAAGGAGATGCCGCCGGGAACGATCGCCTTGAGCTCGCCGGCTTCGGCGGTCAGCCCGCCGCCGTAGTCGTAGATCAGCTCGCGCAGCGTGACGCCGTGCGGCAGCTCGTAGAGTCCCGGGTACTTGCACCTGCCCGCTCAGGCAGTAGATGCGGAAGCCGGTGGAGCTGTCGGTGCCCCACTGCTTGTACCACGCCGCGCCGTGGCGCATGATGTGCGCCACGTTGGCGATCGTCTCGACGTTGTTGACGATCGTCGGCTTGGCGTACAGCCCCTCGACCGCCGGGAAGGGCGGCTTGAGCCGCGGGTGCCCGCGGTAACCCTTCCAGCGAGGTGAGCAGCGCCGTCTCTTCGCCGCACTCGTACGCCCCGGCCCCGCGGTGCACCACGATCTCGCAGCTTCTTGCCCGATGCCGAAGACGCTGCCGCCCAGGAACCCGCGCTGGCGTCGCTTCGGCGATCGCTTCGTTCAGCCGCTCGGCGGCGAAGTAGTACTCGCCGCGGACGTAGATGAAGGCGAGCTCCGCACTCGATGGCGTAGGCGGCCAGGATGATCCCCTCGATCAACTGGTGAGGGTCATACTCCATGATCATGCGGTCTTTGAAGGTGCCCGGCTCCGATTCGTCGGCGTTGACCACCAGGTAGCGCGGGTACACCCCTGCGGCAGGAAGCCCCACTTGCTGCCGGCGGGGAAGCCGGCGCCGCCGCGGCCGCGCAGGTTCGACGCCTTGACCTCGTCGACCACCTGTTGGGGAGTGCGACCCGCCGGTAACCGTCGCCCGTGCCACCTCGTACCCGCCGTCGGCCAGGTAGGTGTCGATACGGTGCGAGTCCGGCTTGTCGACCCGGGCCAGCAGGATGTTCGTGTCTGCCTGCGCGAGGTGCCGGCCCGGCCCCAGCGGCCAGCGCTCGGTCGTGTCGAACCCGTGGCCCGACTGGATCAGCGCCAGCGCCTCGTCCACCTTCTCAGTTGTGTCCAGCTCCTCGAAGTAGCGGATCCGGCCGGTGGCCTTCTCGGTGCACATGAACATCGGGGCGGTGCCGCATGCGCCCAGGCACTCCGCCGGGCCCAGGGTAAACTTGCCGTCCTTCGTGGTCTGGTGCAGCTTGATGCCCAGTTGCGTCTGCAGCCGGTCGACCAGCGAGCCCGAGCCGCGCAGCATGCACGGCACGTTGGTGCAGACGTGGATGTAGTAGTCGCCCGGCTCAGCCGAGTCCCACAGCATCTCGTAGAAGCTGGCGAACTCACCCACCTCGTTGGGGGAAAGCCCAAATATCTCGGCGACCTCTGCCATCACAGCCGGGGGCAGCCACCCCGCCTCGCGCTGCGCCACGTAGAGCGCCATTCCCAGGGCCGAGCGCGGTTGTGGGTACCGGGCCATCAGGTCCCGGATTTCCGCTTTCGCTTGTTCAGAGAGCACAAATGCCTCCCGTCAACGATCCACGTCGCCGAGCACGATATCGATTGAGCCGACGATAGTGACCAGGTCGGCGATCATGTGCCCCTTAGCCATGGTGTGGGTAGCTTGCAGGTTTACGAATGACGGCCCGCGCACGTGCAGGCGGTACGGGTGCGCGCTGCCGTCGCTGAGCAGGTAGAAGCCCAACTGCCCCCGCGGCCCTTCGACGGCGTGATAGGTTTCCGCGCCGCGCGGCGGGGTGAACCCTTCGGTCCATCAGCTTGAAGTGGTGGATCACCGCCTCCATGCTGGTGTCCAGCTCCTGGCGCGGCGGCGGCACCATCTTGCGGTTGTCGGTCTGGTACGGCCCCTCGGGCAGGCTCTTCAGCGCCTGCTCGATGATGCGCAGGCTCTGGCGCATCTCCTCGATCCGCACGAGGTAGCGGGCGAACGAGTCGCCCGCGGTCTGCGTGGGGATGTCGAACTCGTACTTTTCATAACCGCTGTACGGCATCGAGCTGCGTAGGTCGAACGGCACCCCGGCGGCTCGCAGCATCGGTCCGGTGACGCTCAGCGCGAAGCACTGCTCCGCCGTCAGCACGCCCCACCCCTTCCAGGCGGCGCCGCCAGATCGGGTTATCGGTCAGCATGCTCTCGTACTCGGCGATGCGCCGCGGGAAGTAGTCGAGCACGTCCTGAACGCGGTCGATGAAGCTCGGCGGCACGTCGTGGAACAGCCCGCCCGGCCGGATGTACGAGTAGGTCAGGCGCGCGCCCGACACCAGCTCGAAGATGTCCTGGATCTGCTCCCGCTCGCGGAAGCAGTACATCAGCAGCGAGTGGATCGTCCCCGACACGTCCATGGCGTGCGTTCCCAGCCACAGCAGGTGCGAGGCCAGCCGCTGCAGCTCCGTGATGATCACCCGGATCACCTGCGCCCGCAGCGGGATCTCCACGCCCATCAGCTTCTCGACGGCCAGCGAGTAGCCCAGGTTATTGCTCATCGCCGACGCGTAGTCCATGCGGTCGGTGTAGTAGGCGAAGTCCTTGTAGCGGACGTTCTCGCCCTGCTTCTCGAAGCCCGAGTGCAGGTAGCCCGTGTCCGGGTAGATCGCCACGATCCGCTCGCCGTCCAGCTCGGCGATCAGGCGCAGCACGCCGTGCGTCGCCGGATGCTGCGGGCCGATGTTCACGATCATGTGCTCGTTGGCGTCCGCCTGTTTCGGCGGCGCCCACGGCACCGATTTCGCCTCCAGCACCTGGCGGCCGAAGCTCTCGAACTCTTCGTCTTCCCAGGTCATGCTGAACGGCACCGGCTCCCCACCGAGCGGCACCTCTTTGCGCAGCGGGTGGTTCGGCCAGTTCAACGGCAGCAGGATGCGGCGCAGATCGGGGTGTCCCTCGAACCGGATCCCCATCAGGTCGTACACCTCGCGCTCGAGCCAGTTCGCCCCGGGGTAGATGCCCGTCAGCGACGGCACCACCGGGTTGTCGCCCCCGGGCGCCGGCACCTTCAGCCGGATGCGGCAGTTGTTCGACGGCGAGGTGAGATGGTAGACCGTATTGAAACGCGCCGTGCCCGGCTGCCGGCCCGGGTAGGCCGACAGATCGTGCGACGACACATCGTCCAGCAGCAGGTAGCGCAGCTCCGGGTCGTCGCGCAGGAAGGCGCACGCCGCCACCAGGTTCTGCGGCCGCAGCGTGATGGCCGTGTCGCCCGACACCTTCTGCACGCCCAGCACGGCATCCGGGAAGCGCTGCCCGGATGGCGTCTGCGGTCTGCTGTGCGAAATCCGCCGGTGCGGCTGCCGGGACCGCCGGTTGCCAGCGCCGGGAACAGTCTGCGTCATGCTGGCTCCCTTCGCCTATCGGGCCGATTCCGGCGCGATGGCCGGTCTTGCGGCTGGCACGGTCGCTGAACTTATCGTTCTGGATCTTCTTCTGCAGCAGCGTCAGCGCAAACAGCAGCGACTCCGGCCGTGGCGGGCAGCCCGGCGTGTAGACGTCGACCGGGATCAGCTTGTCCACGCCCTGGACGATCGCATAGTTATTGAAAGGCCCGCCCGTGCTGGCGCAGATGCCCATGGCGATCACCCACTTCGGCTCCAGCATCTGCTCGTACAGGCGCTTGACCACCGGGGCCATCTTGTTGCTCACGCGGCCCGACACGATCATCAGGTCCGCCTGGCGGGGCGAGGCGCGGAACACCTCGGAACCGAAGCGGCTGATGTCGTGGCGGCTGGTGCCGGCTGCAGATCTGCTCCATGCGCGCAGCAGGCCAGGCCGAACAGCAGCGGCCACACCGAGTTCTTGCGTGACCAGTTCACCGCCGACTCCAGCGTCGTCGTGATGACGCTATCTTCCTTTAATCGTTCTTCCAGACCCATCGGGTTACTCCGTCTGGGGCCGCCGCAGCGCGCCCTCTATAGCCACTTGAACGCGTCGTTTTTCCACGCGTAGACAAAGCCCACCAGCAGGATGGCGAGGAAGATCGCCATCTCGATCAGGCCGAAGACGCCCAGTTTTCGCAGCGCCACCGCCCACGGGTAGAGCAGGATCACTTCCACGTCAAACAGGATGAAGAGCACCGCCACCACGTAGAACTGCACGGGGAAGCGGCGGCGGGCATCGCCCAGCGGCAGCATGCCCGACTCGTACACCTCATCTTTGACGGGATTCCGTTTGCGGGGACCTAGAAGCGCCGGGACACCCAGGGCGATTGCGGCGAACCCTGCCGCCACGACCAACATCACCAGGATTGGCAGATAGCCTTCGGCCATAACCACTCCACGCTGACAACGATAGCCGCGCAGGCGCACATCATGAGGAGAAGGGCGCGCCAGCGTGGCCGGTTAATCGGTTACATGACAAAACAAGCTGCCTCCCGGCAGCCGCGGACTCTGCGCAGTTTATCACGAGCGTCAAAGCGTTGTCAAACAGTTTTGTGACAATAGGCGAATTGGCGAGGGGCGCGGAGAGCGCCCAATCAATCGGCACCGTATCTGCAACGCAGGCGGCGGCGATGACCAATTGATACCGTAGCTGCAACCCTTGCAGCTACGCTTCAGGGCTTAGCAGCGGGCGGCGGATCACCAATTGATACCGTAGCTGCAAAGCAGCCCGGCGTGTATGACGCGGCGCGGACAGGGCGCCGGGAGGATTGGGTTGCCGGCAGCTTTGCTGGACACTCGCTTGAGGCCCGCGGCGCGCCGGGAGGTGCGTAGCGTGAGCACGAGGCGAGGGTATTGCGCCGGATGCCGCGCGCGGGCGCCGTTGATGTGAGATTGCCGCACGGCGGCGACTTCGCAGGCTCAGATATGGAGTTGTTGGGGGTTGACGATCAATGAGAAGGGTTGTCCAGGGACCCCGGCATGTCTGTCGGCTCCTATCCGCTACCCGGGACGGAGCCATTCGCATTGATGCTCTACTAACTACTCCATACTGAGCCTGTCGAAGTACGCCCGTGGCCACCCAATCCGCATCATAGGCGCCCGCTGTGCCTCGGCCACGTCCGGGCGCGGCGCGACTGCCAGGTGGTTCCCGCGACGGGGCGTCTTCGTGAGCCTCAGCATGGATTGAGTTGGTATGAGCATCGATGCAGATGGTCCTGTCGAGGGGTACTGGTAGTCTGGCACCCATGTGTGGGGTTCCTGGACAGAACCCTTCACATCGATGTTACCCCCTAACTACTCCATCCTGACGAGCCGCAGGCCGTCACGAAGGACGCCCCGTTGCCCACCCAATTCGCATCGCAGCCGGCGGCGCGCCCCGGCCACCCACCCGCGCCGCGCACCGACACGCGCCGCTCGCAACCCCGGGGCGGGCGACCCATACCTCAGAGGTTAACGGGAATCAGGGTTTGTCAAGCATGGGATTTGCCCCCCTCTTCGTCCAGGGCCAGGCTCACCTGCGTCAGCAGCGAGGGGCGGTCAGGGGCGCGGGCACGTTTGACGATGCCCAACAGCTTAGCCTCCTCGGCCAGAAACTGGGCGGCCGGGCCCTGAAAGGTGCCGGCCTGGGTGCGCACGGCGTAGTAATACAACATGCGGGACACCATCTCCAGCGAGATGCGCTCGAGCGGCAGCCCCAATTCCTCGGCCACCTCATCGCCCAGATCGACCAAGACGGCGTAGTAGAGCCAGGTGGCCCACACCTGCAGCTGCACGCCGTTGTTACTCCCCACCCACAGATATGACAGATCCAGCAGCCGCTTGACCAGCGCAAAGGCGCTCTCGATCTGCCAGCGCCTCTGGTAGACGGCCACCACTTCCAGCACCGAGAGCTGCTGGGGGTCGAGCACGTTGGTCAGGTAGCGGCGCCAGGCGCCGTCCACGTACACCTCGACCAGCCGCAGCGGGTGCTGCGAGCGGTGGGAGCGGTACCGGCCCAGCTGGACGATCTGATCGCGCACCTGCGGCTGCTGCCTCAGGCTCTGCCGCACAGTATAGCTGGTCTGCTCCCGCAGGCGGGTGACAAACCAGCTGCCCCTCTCCGTCAGGGCATCAAAGAAGCCAAAGGAGAAGTAGCCCAGATCGAAGACCAGCAGGCTGTTAGCGGGCAGCCAGGCCAGGAGCTGGGGCTGGAAGGCCTTGTCGTTGGTGGCCGGGTCCTCGGCATACCAGATCTGGGCCGGCAGGTGGCTGAGCACATCCACCACCACCGCCAGGTGCCCACCCAAGGGCGCTTCCGGCACCTCTTGCAGCGCCTGCAGCTTGCGGAATAAGGCTCTCCAGCGTGGTGCCATCCAAGGCGTAGCAGGCGGCGAAGCGCTGCGCCAGGCCGGCCAGCCGCGGCGGCAGCGGGCGCTGGCGGGCGGCGGCGCGGGCGGGCAGGGCGGCCAGCACCGTTTCCAGCACGCCCTGGAAGAGCTGGGCAGGGAAGGTGAGAAAGCGCTCGCTCAAAGCCGGTTGGCTGACCCGGAACGGTTGCGTCCACCCCACCCGTTCCTGCGCCAGCAAGCGCTGCAACTCACACACGCCCGCCAGGTGCCGCCACAGCATGGCCAGCACCACCGAGACCATCACCGGCAGGGTGAGCAGGCGGTTGCGCAGTCCCAACTGCCGGTAGTGCGCCATTTCGCTGTAGACGGCCGGTGCCACCAAATCTTGCAGCCGTTGTTCGATGGCAGCATCGCTGGGTGCCGGGGGGTGACGCCGCCGGGCGTGATCTGGATTCCCCGCTGCTGCCGCGAACCGGCCGCTCCGTAGCCGCGGTTTGGCCCCGATTCGCATGTCCCTATCCTACGCCCCCACCGCCGGCGCCGCAAGCCCCCCCTTGACTTCCCCCCTCTGTGCTTAACCTATGAGGTATGCGGGCGACCCGCCCCCTACGGAACCGGACAGAAACGCCGCCCCCGCGCCCGCGCCGCTGCCCCGGCCGCGCTGCCGGTCAAGCGACAGCAAAGCTGCCGGAACCCAACCCCGCCGCGACCCGATCGAGGGTTAACGCCGGCTGCTTTGCGGCTACGGTATCAATTCAGAAGGTATCAATTCAGAACGCATCAGAACGCAGAGTCCAGAAGCCAGACCCAAAACGCAGAACCCAGCCCCCACAACGCAGCCACCAAAACCGGACCCTCACCGCCCAGCACGCAGAACTCCGTACCCCAGAACGAAGAACGTAGAACCTAGAACGTAGAACTCAGAACGTAGAACTCGTCCCCCCCTCCGCCCTTGTGACAATTCGCGCGCGCCTTTGCAAATTCGCCGATCTGTGTGCTACACTACACAGACACTTGCACCCGGTAAGTGCTTGTGCGAGCCTGACTGACGATGGGAGTGGGGGAGTTGTCCGACTACGGCTTTTTGGCGGTCTTTGCCATGATTGCGTTCGGCTTGCCGGTCATCGGCCTGGTGCTGGCGTGGGCGATCCGGCCGAAGAAACCCAATCGGGCCAAGAACGCTACCTACGAATGTGGCATGGAGACGATCGGCGATACCTGGGTGCAGTTCAAGGCCCAGTACTACCTCTTCGCCCTCATCTTCGTAGTGTTTGACGTCGAGGCGGTCTTCCTTTTCCCCTGGGCTGTTGCCTATAACCAGCTTGGGCTGTACGCACTGGCGGAGATGGTGCTCTTCATTGCCGTCCTGGCGGGTGGCCTGATCTACGCGTGGCGCAAAGGCGCACTGGAGTGGCAGTAGGCGCTCCCGCCGCGCTGGCTGACCTCTGGTAGAAACGCAACGGGGGTTCATCACTGCCCTTTGCGTTTTCTTTTTGCACGTGAAGTTCGCAACGAGGGGGAACTCGTATGGATCTAGCCCGAATCGGCCCTTGGCTCAGCGGACTACTCGGCACCTTCCTGCCGGATTGGGCCGTGACCGTGGTCATGTGGCTTATCACCGGCATCGTGCTGGCGATGGTGACGGTCTTCGCTACCCTGATCTTCACCTGGATGGAGCGGAAAGTCATCGCCCGCATCCAGAACCGCCTCGGGCCGAACCGCGTGGGGCCGTTCGGCCTCTTCCAGGCGATTGCGGACGCGGTCAAGATGATGGTCAAGGAAGACATCGTCCCGGACTCTGCCGACCGTCCGATCTTCAACCTGGCGCCGATCCTGATCGCTGCCGCCGCCATCCTCATGTGGGCGGTGATGCCGTTCGGCCGCAACCTGGTGGGGGCGGATCTGAATATCGGCGTCCTCTATCTGGTCGCCGTCGGCTCGATCACGACAATCGCCGTGCTGATGGCGGGTTGGTCCTCGAACAATAAGTTTGCCCTCATCGGCGCCTTCCGCGCCGTGGCGCAGCTTCTTTCCTACGAAATCCCCATGGTCCTGTCGATGGCGGCGGTGGTGCTGTTCGCCGGCTCCATGAAGATGAGCGTCATCGTGGAAGGGCAGATCGTGCCGTTCCTGTTCGTGCTGCCGGTAGCGGCAATCATCTACCTGCTCAGCGCGGCTGCCGAGACGGGGCGCTCGCCGTTCGACCTGCTCGAGGCCGAGTCGGAGATCGTGGCCGGCTACTTCGTGGAGTACAGCGGCCTCAAGTTCGGGTGGTTCTACATCGCCGAGTACTCGAACCTGCTGGCGGTTTCCTGCATCATGACGGCGCTTTTCCTGGGCGGGTGGCGCGGGCCGGGCGTAAACCTGATCCCGGCGCTGGGCCCGCTCTACTTCTTCGGCAAGGCGGTGGCGGTCGTGTTCCTGCTGATGTGGATTCGCGGCACGTGGCCGCGCTTCCGCATCGACCAGATGCTCGCCTTTGCGTGGAAGGTGCTGGTGCCGGCGACGCTCGTCAACCTGCTGTGGGTGGCGTTCGTGATCAAGGCGCTGCCCGGCTTCTGGGCGCAGTCGGCGCTGATCCTGGTGGGCAACCTGGCGATCCTGTTCGTGACGCTGCGACTGCTGGGGCGGGCGGCGCGGCGCTTTGCGTCGACCCTGGAAGCGAACGCCGGCACGGCGTCCGTGGCGCTGTGACGGGTCGCGCGGGCAGCGTGAACCGTCCAACTTGCCGGCGAGACATTCCTTGATGGAGCTGCAATGGATTACGTGCTGTTTGGGATCGTAGCTGCAGTGACGCTGGGGTCGGGCATCATGGTGGTCGCATCGAAGAAGTTGATGCGCAGCGCCTTGTGGCTGATCCTGTCGTTCTTCGGCGTCGCAGCTGCCTTCGTCCTGCTGAATGCGGAGTTCCTGGCCATTGTGCAGGTGCTCATCTACGTGGGCGCCATCTCCACGCTGATCGTCTTCGCCATCATGCTCAGCCGCAACAGCATGGACTCCGCCGAGCCGCGCTTCAACGAGCAATGGCGCCTCGTCGCGGGCTTCGCTGCGATCCTGATGGTGGCGCTGGTGGTGGTGGTGCTGCGCGTGGCGTGGCCGGTGGCGGTTGGGCAGGTGCCGGCGGACGCGATCGCCCGCATGGGCGAGGACTTTGTGCGCGCGTACGCGGTGCCGTTCGAGGCAGCTTCCGTGTTGCTGGTGGTGGCCATGATCGGCGCCATCATCATCGCCCGCGAGCGAGAGGAGGAGGCGTAGCGTGGTCCCACTGACCGCATACCTGTTACTGGCAGCCGGGCTCTTTTGCGTCGGCGGATTCGGCGCCCTGGCCCGCCGCAATGCAGTCGGCGTGCTGATGGGCATCGAGCTGATGCTGAACGCCGTGAACCTGAATCTGGTCGCCTTCTGGCGCTACACCGCAGTGTCCGAATTGACCGGGCAGGTGTTCGCCGTCTTCGTCATCACGGTCGCCGCGGCCGAGGCCTCCGTCGGCCTGGCCCTGATCCTGGCAATCTACCGCCAGCGCAAGACCGTGACCGTCGAAGATCTGGACATCATGAAGGGGTAGCATCTAGATGGAAGGAATCTTCAACCTCACGGCCGTCCTGCCGTTTCTCCCCTTCGCCGCCTTCGTGGCGATTGTGCTGTTCGCGCACGACAACAAGCGGCTGAGCGCGGCGATCGCCATCGGCGGCATCGGCCTGGCCTGGGTCCTGGGATGGGGCATCGCCTTCACCGCCTTTGCCCGCGAGGGGCTGGCAGAGCACCCGTTCCGCCAGGCGTGGGACTGGCTGCCCACCGGCCGGACGTGGCACGCCTTCGGCTTCGCCATCGACCCGCTGGCCGCAGTCATGCTCTTCATGGTGCCATTCGTTTGCACCCTGATCTTCATCTATGCCTTTGGCTACATGGGAATGGACAAGCCGGAGAACCCGGACGACGAGCGCGGTAAGCCGGCTACCCCCGGCTTTGTGGATCGCCTCGGCAGCCGCTTCTTCGCCTACATCTCGCTGTTCGCCACCGGTATGATCGGCCTGATCCTTTCCGACAATCTGATCATGCTGCTGATCTTCTGGGAAGTGATGGGTCTCTGCTCGTACCTGCTGATCGGCTTCTGGTTTGCGCGCCGCTACCCCGATCCGAAACAGATCACGCCGAAGGAAGCCGGGCTCAAGGCGTTCCTCACCACCCGCATCGGCGATACCGTGATGTTGGCCGGGTTCTTCCTGCTCTACGCCCGCACCGGTTCGCTCAGCTTCCACGAGATCTTCCAGCCGGCCACGCTCGAGGCGCTGGCGCACGACACCGTGACGCTGCCGTTCTTTGGCGCCACGCCGTGGGCCACGCTGATCGCCGTGCTGGTCTTCTTCGGGGCCATGGGCAAGAGCGCGCAGTTCCCGCTGCACGCCTGGCTGCCCGACGCCATGGAAGGCCCGACTCCCGTCTCGGCGCTGATCCACGCGGCGACCATGGTGTCGGCCGGCGTCTACCTGGTCATCCGCACCTTCCCGCTGATGGCCGCGGTGGAGCACGGGTTCGCGCTGCAGTTCATCGCCTTCATCGGCGCCTTCACGGCGCTGTTCGCCGCCACCATCGCCGTGGCGCAGAATGATATCAAGAAGGTGCTGGCCTACTCGACCATCTCGCAGCTTGGCTACATGTTCGCCGCGCTGGGGATGGGCGCCTACGTGGCCGCCACCTTCCATTTGCTCACGCACGCCTTCTTCAAGGCGCTGTTGTTCCTCGGCTCCGGCAGCGTGATCCACGGCATGGAGCACGGCCTGCACGAGGCGCACGCCCACGGCCACGCGGCCGGGCACGCGCTGCACGACAGCCACGCTGCGCACGGGGAACGGGCACGGCGAGCCGCGGCGTCCGGCGCCCACGGCAGCCACGGCTCCGGCGAGCCCGAGGTCAACCCGCAGGACATGCGCAACATGGGCGGGCTGCTCAAGCGGATGCCGCGCACCGCCTGGACCTTCATCATCGGCGGGCTGGCGCTGAGCGGTTTCCCCATCGTCACTGCCGGCTTCTGGAGCAAGGACGAGATCCTGGCAGACGCCTGGCACGGCGGCCACACGTTGATCTTCGCCACCCTGGCGCTCAGCGCGCTGCTGACGGCGTTCTACACGGGGCGGCAGATCGTGATGACCTTCTTCGGCGAGCCGCGTACCGAGGCTGCCCGCAACGCCAGCGAGCACGACTCCATCTTCGCATGGATGACTTACCCGCTGATGGTGCTGGCATTCTTCGCCGTCGCCGCCGGCTGGGTTGGCATTCCAAGCAACTTCCCGCTGCTCGGGGCGCTGTCGTCTAACCCGTTCCATCACTTCATCGGCGGGCTGGCCGAAGCGCTGCACATCGAGGTCGAGGAGCTGCCGTTCAACGCCATCCCGCTCCTGACGTCGCTGGTGGTGGCGCTGGGGGGCCTCGGGCTGGGCTGGCTTGTCTACCGGGGATACCGCGGGGTCGACCCGGTGGAGCGAGCGCTGGGCGGGTTGTACCGCTTCATCCAGAACAAGTACTACTTCGACGAGATCTACGCGCTGCTGTTCGTGCGCCCGGTGCAGCGGCTGTCGGCCTGGCTGTTCCGCTTTGACGACCAGTGGGTGCTCGATCCGATCGTGGACGGCATGGGCAAGCTGTGGCGGCAGATCTCGGAGCTGGGCCGTTGGGTGGATACGAACATCGTGGATGGCGCCGTGAACGGGCTGGCTGCGGTGACCGGCAGCGTAGGCACGGCCGCGCGCACGCTGCAGAGCGGCCGCGCGCAGAGCTACATGATGGTGGCACTGGTGGCGCTTTCGTTGCTGCTCGCGGCCTTCCTGGTAATCCCGCGTTAGCGAGATCAATCGGTAGAACCAGTCTTCATTGCATTGGAGGACGGCTTTATGAATAACTGGATCCTGACCGCGATCACCTTCATACCCCTGGTGGCGGCGCTGAGTGCGCTCTTGCCGTGGGGCAGGATGCTGGGGGTGGATCGGGAACGTGAGGAAGGCTTTATCAAGCGGTCCTCCATCGTGCTCAGCCTGATTCCCCTGGCGCTGTCGGTATTGCTCTGGTTTTCGTACAACCAGGCTGCCGGCGGCTTCCAGTTCGAGGTGATCGCGCAGTGGATACCCGCCGTGAACGTCAACTACCACATCGGGGTGGACGGGCTCAGCGTGCCGATGATCTTCCTGACGACGCTGCTCACCACCCTGGGGCTGTGGTACTCGTCCCACACCATCAAGACGCGGGTGCGCGAGTTCTTCTTCCTCTTCTCCCTGCTGGAGATGGGGATGTTGGGCGTCTTCATCTCCCTGGACCTGGTGCTCTTCTACGTGTTCTGGGAGGTCGGCCTCGTCCCCATGTACTTCATGATCGGCATCTGGGGGCAGGCCAAGGATCGTCCGCAGTATTCCGCCATCAAGTTCTTCCTGTACACCCTGGCGGGCTCGGTGTTCATGCTGCTGGCCATTCTGGGCATCTACTTCTCCACCGGCAGCTTCGACATCATCACCATCTCGGAGAGCCGGCCGTTTATCGGCAACTTCTTCGTAGCCAGCCTGGCCTTCTGGGCATTCTTTATCGCTTTCGCCATCAAGGTGCCTTCGTGGCCGTTCCACACGTGGCTGCCCGACGCCCACACCGCCGCGCCCACGGCAGGGTCCGTGATCCTGGCCGGCGTGCTGCTGAAGCTGGGCGCGTACGGCATGCTGCGCATCGTGCTGCCGGTCTTCCCGGATACCTTCCGCTTCTACTCGCCGATCGTGATCGCCCTCGGCGTCATCTCGATCATCTACGGTGCGCTGGTGTCGATGGCGCAGTGGGACTTGAAGCGGCTGATCGCGTATTCCTCCGTGAGCCACATGGGATACGTGCTGCTGGGCATCGGTGCGGCGGCGTACGCAGCAGGCGATCCCAGGTTCATCGACGCGGCCGCCATGGCGTTGAACGGCGCCGCGCTGCAGATGTTCAACCACGGCATCATCACCGGCGGCTTGTTCTTCCTGGTAGGGGTGGTGTACGAGCGGGCGCATCTGCGTGACCTCAAGATGTTCGGCGGGTTCAGCAGCAAACTGCCCTATTACTACGGCATCTTCGCCGTGACGGCCTTCGCCTCGCTGGGTCTGCCCGGGCTGTCCGGGTTCTGGGCAGAGTTCTTCGTCTTCCGGGGCGCATTTGACATCGTGAACGTGTGGGCGGCCGTCGGCGTGCTCGGTATCGTGCTGACCGCCGCATACATCCTGTGGAAGATCGTGCAGTTCGTCTTCCTCGGCGAATACGATCCGCACAAGATCGAGCATTGGACCAACGTGGAGACGGGCGCCAGCGAGCACGAGCCGCGGGACCTGGCCACCTTCGAGAAGGTGACCCTGTGGCCGCTGGTCGGCTTCATGGTGCTGTTCGGGGTTTATCCAACCCCCATCCTCAGCTTCTTTAACACTGCCTTCACCGACCTGATGAAGCGGCTGGCAGGGGGCTGAGCGGACGCAGGCGTAGTGCGAGTCACGCTCACTGAGGGGGAGGCGAACCTTTGACGCTTTCTGATCTGACATTCCTGTTACCCGAGATCATCCTGCTGCTTACGGCGGCGGTCGTCTTCGGGCTCGACCTGGCGATCGGCCGCCGTGACACCGGCAGCGAGAGCAGCAAAAGCGCGTGGCTTCCGTACGTGGCGCTGCTCGGGCTTGGCCTGGCATTGATCGCGGTGATCCCCGGCGGCGGCCCGCCGCGCGTGGTCGCTACGATGCTGGCAGGCGATGGCTTTGCGATCTTCTTCAAGGCGCTGGCCATCCTGGCGGTCGCCGTCGTGATCCTGACCGCCATCCCGTACCTGCCCGGCCGCACCGCCAGCAGAGGTGAGTTCTACGCGCTCATGCTGATCGTTGCCATCGCCATCTGCCTGGCGGTGAGCGCCACCAACCTCGTCATGCTCTACCTCAGTTTCGAGTTCCTGAGCATCACTTCGTACGTACTGGTCGGCTACCTGCGACGGGACCGCAAGTCGGGCGAGGCAGCGCTGAAGTACTTCCTGTACGGCTCGAGTGCGTCGGCCGTGATGCTGTACGGGATGTCGCTGCTCTACGGGGCGACGGGCACCACCGACCTGGCCGGGATCGCGGCTGCGCTGGCAAATCGCGGCGGCAACGAGCTGGTCTGGCTCGGGGAGCCCGCCATCGTGCTGCTGCTGGTCGGATTCGGCTTCAAGGCCAGCCTGGTCCCGTTCCACCAGTGGGCGCCGGACACCTACGAAGGCGCTCCCACCCCGGTCACGGCGTTCCTGTCCACTGCATCCAAGGCCACGGGCTTCGCCGTGCTGATGCGGGTCTTCCTGGTCGCGCTCGACCACCCGCAGCTCATGCAGCAGTGGACCACCGTGCTCGTCCTGATCTCGATCCTCACGATGACGATCGGGAACCTGACCGCGCTGCGCCAGACCAACATCAAGCGCCTGCTGGCGTACTCCTCGATCGCGCAGGCCGGCTACATCCTGATGGGTGTGGCCGCGGTGAACATGGACCCCGCCAACACCTTCACCGGCATCAACGGCGTCATGATCTATCTGTTCGCCTATCTGTTCACCAACATCGGCGCCTTTGCCGTCGTTACCGCCTACGAGACGGCGACCGGCAAGGTCGATGTACAGGACTACGCCGGGATGATCTACCGCTCGCCCTGGCTCGCCGGGCTGCTGGTGCTCTTCCTCGTGTCGCTGACCGGCATCCCGCCCACGGGCGGGTTTCTGGGCAAGGTGTTCGTCTTCGGCGCTGCGGTGCAGCAGGAGCAGTGGCTGCTATTGCTCGCAGCCGGTATCAACAGCGCCATCGCGGCGTTCTACTACCTGAACATCGTGCGCCACATGTTCTTCACCCCGCACGAGCAGGGGATGGACAACGTGCCGGTGAGCCTGCCGCTGCGGGGGGCGCTGCTGGTGACCGGCGCTCTGACGCTGCTGCTGGGGTTCGCGCCGCAGCGGTTGATCGAGTGGGCCTCCGCAGTCGGCGCGCCAGATGCTGGCGATGCAGTAGAACAGCAGGGCCCGCGGGACCCGCAGCTTGTTTCGTCCCGAGAGATTGCACTTACACAGGATGTACGGATGGCGCCGGGTGAACAGGATAGAAGATGGATCCCCATCTGTTTGCCTGTACCCCGCCTCGTGCATCCTGTTTGCTTTGCCGGACCGGTCAGACGGCGATGACAGGTCGCTCGATTCAGCCGGATAGGTGACAGCATGTCCCAACGCCTTTCCCAACTATTAGCAGGACTGCCAGGGTTGCGCGCGCTCCACGGCGCCGCCGACCCCGAGATCGGCGCCATCGTCTCGGATTCCCGTGCGGTCACCCCCGGCGCCCTGTTCGTTGCCTATGCCGGGCTCGCCGTTGACGGGCATCGTTTCATCGGGCAGGCTCTCGAGCGCGGCGCCGCTGCGGTCGTCTGCGAGCGGCGCGTGGAGGCGCCGGTGCCCGTCGCCGAGGTTGAGGATGGGCGCCGCGCGCTCGGCTATCTTGCGGCTGCGTGGTACGGCTACCCCAGTCGCGGCATGCCGGTGGCCGGGGTTACCGGCACGGACGGCAAGACAACCACCTCGACGCTACTGTGGAGTATCCTGCGCGCTGCCGGGCGCCGCCCGGGTCTGATCAGCACCGTCTCGGCGATGGTGGGGGACCGCGCCCACGACACCGGGCTGCACACCACCACGCCGGACGCTCCCGACGTGCAGCGGCTGCTCGCCGAGATGCGAGATGCGGGCGCGGACGTGGCCGTGCTCGAGGTGACTTCGCACGGGCTGGCGCAGCAGCGCCTGGCCGGGTGCATCTTCGACGTCGCGGTCGTCACCAACATCACGCACGAACACCTCGATTTTCACGGCTCTCTCGACGCCTACCGGGCGGCCAAGGCGATGTTGTTCGGCTCGCTGATGGCGGGAGAGCGCAAGCCGGGGCAGCCCAAGACCGCCATCCTCAACCGCGACGACAGCTCCTATGCGCTGCTGCGCCCCATCCCGGCCGAGCGATACATCAGCTACAGCGCCGGCGGGGCCGTGGCAGATGCCGGCGCAGTCGAGACGACTCTCTCGGCGCATGACCTCCAACACACCCCGCAGGGGCTGCGCTTCGTGCTCGAGGCTCGTGTTCCCGGCGAACCGGAATGGAGCGTCGCGATCGCCACGCCATTGATCGGCTTCTTCAACGTCTCCAACATCCTGGCGGCGGCGGGCGCTGCCCTTGCGCTCGGCGTGCCGCCGGACGCGCTGGCGCCCGGGGTCGCGGCGGTCGAAGGGATCCCCGGACGGATGGAGCGCATCTTCCGCGGCCAGCCGTTTACCGCCATCGTCGATTTCGCCCACACGCCCTACGCGCTGCAGCGCGCGCTCGAAACGGCGCGTGAGATGGCCGGCGAAACGGGACGCGTCATCGTGGTGTTCGGATCGGCCGGGCTGCGCGACCGCGAAAAGCGGCGCATGATGGGGGACGTCGCCGCGCGCCTGGCCGACTACACCGTCATCACCGCCGAGGACCCGCGTACCGAGGAGCTCGAGGCGATCATGGCGGAGACGGCGGGCGCAATGCGGGCCGCGGGACGGGAGCAGGGGCGCGATTTCGTGCTCGTGGGGGACCGCCAGCGCGCGATCCTGCACGCCGTCGAGAGTGCGCGTCCGGGAGACGTGCTGCTCGTGTGCGGCAAGGGACACGAACAATCGATGTGCTTCGGGGTCACCGAGCACCCCTGGCGTGACCAGGACGCCTTGCGTTGGGCGCTCGACCGCCACCAGGGCCGCGCCGGACAGCAGCCCCCCTTCATCCTGCCCACCTGGGGAGCGTAACGCGGCGCCCCCGGGCTTATCTCCGGGCGAGCTGTTTCAGGCGGGCTTCGAGAGCGGCCAGGCGCTGCTGGACGAGGGTGAGGCCGTGGCGGGCTGCCTGCCGGGCGGCGGGATCACGGTCGTTGAGGTGGGCGCAGTAGGCGCGTTCGCTCCACGCCAGGACGGTCTGCCACTCCGCGAGCTCTTCCCGGTCCGCAAAATGCCAGTCGTCGACCATTGTCATGCTCGACTGGAGTGACGACATGAACACGGCGAGGCGCACCGCGTCGCCGTCGCCGTGGCTGCCGGCCACCTCGGCGGCGACCTGCCGCTGCCCGGCTGCCGGCGGCACGAACAGGATGCCGTCGCGGGCGTGGGTATAGAGCACAGGCGCGGCGAACGCCAGCTCGAGCGGGTGCAGGCTCGCCAGGGACTGCCGTGCGGCGCAGACCGCAGCATCCACCTGCCCGGCGTGTTCGCCTGTGCAGAGCTCCCGGTAAAACTCGCGGGCGAATGTCAGGGCGGCGCGGTCGGAGATCAGGTATTGCATCGCCACGACGGCCGGCACCCCGGCGCGCACGAGTTGTGGCGCCAGGCCGCGGAAGGCCTTGGTCTCGTCTACCTGGCCGCTGCCGCAAACGTTCATCACCAACAGGCGTGGTCCCGCCTTGCCCGCTAGCATCCGCACCAGCGCCTCGCCGTCCACCCAATCAGGCGTCCCGTCCTCGTAGTTTAGCTCGACGTAGCCGTGCCCATCGATATATCCGCCGTGCCCCGTGAGGTGAACCAGGTGAAACGGCCCCGCTGCCAGCGCCTCGCCCAACCGGGAGCGCGTGACTATACCGTCCAGCACCTTCACGCGCAGCGACCCTCTCAGCGAGGAGACTGCTTCCTGGATCACTGCCTGTTCCTGTGCCAAATCCAATTGGGCAGCACGCGGCAGCACGAGCAGCATCTCGAGCGGCCAGGCGGCCGCACCCTCTGCCAACGGACCGAACGTGGCGGCCTGATCGAGGAATCGTACCAGCAGGCCCCCGGCTGCAGTCGACAGGCATACGCTCCGCGCCGGGTCGTACATCATCTCCCACGGCAGGGCGGCGATCTCCGGGGGATCGATGCTCAACCGGATACGCACGCTGCTGCTCGTGCGGGCAGCGCGATCGAGCGCCAGCCGTAGTTGCGTCTCCAGAGGTGCGGAGAACAGCCAGCGAAAGAGGGCCGTCCCGCAGCGCCGAACGAGCGCCTCATCGGCGTCACCCAGGCTCTGCGATGCGGCGCGCTGCAGCAGCGACGCCAGCTCCGCGTCGAGCAGCGGCATAGTGCCCGAAACGCGCCCCAGGTCCTCGGCTACCACCGAAACCGGATAGCCGTTCCCCTGCTGCGCTGCCACGATCACCGCGAAGTCCTTGTAGCCCACGTTCCTCCCCCTTGCACGGCTACTGTAGCACGAACGCCCCCCGCGGGCAACCGGCGCGCCGGTGGGGGATGCCGTAGGGGTCGAGAGTCAATCGTCAATCGTCATTCGTCACTCGTAGGGGTCAATTGTCAATCCTCAATCGTAGGGGTCAATTGTCACCCGTAGGGGTCAAGCCCTCGCCGTGTATGTCGTTAGCGGTAACCAAAGGAACTGTAGGGGCTAAGCACTCGCCGCTATGATCGCTTTGCGAAACCACTCGTGCGAGTGCTTCGCCCCGGGCCGCGTGACCACACCCCTCTGGGTTGCCCCGTACCCGCTGCCCCGCGGCGCGGCCCGCTTCCCGCCAGCTTTGCCGTCGCATCGCACGTCCAGCCCCCGGGCCGCGCCGCCAACGCGAAGCAGGCGGCCGCATCGCATCGCACACCGTGCCCCGCGCGATTTCGGACAACGACCCGCTGGCCACGCACGTATCGCTGACGCCCGCGCGTGTCGCTGCCATGCGACGGCAAAGCTGCCGGAAGCAGACTCAACCGCGTCCTGCGTGGGGTAAACGCCGGCTGCTTTGCAGCTACGGTGTTAAGATTGGCAGCGACAGGCGCAAAGTCTGCGGCTACGGTCGCCATGGCGATCGGATGCGATGTGACCGCTCGCACCGCCCGCCATCCATCGCGCTAGCGCGCCTCCAGCCGCATCATCACCGGGGCCGATGGGCGGAGCGTGCCGACCATCTTGGGGCGGATGTCCTGGCCGGGCAGGAGGCGCAGGCGGTAGCGCTGCGTGACCCTGGCGACGGCCAGCGCGCCTCGAGCAGCGCGAAGTTGTTGCCCAGGCAGATTCGCGGGCCGCCGCCGAAGGGGAAGTACGCGTAGCGTGGCCGCTTCTCGCTCCGCTCCGGACCGAAATTCTCGGGGTCGAACCGCTCCGGGATCTCGCCAGAACTCGGGATGCCGGTGAGTGATGTACTGGCTGAGCATGATCATGGATTTGCCCGGCACGTGATAGCCGCCGAGCTGGTCTGCGCCGATCGAGTCGCGGACGTAGACCCACACGGGCGGATAGAGCCGCATGGTCTCTTCAATCGACCATCCGGGTGTACGTCGAGCCGCGCCGCATCTTCGGCTTCCGGAGGACGGCCGCCGAGGACGGCGTCGACCTCCGCCTGCAGCCGCTCCTCGACCTCCGGGTGCGCGTCGAGCAGGATACCATGCCCAGGTCAGAGCCTGCGCGGTCGTCTCGTGCCCGGCGAAGAAGATGGTCAGCACCTCGTCGCGGACCTGCCGCACGGCTCATCGCCTGGCCGGTCTCCGGGTCTGCGCGCGCCGCAGGAGCTTCGTCAGGAGATCGTCTGGCGGGTTCGCCGTCGCGCTCGCGCGGCCGGATCGATGCCCCGAGGACGAAATCGTCGATTGTCGTGATGGCGCGTCGGAAGCGGAGGTTTCCGGATCGGGACGAAAAGCGGGAGGTCGACAAGGCTCATCGAGCGCCGGCTGGCGAACTCGAGAACCTCGGTGAAGGCGTCGGCTGCGGCGAGGCGCCGCTGCGTCGACGTCGACGCTCAGCATCGTGCGGGCGATGACGCTCATCGCGAGGCTCATCATCTCGCGGTCCGACGTCGATCGGCGTCCAGATCGCGATCTCCGTCCCAATTCGCCAGCCATCTTATCGATAGCCTCGATCATCGCCGGGGCGAACTGCTCGACGGCCCGCGGCGTGAACGGCGGCTGCATGAGCCGCCGGTTCCTGCGCCACGCGAGCCCTCGTTCGTGAAAAGTCCGTTCCCGAGGACCTGGCGGATCTTCCGGTAGCCGATCCCCTTCGCGTAGTTCTTCTCGTTGTCGACCAGGACGCGCTTGACGTCGTCGGGGTGGGCGATCAGGTGCATGCGGGCCCGAATCTGGAAGCGCACGACGTCGCCGTAGCGCCGCCAGGAGTTGACGTAGAAGTCGATCATCCCCTTCCGCTGCGCTTCGGGAAAGCGAGCCGAGCACGGGCACACCGGTGGGGCCGGGAGCCCTGCGGGGACCGCTTTCGGCGGTGAATGCGGCCGGCTTAACCTCTGGCATGTTTTGTTTCTCCCTTCTGGCAGCGACGCTCGTCGCGCTTGCCCTGTCGCCAGAATAACAGTGCACCAACCGGCGGTCTGCAACGGGGCGTTCCATTTGGTTGACAGAACCCGTCCGGCCCGGCTATGATTGCGCCACTTCAGACCGGAGCCTTCGCATTGACCTTGGTAGACTATCGAGATCGCGTCAGCGTGCTTATTTGGGCCGTACTGGTGACGTTGGCTGCCCAACGGCTGCTGCTGCTGCCTGCGCGGACTTTCAGTACCGTCTTGCTCGGTTCACCGGCGGCCCTTACCGTCACCGGCAGCACCCTGTTGGGCGCACTGTTGGCCGGGCTGGCGGCCAGCGGCACCGAAGCGGTTCTGCGGGCGCATCCGAACAATCGGAGCGGCCAACGGGAAGGGCACGGCACTTTCTATGCGCTGCCCGTAGCGCTCACAATCGTTGCGCTGCTGCTGCTGCCCTCGGCTCCTCCGTTCTGTACTGGTTTGTAGGTCTGGTGCTCACCGGAGTGGTGCTCGGGCTGGCCATGGCCGGGATTTACTACACCGTTGATCCGTATGCTGTAGGCTACCGGCGGGCTCGCCTGGGGCTGAACGGCCTCACCTATGGTGTGGTGCTGCTGCTCTTCCTCGTCGTGTACCAGACGCTGTGCGCAGTATCGTGTCGGCCACCGAGATCATGTTCGTCAGCGGGCTCTTAGCATTGGAGTTGTTGCGCGGTAGCTCGCGGCCAACGGTGCTGGTGCTGGTGTACGCGGGGATCGTAGGGCTGGTGTTAGGAGAGGCCACCTGGGCATTGAACTACTGGCGGCTGAACAGCCTGACAGGCGGGTTACTGCTGCTGCTCATCTTCTACAACGTCGTCGGGCTATCTACACACGGCATCCAGGGCAGCCTGCGGCGGCGCGTGCTGATCGAGTTTGCCCTCATCACGATCGCCACCCTCGGATTGATCCGCCAGTTCTCGCCCTAGCGCACACCTGTTGAAACCCACCGAAACCCTGGGGGCAAGATCCGTATTCTTTATTCGCCTCTCCCTTCCTTCCGCGGTGAATTTTGTAACTTGGCAACTTGCGCGCAGGTATGCTATGATCCGTAGGCTACATTACTCTTACGAGCGCCATCGAGCGGCAGCAGTGCCGGCACACTCGGCTTTCCGGTAGGTAGATGAGAGTAGCACTCTCGGCTTCCCCCATCATGGTTCCTGTTCTTGCAGCGGCTGCGGCTGCCTATTCATGAAACGCGCGGACTTTTGTCCGTACGTGATAGTCTCATCGACGTCGCTTGTACGACGATAACACCAGCGAAAGGAGGCAAGAATCTCCAGGATTCGGCGAGGTAATTATCACCCCGCACTCTGTTAGCAATCCTATCAGCGCAAGAAGGAGTCAGTTCAATGGCGACTACCGTAGCAACTCCTCGGTCACAGGCAGTGCCCAAAGAAGCGCAGTCAGGGCTCGATCCCTGGGGCAGTAGGCGATCTGCCCGTTCCACCGACCGAACAAGGCCACAGCATCTTTAGCATCATCGGCCCCGGCGCCATCGTTCTCGGCGTCTCCCTCGGCTAGCGGCGAGTGGCTGCATGGGCCCCGCCGCCTTCGTCAAGTACGGCATGTCACTCCTGTGGGTGACCGCTGTTGGCCGTGTTCCTCCAGACGATCTTCAACACCGAGATCATCCGCTACGTCATCTACACCGGCGAGCCGATCTTCACCGCATTTATGCGCACCAAGCCCCGCTCGTGCCTTCTGGGCCTGGTTCTACTCGATCCTGTACTTCCTGCAGGTAGGCTGGCCCGGCTGGGCCGGCGCGCGCTGCAGGCGCCATCTTCTTCCTGTCTGCCGGCCGAATGCGCCGGCGCTGCCGATAGAACACGATCTACTTCATCGCCGTCGGCACCTTCATCGGTCTGTATCTTGATCCTTCTATTCGGCTCACCGCATCGAGCGCACGCTGGAGTTGCTCAACTGGATCCTGGTCATCAGCATCCTGAGCGGCATGCTCGCTGCATCGCCCTGTTCTTCGCCCCCATCACCGCCTGGGTCGGCCGCGATCGTCGGCTTCTTCGGCTACGACTACTATGCGGGCAACTTCAACTTCCTACCGCCGGGCGCTGACTTCTTCCTCATCGGCGCTTTCGCCGCTTACTCCGGCGCCGGCGGCGTCTCCAACCTGGTGCTTGGCAACTGGGCCCGTGACAAGGGCTTCGGCATGGGCTCCGTCATCGGCTACATCCCCGCCGCCGTCGGTGGCCAGAAGGTCAAGCTCGCTCACGTCGGCACCACCTTCCGCCTGGATGCCGAGAACATGTCGAAGTGGCAGCGCTGGTGGAAGGCCGCCACGGCTGACCAGTGCGTTCGTCTTCATGTTCGGCGGTCTCATGGGTATGGCTCTGCCGGCCATGGTGTACACCACGTTCATCTCCGGCCGCAACATCACCGGCCTGGCTATCGCCTCCGAGTTGGCGAATGCCATGACGGCGAAGGCAGGCCCGGTCCTGGCCTTCATCATCGCCTTCATGGGCGCCTGGATCTTCTTCAAGACCCAGCTCGACATCCTGGAAGGCATGGTCCGCGCCATGACCGACATGCTCTGGACCGGCTCGTCGAAGGTCCGCGCCTGGCGCGGTGGCGACGTGCGTGCGGTGTACTACTCCATCCTGGGTATCGTGTCGGTCTGGGGCATCATCGCCCTGAAGCTGTCCCAGCCGATCATCCTGCTGCAGTTGGGTGCGAATATGGCCGGCTTGATTCTGGCAATCACCGGTATCCATATCCTGTACGTCAACACGCACCTCCTGCCCAAGGAAATCCAGCCGCCCCTGTGGCGCCGGCTCTGCCTCGTGGGCATCACTGTCTTCTACGGCTTCTTCGTGTGGATGTGGCTGATGGGCGACTTGGTACCTGATCCTTCCAAGGGCTTCCTCTTCAACATCCCGAAGTACATGGGTTTCTAGGACGGTATCTCTCCGCAACACCCGTTGCTGCGGGGGTGACTGAGGGACCCCGGCCCCCAGGGGCCGGGGTCCCTCACCATGTCTGAGGCATTACATTGTCACACCTAAAAAAGCCACGCCAGCGCAAACCGGTAACCTCAACCCTACAGTGGCGCCTGGTGGCCGCTACCGCCTACTTTGCCTCCTGGTCTCTGGTTCTCATTTCCGGTTTTGCTCTGGTTTCTAATATCCTGCTGAAGAACCCAACGGGACAGACAATTCAATCGGGCGTCTGGACGGTGTTGGGTCTTATTGTCATTCTGGCGTATCACAATTGGATGCGCTGGTGGCCGTTCAATAAGGAACGGGGCGGAAAGGGCTATTACGATCTCAGCGGATACTATCGAGAGGAGGGCGACGATGAGGAGCCGCCTCTCGACGAGCATAGCGGCGAGGGCGCACCGGGCGCTCGTGCCGACGGAGAGGATCAGAGGTAACAGATGACCATCAAGGCACAACTGTTCATCACCTGCCTCGGGGAAAACTTCTACTCGCACGTCCTGAAGGACATGGTCACGGTCCTGGAGCGTGTGGGGGTGAAACCCGAGCTACCCGAAGGGCAGACCTGCTGCGGCCAACCCTTCTACAACAGCGGCTTCCAGAGCCAGACCATCGAGCCGGCCCGCAATTGGCTCAGGGTGTTCGGCCAGACGGATGGATACATTGTTGCTCCTTCCGGTTCGTGCGCCGAATTTGTCCGCCATCGCTACCCCGAATTGTTCCCCGCCGGCACACCGGAACACGAGCTCGCCGTAGACGCTGCGGCGCGCACCTTCGAATTCAGCGAGTTCCTGGTGCGAGTCCTGAAGGTGACGGACGTGGGCGCATATTTCCCGCACAAGGTCACCTACCACGCCTCCTGCCACATCCTCCGCGGCCTGGGCCTGCGCGAGGAGCCGAAGCAGTTGCTACGCAACGTGCGCGGCCTCGAGCTGGTTTCCCTCACGCAGGAGGAGACGTGCTGCGGCTTCGGCGGCGTCTTCAGTGTCGTCAATCCTGAAATTTCGAGCGACATGATGGAAGCAAAGGTCCGCCACATTCAGGCGAGCGGCGCCGAAATGGTAGTCGTGGGCGAGCCGGGCTGCCTGATGAACATCAGCGGCGGCCTGAAGAAAGTCAACTCCCCTGTCCACGCCGTGCACCTGATTCAGGTACTGGCAGGCAACGGAGGCGAGCGATGAGCCACATTCCCGAGCGTATCGATTTCCGCGAGAACGTCGCCAAAGTGCCCGCGAGCATGCCCCGCGCGATCCAGCACGCAACCGGTGGTTTCCTGGGAAAGCGCCAGGCCGTGGTGGATGTCCTCGGCGATGCGTACTGGCAGCAGCTGCGCACCGCCGGGCACGAGGTTCGCATGCACACGCTGGAGAACCTCGACCACTACCTGACCAAGCTGGAAGAGCGCGTCACGGCTGCGGGTGGTGTCGTGCATTGGGCGCGCGACGGCGCTGAGGCGAAGCGAATCGTGCTCCAGATCGCCAAGGATCACGGCGTCAAGCGGATCGTGAAAGTCAAGAGCATGATCTCCGAGGAGATCGCGCTCAACAGCGCCCTGGAAGAGGCGGGCTACAGCGTACGTGAGACCGACCTCGGCGAGTACATCATCCAGTTGGCCGGGCAAGGTCCGTCGCATATCATCGGGCCCGCCATCCATATGTCGAAAGAGGAAGTGGCGAAGCTTTTCTGCGACAAGCTGGGAGTTGACGCCCCGCCCGATCCGCAGGTGCTGGCCGCCATTGCGCGCACGCGTCTCCGCGAAGAGTTCCTCTCGGCAGACATGGGTATCTCGGGCGCGAACTTCTGCATCGCCGAAACCGGAAGCATCGTGCTGGTCACGAACGAGGGCAACGGCCGCATGTGTACCACGGTGCCCAAGCTGCACGTGGCCGTCACCTCGATCGATAAGGTGTTGCCAGATTTCGAGGCGCTCGAGATCATGTTGAAGCTGCTGGGCCGCAGCGGCACCGGGCAGAAACTCTCCTCCTACACCTCGATCATCACCGCCGTGCATCGTGATCCCGCAGAGAATGGGCCGGAGGAGTTCCACCTGGTCCTGATGGACAACGGCCGCACGCGGATGCTGCGCGATGAGCTGTATCGCCAGACCCTGATCTGCATCCGCTGCGGGGCCTGCATGAATACGTGCCCGGTCTACAACATGGTGGGTGGGCATGCCTACGGCTGGGTGTACGCAGGGCCGATCGGCGCCATCCTGGTGCCCCAGATCATCGGCACCAAGGCGGCGGGCGATCTTCCGTACGCGTCCACTCTCTGTGGCGCCTGCGCCGAGATCTGTCCCATCAAGATCCCCATCCCAGAGATCCTGCTGCAGCTGCGCCACCGGGTCGTAGAGGGCGATGAGCAGGCCGAGCCGGTCATTTCCGAGGCGCTAAGGCAGGGAGTCACCGCCGGGACCCTGACTCTGCGCTACCCGTGGATCTACTCCTTCGGGACGCAGATGCTGAAGTACGTGCAGGCGCCGTTCCGCGACGACGGGTGGCTTCCCAACCTGCCGTCTCCGCTGAGCCGGTGGACCCAAACGCGCCCGATGCCGGCGTTCGGCGCTGACTTCCGCAGCTGGTTCCACAAGCGTACCCCGGAAGGGCGCGCCCGGGAGCTCGGCAAGAACCTTGGCATGGCGACCGCCGTAACGGCTCTGCTCGCCGTGATCGGGTGGTGGATCGCACGCCGGCAGTCGAAGTAGCGGAGGCAGCGCATGCCGGTGATCCAGAGCGACGGTGCACGGATCTACTACGAGCTGAACGGCCCAGACGGTGCGCCGGTAGTTCTCTTCAGCAACGGCATCTGGCAGGATACGGCCAGTTGGGCGGCGGCGGTACGGGACCTCGGCCCGTACTTCCGCACCCTGACGTACGACTGCCGCGGTCAAGGGCAGTCGGACAAGCCCGATAGTGGCCCCTACACCCCGCCGATCCATGCGCGCGACGTACTGGCTCTGCTGGATGCCCTCGAGCTACCGTGGGTGCACTTCGTCGGCTTGAGCAACGGCGGGATCATCGCGCTGCACTTCGCGCATCTGTATCCCGGCCGCGTGCGTAAACTGGTGCTGGCAGACACCTTCACGCACATCGACGGCCTGCAGCAGGTGATGTTCCGATCCTGGAGGTTTGCGCTGGAAGCGGGCGGCGGCGCCCTGCGTTTCCGCGTCGGGCTGCCCTGGGTATGGAGCGCCCGATCGCTCGAGGAGCGCTACGACGCCGTGATGGCGATGATCGAGAAGGCCGAGCGTCTGCCGGTACCATCCAGCATCCACCTGATCGAGGGTGCACTGACGCACGATGCCCGGCCGTGGCTGCACGAAATACGCCATCCGGCGCTCGTCATAAACGGCGAGCAGGACCTGATGGTACCGTTGTGGCGGGCGGAAGCGCTGGTTCACGCCCTACCCGATGCACAGCTTTGTGTCATCCCCGGTGCTGCCCACGCAGCCTGGCTCGAAGAGCCGGCTTTGTTCAACGGCGCCGTGTTGGATTTTCTACGCTCATAGAGAGCGCCTAGCGGAAGCAGGTGAACGATGGCAACGAATACAAATGCAGAGCGCATTGCACGCGAAGAGATCCTGAGCAAGATCCGCTCCGCGGTGGGCCGGAATGCGAGCTCCCCGGTGCCGCAGGTGCCCCAGACCGGGCGCGTCGAGCCCCGGAAGCCGGGCGATCCGGAAGCGGAGCTGATTTTCCTCCTGGCAGAGGTGGAGAAACTGACCGGCAAGACGCGGCGGATCGGCAGTCACGATGAGTTCAAGGCTGCGCTGGCCGAGCTTGTGGAGTTCGAGAAGGTAGAGCGTGCCACCACCTGGACCACGCCGGAGATGCGCGAGCTTGGCGTACCCGAGCTGCTCCAGGAGCTGGGTGTGGAGATGGTGTCGGCAGGGGCCGATAAGTGGGAAGTGGCCCAGTGCGAGCTAGGCGTCACCGGTGTGGACGGCGCCTTGCCCGAGTCGGGGAGCCTATTGGTACGCTCCGAGCCCGACAAACAGCGGGTCGTCTCACTGGTGCCGCGCGTGCATCTCGCGCTCATGCGGCGCGAGGCAATGAACGTCGATCTGCACGACCTGTTCCAGAAGAACAAGGATGCCAGCGCCTTCTGGCTCATCAGCGGTCCCAGCCGGACGGCGGATATCGAGCTTACGTTGACGCTGGGTGTACACGGGCCCAAGACCCTCTATCTGTGGGTTCTGGAATACTAGAAGAGGAAGGCGGACACATGAACATTGAAGTTCACAAGTTGCCCGATGCCCGGACCGAACCACTTGGCACGATGGCGCGCCACGTGCTTTTCAGTCCTTCCCAGGGCGATAGCCAGTACATCCGGATGGCAATCGTCGTCGGACAGCCGGGTGCCCACAGCACGCTGCACACCCACCTCGGCAACGAGGCCGTCTACACCTGGGAAGGCGAAGTCACCTTCGACATCGACGGCGAGAAGCGGCGCGTGGGGCCGGGCCAGGCGATCATGATCGCGCCAGATACGCTGCACCCCGCGACCGTGACCAGCGATGTGCCCTGGGTCTCCGTCTGCTTCTACTGCGACGAATGCCCCACGCTCGCGCTGCACCGCGGCAACGGCGGCTGCTGCTGTGGCGAGGAATTGCGCATCGTCCACGAAAATGATGTCGCGGCTGCGAAGCTCGGCGATCTGTCACGGAAGGTGCTCTTCACGCCCTCCGATGGCTGCGTCAACTTCCTGCGCCTGGCCGTGGTCGAAGGACCTCCCGGCGCTGCGGGAGCCGTTCACACGCATCTCGGAAACGAATGCTTCTTCACGATCGGCGGCGAAGCCACCCAGATGATCGATGGGCAGGGCTACGTGATCCCGACCGGAAGCGGCATGGCCGTTCCCCCCGATCTCCCTCACCAGCCGGTAGCAACCGGCACCGAAGCATGGAAGGCGATTGCTGCATTCTGCGATGACTGCCCGGTACTCAAAGATGCGAGGGGCAAACTCTCCTGACGCGCAATGCGGCGCGCCGGAGAAGCAGGCGAAAGGACAGCGAAACATGAATCGTCCCATCGTCTCGGAGTTCGCGGATCCGACCTTCGACAAGCTTCTCACGTCCTGCATCCATTGTGGGCTGTGCCTCCAGGCTTGCCCCACCTACGCCGTCTATGGAACGGAGATGGATTCTCCGCGCGGTCGCGTGGCTCTGATCCGCGCGGCCGCCGCTGGGCGCATTTCCCCGGATGAGTTCGGCGCGGCGTTTGGGAAGCACATCAACCTGTGCCTTTCCTGCCGCGCCTGCGAGACCGCCTGTCCCTCCGGGGTCAAGTACGGCCGGTTGGTGGAAGGGGCGCGGCTGGCGATCGAGCGCCAGCGCCGGCAGGGGCCGGTGGAGCGGTTGGTGCGCTGGGGCGGCATGCGGCAGTTGATGCCGCACCTGCCGCGGTTGAAAGCCATGGCCCGCGTCATGGCGCTCTACCAGAAGACGGGGCTGCAGCGCGTCGTGCGCCGCGCCAACTTCCTGCCGCGGCCCTTGCGCGCCATGGAAGCCATCCTGCCGCCCATCACCCCGCACTACCGCGACTACCGCCAGCCGGCTGCGGCGCTGGGGGAGCAGCGGGGGACGGTGGCCTTCTTCATCGGCTGCATCCAGGAAGCCTTCCTGTCGCCGGCCAACGCCGCCACCATCAGCGTGCTGCAGCGCAACGGCTACGAAGTCGTGTTCCCGCAGGGGCAGACCTGCTGCGGGGCGGCGCCTTTGCACGTGGGCGAGCAGGGCTTGGTGCGGGAGTTGGCCAAACAGAACATCGATGCCTTCCTGGCGGTGGAGTGCGAAGCCATCATCACCAACGCCGGCGGCTGCGGGGCGACGCTGAAAGACGAGTATGCGCACCTGTTCCTGGATGACCCGCTCTACCACGGGCGGGCGCAGCAGTTCCAGGCCAAGGTGCAGGACATCTCGGAGTTCCTGGCGGCGCATCTGCACGTCAAGCCCCAGGGCGTGGTCAAGGTCAAGGCTACCTACGCCGACTCCTGCCACCTGCGGCATGCGCAGAAGGTGATCAAGCAGCCGCGCGAGCTGCTGCGCAGCGTGCCGGGGCTGGAGCTGGTGGAGCTCAAGCAGCCCGACCGCTGCTGCGGCAGTGCCGGGGTCTACAACATCGTGCACTCCGAGACCGCCGACCAGGTGCTGGATGCCAAGATGGCCGACATCGCCGCCAGCGGGGCGGAGTTGATCGTGGCCGCCAACACCGGCTGCCACATGCAGCTGATCGCCGGCGTGCGCCGGGCCGGGCTCAACGCCAAAGTCGTGCACGTCGCCGAAGTCCTCGATATGTCGTACCGGGCATCGTGACGGAGAGAATGGCGCATTCGACCTTCGGCGGCACAACCATAGCCAGGAGCCTGCTGCAGCACTTTACGCCGCGACAGATCGTCACCGACCCGGTCGAGTTGATTACCTACGAGACGGACGCCAGCCTGATGGATCGTGGCAGTCCGGATGGCGTCATCTTCGCCGACACAGCCGCCGACGTGGCGCGGTCGCTGGAATGGGCAAGGCAGAACGGGCTGCCGTTGATCGCCCGCGGCTCGGGCACCGGGCTATCGGGCGGCGCGGTTCCAGATCGCGGCGGCGTGATCCTCTCCTTGACGCGCATGAATCGGGTGCTGCAGCTCGACGAAGCCGGCCGCAGCGCTTCGGTGGAGCCTGGAGTCGTGAACCTGGCGTTCGACGAGCTGGTGAAGACACGCGGGCTCTACTTCCCCCCTGATCCCGCTTCGGGTCGCACCGCCACCATCGGCGGCAACATCGCCGAAAATGCCGGCGGCCCCCACTGCTTCAAGTATGGCGTGACCACCAACTACGTCACCGGGCTCGATCTCATCCTGGCGGACGGCAGCCTGGTGCGTACCGGGGGCAGCGCCTTCGACTATCCCGAGTACGATTTCACGGGCCTGATCAACGGCAGCGAGGGGACGCTGGCGGTGATCACCCGCGCCGATTTGCGATTGATCCGCAATCCGTTGGCCGTCCGGACGGCGCTGGCGGCCTTCGATACCGTGGAGAGCGCCGGCGCCGCCGTGTCGGCGGTCATCGCCCGCGGTCTCGTCCCCGCGACCATGGAGATGATGGATCAGCGCTTCATGCGCATCATCGAGGAGTTCTGCCATCCCGGCTATCCCTGCGATGCGGGAGCGCTCTTGATCATCGAGGCCGATGGTTATCCCGAGAGCGTAGGCCCGCAGATCGAGGAGATAGCGCAGGTGCTGCAGGCTTACCACCCGACCGAGCTGCGTATCGCTCGCGACGCCGCCGAACGCGAGCGCTTCTGGTACGGGCGCAAGAGCGCGGCCGGGGCCAAGTCACGCATCTCCCCGGCCTACTATCTCGTGGACTGCACGGTGCCGCGGAGCCAACTGGCGCAGACGCTGGCGCAGATCAACGAGATTTGCGACGCAGAAGGTTTGCCGGTCGCTTACGTGTTCCACGCCGGCGACGGCAACCTCCACCCATCGATCTTCATCCCCGACCCCTCGGACCCGCGCGGGTTCGAGAAGGCGTACGCCGCGGGGCGCAAGGTCATGGAGCTGTGCGTCTCGAAGGACGGCAGCATCACCGGCGAGCACGGCACCGGCCTCGAGAAGCGCGGCTACATGCCGCTGATGTTTACGCATGCTGAGCTCCAGGCGATGCGCGACGTCAAGCTGGCGTTCGACCCGGGCGAGCTGCTGAATCCGGGCAAGATCCTGCCAGACGAGGCGGAATGGCCGGCCGCGGAGCCTCTGCCCCCGGTTTCCGGGGCGGCAACCGGCGATGAGCCGTCCTTCGCACCCGCATCGGTCGAAGAAGCAGCAAGCTGCGTGCGCGATCTGCTGTCGCGCGATCGCCCGTGCCCGGTGCGCGTGCGCGGCGGCGGCACCAAGTCGACCCTGCTACCGCCGGCCGGTGCATCCCTCTCAACCGCGAGGCTGCGAGGGATCACCGCGTACGCACCGGAAGATCTGTATGTGACGGCAGGGGCGGGCACCACGCTGGCAGAACTGCAAGCCGAGCTGGCGCGCGACGGCATGATGGTGCCGCTCGTCTCGCCGTGGGAAGACGCTACCCTGGGTGGCATCGTCTCGACCGGCTTCAACGCGCCGTTGCGCATGCGCTACGGCGGTATCCGCGACCTCGTGCTGTCTGCGACGGTCGTGCTGCCCGACGGGCGGCGGATTCGTACCGGCCGGCCGGTGGTCAAGAACGTGGCCGGCTACGACATGACCAAGCTTTTCGTGGGCGCCCATGGCACGCTCGGCCTGCTGGCGGACGTCACGTTCAAGCTCTCGCCATTGCCGCGGCGCAGAGCACCCTGGTCATCCCGGTCGAGAAGCTGGGGCTGGGGATGCGTTGGGGACAGCGCCTGTTGGGCGTCTGCTCGGTGGCATCAGCACTGTTGTTGCTGCCGGGGGCCGCCGCTGCCGTGCCGGCAGCGCCCTTCGCGCTGGTCTACACCGCAGAGGGGGTTAGCCAGGACGTCGAGGCCGAGCTGGCGCAGGCGCAGGCAGTGCTGGCATCCCTTCGGGCTCCGGTGGGGGTCCGGCGGGACGACGTGGTGGGCAGCGACGCCTGGGCACAATGCCTGCGGGGCCGGGAGCCGGCAGCGGTCGACGTGCGTGCCGGCGTTCCCGTTCGTGAGCTGGCCGGCCTGATCGAAGCCGCGGGGGATGCGCACTGCCGCTGGTTGGCGGATCTCGCCAGCGGGCTGCTGTATCTGCGCTACCCCGAGGAGACGGCGCCGGAGGCCATCCAGGCTGTTCAGCGCGCCGCCGGCTGAGCGAGGCGGCTATGCCACGGTACTGGCGGGCCCATCCGGGAGCGAACTGGCCGGACGCGAGCGCTGGAGCCGGGCGCCGGAGAGTCTGTCGCTGATGCGGGCCGTCAAGGCGAAGTGGGACCCTTCCGGATTATTCAACGTGGGCGCTTTCCTCTTATAATGTGTCTTTAGTCACGGGCGCCGCCCCGGCGCTTTTGTGAGGGTGAGTTCGTGTGATCTACGTGCAACGGCCAAACCGATGTTGATCACGGTGAAGGGAGATCGACTATGTTCGTGAAGGACTATCGCAGAGTACCGGCAAAAATTGAGCACGAAACACCGGGCGTTACCGCCCGCTGGCCGATTCGGGAGGTCGATGGCGCTCCGCACTTTGCCATGCGCATTTTCGACCTGGAGAAGGGGATCACCACTCCCTATCACAGCCACTGGTGGGAGCACGAGGTGTTCGTTCTCTCCGGCACCGGCTACGTGAAGAGCGACGACGGCGAGAATATCGAGTTGAGCGAAGGCAGCGTCATCTTCATACCCGGCAACGAGAAGCACCAGATGGTCAATACAGGTGAAGACGTGTTCCGGTTCATCTGCCTGATCCCGCACATGTGGCTGGAAGGCATGGCCGAACAGCACGATGAGACTGCAACGATGGAGCCAATCTGCTAACATGAACAACCATACCTACACCGATCTGAATCCGTCGCCTCGTACCCTCCTCGGACCTGGCCCGTCCATGGTAGCGCCGCGCGTGCTCCAGGCCATGAGCATGCCTCTGGTTGGGCACCTCGATCCCGAGTTCCTGGCCATGATGAACGATGTGCAGGAGATGCTGCGCTACGTCTTCCAGACCAGCAACGAGCTGACGATCCCGATCTCGGGCACGGGCAGCGCCGGCATGGAAGCGGCCATGTGCAACTTCATCGAGCCGGGCGACAACGTGCTCATCGGCGTCAACGGCTACTTCGGCGAGCGCATGTGCAACATGGCGGGCCGCTACGGCGCCAACGTCGATCGGATCGAGCGCCCGTGGGGCGAGATCTTCGATCCCGAAGAGGTGGAAGCCCGCCTCCGGGAGCGCAAGCTACAAGCTGCTCGGGCTGGTCCACGCAGAGACCTCGACCGGCGCGATGCAGCTGCACGTGCGCGAGATGGCCGATGCGGCGCACCGCCACGGCGCGCTGCTTGTGCTGGACACCGTCACCTCGCTCGGCGGCATGCCGGTGGAGATCGACAACTGGGACGTCGACGTGGCATACAGCGGCACGCAGAAGTGCCTCTCCTGCCCGCCCGGACTGGCCCCGATCACCATCGGCCACGCGGGCGCGCGAGGTGCTGCGCGATCGCAAGAACCAGGTCGCGCAACTGGTACCTCGACCTGACCATGGTCGAGAAGTACTGGGGCAACGAGCGCACCTACCACCACACCGCCCCGATCAGCATGAACTATGCGCCTGCGCGAGGCGCTGCGGCTGGTGGTCGAAGAGGGCCTCGAGAAGCGCGTTCGCCCGCCACCGGCGAACGCGCAACTGCTGTGGGACGGCCTCGAGGCGCTGGACCTGCCCCCGCTCGTGCCGGTCGAGAACCGCCTGCCCTCTTTGACCACTGCCGCGTATTGCCGCCGGGCATGGACGATGCCGATCGTGCGCACGCCGCCTCCTCAACGAATACAACATCGAGATCGCCGGTGGATTCGGCCCGCTGAAGGGCAAGGTCTGGCGCATCGGCCTGATGGGGCACAGCAGCCGGCGTGAAAACGTGGTGCTGCTGCTGGCGGCCCTGCGTGACCTTACTTTGCTAGGAGCTCGAGCTGCCCTACCCATCGCAACGCGGCGGGTAGGGCACTTAACAAGGCATTCGCCATGTAGCCATACGGCATCCGCGCTGCTGCGGGAGATTCGCGGGAGGCTTCATGAACACCCTGGGCGGAGGTCAATGGAGATCGCTGCAGGCTGTACTGCCTACAGATGCGTTCGTCACCGATCCGGTCGAGCTGATCACGTACGAGCTGGACGCCAGTCTGGGTCACGGCGGACCACACGCCGTTATCCTCCCACGCCACACCCAAGATGTCGTCACCCTGATGCGATGGGCGCGCGAGCACAAGGTTCCCGTGGTTGCACGGGGCGCCGGCACCGGCCTCAGCGGCGGCGCGGTTGCCACACACGGGGGAGTGATCGTCTCGTTCGCCCGCATGAAGAGCGTCGTCGAGCTGGACGAAGAGGGCCGGTCGGTCGTCGTGCAGCCCGGAATGATTCACCAGACCCTCGACGAGTTCGTCAAGACCCGCGGCCTCTACTATCCACCCGACCCCGCCAGCGGGCGCGCCTGCACCCTGGGCGGCAACTTCGGCGAGAACGCCGGCGGCCCCCACTGCTTCAAATATGGTGTCACCACCAACTACGTCAACGGCCTGACCGCGGTGCTGGCCGACGGCACTGTGCTCCACACGGGCGGTCGCGCTTTCGACTACCCGGAATACGACCTCACCGGGCTCCTGGTCGGCTCCGAGGGCACGTTGGGGATCGTTACCGAGGCGCAGCTGCGGCTGGTCCGCAACATCCCGGGCATCAAGACCCTGATGGCGATCTTCGACTCGGTGGAAGAGGCCGGCATCGCCGTCTCAGCCGTCATCGCGCGGGGGCTCGTCCCGGCCACGCTCGAGATGATGGACCGCAACATGATCGGCATCGTGGAAGCGTATGCGCATGCGGGGCTTCCCACCGACGCCGAGGCGCTGCTGATCATCGAGGCGGACGGCCATCCGGAGAGCCTGGACGGGCAGATGGCCGAGATCGTGCAGGTGATGGAGGAGTGCAAGGCGCGCGAGCTGCGCATGGCGCAGAACGCGGCCGAACGCGACAAGATCTGGTACGCCCGCAAGAGCGCGTTTGGGGCCATCGCCCAGATCAGCCCCGCCTATCTGATCGTGGACGGCACGGTGCTGCGCTCGACGCTGGCGGACGTGCTGGCGCAGATCAACGCCATCTGCACGCGGCACGACCTGCGCGTCGGCTATGTGTTCCATGCCGGTGACGGCAACCTGCACCCGCTGATCATGTTCGACCCGCGCGACACAGACATGGTGCGCCGCGTGCACGCGGCCGGCGACGAAGTGATGGCGCTTTGCGTCCGGATGGGCGGCACCATCACCGGTGAGCATGGGGTGGGCTCGGAGAAGCGCGAGTACATGCGGCTGATGTACACGCCGGCTGAGCTGCACGCGATGCGGGATATCAAAGAGACGTTCGATCCTGACGGGTTGCTCAACCCGGGGAAGATTTTGCCGGAACCGCTCCCGGCGTTGGAGTGGCCGCTCATCGAATCGACGCCGCGGTTACCGGAGCGCCTGGAACCGCACAGCGCTGAAGAGGCGGCGGAGATGGTGGCTTCGTGGGCGGCAGAACGCCCCCAGCGTACGCTGCGCGTGCAAGGCAGCGGCACCAAGTCCGGGCAGTTACCCCCAACGGAGATGGTCCTCAGTACGTGCGCCCTCCGCGGCGTACGCACCCTGTCGACGTCAGATCTCTACATTGCCGCCGGCGCCGGCACTACCGTCGAGGAGCTGCAGGCCGAAGCCGGAAAAGTGGGGATGTGGGTGCCGCTCGGCTCCCCCTGGCCCCACGCAACCCTGGGCGGCATCCTCTCCACCAACTACAACGCCCCGCTCCGCTCGCGTTACGGCGCCGTGCGCGATCTGACGCTGGCGTTGAATGCCGTGCTGCCCGACGGGCGGCTGCTCCGGCTGGGGCGGCCCGTCATGAAGAATGTGGCCGGCTATGACCTGGTCAAGCTGTTCATCGGCGCTCACGGGACACTGGGCCTGATCACCGACGTGGCCCTCAAGCTCATGCCGCTGCCGCGCCTGCGCCAGACCATCGCCGTACCTGTCGATGACCTCCCCCATGCCGTCAGGCTTGGACAGCGCTTGCTGCGCGTGGCGATGATCTCTTCGTCGGTGCTGCTGTGCCATAACTGCGATATCGCGGGCATCGCCTCACCCTACGCAGTCGTGTATACGGCCGAAGGCGTGCCCGAGGACGTTCACGCTGAGCTGGGGCAGGTGTGCTCGGCGCTGCGCGATGCCGGAGCGGCTGCCCCTTGCGCGGTGGCGGCGTCGGGTGTAGAAATATGGCAGGAGTGGCTGAGGTCTGGCTACAGTGCCGGCACGCCAACTGTCAGGGTCGGCGTGGCGCCCAAGGACCTGGCGCGCGTTCTGATCGACCTGGCGCCTGTGCTGGATGGCGCCTCCTGGCTGGCGGATGTGCCCACCGGCCTGGTGTACGCGGCGTACGGGCTCGCTGGACCGCCTGCAGACCACGACGGACGGGAATGGCGGTTACAGCATAGCTCTCAGCGGGTTTGACCAAACCGCCACTTTATGTGATTATGGGAGCGAAGGACTGGGTATTATGAACGCCCTCAAAACGCGGTGGGACGCGTCTGGGTTCTTCAATCCACGGGCGTTCATCGTGTGACCGAGGGGTTGTTCGCAGCAGGAGGCCGGCTTCTGCTAGACCATTTGAGGTGATGAAAGGTGCACACTGGCGACGATTTTCTCAGCATCCTGTCCGTAGTGATCCAGCTGATTTTCTTGGAGGGTATCCTCTCCATCGACAATGCTGCGGTCCTCGGCGCCATGGTCTCGGTCCTCCCGACCGACAAGCCGGTCCCGTATCCGCGGGCGCTGCACTTCCTGCAGGCCTTCACGGATCGGGTCTTCGGCACGCAGCAGATGGCTGCGCTCAAAGTCGGTCTCCTCGGCGCGTACGCCGGCCGCGGGCTCATGCTTGTCTTGGCGAAGGTCGTCATGGACAACGAGTTCCTGCAGATCGTGGGCGCTGCTTACCTGATCAAGCTGGCCTTCGAGCATCTGGCCAAAGCAGATCAGCCGGGTGAACACGATGCATCGGAGACAATGGTAAATACCGATGCGGGCTTCTGGGGTGTGGTTCTCAGCCTCGAGCTGGCGGATCTCGCCTTCAGCCTGGACAACGTCGTGGCCGCCGTTGCCCTGTCGGACAAGCTGTGGGTGGTGATGGTCGGCGTTGGGTTGGGCATCATCACGATGCGCTTCGCCGCCGGCATCTTCACCTATCTCATCAAGAGGGAACCGATTCTCTCCACGGCTGCGTATCTCGTCGTACTCAACATCGGTGTTGAGATCTTGCTGAAGCTGTTCGCCGGAATGCACTTTGAGGCTCCGGTGAAGTTTGCCATCTCCGCCGCCACCATCGTGCTCTGCATCGCCTACGCCCGCATCAAGCCGCTGCAACTTCTGCGGCCGGTGTTCGTCTGGTTTGCACAGGGCATGGGCAACATGAACGAGCTCATCGATTGGGCGCTGCGCCCACTCATGATCGTTATCAAACTGCTCTTCAAGGGCATCGCGATGCTGATCACGCCGCTGCTGCCGAAACATCCTCACCAAGATAAGCCACAGCCGGTGGCTGAACGGGTCCCTCACCAGTAGGGTCCGGGGACAACTGCAGAATCGGTAAGGGGAGCCGGCAAGTCCAGCCTGGCTCCCCTTCTCTTGCCATGAGAAGGAGCCAACAAATGCTCGATCGCACAATGACCCCCAAGCGGCGCTTTCTCGCCGGAATCATGGGCGGGCGAGTGGACCGCACGCCGGTGGGCAGCCCCACCTCGGTAGCCACCGTCGACCAGATGGAGATGACGGGCGCCTTCTTCCCCGACGTGCACACCGACGGGCGCAAAGCTGGCGCAGTCTGGCCGCCGGCGCCTACGACATCCTCGGCTACGACGCCATCATGCCCGTGTTCAGCGTGACGCAGGAAGCCGCCGCGCTGGGCTGCGAGATGGACTGGGGCTCGATCGCCGATATGCCCACCGTGCGCAAGCACATCTTCGAAAACCCGGAAGATGTCCGCATTCCGGATGGTTTCCTGGAACACCCGGCCATCGCATCGTGCCTGGAAGCGATCCAGCATCCTGCGCCACAACTACGGCCACAAAGTGTGCATCATCGGCAAGGTGATGGGTCCCTGGACTCTTTCGTACAACACACACGGCCTGCAGGATTTCCTGATCAAGACCAAGCTCGAGCCGGACACCGTGCACGCGTTCCTCGACCGGCTGAAAGCGGTCACCATCCTGTTCGGCAAGGCGCAGATCGCCGCCGGCGCCGACATGCTCTGCCTGGCCGACCACGCCACCGGCGACCTGGTGCGGGGCACCATGTACCGCGACTTCCTGCTGCCGGTGCACCGGGAGATCCTCACGGAGCTCGGCTGCCCGATGGTGCTGCACATCTGCGGCAAGACGCTCGACCGCATGCGGTTACATCGCCGATGCCGGTTTCGACGCCTTCCACTTCGATTCCAAGAATGATGCCGTCGAGGCCATGCGCACCATGGGCGGGCGCATCTCGCTGGTCGGCAACATCAACAATCCCGAAGTTCTCTATTCCGGCACGCCAGAGATGGTGGCCGAGCAGACCCGCCACGCGCTGCAGGCGGGCGTGCAGGTCGTCGGGCCGGAGTGCGCAGTTCCGCTGCGGACCCCGCTCGAAAACCTGAAGACGATCACCAAGACCGTCGTAGAGAACGCCTAGCGCAACACATGCGCTCTGCTGCACTGATGAACCTTAACCAACCGATCATGTACGCACTCCCACGCTCGCCCTCTATGTGCAAAGGCATGTAGGTCACGCTTGTAGCGTGACGGTTCGCGCGTAATGCAAATGTGCGGCATTGCCGGAGCACGGTATCACGCGATTGTGCACGGTGTCACGCTACAAGCGTGACCTACAGGTGACCTGATCGGTTTGTGAAGGTTCATCGGTGCAGATGGTCCGGGCGCCGCGCCAGCGCGGCGCCCTGCTTGAACGACGGTGAGCGATCGCTGATGCTCCGGCCCGGCCGGAGGCTCGCTCCCGAGGAGGAAAAACTTTGAAAGAGGCACGCATCCATGGGCGTGGCGGCCAGGGCGCGGTGTCGCCGCGGAACTGCTGGCGGTGGCCGCCTTTGAAGACGGCAAGTATCGGACAGGCGTTCCCCGCCTTCGGCGGCGAACGCCGCGGCGCCCCGGTACAGGCCTTCGTACGCCTGTCGACCGGCCCATCCGGTTGCGGCACGTGTCACGAACCGGACTACATCGTCATCCTGGATCGCACCCTGCTCGAGATGGTCGACGTGCTGGTTGGGCTCAAGCCCGGCGGCGCCGTCATGATCGACAGCCAGATGGATCCACAGGAGATCCTCGTGGACGGCCGACGCCCATGTCTACACCGTCCCCGGCAACCCGGATCGCCCTCGAGGTGTTCGGGCAGCCGTTCGTCAATCCCGCCATGCTCGGCGGCATTTGCCGCGGCTACCGGGTGAGATCAGCCTGGCGGCCATCCAGAAGGCCTACATTCACCGCTTCCCCGGCGAGCTGGGCGAGAAGAACGGCCGCGCCGCGCAGATGGGCTATGATTGACATGGGTGAGGGCCCGCAACGGCGGCGTCGAGGTGCCGCAAGAACCATGCTGGGCATGCCGGCCGTCAACCTGGACCGAGCAGCCGCGGCGCTCGGCGCTCCCGGGCGCCCGCTCCACTTTGCCGCCGTCGTGGCCCCGCGTACCTCCATGGCCTATCCTACCGGCGGGTGGCGCTACAACCAGCCCGTCGTCGACCCGACGCCTGCAACGGCTGCGGGATCTGCGAGATGTACTGCCCGGATAGCTGCATGCTGATCGTCAGACAAGAGGCCGTCCTGGACTATGTCTACTGCAAGGGCTGCGGCATGTGCGCCGAGGAATGCGCTACCGGCACGCGATCAGCATGGTGGCGGAGGAGGCATGATGACGATCTAAAGCCAATGCCGGCCGTACAACAGCTTGCGGTGATGGAAGGCTCGATGGCCATCGCCCAGGCCGTGACAGCGTCCCGGCCCGGCGTCATCTCGGCCTATCCGATCACCCCCCAGACCCACATCGTCGAGTTCCTGGCGCAGCATGGTGTCGCAGACGGGGAGCTGACGGCCGAATACATCCAGCGTTGACTCCGAGTTCTCGGCCGCGTCGGTCATCGCCGGCGCCAGCGCTGCCGGTGTGCGCGCCTATACCGCCTCGTCGTCGCAGGGCCTCATGCTGATGACCGAGGTGATCTACTACCTGGCCGGCGCCCGCCTGCCGGTCGTGATCACGGCGGCTAACCGCCAGGTGTCGGCGCCCGTTGGGGCTGCAGCCCGACCACCAGGACACGCGTGACCTTCCGCGACGCCGGCATGATCCAGCTTTATGTCGAGAGCGCGCAGGAAGCGTACGACACGCACATCCAGGCCTTCCGCATCGCCGAGGACCACGACGTCCTGCTCGCCGTGATGGTGTGCGTGGACGGCTACATCCTCACCCACGTCTACGAGCCGGTGCAGCACCTTCGCCAGGAGGCCGTCGACGACTTCCTCCCGCCTTACGAGCCGCTCCACTACCTGACGCCCGAGCGCCCGATGATCTTCGGCTCGATCTCGGACGACACAACAACCTCGAGTTCCGCTACATGCACGAGCAGGCGCTGAAGCACGTCCGCGGCGAAGTATCGAGCGGTGGCGAACGAGTGCGCGCGGCCGTTCGGTCACTACAGCGGTGGGCTGATCGACACCTACTGCGCTCGACGATGCCGAGATCGTGCTCGTTGCGATGGGCTCGACCTGCAGCACCCTGCGCGAGGCGGTCGACTGCATGCGCGGCGGAAGGCATCAAGGTCGGGCTGCTCAAGATCCGCAGCTACCGGCCCTTCCCGGCGGCGCAGATCCGCAAGGCGCTCGAGCCGGGGTGGGGGCGGCGATCGTGCTCGACCGGGCCTTCTCGGTCGGGTATGCCGGCGTCGCTGGGCATCGACGTAAAGGCGGCGCTCTACGACGCCGCACGCAGGCCGCTGGTGCTGAGCTTGCTGGCCGGGTTCGGCGGCCGCGAGGTCACGCTGGATACGGCCCGGGAGATGGCGTGACCGAGGCCCGGCGGGCGCTGGATGCCGGCAGGGCGCGTCCGAGACTCGAGTGCGTCGGCCTTCGGCCTCGCCAACCTGCCGGTGGAGTCACTAGGGGTAATGACGATGAATCCTGCTTACGACGACGTATTCGTTTGCGCCCGGGCATCGCGCCTGTCCCGGCTGCGGGGCAGCGATTGGCGTGCGGGCGATCCTGGAGGCCGCCGGGCCCGACGTGATCGTGGTGAGCCCGACAGGCTGCCTCGAGACCTTCACCAGCCCGTATGGCTACGCGGCCTGGGGCGTGCCCTGGCTGCACGTCCTGTTCGAGAACGCCGGCGCCGTGGCGTCGGGCGTCTCGGCGGCCCTCAAGATGCGCGGGCTGGCCGACAAGGTGAAGGTGGTGGTCATCGGCGGCGACGGCGGCACACTCGACATCGGGCTGGGCTCCTTCTCCGGCATGCTCGAGCGCGGCCACGACATGCTCGTACATCTGCTACGACAACGAAGCCTACATGAACACCGGCGTCCAGCGCTCGAGCGCCACCCCCTTGGGCGCCACGACCACCACGACCCCGTCCGGCTCGGCGGCGTGGGGCAAGCGCGAGCGCAAGAAGAACCTGGCCGCCATCGCCCTGGCTCACGACATCCCGTACGTGGCGACGGCCTCGATCGCCTACCCGAAGGACCTGCAGCGCAAGGTCAAGATCGCGCTGTCGATCCAGGGCCCGAAGTACATCGACCTGCACACGCCGTGCCCGATCGGCTGGGGCTTCGACTCCGCAAGCACGATCGAGATGGCCGCCTGGCCGTGCAGAGCGGGCTCGTGCCGCTGTACGAGGTGGCGACGAGAGGGCCGCTCAAATCGCGCAAGATCAACAAGCGCACGACCGTAGTCGAGTACCTGCGGGCGCAGAAGCGCTTCCGCCACCTGTTCGAGCGCGAGGACGGCGAAGGCCATATCGACGACATCCAGGCGATTGCCGACGAGAATATCGCCCGCTACGGGATGGCATAACCGGCAACAACCAGGGGCCGGAGCAGCGCTGCTCCGGCCCCGTCCCTCCACTCACAGGGCGGGCACGAGAGGACCGTGGCCATGAAGACTCCCCAGGAATATATCGAGAGCCTGCGCGGGCAGACGCTCGAGGTCTACTACATGGGCGAGAGGATCGACGATATCGGTCGATCATCCCGCCTTCCGCCCGCACATCAACGCGGCGTCGCTCACCTACGCCCTTCCTCGGCGCACGAACGGCGCCGAGGCGCGACCGATCTGATGCAGGCGACGTCGCACCTGACCGGCGAGACGATCAACCGCTTCACCCACATCCACCAGAGCACCGACGACCTGGTCAAGAAGGTCAAGATGCTGCGCGCTCATCGCCCAGCAGACCGGCACCTGCTTCCAGCGCTGCGTCGGGCTTCGACGCCATGAACGCGCTCTACATCGTCACCTACGAGATGGACAGGAAGCTGGGCACCGACTATCACGCGCCGCTTCCGCGACTTCCTGAACTACGTGCAGGACAACGACCTGATGTGCGGCGGGGCGATGACCGACCCCAAGGGCGACCGCAGCCTCGCGCCCGAGCAAGCAGGCCGACCCCGACCATGTTCCTGCACGTGGTGGAGCGGCGCGACGACGGCATCGTCGTGCGCGGCGCCAAGGCGCACCAGACCGGGCTGCGTCAACTCGCACGAGATGCATCGTGATGCCCACCGTCGCGCATGGGGCCGGACGACGACGACTACGCCGTCGCCTTCGCCGTCCCGGTCGACGCGCCCGGGCATCATCTACATCTTCGGCCGCCAGACGAACGACACGCGCAAGTGAGAGGGCGACGATCGACCAGGGCAACGCCCGCTACGGCATCGTGGGCGGCGAGGCGCTGGTCGTGTTCGAGGACGTCTTCGTGCCCGTGGGAGCGCGTCTTCATGTGCGGCGAGACCGAGTTCGCCGGGCTGCTGGTGGAGCGCTTCGCCTCCTACCACCGGCAGAACTACGGCGGCTGCAAGACGGGTGCTGGCCGACGTCCTGATCGGCGCGACCGCGCCTGTTGGCCGACTACCAGGGCGTGGGCAAGGCGTCGCACGTCAAGGACAAGCTGACCGAGATGGTCCACCTGGCGGAGACCCTCTACTGCTGCTCGATCGCCTGCTCCGGCCAGGGCACGCCGACCGCGTCCGGCGCCTACTTCGTCGACCCGCTGCTGGCCAACGTCGACCAAGCTCAACGTCACCCGCAACATCTTCGAGATCGCCCGGCTGGCGCAGGACATCGCCGGCGGCTTGATCGCCACGCTGCCATCGGAGCACGACCTCGACACACCCGTGGTCGGCCCGTACGTCGCAGAAGTACTTCGCCGGGCTGGCAAGGCGTGCCGACCGAGGACCGCATGCGCATCGCCCGGCTGATCGAGAACATGACGGGCGGCACCGCGCTGGTCGAATCGATGCACGGCGCCGGGTCGCCGCAGGCGCAGCGGATCATGATCCTGCGCCAGAGCAATCTGCCACGCAAGGCGCGCCTCGCGATGCGCCTGGCGGGCATCCAGGAAGACGCATAGCGTAGGGGAGGACAGGATGCCGGCGCTCGATCAGTTTCGCCTGGACGGCAAGGTTGCCGTCGTCACCGGGGCCAGCCGCGGCATCGGCCGGGCCATCGCAACCGGGCTCGCCGAGGCGGGTGCCGGCATCGTTGGCGTCTTCCGGGGTGAGGGGCAAGAGGTCCGCGCCGCCGTTGAGGCAGCCGGGCAGCGGTTCGTGCCGGTCCGGACCGACCTGGGAACGGCGACCGTCGAGGAGCTGCAGGGGATCGTGGACACAGTCGTCCGCGACTTCGGGCGGCTCGATATCCTGGTGAACAACGCCGGCATCATCCGCCGCGCGCCGGCGCTGGAGTACAGCGAGGCCGACTGGGACGCCGTGGTCCAGCTCGACCTGAAGGCGATCTTCTTCCTGTCGCAGGCGGCCGCGCGGGTGATGGCGGCTGCCGGCAGCGGCAAGATCGTGAATCTCACCTCTGTGCTGGCATTTCAGGGTGGCATGCGGGTGCCCGCCTACACGGCGGCGAAGAGCGGGCTGGCGGGGATCACGTGGGCAATGGCGGCTGAGTGGGCGCCCCTGGGGATCAACGTGAACGCCATCGCTTCGGGCTACGTCGAGAGCGACTTCACCGAAGCGCTGCTGAACGATCCGGTGCGCCGAGCGAGCATCACCGAACGTATTCCCGCCGGTCGCTGGGCGCGTCCCGAAGACCTGGTCGGGGCGGCCGTCTTCCTGTCGTCCCCCGCCTCAGACTATCTGCACGGCAGCATCGTCCCGGTAGACGGGGGTTGGTTGGCCCGCTAAAACGAATGCGGAGACGGGCGGCGCGCTAACGCTTCTTGTGGCGCGTCCCCGCCTTTGCGGCGTCCTTCTCCGTGGTCTCTTCCCCGGCGCCGTTAGCCCCCTGGACATCGCGCCGCCGCCCGCACCGGGAGCGCCACATCCTTCAACGCATGGATGAGTTGTCCGGCGGGGCGCTCCTGCATGTGCTCCAGGGCCATGAAGACCACCAGGTGAGACTTCCGGTCCGGGCGCAGCGACAGCCGCTGCAGGTGGGCGCCATACTCGCCCACGAACGTGCGCACGCGCGCCACCAGCTCCGTCTCCGGATCGCGCGTGCCGATCCCGAAGCCATACGGCGCTTCTTCCCAGTTCCACGGGCGGCCGGCCGACGCTGCGTCCAGAGATTTCTTCAGCGAGCCGTGCAGCGGCAGCACCTCGATCTCCTGCGCGGGCGCCTTGCGCAGATCCGCATGGATCGCCAGCACGTCGCCGCGCCGCCGGATCTTTTCCAGGATCCACAACGGCAGGATCTCGCGGGTGGTCATGGCGAAGATGATCTGGACCTTCTCGAAGGGGCGCAGGGCGTTCTCGATCGTGATGCGCGCGCCCGAGCTGGCGGTGCCCACCCACTTCCAGGCCAACTGCCCGCCAAATAGCCCCAACGCCTGCGACAGCCACTGCCCTGTCTGGAAACCACGCCGGCGGTTATACCAGGCGCCGGCGGTGTACCAGAGAAGAAGTCCCACCAGTATGCCGAAAAGAACCGTCTGCTCGACTGACAGCAATCTGTCCTCCCGCACCGTCTCCTTTGAGACGAGCGCTTACCTTCCCACGAATGTCTGCAGCCGGTCCGGCCGGCCGCAGTACAGGCTTGGCTCTACCCTGCCCTCGGTGAGCGCCAACAGAAGTTCCGTATACGCATGATTCACCGGCGCCGGAACGCCCGTTTCGCGCCCGGCTGAGGCCACCGCCCCGTTCAACCACCCCACTTCGCTGCGCTTCCCCGCCGCCAGCGCCAGGTGCAGCGACGGCGGTTTGCTCCCGCGTCCGCCGCTGACGAAGCGGCTGAGCAGCAGGCCGAGGACGCCGGGGGGAGCCGGAGCGCGACCGGCGCAAACGCGCGCAGCGGGTATCCGTTCAGCGCCACCGGCTCGATCTGGCGCCGCTTCATGACGCGGAGCGCCTCCTGCCACGCACGGCCCTCGAGCGCCCGGCCGGCCGGATCCTTCATCACCTGCGCCGGCGACCAGTCGAGGATCGCTGCCCCGGCGTTCGCCAGCATGTTCATGAGCAGCTTCGTCCACTTCAGGGAACGGTAGTCGTCGAAGGTCTCGACGCGGAACCCCGCATCCCGCAGGGCAGCGGCCGCCGCCCCTACCGGTGCGCCCGTCCCGACCGGGGCCAGCCCCACGCCATAACGCCCGCGGTGGACCGTCACTGCGCCCGGGCGGGGCGCCGATACCGGGGTCTCGATCGTCCCTGCGACCACGCGTTCGGGGCCGAAGGCGGCGGCGAACTGTTCCTCGTTCCCCACCCCGTTCTGGAGCGTGAGCAGGGGTGGGATGGCGGCTCCCGCGGAGCGCAGCTCTGCGATCAGCGAGCCGGTGTCATACGCTTTCACGCTCACCACGCCCAGGTCGAAAGGCGGCCCCGCGAGCGCTTCGGCCACCGTGCTGCTCGCACGCACGCCGTCCGCCCGGCACGCACGGCCCGGCTCCTTCAGCTCGATCCCCCCGGCATTCACGGCGGCAACCAGCGGCCCGCGGCCCACCAGCGCCACCTCGTGCCCGGCCAGCGCCAGCCGCGCCCCGACGAGCGAACCGATGGCCCCCGCCCCCAACACCACAACGCGCACTTCATCCTCCCGGCAAAACCGCGCCAGTATACCATTATCCGGCACTATGACGGAATGCACATAGGGAGGGCGGGTGCATCCGACGTTGGCGGCAATATGTAGGACAGTATGCGTGCCGATGTTGTCCCGTGTGCGGGGCAGAGCATGCCTGCTTGTTGCCCCGCCGCCCGCTTTGCCAACCGGCACTAAAGTGACCGGTCTGATACGAAAAGTCGGTTGAGAACCGACTGCGGAGCCCCTGTCGACGACCCTATTGGTCACCCGAGCCGGGGCGCGCACCCACTTGCTCGTCAGTCGGTCTTAACGTCGGTGCCGCGCGTAGCGCCAGTCAATCCCCAGGCGGGGCGCGCACCCGTTTGCTCGCCAGTCGGTTTTGTGAAGTAAAGAATCAGGTAAGCAGTGGCACAGTCAGGGGCGGCCGGGTCTGGCAGACTGCCGGCATGCAACCACGCAATCCCAGTGGGGGGCGCTTCGTGCTCGTGTTGAGCGAGGCCGAGCGCCAGCTGCTGGAGCAGACCCGGGCTCACCATGCCAAGCCCTACCTGCGGGAGCACGCAGCCGCTATCCTGAAAGTTGCCAGCGGCAACTCGATCCGGCAGGTAGCGCTTCAGGGTCTGCTGCGGCCGCGCCATCCCGATACGGTGCGCAGCTGGATCCGCCGTTTCCGGGCGGAAGGCATCGCCGGTTTGTACGTCCGTCCGGGCACCGGCCGCAAGCCGGCTTTTTCCCCCTCAGCACCCGAGCGCTGAAGCGGCCACGGCCGCCATCCTGCACGTGCTGCGGCGGGGACCCCCGCACCCTGGGGGCACCAGCAGAGCCGCTGGCAACTGGCCACGCTGCTAGAGAGCCTGGACTGGCTGCAGCCTGCGCAGCCGGCCCGGGTTGTGGCAATTGCTCGACCGGCTGGGCATCCGCTACAAGCAGGCCCGCGACTACGTGCACAGCCCTGACCCGCACTACGCCGCCAAGCTGACGCTGATCGGCGAGCGGCTGGCCGCAGTGCAGGGGGAGCCCGCAACGACAGGTGCTGCTGTATGTCGATGAATGCACCTACTACCGCCAACCCAGTCTCGCCCGCAGCTACGAGCGCCAAGGCCACGTCCAGCCCTTGGCCTATCGCTCGTACCGCAGCAACCAGTGGCAGCGCATTATCGGGGCGCTGAATGCCCTGACGGGCCAAGTCACCTTCACCCAACAGCGGGTGGCCGGGCGCAAGGAACTTGCCGCAGTTCTGGCAGGCGGTGCGGGCGGCTTACCCAGAGGCCGAGGTCATCTACGCCGTCTTGGACAACTGGCCCCTGCACTTCCATCCGGACGTGCTGGTCTGTCTGGCGGCACAGCGCTACCCCTGGCCGGTGCGCACCCCGGCAATTCGCCCACGCAGCCCAGCCCGCAGGCGCTCAGGGCCGAGTTGCCCATCCAGTTGCTGTGTCTGCCGTCCTATGCGTCCTGGTGCAATCCCATCGAGAAGCTGTGGCGCTGGCTTCGGCAGAACGTGCTGCACCTGCACCGCTGGGCGGACGACTGGCCAGCACTGACGCAGCAGGTCGCCAGCGCCCTGGATGGCTTTCGTGACGGCTCGGACGCCCTGCTCAGCTACGTCGGCCTGGCGCACGCACTTAACTGATTAGTTTGTTAATGTTTTCAACCGACTTTTCGTATCAGACCGGTCACTTTAGTGCCGGTTGGCAGCGGGGCAGAGCATGCCTGCTTGTTGCTCCTTGGCGCTTTCTGCCCTGCGTCAGGGACAACATCGGCATGTTATCCTACATATTGCCCCCAGCGTGCGATGCACCCGGCACGGCCGGGCATGGTCGCGGGAAGGATGTGATCCCGGTGCTTTTTGTGAGCGATCCCCGGCCGCGGCGCGCCCGTGGGCCTTCCCGGTCCGCACCTTTTCCGCGACCACCTGCGATGCGCAGCCCGCAGAACCGCCGCTGCCCGGCAGGCCGCTGGGAGCGAGGTACTACAGGCAAGCGGCGTGCGATCGGGTATACTGCCGGTGACGCCGTCGTCACCGGCGTCCGCACGAGGCGCTGCATGCCGGGAACCGTCCGCTCTCACCCCACCATTCGCCACCACCTCACCATCGATACCCGCGCCCCGCGGCCGGTCGGCTGTGGCCGTAGCTTTGCACGCGCCTGCTGGGACTACTGGCTGGGGGACGTGCGGCTGCCCTGGCCGGACTTCACCGCCTATGTAGGGGAGCGATGATGCGAAACGCACGCCCCATCCGTACCCCCTGGCTGGCCACCCTGCTGTTCTGGCTGCTGGCGGCCGGTCTGGCCGGCTGCAGCGCCGGGCGGGGGGACGCCACGGTGGTCGCCAACTGGGATCCCACCCGGCAAGTGCTCGAGGGGGCCGTGCTGCGGGGGGGACGGGGGGGCAAGTGCACGCCGCCCCCCGCGCCGTTCCAGGACAGCGCGCTGGTGGGCACCTGGGTCGACCACCTGGGCGTGGGTGCCCATACCACCCTGATCCTGCGCGCGGACCACACCTACACGCAGATCTATGTCGCCCCGGTCTCGGGCGTGCACTACGAGAGCGCGGGCGACCAACGCTGGTGGGTAGAAGAGCGGGACAGCGGCATCCCCTTGTTGCATCTGCAGGGCATGCCCGATTGCGCGAATCGGCGGGGGCCGGACTGCGCTGCCAACCAGGAGCCGGGCGGCGGCGTGTGGTGGGACTGGTGCACGGGGGCCTCGGTGCGCTTCCAGGACGAGGTGGTGGTGCTGATCACGGGCGTGAACAGCCCGCCCTTCCCCCCGCGCAGCCTGTGGCTGCGGTACTTGAAAGCGGATCCCGACTATCCGGTGGGTGCGTTTGAATTGCAGGAATAGGGAAGCGGCCGGGCCCAAACGCCGCGCCACCCCATGCGGGATGAACGGCAAGCTTGAGGACTGGGCGGAAGCGCTGACGGCGTGCGTGTTTGCCGGCCATGCCACAACGATCGTGGTTGGACGCAAAATCTGCGATACTCGTACGTGACCAGCCTCTTCGCCAGCCGGCGGAAAGCCTACCGGCGTGCAGGAGCCAGATGACGATGCGCACGAGAACGAGCTACGGTCTGCTGGGCGTGCTGCTGCTGCTGGCAGCCTGTACCACTCTCTTGCCGCCCACCGATCTGTTCGCCGACAACCCCTGCGATCTGCCCTGTTGGCGCGGGCTGACGCCGGGACAGACGACCGATAGCGAGTTGGATGGCTTCCTCGCTGCCCTGAGCGAGCAGGAACGTAACGGCCTGGAGGACGAGCTAATGAGTCGTGGGTGCCGGGTCGTGACCTGAAGGGGAACTGGGAGGGTTCTGCCAGCCATCTCTACAGCGAGCACGGGAAGCTGGTCATGATGGTCTGGTCGCCGGAGCGCCGTTCCACCTTGCAGCACGTGGTCGATCGCCTGGGTCCGCCCGAGTACGTGGAAGCGTGCGCGTCGTGGGGCCGGAGGGCTGGTTCTACGACCTGGCGGTCCACTATCCCGCGCTGGGGATGGGCTTTGACCTGGCCCCGGGTGAGCACGACCTGGGCGCGGTGCGGCCCACGTTCAGGGTGACGACGGTGCACTTCTCGCCACCGGGCGAGCTGAAGCCGTATCTCGAGCAACTCGATACGTGCCTTACCAGCGATGAGACCGCTGAAGCCTGGGCCGAGAAGCGGATGCGGGTGCTGCAGCCCTGGCAAGGGTTCGGGAAGAAGCTCGAGACGTTCGATACCCGCTAGGGCGGCTGCAGCCGGGTGCGGCGCCTGCCGCCGTCTCATCCGGCACGCGACGCCCCAGGTCCGGGCGGGAACATGTTTCAGACCGATAAATGGCGTGAGATAATCCGGAAATGAAGCCGCGCACGACCACGCTTGCCGCCGCTGCGATCCTGGTGATCGCGCAATTCTGTCTTGCGTGTCAGCCGAGGCTCCTGGCTCCCTGTGCGATTCCCCCACACCTGACGAGCGAGATGTTAATTGGTACATGGAAGGTTTCCTACCGGGACTACGTGAGTCCCGACCTACCCACCGCCAGTCGGATCAGGGGCGAGGAAACGGTCGTGCTAGGCGACAACGGGCTCTACACGCAGCAGTTCGCCTTTCCGGCACATTCCTATGTTGGTCCGACGGCCGGATGGTCGGTCGCGCTGGACGCACCTGCAGGACCGCGAGTGGTGCTGCAAGACTTCCGATACTTTGCGCATGGCGCGGAGCAAGCGGAGAGTCCGGTACTGCTGGGACCGCAAATGGTCGATCTGCTCCGCTATAAGGAGGCGGGGACCAGCGATCCGCACGTATTTGTCGAGTACCCGGACCAGGGTCTGGCGTATCTGTACCCGAGAATCTGCAATGGCAGACTGGTGCTCATGCAGATGGTCGCGGGGATGCGTGATCCCGATGACCTGGCGCCCCATCATCCAATGTTCGAACCGGTACCAACGAGATGACGATACGGACACAGAGGCAAAAGCACATGCGAAAACTCAACGCAAACCGGATTGTGGCGTTACTGGAGCTGCCGACGGAGGACCGCCGACCCACCGGGCGGCACATTCAGGCCCGGGCGGCCGCAGACGAAATCATCGCGGCGCTCACCCTGGCCACCACCCCGCTCACCCGCGTGATCCTCTGTCAGATCCTGGGCAATCGCCATGTGGCGGAGGCCGTGCCGGTGCTGATCGCAGCGCTCGGCGATGCGGAGTCCGGGGTGCGTAGCGCAGCCGCGGATTCCCTGGCCAAGATCGGCGATCCGCAGGCCGGGCCGGCCCTGCTGGCCCACTTCCACCGCGAAAGCGTCGTGGGGGTGTGCCATATGCTGGCGGCAGCGCTGGGTGCCTGCCAATATGCGCCGGCGATCCCGGCGCTGGTGCGGGCGCTGGCCGATCCGAATGCCACGCTGCGGGGTTGTGCGGCCTGGTCGCTGGGCGCGCTCCGCGCCTCGGAAGCCCAGGACGCCCTCGAGCACGCCCTGGAACGTGAGACGGACAGCAGCTATGCCCTGACGCGCATGCAGGTTGCCTTGCAGGAGATCCAGAGCCACCGGGTCCGCACCCACCCAGATGAACCAGACTTGAGGGCTGCTGACGAGAAACGGATGGCGAGTCGTTCCGCAGCGCGGTTCACTCGTGCTCGCGGATAGTAGCCCAAAGACGTCAGCACCCGGCGCCGGCCAGTCGTCCCGAGCACTTGAGTCCTGCGGTATGCGTTTGCAAGGGGGAGCTGGCGTGGCCGGCACAGCACTCCCGTTTGTAAACGACGGAGCTCAACCGTGGCAGATCGGCTACGCCAATACAGGTGCGGCCCTGGTCGTGACCTGCAAATGGGCCATTCGGAAGTAGCAATGCGGCGATGAACAACCTCTTGGTCTTTGTCGTGCTCTTTCTCGTGCCGGGATTGCTGCTGCTGCGCTTCGCCCGGAAACTGGTGGACTTGAACAAGCGGCTCTATCCGAAGCTGTATGGAGAGGCGAATCAGGCAGGAGCGCTCATCGTCTACTACATCGTTGGGACAATCTGGATCTTCCTTGGGTTCGTTGATTTTGTGGTAGATGGCTAGCAAGGGCAGAAGTATCAACCTATTTGGGGTGTGTTCATCGACACGATTGGCGGTATCATCACTCTGTGTATACCGTTTGCCCTGATCGCTCTGGGGATTGCCACCTGGCAGCGACCGTTATGGATTCACAGGCTCCAATATCGATGGGCAGGGTTGTGGACGCGCTCCCTGATGTCGGATGCGCTCAAGCAGGACATGGACCTGCTGTTCGAGTCCCCCGCGCAGTGGCAAGCAAAGCATCACGCGACGGTGCGCTGGACTCGCTATACCATGGGCTGCTGGCCGGTGCTCATGGGGCTACTCGTGCTGCTGTTCGGCTTGATGCGACTGGCTTCGGATTGAAGCACTACTCGTAGAAGGAGTGAGAGGCGAGCGGTGTATCTGCAAGTGTCCGCCGCCGGCTTGATCCTATTGGCGATCGCGCTGATGCTTGCACCCACGGTGGTGCTGCGCGTGATGCTGAGCGTGGTGTTGCGTCTGGTGGGCGCCCGGCTGCCGGCCGGTGAAGTGGCCGATGTCAGACTGCAACTCGAGCTGTTGCGATCAGGCCAGCGCGCCTATGCGCAACGGTACCCAAGCCGCTTAGCATTCCTGCGCGCCGGCGGGGTACCCATGCTCGCGCTCGCCGTCTGTCTCTTGGTCGCACTCGGTTACCGGTGAACGGCGGGTCTTGTGGTGGCCGGCGAGCGCTGTCCCGCGAGAAGGCGCCAGGCCCGGTGGTTGCCGGCTGGGACACACGATCAACCAGAAAGCCACAAGCATGACCACTGAGACACTAGCACAGTTTCTATTCCGGTTTGTGCCCGGAATATTATCTCTGATTATGGCCTGGAAAGCCCCACACGGGTTCTTCTGGGGCTCGGAGCGGGTGACGCGCGCCGCTTTCTGGATCGGTGGGGTTATCTGCATGGTAGATGCTCTCTACGTGCTGTTCTCGCCGTAGCGCTCCGCTCGCAGCCACCGGACGGATTCCCAGGCGGGCGCAGCGTGGGAGCCGACACCGGGCTCGCGTACCTGCGGGCGCGCTACCTGCGACCGGAGTTGGGGCGATTCGCGACGCGCAATCCCTGACCGGGTGCGGCTTCTTCTGCGCCGTCACGGCGGGGGTGCGTAGTGGGGGCGGTTGAGTTCAGGACTTGGCGGGAGCTTCTCAAGGCATCAGTGGGGAGTAATTGAGCACGATGGATCTGCTGGAGACCCGTGATGTGGCGGGAACAACACTGTTTGATCTGAGGCTATCTGAGGACGAGCTGGAGATCCTTGCGGACGCTCTGCGCATGGTACTCACCACGCTTGAGGAGAAAGCGCTGATCGACGTGTTCGTCAGCGCCGATGATCAAAGTTGGGCCGATACAAGCGACATTCAGGAGTTCGCGCAGGAGACCTACTACCAGCTAATGGATCTGCTAAGAGACCACTGTCGCCCGAATCTGCTGCCGAAACGGTTTCGGGAGTGGAACCGTCCATTCTCCGACGATGAATCGACGCAGTAGACGGGACCAACCAGAAAGCTAGCAGCATGACCGCTGAGAAACTGGGCGCGTTTCTGTGGGATTTTCTCATCGGAATCGCGTTTCTGATTACGGCCTGGAAAGCCCCGCGCGGGTTCTTCTGGGGCTCGGAGCGGGTGACGCGCGCCTCTTACTGGGTCTTCGGGATCTTTCTCGTGCTAGTGGCCCTATGGACGCTCTTCTCACCGTAGCGCTCTGCTCGCAGCTACCGGACGGACTCCCCGGGCCGGCGCAGCGTGGGAGCCGAGACGCAGCTCGTGTACCTGCGGGCGCGCTACCTGCGGCCGGAGCTGGGCGTGTTCACCAGCCGCGACCCCTAGCCGGGGGACGTGCGGCATCCTGGTACGCTGAACGGGTACGGCTATACCTTGGGCAATCCCGTCAAATACCGCACCAGCGATGCCATTAGTCTAGATGAGATCGAGAGCATCTTGATCTGATACGTAGCTGCCTCCGGGCTTCCTGATGCTTTCGGCTGTGATTGCATAGAAGAAGGTCGACGTGCGCCAATCGTTGATCTACTGTTGATGAGTGCAATCGAACAGCAACCGGAGTGTGCCTGGAAATGCTCATGACTCGACCGGCAACTGCGCGTGCTCGTGGCGTGACGCTAATATCAGCAGTTTCGCTAATCAATGTAACACTGGGAGGTCAACCGATAGATGAAGGTCTACATTTTGCGCCCGCCCGAAGGCCCTTGGGGAGATTATGGCGCCATTCTCGCGTCAGGTATGACAGGGCATCTAGGTCGAGAGGATGGTCTATTGCAGCTCGAGCGAACAGGACCATTCGTGCCGCCGATTTCTATAACCCATGCGATTATCGTGACGGAGTCATTCAAGGCCAAGTTGGAGATTTCGGGCCTAACCGGCTTCACATTCCAACCGGTGATCAAGAAGCATATTGTTCATCTAGAGTGGGAAAACTGGGATAAGGAAGCCGAAGATCCCCCGGTATATCCAGAAACCGGTGAGCCTGAGGACTACATACTTCTACAACCTCACTCACCATCCGTCGCTGACAGCATGGGACCGCTTTGGGAGATGCTCTTGAGGCGAACCATATCTGTTGTACGAGTTCAATATGGGCCTAGATCATGGGAGGTCAACTGTCACCTTGACCTGTCCAGTTGGGATGGAGCGGACTTCTTAGGGTCAAAAGACGTGGGCCATAGGTATGTTTCCGAGAAGGCAAAAGAGTGGCTGGAAGGAGAAGTTTCTGCGTGGGTCGGATTTGAAGAAGCCCTCGACACCGACCACATGGACGAAAGCGAGAGATGGACGCCACCCCCTAGCCTTGACGAAGAACTGCGAGACTTGGTGCGTCACGACAAGGTGATAAGTGCAATCATCAAGTATCAGCAGGAAAAGAGATGCAGTTTGGCCGACGCGAGAGCCTACATAAAGTCGCTGTAGTCATGTAAGTACGAAGATACATCCATCTCAACAGGTGCAGCGCCAACACAGTGCAGCCTCTGGTCAGGCCGAATTTCATCAGTTCGATTCGCCGTTATGAGCGGCAGGTCTCGTTGCGCAGGCATGTTTCCACCCTCGGGCCTAACACCGGCATGTGTCTGGCGGCTGCGCCGGTCGCGCCCGCGCGCAGTGCGTAGTTCAAGTGCTAATTGCTAATCGCTAATTGCTAACTGTATAATTCTCCCCATGCAATTCGAAGAACTGTTCCGCAAGGTGGCGCACGACCATAAGATGCCGTGGCGGTTGCTGGCCGAAATCGCCTGGCGCGAGAGCCGGTACGACGCGCACGCAAAAGGGGCGGCCGGCGAGCAGGGGCTGATGCAGATCATGCCCTCCACCTGGGGCGAGTGGGCGCCCAGGGTGGGCGTCTCTGACCCGCTCGACCCGGTGGCCAACGTCACCGTCGCGGCTGCCTACCTGGACTGGCTCCAGGAGCAGATGGTCGCGGCCGGGCACGGCGAGCGCTATTGGGCCCTGGCCGCGTACAACTGGGGCATCGGGCACGTGCTGGAGCTGCTGAACCGCGGTGGGACGTGGCAAGATGTGCCTGAGGTGTGCCGCGACTACGCGACCGGCATCTTGCTGCGCGCCGAAGCCGGCGCCGTTGCGGAAAAGCTGTAGGAGAGCCCCATGACCGACGCGTCCGGGCGCGAGATCCTCGCGCTCCTCGACCGGCACCTCCGCAGCATCTGGGCGGGCGACCTGGAGACCTATTCCGCCACTACCGCCCCCGACGTCACCTTCTTCGAGTGGTATATCAGCACCCAGCGCATAGACGGGGTGGATTTCCACCTGCGCGAGATCGAAGCGAACGCCCGGGCGGCGGCGATTCGTCGCGAACAGGGGCTTTACGAGGTGGAGCACGAGGTGTTGGCGCCGCACGTGCAGCTATACGGCGACGTGGCGATCGTGACCTTCACCCTGCTGATGCGCTACCGCACTGGCGATGAAGTGCGGCACACGGAGCACAACGAGACGCGCGTCTTCCACCGGCGTGAAGGCGCCTGGCAGTTGGTGCACTGCCACAAGTCGCCGATGTGGCCGGCGCCACACGCTCCACAGACGGCTCAGGGCTCACCCAGGTGATGGCGGGGACTGCCTCTGACCTGGCTGAGCGGGCCGAGGCGCTGGCCCGCGTACACGCCGAGATGGCCGGCTGCCGCCGCTGCGTGCTGGCCGGCTACTACCTGGGGTCGTGGCCGATCATCAGCAGCCACATAGGCGCGACCTTCATGACGATCGGCCAGGCGCCCGGCAAGCACGAGGCCGAGCACTCTCACAAGCCGTTCTCAGGGCCCGCGGGCAAGCGGCTGTTTCGCTGGCTGGCGCAGGCCGGCTTCGACGAGGCCGAGTTCCGTGCCACGCAGGCGATGGTCGCCATCACCCGCTGCTATCCCGGACCTCACCCGGCCGGGCGCGGGGATCGCGTGCCCACGCCGCGAGGAGCAGGGGTTGTGCGCTCCGTGGCTGGAAGCCGAGCTGGCGCTGATCCGGCCGCGCGTTCTGATACTGATCGGCCGCCTCGCCATCGAGCGTTTCCTGCCGGCAAAGGTGCCGCTGGCGGAGCTCGTCGGGCAGCGCTTCGAGCGTGAGGGGCGGATCCTCGTGCCGCTGCCGCACCCGTCGGGCGCGAGCCAGTGGTTCAACGCACCCGAGAACCGCGAGCGGCTGAACCGCGCGCTGGCGCTGTTGGCGGAGCTGCGATAGGGCGAATCGTCCGGCTTTCTGCGCAGGCCGGTGCCGGCGAGGCAGCATGCGCAGGGTAGCCGTCATGGGCATGGAGGGAAGCATGGAGATAAGGGTCAAGCAGGGAGACATCGTCGAAGAGGCGGTGGATGCACTGATCGTCAACCTGTTCCAGGGCGTCTCGTCACCGGGTGGGGGAACCGGCGCCGTAGACGCGGCGCTGGGGGGCGCCATCAGCGACGTGATCGCCTCGGGCGATCTCACCGGTAAGCTCGGCGAGACGGTGGTGCTCTACCCGGCCGGGCGCATCCCGGCGCGGCGAGTGATCGTGGTGGGGCTGGGCGAAAGCGCCAAATTCGGGCGGCTGCAGGCGCGGAAGGCGGCGGGAGCGGCCATTCGGAAGGCGCGTGACCTGGGCGCACGCACCGTGGCCACCATCACGCACGGCGCCGGCATCGGCGGGTTGGACCCGGCCGTGGCGGCCGAGGCGACCGTCGAGGGGAGCCTGCTGGGGTTGTACCGCTTCGCGGGCTACCGCTCGTCAGAGCGCGCCGAGACGAAGGCCGACCCCGAGCGGCTGCTTATCCTGGTGAAGGACGCCGGGCAGGTTGCGGCTTTGGAGCGCGGGGCCGAGCGCGGGCGCCACATCGCCGGAGCGGTGGCCCTGGCGCGCGACCTCGTCAACCAGCCGGCCAATTACATGACGCCCACGCTGCTGGCGGAAGTCGCGCAAAAGGTGGCCGGTGAGAGCGGTCTGAGCGTCGAGGTGCTCGATCCCGCGGCCATGGGTGAGCTGGGGATGGGCATTGCGCTGGCGGTGGGGGTGGAGTCGGAAGAGCCGACCCGCTTCATCGTTCTGGAGCACAACGCCGGGCGGCATGGTCTCCCGACGGTCGTGCTGTGCGGCAAGGGGGTCACCTTCGACTCGGGCGGCATCAGCATCAAGCCCACCGAGGGGATGTGGCAGATGAAGGACGACATGGCCGGAGGCGCGGCGGTGATCGCGGCCCTGGGGCTGGTCGCCCGTCTTCAACTGCCGCTGCACGTGGTGGGCCTGGTGCCCGCGGCCGAGAATCTCCCCGGCGGCAGGGCGCAGAAGCCGGGCGATGTCTACCGCGGCATGACCGGCAAGACGATGGAAGTGATCACCACCGACGCCGAAGGACGGATGCTGCTCGCCGATGCGCTCGCCTACGCCGGGCGCTTCAACCCGGCAGCGGTGGTCGATATCGCCACCCTCACCGGCGCCCAGGTCGTCGCCCTGGGGCCGGTGGCGGCGGGCCTGTTCGCGAACGACGACTCGCTCGCCGGGAAGCTGCTGTCGGCGGCGGAGCAGAGCGGCGACCGGCTGTGGCGGCTGCCGCTGTACGAGGAATACCTGGAGCCGATCAAGAGCCAGGTGGCGGACGTCAAGAATTCGGGCGGGCGCATGGGCGGCGTCGGCACCAGCGCCAAGTTCCTGGAGCACTTCACCGAAGGGTATCCCTGGGCGCACATTGACATGGCGTCGATGGCCTGGGCTGACGAGGACAAGCCCGACCAGCCGAAAGGCGGGACGGGCTACGGCGTCCGGCTGCTGCTGGCGTTTCTCGAGAACTGGGCCTAGCGTCCTCGCGCAGGGGTGCATCCGACGTTAGGGTCCGATATGTAGGACAACATGCCGATGTTGTCCGGTGTACGGGGTAGAGAACGCTTGCTTGTTGCAACAAGCAAGCCCGCTCTACCCCATACACGGGACAACATTGGCACGCTAGCGTGTCCTACAAATCGCCCCCAGCGTGCGATGTGCCCCTCGCGTAGAGGCGGCAGAGCCACCGGCCTGCCGCCTCTTCATTTGCCCGCAAAAAGCCAAAAAAGTTCAGGCGGAGATGCGCCCGCGCTGCCGGCTGAAGTGCATGTAGGCGACCGCCGCCAGAGACAGCGCCGAGCCGAATGCCGCTGCGCGCCACACCCACCGGTTGTCGTCCCCGGCCGCCGCGTATCCCCCGGTGCGCGCCCTCGCCACCAGGTCGCCGCGCAGCTCGGCCCGGAACTCGTCGCGGATTCGCACCGGCACGAACAGCCGCCGCAGCTCTCGCGCCAGCAGAAGGAACGGGACCACAGTCAGCGCTGCCTTGGGGAGATCCCCCGGCAGCCGCGGGTCCGGGACGGCCGCGGCGCTGCCGCGCGGGCCGAGCGGAAGGGTTCCACTGTCCGCTCTGATGTGTGGTGATTGTCCATCTAACGTCCTTCTCCTCAGAGATTGTAGCCCACGACCCCTACCGTGCCCGGACCCAGATGAGCGGCGAGGCCGATAGACAACTCGCCGGTGATGATCTCCTCGAGGTGCATCCGCTGCCGCAATTCGCTTGCGAGCTCCGCCGCAACCTGGGGCGCCTGGGCATGGATTACCGCCATCCGTACCGGACCCTCTCCGAGCGCAGCGATGGCGGTGTCCACCAGCGAGCGCAGCGCCTGTGCCCGGTTGCGCACCCGCCTGAGCATGACCAGCCGCCCCTGTTCGACGCCGATCAGCGGCTTGATCTGCAGCAGCGATGCCAGCAGCGCCTGCGCCATCCCCACCCGCCCGCTCATGCGGGCGTACTGCAGGTCGTCCACGCTGAAGAAGATCTGCATCCGGTCACGCAGCGCCGCCAGGCGATCCAGGATGGCCTCAAGCGTGCAGCCTGCCTCCGCCATCGCGGCCGCCTCGAGCACCATGAAGCCGAGCCCCATGGAGCCGCTGCAGCTGTCAAACGTGGTCACGGGCACGCGTGCGGCCGTCTGCCCTGCCGCCGTCACGGCGCTCTCGTAGGTGCCGCTCAGCTCGCCGGTCAGGTGAATCGAGAGGATCGCTTCCGTGCCCTCTTCGTCCGCTACCCGGGTGTACGCCGCTTCGTACTGCCCGAGCGAGGGCCCGGACGTGGTCGGGAAGGCGCTCGCCGCCGCTACCTTCTGGTAGAATTCGTCCCGCGACAGGGTTTCCCCTTCGGCGTAGCTGATCTGCCCAAACAGGACGTTCACCGGCACCACGGCGATTCTGTGCGCCTGCAGCAGCGGGGCCGGGATGTCACAGGTCGAGTCGGTAACGATACGGATCATCATCGCTCCGATCCTACCAGTCGCGCGCCTCCAGATCTGCGCGCAAAGTCTTCAACGTACGATGGTAAAGCGACTTGATGGAGCTCTCGGTACGGCCCAGCAGGCGCCCGATCTCCTCATTCGACAGCCGCTCGGTAAATTTCAGGATCAGCAGCCTTTGCCGGTCTTCCGGCAGCCGTTGGATCGCCGCCCAGAGCGCACCGATGCGCTCGCGGGCCTCGGCCAGGCGCTCGGGATCGTCGACCACGTGGCCGGACTCCGCCTGATCTGGCAGCGGCACCACCACCTGCTTGTGCGAGCGGTGGTAATTGGCCACCACGTTGTGCGCGATACGGTACAGCCAGGCCACGAACGGCACGCCGCGATCGACATAACGCTGGATGTGCGTCAATGCCTGGTGAAAGGTGCGCGCCGTCAGATCTTCGGCATCCTGGCTGTTGCCCGTCCGGTAGAAGATGTACGTGTAGATACGGTCGACGTTGCGCTCGTACAACTCTCCGAACGCTTCTGGATCGTTTTTGGCGATCTGGACGAGCGCCCGCTCGTCCAGATCCGCGTACACCGGTGTGTCCGCCACCGCATTTCCTCGCGCTCGCAATGGATATAACACGTTCTCCACCGAAAGGGCGCGCCGGCTTAAGGCACTCACTATGCTGAGGGGGTTCCCATAAAGCACGCCGCGGCGCCGATCACGCCGGGGCCGGTGTGCGTGCCGATAACGGGTCCGAGGGTGGAGATGAAGATGTGTGGGGAGTTGAAACGCTTCTTCAGTTCCTCTGCTGCGGCTGCGGCCTCTTGCGGAACCTGGGCGTGGGCGATGCCCAGCCAGACGCCGGGGCCGCGCTCGGGTACCTGGCTCGCCAGCAGGTCGAGCATGGTGACCACCGCCTTGCTCTTCGTCCGCACGCGGCCTACGGGGAGCACCTCTCCGTCTTGCAGAGCGAGCAGCGGCTTGAACTTCAGCAGCGTGCCGACCATCGCCTGCGCCTTGCCGATGCGCCCGCCGCGCTGCAGGAACTCCAGCGTTTCCAGGGCGAACATGAGCCGCACCTTCGGCGCCAGGCCGCGCATAGCATCGGCGATCTCATGCCGGCTGCGCCCCGCCTCGACCATCTCGACGGCCATCTGCAGCATCATCCCGGAGCCAACGGAGATCGAGGTGGTGTCGACGATATCCAGCGGCCGCCCGGCGAAACTCTCGCGCGCGATCATGGCCGAGTCGTGGGTGCCGCTCAGCTTGCTGGAGAGCACGAGGGCGATCACTTCGTCCCCGGCATCCAGGTACTCCTGAAACGGTACCAGAAAGTCGCTCGGATTGGCCTGCGATGTCGTAGGCAGAGTGTCGGTGGTAGCCAGGCGCTGCCAGAACATGTCACGCGTGATATCAATGTTGTCGCGCAGCGCCTCCTGGCCAAAGACGACACTCAATGGCACTACGTGAACTGCCGGGTGGTTAAGCACGTCCTGCGGAGCTTCACACGTAGAGTCCACAATCAGACGAATCATTGTTTGACCTCTCGGAGATACTCGTGCGGCGAATGATGCTGATGCGAAAGGAAAAACGACGGGCGCCGAGCTGGTAAGGACAACGGCGCCCCTCGAGGTTTACGAGGCATTGTAGCGTCCCGCATAACCTTTGGCAAATCAGGTTTCAGTATGCTAGACTGGCACCTTGTCCGGCGGTCCGGCGCGGCTCGACGATTTTACGCCGTCAGTCGCACCGTCTGCGGGGCCAGATAGCGGGGAGGTAGGGGAATGACTCGGATAGCGCTCGCAATTGCGATGCTGTTCGCGCTCGGCGCTGCACTTGTGCTACCGGCGCAGCCGGCGCAAGCGGCGCCTGCTGCTCAAGAGGCTCGACCGGTAATCGCTCAGCCGGAGCCGGATGCGACCGTGCGTGGCGTCGTGCAGATCCTGGGTACGGCGACGCACCCGCAGTTCCAGCGATACGAGCTCTACTACGCTCCCTTCCCGGTGCGGTCGGACCAGTCGTGGGTCTTCATCGGCCCCGACGCGCATTTCCAGCAGCAGCCGCTGGGCATGCTGGGCACCTGGGATTCGCGGGCCGTGCCCGATGGGAGCTATGCGCTCCGCGTGCGGGTCGTGAAGGCGGACGCGAACTATATCGACAGCGAACCGAGACGGGTGACGGTAGCCAACAAGGGACCAGAACCGACGGCGACACCGGCACAGTCCCCCACACCAGGCGAGCCGACGGGAACGCCCGCCCCCACGCTGGCGCCGGCCAACCCGGCGGCGGGTGCGACGGTCGTCGTGGCCGGACCTACCATCGCTGCCCCGGGGCTGGTAGTGCGTACGACCACGCCCACGTCGACGGCGAAGCCGGGCGCCAGCCCCACGGCAACTCGCAGCTCGGTCATCTCCAGCTCGAGCGGGGGTCAGGGCGACAGCGGGCTGGGGGAGCTGCTCGACGTGGAATACCTGGGTGATGTCGCTCGCACTGCGGCCGTCTATACGGCCGGCGTGTTCGTGATCGTGGGGCTGTTTTTCGGCGTCAAAGCCCTGCTTCTCTGGCTCTGGCAGCGAGCGCGGCCCTAGCGTATCGTTTTGGTTAACCGAGTCTGATTGGGAGGGGCCTGTCCTGGCGGCAGGCCCCTTTTAGGCGTTCCGAACGTTCAGGAGAGTCGCTTGTTCGCCAATTTCTTCCGGCGTCCTGCGCCGCGCGAGGAGCCCGGTGAGTTCAAGATGGTTGTGGGTCTTGGCAATCCCGGCCCGGAACACGCGCGCAACCGGCACAACATCGGCTTTCAGGTCGTCGAGCTGTTTGCGGCGCGGCACGGTCTCGAGTTCGACCGCATGCAGAAGCGCGCCCGGCTCGCGCTGGGCCGCGTGACGCTGGATGGGCGCGCCGAGCGCGTTCTGCTGGCCAAGCCGTTGACCTTCATGAACGTCAGCGGTGAGGCGGTCGGGCCGCTCGCGTCCTTCTACAAGGTTCCGCCCGCCCGCATCCTGGTGGTGTGTGACGACCTCGATCTGCCGGTGGGGCGGCTGCGGCTGCGCGCTTCAGGCGGCTCGGGCGGGCAGAAGGGGATGAAGTCGATCATCCAGCATCTCGGCACGGAAGAGACCGCGCGCCTGCGGGTGGGGATCGGGCGCCCGCCGGGCAGGATGGATCCGGCGGACTACGTGCTCCAGAACTTCTCGCGCGAGCAGGAGGAGGAGATGGCCATCGCCCGCGTGCGCGCGGCTGACGCCATCGAGACCTGGCTGGCCGGTGGGATCGAGGCGGCAATGAACCAGTACAACGCGGCAGCGGAACAATGAAGCTAACCGGCATGCTGGCCGCCGGGCGGCGCTTGCCCGAGTTCACCGCCCTCGTCGAACGATTGGGTGCGGGCGAGGTACCGGCGGCGCCGCTCGGGATCTACCACGCCGCGCGCCCGTACCTGACTGCGCTGCTGGCGCTGGAGCGCACGCGTGCCGAGGGCTTCGACCGCCCTCTGCTGGTGGTGACGGCGCGCAGCAGCCGGGCGCGCCAGCTGGGTAGATGAGCTGCGCGTCTGGCTGCCCGACGAGATCCCCGTGCTGCTGTATCGCCGATCCGGATGCGCTGCCCAACGAGCGCATCGCCTGGGCGCCCGAGACGCGGCAGCGCCGCCTCGAGGTGCTGGTGGGCCTCGCCCAGAGCCAGGCGCCGGCGCTCGCCGTCGCAGACCACGTACATCCGGTGGTGGTCACGTCGGTGCGCGCCCTGATGCAGATGACCCTGCCCCCGCGTGAGCTGCGATCGACTCTCCGGCCCTCTGAAGCGCAGCCAGCGATTCGATCTGAACAAGATCCTCACCGCGTGGCTGGGGATGGGCTACGAGCACGTCGCCACCGTCGAGATGCCCGGCCAATTCAGCCGGCGCGGCGGCATCGTCGACGTCTGGCCGCCCAACATGCGCACGCCCGCCCGCATCGAGCTGTTCGGCGACGAGATCGAGAGCCTGCGCACGTTTCGACCCGTCTACCCAGCGAACCCTCGAACATGTCGAGCAGGTGCTGGTGGGCCGGCCAGCGAGGCGCTCCCGCGGCTGGCGCGGGCGCTCGGAGCGGCTGGCCGCGCTGAACCTGACCGGCTGCCACCCACCTGCGCGCGTCGAGTTCGAGCGCGAGCGGCAGCTATTGGCCAGGGCACCGGCTTCCGCAATCTCGAATGGTACATCCCGTATCTGTACAGCCAGCCGGCCAGCCTGCTCGATTATCTCGCCGACAGGCAGCTGGCTGTTGCTGGACGATGCGGCCGAGCTGGCGGCATCGCTGGCGGATGACGCGGCCAGGCGGAGCAGCTGCCGCGCGACCTGGTCGGCGCAGGGGACATGCCCGGCGACGTGCTCCCCCTTACTTCCCGGCGGCGGACGTGCGCGAGCGGCTGTTGCCGAGCAGGCCGCTGCTGTTGGGCGGCACCACCTCGAAGGGTGGGCTGGCCGGCCGAGACCTGCCGCGCTCGCTGAGGCGTTTGCGCCCGGGCCGCGCTTCGGCGGGCAGGTGCGCACCATTGCCGGCGACGTCGAGGCGCAGCTCGATCGCGGCGCGACCGATCGTGATGGTCACCCGGCAGGCGCAGCGGCTGGCCGAGATGTGGCACGACGCCGGGCACCACATCGTGCGCCGCCGAAATGCTGACCGAACCGCCCCCGCCCGGCCTGGCCGTGGTGCACGGGGTGATGGAGGAGGGCTGGATCTGCGCCGCACGGCGACGAGCCGGCCGGGAGCTGTGGCTCGTCTCACCGACGCCGAGTTGTTCGGCTGGGGCAAGCCCAAGGCCGCGGCGCGCGCAGCGCTCACGCGCCGTCGCCCCCGAGGTCTTCTTCGCCGACGTGACGCCCGGCGACTACGTCGTCCACATGGAGCACGGCATCGGCAGGTTCCAGCGGGCTGGTCAAGCTGGCCTTCGAGGGCGATGGAGCGCGAGTACCTGCAGGTGGACTACGCCCAGAGCGACCGGCTGTACGTGCCGGTGCATCAGGCCGACCGCCTGGCCCGCTACGTGGGCGCCGGCGAGCTCGCCCCGTCGCTGCACCGCCTGGGCACGTCACGATTGGGAGCAGCTCAAAGCGCGCACCCGCAAGGCCGTCGCGGAGATCGCCGACGAACTGCTGGAGCTCTATGCCGCCCGCGAGGTCGTGCACGGGCCACGCCTTCAGCCCCGACGCCCCCTGGCAGGCCGAGCTGGAGGCGAGCTTCCCCTACGTCGAGACCGAGGACCAGCTGGTGGCGATCGAGGCGGTCAAGCACGACATGGAGCAGCGGCCGCCCGATGGACCGCCTGATCTGCGGCGATGTGGGCTACGGCAAGACCGAGGTCGCGCTGCGCGCGGCCTTCAAGGCGATGATGGACGGCAAGCAGGTGGCCGTGCTGGTGCCGACCACGGTTCTGGCCCAGCAGCACTTCACCAACTTCTCGCGACCGGCTCTGGCCGCCTTCCCCGTCAACGTGGCCATGCTCTCCCGCTTCCAGAGCCCGGCCGAGCAGCAGAAGCGCACATCGAGGGGCTGGCGGACGGGCAGGTCGACATGGTCATCGGCACGCACCGCCTGCTCAGCAGCGATGTGCTCTTCAAGGACCTGGGGCTGCTGATCGTGGACGAGGAGCAGCGCTTCGGCGTCACGCACAAGGAGCGCATCAAGCAGATGCGCACCGAGGTGGACGTGCTGACGCTGACCGCCACGCCCATCCCGCGCACGCTCTACATGAGCCTGACCGGCGTGCGCGATCTGAGCACCATCGATACCCCGCCGGAAGAGCGGCTGCCGATCAAGACGATGGTCGCCGAGTTCGACGAGACGCTGATCCGCCAGGCGATCCTGCGCGAGATCGACCGCAACGGGCAGGTCTACTTCGTCCACAACCGGGTGCAGGGGATCGAGCAGATCGCCGCGCGCGTTGCAGAAGATCGTGCCCGAGGCGCGCATCGCCATCGCGCCACGGGCAGATGCCGGAGAAGGAGCTGTCGCAGGTGATGCTGGCCTTCTGCCGAAGGCGAGTACGACGTGCTGGTCTGCACCAGCATCATCGAGAGCGGGCTGGACATCCCGAACGTCAACACGATCATCATCAACCGGGCCGACCAGTTCGGCCTGGCGCAGCTCTACCAGCTGCGCGGCCGCGTCGGGCGCTCGGCGGTCCGCGCCTATGCCTACCTGCTGGTCGACAAGTACAAGACGCTGACCGAGCGACGCCCGCCGGCGGCTGGAGGCCATCGAGGAGGCCAGCGAGCTGGGCGCCGGCTTCCGCATCGCCATGCACGACCTGGAGATCCGCGGCGCCGGCGAGCTGCTGGGCGCCCGGCAGCACGGCCACATCGCCGCCGTCGGCTTCGACCTGTACACGCGGCTGCTGGCGCAGTCGGTGCAGGAAGCGCGCGACCGGGCGCGGCAGAAGATGGCGTTCGAGACCGCCTCGGATGGTAACGGGAGCGGGCTGCGGCGCGGCCAACGTGCCGGTCCTGCCGCGAGGATCCGCTGGCGCCCGCCGTGACGCTCGACCTCAACATCCCGGCCGTCATCCCCGAAACTTACGTCGCCGATTCTTCGCTCCGGCTGCAGCTCTACCGGCGGCTCGCCGGGCTGAACACCCTCGAGGCGATCGAGGATATCCGGCAGGAGTTCAGCGACCGGTTCGGCCCGCTGCCCGAACAGGTGGAGAATCTGCTGTTCGTCGTGCAGATCAAGGTGCGGGCGCTGATGGCAGGGGTCGAGACTATCGGGCAGGAAGAGGACCAGTTGGTGATCCGTTCGCCGCATCTGGAGAATGCGACCCACCCGGCCCTGCTCCGGCAGTTCGTCGCCAATTCAATCCCCGCCCGCACGACCCGCCGCGCCGTCTGGCTCCCGATCCGCCCCAACGATCAGTGGCGCGCAGACCTGGCGCGCGTTTTGGAGCTGATGGAAGCCGAGCGGGCGGGGGCATGAGTCAGGAGCGTATCTGTTGCAGAGCGTGATTCTGATCGGCGATTCGATTCGCCTCGGGTACCAGGAGATCGTGCGCCGCAAGCTCGGGCCCGGGATGGACGTCTGGGGCCCGGACGAGAACGGCCAGGACAGCCGCTACGTCCTGGATAATCTGGACCGCTGGCTGGCCGCGGAGCCGCCCGGAATCGTTCACATCAACTGCGGGTTGTGGGACTTGAAGCGCGCCTTCGACAGCCCCGCCACGGTCGTCCCCTTGGATGAGTATGCCGCCAACGTGCGCGCCATTTTGGGTCGCGCCGCGGCGGACCACACCGTCATCTGGGCGACCACCACGCCTGTGAACCAACAGCAGCATCATGCCATGAAGGAGTTCGATCGCTTTGAGGCGGACGTCGTGGCCTACAACGATGTGGCGAAAGGTGTGGCGCGTGAGCTGGGGATCCGGGTGAACGACCTGTGGGCTGCGGCCATGGTGGACGGACTGCTGCTGTCTGACCTGGCGATTGGCGACGGCGTGCACTTCTCGAGCGGCGGGTACGAACGGCTCGCGCGCCTGGTCTGCGCCGCGATTACCGGCCTCGAGTGAGGCCCGCACACGAAACGGGGAGCCGGATGCATGATGAACAGTAACAAACGAATCAGGTAAGCACTCCCACGCTCGCACCCCACGCGTAAACGCCTGTAGGTCACGCTTGCAGCGTGACACCGCCGCAATGCCGCACATTTGCGTTACGCGCGACCGTCACGCTGCAAGCGTGACCTACATCGCACTTACCTGATTCGATTGATTAATGTCCATCAGCGTGACGGTGCGCGCAATGCCGCACATTTGCGTTACGCTCGCACCGTCACGCTGCAAGCGTGACCTACATCGCCCTTACCTGATTCGTTTGTTATTGTTCATCAAGCGTGACCTACAGCTGTATCCAAAACGGGGAGTGGGATGCACTGCATGCGCGTCCCACTCCCCGTTTAACAGCCGGTCCTTACGGAGCTACTCGTTACACCGCCGCGCCGGGCATCTGAACGTCCGGCAGCGTGGCCACGACGGCAGACTCTCCCTTTTTCGCGCGCGGTTTACGCTGCTTCTTGGGCGGTTCGGCTTCCAGCGGGCGGAGCGCCAGAGGCAGCACCTCTTCCATCCGCTCCACCAGCACCAGCCGCATCTCGCGCCGTACCTTGCGCGGCACCTCCACCAGGTCCTTCTGGTTGCGGCGCGGCAGCAGCACCATCTTCAGGTGCGCCCGGTGCGCGGCCATCAGCTTCTCTTTCAGCCCGCCCACGGGGAGCACGCGCCCGCGCAGGGTGATCTCGCCGGTCATCGCAACGTCGTGCCGGATCGGCCGCCCGCTCAGCGCCGAGATCAGCGCGACTGCCATCGTTACGCCCGCGCTGGGCCCGTCCTTGGGGACGGCTCCCTCAGGCACGTGGATGTGCAGGTCGATCTTGTCGAAGTCCAGGTCCTGGAGATCGTAGTCGGCCGCCTGGGCGCGCGCATACGTGAGCGCCGCCTGCGCCGATTCCTGCATGACCTCGCCGAGCTGCCCGGTCAGCGTGAGGGCGCCCTTGCCGGCCATGACCGACACCTCGACCTGCATCACGTCGCCGCCGCCCTCGGTGTACGCCAGCCCGTTGGCTACGCCCACCTCGTCCGATTGCCCGAGCAGCGAGTCGATGAACTCGGGCGGGCCCAGGAACTTCTCCAGCATGAACGTGGTCACGCGCCGCGGGATCGGCTTCCCCTCCGCCACGCGCCGCGCCAGCTTCCGGCAGACGTTGGCGATGTTCCGCTCGAGGTTGCGCACGCCCGCTTCGTAGGTGTAGTCCCGGATCATCACCCGCAGGGTTCGCTCTGAGAAGGTGATCTGCTTCGGCTGCAGACCGTGCGCCTCGAGCTGCCGCGGCACCAGGAACTGCGCGGCGATCGCCAGCTTCTCCTCGTCCATGTAGCCGGGGAACTCGATCACTTCCATGCGGTCGCGCAGCGCCGGTGGGATCGGGTCAAGGATGTTCGCCGTGGTGACGAACATCACCTTGCACAGATCGTACGGCACCTCCAGATAGTGGTCGCTGAAGGCGTGGTTCTGCTCCGGGTCCAGCACCTCGAGCAGCGCCGAGGACGGATCGCCGCGGAAGTCGATGCCCAGCTTGTCCACCTCATCCAGCATAAAGAGCGGGTTGACGCTCCCGGCGTTGTGCATGGTCTGGATGATGCGCCCCGGCAGCGCGCCGATGTAGGTGCGGCGATGCCCGCGAATCTCGGCCTCGTCCCGCACGCCCCCCAGGCTCAGGCGCACGAACTTGCGCCCCAGCGCCTCGGCGATCGACTTCCCCAGGCTGGTCTTGCCGGTTCCCGGCGGGCCTACGAAGCACAGGATCGGGCTCCGCATCTTGCCCGGCGCGAGCTTGCGCACGGCGATGTGCTCGAGGATCCGCTCCTTGACCTTGGGCAGCCCGTAGTGATTTGCGTTCAACATCTGGCTCGCGCGCTTGATATCCAGGTTGTCTTCGGTTACTTCATGCCACGGCAGCCCCAGCAGCCAATCCAGGTACGTGCGCACCACGCTGACTTCAGGGGACGCGGGCGCCATGGCAGCGAGGCGGCTCATCTCCTTCTGCGCCTTTGCGACGACGGGGGCGGGCAGCCCCTTGTCTTCCAGGCGCTCGGTGAGCCGCGCCAGCTCGTGCTGGACGTCGTCGTTCTCGCCGAGCTCGGTCTGGATCGCCCGCATCTGCTCGCGCAGGAAATACTCGCGCTGTGACTTGTCGACTTCCTGCTGCACCTGCGTCTGGATGCGGTCCTCGAGCTCGAGTACGTCCAGCTCCTGCCCCAACAGGATGCTGAGCCGCTGGAGGCGCAAGTTCACGTCCAGGATCTCGAGCAGCTCCTGTCGCTGTGCGAGCTCCAGATCGAGCACGTGCGCCACAAGATCGGCCAGGCTGCCCGGGTTCTTCTCGTTCATGGCCGCCACGAAAGCGTCTTCCGGCACGTCCGAGTTCAGGTTGACCATCTTCTCGAACATCGCCAGCACCGCTCGCATCAGCGCTTCGCTCGACATGTCGTGACGTTCGTCTTCGTACAGCGGCACGCCGCGCACGATCAGGTACGGGTCAGACGTCACTTCGTCCAGGATCCGGACACGTTCGACCCCCTGCACCAGCACCGTGGTGGTGCCGTCAGGCATATGGAGGACGCGCCCGATTTCCACAGCCGTGCCGACCCGGTACAGATCCTCCAGATCGGGGTCTGTCACGTCGGGGTCACGCTGTGCGACCACCAGCAGCGGCAGATCTCGCGATTCCGCGTCTTCTACGGCGCGCAGCGACCTGTCCCGGCCGAGGTGCAGGGGCGAAACCATATTGGGGAAAACCACCGCGTCGCGCAGCGGCAGGACGGGATACTCGGTGCCTTCCAGGCCGTCGGCGTCGCGCAGGCGCGCGCCGCGGCCGCGGCCACGCCGGCGGCTGAAGCCCCCGCGTGCCAGGAAACTGATATAAGAGGGATCTCCCTCTCCGAATGGGCGGTCGTCATTTAGCCAGTTCAGACTATTCTCCTTCGCCTCGCGCAGGACATGACCTGCCGAGAGCGGTGTATTCGGTGGACTATACCACGGATAACGGCGGATGAGAATGATGCGGAACACCTTTACGGCCGGTTCGTTTGTCATCTCCCCGGCCAGATGGCATACTCATTCCCAGACGGCGTGCCGCTGCCCGGCGGTTGCCCACCGCAACGTCCATTGCGACAGGAGGATCCTTGAGAAGGCACCTGCGGGTGCTGGTGGCCTATCTGGCCCTCAGCCTGCTTCTCACATGGCCTCTTGCCGCACACTTCGGTACCCACGTCCCCGGTGACGGCATCGACGATCCCGGCCCTGGTGTGGAATCTCTGGTGGGCAAAGCATGCCCTGGTCGACGCTCTTCAGAACCCGTTTGCCTGCGACTGGATCTTCTGGCCGGTCGGGATCAACCTCGCCTTCTATACCCTCACCCTGCTGAACGGAGTGTTGGCGCTGCCGCTGCAGGCTGTCGCCGGCCTGATTCCGGCCTACAACCTGCTGCTGCTCGCCTCGTTTGTGCTCGGCGGTTACGGTGCGTTCCTGCTGGCGCTCGATTTCCTGGCGCGGCGCCCTGCCTTTAAGACGGCTGCCGTGCCGGCTGCGTTCCTGGCCGGCGCATTCTATGCCTTCGCCGGCAGCAAGATGTTTTACGCGGCGTTGGGACAGGGGAATATCGCCAGCTCGCAATACGCGCCCTTCGCCATGCTGTACCTCGTGCGGGCGGCGCGCCGCGGCGGCCGGCCGCGTGACGCCGTGCTGGCGGCGCTGTTTCTCTCGCTTCAGGCCTATGCGGAGCTGACATTCGCCTCGTTCCTGCTGCTGTTCGCGGTGCTCGTCTGGGTATGGCACGCCCTGGCACGCCGGCCATCGGCGCTGCGGGCGCTCTTCACGCGCGGCGCCCTGGTGGCCGTCCTCTTCGTCCTCGCCGTGTCGCCCGTTCTGGCGAACATGCTGCCCGACCTGAGGCGGGATCCCGACCTGTTCGCGTCAGGCGGTGGCTTTGCCGACATCTTCTCCGCCGACCTGGCCGGCTATGCTCTGCCCACGCAACTGCACCCGCTGTTGGGCAACGCGATCCGGACGCTCAGCCACGGTTCCGCGCCGCAGCCCGATGGCAGGCAATTTGCGGTGGACAAGGGGCAGCAGGTTTTTCTGGGCTACGTTGCCCTGGCTCTGGCCGTCATCGGCATCGCTCGGGCACGCACACGCGAGCGCTGGCTGTGGATGGCCGCCGCCGCTTTCTTCTTCCTGCTCACCCTCGGGCCCGAGCTGCGCATCGCGGGCCGGGCTTTCGGCATCCCGTTACCGTTCGCCCTCGTGGAGCGGCTGCCGTTCTTCCAGGGGAACCGCTATCCCGGCCGTTACAGCGTTCTGCTGCTCGCCTCGCTTGCGCCGCTCGTCGCGGCAGGTGCCGCCGCCGTTCTGTCTCGCCTGCCGCGGCGTTCCCTGTGGGCGGTGGCGCCGGCGCTGCTTGCGCTGCTGCTGTTCGAGCATCTGTCGGCGCCGCTGCCGCTGTCCGACCAGACTGTGCCGCCGATCTACCGGCTGGTCGCTGCGGAGCCGGGAGACGGGCGTGCTGTGGGAGCTGCCGTCCGGCTGGCGAAACGGTGCGCGCGTGCTGGGCAAAAAAGATGTGCTGATCATGCAGGAGCTGCGCTACCAGACCGTGCACGGCAAGCGCATCCTGGGCGGGAACACCTCGCGCAATCCTGAGTTCAACTTCCAGTACTTCGCCGAGGACCCGACGCTGGCGCGGTTCATCGGGCTGGTGGACGGGGCCGACCTGGCCGCCCACACGGCGCTCCGGGCCGAGCTCGACGCACAGCCGGTCACCGCGAACGACCGGGAGCGGGCACGCGCGTGGGCGGCCTTCCTCGGGCTGCGCTACGTAATGGTGCACCGGGATGCCGTTCCGCCGGCGGCCGAAGCGCTCCTGGGAGAGCTGCTGGAGCCGGAGCTGTGGGCCGTCGAAGGGAATCTTGCGCTTTACCGCGTGCGGCCGGAGAGCCCGCCGGCGCGCTTTGATGTGGCCACGGCCGCGGGGCGCTCAGCGCTCGGCTTCGGATGGGGACCCGCCCTCTCGGGCGGCGCCTGGAGCGAAGGGGATGAGGCCGAGCTGCTGCTGCCGCTGGCCGGCCGCAGTACCTTGCGGCTCGGGCTGCGCGCTGCGGGCCCGGGTGCGACGGTCGAGCTGTCGGCCGGGGGCCGCTCCCTGGGGGTCCATCCCATAGCGCAGGACGGCACGACCCTCGTGCTTGCCCTTCCCCCCGGCGCGGCGGTCGAAGATCCCCTCACCCGGGTCCGGCTGCGCTTTAGCGCCGTCGTACCCGCGATCGACATCGCCGGTCGAGGCGGGACGCTGCCCGTCCCGGACGGCCGGGCGTTTCCGGCCGCGTTGCTGGTCGCGAGCGCCGGTACAGACACCGGCGATTTTGGCCGCGTCTATCTCGACGGCGTGCAGGCAGCGCCGGATCGGCGCGGCTACAACGTGGCGGCCTTCGATCCGCAAGGACGGTTGCTCGCAAGCGCGGCGTTCGATACCCATCTCGACCCGGCGGCCGGGACGCGCCTGCGGGATTGGTTGGCGGCGCAGCCCGTTGGGGCGGTGGTCGCGGGAGCGGTGCGCGACGAGGGGTCGCTCGCGCTGGATCAGGCGGGGGTGGACGGGCTGCGCCTGGTGGGCGTAACGGGCGATCTGCGGGGCAAGTTCCGCTGCGCGCACGCATTCATCGGCGTGCGGGGCAGCGCGCCCGGGCAGGCAGCAGAATCGCTGGCGTGTTCGCTGCCTGTGCGGCAGTTCACCGGCCTCCCCTTATCCGCGCCGGGCAGCGCGGGCCGGGTGGAGGTCATCGAGCTGGAATAGAAAACGCGCGGAGGCGTGTTGCGTCCGCGCGTGCGCTATGCTATTATCCGGGGCGCAGCGACGGTTCTCTGCGCTGCTCCTGTACTACCTCGCCCGAACGAAGACCTGACCGGTACTTACGGCGCCACCGTGGGCAAGACACGCGGTGGAGCAGGTGTCGCCATCACTACTGTGGGAACCTTGACCGGCGGCACGAATGTTTTGGGCGCTGGCGCGGGGGTTGCGGCTCCCCGGATCGAGGTGGATGACGTGCTCGTGCCGCGCGTGCGCAGACTCTGTCCCACCCTGATGATCGTCCCTACTTCGTTCCACCGCTGCAGGTCGCTCACCTTCACGCCGCACCGCCCGGCGATGGCTACCAGCGTGTCGCCTCGGCGCACAAGGTAGGGATTCGAGCAGGCGACGCCTGGCGCGACCGGAACTGCCGTCGCTCGCACGGCGGGGGCCGGCGTTATCCGGGTCGTCAGGGTGCGTGATGTGGATGCCGTAGATGTCTTGGGAATGGTCAGCTGGGCGCCAACCTGGATTAGATCTGGATTGCGGATAGAGTTCACTTGCATCAGAGCTTGAGTGGTCACGCCATAGCGTGCGGCAATGGCACGCAGCGTCTCGCCACGCTTCACCGTGTGGCTGGTGACACCAGTCTGGTCCGCTGGGGCGGCACTGGCGATAGGTGCTATGACCAGTGCCAACGACACGAGCAGCACTATGACGATCAGAATTGCGCGTTTCATGGTCTGAGCTCGCTTCTGAGGAGCGGGAGATGGGCCTAATTCTCTCTTTACAGTATAGTTGCGCTTTTGTCAAGCGACTTCCGAGCGTAGCGGGCGTCTGGCCTGCGCTCGCGCTTGCGCTCCTCCTCTTCCTGCCGCTTCCGGCCGCAGGCGCTCCACCGCGTGGATCCGGCGATCTGTGGAATCACTACTCTATCCGTGACGGTCTTCCCTCCGCAAATGTCTCCGCCGCGTTTCGAGCCGGGGACGGCAGCCTCTGGTTCGGCACCGACAGCGGGGCGGCCCGCTACGACGGTTCCTGGCAGGTGGTCGTTCCCGCCAACGGCCTGCCCGTGGGCCGGGTGCGCGCCATAGCCCAGGCGACCGACGGCGCCATCTGGTTGGGGCTGGACCGGAACGGGGTCGCACGCCGGGCGGGTGACAGATGCTGCCAGAGCTGGAACCGCGCTAACGGTTTGCCGTCCGCCGACGTCCGCGCCCTCATGCCTGCCCCGGACGGCGGGATGTGGATCGGCACCGGGGCAGGCGCGGTCTTTCTACGACGGCTCGAAGATGGCGCCGCTGGCGCCGCTGGCAGATTTCCCGATCTGGAGCATCGCTCGTGGCCGTGACGGCGCCGAATGGTTTGGCACGGCCGGTAAAGGCGTGTGGCGGCGCAGCGGCGGCCAGGTGCGCGCGGGTCGGCGGGGACGAGCTGCCGCACGGTGAAGTGTACTCGCTCTGGGTCGACGAGGCAGGCCAGGCGTGGGCCGGCACCGACGACGGCGTTTACCGGCTTGCAGGCGGCGTGTGGCAGCCCTTCCCGCTGGGAACTGTGAGCGGAGCGGGCGAGCCGGAGTGCGCGTCTTCTCCATCCTCCCGGATCCCGCCGGCGGCATCTGGTTTGGCGCCGATCCAGGGGCTCTTCTACTACAGCGGCTCCGGTTCGTCCGTCGAGCGCTACGGACGGGCCGAGGGGATGGTCAGCGAATACGTGCGTGCCATGTCGCTGGACGACGATGGGGCGTTATGGCTGGGGACCGTCGGCGGCGTCAGCCGCTATGGCGGGAGGACCTGGCGCGCCGAGCGCGAAACCGGCTTGCGCGGGCAGGCCGTGAACGCAGTCTACACCGACCGGTCAGGACGCACGTGGGCCGGCACCGATGGGCAAGGCGTGGCGCTGTGGGACGGCAAGACATGGCGTTGGTTTGGCAGCAAGGAGGGCCTGGCCGACACGCAGGTCTTCTCGCTGTATGAGGATCGCAGCGGCCGGTTGTGGGCCGGGACCGCAAGCGGCGTCGCACTCTGGGACGGCAGCGGCGGCGCCTGGCGCTCTTTCGGGACGGCCGAGGGTATCGCCAATCCCCCGGTATGGGCGATCGGCGACGACGCCGGCGGGGATCTGTGGATCGGCACCGAGAACGGGATCCTGCGCGGCAACGAGCGCAAGGGATTCCAGCCGGTTCCGGAATTCGCCGGGCGGCGGCGCCAACGCTATCTACAGCAGCGCAGACGGGACCATGTGGGTCGGCACACACGAGCACGGACTATGGCGGTTACGCGGGACAGCCTGGGAGCAGGTAACGGGTCTGGACGGACCGGCATTTTCGAGCGTGGTGCTGAGCGGTATCGCCGAATTCCCCGCGGGCGTGCTGTGGGTGGGCACTTACGATAACCGCCTCTGGCGCCTGGAGGCGGGGAAGTGGCAGCAGGCGGAAGGACAGCTTTCCAGCCCGCTGGTTTCCGCGCTCGTCGGCGACGGGCGGCAGCCTCTGGGTCGGCACACGCAGCGGCCTGAATCGCTTCGACGGCCGCACCTGGCAGGGCTATGCCGGTTCTGTGCTGCCGAACGGCGAAATTCGCAGCATCGCGCCGGGACCCGGGCGAGCGGTTTGGGTCGCGTCAAGTGGTGGGCTGGTACGTTACCTGCCCGAAGCCTCGGCTCCCTGGGTGAAGATCCGTTCGCTCGATCTGCGGGAGCCATCGGGCGGGGGCGCCCGGCTGGCAAGACACGCGGGTACACCGGCTGGAGCTCGAGGCCGGCGATTTGGGCACTCGCGCCGAGGATCTTCTGTTCGTGACGCAGATCGAGCCCGGCGGGCAAGAGCAAGTTCATCACGAGCGGCACATCACGTTGGACGGGGATCTCGTCCCCGGTATCCACACCTTGCGCGTGCGGGCGTGCGACCTGGCCTTCAACTATTCTGAGCCTGCGGTCCTCCGGATCGAGGTGCCGCAGCCTGGCACGGCGGTGCCGGCAGCAACAGCCGGCGCTCCGGCCGCGAGTACAGCGGTGTCGGGGAAGCCCGCCGCCGCTGCATCCTCGGCCCCGGGCCTGCTTCTGGGCGGGCTGCTGGTCGCGGGACTGGTCGTTGGCGGTGCAGCCGGTTGGCGCCGGCGCCGGCGTGCCCGGCCGGTCGCGTGGACGGAACCCACTCGACCCGCTGCCGAAATGACGCGGGACTTCAACCCGTTCATCGCCGGCCGCCCGGTCGATGACCCACGCATGTTCTTTGCCCGCCACGATCTGTTGCAGCGGATCGTGAACGGCCTCCACAACAACAGCGTGATGATCCATGGCGAGCGACATCTGGGCAAGACCTCGCTGCTGTACCAGCTGGCCGAGCAGCTGCGCCGCGTGGATGACCCGGAGTGGGTCTTCGTGCCGGTGTACGTGGACGTGGAAGGGATGGCCGAGGGCCGGTTCTTCTACCTTATGATGGAGGGGATTCTCGGCGTCACCGCCGGGTTCCTCCCGCTCATGCCCCGGCTCCGCTACAACAGCGCTTTCGCCGCCTCCTACACCGATCGCGACCTGCAGGCCGATCTGCGGGTCCTGCTCGACGTCTTGCACGGCGCAACGGGGCTGGGGCAGCGGCAGGTGCGCATGATCTTGCTGCTGGACGAGGCCGATACGCTGAGCGCGTACGACATACTCGTGCAGCAGCAATTCCGCCGCATCCTCATCGGGCACCTCGCCGGGCGCCTCGGTGTGGTCATGTCCGGCACTGCCATCCACCAGGCATGGAGCTCCATCGACTGTCCCTGGCACAACATGTTCCAGGACATCGAGCTGGAGTTGTTTGACGACGCGCAGGCGCGCGCCCTGCTGACAGAGCCTGTGCGCGGGTATTACGAGTGGGAGCCGCAGGCGCTGGAAAAGGCAATCGCGGTCGCCGAGGGGCGGCCCGGGCGCCTGCAGCAGCTGGGTCTGGTCGCCGTGGAGCAGATGCTGCGTGACGGGCGAACCCGCATCACGATCGCCGATGTCGAGGTCGCCGCCCGGCGCGACGCCGATGGCGCCGGCGACCCGGCAGCTCATCCCTGGGAGTGACCGTGCGCAACCCGTTCGTGACCAACGCCTTCGTATGCGGACCCGGACATTACGGGCGCGGCAAGCTGCTGGCTCACCTCCTCGATTCCGGACCGGCGCACTGGGTGATCGGCAGCCGGCGCATGGGCAAGACCTCCCTGCTGCGCCAGCTCGAGCATCTGGCCAACGACCGCGCGGCTCTGCTACCCCTCTACTGGGACATGCGCGACAGCGGCACCTTCGCAGCGCTGGGCGCTCACCTGGCCGAAGCCGTGCGAGAAGCGGGTCCCCGTTTCGAATCAGCCGGGCTTACCCCTCCCGCCGGTGAGACCGGCGACGCGGTCGTTTTGTTATCGCGGCTTCGCCGTCTCGCCCACCAGGCCGGTAAGGAGCTGCTGCTGCTGTGCGACGAGGCCGGCGTGCTGGTGGATGTGGCGCGGCGCGCTCCGAAGGCGATGCAGCGGCTGCAGGCCGAGCTCACGCAGGGGAACGGCATCCGCACGGTGATCGTGTCCGGCCCCGCCGCCTACCAGTTGTACGAGGTATGTCGCGACTGGCCCACCCAGCCGTTTCTCGCCGGCTTCGACATGTCTCAGCTCCTCGGCTGCCTGGACGAGGAGGAAGCGCGCGCGCTGGTCTGGCAGCGCCAGGCCACCGCCCCGCTGCAGGCCACGCCCCACGCGGTCACCGCCATCTGCTCTGCGGCGAACCGCCATCCCTACCTGCTGCAGCTTTTGTGTGTGCGTCTGTTCCGGGAGGACGGAACGCTGCGCGCACCCGCCGACGAGGACTTTGCCGCGGCGCCGGCTACCGGCGACTTCTTCCTTTCGGATCTGCGCGCGCTCGGTCCGGTCGACCGGCAGCTGGTCTGGGCCGTCCACCGTGGGGAGGCCGGTGACGAGCCGGCGCTGGCGGAGCGATTGGGGCTGGAGCCGGCGTTGATGTCGCAGCGCCTGGGGCTGCTCGAACGTTTCGGGCTGGTGCGCACGGAAGACGGCGCCGGGCTGGCGCCGGGCAGCAAGTACCTCCGCGGCTGGCTGCGGACCCCCGAAGCGCGCGCGCTGCTCGCCCCGGACGAGATCACGCCTGAGTCCGAGGCGGCCCTCGGGCCGGGCGCCGTGCCCGGCAGGCGCGGTCGAGAAAGAGCCGCCCGGCTGGTCCTTCGCGCCGATTCCTTCGCCTGCGCTTGAACCGCGACCGCGCACGGTTGGTCGAATTGGAGGCGGTGCGGGCCCGGGATCTCATCAACGTGTCGCCGCAGGTGCTTGTCGAGATCGAGTCGCTGGAGGCGCACATCGCGCACCTCCGGCGTCTGATCCAGATCTGACCCCGGAGCGACCTCCTGCCCGCCTTTTCGTCCCCGCCGTCCTACGCTAGAATTGCGCGCCATGCGCAACCCGATCCGCCGTCTGGTCTTGCTTCTCGTGCTGGCAGCCGCCTGGGCGCTGCGCCTGTACCGGCTCGACGCACAGAGCCTCTGGTACGATGAAGCGGTGACGGCGCGCGTGGCCGGCCAGGGACTGGCGGAGCTCACCCGCTGGACTGCGAACGATATCCAGCCGCCCCTCTACTACTACCTCGAAGCCGCGACGACCGCGCTCCTCGGTCGCAGCGAATGGGCGCTGCGGGCGCTCTCCGCCGCCATGGGGCTGCTGGCCGTCGCCGTGATGGTCGCGCTGGCGCGCCGCCTCTTCGGTCGCCGCGCTGGCCGTCGCCGGCGGGCTGCTGGTGGCCGTCTCCCCCCTCTACGTCTACTACAGCCAGGAAGCGCGCATGTATTCGCTGCTGGTGCTGCTGTGCACGGCGCTCGTGTATGCCGTGCTGCGCGCCACGGCCGGCCCGGCTGAGGGCGCCGCCGGCAGTGCTGCCGGCGACGGGAACGGTCGCCTGCCGCTTCTCCCTGGTGGATCGCTTCCGTCCTGCTGGCGCTGGCGGCGCTTTACACGCATTACTTCGCCGCATTCCTGATGGTTGCCCTGGCGGTCTGGCTGTTGGCGATGCCGGCGCGGCGCCGTTGGTGGCGACAGGGGCTGCTGGCAGGCGCCGCCGTCCTCGTGGGTTACTCCCCGTGGCTGCCGTTTCTGCTCGGGCGGCTGCGCGACGATCGCAGCTACTGGACCGGGCCGCTCAAGCTGGACGAGGCGCTGCGCCATCTGGCCCTGAACGTGACTGCAGCGGCTCCCGAGACGATGCTCGAGGCGGAGGCGTGGCGCTGGCTCCCGCTGGCGGCGCTCGCCCTTCTCGTCTCCCTCGTGGGACTGTGGCGTTCGCAGCGCGGCCGTCGCTCGCTGCCGCTTCTCGCAGTGTGGCTGCTGGTCCCAACCCTCGGCGTGCTGCTGCTCGCCGGGCGCAGCCCAAGTTCAACCCCCGCTACCTGATGCTGGTGTCCCCCGCCTACGTGCTGCTGCTCGCCGGCGGCGCCGGCGCATGGATGCGCGGGCCGCGGTCCCGGCCGCGCGGTTCTCGGCGGCCTGGCGCTTGTCGCGGCCCTGCTCCCCACAGCACGCGGGCTCGATAACTGGTTCACCGACCCGGCCTTCACCAAGGCGCAGTGGCGAGAGGCGGCCGCGTTACGTGCAGGCCCACATCGGCCAGATGAAACGGTACTGCTGGTCTCGGGCCACGCTGCCCCGGCATGGGACTAGTACGCGCCAGACTGCCGGCCGTCCGGCTGCCGGAAATCGATGTGCTCGATGTCAGACGCGACGCTGGGCTTCGAGCTGGGCGGCCGACTTCCAGCGCGCTGACGGCAAGCACGCGTGGCGTGTGGCTGGTGGGCTGGCAGGATGAGGTGGTGGATCCGGTCGGCTTCGCGCCGTACTTCCTCGACCTGGCCGGGCAGGAGAGCCGCGCCGGCCAGCGCTTCTGGCATCTGCGCGTGCGCCACTGGCGATCGATGCCGGGCCCGTCTCCCGGCGCAGCTCCGCAACCGCAGCATCCGCAGGGGGCGAACTTCGCGCCACCAGATCGCACTGTTGGGCTGGGACGACCCCGAATCCGGCGAGATCACGCTGTACTGGCGGGCGCTCAACCGATCGTCGAGGACTACCAGATCTCGCTGGTCTTCGAGGGCGGAAAATCGGGCAGGAGGTGGGTCGCTGGGACGGTCGTCCGTCCGGATATACTGTATCCGACCATGCGCTGGCAGCCGCCGGGCAGTTCGGCCGCTACCCTCCGCTCGGCGAGGAGCTCATTCGGGCGCTACCCGGTGCCGCTGGCGCAGTCTACTGAGCGTCGCGGTGTACGGCGAAGAGTCTGCCGGACTCGACATAATGGATATAGCGGACAACCCGGCGGGCAAGCGCGTGCGGCTGGGCCCCCTGGTCACGCGGCTGAGCCGTTTGGCGATGGCCACTGCGTCTGCTAGAATGCTCGCCGCAAAGCTTATGAATCACACCCAATTCCGTGCGGATCATGCCCGCCGGTTACCCCTTCTCCCGGCCGCGTTGGCGGCCCTTCTTTTCTGTGCTGCTCGCCGGCTGTTCGTCGTTCCGCCCGCTGTTGAGCGACGTCCGCTTTGCGCCCACGACGATCTCTCCCAATGCCGACGGCGACGATGACGTCGCGCTGATCCGCTATACCATCGGCCGCACCGCCAACGTCTCGATCTATTTCGTGGGTGCCGGCGGCGCGCGCCACTACTTCCGCAGTGCGCAGCGGCGTTCGCCGGGCGAGTACAGCGTGTACTGGGGCGGCGTAAGCAACGACCCGCAGTGCGGTCGAGATCGCCGGCGGCGGCCAGTTGGTCGAGAGCCGGGTGCTGCCCGACGGCGTCTACACCTGGGTGATCGAGGCGGTGGACGATCGCGGGCCAGCGCGCGACAGTTCGAGGGGCAGGTAGAGTCTGCAGGACGCCGATACGCTAACCTGCCCGAGCTGCATGAACTTCACCGTGATGCCGCAGGAGTTCCGCCCAACCAGGACGGCCTGCGCGATGACTGGGTCTCGATCTCCTACTACCTGACGAAGAAGGCGGAGCGGGTGCAGGTCTACCTGACAGCCGCCGCGAGCGACGACGAGCCTGACCCGGTCAAGTACCCGATCGCGGAGACGCGAGCCAGTGCGCGGAGCCGGGCGAGCCGGTTACCACGAGTATCGCTATGAGGGCGGCGTGGACCTGGGCGCCGAGCCCCCGCCCGACGGCGACTACATCGTCTACGGCGGAGGCGGAGGACAAGGTCGGCAACCGGGTGGTCGTCTCCTCGACGCTGACGATTCACGAGGGCGGCAAGCCGCGCGCCGACGTGGCTGGCGGCGAGATCGACTGGCAGGGCGAGATGAAGCGCGGTCGTCAGCGTGCCGCTGGGCGACACGCCTCTGCTTCACCGCCACCGTGGAGAACATCGGCCCGGTGCCGATCCGCACGGCCGGGCCCTGGCCGGGCCAAGCCTACAAGTTCACCGAGAACTACAACACCCTGGCCGTCAAGCGACAACGAGAACGTCCTGGTACCAGCAGGCGGGCATCTGGCGCTTCGGCATCAATTTCGACACGACCGGCGTCGACTTCCCGTTCCGCTGGGCGATCGGTCGGCCGGAAGACCTGGAGGAGCGCGTCATCGACGGCGTGGCCGCAGTACTACCTGCTGCCCGGCAAGCGCGGCCAGGTCAGCGGCTGCATCGAGTTCGATGCAGTCGCCGCCGGTGGGCACGCATCTACTGGTGGGGCGGCCTGATCCACGAGTTCGTGGAGGTGGCGAACAACGACGTCGACCGGATCATCGTGTCGGTGGGCACGCCGTGACGGCGAGCCTGACCGCGGCGCCGGCGACCGCGCCTGGCGGTGGTCGTCGTGAGCTACAACGTGCGCGACCTGTTGCGCGCGTGCCTGCAGGCCACCTACGCCGGCCTGGCGCTAGCGCCCGAGCTTGACGCCGAGCGTGTGGGTGGTGGACAACGCCTCGGCCGACGGCAGCGCCGAGATGGTGGCGGCAGGAGTTCCCGCAGGCGCGCCTGATCGCGCCGGCCGAGAACCTGGGCTTCGCCGGCGGCAACAACCTGGCGCTGCGCGAGCTGGGCTTCGGCGAGCACGGGCGAAGCGATCCCACGGCGCCCGACCTCGTGCTGCTGCTCAACCCGGACGCCGCGCCGCTGGCCGACGCGATCGGCCAGCATGGCGCGACTTCCTGCTGGCGCACCCGCAAGTGCGGCGGCGCCGGCGCGCAGCTGCAGTATCCCGATGGACGCTTCCAGCACGGCGCTTTCCGCTTTCCCGGGCTGCTGCAGTTGTGGTTTGACCTGTTCCCGCCGCGCCCCGCCGCCTGCTCGATCGCGCGCTGAACGGGCGCTATCCGCGCTCGCTGTACGCGGCGGGCGACCGTTTCCGATCGACTTCGCGCTCGGCGCCGCCCTGATGGTCCGCCGCGAGGCGATCGAGGCGGCGGGCCTGCTCGACGAAGGCTATTTCATGTACGCCGAAGAGGTGGACTGGTGCTGGCGGATGCAGCGCGCGGGTTGGCGCATTCTACTGCGTCCCGGCGGCGCGCGTGATCCATCACGGCGGCGCCAGCACCGGCCAGTTCCGGGCACAGCTCTTTCGTGAACCTGTGGCGCAGCCGGCTGCGTCTGTACGGGCGGTTTTACGGCCCGTTCCGGCGCGCCCTCTGCGTCGGCTATTTTGCGGCTGGGCATGGTTGTCGAGAGCGCGGCGCGGCCGCGGCGGGCCGGGCGGATCCGATCGCGCCGAGGCAGCGGTGTCAGGTGCTGCGGCTGGCTTCGGGATGAACGACGGGGTAGATGGTCGAACTGGCGGTGGTAATTCTGACCGGAACGCGGCCGAACATATCGGGCCGTGCATCGAGACGCTCGGTTTTGCGGATCGGGTGGTCGTGTCTGACTCCTTCAGCACCGACGGTACGCCCGGGCTCGCGGCGGAGGCCGGCGCGCTGGTGGTCCAGCGAGCCTTCGACAATTTCGCGGGACAGCGCAACGCATCCATGGACGCCGTGGATGCCGAGTGGATCTTCTTTGTCGATGCCGATGAGCGCGCCACACCGGAGCTCTGGCGGATGAGGTGCGGCGTGTTATCTGCGGGCCGGAGGCAGGATGGTGGGTGCCGCGCCACAACTACATCGCGGGACAGCGTGTCAGGTTTGGCGGTTTCTACCCCGACTATCAGCTGCGGCTGCTCCGGCGCGGCCGGGCGCGCTATGACCCGGCACGCCCCGTTCACGAGGTGGTGATGCTGGATGGAGCAGCGGGACACCTCCGGAACGTGCTCGTGCACTACAACTATGATGATTGGCCGCAATTCCACGCGAAGCAGCGACGGTACGCACGATCGAATCGCAGATCCTACGGGACCGCGACGTGAAACCGTGGCCGCACAAGTTCGTGCGCCAGCCGCTGCGCGAGTTCTGGCGCCGCTATGTCACGCTGCAGGGATACCGGGATGGATGGCTGGGTGCGAAACTGGCCGGGTTGCTCGCTTTCTACTACGGTTTTATGCCGCACTGGTATCTGCTGCGACCGCCTGCTGCCTGAACTGAGTTCAGGGTGCGAGCTACATGCTCCAAGCGCGATAACCTGCTGTAAGTCCCACCCTGGATTCAGTCTTAATCACGCACCGGGGATGCCAGCTCGAGCGTCCGCAGAATCCGAGGCATCCCTGCGTGGACGAGCGCTTCGATCTGCGCGGCGCTCCGCTGGTAGTCTCGCTCCCCTTCGCCGAACGGATCACCCACTTCCCCGTACCCGCCGCTCAACTCGCTCAGCAAGTAGACTTTGAACAACTGCAGCGGCGCCACGCTGAAGATGGAGCGGCGGTGTTGTTCTTCCATCACGAGGATCAGATCCGCCTCGCGAATCAGATCCGGGGTCAACGGCTGGGATCTGTGCTCTCGCAGATCAAGACCGCGCCGTTTCATCTCCGCCACCGCCAGATCGCTGGCCGGCTCGTCCTCCAGGGCGCGGGTCCCCGCCGAGACCACACGCACCTGATCTTCGACGCCGGCCGTCTCCAGCTCGCGCCGGAGCAGTGCGGCTACCATGGGAGAGCGGCAGATGTTAGCCGTGCATACGACGAGTATGGTCTTCATGGATGCTCCTGACGGGTAGGGCGATTCGGTGCCTCGCCCGGCGCAGCCCCCACCAAGAAGAGCGGGTGGCGATGGTCATGCGACACCGGGGCGAAGCACCTCGAGCAGGAAGAGCGTGGCGCTGGAGCTTCGCCCTACAGTTCAGGGTACCAGAAGGGCCGAGGCATATGCCCCGGCCCTCGACGGTCCAATTTCCAGAGACTAGCGCATCTCCGGCTTGATCACCCCATAATCTCCGTTTCGGCGGCGGTACACAACATTCACCTGCGTCTCGTCTACATTATAGAACACGTAGAAGTCGTGCCCGAGGAGCTCCATCTGGTCAATCGCCTCCTCCTCGTCCATGGGAGTGAGCGGGAAGCGCTTTACACGGAAAACGTGCGAATCCTCATCGCCGGTCTCTTCTTCAGCACCTTCTTCTTCGTCTGCTGCAACAGCCTCCTCGCCTATGCTGCGCTTGGACCCCCGCTTGCCCTTGTAGCGATCGATCTGGCGCTGCATCTTCTCCAACACCATGTCGACCGAGGCGAACATGTCCGAGGAAGCTTCTTCGGCCCGCAGAATGGCATGCTTTGTGCGCAGGGTTACCTGCGCCACCTGGCTATCCTTCGCTGCGCGGGTGTTTTCTACTGACAACTCCACACGCGGCATCCTGGATCACCGGGAGGTACCTGTCGAGACGGCCGATTTTCTTCTCGACGTACTCTCGCAGCCAATCCGTTACTTCGAGGTTCTTACCTGTGATGGTAAGCTGCATTGTCCATGCTCCTTCCGGTATGCAATGAACAGTTGGGTAGCAGGATTGTACGGCCCGAAAAGGCAAAAGTCAACCGATTTCGTGACCGCCGGCATCCGCTCCGGCGTGCGCCGCCGTCAGCGCCCACACGTCTGCCGCTCCCGCAGACTTCAACACGTGGGCACACGCCTCCAGGGTGGCGCCGGTCGTGCAGACATCGTCGACGAGGATCATCCGCCTGCCTGCCAGGTTGGCGTTACAGGCAAACGCTCCGTGTACGTTCTGGTGCCGCTCTCCCGGGTGCAGGCTGAACTGTGGCTCGGTCGCACGGACGCGTGCCAGCCCCGCCGCGTCGACGGGTAGACCCAGGATCCGTGCGATCTCCCGGGCGAGCAGCGTCGCCTGGTTGAACCCGCGCTCTTCCAAACGACCGGCATAGAGCGGGACGGGCACGAGCGAGTCTGCGCCGGACGTACCCTGCTGTTGCCTCCATGCCGTCGCCATCATCTGTCCCAGCGGCGCGGCAAGGCGCCGGTGGTTGCGGTATTTGAGCCGCAGCACCGCAGTGCGCATCGGATGAACGTAAGGGGAGACGGAAACCACACCTGCGAGCGGCGAGGCGTGGCGGCAGGCCGGGCATGTACCGGCTTGAGCGCGACGGCCGCAGCGCCAGCAGAGACTGGGGTCGACATAAGGTAGGCGGCGCCGGCACTCGACACAGAATATCTCGCCCAGGCGCCCGCAACCGGGACAGCGTCCGGGGAAGAGGAAGTCGAGCATCGCCGAGAGGGAAGGCACGGCGCAATCCTGAAAGATGGAGACGGTCGCGCGGCTACGAGCCTGGGCTCAGAATCCCCTGCAAGAGGCCCACCAACCACAGCCGCATGTCTTCGCCCAGGATGAGCAGGATGGCGAGCACGACAATCGCGATCAATACGATAATCAGCGCGAGCTCCACCAATCCTGCGCTTGATCCCTGGTTCTGCATCCGAGGCGTTTGTCGTCTAGACACCACTACTCCAATGGTTTCGTATCTTCAAGGCGGATCCATCCACGGCGCAGGGCGAGAACTGCCGCTTGTGTACGGTCATTCACTGCGAGTTTGCGCAGGATAGAACTCATATGGTTCTTCACGGTCTGCCGGCTGATCGAAAGCTCCCGCGCGATCTCTTTGTTGCTCGCGCCGCGTGCAATCAGGTGCAGGATCGACATCTCCCGGCTCGAGAGCGGGGCAAACATCTCGCTGGGGCTCTCGTCGAATACCGCCAGCTCCTCGAAATGCTTCAGCAGCCAGCTTGCCACCTGCGGTTTTGCCATCACCTCTTCGCCAATCAGGTAATTGCCCGCATGTACGGCACGAATGGCGCCCATGAGCGTGGGAGGATCGACATGTTTCGGGAAATAGGCAGCCGCCCCCGACTTCAGGGCGTGGAACAGCTGCTCGTCGTCGTGATAGGCCGTGAGAACGATCACCTTTGCGTCTTCGATTTCAGATGTGATCTGGCGTGTCGCCTGCAGCCCGTTCATTTTGGGCAAGTTGACGTCCATCAGGATCACGTCCGGACGGAGGGCGGCCGCTTGCGCCACCGCCTGCTCGCCATCCTCGATCTCGCGCTCGACCATGAAATCCGGTTCAGTCTCGAGCACCCTCCGCAGACCTTGTCGGAAGAGAGGGTGATCCTCGACTATCATGATGCGGATCTGGTCTGCCATACGGCCTCCCTGGCTAGTGGCTATCCTCATCCGGAAGATTTGCGCTGTTTCCCGCGCGCGCGGTGCGGATTGTAGCACAGGTAGAGAAACAGCGAAACCTGGGCTATAATGTGCCACCCAAAAGGAGGTGCTGATGCGGGCCGTGATGCTGCTTGCACAGTTAAATGAGGCCGACCTCGCAGTTGACTCAGCCGTGGCTCGCCAGGCTGAGATCGCCGAGGCTCTGAAGGAGCCCTTACCGCTCCGGGCGGCGCGTGCGGACCTGAAGGCAGCTTCGGCTGAGGTCGCCCGTTGGGAGGCTGAACAGAACGATCGCGAGCTGGTACAGAAAGATGCCACGGGGAAGCTGCAACTGGCCGAGAGCCGGCTATACGGCGGGAAGGTGCGAGTTGCCAAGGAGCTGCAGGATCTGGAGAGCGACGTGGCGCAACTGCGCCGGCAGCTTGCTGCAACCGAAGACACACTGCTAGAAGCGCTGGTTGCAGTGGAGGCGGCGCGCGAGGCAGAATCGCAGCGGCGTGAGCTGGTCGAGCGGTTGGCCGCGGAATTCGCGACACAGAGCGCACGCCTTCGTGCCGAGGGCGCCCAGTTGCAGGTAAAACTGCCGCAGCTGCAGGCGCGCCAGCGCAGCGCTCGTTCGGCCGTTCCCCCCGCGCTGCTCCCCCTCTACGACTCTCTTCGATCCCGCAAGGGAGGGAAAGCCGTGGTCCAGCTCGACGGCGATGAGTGTTCGGCCTGCATGGTTGCTATCCCCCCTACCCGGCTGGAAGCGGCACGCGAGGGGAGCGAGCTCGTCTACTGCGAGAACTGCGGGCGCGTAGTCTGGGGGGAGTGAGCAAAAACGCTTTGACATTCCCCTGCGGCTACCCTATAATTCGCCCACGCCGGTTGACCTCCGCCGGCGCGTTGTGTCTCCAATTCACACGAGAGCAGAGCCGGCGCTTCACCGTCACCCCGTCGTAGCGCGCCGTGCTCTCCTCCACCCGTTAGAGCGGATCGGGCCATCTTGGTGTGCACGGCACAAAGCGGTCGCCTGCGGCGTTCTACCCTCCGGTTTGCCGCCATACGAACCGGAGCGGCGTTGTGTGGCTCTTTCATTTCCACGGCGCGCCCGAATCTGCTTGCGCCTTCCACATGCCGGTTTCTATCCTCAGCGTTGCTTCTTCCCGATGAGGCAATTTTCCGTAGTTCGCCGGCCGCGCGGCGATCGTTGCGGCGCGTTTTCCGACAACTCGACGTGTTTCCGCTCAGAAGGAGGTGTCGTGCTGGCCCTACTATCCGTCGATGCCCAATGTCAACCGAATCCAATCCAGGGGGTAGAAATCCATGAATAGACGAATGCGGTCAGTGCTGGTGCTGGTAACGATCCTGGCATTGCTTGTACCTGCGTTGCCGGCCGTCGCCGAGAACCCGGGTCAGACGGCCAGTCCGTCGCAGGTGCTTGCCAAGTTGCAGCCCGAGCTCAGGGTAGCAGCGCAAAACCCGGGCGGTAAGGATGCGGCTCCCATGTTTGTCGTCGTGCACGCGGCGAAGGGTGCCGACTTCAGCGCCTTCGCCTCCAAGGTCATAGCCACCAATCCTGACCTGGACGATGAGATGCAGGAGTACTCCTTCCCTGTACGCGCTGCTCAGCTCCTTGAGCTTGCCGGGCGACGCGATGTGATTGCCGTCCAGGCGGTGCGTTTCGAACGCAACGGCCCTGATCCATTGAGCGAGGAAGAGCGTGCCACGAAGCCGCTCCCGCCGGGCAAGGAAGTGCTCGCCGCGCAGCGTGCGCAGATCAGCGCCAACAAAGTTGACTGGAAGGATGCCAAAGCATTCGGTGACGGGCGTTCACAGATCCGGCCGATGGACTGGTTCGAGGTCGATGCCGCCGGCCCGCATAAGGCGGAAGCGGCCTGGGCCCGAGGCTGGGACGGCACCGGCGTGGTGGCGGAAGTCAACGACGACGGCGTCGACTGGGCGCACCCCGACCTCATGGGCCGCCAGAAGATCTACAACACAACGGACACCGGTACGGCGGTCTGTGGCCCCAAGGGCTGTGCGGGCGCCTACAACGGCTACCCCATGGCCTTCAGCCCGTTCTCCATGTACATGTACGTGCTCGACAGCGTGTACGGAAGTACTGACGTCAGAGACGGATTCCCGGGCCTTCACTATGCCGATACAAGCACCACCAAGACTCTCTCCTTCGCGGCGGGAATCGCCCATTTCGGCTACGAGCGAGTACTCGACTACGGGCTACTGAGCCCCACCACGACCTTCACCGTAACACAGGCCCAAACCAAGAGCGGTGTGGTGCATGTCGGCACGCACCCGGACGAGAACCTACGCGACTTCGTGTACGGCGAGAAGGCAGCGGTCCTCGTGGGCGATCCCAACACTGCGGGTGTTTACGACACGGTGTGGGTTGACCTGGACATGGACTACGACTTCTCCGACGAGAAGCCCATGACCCGGGCTGATGTCACCAGCGCCGCCACACTCGCGGCGACGAAGAACAACCCGATTGGCTACCGCGACCTCAACGCCGACGGCAAGGCCGATCTCTCCGCCGGTGCGCTGTACTTCATCGGCGACGGCGTTACCCCTCTCCCGCACGCATGGGTTAGATACCCGACGACTCGCGGCCCCTGCCCCCGGCAACGGCGACCTGGTTGCCTTTGACGGACCATGGAGCACCGGCTACAGCCACGGCACGCAGTGCGCCTCCAATGTGGTCGGCCAGGGGGTCGTCAACGGCCTGCTGCCTGCTTTCAACGATCTGACCACCGTGGACAAGAAGCCAACGGGTGCCGTATTCGGTGCGGCCAAGAATGCGAACCTGGTAGACGTGAGCAACATCTACTGGGACTTCGCAAATTCCAAGCTGTACGCGTACACGTTTGCGGTTTACGGCTACGATGGGCAGCGGTCCACATTGGCGACAGGCGCTGTGAACCCGCTCGATACCGACGGTATCCAGATGACCTCCAATTCGTACGGTTCCAGCAACGAAGACAACGACGGCTGGGACTTCGACGGGCGCTACATCTCACGCCGCATCCGCCTGTACGGCAACTATGTGTCGCATCTCGATTCGACCGGCAACGGCGCACCGGCATACGGCACGACCACCCCGCCAAACGCCGACGTGGGTATCGCCGTGGGCGCGTCCACTGAATTCGGTTCGACGGGATGGGACTCGATCACGAACACCACGCAGATCCAGTTCAACGAGATCATCCCCTTCTCGAATCGCGGGCCCACCGCACGCGGTAACAACGGCGTGGACGTAGTCGCCAACGGCGCCTACGCAGCCGGCGACGAGGCCCTCAACTACTTCACGGCGGGCCGTTATGGCGACCCCAACGGCAATCTCTCCTGGGACTCCTGGGGCGGAACCAGCCGCTCAGCGCCCTCTGCCATGGGTAACCTGGCGCTGCTCTACCAGGCGTTCAAGGCAGCCAACGGCCGCTGGCCAACGTATCTCGAGGCGCGAACGCTCTTCAAATCGGGCGCCACAGACCTGAACTACGATACGCTCACCCAGGGCGGCGGTTCGGTGAACTCCGATCGCGCTACGCTCGTCGCCGGGGAATGGTACGGGTTGGCGGTATCGCCCGACGAGTGGAATCCGGGCGCGTACCGCGGGGTCGATTATCCGGGGTTCGCACACGTCCTCAAGCCCGGTGAGACCGACACCACTGCCGTGACCGTGACGAACACCGGCATCGCCCCCATTACTGCACAGGTCAGCCTGGAAAACCCGCGGTTGATCCGCAGCGACTCGTTCACCTACTCCGTCACACCGGCCATGTTCATCGCCAAGAGCACGGAGAACTTCTACAAGGCGCCGCAGTTCATCCTGCCCATCACGGCCCAGGCCGATGTGATCGCCGCAAACCCGTGGTGGAACGGGCACGACATCCCAGCCGGGACGGATCTCATGGTTGTCACCATGCGCTATCCGCTGGCCCAATTTGATAACGATGCCAACTATACGGCGAATAACCGCTGGCGTCTTGCCGTCTACGGTTGGACCGACATCAACGGTGACAACGATGTCTGGGAAGACCTGAACGGGAACGGCGTCGTCAACTACGTTTTCAATCCGGCTGATCCGGCCACCACGAGCGACGGCGGCATCGAGCTGCGCTGGGACGACCCCACGACGGAAATCGATCGCTGGGAATACGCGCGCGTGGGCTACAGCCGCCCGGGCGGCAATGTGCTCCAGATCGCGGTACACGACCCGCGTGACCAGATGAAGGATGGCTGGTTCATCGGCCTGACGCAGTATACGGCCACCGCCCTGGACACGACCGACTTCCAGTTCACCATCGAGTACTACGAGAACCAGCAGGCGCCGTCGTGGCTCACTGCCGACGCGGCCGAGCTCACCATTCCGGCCGGCGGCACCGGCACCTTCAACCTCACAGCGGCTGCCGGCACTCTGCCGGCCGGGATGTACGAAGGCTCTGTGAAGATCATCGACCCCGGCGCCACCGTGAGCGGTCAGGTAACCGGTCCTAACGGCACCGTCACCCTGACCAACGAGGTGTTCCCCGGCCATACAAGCGTGGTACCTGTGGTCATGACGGTAGCGCCTGACTTCTCGGCGGGAATCACGTTCGGTGGGCAGGCCGTGGCCGATGCCCAGACCCGGGACATGTACAACAACGGCGTGGTGCGCGGCTACTTCGACTGGACGTGGCGCGCCGAGTCGGGCGACTGGCGCTTCTTCATGTTCGACAACACAGCGCCCGTGCTTCCGGGTACCAAGCTGCTGGTGAAGAACGAGTGGGGAGATACGGCTCCGCCCACGGATATCGACACAGTTGTCCTTGGTCCCACACTGGATAGCTTCAGCCCCGGCGGGACGATGGCAGACCCCGCTTACTACGGCCCATACACGCTCGACACCGTGGGCAAGAGCCCGAACGCCAACACCTCAGCCGGCGTTTGGCTCTTCAATACCGCAACCAGCCGCGCGGAAGAGTGGGTAAGCGCTCCCTTCGGCGAGGGTCTCCATGCGGTGGCCCTGCACAACGTGCTCTTCGAAGGCGACCAGCTCGCAGTACCGTTCACCACGACGGTCGGCACCATCCGGGCGGTCCCCTTCGCCATCAACCTCCTGGTCGACAGCAACGTGGGCCAGCAGACTGTCGAGGTCTCGAGCACGCTGACCCTGCCCGGGATCGGCGGCGACGCCTACGGCTTGAGCGCCCCCTACACGCTCAACTTCAATTTGCCCGCGCCAACCGGCGCGCTGTACGAGCTCACGCACGAGTTCACGGTGACGCATGCAGCGTCGCTGCGGATCGAAACCGACAGCGCCGGCATCAGCGACCTGGATCTGTTCCTGGATCGACTGATCGGCACGACGTGGACGAGAATGGCGTCTTCCGCGGGCGGAAGCTCGAACGAGATCGTCAACCTCGTGACACCGGCGGACGGTGTCTACCGGATCGGTGTGGACAACTTCTCCGGCCCGGCGGGTGCCTTCGTCGCCAACTTCGACATCGTCGAGGGCAGCGATCTGGCGCTGACCGGATTGACGGGCAGTACGGTCGCTGCAAACACACCGGTGATCCTGACTCTGAGCTGGAACAAGATGATGGTGCAGGGCGAGACCTACAAAGGCACCATCTTGCTCGGTCCCAGCACGGCGCCGAGCGCGATGGAGATCCCGGTGCTGATCAAGAGGTCGGTGACGATTCACCTGCCGTTGATATTCCGCTAGCCTTCACGGGCTGACCGCCCTCGGGCGCGAAGAGAGCCACCCGGGCAACCTGGTGGCTCTCTTTATTGCATCGTGCGGATGGCGCCGCAGCATTTGACGGCGCTGCCGGACTATCCTGGAGCCGTTACCGTTGGCCGCAGAAGGCGATTTGTCCGGCGTGCGAGTGATAGGTATACTGTTTTCCGGCGACCTCGAGATAGATAGCTTGTCCCATGACAAACGCCGGTTGTACTCCCGTCTCAGGCCGGCCCTTGTCCGAGCCCGGACACCCGAGATCTGCTCCCGGGAACTCCTCGGTCACGGCCGCCACAACTCGAACTGATGCGGCGCTCACCCCCAGCCGCTGCGCCAGATCGCTCGTAGCCCGCTGGGCCGGCGTGCCCGCAACAGTCGGCCTCTGCGGTCCGGCTGCAGGCGCGGGAGCCGTGGTCGGCGTGCCCGGCCGTCCGGGTGGGCGCGCCGATGGCATGGGCGCCGGATCGACGGGCATGACCGGGGCGGGAATCGTGGCCGCGGGCGCGGCGGCAGTTGCTGCCGCCGGCGGTAGGGCTGCCGGGCTCAGAACCGGCGCCGCGATGGTGGCAGTGGGCGTCTGCGGTGGTTGCGCACGCGCGGCGCACCCGGCCGGCGCCAACATCAGCAGCCCGGACAATGCCAACGCTACCCGTGTCGCTGTACCTGAGGTTCGCATTCGGAGTTCTCCTCTCGCATCGTTAAACGCCCGGCGCCGGTCGCCTGTTCCCGCTTGAGAGGTATTTGGCCATGCCTTTTCGTTGCCGCCTGTATTGCGCCATTCTGCTCTGTCTCCTTGCGCTCTTTCCCACTGCCACCGCACCCGCGGTATGGGCGCAAAGTCCGGAGCCGGAGCCGCAACCGGGGGAACTGCTCAGGATTGATTTTACCACTAGGGCCGAGCTGCAGCGCATCGCAGGTCAACTCGACGTGTGGGAAGTGCATCTCGACGAGGGATATCTGCTTGCGTACGTACTGCCCGGCGAGCGCGAGTGGCTCGAAAGCCTGGGGCTTCAATTGGAGCACCGGGCCGTCCTTCAGCCACAAACGATCCCGGACTACGCCTGCTACCACCTGATCAGCGAGCAGTACGCCACCCTGGCAGGCTGGGCGGCCGCGTATCCGAAGATCGCGCGGCTCATCACGATCGGCTATAGTTACGAGGGTCGCCCGCTGCAGATGCTTCACATCGGGAACCGGAGTATCCCCGGCCCGCGGCCGCCGCTGGTGGTGATCGCCAACACTCATGGGCGAGAGTTGATCACCAATGAAGTGGCGCTGGCGTTTGCCGGGAGCCTGCTGACGACATACGGCACCGACGCTGACACCACCTGGATGGTCGACTACCACGACATCTACGTCATGCCGAGCCTGAACCCCGACGGGCACGTGCGCAACGAAAAGGGCACTCCCTGGGCGCAGTGGCGCAAGAACACGCACCTCTACCCGGGCCAATCGATTGCCAGCTGCCCACCCGGTGTGGACCTCAATCGCAACTCGACGGTCGACTGGAACTGGGATAACCTGGGCTCGAGCGGTAGCCTCTGCTCGTTCAATTACCGTGGCCCCAGCGTCCGCTCGGAGCCCGAAACGAAGGCGATCGAGACGTTCATGGCAGGGGTGTTCGCCGACCAGAAGGCCCCCGGCCGCACAATTGCGGCGCCGGAGACCGCTACCGGCGTCTTCATCACCTTGCACAGCTACGGCAACCTGCTGATGTGGCCCTGGGGTGCGGTGTCAACGGCCAGCGGGAACGAGGCTCAATACGGCTACCTGGGGAGAAAGCTCGCCAGCTTCAATGGCTACCAGGCTGCCAGGTCGTACGCGATCATGGGTTACGCCACCAACGGCACCACGGACGACACGGCCTACGGGATCTATGGCGTCGCATCCTTTACCTACGAGATCGGGTCAGGCACAGACGGGTTCTATCCGGCGTGCAGCCGGGCTCCGGCGCTGATCAACCCCAACGTCGCATCCCTTCGCTTTGCCGCCGCGTGTCGCGCGCACGCCCTACATCACGCCGTATGGGCCCGACCTGAGCAGCCGCGTCAGTGCCGGCGCGCGTGCAGCGCGGCCTCCCATTGAACGTCACGCTCAGTGCGAGCGACGTGAACAGCGGCGGCGCGTTGATCCAGTCCGCGCAAGCGTACGTGGATACCCCGCCGTGGGCCGGCGGGACGCCGATCGCGCTCCAGGCAACCGACGGCAGGTACGATGAGACGGTCGAGACGATCCGCGGGTCGCTGTCGACGGCATCGCTCGCGCCGGGACGCCACATCCTCTACCTCCGCGCCCGCGACTCGGCCGTCCACACCGACCCGGCGCTGACACATTGGGGCCCCATCTACGCGCACTTCTTCATCGTTACGGGGGATCGTGGGTTGTACGTGCCGACCGTGCTGGCGGAGTAGGAGAGAAGGGGAGCGCGGCGGGCTGCGCCCCACCGGCGGGGATGACCGCTCCGCTGACAATGCGATATAGGTCGGGGGATGACCAAACCGCCGACAATACCGTAGGGGGCGGGTCGCCCGCCCCGGGGCTCGCAATGCCACACAATGTCCGGGACGCGGCGCGTGTGTGTGGCCCGGATGCGGCGCGGTCGGCTTCGATGCGAATTGGATGGGCGACGGGGCGTCCTTCGAGAGCCTCAGGATGGCTGCGTTAGGGGTTGCCGTCGATGCGAATGGTGCGGTCCAGGGACCCCGCACTTGGGCGCACGAACTTAGCGGTACCCCTGGACGGAACCATCCGCATCGATGCGCATAACTACCGCATCCATCCTGAGGCTCTCGAAGGACGCCCCGTCGCGCCACTCGCAATCCGCATCCGACGCGAGCTGCGCCGTGACCAGACACCGCCGTGCCTGCCCGCACGGGGCAGCATGCGCCCACAAGGGGCTGGCCTCCGGGCGTTGCAGAGGGGGCTACGCTACGGGTGACGCGAATGATTCGCGGCGCGATTCGTCGCAACCGATCAGCGCCGCGGCATCTACTTACAAATACCCCAGCATCGTGTTCACGATCAGGTTGCGCAGCAGCTCCAGCAACAGCAGGGCAATCATGGGGGACAGATCCAGGCCGCCGAGGCTGGGCATGATGCGGCGGACGGGTTCCAGGACCGGGGCTGTGATGGTGTGGATCGCCTGGAGTATGCCGTAGCCCCAATTGGGCAGGCGGACGCCGGCGGCGAGTACCCAACTGCCGATCACCTCGACCAGCACGAGCAGGCTGAACAACTGGAACAATAGATCGATCAAGCGGATGATAGCGATGGTCACTTCTCTGAACGCTCCCCTAGCTGCTTTGACTTTTGATAGGCGGCCCAGACGGCCTTCGATATGACGGTGCGCAGCGCACCCTTTTCCAACTGGTACAGCGCCTCGGCAGACGTGCCGCCGGGCGACGTGACCCGGTTGCGCAACTCGGTCGGATGCAGGCCGGTCTCGCGCGCCATGGCGACCGATCCCTGTATGGTCTGCAACACCAGCTCCTGGGCCACCCGCCGCGAAACCCCATATGGACACCTGCGTCGATCAGCGCTTCCATGAAGAGGAAGACGTAGGCCGGGCCGGTGCCGCTGAGGGCGGTGGCCATGTCGAGATACCCCTCATCCTCTACCCGCAATTCTCGCCCGAGCGCGCTCAACATCACCTGCGCCTGCCGGCAACGCTGATCGCTCACTGCCTCGGTGGCGGTCCACACCGTCATCCCCTCGCCGACCTGGGCCGGGGTATTGGGCATCGCGCGCACGATCGCCTCGACCCCGAGGCCCTCGCGAATCACCTTGATTCGCTGCCCGGCGACGATGCTGAGGACGAGCACCGCCGGGTCGAGCCGCCCCTGCAGCTCGGCGAGCACATGCGGCAGGATCTGCGGCTTGACGCTCAAAACCAGGATCGAACTGTCCTGGACCGCAGCGCAGTTGTCGCTCGTCGTGCGCACGCCGTAGCGGCCGCGGAGCTCCTGCCCGCGATCGGCGCGGGGTCCCGAGGCGATGATGTGCTTTGACTCGAGCAGCTTGTGCGCCAGGATCCCCTTTATCATCGCTTCGGCCATAGCGCCCGAGCCGACAAATGCGAGACGGGTGTCAGTGAGCATCTATTCTCCTAACCCGCAATACGAGCGCTCGCCAAAAATGGCGCGCCCGATGCGTACCAGGGTGGCGCCTTCCTCGACGGCCACCGCATAATCGTCCGTCATCCCCATCGAAAGATGGCGCCAGTCGCAGCCGGGAAGGGCGTGTGCGAGGTCGTCGCGCAGGCGGCGCAGCGCCGCAAACACGGGCCGCACCTCTTCGGGATCGGAAACGACCGGAGCGATGGTCATCAGCCCGCCCACCCGCAACCCCTGCAAGCCGGACACGTAGCGCGCCAGCGCCAGGGCAGCTTCCGGGCTCACGCCATCCTTGCTGGCCTCGCCGGTCACGTTGACCTCGATCAGCACCGGGGTCACCCGGTCTGCCGCCAGGCTGAACTCGGATAACCTGCGCGCCAGCTGCTCCCCGTCCAGCGAGTGCACGTATTCCGCCCAGGGCAAAAGCGCCGCCGCCTTCCGGCTCTGCACGTGGCCGACCATGTGCCACGATGCCGGTGCACCGGCATCGGGTTCATCGCCAACCGGTGCTCCGCCGCGGCCAGGAGTGCGGCCACTTCGGCGACCTTTGGCTCCGCCTCCTCGACCCGGTTCTCGCCGAAGACGCGCGCGCCGGCGCGCCACGCCGCAGCGACCGCTTCCGCGGGCTGCGTCTTGCTGACCGCGACCAGCGTTACACCGTCTGGGTCCCGGCCTGCCCGGCGTGCGGCATCTGCGATCCGCTGCTGTACGGCGGCGATGCGCTCACCCAGGTCCGTTACCGTTAGCTCCAGCTCCACCCTGGCCCATCCTTAGCCGGCAGCCCGGCGATGGCGGCAAAGTGCCCGGTCTTCCCGCGGCCCGACCGGTATGAGAAGAACTCCTCGTGGTGGCATACCGTGCAGATACCCGCGGTTTCGATCCGGCGTACGCCCGCATTCGCCAGCCAACGCCGGTTCGCGCTCCAAAGGTCAAAATGCGGCTTGACGGACGCATTCCGTCGCAGTATATCCGCAGTATCTCCAAATGCGTTAGCGGCTGCTTCCTCAACCTCCGGGTCCGACTTCGTAGCAGCACGGCCCGACGCTCGGCCCGATGGCCGCGACGATCTCTTCCGGTTCCGACCCGTATTCGAGCGCCATCGCGGCCACGGCGGCGGCGGCGGCTCCCTGTACCGTGCCGCGCCAGCCGCTGTGCACGACGGCGAGAGCTTTTCGCACGGGGTCGAACAACACCAGCGGGGTGCAATCGGCATAACGCATCATCAGCGTGACGCCCGGCGAATCGGTTACCAGTACGTCGGTGTTCGGCAACACTTGCCCGCCGTCACCTGCTCCCACGCGCGCCACGTTAGCGGTGTGCTTCTGGTTCGCAGTGACCACGCCGCCCGGCTCCAGCCCCGCTGCCATGAAGAGGCGGCGCAGGTTCTCCCGCACGGCCCCATCGTCATCGCCCACGCCCCGGCTGATATTCAGGCTGGCGTAAGGACCGGTGCTCACACCACCGCTGGCGCCCGGTAATCATGTGCGGCAGCCCGGCGGATGCCAGTGACTCGAAAACGTATCCGGTAATGCCGTTCCGCTCTATTCGCAGCAATCCATTTCCCTCTCGTCGACAAAATGATCGCCGGCCTCTGCCGGCTCCACGCACACTCCGCATGCGCGGCAGCGCAGCCCACCCGGCGGGCAGCCGCGGGCGACTCGCCCCTCTTCCGACAGCTTGCGCTCGCGCTGCAGGTGGCGCGGCTCGACGCCGCTGGCTATCACGTCCCACGGCAAGACGGCGTCAGGTGAGCGCTCTCCGAGGTATTCGTCCGGGTCCAATCCGGCTGCCCGCATCGCCGCCATGAAGCGGCGCGGCGCGCCACCGGGTTCGGCGATCATCAGCTCGGCCAACCGCCGGTCGCCGCGCGCCAGCACGCCCTGCAGCTCGCCCCCTGAGGGAGAGTCCGCCTCGACGATGACCTGGCGCGGCGCAAGCGCGTGCCGCAGCGCAGCCTGCCGCCGTTGCAGGATCTTAGCAGGAACCATCGCGCTCCACTGGAAGGGGGTATGCGCTTTGGGCACAAACGGCGTCGCATTGATGGCGATTCGCCTCCGGAAGATGCGGCGCGCCTTCAGCGACAGATCCACGATGGCGTCGATGTCCTCGTCCGTCTCGCCGGGATGCCCCACCATGAAGTACATCTTCAGCTGCGGGAAACCCAGCTCCTGCGCCAGCTCGACCGCCTGCAGCAGGCTCTCTTCGCTCTGGGGTTTGTTGATCACCCCCCGCAGCCGTGCGCTCCCCGCTTCGGGAGCGATCGTCAGGGTCTTGTTGTTGCTCGCCGCCAGCGTCTCGAGCAGCGGCCGGCTGATGGGGTCGGTGCGCATCGAGCTGACGGAGATGCGCGCGCCCATGGCCGCCAGCTCCGTCGCCAGCTCGTCGATGTGGCTGTGGTCCGACACGGCGGCCGACACCAGCCCGATCCGTTCGCCGTGCTGCCGGATCGCCGCCTGCGCCCAGCCCAGCAGCCGCTCCAGGGGCTGTTCGCGCGGGGGGCGATAGGCGTAGCCCGCCAGGCAGTAGCGGCAGCCGCGCCCACAGCCGCGTGCGATCTCGATCAGGTGGATGCCGCCCAGCTCGGTGTCCGGTGTGAAGATGACGGACTGCGCTTCGAACGCCGCCGGGTCGTGCACCCATAACCGTTCCACGCGGTCTCGACCCGGTTCCATGCGGTCGGGGATGTAGATCCCGGGGAGGGTAGCCAGCCCGTCGAGCTGTTCTTCGCGCTCGCCGCCGTGCGTATCCCAGAGGCGATCGAGAAGGGGGCCGATCGCCTCTTCTGCCTCGCCGATCAGGAACGCATCGAAAAGCGGCGCCAGCGGCTCCGGGTTCATGCTGACCGCCGGGCCGCCGCCGATCACGAGCGGCCAACGCTCGCCGCCTGCCGCGGTCGGCCGAGCGCGGCGGGATGCCGGCCCGCTGCAGCATCTCCACGACGTGGAAATAGTCCAGCTCGAAGGAGATGCTGAACGCCAGGACGTCCACCCCCTGCGCGTCCGCTTGCGTCTCGAGCGTCACCAGCGGGTCGCTGCCGGCTCCCTCTTCCCAGAAGACACGCTCGCACGCTACATGAGGGTGCGCGTTGCACAGGCGATACAGGGTATGAAGGGCGAGGCTCGACATCCCCACGTGATACGTGTTCGGATAGGCGAGCGCAACCGTGAGCTTGCCGCCCGGGTCCTTAAAAATGGCGCCGCTCTCACGCTCCAGCAGGGCGTGGGCGGCTTCCCTTTGCTTCCAGTTAGCCATCGGGTCTCTTGTGCTGCGGGCGCAGGCTCAGGGCAAGGTAGTAGCCAACGCCTTCAGGCTGTCTTTCCAGGGCTGTGGCAGCCAGCCGGTTCTTTCCACGGTCGTGATTACGATCGCTCCTGCTTCACGCACGGCATACCAGATGCGGAGCGGTGCATCGATACGCGTCGTGTCGGTAGTGGTCGGGCTCGTCTGCACGTCGACCCCCTCCTGCCGGAAGAACCAGCGCGCCCGGAACAGGTGCAGCGGGTGGCTGACGAGGATCGCGCTCCGCCAGCCATGCTGGCGCATCAGCTCCGCAGTCACCTGCGCATCGCCCGCCGTGTCGCTGCTCCCATCGGCGATCCACACGCTGTCGCCGGGCACGCCCAACTCGATTGCGTAGCGCCGGCATACCGCTGCGGCCGACAGTCGTTCGTTACGCACGCCCCCTGCGCAGATCATTTGCGGCGCCCGGCCGGCCTTGAACAGGTCGACGGCGTGCAAGGTGCGGCTGGTCAGGTCCGATCCGGGTGCGCCGTCCGGGTTCACACGCGCGCCGAGCACCACCAGCACGTCCGCCGCGCGCGCTTCGTCTCGTCTCCCAAGCGAGTCCACCTGCCATGCCAGGACCCCGAAAGCGAGAATCAGGATTAACACCAGCAGGCCGAGGCATCCCAGGCCACGGAGAACGAATCGGCGCACGGAAGGATTATAGCATGAGAGGGGAATTCGACACTTTGGTCACGTTTCGATCGGGAGGTTCCTTGTTCTCAATCAAACGCAGCCGTAAAGCACTCGCCGGCCATGCAACTGCTCCACGCGAACCGTAGTCGTTAAAGCACTCGCCGGAGATGTAACAGTCCCATATACGTCGTAGCCGTAAAGCACTCGCCGGAGATGTAACTTGCACAGCATCAGAGCAGCGAGTTGCTTTACCCGTGCCCACACCCGCCCAATACCGCGCTCCCTCGACCCGACTCGCGCGGGCCGCGGCGCGCATGGGTTACCCGTCGCGCGGCGCGGTCAGCATTGATGGGGGTTGGCCTGCCGACGGGCGTGCTTCGAGAGCCTCAGCATGGTTGCGTTGATTTTCGACGTCGATGCGGATGGTGCGGTCCACGGGTAGTGTCACAGCTCGGCAGCCAAGCGCGGGGTCCCGGGACCGTACCATTTGCATCGGTGGCAACCCCTAGCTACTCCATCCTGAGGCTCTCGAAGGACGCCCCGTTGCCCACGCGGCTCACATCAAAGCCGACCGCGCCACCGCCCGTCCGGCGCACCCGCGGTCGGCTCCAGCGTTGAACTCTTCCCTACCCCAGCGCGCGGATCACGCGGCACGGGTTTCCCGCCGCAAAAACGCCCGCGGGGATGTCCCGCGTGACCACGCTGCCCGAGCCGATCACGCTGCCGTCGCCGATGCTCACGCCCGGGTTGAAGATCGCCCCGCCCCCCACCCAGATGTCGGAGCCGATGCGGATCGGCGCGCCCAGCTCCAGCCCGGTGCGCCGCTCGCGCCAGTCAATCGGGTGCGTGGCGGTGTAGATCTGCACGGCCGGCCCGAACAGGACGTTGTCCCCGATCTCCACGCGGCACACGTCGAGGATCACGCAGTTGAAGTTGAAGAAGACGCCCGCGCCGAGGCTGATGTTCGAGCCGTAGTCGCAGTAGAAGGGCGGCTCCAGAAACGTGCCCTCGCCTAGCGCGCCAAAGAGCGACTTCATGATGGCCAGCCGCTCCGCCTGTTCCTCATCCCGCGTCGCGTTCAGCGCGCGGCGTCAGCTCGCGCGCCCGCCGCCGCTCCTGCACGAGCTGCGGGTCCGTAGCATTGTACAGCTCGCCGCGCAGCATTTTCTCTTTTTCGGTAGGCATGGTTCTCCTATCCTCACAGCACTTGAGTCAGTCGTTCTGCGGCGATGCGTGCCCCATGCAGCTCCATGCGGCCTGCCAGTGCCTGCGCACGCGTCGTCACCTCGGGCCGCAAACATTCGCTCAGCGCCTGGACCAGATTGTCTACGGTGAGGTCATCCCGCATGGGGCCTGACACTCCCACCCCCAACTGCTGCACCCGGTGCGCCCAGTAGAACTGATCGTAATTGTGCGGGATAATGACCTGAGCCCTGCCCGCCCGTGCCGCCGTGGTCGTGGTCCCGGCGCCGCCGTGATGGACGATCGCGGCCACCCGTGGGAACAGCTTTGTGTGATTGACGTCGCCGATCGAGAGGCAGTCGTCCCCCGTCTCGCTCGGCGTGAGATCCGCCCAGCCCTGCGAAAGGATCGAACGGAGCCCCAGGGCGCGGGCCGCCTCGATCAGCAACCGGCCGGTCTGCTCGGATGCCCGCATGCTGCCAAAACCCAGGTAGATGGGAGGCGCGCCGCCGGCGAGAAACTCCTCGAGCTCATCCGGCAGCGCCTGCCTGGATCGGAGAGCATCCAGGCGCCGGTCTGCACGACCTCCATGCCGGCGAGCGGGAAAGCGGGCGCGAGCACCGGGTCGGCGGCGAGCCACGGACGATCGGTAAACATGTGGCGCTGCACACTCGTCACGGGCCCCTGGCCGATTTTCGCCCGCTCCTCGTTCAGCGCCGCGCCGAATCGCCATTGAACTCCTCCTCATTTTCCTTCCAAAGCTGCAAATTCTCTGTTTCCGGCAGCGAATACGAATGGTGGCCACCCATTTTCGGCGGGGGATATTTTGACGATGGCAGGACGGCCGGGCAGTAGGCCGCAAAGATGTAAGGGATATTCTGCGCCTCTGCGATCGAGCGCGTCGCGATCTGCAGCGCGCCGCGGCGACGATCAGGTCGCAGCCCCGTGCCGCTTCGGCGATGACCTGGAATTGCCCGCGCACCATTTGGTCGGCCAGCTGCTGCAATTGTTCTTTGGATGGCAGGACCGGTTTGCCCGGCACGGTTCCACCGGTCATCTTCTTCAGGTCCGGTCCGATCGGAGCACATTCCAGCCCGTAGGACTCGATCCACTCTTTGAAATTGGGAGCCACGCACAACCGGGCGCTGGTGTCCCAGCGCTTGCAGCTCAAGCCCGAGCGCCAGGATGGGCTGCACATCACCACGCGAGCCAATTGAAGAAAGCAGGACTCTCATTCAGCCTCCAAGGGGCAAGCTAAGCCCTAACGGGCGAGAGGATTGTACCGCTAATTCCGTCTAAATTGGGACTTTTGCATGCATTCCGGCGATGGGGGTACGTGTTCCGGTCCGGCTCACTGGAGATCTCAGAGGCGAACTTCCGGCCGATTGCGGAGGGGCATGCAGAGGCGGCGGTCACTCCGCGGCCAGATCAGCGCTGTTTCCCGCTTCCGAGCCGGGCGGTAGCCCACCCTTCCCCGGTGCTGCGGCGACGGTTGCGCCGCTGCAGGACGTAGCCCAGGACGCTGAAGAGGAGCACCACCAGCGGAGCCGGGTACATGCAGATCAGCTGCACCGTCCATGGCCCCTCGCACATTGTCTTGGGCGGGCAGGGGTATGCCGCGGCCAGCCAGGGTCCGATGGCACGAACCAGGAGCGCTCCGCCGGCAATACCTGCCAGGGGGTAGAGGAAGCTGATGAGGATACCCCGGGCCCTTCCACAGGTACCCCGCCATCGCTGCCCCAATCGCCGGCGCAAAGAACCCGACCCACAGCACCGACGGCCCGTACAGCCACCACCAGGACTGGTAGCCGGCACCCGGTGCGCTCCATCACGCGCCGCATCCCGAAATACGGCTCCGGGAGCCACCCGAACAGCAGGATGGCGAGGCAGAGGATGGGAACCAATCTGGAGCGGGTGGTCACTTCGCCCTCGCCTTCGTCGACCGGGCGGCCGGCAGTGGTTTGGCCCCGCACCCGGTCTCGTGCTCGGCACGCCCCTGCCTCGCCCTTAGCAGTTCACGTATTTGATCGGGCTTTGGGCTCCCGGCTTGAGATACGCGCTTACGTCACCGCCTACGTAGTGCTGAAGCTCTTCCGCTATGACGCCACCAAAGCGCCAACGGTCTTGATGCTTCTGGTCCGGGTTTCTCGCCTTGGCAGGGAACCAATGATCGATCTTATACACCTGCCGGACCAGCCCGCGATATACGGCGAAGGCATATTGACGTTGCACCGGTGCTCACCCAACACCCAATTGCCCCGCGTTATCTCGTAGAGCCGCTCCGCGCTGATGTTGCGCTCGAGCAGCCGGTTGACGATGATCAACAGTGAGGGTTCAACGATGGTGATGGGGAAGGCTGCATAGGCTGCAATGATCTCGGACACAGTCATGCGGCCACGCCGGTCCATGTCGTGCCCGGCTACTTGTTTGCAATCCGTAGCCCGACAAAGTCTATGAGCGCCGCTTCCACCTCGTATGCCTGGTCCTCAGTCATTCCATGCCGTGACGATCTCGTAGCTCACCTGACTGGCCCGACGCCAGGATGTGTGCGATTCGATCCAGCTTGTCGCTCGCCACCTCGGTTAGCAAAGGGCCGCGTTGGCATGTGCGAAGACGCGGTTGCCGGTGCCCTTGCCCACATAGAAGACCTGATGGGTGGTCGGGGTCGGCGAGTGTGTAGACGTAATAGCCGAGGCCCTCAATGACGGCTTGTGGGAATAGTTCGGAAATCGAGATCGAACAAGCCTCGTAGCGGGGCATACGCTAGCGCTTCTCTGAGCCGGCGCCGAATTCCTGTTCGTCGGCAAAGTCACCCACCTCCAGGTCGCGCCATTCTCTGCCTCTTTGTCGTAGTATTCTGCCAGGCGTTCAGCCGAGCGGTCATGATCTTGCGCCGCTCATCGAGCGGAAGCTTCATGAATGCCGGTCCGCTCCAGCGGCAGCGGGCTTGTGGCCGGACCAGCCGCGTCAATCGGGCTCCGAGAAATGAGCCCTTCACGACCTGGCGCGCATCCTGTTGCTGTACCAGTGAGAAGTCTCGGGGTCAGGGAAGGGCTCGCTGCGTCGCCAGTGGCGGCGGTTATGTCGATGCACCACTGCTATAATGGGCATCGCTGATGCGCCATCATGGAGCCGGTGAAGCAAAGCTTACATGCTCATGCCGAATTGCTGTTTCAGAAGCAGCAACTCGTCAACCCCGATGACTGCCCGCTTGCGCCCCACTTCCCCTCTGAGCACCGACGCCGGAGCCAGCCAGGCGCCCAAGCGGAACGCTGCCTCTAGCCATCAACGTAGTTGGAGGGCTGTAATACCAGATGACCGCTCAGTGCGCCAGGTCAAGACGTTGTCGCTCACCATCCTGGCCATGCGCGTGACGACAGCGTGCCGCCCTGCAGCCGACATCCTGATCGTCGGCAACAGCTGAAGATGCCGTCAAGTTGTCTTACGCATCGATCGCAAGCACGTGCACGGAGCGGTGCTCGAGAACATTGGTCAGGTCCACGATGGGATCTGTACCGATCTCCCATCGCTCTCGAAGCCGCGAGGCAGCGTCTTCGGCATCCTCAATCTGCTCCACACTATGGCCGTGCGCAGGAATGTCGGGCTCCGCGATCTCCCCAACCAGACCTTGGAGGTAATACCCGTTGTTCCAGAGACTCGGACACCAGTCCTTGCACCCTTGCCTGTTCGCTCTTTGGCAGCGCAGACCCTTTTCGGAAGCCCAAGAATTCCACATGGATTTCCGACTCTGCTGGCAAGGAAAGCTGCATTCACGCCCAGCGCCTCGGCCAACCGGCAAGAACGACCGGGGATGGCCGGGCCTTACCCTGCTCATACTTCGACAATGCTTGCTTGGTGACGAGCCCGCCCATCTCGGCAATGAAGACCGAGCCAGACGCGACACGTAACCTCCGGCTAATGGTCAATGCTGCGCCGCCAATCCTGGTCGGTTGACAATGATATATATATGACACAGACTTGTCAACCAGCCCCGAGAGCGGAAGTTTGGTGAAGTGTCGCATTTTTCGATTGGTGGATGTAGCTTGATCACAAACAAGCGCCGGCCGAAAGCGGGCAGTGTCCGGAACCACGCGGTCACACGAAGCTGAGGCACATGACTCTGGTATTTACACGCCCGGGAGCTTGCATTCTCGGATGGCCCGAGCTGCCAGGTCCAGGCGCGCCGTTACCCGACGAGGAGGGAATGGGCAGACCCTCTCGCTCCCGAAGGCCTGCCCACGAATGCCTACTCTCCTAACACTCACTATACCCACAAGCATAGCACTTCCGACACCCCTCCGTCGGGATGAAGGAGGCCTGGCCGCAGTCGGGGCAGAGGTCGCCGAACGGGCGGTCGTTGATCGGGAGCGCCAGCTGCTCGGGAGGGGGCGGCGCCGCTTCGGCCTCTGCCTCGGCTTCTGCTTGCAGTTCCTCTTCGGCGATCGACAGGTCGTCGCGCAGCACCTGCGCTACCGCATCAGGCAGCGAGCGGACGCGCTTGGCGCCGAAGCCGAGCGAGCGACCGCCGCCGATGCCGGCGAGCTGGTCGACCACCTGCTGCAACCGCTGCGTCGGATCGAGCGGCGACGGCATGCGCAGCATCAGCGAGATGAGCCGGCCGAGCGCCTCGGACACCGCCGCGACCTCGCTGCCGGCCTTCCCGACGTTCAGGAACACCTCGAACGGGTGGTCGTTTCCGTTGCGGTTCACCGTCACGAAGGCAGTGCCCAGGGGCGTCTCCTTGCGATAGGTCATGCCGGATAGCGCGTTCGGACGCGGCCGTTTGGGAGCGGGGGGAAGTGGTGCGGGCGCCGCGCTCTCGATTGACGCCGCGAGGACAGACGCCGGGACGGTCCCGTTGTTGCTGCCCTGATGCTTCTGCTCGCGCGGTGGCCGCGGTCTCGAGCACCACGTCCTGCCGGCTGCCGGTGACGTACACCGTCAACCCCTTGCAGCCGAGCTCCCACGCCAGCCGGTAGGCGTGCTCCACGTCCTCAATAGTGGCGCTCGACGGGAAATTGACCGTCTTGGAGATCGAGTTGTCGACAAAGCCCTGGAGCGCGGCCTGCATTCGCACGTGCTCCTCGGCGCTGATATCGCCGGCGACGACGAAGGCGTTCCGGATCTCTTCGGGCAGCTCCGCGATGTCCTGGCAGCTGCCGGTGACGGCCACGCGCTGCACGATGCCCTCGCGGGTGGCGCCGTCCAGCCCGGCGCGCTCCAGGGCTTGCTCGAAGCGCGGGCTGGCATACGTGAGCTTCAGGTCGCGCCCCCCGTCCTTGACGATGCGGGTGTAGGCGAGGGCGAACACCGGCTCGCAGCCGTATCCCTCGCACGCGGCGACGGTGCCGATAGTGCCGGTAGGGGCGACCGTGGTCTGGGCTGCGTTGCGGATGCCGTGCTGCCGGATGCCGTCGACGATGGTGCTCCAATCGAGCTCCGGACGGCCCCAGTCATTCTGGTAAGGCTGCAGCGGGGCGGGTGGTTCCCACTTCAATGCCTTCGGATCGTAGATGCTGCCCTCGATGGCGGGGAAGGCGCCGCGCTCCTGAGCCAGCTCGATGCTGGTGGCCATGCAGTGATAGCGGACGAACTCCATCACCTGCGCGGCGAGCTCCTGGCCCTGTTCCGAGCCGTACCGGACGCCCAGGCCGTACATCAGGTCGCCCAATCCCATGATCCCCAGGCCGATCCGGCGCGCGCGGTGGGCGGCGGCCTGAAGCTGAGGCACAGAAGGCACGTACTTGTTCGCGTCCACCACGTCATCGAGGAAGCGGGTGGAGACGACGGTGCTGATGCGCAGCTTTTCCCAGTCGAGCTGGCCGTCCTCGGTGATGTGCTGCGCCAGGTTGATCGAGCCCAGGCAGCAGTTCTCGTACGGCCCGAGCCATTGCTCGCCGCACGGATTGGTGGCCTCGAGCTCGTACAGGTGTGGCACCGGGTTGGTGGCGTTGGCCCGATCGAGGAAGAGGACGCCCGGTTCGCCGTTGTGGTGCGCGTTGGCGGCGATCATGTGGAAGATGTCTCGGGCCCGCACGCGGCGCCAGCTCTTGCCGTCACGCGGGTTAACCAGGTCGTATTCCTCATCCGCCTCGACGGCGCGCATGAAAGCATCTGTGATGCCGACCGAGATGTTGAAGTTGGAGATCTCCCCTTCTTCGGTCTTGCACGTGATGAATGATTCGATATCCGGATGGTCGACGCGCAGCACACCCATGTTGGCGCCACGCCGCGTGCCACCCTGGGCCACCTCGCCAAAGGCCGTGTCGTACACCTTCAGGAACCCAATCGGCCCGCTGGCAATGCCGGCGCTCTTGGCGACGCTATCCCCCTTGGGCCGCAGCCGAGAGAAAGAGAAGCCGTTCCCACCCCCGGTCTGCTGGATCAGGGCAGCATCATGCAGCGTCTGGAAGATGCCATCGGCAGTCTTGCCGAGATCGTCTGTGATCGGGAGCACAAAGCATGCGGCGAGCTGCCCCAGCGGCGTGCCGGCTCCTGTGAAGGTGGGGGAGTTGGGGAAGAAGCGCAGCGTTGTCAGCAGCGCGTAGAAGCTGTCTTCCGTAGCGGCCGTATCATAACCGTAAGCGGCATCGGGCGCAGCGACTGCGTGCGCGATGCGGCGGAACATCCCTTCAACATCTTCTATAGGCTTACCGTCCGGCCCCTTGCGCAGGTAGCGCTTTTCCAGTACCTGCAGACCATTGTCGGAAATGCGAATCCGATCCGGCGGTTGGATCGCAGGCTGGAACTGTTTGCGTTCCTGAAGCTGATCCCGGTCCCCAATCATGACACCTGTCTCCTCTAATGAATTTCATGCCTTACCGAGGGCTGGCAACCATCTCGTGCTCGGTCATCAGCCGGTCCAGCTCGTGACGTAACGCTTCAACGTCTTCGATCTTCATGTACACGATCGCGAAGCGGATATATGCGAGCGGGTCGAGTTCCTTGAGCTTCTCGAGCACCAGCTGCCCGATCACCTCACTACTGACTTCAGCGCGCCCCAGGCTGAAGAGATATTCCTCCGTCTGGTCCACAATCCGTTCGATGTCCGTCATCGCAATCGGGCGCTTCGCGCAGGCGATGCGCACACCCTGCAGCAGCTTATGCCGGTCGAAAGGCTCCCGCCGCCCATCCCGTTTCACGATCAGTAGCGCCTCAGAGATCTGCTCGTACGTGGTGAAGCGCTTCTTACAGACAAGACATTCCCGGCGGCGACGCACAGATTCGCCGGCGGGCCGCGTGTCTACAACACGCGATTCAGGATGACGGCAATACGGACACAGCATCGATAGCCTGACCTCATGGTTGGGCGCAACCCATTAGAACGGGGCTGGCAATGTAGCTCGCCCGCCCGTCGCCAACGGACCGGCGCAAGGGAAAGCGATATTGACCGCCACGACGGCGGCTGGAAACGCCGAGGCGACGCTAATTCTAAACTCTAGATGTTGTATGTGAGGTAAGCGGTGCTACAACGTATTGTGTTGAGGTAAGCAGAGTCTATCATACATTGGGAGGGGACACAAGCGGATTTCAACGCGCGCGCCGCAACTTTAAGGTATATCTTTGGCCGTGTGCCGTTCTATGACGCGCTGCCTCCAGGGCACGGATTGTTCGTGCCCTGGAGGACCCGTGGAGATAGGGAGTGGTCGTTACTGGCGCGCTTTTCGGAGAAAAGCAGGGATTTCCAGATCGTCGCGGTTGAACGTGCGCGCCGGGAAATCGATGGTTGTCTTTTGCGGTTGTTCGGCAGGACGCGGCGGGCGCTGCTCTTTGGCCAGGTCGAAGCCGGTGGCGATCACGGTGATGCGGATTTCGTCCTTCATCTCCGGGTCGATCACGGCGCCGAAGATAATGTTTGCATCCGGATCTGCCGTGCGGCGAATCGTCTCGGCAGCTTCGTTAACCTCGTACAGGCTGAGGTCGGTACCGCCGGTGACGTTGAAGAGGATGCCCTGGGCTCCCTCGATGCTGACGTCGAGCAGCGCGCTGTGGATCGCCTGTTCGGCGGCCTGGTGCGCCCGCTGATCGCCCGAAGCGCGGCCGATCGCCATCAGCGCAGAGCCGCCCTCTGCCATCACGGCCCGGACATCGTTGAAATCCAGATTGATCAATCCCGGGATGGTGATCAATTCAGAGATGCCCTGGATGCCCTGCCGCAGCACGTCGTCGGCCACCCGAAACGCCTGCTGGATGCTGACCTTCTTGTCGACGACCTGTAGCAGACGGTCGTTCGGGATCACGATCAGGGTGTCGACCCCTTCGCGCAGCCGTTGGATCCCCTCTTCGGCTACCTTCCGGCGACGGTTGCCCTCGAAGGTGAACGGCTTACTGACGACGCCGATGGTGAGGGCTCCCGTTTCCTTGGCGAGCTTGGCGATTACCGGCGCTGCACCTGTTCCGGTGCCGCCGCCCATGCCTGCCGTGACGAAAACCATGTCGGAGCCCTTCAGCATCTGCTGGACGGCCTCGCTCGATTCCTGCGCGGCCTTCTCGCCGATCTCCGGATTTCCGCCCGAGCCGAGCCCCTTGGTCAGCTTGTCGCCAATGCGCAGCCGCTGCGGAGCCTGCGAAAGCATGAGCGCCTGAGCGTCGGTATTCACTGCGATAAATTCGACGCCGTGAATCCCTTCCTCGATCATGCGGTTGACGGCGTTGGAGCCGCCACCGCCCACGCCCAGCACCTTTATCTGTGCCGGGTTCTCCAAGTAAGCAGTCTGCTGTGCTCGCATTTCCAACTCCCTTTCTCCACCGGGTTTTGTTTTCACGGCCTTCGCGTTCTGGCGCGTGCCGGCTAGCTTGGCAGCAGTGATTTCATTGCTTTCCATATCCGCTCCAATACCTGTGAGCTGGGGGGCGTCGCCACGCGGGGAGTGGTCCCCTGTCGCAGCCCCCACAACAGCAGCCCGACGCTCGACGCGAATTCTGGGCTGCTGATATCAGACACCGAACTTACGAGACCGGCTGGATGCCCCACCCGTACGGGCCAGTCGAGGCGAGAGCGAGCGAGCTCGCCGAAGCCGCAAAGCTGCGCGACTCCTCCGGTCAACACCATGCCCGCCGGCAAGAGACTGTCATAGCCGCTGCGCTTCACTTCGAGCACCACCAGATCCAGCAGCTCCTCGGCCCGCGAGTTCAAGATCTGCGCCAGGAAACGGCGGCTGATGACTTGCTGCCCACCCTCTCCGAACGCGCCCCCGCGCACCTCAGCATCGGGCGGCACCTGGTCTGGGAGCACGTGCCCGAACTGCTTGATCAGCGCCTCGGCCTTGCTTTGCGGCATGCGCAGCCCGGTCGCTACGTCCCGAATCAGATGGTCGCCCCCCAACTCGAGGATGACGACGTGCCACAGCGCGCCTTCCAGATAGATGGAGATATCGGTCGTGCCGTGACCCACGTCGACCAGCATCACTCCCAGCCGGCGCTCGTCTTCTGTCAGCACCGACTCGCCGGACGCCAGGGGTGCAGGTACCAGCTCCTCCACGGCGACCCTGTTGGCAACGATGCACTGCGCGAGATTGGTGTTGGCGCTTGACGAACCCGTCAAGACAGTGGCATCCACCTCGAGGCGGTAGCCAAACATACCCACGGGGCTCTCGATGCCCTGCTGCTCGTCCACCGAGAAGCTGCGCGGGATGGGGTAGAGGATCTCGCGGTTATGGGGGACGGCGATGCTCTTCGATGCGTCCAGTGCACGCTGCATATCGTCGGATGTGATGTTGCGACCGCGCCCCAGCGCAACGACCCCCTTACTGCCCTGGGCAGTGATGTGATGGCCTGAAACAGAAACGTACGCTCGTTGCAGCGCCGCGCCGGCGGTCTGTTCCGCTTCGGCGATCGCCTGTCCAATGGCCGCCGTAGCGTCGGCAGTGTTGGCGACTACGCCGCGGCGTATCCCGGCCGCGGGCAGGCGTCCGACGCCAATGACGTGCAGACCATTGTCCTCGTCGACCTCAGCCATGAGCGCGCAGATCTTGGAGCTACCAACATCTATGCCGCAAATTAGATCGCTCACGATCGCCTCAATATCGGTCTGCGAGTCCCCGGCTCAACGGAGAATCGCCCTTCCGGTTCTCAAATCGACCTCGCGGAAACTGATCGCGCCGCCGTTCGCTTTCCGCACCAACTCCCCCAACAAGGTCAGCTTCTGATCGATGTCGCCCTGCAGTCCCAGATACACCGTGTATCCCTCAGGAGACCGGTAATAGATCCCCTCCTGCGCACCGTAATAAAGGTCTGTCACACCTGGGAACTGCCGGTGGATCTCCTGCAGGTCCGAGAGAATCCGGCTGCGAAGCGTGCCATCGGCATCGCCGGCTGCGCCGCCTGGGTCGGTGAGGGTCAGGGCCGGGGCCGGGCCAACCGCCGGCACTCCGCTTCCGCCGGCCGACACCCATTTGACGTCGGCGCCTCGCCTCCAGGAGACCAGCGGAGCGTGCTCCTCTACCGCGATGCTGATCTGGTTCGGCAATCGCAGGTGCACATTCACGGCTCCGATGCCGGGTACCTGGCTAATGTTGGTGGCTACTCCCGCCGGATTAATCCAGAAGATATTCTGCCTGTCGACGGACGTAGCCGCGTAGATTACTTCCTTCTGCACCCGCTCGTTTCCGCTCACCTGAACGTCGTATATGTAGAAGAGCGAGCTACCCACGAATAGCTCGAACGATACGACCGCCACTACCATCACCCACCCGATTGCCAGAGCGTGCCGCGGCTCCATGCGCACCTGCACTCGCGGCAAACGCAGCGCGGCTACGAATCGCAGCAGACCCACCGCGGGATTTGCGGAGTCGTGCATCGGCCGCGTGATCACCACCGGCAGCCGGCGCAGCGTGCGGCGCCTGCGCGGCGTCGTCTTCTGCCAGGAAGGGCGATGGTCGTCGCGTTTCGGCTTTCGTCCCAGGAGACGGTTGAGCGTCAACATGCCTTACCTGCTCCGTTCACTCACCGCCCGCGGGTAATGCGCCTTCGTAAGTCGTGGCGCAACGTGCGCGGTCGGCATGCCTCTCTAACGCCAGCTCAATTAGCCTGTCCACCAGCTCCGGGTATCCGATCCCGCTGGCTTCCCATAACTTCGGGTACATGCTGATGACTGTGAAACCGGGCATGGTGTTGATCTCGTTCAGGAATACTTCCCCGGTCTTCCGGTTCATGAGGAAGTCAATCCGTGCCAGCCCGGCCCCGTCGATCGCCAGAAAGGCGCGCACGGCCAGCTCTCGTATCTCCTGCACCTTCTCCGGTGATAGCGACGCAGGTATCAACAGCTCCGAGCGGCCGTCCAGATATTTAGCCGCATAATCGTAGAACTCGTTGCTGGGGACGACCTCGCCGGGCACGGAGGCGACCGGGTCGTCGTTACCCAAAACGCTGCACTCAATCTCACGCGCGTCGGGGACTGCCTCTTCGACCAGCAGCTTCCTGTCATAGCGAGCCGCATCGTCCAGCGCCGCCGCCAGACCGGCCCGGTCGCGCGCCTTGCTCACGCCGATGCTCGAGCCGAGGTTCGCCGGCTTTACGAAGACGGGGTAGCGCAGCTCAGCTTCCACCATCGCCAGTGTCCGCTCCCGATCCGCTTCCCACTGTTTTCGCTTGACCGGGCAGTAAGCAACCTGCGGTATACCGTGCTGCGCGAACAGATCCCGGCTGGCGACCTTGTCCATGGCCACCGAGCTCGCCAGCACGCCCGATCCTACGTACGGGATCCCTGCGAGCTCCAGCAACCCCTGCACCGTCCCGTCTTCGCCGAACGGGCCGTGCAGCACGGGAAACACCACGTCGAGCGGGGGCAGCTTATTGTTGGTCACCCCGGGTACCAGCTCGCGTGCCGAATGGCCATTGGTGGTGAGGGCGCGGCTGTTGCCTGCCGGCGCCTCTCCGGCGCCCGCGCCGGCGCCCGCGCCCGCGGCATCCTGGCCGGCGGAAAGCTGCGCCAACGCATCGCCGTGAGTCAGCCAGTGCCCGCTGTGTGTAATGCCCAGCACGACCGGCTCGTACTTGTCGGGATCGAGTGCGGCCAATATCGAGCGAGCAGAGGCCAGGGAGACTTCATGCTCCGCCGACTGGCCGCCGCAAATGACACCAACCCTGGTCTTTCTCATCAGTTCTCGTTTCTCGTCATCGTGTAGGGCGGCAGCTCCGGCCACTCTCCCACAAACAGGATCTCTGGCTCCAGCCACAGGCCTTCGCGAGCGTGTACGCGTTCGCGAGCCAGGCGGATCAGCGAAACTACGTCCGCTGCCGTCGCCTGTTCCACGTTGACGATGAAGTTGGCGTGGCGAGGGGAAATCTGAGCGCCGCCCCGCCGCTCCCCCTTCAGACCCGCCGCCTCGATCATTTGCCCCGCATACCCGCCCATCGGGTTACGGAAGATGCTCCCGGCGCTTGGCTCGACCGGCTGAGTGGACCTGCGGCGTGCCAGGTAAGCATCGGCACGCGCCCCCATCTCTGCTGCGTCTCCCGGCGCCACGGCTATCCCGGCACGGAGCAGCACCGGTGCCGCTTCGTCCCCGCTCCTGGCTGCGTCCTTGAAACAACTGCTCCGGTACCCAAACTTGAGCTCCGCCGGCGCCAATATCCGGCGTTCACCGCCGGCGAACAGCACTTCGACCCACGCCAGGCTGCAGGCGATCTCGCTGCCGTGAGCGCCGGCGTTGCCGGCAATCGCGCCACCGAGGGTGCCGGGCACGCTTACTGCCCACTCGAGCCCGGCCCATCCGGCCCGGATGGCCCAGCGGGCCAGGCCGGCCAACGGCGCCCCGGTCTCGACGACCAGTTGCGGGGGCTCGCCGAGCGGCAGTTCCCCGGTGGTGACTGCCTGGATGTGGCGGGCCTGATTCAGCAGCACCAACCCGCGTATGCCGGCGTCACTCACCAGTATGTTGCTCCCGCCCCCCAGCACGGTCAGCGGCACAGCGTGCTCGTACGCTAACGCGGCAATTCGCCCGAGCTCGCCGGCATGCCCGGCGCGAGCGAAAACTCAGCCGGCCCACCGATCCGAAACGTGGTGTGGCGTGACAACAACTCACCCGGCTGCAGCGACAGGCTCAGATCGCGAGCGCTTGCAACCAGGGCGCTCACACCGGCCGCCTCACGCATGTTCACTGTGCCGCCGTCTTTCCCAGCGCTTCCAGCAAGCGGGCGCCAACCTGGTTGCCGTCACCGGCGCTCAGGGTGATGACCACATCCCCCGGTTCCACCGCTTGTTGCAGCCGTGCCGCCGCCTCATCCAGGTCTCCCACGTACTCGGCCCCCGGGTGGTCCATAGCGGCGACAAAATTCCGGCTGAAGGCCGCCGGGTCCCCTTCCTCGCGTGCTGCATAAACGTCGAGTACCAGGACGTGATCTGCACCGTTCAGGCTGGCGGCAAATGCCGGCTCCAACGCCTGCAGCCGGGAGTACGTGTGCGGCTGGAACACAGCCCACAGGCGCCGGCCTGGGAAGCGGGTGCGCGCCGCGGCCAGCGTGGCAGCGATCTCGGTAGGGTGATGGCCGTAGTCGTCTACGACGGTGACGCCGGCGCGCTCACCGGTGATTTCGAAGCGCCGCCCAACGCCCTGGAAATGCCACAGGGCCCCCACGACCGTCTCGGGAGCAATGCCGCATTCGTCGCCCACTGCGATGGCCGCCAGCGCATTGAGCATGTTGTGCCTGCCCGGTACGCGCAGCCGCAGTCGCCCCCAAGGGCGCCCGCCATGCAGGACCGTCCCATCCATACCGCCTTCGTTATTCGTTACCAGGTCACGTACCGACCACGTGGCGGGCTGGACGAGACCATACGTAGAAACACGGACGTCCGGTCCGGCTACATCGGATAAGGAAGCCGCGCCGGCCTCATCAGCGCACAGGATCAGGTGTCCGGAAGCGGGCAATTGGCCGGCAAACTTGCGGAAAGCCGCAGTGAAGCTCTCGGGGGTAGGGTAGCAGTCTACGTGGTCCCATTCTACATAGGTGACCACGGCAGTCCGCAGCCGGAGACCCAGGAACATTCTATCATACTCGTCGGCTTCTATAACAAATGCTCCACTTCCGGCTCGGGCCGCCACCGCCTCGCCGGCCCCCGCTGCGAGCAGCCGCCCGCCAATAATGAAGCTGGGGTCGAGCCCGGCCCGCCACAATAGCGTCGCGATCATGCCGGTGGTGGTGCTTTTTCCGTGCGTCCCCGCAACACCGATGCCGTGACTACCTGCCATCAAGGGGGCAAGAAACTCACTTCGCTTAACGACGGGGATTCCGGCGGCTCGTGCGGCTGCGATCTCGGGGTTCTCGAGAGATACGGCCGACGAAACGAGTACCAGGGAGGCTCCGTGGATGTTCGCAGCGGCGTGCCCTCTATACACGACCGCACCGTGTCGCTCTAGCTCTGCGCAGACGGGTCCCGGGTCCCGGTCCGAACCGGATACGGTGAAGCCGCGTTGCAGCAGCACCTCGGCGATCGCGGACAGGCCAGACCCGCCGATACCTAGCAGGTGGATATGCGGCGCCGGGCGCGGAACGGGACTGGCGAGCAATCCTCGCCAGTCTCCGCTGTCAGCGGCCCGCACATCACCTATTACTTCCATACTCGCAGCAGGAACATCAGAACCACCAGTGCCAGCAGGAACGGCCAGATCAGCACGTTCGGCGGCAACGTTCGCCACACGATGTTGTAGAACGTCGTGTAGGGGCCGCTCACACCCAGGAAGGGCCATCCGGCGCGTCCCAGGAAGAACCAGAGACTGCCGGCAAAGAGATAGCCGTTCAACAGTCCCGTGAAGAGGCTGAAACCCGTGCTCTTGCCCGAACCGGGAAAGACCAGGGTCTCGCCGTGATAAGCAGCAAACACCGTGACGATCAGGACAATTGCCCAGATCACCCCCCGGGCGATGATTTGCTGCGCGGGATCGCTCGTGACCGCGAAACCGAGGACGCTGTTCAGCTGGTTTGGAGCCATCGCCTCGATGAACATGATCACGAACAGAACGAACAGGAGGATCAGCGTCACGCCAAGCTCACGCGTGTAGCCCCGCACGACCCCGACGACCCCGAACACCGCGATAATCACCAGGAAAGCTAACTCAATTGGTCCCATTGTTTATCTCGCCTTGCTCCCGCGCATGCTAAGCCGGATTGCGCTGATGATGAAGGTGGCGATGACGAACATGATGAGTAGTTGCAGAGTGGTCTCGTTGATCGACTGCAAGAGCTGCAACAACTGCGCCCCCAGGCTTTGATTGGTGGCGGGTACCGAAGGCACCGGCGCTACCCCCTGTGCGGCCGCCAGCCGTGGGGTTAGTCCGTATGGGAGGGGGAAATTCAACCCGGGGACAAGGACGTTCAGAATGTAACCGCCCACCAGATAGCCGCTGATCAAACCGATCACCAGGCCCAGTTTGGATTGCGGCCCGCGGATCGGTTCCGTGAGGCTCAGCATCACCGTGAGGATCAGCAAGATGCCGAGAATCACGACGAACTCGGATCCGGCGGTGTTGCCGCTCATCAGCGTCTTCACCGGCGATATCTGCTGCGTGACGCGTGCCATCGCAGCGGCGCGGTCCCCCGAGCTGCTCATCGCCTGCAGCCCACCTGCCATAACGAACTGTATCCCATAGTACAAGCCGTTAATCAGTTGCGCAATGGTACCCCCGGCCCGCGCAATCAGCATCAGCAGCAACCAGATGACGCCGGCGGTCAGCACTGATGCCTTCAGACCGAACAGATAGCCCAAGATGCCAAAAAGGGACATCAGAAGGGCGAGCAGAATCAGATAACTCATTCCTTCACTTCCCGGCCAATTTACGTAACAAACCGGCGAGATTCGCCGTGGCGTCCGGACGTGCCAGCGCTCCTGCGGCTGCCGCCATCCCTTCCAGGCGGCTGCGATCCGCCAGCAACTCCAGCACAACCTTCTCCAGACGAAGCGGGAGCTCGGCATCTCGCACTACCAGCGCTGCGCCATGCCCGGCCAGATACGCTGCGTTCGCATCCTGATGCTGCCCGGCATACGGATAGGGCACGAGGATACTGGGCAGCCGCGCGGCGGGGAATTCCCCCAGGGTAGACGCACCCGCCCGGGCGATTACCAGATCCGCCGCCCGCAGCGCCCGCAACATCTCTTCGTTAAGGTACCGGTACGGATGGTAGCGTGCACGCAGGTCGCTGCTCAGTCCGGCAGCCGCTGTCTCTACCTCCGGCCAATCCAGATCGCCGCTGATGTGCAGGACTTCGCATTGCGGCAGCAGCGCCGGCAGCGCCGCAATCACGGACCGGTTGATGCTGCGCGCCCCGCGACTCCCACCAAAAGCCAGCAGCACCGGCAGTTCCACACCGCCCTGGCCCAGCCCCAGTGATGCGCGCGCCGCCTGTTTGTCGATCTCGAACAGCTCGCGGCGCACCGGGTAACCTGTGACCACTGCCTTGCCCGGGAAGTAACGCGCAACCTCGGGAAAAGACACCGCAACCCGGTCGGCCAACCGTGCCGTGACCTTGATCGCCATTCCCGGCGTCAGGTCGGGCAGGTAGATCAACAGCGGCAGTTTCTTGCCCCGCCGCGAACGGTTCCAAACTGCCCAGGCGACGGGGGCCGTGACGTACCCCCCGGTGATAAAGGCGACATCCGGATCGAACTCCTGGATGATCGCCGCCGTCTGCTGTGCGCCTCTGCGCATGCGCCACAGGTTACGGGCCGCCTGCCAGGGCGCACGCCCGCGGATCTGGCCGGTTACGATCGGGCTGAAAGCGATGCCCGCGCGCTGCGCGAGCGTCTCCTCAATTCCGCCAGCCTCGCCCACGTACCGGAGGTCGGGACGGCTTCCCTCGTGTGACAAGCCTGCGTGTGCGGCGAGGGGTTGTGATCCGCTTGCCATCAGCGGGTCGTTGGCGACCGCCAAGATTGGGTAGATGTGGCCGCCAGTTCCGCCACCCGACGCTAAAGTGCGCATAAGGCGATTTCTTCTCTCTCGCTGCGCGGGAGATGCTCAAAAGTAGTCCTGCTCCGAGTAAGGAGCTGAGCATTGCCGACCCGCCATAGCTGATGAACGGTAGCGGTACGCCGGTCTGCGGCAGCAGGTTGATCGGTGCACCCATGGCGATGGTTGCCTGGCACAGGAACCAGGCCGTGATACCGGTTGCCAGCAAGCTACCGAACTGGGTGGGTGCGCTGAGCGCGATGCTGAGACCTCGATAACCAAGGATGGCGTAAAGTACAACCACCCCCAGCATCCCAAAGAACCCCATGTCGTGCCCGATATTGACAAAGATGTAGTCGGTGTAGAGCAGCGGTCCCAGGGTCTGCTTCTGCTGCCAGACTTCGCTCTCTACCATATTCAGCGTGGCGCCCCGCCGTAACAGGGCGATAGAACGCGCCACGTCATAGGACGATTGGTTCGGGTCGGCGAGCCCGGCCCACCACAATTCCAACCTCTCGAAGCCGTACTGCTTGAGGCGAAAGAGCACCAGGAACACCAGGACCACGATCATGCCGGTGAAGAGGATCTGTTTGACATCTCCACCGCCGACGAAAAAGATGGTCAGGCCAATCGTGAGCACGATGATGGTGACGCTGAAGCTGGGCTCCATCAGGATCAGGCTGGCCACGATACCCATGTAGATGGCGAAGGGGATCAGGCCGGCGCCGACGCGGGCCATCTGCTCTTTCTTCGACGCCACCCAGGCCGAAACGTAGATGGCGACGGCGATCTTGGCGAACTCGCTCGGCTGCTTACCGCCATCCAGGGTGCGGCGAGCGCCGTGCTGGTCGAAGCCGATGATCAGGATCCCGATCAGCATCACGATGGCGAGGGCCAGCACCGGCACCGCGACCTTGCGCCAGATCTCGTGCGGCATCACCGTCATAACGATCATGCCCGCCAGCCCCAACACGATCCACCGGGCGTGCTGCATGAAGTAGGTGGAGCCGTGAGAGTAGTATGTGGCGGTGTAGACCGATACCAGTCCGATTGCCAGCAGCGTGGCCAGCGTGGCCACGAGCGGGTAGTCGACCGGAGCAGCGGCGGTTCTCTCGACCAGACGGCGAGCGGTGCTGGGTTGCTGCTTGCGTTCGGCCCTCGGACGGATGGTCACGCCAGTTCCTCCACCAGCGCGCGGAAATGCCGCCCGCGGGCGGCGAAATCCTCGTAAGCGTCAAAGCTGGTACCGCCGGGAGCGAGCAGCACCACCTCGCCGGGCTGCGCCAGTCGTGGGCGACTGCCACAGCGTCTGCCAGATTATCACAGCGGGTCACCGGCACTCCCGGCTTGCCGGCTTCCTCCGCATGTCGCTCCAGTGCCTCTGCGATCAGCTCCTGCGCCTCGCCGAACAGGATCACCTGCCGCACCTTGCCTGCGAGCGCCTCGGCGAGCTCTTCCCAGGGCAGGTGCTTGTCGCGCCCGCCGGCCAGCAGCACGACCGGTTCGGAGAAGGAGCGCAGGGCCGCGACTGCCCGCTCCGGGGTGGTGGCGATCGAATCGTTGACCCAGGTACGCCGCCCTGCTCTCGCACGATCTCGAGCCGGTGCTCGACGCCCCGAAGGTGGTGGCGACGGCGCGCATGGCATCCGCGTCGGCGCCTGCCGCCGCCGGCCAGACAGCAGGCGGCCAGGATGTTGGCCAGGTTGTGCCGCCCGCGCAGGCGCACGTCCGATCGGCCGGCAGATCTCCAGGTCGGGCTGACCCCGACTGCCGCCACATCAGCCGGTCGCCGGCCAGAAACGCCCCGCTGGCCACCTCGCGCTCCAGGCTGAAGCCAACGCGTGTGCCCCGCAGCGGAAATCGTACACCGCCGGCTGGCCGCTGCCCTGCGGCGATCTCGCACCGGCCGCTCGGCCAGCCAGGACCCGTGTATGGATCGTCGGCGTTCAGCACGCCGTGTTCCCCGGCTCCTGGAAGCGCAGGATGTTGGCTTTGGCCGCCGCGTAGTGGCTCATCGAGGGTGGCGGTCCAGATGATTGGGCGTGATGTTGAGCAGAGCCGCCACGGCCGGGCTGCGGTCGAACAGCTCGAGCTGGAAACTGGACAGCTCCATGACGACCTTGTCGCCGACCGCGCACGCTGTCGAGACGGTCGATCAACGGCGTGCCGATGTTGCCGCCGACATGCGTCTGCGTAGCCTGCCGCCGTCAGCATCAGCCCGACCAGGGTGGTCGTCGTCGTCTTGCCGGCCGAGCCGGTGATGCCGATCACCGGCACCGGGCACTCCTCAAGGTCAGCAGCGCATCGTTGATACGCGGAATGCCGCGCTCGGCAGGCCGCCTGCACGAGTGGGATGGCGGGCGAAACGCCGCCGCTCAGGCACAGCAGATCGGTGTCGTCCAGCAGGCCCAGGGGTGCTCACCCAGCACGAAGCGCGGCGCCGGCAGACGGCGCTGCTGCGCCCACTGCTTCCATCTCGGCGCAGTGCGCCGCCAAGCTGCTCGGCGCTGCGCATGTCGCTCAGCGACCACGCGCGCACCCTGGGAGGAAGTAGCGCGCCAAGGCCATCCCCTGGCGTGCCATACCCAGGATCGTCACACGCATCCCTTCAAAGTGCTTGCTGCCTGGCACGAATTGCACGCTCATTCCCTTGGTTCGCAGCTCCTCGTGCATCCCAGGGACGAGTCCGCCCAGACTGTGCATGATGCCGCCGGCGCTCTCGGATCACGTCTCTCACCTAGTCCCGCTACAGAAGTGCCAGAGCGATGCCGAGCATGCCTGCCAGGATACTCATCAGGAAGAAACGCTGCATCACGTGCGTCTCTGACCAGCCTATCAGCTCAAAGTGATAGTGCAGCGGCGCCATCTTGAAGATGCGCTTGCCTGTTCCCGTGCGCTTGCGTCCACTTGAAGTAGCAGACCTGCAGGCGACGGACGCAGCCTCGGCCACGAACACCAGCCCCGACGATCGGGAGCAGCAGCCACTGGCCGGTCATCAGCGCCACCACGGCCAGCGTTGCGCCCAGAGCCAGCGCGCCCGTATCGCCCATGAACAGCTCGGCCGGGTAGGAGTTGTACCAGAGAAACGCGAACAGCGCGCCGACCATCGTGAAACAGAACGACATCAGCGGGTACTGGCCCTGCAGGTAGGCGATGACGCCATAGGCGGCAAAAGCCACTGCGGCCGTCGAGCCGGCCAGCCCATCCAGCCCGTCCGTCAGATTGACGGCATTCGACATCGGCGACGATCAGAAGATGGCGACCGGGATGTACACAGGCCCAGATCTGACCTTCTCGGGCAGCCCGGAACGGCGACGCTGTGCAGATCCAGGAAGAAGTACAGCCCCAGCGCCGTCAGGAGGGCCAGGATCACCTGGTAGGATGCCTTGACCTTGGCCAGCATACCCTGCCCGTCGTCGCGCGTTTGCCTCGCACTCCTGCCAGATCATCACGTGCGCCCAGTACGCCGAAAGTCACCAGCACGAGCAGCGGCACCAGGATCGACTTGCCGATCAGAGGGCTGCCCTCGGCGAAGTTGAAGACCCGGAGCAGCGCTTTGCCCCAGCTCGACACCGCTCAGAAAGTTGGCCAGGTTCAGGACGACGGTGATCACGAAGACCGGCACCAGGATCATGATGCCGCCCATCGTCGGCGTGCCCGTCTTGACCTGGTGATTGCCGGGCTCTTCAATGCGGATCTGCTTGCCAAGGCGCCTGTCGCTTCAGCTCGTTGATCAGCGGCTGCCCCCAGATCACCGCCAGCAGGAACGAGACCGTCGCCAGCGTCAGGGCAAACGACATCGGTGCTTCCTCAAACATGAGTGTCGCTATCCCGGCGCGCCTGGCGCGAGAGCGCATCCACGATCGTCTCCATTCCCAGCGCCCGCGATCCCTTGACCAGCACAATGTCCCCGGAGCGGATCAGCCCCTGCAGCACCGCTATCGCGTCCTCGTTGTTTTCGGTTGGGTAGACGTCGGTCGGGTCCATGCCGGTGGCCAGCGCCCCATCGCGCGATCCAGCGTGCTCGTGGTCCCCACAGTGACCAGTTTCCCCACCACCTGGGCGGCGCGGCCGCCGACAACCTGATGCCCTTCCTGCTTCGTAGGCGCCCAGTTCCAGCATGTCGCCGAGCACGGCGACCGCGCGATGCTCGCGGTTGGCGATGTCCTCCAGCAGATTCAGCGCGGCCAGCATCGAGGCTGGGCTGGCGTTGTAGGTATCGTCGATGATCGTCGTGCCGCGCAGCCCGGGCACCACCATCAGCCGGAGCTGGCCGCGTACCTCGCGCAGTCCCGCGATGATCTCGGTCCAGCTCAGCCCCTCTGCCAGGCCGACGGCGGCAGCCCGGAGCGCCGTGTGCACGCTGTGGCGCCCGAGCATCGGCAAATGCACGTGGAGCAGCTCGCGTCCCTGGTGGAACCGGAAGCGGATCCCTTCCAGCCCTTCGCCGCTGATCTCGTCGGCCCAAACGTCAGCGTCCGGGTCCAGCCCGTAGGTAAATACCCGTGCCCGGGTGAGGGCAGCCATCGACCGGACCAGCGGGTCATCCCGGTTCAGGATCGCGAACCCACCTTCGTCTGCCGGGGGCAGCGCTTGCACGAGCTCCGCTTTCGCCTGGGCAATCCGCTCGATCGTGCCCAACCGCTCGAGATGCGTTGGCCCGATATTCGTCACCACGCCGATCTCGCGGTCGAGCAATCGAGGCCAGCTGCCGGATCTCGCCCAGGTCATACATCCCCATCTCGAGCACCGCCCGTTCGTGAGCGGGGGTGAGTTGTAGCAGGTTGAGCGGCAGGCCGATCTCGTTGTTGTAGTTGCCGCCGGAGCGCAGGGTCCGGTAGCGCCGCGACAGGACGTTGGCTATCGTTTCCTTGGTGGTGGTCTTCCCGACGCTGCCGGTAACGGCGACGATGTCGACCGGCATCAGCGAGCGCCAGTGCCGCCCGACCTGCTGCAACGCAGCGATGGTGTCAGGCACCTCGAAGATGAGGGGCAGGGCCTGGCTTTCATCACCGTAATCTGCTGTCTCCGCCGTCAGGTAACGGGCTGCAACGCCCGCTGCCCGCGCCTGCGGACCGCATATGGCGGCTATCGCACCCCTGGCGAAAGCGTCTTCGACGAACAGGTGGCCATCGGTGCGCTCCCCTTTCAAAGCGACGAAAAGCGCACCCGCCCGGCTCTGCCGCGAGTCGATCACCGCTTCGGTGACCTGTTGCGCCAGTTGCGCGGCCAACGAGCCTTCTGCAGGCGGCTCGCCGATCAGCGCTTCATAGACATGTGTCAGAGCAAGCATGCTCCCATCCATTACCGTCACGTTCAGGGCATCCGGTCGTCGGGCCGGATCTGCAGAATCTGCACCGCGTCACGCGCCACCTCGGCGAACACCGGCAGCGCAACCTGTTCCGCCCAACGGCCGCGCTGCGGCTTGTCCAGCTTAACCAGGAACGCAAGTTGTGGGTCGGCTGCAGGCAGAAAACCCACAAAGGTCGTAATCACGTCCTGGCTGGTATACCCTTCCTTGGTCGGGATCTCGGCGGTGCCTGTCTTACCGGCTACGCGGAAACCGGGCACCGGCGTATGATTCGACGAGCTCTCCACGGTGTAGACCATCATCTCTGTCAGTTTGCGCGCCGTATCCGGGCGGATCGCCTGGCCCCGGCTGCGGGGCGCCAGCGGGTGGAAGTGCTCGTCGTACACGAACCCACGGGCCACCTGCGGCTGCATGAGGGTGCCCTTGTTCGCGAGCGCCGCCACCGAATCGATCATCTGGATCGAGCTGACAGAAATGCCCTGGCCAAACGAGTTTGCGGCCAGGTCGAAAAGGCTCCAGTAGGCGCTGGCCGGGGTCTTGACGATCCCCTCCGTCTCGGTCTTCATGTCGATCTCGGTCACCCGGCCGAACCCAAAGCCGCGCACATAGCGGTAGAATGTGTCCGAGCCCAGCTTCTTGCTTACCTGGGCGGAGACCACGTTCACCGATTTGGCCAGCGCCTCGCGCACGGTGATGTCTCCGTAGCGCTTCCCTTCGGCGTTGCGGATGATCTTGTTGGCCACCTCTTCGGTGCCGTCGTCATAGAAGTGGGTGTCAGGAGTGATCTGCCCGGCATCGATACCCGCCGCCATCGTGACCAGCTTGAGCACGGACCCCGGTTCCCAAATATCGGAAACGGCTGAGTTGATCCACAAATCCTTGCTCGACACGTCGCTGTAGTGGTTCAGGTCGAACGAAGGATAGTTGGCCAATGCCAGCACCGCGCCGGTGCGCGGATCCATGATGATGATCGTGCCGCTCTGTGCTTTGTACGTCGCGATGCCGTCTCGCAGCCGCCGCTCTACCATATATTGAAGCGGCGCGTCCATGTTCAGCACCAGGTCGCGGCCTACTTCGGACGGCAGGTAACGCTTCCAGCCATCTGGGAGCGGTTCGCCCGGCTGGGTGCGTTGGAGCTGCCACGGGCCGTCGGCTCGCAGCCACGGGTCATAGCTGGACTCAACCCCGTAAACCCCTTCGTGCTTGTAGTTGGTGAAACCGATCAGCTGCGCGGCCAGAGAGTCTTGCGGATACGCGCGGGAGCGTCGCTGGTCACACCAGAACAGGCCCGGTTGCCCCAGGGCCTTGATGTAGTCGCACTGATCCCCCGTCGCGTCGCCCGTGATGATCGTGGTGGACGCTTCATTATTGAGGATGCGTTCGATCTCAGAAGGTGCGATCCCAAGGGCAAGGGTGACGCTCACCGCATAGGTCTCGCGCAGCTTGTGCTTGAGCACCTCGGGCGGGTTCGTGTATACGGTGCCGCGCGGCTCGTCTGCTGCCAGCAGCAGCCCGCCTCCGTCGACGATATTCCCGCGCGGCACGGGCGTCACCTCCGGCGCGGGGAGGGTGTCGGCCATCGCCGGCCCTACTTGCCAGTAGGTTACGCGCGCAGCCACGAGGAGCAGCAATACCAGGAAAAGCGTTACCAGCAGCCGGGCGCGATTCGCTAACGAGCTGCTGGTATCGATGGGCTCCTGGACCTCGTCCTGTACAGGCGGTGGGATTGATGGGGACGGCAGTTCGACGTTGAACTGAGTCCACCGTTCATTTTGTTTCATATTGGTTGCTCACGGCAGAGAGGGAGCGGAACTGTTTTCGCGGAACTACCTGAGACCCAGAGACTTTACCAGCCCCGGTACGCTGCGTGCCACGCGGATCTGGTCCCGAAGCTGATCAGTGAGGTTGCGCCACCAGTCACCGACGACGTCGCGCTGCTGCGCGACCGGCCGAGCCGGAGCCTTGCCGGGCACCTGGACGTAGAGGGGCGCCGGGGCAGGCACGAAGCCCGAATTCTGAGCCTTGGTTGCGATATACTCAGGGCGCTCGAGGGCAGCTACCCGCAGCATGAGAGCGCGATTTTGCTGTTCCAGCGTGTGCACTTGGAGAAGCAGTGTTTGGGTACCGCGATGCGTCGCAGCTACCGTGCTTGCCTGCCACTGATAGAGGCAAAGCAGACCGGTGACCAGTACCAGGACGGCGAGGAACCGCGCAAGCATACCTCGGGCCTGGCCCATGCGCTGCATGGCGCTCACTTGCAGGGAGTTCGTGGTGGATGTGAGTAATGCCTGCTCGACCATATCTCCTCCGTCAGCGCTGATCCGCCGGCAGCCTCTCCGCAATGCGTAACTTGGCACTACGACTTCGCGGATTGCTGCTGGTTTCGGCAGCGCCGGGTTGGATCGGTTTCCGCACGACCGCTCTTACCGTCGCACGATGTCCGCATCGACAAATAGGTACGTTCGGCGGACAGATGCAGTCTCGGCTCTCTTGTTGGACGAACTGCTTGACGATGCGATCTTCCAGCGAGTGAAACGTGATTACAGCGAGCCGCCCACCTGGCTGTAGTAGTTCAACCGCCTGTGGGAGAGCATCCTCAAGAGCGCCCAGTTCGTCGTTCGCAGCGATCCGCAGTGCCTGAAAGGTGCGGGTCGCCGGGTGAATCCGCGTTTCTCGCTTGTGCTTCCACATCACTCGTGCTATCAGTTCTGCAAGTTCTGTGGTAGAATGCAGCGGACGGGCCGCTACAATCGCTCGTGCGATGCGGCGAGAAGCAGGTTCCTCGCCGTAACGGTAGATCACGTCGGCCAACTTCTCTTGCGGCCACTCATTGACGATCTCGTCGGCCGACAGGCCTGCATCTGCGTCCATACGCATGTCGATGCGCCCGCTCTTCTGGAAGCTGAATCCTCGTTCCGCCTCGTCCAGTTGAAAGGACGAGACTCCGAGGTCCAGCAGGACGGCATCGAACTTCGTGAAGTCATTCGCCCGGGCAACAGCGGCCATATCGCGGAAGCTGGCCTGGACGAGAACGGCACGTGGGCCAAAGCGCTCAAGCTGCCGGCCGGCTCGCTCGATCGCCTGGGCGTCCAGATCGGTGCCCAGAAGCCTGCCGTTTGGCGCCGTGGCCTCCAGCATGGCTTCGGAGTGACCTCCGCCGCCCAGAGTGCCGTCCAGACATGTGTCGCCGGGTTGGAGATCCAGCCCCGCGATCACTTCGCGTAGTAATACCGAGACGTGCGGCATGTTGTTAAAGGGTTACGCCGAGCGAGGCTAGCTGTTCCAGGTTATAACTTCCGTTCATGACCAACCGGTCGTTGACTGACTGCCAGCGCTTCTCGCTCCACAACTCGACGTGATCTTTAGCGCCGACGAAGATAACGTCGACGCCGAGCTCTGCAAAACTGCGCAGGGAATGGGGCACAACCATGCGTCCCTGCCGGTCCATCTGAGTGTCGTTGGCGGCATACAGAACACGGCTGAACTGCCGGACTGCTTCGTGAGCCTGGTTCTGTTGCCCTAAGGCGTCGACGAGCCGCTGCCAAACGGATGACGGCGCCACCATGACCTGGCCTTCGATGCCGCGCCAGATGAACACGTTCTCGCCCATCTCCTCGCGCCATCGCACGGGGAGAAAAAGGCGGCCCTTATCGTCCATGGAGTGTTCGAATTCGCCGTAGAACATCAGATGACTACACGAGATTGGGCGACACGGAGTGAAAATCGGTACTTCCTCCACCGGCATCCACTAAAGGCCACTTTAACCCACTTAGCTCCATTGCACAAGTAGGGTGTTGGAGAGAAATGCACTATTTTAAGGTCGTTATTCTGGCTCACCCACAGAGGGTAGATACAGCCACCTGTACCGTCTATGACTGCGGATAGGCTTAGGGAAACGCGAAGTGACTCGACCCTTCGAGAATCCAAACATGTCCCGCACGCCTAAGCGGCCATTTGACATCGACGAGGCAATGGTGCGCATCCGTGCGGCGGTCGCGCCCTTCCGGCCCGCCGCCATGTTCGAGTTGGCCGCTGACGGCTACGCCTCACTATTCGAGCAGCTGGTCGCCTGCATCATCTCCATCCGCACATACGACGAGGAGACCGTGCCCATCGCGCGGCGACTGTTCGCCCGGGCGCGGACCCCGGCCGCGATGGCGCAGCTTACCGTAGACGAGATCACCGCGCTCATCCGCCCGTCCACCTTCTACGAGCGAAAAGCGGTGCAAATCCTCGCCATTGCGCAGGCCGCGCTGGAAACACACGGGGGCGAGTTGCCCTGTGAGGCGGAAGTGCTCATGGGGTTCGCGGGGGTCGGGCCGAAGTGCGCGCACCTGGCCCTCGGCGTTGCCTGCGACCGGCCGTACATCAGCGTGGACATCCACGTCCACCGCATCACCAACCGGTGGGGCTACGTCGCAGCGCGCAGCCCCGAGGGCACGATGCTCGAGCTGGAAGCCGTTCTGCCCCGGCAATACTGGATCGAGATCAACCGGCTGCTGGTCCCGTTCGGGAAGCACATCTGCACCGGCGCCCGCCCCCGCTGCTCTACCTGCCCCGTCCTCGACATGTGCGCCCAGGTGGGCGTAACCGGCCACCGCTGACAGAGCGCTTCATATTCAGCTTCTTCAGCCTCGGAAGCGGAGAGACCCGCGCCGGGAAGCCGGTTCCTTCCGGCGAAACCGGCAGCGCATGAACTACCCGAACGCCAGGCACATGCTCGTCACGCGGCGTCTCCGGCGCCCGGGCGCAGGTCTTTCTCTAAGAGCTGCTCCCCAATATTTAGCGCGCAGAACGCGAAAAAAATCGAAACTCCCGCTTGACACTGTAAGTAGTTTGTGATACCATCACTGCTTGCTATTTGGCCATGGCAACTAACCGACCCCCATAATTCCCCTCTCGTTGTCAGAGATTGGACCAAGTCTGCGGGACTTGGCGTTTTTGTTTTGCTAAAGGGAGTGGCCGCTGGATGATTGACCTGCATAATGGCGGCGGGCGCGCCGCACGTAAGTCGTACGCTCGCATCAAGGACGTATACGAATTGCCGCGCCTCATTGAGGTGCAGCTCGATTCCTTCCGCTGGTTTCAGACCGAGGGTCTGCAGGAGCTGCTCGAGGAGATCTCTCCCATCGTCAGCTTCAACAAGAATCTCGAGCTTCATTTCGGCTCCGAGCCAGGCCAGGATGGTTTCTGGTTCGGCGAGCCCAAGTACTCTGAGGCTGAGTGCCGCGACCGTGACATGACGTTCTCCGCCCCGCTGTGGGTGCGTGTCCGTCTGGTCAACCGCGAGACGGGCGAAATCAGCTCCCAGAATGTATTCCTGGGCGATTTCCCCCTCATGACGGAAAACGGCACCTTCATTATTAACGGCGCCGAACGTGTCGTGGTGAGCCAGTTGATTCGCTCGCCCGGCGTGTACTTCACCGTGGAGGAAGACCGCGTCACGGATCGCCGGCTGGCGTATGCCAAGTTGATCCCGAATCGCGGCGCCTGGCTGGAGTTCGAGTCCTCCAAGCGCGATATCATCTCGGTAAAGGTGGACCGCAAGCGCAAGCTGCCGGTCACCGTGCTTTTGCGCGCCATTGGGTATGGCTCGGATGAGGAGATCTTCGAGCTGTTCCAGGACGTCGACACCGAGCAGGATCACGCGTACATCGAGACGACTCTCGAGCGCGACCCCACCCGCACGCCGAATCGCTCGGACCACGACGCCGGCGTCAACGGCGCGCTCCTCGAGTTCTATAAGAAGCTGCGCCCGGGTGATCCCCCGACGTTGGACAACGCCAAAAACTTCCTGCAGAACCTGATCTTCGCCCCGCGCCGGTACGATTTGGGCAAGGTGGGTCGCTACAAGCTGAACCGCCGTCTGGAGCTCGGCGTGCCCCTCGCGCACCGCACGTTGACGAACGAGGATCTGGTAGCGGTGCTGCGCAACATGATCAAGATCAACAACGGCATCGAGGGCGCCGACGATATCGACCACCTGGGCAATCGTCGCGTCAAGACCGTAGGTGAGCTGATCCAGAACCAGTTGCGTATTGGCTTGCTCCGTATGGAACGCGTGGTTCGCGAGCGCATGTCGATCCGCGATACCGAGCAGGTGACTCCGCTCGGGCTGATCAACATCCGGCCGGTGGTGGCGGCGATTCGCGAGTTCTTTGGCGGCTCGCAGCTCAGCCAGTTCATGGATCAGACGAATCCGTTGGCCGAGCTGACGCACAAGCGCCGCCTGAGCGCACTGGGTCCCGGCGGTCTCCGCCGTGAGCGTGCCGGCTTCGACGTCCGTGACGTGCACAACAGCCACTACGGCCGTATCTGCCCGATCGAGACGCCCGAAGGCCCGAACATCGGCCTGATCGGCTCGCTGGCGACCTACGGCCGCATCAACGAGTTCGGGTTCATCGAGACGCCGTACCGGCGCGTGATCAATCGCGTTCGCAACGAGACCGAAGCGCTGCAAGGGCGCATCTTGCCGCGAGCGCGTTAGCTTGCCCGATGGCACCGTGATCGCCGAAGCAGGAACGCGCATCGACGAGGGGCTCGCCAAGAAGATAGCCGCCCTCAGCGACGTGATGCCCGAGGTGCGCGTGGTCGCACGCGTTTCCGACGAAATCGTGTTCCTGTCTGCAGACGAGGAAGACCGGTACTCGATCGCCCAGGCGAATGCGGCGGTAAACGAAGAGGGCCAGTTGGTGGAGGCGCGGGTGTCTGTGCGCCGCCAGCAGCAGTTCCTGTTCGAGTCGCCCGACCGCGTCGAGTACATGGATGTCTCCCCGAAGCAGATCGTGTCGGTGTCGGCGGCGTTGATCCCGTTCCTGGAGCACGACGACGCCAACCGCGCCCTCATGGGTTCCAACATGCAGCGCCAGGCGGTGCCGTTGCTGCGTCCCGAGTCGCCGATCGTCGGCACAGGCATCGAGCGGCAAGCCGCCGTCGATTCCGGCCAGGTAATCGTGGCCCACGATGCCGGCGAGGTAATCAGCGCGAACAGCGACAACGTGATCGTGCTGGAAGACGACGGTACCCGGCGTGGCTACCGGCTCCGGAAGTACCAGCGCTCGAACCAGAGCACCTGCATCGACCAGCGCCCCGTGGTCTACAAGGGCGACCATGTGGAGAAGGGGCAGGTGCTGGCCGACTCCAGCTCTACCGAAATGGGTGAGATGGCGCTGGGCCAGAACGTGCTCGTGGCTTTCCTGAGCTGGGAAGGCGGCAACTACGAAGACGCAATCCTGATCAGCCAGAGGCTGGTGCAGGAAGATAAGTTTACCTCGATCCATATCGAGAAGCATGAGGTCGAGGCGCGCGACACGAAGCTGGGTCCGGAAGAGATCACGCGTGACATCCCGAATGTGGGTGAGGATGCGCTGAAGGACCTGGACGAGCGCGGCATCGTGCGCATCGGCGCTGAAGTGGCGCCGGGCGACATCCTGGTAGGCAAGATCACGCCCAAGGGCGAGACCGAGCTGAGCCCGGAAGAGAAACTGCTGCGCGCGATCTTCGGCGAGAAGGCGCGCGAGGTGAAGGACTCCAGCCTCCGGCTGCCGCACGGCGAGTACGGTAAGGTGGTGGACATCAAGGAATTCAGCCGTGATGAACACCGTGACCTGCCGGCCGGCGTCGAGCGGATGGTGCGCGTCAGCGTTGCGCAGCGGCGCAAGCTGATGGAAGGCGATAAGATGGCCGGCCGCCACGGCAACAAGGGCGTCATCTCCCGGATCGTACCGGTCGAGGATATGCCGTTCCTGCCCGATGGCACGCCGGTTGATATCATCCTGAATCCGTTGGGTGTACCCGCCCGTATGAACATCGGCCAGGTGCTGGAAACGCATCTGGGTTGGGCGGCCAACCGCCTTGGTTTCCGGGCCGAAACCCCCGTCTTCGACGGTGCGCGCGAGCAGGAAATCGAAGCAGAGCTGGCCCACGCGTGGCTTGCCGATCGCGCCTGGGAGAAAGCTACCAAGCGTGCGTGGGACTGGGTGGTCAAAGATTACGCGGAAGAGGACGTGGCGAGCGACGACGAAGTGCGCGCACTCTATCTCGCCGACTGGTTGGCGGAGCGCGGGTACGACGGTGAGACCGCCTACTCGGATCCGGCGTACGCCCGAAATGCGGTGCTGTGCGAGTGGCTGGCCGAAGAGCCGCAGGGCTACGATCCCGGGGCCATCATGACCCCCATCGGCGAAGAGGTGCCGGTGCCGGTGCGTGAGGCTGCCGATGAGATGGCACGGGTGGTCTGCTTGCGCGAGTGGCTGAAGTGGGTGCGCCGCGAAGAGATGCGCGTCCTGCGCCTCGAGGTGGTGCCCGGCGAAGATGGCGCCGAACCGGAAGGGGAAGAGGTCGACTATCGCGAGATCGCCGAGACCGCGGACGAGCGGCAGGCGGTCTATAAGGAGATGGACGCAATCTCCGCCCTCACGGATGAAGAGATCGTCGCCGAAGCGCTCCGCATCAGCAAACAGACAAACATCCCGCTGCCGACGTGGGGAAAGACGGTTCTCTATAATGGAAAGAGCGGCGTGCCGTTCGAGCAGTCGGTGACCGTGGGTATCATTCACATGATGAAGCTGCATCACCTGGTCGAAGACAAGGTACATGCACGCTCCACGGGCCCCTACAGCCTGGTCACGCAGCAACCGCTGGGTGGCAAGGCTCAGTTCGGTGGCCAACGCTTCGGTGAGATGGAGGTGTGGGCGCTGGAAGCCTACGGCGCCGCGCACAGCCTTCAGGAAATGCTGACCGTTAAGTCCGACGACGTAACGGGCCGCGTAAAGACGTATGAAGCGATCGTCAAGGGTGAAGTGATCGAGTCCCCGGGTGTGCCGGAAAGCTTCCGCGTGCTGGTCAAGGAGTTGCAATCCCTGGGCCTGGCGGTGGAAGTGGTCGACGCCAAGGAGGAGGTCATTCAGTTTGGTCGAGAGGATGCGGAAGAAAAGTTGCCGCATCTGGGCTTCAGTCTCAGTCTGCCCGGCCCGATGAGCAAGGGCCTCGAATAACAGGGATCACTATCGCCCCTCACCGGCCCTGTTTGCCGCAGGGAAGGGGGAGGGGCGCCCGCGCGCAGCCGGCCAGCCGGCGGCTGCCACCTGGAGGGGAAACCAGTGGAAGTAAACGAATTTGACGCGATTCGTATCTCGCTGGCCTCGCCTGACCAGATTTTGCTCTGGTCACATGGCGAGGTTACCAAGCCGGAGACGATCAACTATCGCACGCTGCGACCCGAGCGGGACGGGCTTTTCTGCGAGCGCATCTTTGGGCCGCAGAAAGACTGGGAATGTGCGTGCGGCAAGTACAAGCGCGTCCGCTACAAGGGAATCATCTGCGATAAATGCGGTGTGGAAGTGGCTCACAGCCGCGTGCGCCGCGAGCGCATGGGCCACATTCGCCTGGCCAGCCCGGTCAGCCATATCTGGTATGTCAAGGGCGTGCCCAGCCGCCTGGGGCTGCTGCTCAACATCAGCCCGCGCAACCTGGAGCGTGTGCTCTACTTCGCCCAGTATGTGATCACCAACGTCGACGAAGACGCGGCAACCGGACGATCACGCGCGCCGAGCGCGAGCTCAACATGCGGCTCGCACGGCAAGAGGGGGAAGTTCAGGCGCGGGTAACTGAAATGGAAAGCGGCCGCAACCAGCGCATCGCCGAGTTGGATGGGCAGGAAGAGACCGAGCTGAACGCGCTGAAGGAGCGGCTGGCGAGCGAGACCGGCGAGGTCATCTCCGGCGGCAAGGGACTGCAAGAGAAGCTCGAGAAGCTGCAGAACAAGCCGGCCAAAGAGGACTTCTCCATTCCCTGGGTGCAGGACGATGTTCTGGTCGCCAAGGGTGCTACCGTTACGCGCGAGCACCTGGCTACGCTGAACGAAGCGATCCAGAACCGCCTGAGCGATATCGAAGACGAGATCAACCGCGAGCGCGAGGAGGTGCACGGCACCCTCGAAGCGCGCCGCGATATCATCCGCCGCGAGATCGAGCAGGAAGTCGACGATCAGCGCACCGCCGTCGAGTCACAAAAGGGACAGCTGCGCTCGAGCATGGAGGAGTCGCTGGTCGAGCTCAAAGAGCTGTGCGAACGCGACCTCCTGAGTGAAAGCGAATACCGCGACCTGACGGACCGTTGGGGCAACGTGTTCCGCGCCGGCATGGGCGCTGAGGCGATCCGCGAGCTGGTGGCAAAGATCGACCTGGACGAGATGGTCAAGGAGCTGCGCCACGAGATCCAGCATACGCAGTCCAAGCAGCGCAAGAAGAAGGCTGCCAAGCGGCTGCGGGTGGCGGAAGCGTTCCGCAAGAGCGGCAATCGCCCCGAGTGGATGGTGCTCACCATCCTGCCGGTGCTGCCGCCCGAGCTGCGCCCCATGGTCCAGCTGGACGGCGGTCGCTTTGCCACGTCGGATCTGAACGACCTGTATCGCCGCGTCATCAACCGCAACAACCGCCTCAAGCGGCTGTTGGAGCTGGGCGCGCCAGACGTGATCGTGCGCAACGAAAAGCGCATGCTCCAGGAAGCGGTCGACAGCCTGATCGACAACGGGCGCCGCGGGCGGGCCGTGAGCCGCAGCGGAAAGCGCAAGCTGAAGAGCCTGTCCGACATGCTCAAGGGCAAGCAGGGCCGCTTCCGCCGTAACCTGCTGGGCAAGCGTGTCGACTACTCCGGCCGTTCCGTGATCGTGATTGGTCCTGAGCTCAAATTGAACCAGTGCGGTCTGCCCAAGAAGATGGCGCTCGAGCTGTTCAAGCCGTTCGTCATGCGCCGGCTGGTCGAATACAGCTACGCCCATAACATCAAGAGCGCCAAGCGTCTGGTGGACCGGGAGAGCCCCGAAGTTTGGGATGTGCTGGAAGAGGTCACCCGCGAGCGGCCGGTGCTGCTCAACCGTGCCCCCACCCTGCACCGGCTCGGTATCCAGGCGTTCGAGGTCGTGCTGATCGACGGCAGCGCCATCCAGATCCACCCGCTCGTCTGTGCAGCGTTCAACGCTGACTTCGACGGCGATCAGATGGCCGTTCACGTGCCGCTGTCGGAAGCCGCCGTGGTCGAGGCGCGCACGTTGATGATGAGCTCGGCCAACCTGCTCAAGCCATCGTCGGGTGAGCCCATCGTCGGGCCGTCCAAAGACATGGTGCTGGGCTGCTACTACCTGACGCTGGAAGTGCCGAATGCCAAGGGCGCCGGCCGTACGTTCTATGACGCCGACGAAGTGCGGCTGAACTACGATCTCGGCCTCGTGGACCTGCGCGCTCCGATCAAGATCCGCTTCACCGACTGGGCCGACGAGGTCACACTCGAACAGCTCGGGATGGAAGAGCGGCTGCACGACATCTTCGCTGCCAACGGTTTCCGGACCGGCGGCGACGTGGTGCGTGGAACACTCGAGGATCGCCAGCGCTTGATCCAGGACATGGGTCTGTCCGTCGCCGACGTGGATTCGCTCCGCGCCATCCTCACGGCACAGCAGATCCGGCCCGACAAGCTGCCTCAGGCCGGGCTCGTCGAGACGACCGTTGGACGTGTATTGTTCAATATGTCGCTTCCGCGCCCGCTGCAGTTCGTCAACTGGGTCATGGATAAGAAGAAGCTCAACGACTTTGTGGCCATGTGCTACGAGTTGATGGGATCCGAAGTCACCGCCGAAGTGGTGGACGAGATCAAGCGGCTGGGATTCACCTACGCGACCGTGTCGGGCATGACCATCGCCGTCAGCGACATCACCGTGCCGCCGACCAAGCAGGGCGTGCTGGACGAGACTACGGCACGCGTCGAGGAGACCGACCGCCAGTTCCGCCGTGGCCTGATCACCGAGGAAGAGCAGTACAACAAGGTGGTCGAGCTGTGGACCCGTGCCACTGACGACATCACCCAGGACGTGAAGAGCCTGCTCGACCCGCTCCAGGGTCTCGGCGCTATGGCAACTTCCGGCGCCACGAAGGGTGGTATCCAGCCCATCCGCCAGCTGGCCGGTATGCGCGGTCTTATGGCCGACCCATCCGGGCGCATTATCGCCCTGCCCATTCGCTCGAACTTCCGCGAGGGCCTGACGGCGCTCGAGTACTTCTTGAGCACGCACGGCGCGCGTAAGGGTCTCGCCGACACCGCTCTGCGAACCGCAGATGCGGGTTATCTGACCCGCCGCCTGGTCGACGTGGCGCAGGACGTCATCATCACTGAGATCGACTGCGAAACCAACGCCGGCATCTGGTACGACAAGAAGAGCGCCGCCGAGATCGGTGAGACGCTGGGTGAGCGCATCATGGGCCGCCTTGCAGCGGCTCCGGTGGCGGACCCGGAAACCGGCGAAATCCTGGTTGAGCGCAACCAGTTGATCGACGATCTGGCGTGGCGTGTGCTGGAGCGGGCCGGCGTGGAGCGGGTATATGTCCGCTCTGCCATGACCTGCGAGACCCGATTCGGTCTGTGCCAGTCATGCTACGGTACCGACCTGGCCCGCGGCGTCATGATGAAGCTCGGGGAAGCAGCCGGCATCATCGCTGCGCAGTCCATCGGCGAGCCCGGCACGCAGCTCACCCTGCGCACGTTCCACACCGGTGGTGTGGCCGGCGCAGAGGACATCACGGCCGGCCTGCCACGCGTCGAGGAGCTGTTCGAGGCACGTACTCCTAAGGGTGAGGCGGTGATCGCCGAAATCGGCGGCATCGTCGACATCTACTGGGATGGGGACGTCCGCAAGCTCAAGATCACGAACAGTCGTGTCCGGCGCAAGACACATCACATCCCGGCCGGCTACCAGATGCTCGTCGAGACCGGCGACCGCGTGCAGGCGAACACGCCCATCGCGCGAGCGCTGGACCCTGAGGGAGAGATCCCTGAGATCCAGGCGGCGATCGACGGCCACATCAACATCGAGCCTGAAGAGGAAGGGTTCCGCGCAGTAGTCCGGCGCGAGGACGTGGAAGAGTGGGTGACCGACATCCCCGCTTCCGCCCGTGCTCGTGTCGAGAAGGGGATGCGTGTCGACGTGGGCCAACAGCTCACGGAAGGCGCCAAGAACCCGCGCGAGGTGCTCCGTATTCAGGGTCGCGAAGCGGTACAGGTATACATGCTCGACGAAGTGCAGAAGGTATACCGCTCACAGGGTGTGAATATCCACGACAAGCACATCGAAGTGATCGTCCGGCAGATGCTGCGCCGCGTGCGTGTGCTCCGCTCCGGAGATACCGACATGTTGATCGGCGAATTGGTGGATCGCTTCGAGTTCGATGACATGAACGCGGCCGCCATCGCGAAGGGTGGCGACCCCGCCCGCAGCGAGCCGGTGCTGCTCGGCGTTACCAAGGCATCGCTCAACACCGATAGCTTCCTGGCGGCAGCCTCCTTCCAGGAGACCACGCGTGTGCTCACCGAGGCCGCCGTACGCGGCGCCAGGGACAGCCTGCGCGGCCTGAAGGAAAACGTCATCATCGGCAAGCTGATTCCGGTCGGCACCGGCTTTGAGTCCCGGCAGCGGGCACTCGAGGCGGCGCGGCTGGCCGCGGAGAAGCGGGCGCTTGGCGCCGACGGCGAGTACGAACCCGTTGAATCGGAAGAGTTCGGCCAGCTCATCGGGGGCGGCGAAGGCGACATGTTGGGTGTCCTGGAAGGGCTCCCCGGCGGTCTGCCCGGCATGGAGGAGATCGAAGCCCTCGAGCCGGAACTACTGCCCGCGCTCGGATTCGAAGACGGCGGTAACGGTCTCGAAGGCGGGATCGACCTGGGCCTGGTGGACCTGGGATCGGAAGAGGACGAAGCGGCTTAGGCAAGCTTCGTGAGCGGGGGCCCGGATCAATTTGACCGGCCCCCGCTCATATGCTAGACTGGCCATTCGTTGCCCCGCCGACGGACAGCGCTGTGTTTCGTTGTCTCTGAGGCGGGCGGCTTTGCTAGATAACTGGTGCCAGGAGAGGCATCGCAGCAGGATCTTATCGCAGGGAGGGCAGTTTGCCGACCATCAATCAGCTTGTTCGGAAGGGCCGCCATCGGTTAGCGAAGAAGGAGAAGGCGCCGGCGTTGCGCTATATCCTCAATTCGCTCGCCGGGCGAACTCGCCGCATGGAGAAGGGTAACCCTTTCAAGCGGGGTGTCTGCACGCAGGTGCGTACCATGACCCCCAAGAAACCAAATTCGGCGCTGCGTAAAATCGCACGCGTGCGCCTGACCAATGGTATTGAAGTAACCGCTTATATCCCGGGCGAAGGCCACACGCTGCAGGAGCACTCCGTAGTGCTCGTGCGCGGCGGTCGTGTCAAGGATCTGCCAGGCGTGCGCTACCACATTGTGCGTGGCGCATTGGACAGCACCGGTGTGGACGGTCGCAGACGCGCTCGTTCGAAGTACGGCGCGAAGCAGCCCAAGGCCGGGAAGACCGCCGCCAAGAAGAAATAGATTTACGGAGTTACTGAATGTCTCGACGGAATCGCCCAGAAAAGCGTGATCCAGGTGTGGATGCCCGCTACGGTAATCCCACCGTGGCGCGGCTGATCGCGAAGGTAATGCTCAGCGGCAAGAAGGCCACGGCAGAGCGCATCGTTTATGGCGCAATGGTCACGATGGAGAGCCGTCTCAAGCGACCCGCACTCGAGCTCGTGGAGCAGGGCGTGCGTAATGCCACCCCCATGATCGAAGTGCGTCCCCGTCGCGTGGGCGGCGCCACCTACCAGGTGCCGATGGAGATCCGTGAGGATCGCCGCCTGGCATTGGCGCTGCGCTGGCTGATCCAGAGCGCGCGCAAGCGCCCCGGCAAGACCATGGCAGACAAGCTGGCGGCCGAATTGATGGACGCCTCCCAGAACCAGGGAGCCACGGTCAAGCGCAAGGAAGACACTCACAAGATGGCTGAGGCTAACCGCGCGTTTGCGCACTACCGCTGGTAGTTCCTGCCTCCTCGCCTCTCCTATAGCAGCAACAACAGCCCGGCATCCGCGAGGATGCCGGGTTTCCGTCACAGCACCAGACAATCGAAGCCGGCGGCGTACGCCCCATGCGGGGACGAGCGCCGCCAACATCACAGTCGAGCATAGCACGTTCCGGGCTTATCACTGCCGGGAAGAGCGGCTATCCGCCTGATTTCGCGTGGGAGTATCCGGAGCACCATGTCAGACGAAGAGCGATTGCGCCGTCTACGCAACATTGGCATCATCGCGCACATCGACGCCGGGAAGACGACGACGACCGAACGCGTTCTATATTACACCGGCAAGACGTACCGCATGGGCAATGTGGACGAGGGCACTACAGTCACTGACTGGATGGTGCAGGAGCGCGAACGCGGCATCACCATCACCTCTGCCGCCATCACCAGCTCGTGGAAAGATCACCAGATCAATATCATCGACACCCCCGGTCACATCGACTTCACCGCCGAGGTACAGCGCAGCCTGCGCGTGCTGGACGGCGGGGTGGTCGTTTTCGACGCGGTAGCGGGTGTCGAGCCGCAGTCTGAAACCGTTTGGCGGCAGGCCGATCGTTATGGCGTGCCGCGGATCTGCTTTGTCAACAAGATGGACCGCACCGGCGCCGATTTCTGGCGCACCATCGACATGATCGTCGAGCGCCTTCACGCCCGCCCCCTCCCCATCCAGATCCCCATTGGCTCTGAAGATCTCTTCCAGGGGATGGTGGATCTGATCCAGTGTAAAGCCTGGAGCTTCAGCGACGCCCTCGGCGCCAATCCGGATCAGATCGAGATCCCCGCGAATCTGCGAGAGCAGGTGCAGCGGCGCCGTGAGCAGCTTGTCGAGGCGATCGCCGAGACGAACGAAGAGCTCACGCTCAGGTACCTGGAGGGCGGAGAGATTGGCGAGGACGAGCTGCGCGTTGCCCTGCGCGCCGCCACGCTGTCCGGGCAACTGGTGCCGGTACTATGCGGCAGCTCTTTGCGTAACAAGGGGGTCCAGCTCCTGCTGGATGCCGTGGTCGATTATTTGCCCTCCCCGCTCGATATCCCGGCCGTGCAGGGCATCAACCCGAACAACGAAGAGACCGAGGAGCGCCCGGCGGATATCAACGCTCCGTCTGCCGCGCTCGTCTTTAAGGTCATGGCCGACCCGTACGTCGGGCGCCTCTCGTACATCCGGGTTTATTCTGGAGTCATCCAGACCGGCCAGATGATGCTGAACAGCAACAAGGACCGCAAAGAGCGGATGGGTCGTCTCATGCAGGTCTACGCTGAGAAGCGCGAGGAAGTGAACGAGCTGCGCGCCGGCGACATCGGCGCCATCATCGGGCTCAAGCAGACTTTCACCGGCGAGACGTTGTGTGACCCGACGAATCCTCTCGTTCTGGAAGCGATCGAGTTTCCGGAGCCGGTTATCTCCGTCGCCGTCGAGCCGAAGACCAAGGCCGACCAGGAGAAGCTCTCCAACGCACTCCAGCGTCTGGCCGACGAGGACCCCACCTTCCGCGTCCGGGTGGACGACCAGACCGGACAGACGCTGATCAGCGGCATGGGCGAGCTGCACCTCGAGGTGCTGGTCGACCGGATGCAGCGCGAGTTTGGGGTGCAGGCGCACGTCGGGCGCCGGCAGGTTGCGTACCGCGAGACCATCTCCCGCAAGGCGCAGGTCGAGACCCGTTTCGTCCGGCAGACCGGCGGGCGTGGCCAGTATGCACACGTCATCGTCGAGCTCGAGCCGCTGGAAAAGGGCCAGGGCTTCGAGTTCGTGAACAAGGTGACCGGTGGTGACATACCCAGGGAATACATCGCCCCGGTGTCACAGGGGATCCGCGAGTCGATGGACAACGGCGTGTTGGGTGGTTATCCGCTCGTAGACATCCGTGCGACCCTGCTCGGCGGGTCGTTCCACGAGGTCGACAGCTCCGAGATGGCGTTCAAGATAGCCGGCTCGATGGCGTTCCGCGAGGCCGCTCAGAAGGCGAGCCCCATCTTGCTGGAACCGGTGATGAAGCTGGAAGTGGTTGTCCCCGAGCAATACACCGGCGATGTGATCGGCGACCTGGTGGCGCGGCGCGGCCAAATCGGCGGCCTGGAGCTCCACTCGGCCGGGTTGCAGGCGGTGCGTGCTACCGCCCCGCTGGCGGAGATGTTCGGCTATGCCACCGTGCTGCGGTCAGAAACCCAGGGCCGTGGCACCTTCACGATGGAGTTCGAGCACTACGAGCCGGTACCGCAAGATCGGGCGAAACAGATCCTGGGCATGAGTCCTGACAAGTAACGAAAGAGCGCAGGCTCACAATTTGCACGTATTAGATACGGTTTAGTATAATGGATAAGTTGCCTCCGATTGTAGGGGCGTCGAAATGTGGCGCCAGGGACTCGGCAGGCATTCGGTGCCTCCCTCAGTTCGATCTGAGGCGCCGTCGCAGAGCAGTTGAGGCGCATGCGAATGTGCTTGCGTCTTACTTGCTGCCCCGTTTGCATGCCTTGGGCGTTGCCCAATGAGAAGCGCGGGGCAGTAGTTTGCCCGCTCCGCTCGGTTGGTACATCGCCGGCGGAGCGACCTGTCTTATAGACCTGGTACTGAATCTTGCATACTGCCCACCTGCACGTGCGGTGGGAACTCAAAAGGAGCACTTCGATGGGAAAGGCAGTCTTTGAGCGCACGAAGCCGCATGTCAATGTGGGGACGATTGGGCACATTGATCATGGCAAGACGACGTTGACGGCGGCCATCACCAAGGTGTTGGGGATGAAGGGGTGGGCGGATTTTCGGGCGTTTGATTCGATCGACAATGCGCCGGAAGAGAAGAGTCGCGGCATCACGATTGCGATTGCGCACGTGGAATACCAGACCGAGAAGCGCCACTATGCGCACGTGGACTGCCCGGGGCATGCGGACTACATCAAGAACATGATCACGGGGGCGGCGCAGATGGACGGCGCCATCCTGGTGGTGGCGGCGCCGGACGGGCCGATGCCGCAGACGCGCGAGCACGTGCTGTTGGCGCGGCAGGTAGAAGTGCCGGCCATGGTGGTGTTTCTGAACAAAGTGGACTTGATGGAAGACGAGGAGTTGTTGGAGCTGGTGGAGTTGGAGCTGCGCGAGCTGTTGACGGCGCAGAAGTTCCCCGGCGACGACATCCCGATCGTGCGCGGCAGCGCCCTGAAGGCGTTGGAGTCGACCTCGAAGGACCCGACGGCGCCCGAGTACGAGTGCATCTGGGAGTTGATGCGGGTGGTGGACGAGTACATCCCGACCCCGATCCGCGAGACCGAGAAGCCGTTCCTGATGCCGGTGGAAGACGTATTTGGCATCAAGGGCCGGGGGACGGTGGTGACGGGGCGTATCGAGCGCGGGATCGTGAAGGTGGGGGAAGAGATCGAGATCGTCGGTCTCAAGGAAACGCGCAAGACGGTGGTGACGGGCGTGGAGATGTTCCGCAAGATCCTGAAGGAAGGGCTGGCGGGGGACAACGTGGGTTGTCTGCTGCGGGGCGTCGAGCGGGACGACGTGGAGCGGGGGCAGGTGTTGGCCAAGCCGGGCTCGATCACGCCGCACACCAAGTTTTTGGGGGAGGTGTACGTGCTGAAGAAGGAAGAGGGGGGGCGGCACACGCCCTTCTTCAACGGCTACCGGCCGCAGTTCTACATCCGGACGATGGACGTGACGGGAGCGGCGCAGTTGCCGGCGGGGGTGGAGATGGTGATGCCGGGCGACAACGTCAACCTGGAGGTGGAGTTGATCGTGCCGGTGGCGCTTGGAAATCGGGTCGCGCTTTGCGATCCGTGAGGGCGGGCGCACCGTCGGCGCCGGCGTCATCACCAAGATCCTGGAATAACGCACTCGGCCCGGCGGCAACACGCAGTTTCCGCCGGGCTGTCGTGGAGGAAAGATGGCAAAGAACAGGATTCGGATTCGGTTGAAGGCGTACGATCATCGTGTGCTGGACGATTCGGTGCGCAAGATCGTGGACGCTGCAGAGCGCACTGGGGCCGCTGTGATCGGGCCCGTGCCGCTGCCGACGCGGATCGAGAAGTTCACCGTGAACCGGGCGACCTTCATCGACAAGGACAGCCGCGAGCAGTTTGAGATCCGCACGCACAAGCGACTGATCGACGTGCTCGAGCCTGGGTCCAAGACGATCGAGAACCTGACGAAGCTGGATCTGCCGGCCGGCGTCGACATCGAGATCAAGCTTTAACATTCACGACTCCCCGCCAGGGGGGACGGGATGATGCGGCCGGAACCAATCCGGTCGTGACAGTCCCAGGAGGACAGATGAAGGGTATTCTGGGTCGCAAAGTGGGCATGACGCAATTGCTTACCCAAACTGGCGAAGTTGTACCGGTCACCATTATCGAAGCCGGTCCCTGCTTCGTAACACAGATCAAGACGAACGAGATAGACGGCTACACCGCCGTGCAGATGGGCTTTTCCGAGACGCGGACCAAGCGAATGAGCAAGGGACGCATCGGCCACCTGCGACGTGCAGGTGCAAATACCCCCATACTGCGCATTCTGCGCGAGCTGCGTACGAAGAGCGCCGATGACTACACAGTGGGCCAGAGACTGCTGGCCGACGTGTTCACGGTGGGCGAGCGCGTGGATGTGATCGGCACCTCCAAGGGGAAAGGTTTCCAGGGCGGCGTGCGCCGGCATGGTTTCCACGGCGGCCCCAAGACGCACGGCCAGTCCGACCGTCACGCGCGCACCCGGCTCTATCGGTTCCGGCACCACCCCGGGCCGTGTTTACAAGGGCACGCGCATGGCCGGCCACATGGGTAATCGCCGCGTGACCGTGTCGAATCTGCGGGTCGTGTTGGTGGACGCTGAGCGCAACTTGCTGGCGGTCCGTGGCGCAGTGCCCGGGGCCAAGGGCGGGTTGGTGATCATCAAAGAAGCGCGCAAGCAGAGGTAATGGCAATGCAAGTGTCACTGAGGAACATGGCCGGCGATACGGTCGGCCAGATTGAACTGTCTGACGCGATTTTTGCTGCGCCCATCAACGAACCCTTGATGCATCAGGCTCTCTTGCGCCAGTTGGCCAACGCACGTCTGGGTACGCACAAGGTGAAGGGCCGCAGTGAGGTTTCCGGCGGCGGTCGCAAGCCGTGGAAGCAAAAGGGCACCGGGCGCGCCCGTCAGGGCTCGACCCGAGCCGCGCAGTGGCGCGGTGGCGGTATCATCTTTGGGCCCGTCCCCCGCTCCTACGAGCAGAAGATGCCCCGCCAGATGCGGCGGGCTGCCGTGCGCTCTGCTCTGTCGAGCAAGGCCGCCGATGAGCGCATTCTCGTCCTGGACGAGCTGAGCGTCAGCGAGCCGAAGACGCGCGAGATGGTGCAGACGCTGGGTCGATTGCTGGCGGATAGCAGCCGCACCCTGATCGTGCTGCCGGCCGAGGATGAGATGGTGGAGCGCTCCGCTCGCAACATCGCAGGTGTCAAGCTGCTGCGGGCGCATTACCTGAACGTGCGCGACCTGCTCAAGTACGACTACGTGGTGATCCCCCAGGCCGCTCTGTCCGTCATCGAGCAGATCCTGGGCTAGGCGCGAGGAGGTCAACCTGATGCACGTTTACGACATATTGAAGCGCCCGGTTGTCACCGAGAAGAGCACCGCCCAGGGCGAAGACCAGAACCAGTACACCTTCGAGGTCGACCGGCGGGCCAACAAGATGCAGGTCAAGGATGCGGTCGAGACGGCCTTCAACGTGACCGTGACCAATGTCCGCATCATCAACATCCCGGCGAAGATGGGCCATCAGGCCGCCGCATCGTGATCAAGAAGTCGGCCTGGAAGAAGGCCGTGGTCACCCTGGCGCCTGGGCAAACGATCCAGTTCTTCGAGGGAGTGTAAGACCGATTCGCAGGCGGCAAGACGGCAACAGTATCGCCTGCACCCCCTGACTCAGGGGGCTGTTTGCCAGGTTCGAGGAGTCTAAGGAATGGCCATCAAGGTCTACAAGCCTACTTCTCCTGGGCGGCGGGGCATGAGTGTCTCGACCTTCGAGGAGATCACGACCAGCACGCCCGAGCGGTCGCTGCTGCGTCCGCTGCGCAAGCAGGCGGGCCGCAACAACCAGGGCCGGGTGACGGTGCGCCATCGCGGCGGCGGGCACAAGCGCCACTACCGCGTGATCGATTTCCGCCGCGACAAGCCGGGTGTGCCCGGTCGCGTCAGCACGATCGAGTACGATCCGAACCGCTCGGCTCGCATCGCCCTGATCGTCTACGCCGACGGCGAAAGCGCTACATCCTGGCTCCGCTGGAGCTGAAGGTCGGCGCGCAGATGATGGCCGGTCCTGAGGCCGAAGTGCGAGTGGGCAACGCTTTGCCCATCCGCAACATCCCGCTGGGCACGATGATCCACAACATCGAGTTGCAGCCCGGGCAAGGGTGGCCAGTGGCTCGTTCGGCGGGTGCCTCGGCGCAGTTGATGGCCAAGGAAGGGGATTACGCCCAGGTGCGTCTGCCCAGCGGTGAAGTGCGACGGGTCCTGATGACCTGCATGGCGACCATCGGTCAGGTCGGCAACACCGATCACGCCAACATCAACATGGGCAAGGCCGGTCGCAAGCGCTGGCTGGGCTGGCGCCCGACCGTGCGTGGCGTCGCCATGGAGCCGAACTCGCACCCGCACGGTGGTGGTGAAGGCCGCACGCCCGTGGGAATGCCTGGTCCGAAGACCCCGTGGGGCAAGCCGGCCCTGGGCTACAGGACCCGCACGAACAAGCGCACTGACAAGTACATCGTCCGCCGGCGCTCGGCCGGAAAGCGCCGCGGCTAGGTGGCGATTATTACTGCCATACGCGATGTAAGGGGGAATAGGATGTCTCGGTCTCTCAAGAAGGGTCCGTTTGTAGAGGCGAAGCTGCTGAAGAAGGTCGAGGCCATGAACCGCAGCGGCAAGAAGACGGTCATCAAGACCTGGTCGCGCGCCTCTACGATCTTCCCGCAGATGGTGGGCCACACGATCGCCGTGCACGACGGCCGGCGGCACGTGCCCATCTACATCGCTGAAAACATGGTGGGGCACAAGCTGGGCGAGTTCGCGCCCACTCGCTTCTTCCGTGGCCACGTGCGCAGCGAGAAGAAGACGGCGGTGACCGGCGGCGATCAGTGAGGTGAGACTGGCAATGGAAGTTCGGTGCGAAGTGTGACAACGAAGTATACCGGCGATCTCACCGCAGAAGACCGGCTGGTCATCGACCAGGTGCGCGGCATGAATGCCGAGCAGGCACTGGCCATGTTGCGCTTCATGCTCAGTCGGCGGCCCAGTCGGTAGCCAAGACCATCGCTTCGGCGCTGGCCAATGCGGAGGAGAACCTGGGGCTGTCGCGTGAGGATATGTACATCGCCACCATCATGGCCGACGGTGCGCCCATTGCGCCGTTGGCGGCGGTTCGGCGCCGTGGGCGGTTCAAGCCCATCATTCGCCGCTCTTCGCACATCACGGTTGTGCTGGAGAGCGCGCAGTAGGTCGCCGACAGGGCGCTCACGGTACGACGATGCAGGAGGTATACTTGGGCCGAAAGGTACATCCAATAGGGTTCCGTCTGGGCATCATTGAACCGCACCGCTCCCGCTGGTTTGCGAGGGCGATGAGTATACCGATTTGCTGGAGGAGGACCGCAAGATCCGCGGTACTGGTCGTCAAGAACCTGCCGGACGCCGCGATCTCCAAGGTGGAGATCGAGCGCTTCCCGCCGAACCAGGTGCGCGATCACCATCCACTCGGCCAAGCCGGGCATCATCATCGGCCGCAAGGGCGCCACGCGTGAACGAGCTGCGCAACGACTTGCAGGAGCTGACCAACAAGCGGGTCAAGCTGGACATCGCCGAGATCGAGCAGCCGGAGCTGGATGCAAACCTGGTGGCGGAGAGCATCGCCGAGCAGCTCGAGCGGCGCATCTCGCACAAGCGGGCCATGAAGCAGGCCATGCTGCGGGCGATGCGGGCCGGCGCCAAGGGCTGCATGATCCGCACGGGCGGGCGCCTGTCCGGCGCCGAAATGGCCCGCGTGGAGACGGTGCGCGAGGGACGGGTGCCGCGGCACACCCTGCGGGCCGAGATCGACTACGCCAGGGGCGAGGCGCTTGACGACCTTTGGCCGCATCGGCATCAAGGTCTGGATCTACAAGGGCGAGCATCCTGCCGGGCGCAGTCCTGAGCGACGGCCAGGGGCACAAGGGAGTTATTGCACATGTTGATGCCAAAGCGTGTGAAGTACCGCAAGATCATGCGTGGCCGCCGCCGGGGCCTGGCCCAGCGCGGCAGCGAGGTGAGCTTCGGCGAGTTTGGCCTGCAGGCACTGGAGCCCGCCTGGATGACCAGCCGCCAGATCGAAGCGGCCCGCCGTGCGATCGTGCACTACGTCCGCCGTGGCGGCAAGCTGTGGATCCGCGTTTTCCCGGATCAGCCGGTGACCAAGCGCGCCGGCCGAAACCCGCATGGGTGGCGGCAAGGGCGCGGTCGAGTATTGGGCGGCCGTGGTCAGGCCGGGCCGGATGCTGTTTGAGGTGGCCGGCGTGACTGAGGAAGAGGCGCGCGAGGCGATGCGCCTGGCGGCCCACAAGCTGCCCATCCGCACGCAGTTCGTGCGCCGCGAGATCGGGGAGGCAAGCCTGATGCGATGCCAAGGAAATTCGTAACCTGTCCCAGGCCGAGCTGGAGCGCCAGCTGGATGAGGCGCACCAGGAGCTGTTCAATCTGCGGTTCCAGTATGCGACCGGCCAGCTGAAGAACACGGCCCGTCTGAGCGAGGTGCGCACGAGATTGCTCGGCTGCGCACCGTGATCCACGAGACGAGAGCTGGGCACGGCTCGGGGGAGGAATAAGAAATGAAGGAGCAACGACAAGCGAGCTGGTCGGCCACGTCGTCAGCGACAAGATGGACAAGACCGTGGTGGTCGCTGGTGCGCGACACCCGGCAGCACCGGCTGTACGGCAAGATCATCCGCGTCACCAAGGTACAAGGCGCACGACGAGAAGCAACCAGTGCAAGATCGGCGACCAGGTCCGCATCCTCGAATCCCGCCCGATCAGCAAGGACAAGCACTGGGTAGTGGAGGAGATCTTGCAGCGCGCCGAGCAGGTTGATACCAGCCCGCTACAGGCCGAGTAGTATGCGTACCACCGGCTGATCACCTGCCCTGCCTGGGCATGACGAGCCTGCAGGCTGGGCAGGAAGGTGAACGATGATTCAACAAGAAAGCAGACTCAAGGTCGCAGACAACACCGGGGCCAAGGAAATGCTCTGCATCCGTGTGCTGGGCGGCTCGACTGCGGCGCTACGCGCACCTGGGCGACATCATCATCGCTACGGTGAAGCAGGCGGCGCCCGAACAGCGCGGTCAAGAAGGGCGACGTCGTGCGTGCGGTGATCGTGCGCACGTCCTACCCGCACGGCCGGGCCGACGGCTCTTACATCCGGTTCGACGACAACGCGGCGGTGCTGATCGACCAGTTCAAGGCCCCGCGTGGCACCCGCATCTTTGGGCCGGTGGCCCGCGAGCTGCGCGATCGTGGCTTCATGCGGATCGTGTCCCTGGCGCCAGAAGTGCTATAAGGCAGATGCGCGAGCGGGCAAGGCGCCGCTGGGCCGGCTGGCGACCTCCATAAGGGAGATGCGAGATGAATATCAAGAAGGGCGACAAGGTACTGGTGCTGCAGGGCGACGACAAGGGCGCAGGGCGAAGTTCAGCGTGTGCTGCTGCGGCAAGTGGGGCAAGGGCCGCCGGGCCGGTGAACGCAAGCCGACGCCGATCGCGTCGTGGTCGCGGGCGTCAACCTGGTCAAGAAGCACCAGCGCCGCACCGGCAATGTGAACACGCAGTTTGGCATCATCGAGCGCGAGGCGCCGATCCACGTATCCAACGTGGCGCTGGTCTGCCCGAAGTGCGGCAAGCCGACCCGGGTGGCGCACCGCGTACATGCCGATGGCAGCAGGCGCGCACTGTGCAAGAAGTGCGGCGAGAGTCATCGACGTGATACAGCCGTAGACTGCGCTTGGGAGTGCGATAGTCATGGCAATGCCAAGATTGCTGAGCGTATCGCAACGAAGTCGTGCCCGCGCTGATGAAGGAATTCAGCTACCACAACGTGATGAGCGTGCCGCGGATCGAGAAGGTCGTGCTGAATATCGGCATGGGCGAGGCGCTGCAGAACGCCAAGGCGCTGGATGCCGCGCTGGCGACATGACCATTATTGCCGGCCAGAAGCCAGTCATCACCAGGGCCAAGACTCGATCGCGGACTTCAAGCTGCGCGAGGGCAACCCGATCGGCGTCAACGTCACCCTGCGCGGCGAGCGCATGTGGAGCTTCCTGGACCGGCTGATGAACGTGGCCCTGCCCCGGCAGCGCGACTTCCGCGGGTGTCTCGCCCGATTCCTTCGACGGGCGCGGCAACTACAGCCTGGGTCTGCGGGAACAGCTCGTCTGGCCCGAGATCCAGTACGACAAGATCGACAAGGTGCGCGGCATGGCGATCACCATCGCCACCAGCGCGCGAACCGACGAAGAAGGCCGCCGGCTGCTGCAGCTCATGGGCATGCCGTTCCGGCAGCAGTAGGAGGATATGTGGCGAAGACATCTATGATCGCTGTCGCGAGCAGCGTCGCAAGTTCAAGTGCGCGTGCGCAACCGCTGCAGGATCTGTGGCCGCCCGCGCGGTTACATGCGCCGGTTCGACCTGTGCCGCATCTGTTTCCGCGATCAGGCGCTGAAGGGCAATCTGCCCGGCGTGGTGAAGTCGAGCTGGTAAACAGCTAAGGCTCATCAAGGGTCTCGCAGAAGTGCGGACCCAAAGCGAGGAGATTCGAATGGTTAGTGATCCGATCGCCGACATGTTGACCCGCATCCGCAACGGCCTGATGGCCCGCCAGAAGCAGGTGGTAATGCCGGGCTCCAAGGTGAAGGTGGCGATTGCGCGAATCCTGAAAGATGAAGGTTTCATCGCGACTTCGAGGTGACCAAGGACGTGCCCCAGGCGCAGCTGCGTATCGTGCTGAAGTACGACCGCGATCGCAAGCCGGTCGTGACCGGCCTAAGCGCATCAGCAAGCCGGGCCGGCGAGTCTACAGCGGAGCCGCACCGAGATTCCGTGGGTGCTGAGTGGACTGGGAATTGCCATCCTGAGCACTCCGCAGGGCGATCATGACGGGCCACGGGCGCGCCGGCAGGGGCTCGGCGGCGAAGTGCTGTGCTACGTCTGGTAGCACGCCACTGAGGAGGCAATACAGTGTCACGCATTGGAAAAATGCCGGTCCCGTTGCCCAAGGACGTCAGGTCACGGTGGACCCCGGCAATACAGTCACCGTGCAGGGCCCTAAGGGCCAGCTGAGCGGCAGTTCCCGGCTCCGATCATGTTCGAGCAGGACGACGGCGAAGTGCTGGTGAAGCGGCCGACCGATCAGAAGACGCACCGTGCGCTGCACGGTCTGAGCCGCGCACTGCTGAACAATATGGTGATCGGTGTGAGCCAGGGTTTCACGCGGATCCTGGACGTGGAAGGCGTCGGTTACCGCGCCGGCATGATTGGCAAGAACCTGGTGATGCTGGTGGGTTACTCCCACCCGGTCGAGATGGTTCCCCGGACGGGATCGCCTTCGAGGTGGACAAGACCGGACGGCAGATCACCATCACCGGCATTGACAAGCAAGTGGTCGGCCAGATCGCTGCGCAGATCCGTGAGCTGCGTCCACCCGAGCCTTACAAGGGCAAGGGTATTCGCTATCGCGGCGAGATCGTCCGCCGGAAGGCCGGCAAGAGCGGCAAGGTCGGCGGCAAGAAGTAGTAGCCGGCGCAGCATAGCCGGCGGGTGGGCTTCAGGTAGTGGTTGCGACCGCCAAGGGCGGTCTCACCCGTCAGGAGGATTGAGATCAATGGCGAAGGTGACGAGTCGGATTGCTCGCATGCGCCGCCACGAGCGCATTCGGCGCACGGCTGCATGGAACTTCTGAGCGCCCGCGTTTGAACGTTTATCGCAGCCTGGAACACATTTACGTCCAGGTGGTTGACGACGACCAGGGTAACACCCTGGTATGCGGCTTCCACTATCGACCCCGAGCTTCGCGGCGAGTTGGACGGCTTGAACAAGAGCGAGCAGGCAGCCCGCGTAGGGCAACTGGTGGCCCGCCGTGCGGTTGAGAAGGGCTTCAAGCAGGTCGTTTTTGATCGCGGTGGCTACCCCTATCACGGGCGTGTAAAGGCCTTGGCCGATGGCTGCTCGTGCCGGCGGACTGGAGTTCTAGGAGGACTGATGCCCGGTAAGAAGGAACGAGAACGACGGCGGCCACACGAGGATGAGCGCGACCAGCTCGACGAGCGCGTGGTGCACATCGCACGCACGGCCAAGGTCGTAAAGGGCGGCCGGCGCTTTAGCTTTCGTGCGGTCGTAGTCGTAGGTGACAATCACGGCCAGGTGGGTTTCGGCGTGGGCAAGGCGCGTGAAGTGCCTGATGCAGTGCGCAAGGGCTCGGATCATGCCCGCAAGCACATGCGCCCCATCCCGATGGTGGGCACCACCATCCCGCATCTCGCGATCGGCGATTTCAGCGCCGCCCGCGTGCTGCTGCGCCCTGCTTCCCCCGGTACCGGCGTTATCGCCGGTGGCGGTGTGCGTGCAGTGCTTGAAGCAGCCGGTATCCGCGACATCCTGACGAAGTCCATGGGCAGCGCCAACATGCTGAACGTGGTGGCGGCGACCTTCCGGGCGCTGGATGCGCTCAAGGACCCGGCGGAAGAGGCCAAGCGCCGCGGCAAGTCGGTGGAGTCGATGACTCCCTTCTGGCTGCGCGGGGCACGGCTCGGTGGAGGCGATGATGCCGAACAGCGAGAATAACGAGCGCAGGCTGCGCATCACGTACAGCACCAGCTCGATCTCATGCGAGAAGGACCAGAAGGACACCGTCCGCCGCCTCGGTCTTACCCGTCTCGGGCAGACCGTAGAGCAGGTCGACAACCCGGTCATCCGGGGCATGATCCACAAGGTTCGCCACCTGGTCACCGTGGAAGAAGTCCAGGGCTGATCGGAGGAAAGGTACCATGAAGCTACACGATCTGCGCCCCGCATTGGGTGCGCACAAAGAACCGCAAGCGCGTGGGTCGCGGCATCTCTGCCGGCGGTGGTAAGACCGCAGGCCGCGGTACCAAGGGCCAGAATTCGCGCAGTGGCGGTGGGGTGAGGCCGTATTTCGAAGGCGGCCAGCTGCCCCTGGTGCGGCGCCTGCCCCACCTGCGAGGCTTCACCAATATCTGGCGCGTGGAATACACGCCGATCAACCTGGACCGGCTGAACCTGTTCTCGGCGGACACCGAAGTCACGCTGGAGTTGCTGGTTGAAGCCGGCATGATCAAGAGCACACACGAGCCGTGTCAAGATCCTGGGCGGTGGCGAGTTGGATCGTCCCCTCACCATTCGTGCCCACAAGTTCTCAGCCTCGGCGCGCGAGAAGATCCAGGCAGCGGGCGGTACAGTCGAAGAACTGGCCCAAGAGGGACCTGTGCTGACCATGAGTGATGAGCCGGTAGCCGGCAACGCTTAGGGGAGACAGCGATGATCGAAGCCGTACGCAACGCATTCAGGCTACCCGATCTGCGGCGGAAGCTGCTGATCACACTGGGTATCCTGGCGTGGCCGGCGGCATCGTCACCTACTACGCCAGAAAGTGAACATGTTCATCACGCCGCTCGAGCGGTATCCCCTGTCCGCGCGGCCCGCCATGGTCTTCTACAGCCTCTGGTTCTATCTCGGAAAGACCATGGTGCCGCAGGGACTCTCGCCGCTCTACGAGCTTCCCGCGAAAGTGGGCCTCTCGATCGGCAGTTCCTGCTCCCCGCGATCGCCGTGACGGCGATCTCCGTCGCGATGCTCGCGCCGGCGGCGCTGGCCGGCCGGTCTTGCGGTCTGGGCGTATTACGCGATGCGCTGGGCCCCGTGATCGGCATCGTTCATTCGGGACACCAGCTGACCAACGATCGGTACAGCTATCTTCCGGGACTCGGCTTCGCCCTCCTCATCGGCGCCGCCGCCGGCGCCGCGGCCCAGGCCGGCATGGCCGGTACGCTTCGCCCGGCCCTCGCAAAGGCCGTGGCCGCGCTGGGCATCGTCTGGTTCTGCGGTCTGGCCTATCTCAGCGCCCGGCAGGTCCAGATCGGCACGACTCAGAGACGCTCTGGAGGAACTGGCTGGAGTCCGATCCGGACTGCTCGATCTGTCACGGTAACTGGGTCCTCTGCTCGAATGGCGGTCAGCTCGAATTGGCCAAGGCCGAGTTCGAGCGCGTTCAGCGCGCTCCGGCCAGATCAGGTGAAGGTCCATCAGCATCTCGGATACACCTACGCGATGCTCGAAGATTTTCGGCGCGCGCTCGGGCATGTCGAGATCTTCTTCGCGCGATACCCGAACGACGTCGAAGGGTCAACAATTTCAGCGCCGCGTTGCTCAACGGCGGGCGGCCCAACGAGGCGATCGAACATCTGCAGCGCGCGATCAAGATCAAGCCCGGGCACGTCCTCTCGCACATCAACCTCGGCTTCGCGTATGCCGACCTCCGTCGCCCGTCCGAAGCGCTCACCACGTTTCGCCAGGCGATCGCGCTTCAGTACGATTCGCCTCAGGCCTGGTTCGGGCTCGCCCGGTGAAGTTCGAGTTGGGACAGCTTCAGGCCGCGCACACGGGCTGGGGAATCCTCGGACAGATCGACAAGAAGCTCGCAAACCGCATCGGGCCCGCGTTCCTTCAAACCTGGTGAACGTGGCAACGCTGCAGGCCGTGGCCGACGCCTGGCCGGCAGGAATGCTCGCGGCGGTCGTCCTCTTCGGGCTCGCCATCGGGAGCTTCCTCAACGTCGTGATCGTGCGGGTGCCGGAGGTCGAAGCCTCTGGCATCCCCGCTCCGCCTGTCCCGGCTGCAGTGCCCAGCTGGCGTGGCATGACAACATTCCGGTGCTGTCGTTTCTGTGGCTCCGCGGCCGCTGCCGAGGTGCGGCACACGAATTCGCGACGGTATCCGATCGTCGAGGGCGTCACCGCGGTTGCGCTCGCCTCGGCGTATCTCGTCTTCGGACCGACTGGCGACCTCATCGTCGCGGCGGTGTTGCTCGCAACGCTCGTCGTCGTCACCGCGATCGACCTCCAGCATCAGCTGATCCCGGACGTCATCACCTTGCCCGGGATCCTGGTCGGGCTGACGCGAACCTCGCGACGGGACACGTTTCCTGGCGCGATTCCGTCATCGGAATCGCGCTGGGGGGCTGCCTCTTCCTGGCGATCATCCTGGTGAGCGGCGGTGGCATGGGCGGCGGCGACATGAAGCTCGGCGCCATGCTCGGCGCCTTTGTGGCTGGAAGGTGCTCGTCTTTGCTCTGTTCGTGGCCATCGTCCTTGGCGGTGTCGTGGCCATCGCATTCCTTGTCTCCGGTTTGCGCGGCAGGAGGATCGATCCCCTTTGGCCCATTTCTTGCCGCGGGTGGCGTCATCGCCCTCTTCTGGGGTGAGCGAATCATCGACTGGTACTTGAGCGGATTCAGCCTGAACGCCCGCGGGTTCACGCTGATCGAACTCATGGCGGCGGTGGCGGTCATCGGCCTCCTCGCGGTCCTCGTCGGCGCCGACGCTCCTGAGCTACGCGAGGACGTCCGCACTCCAGGCCGTGCGCGCGAGCTGGCGACTGCGATCGATCTCGGCGGCAGATCGCGATCACGCAGAACACGACGGTGTGCGTGGAAGCGGGCGGCACGAACATTCGCCTAGACGGGGCGGATGCGGCGGGGTTGTGTGGACGGGCCGGGAACCGACGCCGCCGGCGCGATCAGGATATCCAACCCGGGCACGTTCCTGGTCACTACGACGGCCAACGTCATATTCAGCGACCTCGGCGCGGCCAGCCCGGCCGGGACGTACACTGTGACCAACCCGGTGAACGGCGCGACACGGGCCGTGGTGGTCGCTGCCACGGGCCGCATCAGTGTCAGGTGAACCGCACCCCGTCCGAGGCGCGAGGGTTCACGCTGGTCGAGGTGCTCGTGGCGGCCTTCGCTCTCGTGGTCGGGCTCACAGCCGTCGTCACCGGTCTTCAGTACGCGAAGGGCGGTATCGAGGCGGCCAGGGGCGAGACGACGGCGGCGTTCCTCGCCGAGCAACGCCTCGAGCATCTCAAAGCGCTCTCGCTGGCGAGCTGGCCCGCCGCTGATCTGCGTGCCGGCACGACGGTCGAGGCCTATGGCTCGATCGCCAACGCCCCCGCCTACCGGCGCCAACGACATCACCGACAGCCCCGGCGGGACCTGCGAAGAGCGCTGCAAGCTCGCGCAGGTGACGGTCTTCTACCGGCCCGTCACGGGAGCGGCCAGCTGGACCAGGAGCGCCGGCTGGACGTCGTCACGATGCTCATGTCCCGGATCTAGGCACTGCGAATGAGGCCGCCCTCTCTCGCCCCGTGGGTCTCGCGTGCGGGATCGGCCCGGGGCGGCTCGTCGGCCGAGCGCGGCGCGGACTGGGTACTGGCCTTGATGATCCTGGTCACCCTGGCCGGTCTCGTGCTCGCGCTTCTTCGATGAGCGGGTTCGAGCCCCAGATCTCGAGCAACGCCAGCCGCACGATCCGCGCCCGTTACGTCGCCGAGGCGGGCATCGAGTACGCGTACCGGTCTCTGCTCGCGACCGACCCGGACGCGTGGAACGACTGCCTGGCGGGGGCGACGTGTACCTCGGAGCGCTTTCTCGGGCCACCGACTTCGAATCTCCCCGGGCTCAGCGGGCGCATACGGAACCTTCTCGGTCAGGATCCGCAATGATTGCGCTGCGGACGATGCCGGTGCAGCGGCGTGAGTCACGACACCACCGTCGGCCCTTGCCGACGCGCCGCCGCCGGGACCGCCACGCATGACGCGGGATTGCCGGGTCATCGTCGCCGCGACCGGCACCGTCGGCGGCGCAACTCGTGCGATACGGCGGGTGTCGAGGAGCGATGTTCCCGCCGATGACCGCTGCGCTCGCGTTTCCGGGTACTGCAGGCCAGCGCAAACTCCAGGGCTCGCGGGTTCTCGATCGACGGCCGCGATGCTCCGACTGGCCAACGGGCCCGGGTACCCCCGACGGGCCCCGGTCCCGACCGCCATCTACGCGATCGAGTCAGCGACAGGTCTTCCGGCTCTCGCGGCCGAAGTCCGAGACGCGATCGGGCAAGCAGTCCGCAGAACGAGGTCCGAGGGCAAGGACGAGACCGGCACGGGCACGACGACGGGGGAGCCGGCACGATCCGGTCGACGGCACGCTGACGTCGCCGGGGAATCGCCGACTTCGTCGCGCGGGGGTCGAATCATCGGCCGACGTCGTCATCGACCCCGGTCCCGCCAACGCCCACTCGCTCGGCGACATCAGGGTCGGCGTCCGCCCGACGGCGCGAGCTGCCTGCTGCTGGGCGCGCGACGGAGAGCCCGAATACGTCTACATCATGGAGGCGCGATGTCTCTTCGCCGACCAGCGCCCCGGCCCTCGAGGCGTCACCGGCGACAGCATTGGCGCCGGCATTATCTTCATCGTGGAGAATGTTGCCGTCGAGATCGACGGCAACTTCAGGTGGAACGGGCTGGTCATCGTCACCGGTCGGAACACCTGCGATCCGCTATCGGGGCGGCGGAACGCAGGCGGTATATGGCGGTTGTCATCGTCAACGAGTCGAACGGGGCGGTGACGACGAATTCTCGCTGGCAATCCTCAGGACAAAACCCACATCTTATACAGCAAGGAGTCGCTGGACCTCGTTCAACGTGCCCTCAAGCGTCGATTCGTGACCACCTACGGCTGGAACGATCGATGAAGACCGCATTCCCGGATACCCGACCCCTCCCTCGCGCCAGCCCGGCCACGCCGGCGACCGGCGGGAACCGCAGCCATGATCTGGGGGCCTGCATCCGCGAGGCACCCCGATCTCATCCGTGGGAAAATATTGGCCCCCCCGGTACCCGCCGCCCTGTTTAACCATCAGGGAAAAGGCTATTAATATGGCGTTCTTCCGCAGGTCTCCGGAAATATTTGGCCTCGACATTGGCTCGAGCGGGGTGAAGGCTGTCAACGTCGATGATTAAGGCAGGAGCTATAGGCTGACCTCTCTCGGGGGTAGCCCCCCTGCCCCCGACGTGATCGCGGACGGCACGATCAAGGACCCGCGGACCGTGGTGGAGGCGATCCGAGAGCGCCGTTTCCCGGGCGGGGCTCGAGGGCAGCCCGCGCGATCGCAGTCTGCGGGCGAGAACTGATCATCAAGAAGGTTCAGATCCCGGAAGTGCCGGCCCGGGAAGTCCACGACGTGGTCCAGCTCGAAGCGGAGCATCACATCCCTTTGCGATCGACGAGGTGTTCATCGACTATCAGAGCTCGGCCGCCCAACGGCGAGATGGACGTGATCCTCGTCGCGGTGAAGAAGTCGAAGGTCATCGAGTACATCGCCGTCGTCGATCAGGCGGGCTTCAACACCCTCATCGTCGACGTGGACAGCTTCGCGCTCGGCAACCAGTGGGAGCTGAACTTCCCGAGCGAGGCCCGCGAGACGGTCGCGCTCATCGACATCGGCGCCGCGATCATGAAGACGAACGTCGTGCGGGGCGGCGCGACGATCTTCGCTCGCGACATCCCGTTCGGCGGCAACAACTACACGCAGGCGATCGCCCAGCGGCTCAAGATTCCCTTCGAGCAGGCGGAAGCCGCCAAGCTCGGTCGCGGACGTGGGCGTGCGGTGGGAAACCGTCGTGCCCGGCTCTGGAAGCGGTATCGCGCGAGCTGTCGCTCGAGGTCCAGCGGACGTTCGACTACTTCGCGTCGACAGCCGAGTCCGAGCGCATCGGGAAGATCGTCCTCGCCGGCGGCTGCTCGCAGCTTCCGGGGCTGAGCGACTATCTGTCGTCGAACTGGGGCATCCCAGTCGAGTTGACGAAGCCGTTCCAGCGCATCGAGATCGACCCGGCCTACGCGGACGAAGTTCACGCCGCGGGCCCGGCCCTGGCGGTGGCTGTCGGTCTGGCGCTGCGACGCCCAGGGGACAAACAGAAATGATCAAGATCAACCTCGCGCCCGTCGAACGTGGTCGCCGGCGGGGCGCCGGGTTCGGCTTCAGCCTCCCCGCTTTCAACATGGGGTGGCTGTTCGGGGTCGTCTATCTGGCCCTGCTGCTCGGCGTCGGCGGGTACTGGTGGATCCTGATCAGCACCAAAGCGAACCTCAACGCCGACATCGAACGAGCGCAGAAGGACCTGGCGGCCCTGAAAGCGCAGATCGGGCAGGAAACCAAGATCAAGGAGCTCGCGAACGAGCTGCGCAAGCGGGTCGACGTCATCGAGGCGATCACCAAGGCTCAGGGGCGGCCGATCCTGCTGCTCGAGGCGTTCGCCGGCGTCATCCCGAGCGATCTCTGGATCACCGGATTCGAGGACCGCGGCGGGCAACTCAAGGTCGCCGGGTCGGCATTCTCCGCCACCGCGGTCGCGGACTTCATGTCGAACCTGCGCGCCTCCGGGAAGTTCAAGGACGTCGACCTCGTGGTGTCCCGCCGGGATCTGGCCCGGCCATCCCCGCTGGTGACGTTCGAAGTCACCTGCCGCTTCGAGGGCTGACATGCCGCTCCCGGCGATCTTCGACCCCGTCGTCAACGCGCCGAGATCGCAGAAGCTTATCGCGGGCGCCCTGGGAGCGATCGTCATCCTCGCCGCCGCATACTTTTTCCTTCTGCGCCCGTCCAGGCCGAGGTCGCGCAGCTCCGCGCGCAGCTGAGCTCGCTGCAGAGCGAGATCGCCCGGAACCGGGCGATCGTCGCCGATCTCTTGAAGTACCGCCGGGAGGCCGCGGAGCTCGAAGCGCGCCTCAACGCGCTGAAGGACCGGTTGCCGGGCGAGAAGGAGATTCCCACCCTCTACCGAACGGTCTCCGACGCTGCCACGGCATCGGGGCTCGGCGTCGCGCTCTTCCAGCCTCGTCCGCCGGTCGTTCGCGACTACTACAGCGAGATCCCGATCTCGCTGAACGCGGAGGCGAGCTATCATCAATTCGGCGAGTTCTTCGAGAGGGTCGCCAAGATGGCGCGCGTCGTGAACATCACGGAGATCAAGTTGAGCGGCCTGAATCGCCCTCGGGTCCCGATCCGCGCCGAGCTGGTGCTCGCGACGTACATGTACCGTCCCATCGGTGCGCCGCCGGCGCCGAAGCCGGTCGGGCGCGGTGAGGCTCGGTATCGTGCGAGCGCGTCTGATGGTGCTCGGCTCGATCGGCCTGGCCACGACGCTCGGCGCCTGCGGAGGCTCCGCCCCGCCGCCCCCGCCGCCGCCCAAGCCGGTCGCAGCGCCCGCTCGGCACCCATGCCCTCTCAGGCACCCATGCCCGGCGCACCGACACCAGGCGCGGCGACACTAGGCGCACCGACACCAGGCGCGGCGACACCAGGCGCGCCGACACCCGGCGCGCCGACGGCCGCGGCCGAGGCCGTTCCACCCGATCCCAGCGCTGCGGTACCAAAGTATCAGTCCAGGGGACGTCGCGATCCATTCGAGACCCTCGAGGTACGCGAGGGCTCCGGAGGACTACTGTGGCGGCAACCGAGGCTGACGGGGATCATTCGCAGCAATCGCTCGGCGCTCGCGCTGGTCGAAGCGCCGGACGGCATCGGGTACATCCTCAAACCCGGGGACACGCTCGGGGATGGCCGCCTGTTGGAGATCGGCTCCGACAGCGTGGTGTTCGCGGTGACGGCGAAGGCCGGCGCACCCTCAAACCGCGTGGTTCTCAAACTGGCGACCAATTAAATGAACGTTGAAAGACGGATCCCCAAGGTCCTGATGGTGGTGAGTCTCGCGCTGCTCCTGCTCGTCCCGGCGGGCAGCGGGGCCCAGACCGAGCCCGCGCGGCTGAGCGACGTGACGGTGACGGGGCAGAAGGACACCGTCACCGTGTTCGTGAAGACGTCGCGCGAGCCCCAGTACAAGGCCGACCTCGTGGATTCGCCCACCCGGCTCGTCGTCGATCTCGAGGACACGGTCTACGCTTGGCGCAAGACCCCCCTGAGCGTCGGCAAGGACCCGGTCAAGCAGATCCGCGGCGGCCAGTACCGGCAGGGTGTCGCCCGCGTGGTCCTCGACCTGAGCCGTACGGTCGGCTACGCGATCCGTGAAGAGCCCAACGGCCTGGCGATCGTCATTCCCACCGCCGCCTCCGCTGCGCCGACGGTCGTGGCGCAAGCAACCCCGCCCGCGCCCGCAACGGGCGGCCACCGGCGCGCCCAGCGGGGCCACGAGGGCACGCAAGGGCTCAGGAGGCGCTGAGGGCAGGGGAGCGGACCCCTCGCCGCGGCGCCGATCCAGATCGCGCAGGCGCCTGCGACGCCGACCACCAGCAACGGGCAGCGGCTCATCTCGTTCGACTTCAAGGACGCGGACGTCGTGAATCTCCTCCGCATCCTCGCGGCCGAGAGCAACAAGAACGTGGTCATCGGCGACGACGTGAAGGGGAAGATGTCGATCTCGCTCCGTAACGTCCCCTGGGATCTCGCCCTCGATACCATCCTCGAGACGCGCGGCCTCCGAAAGATCGAGAAGGACAACGTGCTTCGCATCGTCTCGATCGAGCAGCTGACCAAGGAGCGCGAGGCACAGGCCCGCGTCGAGGAAGCGCGCCTCAAGGCCGAGAGTGACGTGCGCGCGAAGGCGGCCGAGGCCCAGCTGAAGGAGCAAGAGGCCATCGACAAGAAGCGCGCCGCGGAGGCGGCGTCGCCGAGCTCGAGGCCCGCGGGCCGCTGCGCGAGGAGACGATCCGCCTCTCCTACGGCGATCCCGAAGAGATCGCCAAGACCCTGCAAGGAGTCCCGGGATCCCCGCGGAAGGGATCCAGGCGCGGATGGTGCCGTCCGCCACCGGGGGATTTCCCCCCATCGCGGGACCGCCGTTCTCGGCGCTCTACGGGAAAGCTCCGCAGCCCCCGATGATGGCCCCGGTGACCACGTCCGCCGAAGTGCTGGCGAAGGGCATCACCATCCGCGCGCACAAGCCCACCAACTCGATCTTCATCCGGCACTACGAGAACGACCTGGAACGGATCAAGAAGCTGATCCGCGAAAAGCTCGACGTGCCGCTGCCCGGTCAAGATCGAGGCGCGGATGGAAATCCTGGACCGCGACGACCTCTTTGCCATCGGCGTGCAATGGGGCGGTGGCGGCGTCCTCCAGGCGAACAACCAGTCGATCGTGGTCGGGCGCGGCTCCACCAGCTCGCCCGGTAACTCGCTCGCCGTTCCCGGCGAGGTGCCGCTCGCCAACGTATTCGGTCCCCCGAACGTCGCGCCTGGCAACCCGTTCCCGGCCCTTCTGCCGGTCAGTGGCTTGACCGGACTCCCGTCGGTGGAAACGCGTGAATTGCCGGTCACCTCGGCCCTCGGCGGCGGCGCCGGGACCGCGAGCGGTGGCGCCGGCGGTATCGCGTTCGGCGTCGCCGGGAGCCGTACAACGTGAACCTCGCCCTCGAGGCGCTGCGGTTGCTGAGCAAAACACGCACCCTGGCGCGCCCGGAGATCGTGACGGTGGAGAGCGGCACCGCGACGATCTCCCTCGGCGAAGAAATCCCGTACGCGACCGTCAGCTCCGCGGGCACGCAGTACCAGTTCAAGGAAGCCCTGCTCAAACTCGACGTCGTGCCGACCGTCATCCGCGAGGGCGACGTCACCAAGATCAAGATGAAGGTGACGATCGAGAACAACTCGCGCGGCCCGGTCGTCATCCTCGGCTCGACGTTGGGAAGCCCGCCGTCCATCAACAAGCGCAAGGCTCAGACCGAGGTCTTGATCAAGGAGGGAGAACGGCTCGTCATCGGCGGCGTGACAACGAACCTGGACACCGACGAGACGCGGAAGATCCCGCTCTTCGGCGACATTCCGGTGATCGGGTGAGCTGTCAAGACCACCGCCTCGCAGACCACGGGTCGTGAGCTGGTCGTGTTCGTCGCGCCCTCCGTCCTGAAAACGGACCTGGCCCAGGCGCCGCCGCCCGCGATGCCGAAGAAGTCACCCTGAGCGAGCTGTTCCCCTTGACCGCGCGCGAATCGCGCGGTCAGGAGGGGGTCGCCGACGCCTGCCTCGCCAGCCTGAAAACCTGGTAGCCTTAGTGCATCGGTCGGTGCGCCGGCCTGGGCGAGCCGCCGAAGAGATCACATGAACGTCGACGTCAATCTCGGAAGCCGGTCGTATCGCATCGTCGTCGCCGCGGGGGCGCTTGCAACGCGAGTCGACGCGCCTGCGCGAGCTCTCGGTCGGAAGCCGCACCGCGCTGGTCAGCGACGGCGCCGTCGCCCGCCTCGGCAAGACGGTGACGTGAGCCTGAGTCGGCCGGCTTTTCGGTCGCCCCCATCGAGGTCCCGGAGGGGG
>CAWAOA010000013.1:0-158322 GCA_963783655.1 uncultured Chloroflexia bacterium
CACACACAGGCGCCCAACCGCTCCGCCGAGCTTAAATGTATGACGTATTTCAGAGAAATAGATCCTTGGAGGTTAAAATATCTGCGGCATGCCCGCGGTAACCGGGATAGTATTGTAGCGTAGCGAAGTTGCGTTGAACTGAGCTGTAGCGTGTAAGTGTTCCTGTGAGAGGAGATGAGTGATGAGCCAAATTCACATTGACGGTCCGGACGACGGCGGGGATCGTGCCGCTGCGGCGGGGATAAACCTCGTTACCGTCGTTATCGTACTACTGGTATTGATTGCGCTTGCCTGGCTGTTCTTCGCCGGGCCTCTGAGCGGTGTCCTTGGCGGCGGAACCACCAACATCAACGTGAATCCGCCGGCGCAGAGCCAGCCTAACATCAACGTCAATCCGAATATCTACGTGCCGCCTGCCGGTGCGAACCCGGGCGCGCCCGCCCCGGCACAATAGCGAACGAATCGGCACTATCAGAGCAAGAACCCGGCTGGACGCCTCGGCGCCCAGCCGGGTTTGGCTTTAAGGGAGCGCCATTGGATGGAGGCCGACTTACGTATCGAGGCTCAGGGTCTACGTGTTGATGGGCGGGCTCCAAGTTGTGAACCGCTCCCGGGGGCGCTCGACCGCGCTCCTTGCCCGAGGCATCCGGGAGACTTAAGCTGACCCCAACAACGGAGGATTAATGGCTTTCATCCAGACGGTTCCGGAGAGCGATGCTACCGGCAAGCTGAGCGAGCTGTACATTGCCGACCGCCAGACGTACGGCTACCTCCCCAACTTTACGCAGGCGATGAGCCTTCATCCCGAGGTCAACGCGGCCTGGCGACAGCTCTCCCAGGCGATCCGATCGACGATGCGGCTGCGGCGCTACGAGCTGGTTACGTTTGCGGCTGCCCTCGCGCTGGAATGCCGGTACTGACTGCTCGCGCACGGAGCGGTGCTCCGTAAGAACGGCTTCAGTATCGAGCAGCTCCGGGCCATCGCGTCCGGCCATCGAAATGACGGAACCGGCCTGGAACCCGCAGAAGTAGAGATCATGGCTTACGCGCAGAAGGTGGCGTTGCGGGCCTACGAGGTGAAGGAAGAGGACGTGGCGCGGCTGCGAGGACACGGTCTCACCGATCCGGAGATCCTGGATATCGCACTGGCCGCAGCGGCCCGCTGCTTCTTCAGCAAGACGCTGGATGCAGTCGGAGCAGAGCCCGACGAGGCATACGCCGATCTGGCCGAAGCGCTCGCTGACGTGCTGCCGGCGCGCAGCGTGCGCGGGTTAGCGCCAGAGCAGCCTTGATCCCGACGCCCAAGTTGACATTAGCAAGTTAGAGGTGCGATGTAGGTCACGCTTGATGGCCATTGACAAACGAATCAGGTAAGTGCGATGTAGGTCACGCTTGTAGCGTGACGGTTCGTGCGTAGCGCAAATGTGCGGCATTGCGCGCACCGTCACGCTGCAAGCGTGACCTACATGTGTTTACACGTGGGGTGCGAGCGTGGGAGTGCTTACCTGATCGGTTGCAAACCTCGAGCCCTACCCGGCCTGCGGCTGGACCTCCGCGGTGCAGGCCGAGCACCGGCTCGCGCCCATCGGGATCGCCGTGAGGCAATACGGGCAGGGCCGCGTCGTGGGCAGATCTGCGGCCTTCGGGCGGCTCCGCAGCCGGTTAAGCTGCCGGACCATCAGGAAAACCACGGCGGCCACGATCATGAAATCGAGAACGTTATTGAGGAACAGGCCGTAGTTCAGGGTCGCCGCCCCATCGAGCTTCGCCGCAGCAAGCGAGTCGTAACGCCGGCCGGAGAGGCTGACATACAGATTTGAGAAGTCCACCCGTCCTAGGAGCAGGCCGATCGGCGGCATCAATACGTCGTTCACGAACGACGTGACGATCTTCCCGAACGCGCCGCCAATGATAATCCCCACCGCCATGTCCACCATGTTTCCGCGGACTGCGAACTCGCGGAATTCGTCCATCACCTTGGTTTTCGCGTCTGCCATTCCGGATGCTCCTTTCGCGTCAAGCCCGATTCGATTCCGGGCCACCGCATTGTAGGAACGGGCGCATGCGAATGCAAACCGCACTCGACTACTGCCCGTTCTGGTGTTACACTCGCCCCGTGATTCATGACGCAGCCCCATATCTATCGATCGTCATCCCGGCCTACAACGAGGAGCGCCGGCTTCCGCGTACCCTGGAACGGCTTTTCGACCCGCAGGTGATGCTGCCCTCCCCGTTCGAAGTCATCATCGTGGACGACGGCAGCCGCGACGGCACCGCCCAAATCGTGCGCGACGCGATGGCGCAGCACGCTGAGATCCGGCTTTTGCAGAACCCGCACAGCGGAAAGGCGTATACGGTGCGCACCGGCATCCTTGCCGCTCGCGGACGGTACTGCCTGCACGCCGACGCCGATCTCTCCACCCCGCCCATCGAATTCCGGCGGCTGGTGGAGGCGCTTGAAGCCGGCGCAGAGATCGCCATTGGCTGCCGGTGCGGGCGCCCCGGCGCCCCCGCCTATCGTCTGCTGATGAGCAACGGGTGGAAGCTCCTCGTGCGGCTGCTTGGCCTGGGCAACTTCCAGGATACGCAGTGCGGGTTCAAGGCATTTCGCACCGCCGCCGTGCACGAGATCTATGCGCGCACGCGCCTGTACAACAACCCCGCTCGCTCCCTGGCCAATCCAAGCGTAACCGCCGCGGCGGACGTCGAGGTGCTGTACATAGCCCAGCGCCTCGGATACAACATCGCCGAGGTCTCGCTAGACTGGGTTCACGCCGAGGACACCAAGATCCAGCCACTGCGCGACAGCGCTCACGCCTTCGTGGACCTTCTGCGGATTCGCTGGTTCGCTCTCACGCGCCGCTATTCGTAGACGCTCACAGACTTCCATCCAAACACCGGAGAAGACACCCGTGCAATCTAGCCTTTCGACCTCGATCTTTGCCAATTACCGCCTGGAAGACGCACTCAGCGCCATCGCGCGCGCTGGGTTCGCCGGCGCCGACATCTGGGGCGGACGCCCGCACGCGTACCGCGGCGATCTGGGCGCCGTCGAGCTTGCGGCCGCCCGCGCAGTCCTCGATGGGGAAGGGCTCGGCGTAGCGTCGTTCATCCCGGCGCAGTTCCGCTACCCCACGTCGCTGTGCAGCCCGATGGAGCAGATCCGGCGCGACAGCGTCGCGTACATCGCCGACGCGCTGCACAACGCTGCGGCGCTCGGCAGCCCCATCGTGAGCGTATGTCCGGGACACACGCTGGTGGGCCAGACGGTAGAGGATGGCTGGGCCCGCCTGAGCGACAGCCTGCACGAAGTGTGCGCCGCTGCGCGGCCGCTGGGGGTTCGCATCGCGCTCGAGCCGGCGGACCGTTGGGAAACCGACCTGGTCCAGACGACGGCGGAATCGCTGCGGATGGTCGAGGAGCTCGGCGAGGACAACTTCGGGATCGTTCTGGATAACGGGCATGCCGCTCTGGTGGGCGATTCTGCGGTCGACGCTGTGACCCGGCTTGGCGACCGGCTGTTTCACGTGCACATCGACGACAACAACGGCCAGCGCGACCAGCATCTTGTGCCCGGCGACGGCGCCTTCGACTTCCCACCCTTCATCGCCGCTCTGCGGCGGGCCGGCTACGCCGGCTACGTCTGCGCCGAGCTAAGCTGGGACTTCTCGATAGACCCAGAACCCGTCGCCCACCGCTGCGCCGGAGTGCTCTCCCGCCTGCTCGCCTGATGCCGCCGGGCGATCCCGGGCGATTCTCCTCCCGCAACCCGGAGTGTCAGCCCCCTTGTGGGGCGTTTGGTCAACGGGCGCGCTCCGGTTAACCCATCCCGCGCCGCGTCCCGACGCCCCACAAGGGGGCTACACTACGGGTTGCGGGAAATGATGGGGCGAAACCTCCACCAATACCCGGAGGTCAGCCCCTCGTGGGCGTGTTGGTCGCGGCGCGGGATGCTTGACGTTGTCGCGCCACGGCGCGGCCACGGTAACCCCTCAACGCCTCATCACTACGGCTTAGGTGGGAAAGGGCAGCGTGATGCGCGGGTCACGGCGCGGTCTCGTTAACCCATCCGCGCCGCGTCCCGACGCCCCACAAGGGGGCTACACCACGGGTTGCGGGATAGGATGGGGCGCATTCTTCGCCGTCAATCGTAGGGGGCGGGTCACCCGCCCCGTGCCTCAATGCCAAGCATATGCGGTCCGCGGCGCAACGTGCGTCAGCCGGTCCGCGGCGGGTGCGATGCCGGGGACGCGGCGGCGCCGGGTTAACGCAAGCCGCGCCGCATCCCCAGGAGCCCGTGGCATTGGAACACGGGGCGGGCGACCCGCCCCCTACGGTATCTTACCCCAAACAAAGAAGGCACCTTGCACAACACAGAACTCCGAACCTAGAACCCAGAACGTAGAACTCAGAACTCAGAACCCAGAACGTAGAACTCAGAACTAAGAACCGCCCTCCTCCCCATCCCTCTCCCCCCACTCCGCCCTCAGCACCGCCATATACAACAGGTTCTGCCACTGGCCGTGCCGCCATTCGTGCTCGCGGAAGGTGCCCTCGTGCCGAAACCCTACCTTCTCGTAGGCGTGGACGGCGCGGAAGTTGTTCTCGTGCACCCGCAGATACACCCGGTGGAAGTTGAGGATGTTGAACCCGTAGTCCAGCATCGTCGCCAGGATGTCCTGGCCGAAGCCGCGGTCCCAGTACCGCCGCTCGCCAATGAACAGCCCGACCTCGGCGTTTTGGTGCTGATAATGGATGCGCTGGAAACCTGCGCCACCAACGTGTTCGTCCTTGAACTCGACGGCGAAGTTGATGGTGTCGCTGCTGTGGTTCGATCCCTCGAGCCACTGCCGCTCCTGCGCGAGATTGATGGGGCGGTACGTACCGAAATACTTCTCGACCTCGGTATCGGCGAACCAGCGCACGTAGTTGGGCAGGTGCCGCTCCTCGTTCGGGACCAGTTCGATGAGTTTACCTCTCAGCATCTTCTTCCTCCCTGCTAACTTTGACCGCGAGTATCCGAGTGGCGAGCAGAACGCCGGCAACCGAGCCGACCGAATCGATTTGTCCCCGCATCACCATCTCCAGCAGCTCTCCCGGGGTGTGCCAGGTGACGTTGAGCTCCTCCGTGTCGTCCAGCTCCTGCTCGCCTTGTTCGACCACGTCCTGGGCCAGGAAAAGGTGCGCCGACGTGTTGCCCCGGTTGGAGTCTACCACCAGCGATGCCATGTGTCGCCACCGGCCGCCGCCCAGCCCCGTTTCCTCACGCAGCTCTCGCTGCGCTGCGGCCAGCAGCGGCTCGTCGGAGGTGTCCAGGTACCCCGCCGGCAGGTCGAGGCTGCACCGGCCCAGGCCGTGCTTGTATTGCTGTACGATGGGCACCATTCCGTCTGGACGGACGGCGAAGACCATCGCGTAGTCCCGCGCTCGCTGCATGAGGTATCCCTCGATCTCATGCCCGTTCGGGAGCCGCACATCTTCTTCCCACAGCCGCAGCCACGGCTCCCGCTCCACCAGCGGCCGCGCCGCCAGCACTTCCCATCGTTGCATCGTCTCCTCCATGCATAACCTCACACTTCGGTACTATTGTAGCCTTACACGTTGTGCTCAACAATGAGGGGGTGGCCCGCCGGTGGCCTTCATCCAGCTTTTCGACCTTTATTACCGGCGCCGTATTCGCGCGCGGGCCTCTGCCCCATCGAGGTCTGCTCTCAGCACTGATGAGGATAATCGATGACGCGCCCATCCGGCCTCTCTCTCGTTTCTTTCATGCTGCTCTTTTCCCTGGTCGCCGGCGCGACCATTGCAGCCGACCGCCCTGCGCTGGCCTCGACACCCGGCGCTCCCGGCGCCTGCGCTCCCGTGGCACACTTCTCGCTGCTCCTGCCGGCGAGCGGCGTACAGCTTGGCGCCAGCGCCGTAACGTTGACCTGGGAGGCTGCGGCGAACGCCAACGACTACGCCTACCAGCTCTCGCGTAACCCGAACTTCGCTCCGCAGCATTGGTACAGCGTGGGAAACGTTGCGTCTGCCGCGCACAAGGAGCTGTTGTCCAACGGCGTATGGTATTGGCGAGTGCGCGCCTGGAACCGCGGTCCGGACTGTGCGGTGTACCGCGACAGCGAAATCCGTTCGTTCCAGGTGTTGGTCCCGCCGCCGGCCGCCCCTGCGCCGGCCCGCCCTCCCGCCAACTACAAACAGCAGCGCACGGAGCTTGAATTGCGCTGGGAGCCGGTGCCGGGTGCAATCGGCTACGCCGTCTACGTAGACGACGACCCGGACTTCGGCACACCCTATGCGGTGGATGATCTGGTCTTGCCACGGGCGACCGTTGGGCCGCTGTCCCAGGGTCTATACTACTGGCGTGTGCGTGCTTTCGATCCGGCCGGGAACGCCGGCGCATACAGCGCGACGCGCGACGTCACGATCGGAACCTGCGACACTCCCGACCCCGGGATCCTGTTGGTTTCACCCACAGCCGGGCAGATCACGCCCATCAGGCCCGTGTTTCGATGGCTGGCACCCGCCTGGTCGTCCGATTCCGAGTTCGAGATTTTCACGATTCCGCCAACGTGGAACGTGAACTGGCTCCAGCCCCCTTTCACTAGCTTTCGGGTGGGGCGTAACACTTCGACATACACGCTCACGAACCCGTTGGCCGAGGGCAACTACGTAGCACGTATGCGGGGCAGGTTCACAGACAACGGTTGCGACATCTTCGGCGAGTTCGGCGCGACGACGCCGTTTCTCGCCGACGTACCGGGCGGCGCTCCCAACCTGATCGATCCACCCCCGGCCAGCCGGATCAACACCGGACCGCGTCCGGTGATCAAATTCGGCGCCATAGCCGGAGCTCTGGCCTATCAGGTGCAGTTTTCAGATCTGGCAACGTCGGCAATCATCGCCACGCGCGAGGGGACGGCTGCGGATGCGTCTTGCGCGGCGGGCCCGGGCACTACCTGTGGGCTGGCGCCGTTGTCCGGGCTGCTGCCCGGCGCCTACACGGTGCGTGTGCGCGGCAGCACTACCGTGCATCCGAACTACACGTGGGGCGCGCTGAGCCAACCGGTCTGGATCGACACCCACACCTGCACCCAGGCCGCCCCGGTGCTCCTGTCGCCGGGCGCTGGCGCCTTCACCAACGACGCTACCCCGGCATTTTCCTGGCAGGCCCTGCCAAACGCCGGGGATTATGCCCTGGAGGTCAAGCCGGGGAACTTCGGCCCCGCGGTGATCGACGTGCCCCTCGTCGGCAGCACCTCCTTCACGCCCACGGTGCCCCTCCCGGACGGTCTGTACCGTTGGCGGGTGCGCGGGACGCCGGTGGAGAATTGCGCCGACACGGGTATCTTCAGCCCCTACCAGGACGTGACGATCGACACCGTGCCTCCGGCCGCTGCCGGCACCGGTGGCGCCGGTCCTCGGCGAGATGATTACCTACGGGTGGCCGTTCCTGGAGTGGTCGCGCGTCGACGACGCGGACCTGTACGAGGTGACTGTCAGGGGTGGGCCGTTCGGCCAGCTGCCGAGGGTATACCGGATGGCAGGCACCGGGTTCTCCAAGTGGAGCGTGGCATGGGGCGGGGGCGAATATCTATGGACAGTCCGTCCGCGCGACCGTGCCGGAAACCTGAGCGTCGAGTCGGCCATCGCCACAATTGACATCGTTTCCCCAGTGTTCGTGCCTGCGCTGCAACGCTGATATACTGTAGCCGGATACACGAACCAAGGAGCGAGTAGCTTGATGGACGACATGATTATCACCTTCCCGGGCGGCGAAGTCGTGAATGCGCAGTTCTGTGGCTTCACGGTCAGCACCGACCAGCCGGTTCCGAAGGGAGCCAACTCGGCGCCCGGTCCGTTCCAGCTCTTTCTCGCGTCCATCGGCACCTGCGCAGGCATTTACGCCTTGCGTTTCTGCACCGCACGCAACATCCCGACCGAAGGGCTGAGGATCGTGCAGAAGATGGAAGAAGACGCGAAGAGCAACGTAACCCGTATCACAACCCAGATCGAGCTGCCGCCCGGCTTCCCTGAGGAGTACGTGTCCGCCCTGGTGCGGACCGTCGATCTGTGCAAGGTGAAGAAGCATATCGCCAACCCACCCGTGTTCGAGGTCACGACCGTGAGACCGGAGCCTGCGGCCTAGGGGGCGCCCATGGCGATCGCAAGCGACTCTGTGCTCGACTGCAGGGGGTTGTCGTGCCCCCAGCCGGTGCTGAAAACGAAGAAGGCGATCGAGCAGCTTCAGGCGGGCCAGGTGCTGGAACTGATAGCCACCGACCCGGCAACCGAGGTCGACATCCTTGCTTGGTCGCGCCGCAGCGGCAACCAGGTGATTGCCAGCGAGCACGAGGGGCGCGAGTTCCGCTTCTGGATCCGGAAGCAGCAGCGCCCCGCGGAGGAGAGCGATGGCCACCATTCGCGGTTGTGATCTTCCCGAGGGGTTGCACTATCTGGTCGGCAGCCATGTGTGGGCCCGGCACATGGGGGACGGTATCGTCCAGATCGGAATCACGCCGGCGGGCACGAAACTGGCCGGCGGCAAGCTGGTTGCGGTCACCGTGCGGGGCCGGTTGGTGGGACAGCCGGTCACGCGCGGCAAGAGCGTGGCCATGGTTGAGAGCGCCAAGTGGGTTGGCGGCGTGCCGGCGCCCTTCGACGGCGTTCTGGTGCGCGGCAACGACGCGGTGACGCGCGATCCTGGGTTAGCGGTACGCGACCCATACGGAGATGGTTGGATCGTCGAGCTGATGTGCGACGACTGGCCCGCCGCGGCTGCCGGGATGCAAACCGGCGAGGAAGCGCTGGCTGCGTACCAGGCGCTGCTCGAGCAGCACAACATCACCTGCGAATAGTCTCCACGTTCACACGCTGTACACCTCCTCTTCACAACTTCTTCATAAGCCGGCGCTAAACTCAACGACAGATGCAGACAAATGGCCTGCACACACTTCCTCGATCCGTAACGGAGGGTAATGATGAAACGTATGATACTGGCCCTGGTCGTCGTCGGGCTTCTGGTAGCGGCCTTCGCCACCACGGCGCTGGCGCAGCAGCCGACCCCGCCCGCGGCCCCGCGCCAGGGCTTCGGCCCGATGATGGGCGGCAGTATGATGGGTGACGGCCAGGCAATGCACGATGATATCGCCGCACTGCTCGGCATCAGCGCCGAACAGCTCTACAACGAGCGTGCGGCCGGCAAGTCGCTGGCGCAGATCGCTGCGGCGAAAAATGTCGACGAGGCCACCCTCGTTGCCAAGATCCTGGACGGTCGCAAGGCGGCCATGGCCGAAGTTGTGAAGAGCGGCCGCATCACCCAGGAGCAGGCGGACGCCATGCTCGCCAACATGGAAGCCGGCGTGAAGGCAATGGTTACCTCCACGACGGCCCTTGGCGCCGGGCAGGGCGGCTGTGGCATGGGTATGATGCAGGGCGGCGGCATGATGCAGGGTGGCGGCATGATGCAGGGTGGCCGTGGAATGATGGGCGGCCAACTCCAGCCCGGGCAGGGCCGCGGTATGATCCGCGGCTACGCCGCTCCGGCGGCGCAGAGCTAGCACCCGCTTCCGGGAAAGCGGTCAAGAATAACGAGAGCGGGCCGCGTGGCCCGCTTTTGAATTTACGTCGGACGGTCGTACCGGCTAAATGCCTATGAGTCTCTTGTATTCTCGCTTCATGCAGTGGTTCATCACCACCTTCATGCCCGCCGCTTCAGCCATCTGCGCCGCTTCCTCGTTGACGATCCCGAGCTGCATCCACAGCACTTTCGCACCCTTGGCGATGGCGTCCTCGGCAACCTCGACTACCGCCTCGGGCTTTCGGAATACGTCGACCACGTCGATCTGCGCCCGGGATGTCGCGCACGCTCGCATAGGCGCGCCTGCCGAGTACTTCGTCTACGGTCGGGTTCACGGGGATGATCTCAAAACCGTGCTCCGACAGGAACTTCCCCACCTCGTGTGAATCTCGCTCCGGGTTGTCGGAGATCCCTACGATCGCAACGCGCTTTGCACCGGTCAAGATGTCCTTGAGCTCCTGGTCACTCGGTTCGTTCATCTGTGGCTTCCTCTCGTGCTGCCTTCGGGTCGCGGTAGACCAGATCGAAGGGGATTGCTTTCGTATCCAGCACTTCGTCCTGGCGGCTGAGCTCGATCTCCAGGCGGTACGGCTCTCCCGCCGCGGGGCCTGCCGTAGATGCATCGTCACCGACTGGTAGGGCTCGCGGATCTCGACCATGAACATGCTGGAGGAAACCTCTTCGTCGGGTCCATACACGGTGAAAGCGAGGTTGGGAAACGCGATGAACGGGGTCGTCTCGAGCCGCACCCACAGCTTGTCCAGATCCGGGTACGGCCATACTTCGACTCGCACGAATTTGGGCGGATGTGGCTCGCTTGCAGGCGTTAGCTGCTGGAGCGATTCCCGGTAGATCTCTTCCGCATCGCGGTACTTGGCCATCTCGCCTCCTAAACTGAGGCCAGGGTGAGAACTAAGTGCCCCAAGGCCCAGGACCTGCCGAAGGTCCCACCCTGGCCTCAATTTGGTCTCAGCCTAGCCGACGCCGCAGGCGTGCTCCGTGACACAGGTTACCGATCAGTCCCGTTGCGTGACGGCTACTCCCGCCAGCACCAACCCGGCTCCGGCGATCATCACAGGTGTCACCGGCTCGTGCAGCAGAGCGACCGCGAGCACGGTGGAGAAGATGGGGATCAAATACAACACCGCGCCGGCTCGGGCGGCGTCCATTCGCTGCAGCAGAAACAGCCAGAAGAGGTTGCCCAGCGCTCCGCTTCCCAGCCCGAGCAGCAGCAGGCTTCCCCATGCTGCAGCCGGGAGCCTGAGGCTGAGCCCCTCCCAAAGCGCCAGAGGGAGCAGTAGCACGGCGCCAATCGCCGCGATCAGGGTAGTCACCACTTCGGCCGGGTAGTGCGCCACCAGCCGTTTGCTGCCCACGGTGAACACCGCAGCAAAGGTGGTTGCGAGCACCATCAACCCATCGCCCAACAGTCCCGGTGCGCTCAACCTCATGTTGCCGGCGCCCGCGCTGATGAGCGCCGCCCCGCCAAACGCTACCGCCATCGCCAGCCATTCCACCGGTCGCAGCCGTTCCCCCAGCCAGAGCCCCGCAAGGACGGCGATGAATATGGTGGTCAGGTTTGCCAGGATCCCGGCATTTACCGCGGTCGTGTAGCGGAGCGCGAGGTTCTGAAACGCGTAGAAGAGTGAGATGCCGAACAGCGCCGACACGCCCACCAGCAGCGGGCGGCGCCGCAGCAGGTCCCATGCCAGGCCAACGCGGGTGGCGGCGCCGCCCCCGGGCAAGGCGATCCGGCCCGGCGCGAGCGCAATCCACGCGATCAGCGCGGCCGCCGCGATGGCCCATCGCAGGAACGCCACTGCGAACGGGCCGGTTGCTTCCATTGCCCACTTGCTGACGACGAAACTGCTGCCCCACATTCCGACCACCAGCAGGGCGGCCGCGTAGCGCAGGGCCTGCGCCATCAGCCGATCACCAGTGGCGTCTCCGGCTGCTCTACGACATGTCCTTCGAGTTTCAGCGACAACACCTGCGACGTATTGTCGGTGCCCATCGAGATGCCGTAAATCGTGTCGGCAGCCTCAATCGTGCCCCGGTTGTGGGTGATCAGGATGAATTGTGTGAGCTCGCTGAGATCCCGCAGCGCATCGCGGAAGCGGCCGACGTTGGCCTCGTCGAGTGCGGCATCCACCTCGTCGAGCACGCAGAACGGCGTAGGGCGCACCTTGAGGATGCTGAAGATCAGGGCGGCTGCCGTCAGTGCCCGCTCGCCGCCGGATAGCAGGGGCAGACCCTGCTCGCGCTTGCCCGGCGGGCGGGCGTAGATCTCGATCCCGCTCAGCCCGGGATTCTCCGGGTCCGACAAGACCAACCGCGCCGATCCGCCTCCGAACAGCTTCTTGAATTGCTCGCGGAATTCGGCTGCCACCGCCTTGAAGGTGACGACGAAATCTCGCTCCATGACGCGATCGAGCTCCGCAATCACGTCCATCAGCCGCGCGACCGCCTGTTCCAGATCGGCGGACTGCGTGGTCAGGAAGGTGTGGCGCGCTTCCAACTCGGCGTATTCGGCCGGCGCTTCCAGGTTGACGGGTCCGAGCCTGCCGATCTGGGCGCGCAACTCACGTACATCGCGTTCCAGATTCTCCGGCAACTCGTCGACTTCGGACAGGCGCGTGACCACCCCGTTCAACGGGAGCGGCGGTTGGTCGTCTTCGCCTTCCTCTCCCGCCAAAATCACGAGGCCGAGGTCCTTTTCGATTTCCCGCCGCAGGTGCTGGAGGTTGTCCTCTGCCCGCTGCTTCGCCAGCTCCGCCTGGCTCTGCCGCATCCCGGCGAGCCGCACGCGCTCGCGTGCTTCCTGCTCCTCCGCTTCGGCGGCCCGCTGCCCGCGTTCCAGCTCGGCGACACGTGCCTCAGCCGGATCGATCTGCGATGCCAGAACGGCGATCGAGGCGCCGAGCTCATGGGCCGTCCCGCGCTGTGCGGCGGCGACGCTCTCGGCCTCGTGCTGTAGCTGGTCCAGTTGCGCCGCCCGGGTCGTCTTCTGCTGGCTGTCGCGGCGGCGGCTTTCCTGCTGAGCCTGGAGATCGCGCACCCGCATGGCCTGAGCCGCGACGTTCCGCTGGCTCACCTCTGCCTGCGCCTGCTCGCGTGCCAGCATCGAGATCTGCTCGTCGGTCGAGTATCCGGCAGCACGGGAGCGCGCCGAGCGGGCATCACGATCCGCCGCCTCGAGCTGCGCCGAGATCCCCGCGACCCCACCCTGGAGCTCGACGATCTGCCCGGCGAGGGCCTCGATTTCCTGCTGCTGCCGCTGTACCTGCTCCTGCTGCCACGACCCGCTTCTCTGGGCGCTCTCGTGCTGCACGCGCGTGCGGTCTCGCTCCGCCGTCGCCCGGTCCCGCGCCTGCGCCAGCTCGCGCCCGCGCGTTCAGGCGTGCCAGCTCTGTCTCGAATCCGGCTTGCTCCTCACGGGCAGCCTTCATCTCGCTTTCCCAGCGCTTCACCTCGGCGCCGGCGGCCTCGATCTGTCCCGGCAGCTCGCGCAGCGTACGGGCGCGCGACAGCACGCCACCGTCGCGCCGGCTGTTCTCGCTCCCGCCGGTGACGCTTCCGCCGGGTCGCACGATGTCCCCTTCGAGCGTGACCAGCGTGCCATGCCCATCGCGCCCCAGCACCTTGCGCGCCGCCGGCAGGTCCTGAACGACGATCGTGCGGTTCAGCGCGTGTTCGACGGCCGGCCGGATGTCGGCGGGGAAACGCACCAGCTCGCTGGCGAGGCCGAGCACGCCGGGCATGCGTGGCGGCTGCACCGCCTGCGAGGGCCGGAGGCTGTCGAGTGGCAGGAATGTGGCCCGTCCCCCCTGGTCGCGCTTCAGGAACGCTACTGCAGCCTCTGCGTCGGCCCAGCTTCCCACGACGATGTCTTGCAGCCGGCCGCCCAGGGCGGCTTCGATCGCCCGTTCGAGCTCGGCCGGTGTCTCGATCAGGTCGCCCAGCGTTCCCAGGATACCGTGCAGCTTCTCGCGAGCAGCCATGACGTTGCGTGGTCCGGCGGCAAGCCCCGCGCCCTCGTCACGCAGGCGCTCGAGCATCTCACGCTGGTCCTGCAGACGGTGGAGCACGCGCTGCGCCGCACCCAGCTGTTCGCGCGCCGCCCGCTCCCGCGCTTGCGCGGCCGCGAGCGCGGCTGCCTGCGTGCGGCGCTCCTGGTCGAGCTGACCGGCCTCTGCAGCGACGGCGGCTATGCTCTCTTCGGCCTTGCGCAGCGCCGCGGCCAGGCGGGCCACCTGCACGGCCGCGGCCGCGGCCTCCTGCTGCTGTCGCTCGCGCTGCTGCTGCAGGCCGGTGCGGCGCTCCTCAGCGTGCGTCAGGCGCGCCTGCCTGTCGGCGAGCTGCGACTTCAGCGACAGCGCGGCTCGTTCCGCTTCGGCAGCCAGCGCATTCACGCCCGATCGCTCGCGCTCGCGCTCCTGCAGTGCAGCGCGCGCCGCAGCGACGCGCGCCGAGGCGTCGCCGTGCCCCTGCTCTGCCTCCTGCAATCGTGCCTGCGCCTCCGCCATGCGCTCCGCACCGTCATCCAGCGCTGCCTGCAGCGATCCGAGATCGCCCCGCAGCTCCGCGGCCTGCTCGCCAAACAGACGAGCCTGCTCGCCGCGCACGGCCAGTTCGCGCTGGGCGGCCTCGGCGAGCCGGTGCAGCCCGCTGCTCTCCCGGTGCCACTCTCCCAACTGCTCGCGTAATGCGCTTCGCTCGGTGCGCGCCGCCGCCATCCCGGATATCACGTCGTTCATCCGGGCCAGCTCGGCCTCACTCGCAGCCTGCGTCTGCGCCATCCGCTCCCCGGCAGAGGTCAGCCCCTCACGCGTCATGCGCCAGCGGTAGGCATACCAGACGCGCAGCTGTGCGTCCAGGTCGGCCTTGACCTGCTGGTACTCCTGCGCGCGGCGCGCCTGGCCCTTCAGGTAGCGCATCCGGGGCGTGATCTCCGCCACGATGTCGGCGGCGCGCGTCAGGTTCGTGCGCGCATCCTCCATCTGCCTGAGCGCCTGCTCGCGCTTAGACTGGTGGACCGTGATCCCGGCCGCTTCCTCGAAGAGACGGCGCCGCTCTTCCGGGCGCTGCGACAGCGCCTGGTCGACCATCCCCTGCCCGATGACGGTGTAGGTGCGCTCGCTCAAACCCGAGCTGCCCAACAGCTCGGCAATCTCTCGCAGGCGGACGCGGGTGCCGTTCAGGTAATACTCGTTGTCGCCCGAACGATAGGCGCGGCGGGTGATCTCGACTTCGCTGAAGGGGGTGGGGAGCCACGCGGTGCTGTTGTCGAGCACGAGGGTGACGCTGGCCATGCCCAGGCGTGCGCGTTGTTCGCTGCCGGTGAAGATCATGTCTTCCGTACGGCGCGCGCGCAGCGTCCCGTAGCTCTGCTCGCCGAGCACCCAGCGCAGAGCATCTGCCAGATTCGATTTGCCGCTGCCGTTCGGGCCAATAACGGCCGTTACCCCGCGATCGAAAAGGAATTCCGTTCGCGAGGCAAATGTCTTGTAACCCTGTACGTTAAGTTGTTTGAGGAATCGCATGCGGTCCGGAAGATACCTGATGGTGGGCGCGCACTGGAAGGGCGCCGGTCTCATAAATCGCGGCCTGGGCGGGCCCCTGGCTGCGGCGCGCACACCGCAGTAGAGTGGCCTGCCCAGGCCGCGCGTTGTTCATGATCACCCGTCCGTGAGGACGGAGGTGCCGTTAGCGCTGGCCGCTGCGCCGCTCGAAGCAGTCGCGGCAATACACCGGACGTCCGTTGCGGGGCTCGAAGGGGACCTCAGTCTCCTGCCCGCACTCGGCACAGGTCACTTTGTACATCTGGCGTGAGCCACCACCGCCGGAGCGGCCTCCGCCATAGCTGGAACGCCCGCCGGCGCTGTAGGAACCGCCGCCGCTGTAGCCGCCGCCACCGCTGCTGCCGTAGCCGCTGCCACCGCTGCTGTAGCCGCCTCCGCCGCTGCTGTAGCCACTGCCACTGCCACCCTCACGCGAGGCCTTGCGGGCCGCACGGCAACCCTGGCAGCGGGTGGGTTCGCTGAACCCACGGGCAACGTAGAATTCCTGCTCACCGGCGGTAAAGACGAAGTTTTCGCCGCAGTCGCGGCACTGCAGAGTCTTGTCTGCGTACGTACTCACGGAATTTCCTCCAAGAAATGAACCCCCCCTTGAGGGGCCAAGCCGTGTCACCCAGCTTCCTACCGCGAGTCCGTGTCTCCGCAGTGCGCTGCGTATTTCCGAATTCCCCGGATTCTTAAGCTGTTCGTGACCTGCATAGAATTATACGCCCGCTATTTTCACTGCGCAAGTATCGTGCAGACGCGCGGGGCCGGGCAATTTGCCCGGCCGCCGCTACTCAATGGCGCCAACCTGTGCCTTGAGCCAGGCCTGGATGAACTCGTCGATCTCGCCGTCGAGAACAGCCGACGTGTTCCCGGTCTCGATTTCCGTACGCAAATCCTTGACCATCTGGTATGGGTGCAAGACGTAGGAACGGATCTGGTTGCCCCATCCGGCTTCCACGTGCTTGCCCCTCAGGCGTGCCTGTTCTTCCTCGATCTTCTGCAGCTCGATGTCGTACAACTTGCCGCGCAACACCTTCATGGCGCTCTCGCGGTTCTGCAACTGGCTGCGCTCGTTCTGGCAGGTCACCACGATCCCGCTCGGGATATGTGTGAGGCGAATTGCGGTCGAGTTCTTCTGCATGTGCTGCCCGCCCGCACCCCCCGACCGGTACACATCCACCTTCAGGTCACTGGGATTGATGTCGATCTCGATGCTCTCGTCGAGAACGGGCACTACTTCGACGAGCGCGAACGACGTGTGCCGTCGCGCCGAGCCGTCAAAGGGGCTGATCCTCACGAGACGGTGGACACCGCGTTCCGATTTCAGGTAACCGTATGCCCACGGCCCGGCGATCTCGATCGTGGCCGTCTTGATACCGGCCTCTTCGCCTTCGAGCTGGTCGGTGATCTCGGCGCTGTATCCACGCCGCTCCGCCCACCGCAGGTACAACCGCAGCAGCATCTGCGCCCAGTCTTGCGCCTCCGTGCCGCCGGCCCCCGCATGAATGGAGAGAATTGCGCTGTTCCGGTCGTACGGGCCCGACAGGGCCAGTTGGAATTCCAGGTCAGCGTAGCGTTTCCTCAAGGTGCCCGCTTCTTCGGCCACCTCCAGTGCGATCCCCTCGTCTTCCGCTTCCTCTGCCATCGCCAGCATTTCCTGGGCATCGCTTACGTCTTGCGCCAGCTTGTCCCAAGTGCCGGTCTGTTCGCGCAGGTCCGAAAGTTCACGCATCAAGCTTTTCGCCGCGTCTGGATCATTCCAGAGCGCCGCTTCGCCCGATTTCGCCTCGAGGTCCTCTATCTGCCTCCGCTTCTGATCGAGGTCAAAGACGCCTCCGCATCGTCTCGACCTCTTCTCCCAACCGGGTCAGATCTTCTCGTGTACTGTCCATGTAGTCATTCCTCGTCTGAGTCGTATCGGTCTGCCAGGCGAACGATTCGCCTACCCTCGTATGGCGAAGGCCTACGCCAGTATGGCGTCCACGAACGCCGCGGGTCGAATTCGGCAAAGTCGTCCATCCCCTCGCCCGTGCCGATAAAGCGCACGGGGAGACCGAGCTCCTGCTCGATCGCGAACACGATTCCGCCCTTCGCCGTGCCGTCGAGTTTGGTCAGGATAATTCCACTGACCTTCACCGCGTCTTTGAAGTGCTTTGCCTGGCTGATCGCGTTCTGCCCCGTCGTCGCGTCAAGCACGAGCAGCGTCTCGTGAGGAGCCTCGTGCACCTGGCGTGAGCACACGGCGTGCACCTTTTCGAGCTCCCTCATCAGGTTGAACTTGGTGTGCAGGCGACCGGCCGTGTCGATTATCAGAAGATCGGCGGCCCGACTCTCCTGGCTCGCGCGGATGGCATCGAACACCACCGCGCCGGGATCGGCGCCGGCACCCTGGGCGATCACCCCTACGCCGGCCCGGTCACCCCAAATCTTCAGCTGGTCGATCGCGGCGGCGCGGAAAGTGTCGGCGGCAGCCAGCACGACGCGCCGCCCGCGCCGCTTATAATACTGCGCCAGTTTGGCGATGCTTGTCGTTTTGCCTGAGCCGTTTACCCCCACGATCAGCAGCACCGTCAGCAGGCGCGGCTCGTCGATGGTCATCGGGGGCGGGTCGGCGAGCAGCCGCAGCAGCTCCTCCTTGAGAGCGGTGCGCGCATCTTCCTCGCGCTTGATGCCTTCAGCGTGCACGCGCGCCTTCAGCCGCGCCACGAGCGCCATCGCGGCGTTGATCCCCAGGTCGGCCTGGATCAGGATCTCTTCCAGCTCGTCCCACGTATCCTCGGTGATCTCATTGGCCTGGAAGATGGTACCGATACGCCCAAAGAACCCCTGCCGGGTCTTCGCGAGGCTGGCCTGAATCTTGGCGTCGTCTTCTGCTTGCTGCTCGGGGCTCTTACGGAAAAGTCCGAACACGTATCACTCCTAAAAAAGCCGCCACACCGGAGGGCGAGGCAGCGTCTTGATCTGTGATCGACGGCATTATACATCAATCCGGTACCATCAGCCCCTTCGTGGGGCTCTGACAAATGTGCTATACTGCACCGAAATTGCATGGGCCGTGCCAGCAGGCGCGAGGGGAGATGCCGGACTACAGCCAGGATGCGGCGAGCTTCGCCGAACAACTCAACATCGAATTCAGCGATCTGGTGATATTGCGCACTGCGCTTACCCACCGGTCTTTCTTGAACGAACATCCCGAGCTCGGGTGGGAGGACAACGAACGCCTCGAGTATCTGGGTGATGCCGTCCTCGATTTTCTTCTTGCCGACTATCTCTACGAGCACTTCCCGGCGGCGGCCGAAGGTGAGCTCACTGCGCTGCGCGCAGCACTCGTACGGAGAGAGTCTCTCGCGCAATTTGCCATCGACATCTCCCTGGGTGAGCGCCTCTTCATGGGGCATGGAGAGGTCGATTCGGGCGGGCGAGAACGTCCCGCGACTCTCTGCGCGGCCTTCGAGGCGCTGGTTGGCGCCCTCTACCTCGATCAGGGTCTCGGCGGCGTCAGGCAGCTGGTGATCCCATTGATCGAACGCGAGATGGTCGGAGCGCGCACGGAGGCGGTCGACAAGGACCCGAAGAGTCGCCTGCAGGAGCTGACGCAGGGAATGCTGGGTCTCACGCCTCGCTATCAGACCGTGCGTGCCGAAGGACCGGACCACGCCAAGCTGTTTACCGTCCAGGTCGTGGTCGGGGAGCATGTGTGCGGGGAAGGCCTGGGCCCATCCAAGCAGATCGCAGCCCAACAGGCCGCCGCCAATGCCCTGGAGCGCCAGGAGTGCTGGCCCAGCGAACGCCGCGGCGACTAGGGGGTAGGATGGTTCCGCTGATCATGGCGATCGACGACAACCCAGAAGTCACAAACATACTGTCGTTGATGCTCAGTTCGCGGGGCTATGAAGTCGTGACTGCGGAAGGGGGCGCCGAGGCCCTTGGCCTGATGGAAGAGCGACGCCCGGACCTGATTCTTTGCGACATCATGATGCCGGAGATGGACGGCTTCGAGGTCTTCCGCAGGGTTCGCGAGCATCCCCAATGGCGCATCTTGCCGTTCGTCTTCCTCACCGCACGATCTGATATGGATGCCCGCACCTACAGCCGCGAGCTGGGGGTTGAGGCGTACATCATGAAGCCGTTCGATCGCGGCGAGTTGATCGCGGTGATCAATGGCCTGCTCCGCCGCGCCGAAGAGCTGCAAAGCTATTCCACAGCCGAGATGGACACATTCAAGTCCCAGTTCCTCTTCATGATCACCCACGAACTCAACACGCCGCTCTCAGTGGTGCGGATGCTCACCGAGAACCTGCGCCAGAGCCTGACGCGGATGACCGAGGCGCAGGTTGTCGAGTCGCTCGAGCTGCAGTCAGAGAGTGTGGCGCGGCTCAGCTCCATCGTGGAATCGATGCTCCTCGCCCTGCAGATCGACACCGGACGTGCACAACAACTCTTCGACACGTGGGCCGCACCGCAATTGATCGGCACGCTGGTGAATACCGTAGTCCGCCAGGCGGGACCGCTGGCACGCGGGCGGCAGGTGATCGTGATGGGTTCCGGTCTGGACGGGCAATACTGGGTGATGGGGCACCAGGAGCAGCTTCAGCAGATCTTCCGCCGGATCCTCGATAACGCCATCCGCTTCTCCCCGCGCGGCGAACGCGTCCTCGTAACGATGTCCGCAACCGAAGAGCTCGTGGAGATATCGTTCAAGGACCGGGGACCGGGGATGGGACCGGATGAGATCGACACGGCTTTCGCACGGCTGCACCAGGTAAACCGGGAACAACAGGAGCAGCAGGGGGTCGGCTTGAGCCTGAACCTGTCGCGGGCCCTCGCGCTAATCCACGGCGGGGACATCCGGGTTGTCAGCGCCCCGGGCGCCGGGAGCACCTTCACCGTCATTCTGCCGCGGTGCCGCCCGCCCCTCTAATTGCCTACTCGAGCGCCTTTTCGTAAATGCGGTGCGTCTTATACAGCTCTCCGCCCATCTTCACCGTGTCGTTGAGGGTCAGCACACTCTCCTCCATCTGCGTCAGGTCGGTGTGGTGGAACCGTCCCTCCCGAATCGTCTTCTCCATCTCATTGTAGAGAATGGCGTTGATGCCCAGGCCGCGATACTGCTCGAGGATGCCCGCCCCGTTCAGGTCCAGGTACTTCGAGTTGCGGAGATCGCGCAGGATCCAGAACCATCCAAACGGCCACAGCCGGCCTTTCGCCTTGCGTAGCCCGTCTGAGATATTGGTGAACCCGAACAAGAATCCGGCAATCTGGTCGCCCTTCATCACGAGCTTGATATAGCGCGGGTCGGCGATCTGCAGAAAACGATCGCCGATCACCTTTGCCTCGGCTTCGGTGACCGGGTTGAACTCCCAGTTGTCCACAAACGTGTCGTTATACAGCTTCACGATCGCGGGGACGGCCGCCCTCAGCTCGGCCTTGTTCGCGAACCGGCGAATGGTGAACCCCCTACGCTCGGCCATGCGCTCGGCGATCTCTTTCAGCCGCGGGGGCAGCTGTATGGTGGCGGGCATGTAGGCGGAGATGAAGTCTCGCTGCCTGCTGTAGCCGCAGGATTCGATCAGCCCGCCGTAGTACTCGTAGTTGTACGGTATCCCCATGGCCGGCCGCCTGTCGAATCCCTTGACCAGGATGCCGATGCCGTCGCCCTGCAGGAAACCTTTCGCCCCCACCACCTTTTTCAGCCCGCGACCGCGCGCCCACGCCTCCGCAGCGCTGAAGAGCGACTCGGCGACGCTGAGGTCGTTTTCCACATCGAACAAGTTGAAGAATGCCGTGTTGCTGCGCCAGTGCTCGTTGTAGTGACGGTTATCCAGCACGGCAATCCGGCCCACGACGTTCCCATCGCGCTCCGCCAGGAAGAATGCCGCATCCGAGTGTTCGTAATATGGATTGCGGCGCCGGTCCAGCTGCATCCAGGCATCGCCCATGAGCGCCGGCACCCAATGTTCGCTGTCCCGATACAGGTCGAATGGGAAGTTGATGAAACGGCCGGCATCGCGGCGGTTGGCGGTGTCGATTTCGCGGACTAGAAGGGTCATGATGATCCTCGTTCAGGATGGAGTAAAGAAACCAACGGCCAACACGCCCGGGCCGGCATGCGTGACAATGGCGGGCACCAGATTCATGATCGCCACATCGTGCCCCCCGGTGGCGCTGCCCAGCTCTGCGGCGAGAGCGACCGCAGCATCCGGCGCTGCGGCGTGCATCACTGTGAGGCGTCCGTCGGGGCCCGGGGCGGCTTCGGCGAGCACGAGTTCCTTCAATCGTCGCAGCGCCTTGTGCCGCGTTCGCTCTCGCTCGTACGGCTCGATCCGGCCGTCCTTGAAGCTGAGTAACGGCTTGATTTGCAGCACGGTGCCCACGAAGGCGGCTGCACTACCAATGCGCCCGCCGCGCTGGAGAAATTCCATCGTATCCACCACGAAGTAGATGCACGCGTGCGCTTTCATCTGCTCCACGTGCGCCACTACCTCGTCTGCAGGCATCCCTTGCTCCACGAGCCGGTAGGCCTCGAGCACAATGCTCGCAAGCGGTCCGCCGACGGTGCGCGTGTCAATGATGCGGATGTCCGCACCGGGACACGAGTCACGAGCGACTTCGGCGGAGCGCACCGTCCCGCTTACGTCGGCGGAGGGGTGCAGGCTGAGGATCGGACCGTCTTTCTGGGGGATCGACGAGTATGCCTCGATGAAGTCACCTGGGTATGGGGCCGAAGTCTTGGGTAGATGCTTACGTTGCAGCAGCCGTTCCATGAAGCCGTCGTGATCGAGGTCGACACCTTCGCGGAACGATTCGTCCCCGAAATTGATGACTTGCGAGATCATCGGGATCCTCAACTGCCGGGCCGTTGCTGAATCCAGACCAGACGTCGTGTCGGTGACGATGCGAGTCATCTTTGCGTCTCCTTTGCTTCCTCAGTAGACTGCGTATTCTATCACAGTGTAGCGAAACGCCCTCGCAGGGGCGTCGAAATTCGCTTAGTGACGCGGCCGGGAAACCGGTTTACAATAGCTCTACGAGCGGCCATCCGTTGGGCGACACGGGAGAGAGTCAGATGAGAGACCGGCATATCGTTGCACCAGGCAGCCAGGTGGATCTGCGTGGAATCGACCCGGGCTTCCACGGCGAGTACGAGACGAAGTCCGATGCGGAGAAACAGATAAAGGAGGACCGCAAGGCGCTTTCGGACCTCCAGGAGATGCTCTACGCAGAGGCCAAGCATCCTGTCCTGATCGTGCTGCAGGCTATGGACACGGGCGGCAAGGACGGCACCATCGAGCACGTGATGAGCCGCGTCAATCCGCAGGGAGTTGACGTAACCTCATTCAAGCAACCCACCAGCGAGGAGCTTGCGCACGATTACCTCTGGCGTGTACACAAGGCGACGCCAAGCCGCGGGCATGATCGTGATCTTCAACCGGTCGCACTACGAGGATGTGCTCATTGTGCGAGTGCACGATCTGGTCCCAGAGGAAGTGTGGGGTTGCCGCTACGATCAGATCAATGCGTTCGAGAAGCATCTGGCCGATAACGGGGCCACAATCCTCAAGTTCTTCCTGCACATCTCGAAGGACGAGCAGAAGCTCCGGCTGCAGGACCGGCTCGATAAGCAACACAAGCGGTGGAAGTTCCGCGTCGCAGATTTGAAGGAGCGGGAGCGGTGGGAGGACTACACCGATGCTTATCAGGATGTGCTGAACAAGACCAGCACTCCCTGGGCGCCTTGGTATGTCATCCCGGCCAACCACAAATGGTACCGCAATCTGGCTGTAGCTCGGATCATCCGCCAATCGCTGGAAGGGCTGGACATGTCCTTCCCGGAGCCCGATGAAGAGCTGGATGGCATTGAGATCCCCGATTGAAACCTAAGCCCGGCGCTTGAAGTAGATCGGGCGGGTGAGGTCGAAGATGAACAGGTTGGAGGTGCCGCGGGCGCGGAACTCCACCAGCTGCCGGGGGGACAGCGGCCAATCGAACACCCCCAGTTGTTGTTCTACATCCGCCCACAGCGTCTGGCTGATCTGGAAACTGCCTGCGATTTCGCAGCATCCGCCGCCGCCCGTATACAGGGCATTGATGCCGTCCAGGAAGATGTTCCAGCCCGACACTTCGCCGTTGGCCGGGTTGCCGTCCAGATCTGCAGTCCATGCGACATCTCTGACGATTGCCTGCGCCACCACTTCTCCGGCGACCATCTCGGGCTGACCACCCCGGACGTACACATCCCGGGAAGCAGTGCGCCCCCCGCTCGCTTCCACGCGTAACGTATAGGTAGCCTGCCCGTTCGGACACACCTGCCCGCGCTCGCCGACCCCCGGCACACCGGCTTCCCCACTGGGGCCGCGCAGGAACACCCTCTCTACCCCCTCAACCGACCAGTGAAGCGTCGTGCACTGCCCGCTCTCCATCGTGTATCGCTCAGACCAGAAGGCGATGAGAATGCTGTTGGGTGCGGCCACGTGGATCACAAGGCGCTTGATGACCGTACCTCCCGATGGCAGCACTACCCGGAGCACGTACTCGGTGTCCTGATCCGGGCGCACCTCCCGCTGCCCGTTCCCGTCCACGCCCTGGTTCTGAAAGTAGACGGCGGATACCCCACTGGTCTTCCAGTGGATGACGGTGCTGGTTCCGCGGTGATCTCGTTGTGGTCAGCCCAGAACTCAATGCCGCCTCCCTCGGTCACGCCCTGCACCGTAATCGTGAAGCGCTTCAGTTCCGTCTGCCCCGATTCGTAGACGATGCGCAGCACGTAGTTGGTGGTCCCGGCAGGACACTCCTGCCGGTCCTCACGGCCCGTTGCGGCGCGCTCGTTGTAGTACACCTCACGGACGTTCTGGATGCTCCAATGCACGGTCGTGCAGTCGCCGGTGCGCAGTCCATACGAATCCGCCCAGAAGACGCTCGCCTCCGGCGGGCGGGTGGGTGTGGCCGTGGGTGCCGGAGTTGGGGTTTCTGCCGGTGGCGTCGGGGTATCTGTGGGCAGGTTCTGGGTATTGACGCGCCGGGTGGGGGTCGGCGGCATCGTCCCGAACGGATTCACTCGAGATGTCGGGGTTGGTGTGAGATTCGACCCGCCGGCCATTCGCTGGGGCGTGGGAGTTGCGGCGGAAGGCGAAGCCAGGCGAACCGTGACTTCATTGCTGACCGGCACATACGCCCCGTTCTGCTCGGCTTCGATCTGGATCTTGTACTCACCCAGCCCGCCGCGTGCCAGCGCCTCTGCCAGCGACAGCGCCGGCTCCAGCCCCGGGCGCGTGAACAGCAGCTCGCCGTTCAGTTGCACGTGCCAGCGCAGCAGTCGTTCTACCGCCGCCTGCAGCCGCGGTCGCACCACGTCGGTGCCCACCACCTGTATCGGCACCATCTGGACGTACTCGACGGCGCTGCTCAACCGGCGCGTGGGCGCTGCGGAGTCAGACACGGTGAGTGCGGAATAGAGGCTGCCGGTGTTACCCAGGGCGATGTTCAGGTCCCCGGGCGAGACCTCGAAGGTGTACGAGAAGTTGACGAGGCCCGTCGCTGTTGCTGCGTCAGGCTTGAAGTACAGGGTGTTCTGGCTGATCGTCTGGTCGAGGTCCGGATTGCCCGTGCTGTAGCCGGCGCCGCCAGAGGTATCTAGCTTCAGCTCCAGGCGCCCTTCGATGTAATCGCCTACCAGCCGGGGCGGCGCCTCATACCGGTACTCTCCCGCCAGCAGCACCTGTGCCGTCTGTCTCCCCGGCTCGACGCGGGGCATGCTGGCACGCACCTCCGCATCGGCCATTCGCCAACGTCCCAGGACGGCAAACGTTCCCGGCCCGGTGATGCCTGCCCGAACCATCCCCTCCGACTCTCGTCCGCCCGTCTCCTCCCAGGTCCGTCCGGTCCACCGGTACACGTCCAGTTGATAATCGGCGGGATTGATCTCGGCGGGATAGGGGAGGCTGAGGATGGCGGTGCCGCTGAGCTCCCCGCCTTCAAGCACCATCTCGTAGGCCCTGCCCACCAGCGAGAGCGGCACGGGTACCGATGGCGCGTCATCCAGCGCACGCAAGTTCACGAGAGTGCCGGCCGTAAGCGCGTCGGGCGGCACGGCCACCTCGGCGCCGCTGTTCAGGCCGACGTTCCCACCCACCCCTGGCTGCACCATCCCGGCCACGTTCTTCTCTGGGCGCGGTCGAGTCGCATCGGTTGGCGTAGGGCGAGTGTTCCCGAGGCAGGCGGAGAGCAGAAGGAGCGCAGCGAGAAGCCCGGCGATGGGAGTGCGGTACCGGAATTGAGTCTCACGCATCAGACGCGTCTCCGTAGTCCTGTCAGGCGCGCGACCTCGCCGGCCCATCGCGGCACGCGCTCCCTGATTCTGCGTCGATACATCACGCCCGAGAGTACGAGCCACAGCAGCACTACGAGCAAAAACTGCGGCCGGTTCATGATCATCACAAAAAGGACCGCCAGGTCAATCAGGCGAACGACCAGTACGGCCATCGCCTTGCGGCGAAACGCTAGCACGATGATCAGGCCGATAACGGCGTAGGCAACCACGGCCCACGCCGGTACGAATCCCGCAATGCCCAGGTAGGCCAGGGTGGCCCCGTAAAGGGTCGCGTCGATGATGAAGTCGTATCGTCCGAGCCGTGTGGGGACGTCGCTCCTGCGCGCAGCCCAGCCATCGAGCTGGTCTGTCATCCAGGCGAGCAGCCCCGTCACCAGCGCAGCGGTGAGCGAGCCCGGTCCCTGGAAGGCGAGCCAGACGAGCACCACAGCGGCCAGGACTCGGCTCGCGGTCAGGATGTCTGCAACAACCGATAGCATGCTCTCCCCTGGTGCGCCCGGTCACCTCGGTGCCGGTGGTGGCCTGCCGTCGAGTATACCACGTTAAGGGGAATAGCCACTACTGCGGCATGTAACCACCGTCCGTATCCTGCCTCTAACACGTAGGAGGCCCAAATGAAGTGGTCGTGGCGGCTGATAACTATCCGAGGCATTGACATAAAGGTCCATCTGACCTTCGTGCTGGCGCTCATGTGGGGCGCATTTATGTGGGGCGGCGGCCGGGTGGAAGGTGCGGTCTACGGCCTCGTGCTGACTCTCGTACTGTTCGGGATCGTACTTCTTCACGAATTGGGCCATGCCTTCGCTGCCCAACACTACGGAATCCCTGTTCAGGACATCATCCTGCTCCCGATCGGTGGCGTGGCGCGCCTGAGCCACATGCCTGAAGATCCCAGGCAGGAGCTCGTCGTGGCGATTGCCGGCCCGGCCGTGAACCTGGCGCTCGGCTTTCTGGCGGCGCCCGTACTTCTGCTCGGCCTGCTGTTCCAGGCGTTTGCAGGTGAGGCCGTGCGCTGGCCCTCCATGATCGATCCGGGCTTCCTGAACTTCGTTGGCTTCTTCGTGATGGTGAACGTATCGTTGTTGCTGTTCAATATGCTGCCGGCCTTCCCGATGGATGGCGGTCGCGTGTTGCGCGCCTTTCTTGCCCAACGCATGCCCTACGCACGCTGCGACGCAGTGGGCCGTCCGGATAGGGCGCTCGTTCGCCGTTCTCTTCGGCGCTATTGCCATCATGTCGGGGAACTTCTTCCTCGGCGTTGTCGCCTTCTTCGTCTTCCAGGGGGCCGGACAAGAGCAGCAAGAAGTAGTCGAGGCACAGTCGGCACGGAATGCGCCCATGCGCGATCTGAGCCCGTCCCGGCCGCCCGAGCTCGCGGCAGATACTCCCGCGCAGGCGGCATTCGAGCGCCTGATGCGCTCTCCCTATGCAGCGCTGCCGGTAGTGAATCACCAGGGCGACCTGGTTGGCCTCATCACCCGCACCGGCATGCGGCGGCGATGGGAAGCGGGACAGCGCGGCCCCGTCGGCCAGTTTGTAGATCGCCCGGTGGAGTTGGGATCGGGGTTCCGGAACCTGGACGACAAGTCGTAGCAGCCGCCGCCGGCACAGGAACGGATTGCGAGCAGGCCAGCCCGGAACCTGGGTGGCCTGCTTTTTCGTATTGAGATGTGATGATGCAACTCGCCCTCCTGTCTGACATCCACGGCAACCTGCCCGCGCTGGAAGCCGTAGCGCTCGACCTTGAGCAGGTTTCTCCGGACGCGGTGTACGTGGCCGGCGATCTGATCAACGGCTGTCCCTGGTCAGGCTGAGGTCGTGGATTTTGTAGCCGCTCGCGGCTGGAGCGCCATCATCGGGAATCACGACGACGCTGTGCTTCAGTTGGGCACGCCCCGTATGGAAGAGCGCTATGCCCGGCGCGACCAGTATGGAGCGCTGTGGTGGACGAGCGAACGTCTCGAACCCAGGCACCGCGCTCTGCTCGAAGCGCTCCCGTCCGATCTCGTGATCGAGGTCGACGGCGCGGCCCCCATCCGGCTCGTACACGGCGTCCCCGGTAATTTCCTCCTCGGCTTTGCTCCCGGCGTTCAGGAGAACTGGGCGGTGCGATACCTGGCCGCGGTCCCAGAGAGCTACGTCCTGGCCGGGCACACGCATCTGCCCATGGTGCATCGCTTCGCCCACTGGCAGGTGATCAACGGCGGCTCCGTTGGCGCGCCCTTTGACGGAATCGGCGACGCCAGCTACGCGGTGATTCGCCAGGACCGGAACGGCTGGAACGCTGAAATCCGGCGCGTACCTTACGCGCTGGACCGCGTCGATGCGGGATTTCGAGATTCGGGCCTGTTGCTTGACGGCGGGGTACTGGCAGAGCTATTCTGCCGCTCAGTCCTCTCCGGCCAACCGTGGGTCGCCGACTTCACCTGGTGGATGCGGCACCAGTCCGAGGAGCGTCTCCGGGACATGCGCTCTGCCCTTCACTACTACGATAGTGCCCACGGCCCGGGTCGCTGGGCATTTCCCTTCGCCCAACCGGCGAACAAGGAGGGACATCATGGGTGAACGAGAAGAAGCGGAGCTAAGGCACACGGATCGCCCGCAGGGTGAGGCTCGTGACCTGCTTCAGTTGCTCCCGAATCTGCGCCGGCCCATCGCACGCGACACTTCGGTATCTCAGGTGATCGACCCACTCGTGCGCGAGGGAGAGCTATACCGCCAACTTGATAACAAGGCCGTGCACTGCTATGCGTGTGCCCACAACTGCCGGATCCCTGAAGGCGCACGCGGGATTTGCCAGGTGCGCTACAATCTGGATGGGCGGTTATACGTGCCGTTCGGGTACGTTGCGGCGTTAGCCTCGGATCCGACGGAGAAGAAGCCCTTCTTCCACCTGCATCCGGGTTCGGATACTCTGACCTTCGGGATGATGGGTTGCGACTTGCACTGCGGTTACTGCCAGAATTGGAACACATCCCAGGCGCTGCGTGACGCAACGGCGTCTGGAAGTCCGCCGGCGCTGGTGCGGCCCGAACAGCTGGTGGGTCTGGCGCACGAAACCGGCGCGCGCTGCGTCGCAAGCTCCTACAACGAGCCGCTGATCACTTCGGAATGGGCCATGGCCGTGTTTCGGCAGGCGAGGGCGAGCGGCCTGACGACGATGTACGTGTCGAACGGAAATGCGACGCGCGAAGTACTCGAGTACATCCGGCCGCACACCGTCGGCTACAAGATCGATCTCAAGAGTATGAACCCTCGCAATTACCGTGCGCTGGGCGCGGTGCTGGACCACGTTCTGGACGGAGTGCGCATGGTCCATGAGATGGGTTTCTGGCTCGAGCTTGTAACGCTAATCGTCCCCAACTTCAATGACTCCGACGACGAGCTGCGCGAAGCGGCTCGCTTCATCCATTCGCTGTCCCCTGATATACCCTGGCATGTCACCGCTTTCCACACCGACTACCGCATGCAGGAGAATCCCTCCACCGGAGCGGGCACACTGCGCCGGGCCGCAGAAATCGGTTACGCAGAGGGGTTGCGCTATGTCTACGCGGGCAACATCCCGGGCAAGGTCGGCGAATTCGAAAATACGCGTTGCCCCGTTTGCGGCGAGACGGTGATCGAGAGGTTGGGCTTCCTGGTGCTTGCCTACAGGCTTACTGGCGGGGGAGCGTGTCGCAAATGTGGTACCCGCATTCCGGGCGTCTGGCCAACCGATCCGGCCGAAGTGCAGATCAACACGCCCGCCGAACTATATCTGCGCCGCCAGCGGCCGGTCAGAAGGGTGTAACCGTTGCACAACGCGTTCTTCGAGGGGTTGATCTTTACTGAGGACGACCAGCCGGTCGAGGTCACGTACCTGGGCGTAGAGGCACACTACGTTCTGGACGATCAGGGTTTCCGCCGGCACGTGCCGGCGCGCGAGCTGGACCGCGCGGTGCTCGAACAGTTCAAGGGGACGCTGGACGAGCACCGCGATCTGGCGGCGCAAGCGGTTTTGGCCCAACTGGGGCGCGACGACCTGTTCACCAAGGCTGCCGTGGATCACTCACTGCGCAACCTGGACCTGGACCAGGTGCTCGACCAGGGCCTGCCCGGCCAGGCGCGCACCTACCTGGGCATGCTCGGGTTCCGCGTGGTCGTGGATTACCACGGCGACGTCGTGAAGGTTGAAATGCCCCAGGCGCCGGCAGACTGGGACTCTGAGTAGCGCGCCGGGGCCGGCATCGGACGGCTGCGTCCCCTACAGAGTTCCCATGTACGCGTTCAGGTCGAGATCGCCCGGCGATCGCCCCAGCTCGGTGAGGATCACAGCGGCTTCGCTGCGGTGATTCGTGCCATGATTTACCACGTGCGCCAACAACTGCCAGAGCGGGAAGGCGAACTCTTTGCCCTTGGTGTTTGTGTAGCGCACGATTCGCTGCAGCGCGGCCTCATCCTGCAAAAGTACAAACGACTCGAGGCGCTCTTCCGTTTCGCGCCACCGGTCTCGAAGATCCTCGAGCGTAGGGAATTCCTCTTCCTGCCAGCGAAGGGAAGGGGAGCTTCCCTCGAATCGCTGCAACCACAACCATTCGGCCCAGGCAATGTGCACCAGAGTAGCTCGCAGACTCGCACGTGTGAGACCGGCCGGAGCCGCGAATTGCTCGCCCGGAGTCCCCTCGGCGGTGTCTAGGACGCGCTCTCGCGCCCAACGCTGGTACGCGAAAAGAAGACCAAAGTATTCGGGGTTCATGGCTTTCCTCGCATGGGTGTAACGGATCGGGATGGACGGCACGATTATGCACCATCCCGCCCGATTCTACACATCCTCCCGCGATACACCCGGGATCTCCAGCACGGCGTCTGGTCCATAAGCGCCGGCAGGCGTCTGGAACCCCGGCGGAGCATCCCCAGCGAGCGCACGCTGTGCGAGGTACAGCGCGCTCTTCGAGGTGAACAGGTAGGGTTCAGGCGTACGCATACGGGCAGCGACGGCCGTTCCGGCGCCGTCCCAAACTTCGCCCCACAATAAGCCGTAGCCCGATGTCTGTGCAGCCTCGTCAGGCCCCGAGATACGCCCGGCCGCCGCCTGCAGCGCTGCACGGATAGGCGGAACGCCGAGCAGCAGCGCCAGCCTCCCGGCGGCCCGGAGGACGTAGCTTGCCCCTCGACCGAAAGCGAGGTAGGTCTCGATGTTCTCTATCCCGGTGGTGTGAGCGGCAGTCTCCAGGTCACCCCACGGGATGCTTGCGGCCGGCTCTGCCCCTTGGCCGAAATCGACCTGGATAGAACGCGCCGCGATCGGTTCCTCAACCAGAGTCCCAGACCGGCGCACCCTGCCGCCGCGGTGCCCCTGCCCGATCATGGTGCGCGCGAGTGCCGCGGGAGACGCCCCCGCCTGTCTTGAACGCCAGCCGGAGATGCGTGGCGGAAGGGAGTCTGCGCTTGAGATGCGCTGCCAGCGAATCACTGGGAACCACGTCGAAGCCGGCTCCCGGTAGCAGCATCACGCCGGCGCGACGCGCCCGCTCGTCCAGCGCAGCGGCCATTTGGAACACGGGGATCTCGCCGGTGATGTCCAGGTAGTGGATGCCCATCTCCAGGCAGGCCGAAACCATCGCCGGGGCGGTGTCGACGAAGGGTCCGGCGCACAGCAGCACAACCTGCACACCCTCGAGGCCGGCGCGAAGTGCTTTGGGATCATCCAGGGGAAATGACCGGTAGGGGAAACTGAAGGGCGCAGCAACGGCGGCCACCTTTGCCGTGCTGCGCCCCGCCAGCATCGGGCGCAAACCGCCCCGGGCTGCCTCTTGGGCTATCAGGCGACCCGTGAAACCGTTCGCGCCGTACAGCAGAACACCCAAATTCGTTCTACGTGAGGTTACGCACCACCTGAAGAAGCGTGTCCAGCCAGCCGTTTACCTGCGTCTGCACGACGGGCACGAAGATGTATGCTCCTACTACAGGTGTCAGTACCAACAGGCTAATGCATCCCATGACGCCCCGGAAGTACGGGGCATTCATCGGCGCCCCACAGTTGGGACACTGGCGGGCGATGCTCGAGACCGTTGCCTGACACTCCCGGCATATCACGAGCGGCATTTTGGCTACCTCTTCCGTAGCTCAGTCAGTACACTTGATAACCATACGCTCGTCTGTATATCACCACCGTGCGCAGGACGGTCAATAGCCCATTGGTACCACTGTGCCCTCACGCCTCCTTTCTTCAGTTGCTAGCTGCGTCCGCGCCGCCTGCTCTGCGCTCCGAACGCCATCGAATAGCCCGATCACCGTCTTGTACACCAATGCCTCTGTTTGGCGCTGGCATGCAGGGCAGTTACTCGGTCAAAATAGCAGGCAACAGCTAGATAACACTCAATTCGTGGTCTTTTCAGCAGTCTTGCATCCATGCGTAGAGTTGGGGGAGACGACGAAGTACGTTTCGGGGCGTGCGGGTTCAGCGTGCCGGCGTGGCGGTGCGGCCTGCCTTAGGGCGTCTCGAAGCTCGTTAGCGCCTCGATCCCGCCCATGCTGACATGGACCAGCACCACGGTTGAGGTCGGTGCGCCGGTGAATCCCAGATCACAGGCCGCGATGCCGGAGCTATTGGCGCTGGCAGAGCAGGCCGGCGGCGAGACTGGGGGGTCGGAAGAGACGCTCATCAAGGTTCCCGGTTGTGCCTGGCCGCCGGCGCGGTGCCTGCCGTACACGGTCACAAGGGCCCCGGCCGCGGGTTTCGCGCTCGACACCGATGCACAGGTCTCGCGGCCGGCGATGGCCATGCACATGGCATTCTCACCCGGCATCCCGCCGGGGGGCGCAGGCGGCGTCACGTTGAGCGTGGGCGGTGGAACCGGGATTGTGAGCGTAATGGTCGGTGTATGCGAGGGGCTTGGGATCGGCGGAAACGTGCCTTGAGCGGATATGTAGGGAAGCCATGCAAGCGGTGTCAACGTCAGTCCCGCCGTCTGGCCCGAGATGGGAGCGGGTGAAAGCGACAGAGCAAGTATCCACAGCAGCGCCAGCGTTACAAACGCAGCGAGTCCGCCCCTTCGCATGTCACCTCCCCGCCGTCAGGGCTGGCGCGTCCGCATTTGACGCATGGCACGATCGCGGAGCTCCTCCGGCTTGCGGAGATTCGCGAACTCGTGCTGTTTGCCGTTCAGCTGCTGCACGATCACGTTTCCGTAGCCGAAGGCTTTTCCCATTATTCCCTTCTGTACCACGATCCCCTTCACCTCGCTGTACGGCAGATCGATCGCGAGAGTCCGGATCATGACCGTCTTCATGCGAATGCGACCGGGGAGCAACACGTACTCGGACTGGATCATGGCCCGTACCGATGCGAATTCGGCGACAACTGCTGCCACGATGACAAAAATACCGATGCCAACGCGCCACGGCCTCGGCTCCGCCAGAGCCAGCTCGGTACTCGTGACGATGTAACCGAAATAGCCGAAGATTACCGGACGCAGCAGCACCATGAGGTGCAGCCGCCGCGATACAGGATCTCCTCCGCAGTTTGTGTTGGTTCGGCGACCTGGGCCATATCCGGCTCCTGCAAATGGGGTGCGCCCTCCATGGGGCGAATAGGAGTCTACCACGCGCGAGGCAGAAATAGTAGCGCCGGACCGTATGGTCCGGCGCAAGTGAGCGGGTAAGGGGACTCGAACCCCTGACATCCAGCTTGGGAAGCTGACGTTCTACCGCTGAACTATACCCGCATCTTCGAATGCAATTATATTCTTGCACCCGGTCATGTCAAATAGCCGAGTTCCGGGCGCGGGTAACCTACGGAGCACCGGGTGGCACGGCCGGCGTGTAGCAGAAGCGGCTGACCTCAATGTCACTCGCGTCGAAGAGATACCCGCAGTCGTACCCGTTGTCCCAGATCGCCCGCGCACTGCCAAAGCTGAAACCACCGCTCTCTGGGTGAATCTCGTTCGTGTACACCCGATATTCAAGGCCGGGCTCCAGGACGGTACCGCTGGGAAAGAAGAAATCCTCGTTCGCCCGCACAGCATGGATCCGCCATCCGCCAATCTCGAGCGGGCTTCCACCGGTGACCTGAATCACCGCATGCTCGTCACTTTCCGTGATGCCGTTCGCGCCGTTGTAGTGCACGTGCGTCAGCGCTGCGGCGACGGCCGGTGCGGCCGGGACGGGAGTCGCGGTCGGGACGTCAGTCGCCGCAGGTGTGGCAGTGGGCTGAGGCGCCGGCGTCCAGGTCGGGATCACCGTCGGGATCTCCGTTGCAGTGGGTGTGGCCGTTGGTTCGGGCATCGGCGTCGCAGTCGGGATCTCCGTCGCAGTGGGTGTGGCCGTTGGGTCGACCACCGGTGTAGCTGCCGGAATCTCGGTCGCGGTAGGTGTGGCGGTTGGGTCGGGCGCCGGTGTCGCAGTCGGAACGTCCGTCGCCGTGGGTGTGGCGGTCGGGTCGGGCGCCGGTGTCGCGATGGGGATATCCGTCGGCGTCAGGGTCGCGGTCGGGATAACTGTAGCGGCCGGTGTGGCGGTTGGATCGGGCGTCGGCGTCGCCGTTGGAACGTCCGTCGCCGTGGGCGTGGCGGTCGAGTTTGGCGCAGGGGTGAGGGTGGCAGTGGGTGAGGGTGGAACAACGGTTACTCCGGTCGGGGCCGGCGTAGCGCGAGATAGGGCGGCGCCGGTGGGCATGGGTGTAGAGGCAAAAGTCGGCAGCGATGGCGGGATACCGGTAGCCGTGGAAGCCGCGTCCGTCGGGATAATTGCGGTGGTGAAAGTCGACCGCGCTGTCGCGAAACCGGCAGCAGCCGCTGCCTCGGTGGGTGTAGCCAAGAAGGCCAGGCTCGACGGTGGCCCTCGGACAACAGTACCTCTGGGGGCGGCCGCCTGGGTGGGAATAGGCGTTCCGCCCAAGGTCGAAGGCGGTGCCGGGACACCGGTGCTCGTGGCTTCGGAAGTCGTGACCTCTCGGGCGGTGCCGGTTGTAGGTGATGGGGCAACCGATGGGTCCAGCGTGGCGATCTCTGCTGCAGCCGGCGTAGGCGGCACCGCAGTGCCGGGTATCACCGGCTCCTGTTGTTTCGAAAGGGAAGACGAAGCCATGGGCATCAGCGCCGCTATTTGCCCGCGAGTGCCTTCGGAGAGGGCGCTCAGCGAAACGATGCTGAACACGCACAGACCCAGGAAGCCGAAAGCCAGACTGCCGATAAGGGCAGGCATCTTGCCCGTGCCCTGCAGCCGCAGGCGAGGAAGCGGCCTACCTGCCAGCGCATCAGAACCACAAAATGGGCACGTCCGACCCGCCTTCGGGTTGCGCCGGTAACCGCAGCGACCGCATGTTACCGATGACGCGGCGACGTGCTGGTTCACCGTCGCACGTCCTCGTTCTCAGCCTGATCCGCCGGTCGCTGCTGCGCATCCTTCTGCTGCGTTCGTAGCTGATCGAGCTCCCGTTCTACCTCCGCCACCTCCGTCTGCGCAGATGCCAGCTCGCTCCTGGCCTCTCGCCATGCCGACTGCGCTTCCAGAAGTTCGCCTGCCAATTCCACGCGATCGGCCTGAAGACGATTTAGTGCCGACTGGCGGGCCACGATCTGAGATGCCAAACCTTCGCCATCTTCCAGATCCGCCAACGCGACCAACTTTCTCTGTGCTGTGTCGCTCCGTTCTGTGTCGTCAGTCCCCCATACCGTCAGGAGTAGACTATCTCCGGCCCGCGGCCGTCCGGGGAAAAGGCGTCCCACGATCGGCACCCCGGCGCGGGGTGAGAGACGCGAAGTGCCGCCGTAAATTCCCAGGATCTTTTTCAGTGGGATGCTGACAGATCCGTGCCAGCCGGAGAAATGCAGCGCATCATTGCCAATGCTGAGTGTGCCACGATCGACGCTCTGCCCATCCAGGTATGCCGCCCGCGCCCGATCATGCACCACAGAATCTATATTCTGGATGCGCGCTGACCACCGCGTTCGCTGCATCGTGCCGTTCAGCCGCACGCTGTCGTACGGTATCAAGGCGCTCCTGCGCTGCCCGCAGGGCGATCTGCGCCTCCTGGATCTCATGCTCCAGGGGTGAATCTGCTGCCAGCATATCGGCATCACTGTCTGGCATTCTTCCTGTCCTCTCTAGCGGGACGGATCGCGTCCGGGCAGTTCGCAGCCCTTCGCCTGCCGGCCGATTCGGCTTCGCCCTCGCTCGAAAACCAGCTCTGGCCCTCGCTTTCAGCTATAAACGTCTTCTCGAAGCTGCGACAACCGGGGACGTGGTAGATCTCGTATAACTGGAACTGCACTCGTCGCGCACGTGGTTCCCCGCGTCGCGTAGGCTCATTATGCACCGCTCTGGCCCCGACGGTTCGTACCGCACCTTCCCGTGTCAACTGGTCCGGGTCCGTTCTGCACGTCGCCGGGTTCGCGTCACGGAACGCAAAAATCCCGGATGGATTGCGGTGCGCACGGCGAGACGTTTGATGCAGCCACATTCCGAAAGGTTTCTCAGGACCCGGATGGGCCGTCTTCGGCCGCCGGAATTCTGGCCCTGCAGCGGGTGCGCGTTTGCTACGCAGGCACCCGTCAATCTTCTTGCGGGCGTGCCCGGGCATAGTGCCGGCGCGCCTTGTTGCGATTCCCGCACGACTCCATGCTGCACCAGCGGCGGCTGCGGTTGCGGGTTGTGTCCACGAAGAGCCAGCCGCACCGCTCATCCGCACACATACGCACCCTGCGCGCCTCAGGTGAGACCATGAGGTCCGCCGCAGCGCGCGCTACCGCCCACCAGGGCCGCTCCAGCTCCACGTCCTTGTCCGCCCAACTCCACGTGAGCTCGCCTTTGTTACTGTCGATCTGCAGGTGTGCCAATGCCCGGCGAAGTGAACGGTTGAACAGCCGCAGGTCACGCGGCTCGGGCGCCACGCCCGATGCCCGTGCGCGAAAGATCCGAAACATTGCCTCGCGCGCAGCTCGCGTCCGCGCCAGCGCTCTATTCGCATCCGCCGGCCGGCGCGCTGCCTCGCCGGCAAGGTGATCGGCTTCGGAATCGTCGATCACCCCGGACTGGTGCGCCCACGCAATCAAATGCATGTAGCTGGGGATCGTTTCCACAGGGTCATCGCTTGCGTGCCAATCCATCGTGTTGGCAAAATCAAGGGCGAGATTCCCGGCGTCCAGCTCGAATTGTTCTAACCTTCTGTACGGTTCTTGCGTGCCCACCTTAAATTCCTCTCGGCTACCTTAATATCTCGCTATAACCACCAAAAACACCTTGACAGGTTACAGAACATATGTTATATTATAACCACTGTAGCGATGTTAGCAGGTTATGCCGGACCTGTCAAGATGGTAAATTCGATCGCTGGAGGAAACGATGAGGCCTACGATGCTCGACTACTATGTCCAGGAAGAACGGTATCATGACTTCCGAAGGGAAGCAGAACGGGAACGATTGGTTCGATCGGCCAGGCCGGCACGTGCAGTTGCGCGGCCCGCAGGAGTACTGTCGTTGATGGCTGCCGGTAGCGGCGTTGTCGGAGATGTTCTGTTGCTGTTGGCATGGCGTTTCCAGAGATGGGGATGCGCACTCCGCAGTCACCGCGTAGAAACCTCGACCTGCTAGCCGGCCTCGGCCGGCGCCCGCCTCTGCGCAAGCAACGTCGCTTGCGCGGGCCCCTTTCCCCGATACCCCCCATACCGCCCGCATTCGTCCCGCAATTCCGTCTCTTGCCCCTAATGACTCGCCTCGTTATAATCGGCTTCGCGCAACACGTCGAAATCGGAGCCGAAAAGAGGATGCCATGGCCCAGGAAGCAGCGTCATCGGGTGACCAGATCATCATCGCACGCGACGTCCATAAGTGGTACGGGCAGTTCCACGCCCTCCAGGGGGTGAGCATGGAGGTCAAGAAGGGCGAGGTGATCGTGATCTTCGGCCCTTCCGGCTCCGGCAAGTCCACATTCATTCGCACGCTCAACCGCCTCGAGGAGCACCAGCGCGGCACGATCATCATCGACGGCATCGAGTTGTCGCACGATGTTCGCAACATAGAGACCGTCCGGCAAGAGGTGGGAATGGTGTTCCAGCAGTTCAATCTGTTCCCGCACCTCACCGTGATGCAGAATATCACTCTCGCCCCGATCTGGGTACGCAAGTGGCCCAAGCAGAAGGCAGACGAGACGGCCATGCAGCTGCTGGACCGGGTGGGCATCCCCGAGCAGGCGAACAAGTACCCCGGCCAGCTATCCGGTGGACAGCAGCAGCGCGTCGCCATCGCGCCGCGCACTGGCGATGCAGCCGAAGATCATGCTTTTCGACGAACCAACGTCGGCGCTCGACCCCGAGATGATCAAGGAAGTGCTTGACGTAATGATCGAGCTTGCGAAGAGCGGCATGACCATGCTGGTGGTGACGCACGAGATGGGGTTTGCCCGGGCCGTCGCCCATCGCATGTTCTTCTTCGATAAAGGCCTGATCGTGGAGAGCGGGACCCCCAGCGACATTTTCGAGAACCCGCAGTCGGACCGCACCAAACTGTTCCTGTCACAGGTGCTGCAGCACTAAGCCGCGCATCGCGGCTCGCGCTGCGCTCTCTCTCCGCGTCCCGTAGTGTAGCCCCCTCGTGGGGCGTGTTGGTCGCGGCGCGGCCGGGTCGTCCTCTCCCCCGCGAACCGGAGGCCAGCCCCACCTAACGCGATCCACATGCCGCTCCACCTAACGCGAACCGGAGGCCAGCCCCTTGTGGGCGTGTTGGTCGCGGCGCGGGTGCGTTGACCCGGGACGCAGCGCGGTCGCCTTTGATGTGATTTGGGCGGGCGACGGAGCGTCCTTCGAGAACCTCAGGATGGCTGCGGTAGGGGTCACCGTCAATGTAAGTGGTCCTGTCCAGGGATCCCGCACTTGGGTGGCAGAGCCTAGCGCTACCCCTGGACGGAAACATTCACATCGATGCTCACAACCATCGCAACCATCCTGAGGCTCTCGAAGGACGCTCCGTCAATCGCAGAAGTTGCATCATCGATGGTAGCCGCGCTGCACCCCGTTGCCGCACACGTGCCGCTTCCCGGAGAATCGGCGGTCTTGCAGCCCACGGGGCGGGTCACCCGCCCCCTACTCCCGAACGGCGAGTGGACGTCGCACCCCGTTGCGTCGCCCGCGCTCCCACAACCCAACCCCGCCGCGACCAACACGCCCACAAGGGGCTGGCCTCCGGTTCGCGCTAGATAGGGCCGGCCTCCTGCTCGCGAGAGAGGGAGCACTCCGACCCGCTCCGCGGCGTGAGGTCGTTGCCCACCCCGCCCCGCGGCCAACACCCCGTCCGTTACCCCACCAGCCGGTCCGCTTCCCCCCACCGCTTCGGCGTCTCCACCACAGTACGGGGCGCCTCGACCGGATCGGCCATCTCATCCGTCATGTACACGAACGTCTTGCCCGGGTCGTTGGTGAATCCGGCCGGCCTGCCGTCGCGGTCCAGGGCGACGATATGCATGTGGCTGAGGTATTCGCCCTGCAGCGACCGCAGATCCTCCATCGCCGTCCGCCCGGCCTCTTCCAGCGACATCCCCATCTTCATATACAGCACCAGGCTGCGCGCTGTGCCCATCCGGATCGACATCTCGCCCATACCGGTGCAGCACGCTGCGCCGTACCGGTTGTCGCAGTAGCTGCCGGCCCCGATCAGTGGGGAGTCGCCGACTCGACCGGGATATTTCCACGCCCAGCCGGAGGTGCTGACCCCGTTCGCGATGTCGCCGTTTCCGTCCATCCCGATGAAATTCACGGTGCCCAGGCTGCTGTCCGGGTCGGTCGTCACCTGCACCCATGGGCAGAGATCGCCGCCGCTGGCCAACGCCGACAGTTGCTCCTCGCTCATGTGTTGACCCATGATCTTCAAGTATCCGGCGCGCGCCTCGTCGCTCAGGATGTCCTCGAGCGGGAAACCCATCTCGGCTGCGAAGCGGCTTGCGCCTTCTCCTGCCAACAGCACGTGTGGCAACGTTTCCATCACCTTACGTGCCACGGAGATCGGATGGCGATACCCTTTGATTGCTGCGACTGCTCCTGCCTGTAGAGTCCGGCCGTCCATCACGCTGGCGTCGAGCTCCATCTCTCCCACCAGGTTGGGCCAGCCTCCGTAGCTGACGCCGTGGTCAGCCGCGTTGTCCTCTACGAGATGGATCCCGGCCTCGACCGCATCGAGAGCGGAGCCCCCACCGCGGAGCACGCGCATCGCCTCGGCCACGCCGATCAGGCCGTTCGAGCTTGCTACGATGATCACTTCGTCACCCTTTCCCGTTTGACGCCGGAATCGCTCCCGGCATCATTTCGTTACCGTCTAACTCATTTCGCAGCGGCGCGAGCCGCTCCTCAGACAACCAGAGCAACCCCCGGCCAGACCTGACGTAGCAGACGGCTGCCGGCGGTAGCTCGCCGGTAACCCGCTCGATCGCCGTCTGCCACAACGCGAGCCTGGGCAGCGCCGCGCGACGTCCGCCTCAGCCGTTTCCGGCACGAAACGCGACCATCGCCACATCACGAGGCGCCGCCCACCGGATTCTGTCTCGTAGACGATATCAATCGTGCCGCGTCGCAGGCCCTCCGGTCCAGACAGAATGAACGGCATCTCCGAATACCGGCTGCGCGACGCGATTAACTCGGCATATGCGGGCGATTCACGGAAACGCCGCAGCCAGCGCCAGGCGATCGCAGCGGCTTGCTGCGCCTCAGGGTGTGTCGCGCCCGCGGCAATGGCCCACGCCTGCAAACTCGCACGCATGGCGCGCGGAGCCGTTGCGATCCATTCCAGGCGCGCCACGGCAGCGCGAGCGGACTGCACCGCATAGTAGGGCACGCTCCGCTCCGGCTCAGCGTGTCGAAGTTCGGTTCGCGCCGGCGCCTGGATCTCGCGTCTCGTCACGTATGGCGCCACCAACCCCGTTTCCCCGCACGGCTCTTCAGCCGCATCGAGATCGCCGGAAAGCAGCCGTTCATGCCGGAGGGCGGGGGCTGCCGGGCCGGCGCGAACGCGGAAACCCTGACCTGAGCACGCCTCTTCGCGGCCGTCTCCGTCCAACCCCCACGCTCCCAGCAGATCGTTCATCCAGCAGGCCTTGCCGCTCGCTCGCCCCGTCAGAACCAACAGATCCGCTGCGCGCGTGCAGGCCACGTACAGCAATCGCTTGCTCTCGGCCGCGTCCATCTGGTTGAGCAGCCACTGCGCCCACACGTACCCGCCCGGTCTGCTCCACTCGCCGGCTTCGTCTCGCTCGCGACACACCACACCGAACGCTGCGTCGAACAGCAGAGGCCCTTCGCCGGCGCTGACTCTCGGAGAGCGCGCAAGGTCGGCGACCACCACAACCGGGAATTCCAATCCCTTGGCCGCGTGGATGCTCATCAACTGCACGGCCCCGGCTGCCTGCGTCCCCGCCGGCGCCTCGCCCTCGCGCGCCTCGAGCTTGCGCAGGTCGGTGATCCGCCGCAGGAACTCCGGAAGCGTGAGCCGTCCCTGCGCCAGGGCGAGCTCCACGAACTTGGCCACATTGTTTCGCTGCCTGCTGCCGCTCCCGGCTCGTTCGCGGTCGCGGCGCGCAAGCAGCGCTTCGTAGCCGGTCAGATCGAGCGCTATCCGCAGTAACCGGCCCGGAGTCGTGCGCCCGGCATGCAGACGCAGCTCGGCGAGGGTGCGCTGCGCGAACATCACCTCTTCCTCCTGACCGCACGTCTGGGGCGCAGCGATGGCAGAGGCAAGCGGGCGAGCGCTGCGCGCGCTCGTACCGTCCGCTTCGGTCCACCGCAGACGCAACAGCGTCTCGTCCGTCAGGCTAAAGAGAGGTGAACGGAGTGCGGCGGCAAGATGGAGGTCATCGCCCGGATCATTCAGGCTGTGCAACAGCGAAAGCAGATCGAGCACTTCCTGCTGCTCGAAGAACCCAAAACCGCCGACGGTCAGGTAGGGAACGCCGGCGCCCTTGAGTTCCTCCTCGTACAGTGGCCAGCTCGTCTTGGCACGAAACAACACGGCGGCATCGCCGTAGGTGAAGGGGCGATAGGCCTCGAGATCCCTGTCCCACACGGGGAAGCGCGCCTTCTCGAGCTCGCGCAGGCGGGCGGCGATCGCGGCGGCTTCCCATCTCCGCCCGGCGCCGGCATCGATCTTCACGCCGTCCTGTTCCGCCGGAACCAGCCACGCCTCCACCTCGGCGGGCGCGCAATCCGGCTGCGGCGGCGAACTGCGCTCGGCCGTCAGCGGGCCGGGCGGCGCTTCATACGAACGGTGTACCGCTCCCAGGGGCCGGAGGATTTCGTCAAACGCCGAGTTGAGGGCTGCGACCAGGGACGCGTGAGTGCGAAACGAGCGGCTGAGCCGCAGGGCTCCTCGCCCCGTCGTTTGCTGCACGAGCTCAGCAGTCTGCCGGAAGACCGACACCTCGGCCTGCCGGAACCGGTAAATGCTCTGCTTCGCGTCGCCGACCACAAACAACCTGGCGCCCTCGGCCGGATGGGCGAGTTCGTAGATGATGTTGCGCTGCGACTCGTTGGTGTCCTGGTATTCGTCCACCAGCAGGTGGCGGATTTCGCCAACCCAGGCGGCAAGACGAGCATCTCGCGGCCGCCGCAGCAAAAGCTCCTCAGCTTTCAGCTCCAGGTCGTCGAAGTCCAGCGCATGTCGCTGCAACTTCAACCGGTCGTAAGCGCCACAGAGTTGCTCCCAGATTGCGGCCCAACTCTGCAACGCCACAGCGGCGGCTGCATCCGGCTCGCCCACCTGGCAGTCGTAGCCAGGCTTGATAACGGAAGCGCGAATGGCGTCTCGCAGCCCCTTCAGAGCGTCCTTGAGCGCTGCCATCGCCTCATCGCCGCCCCAGTTGCTCTTCCGGCCACCCCTCAGCGCTATGGCCCCGAAGTGGCTGGCCGCGCCGGATAAATCCGCCTGCTCCAGCCGCGCCCACCCCTCTTGGGCCGCCAGCACCGCCGACGCGAGCAGATCGGTCGAATCGACGACTGCGGTGCAGCACACCGCCGAGGCCCAGCCACACAGTTCCGGCTCCGCCAGCAGCCTGGCGCAGATATCTGCCTGCATCTCGGCAATTCCTGCCCGCCACCGGTTCAGCAGCGTCTCGGTGCCGGGCAGATCGCGGAACGCGCGCACCCCCACACCGCGGCGCGCCAGCAGGAGCGATAACTGCCGGCGCAGCTCGTTGACGCTGAGGTGGTCCAACAGCGCCAGTGCGGGCGCCCTCGCCTCCGCCAGCTCTGCCAGACACTGCTCGATCGCGGTCGCCCTGAGCGCAGTCGCCTCGTGCTCGTCCAGCGTGGTGAAGTGCGGGTCGATGCGGGCGGCGACTGCATTCTCCTGCAACAGTCGCGTGCACAATCCGTGAATGGTAGTGACGCGCAAGCGTTCGAGCTCGTCGCGCCGCGCGCTCCACAGGCTCCGCTCGGGGGCGCTGCCGCTCTGCGATCGCACCTCGATCTCGCGCCGGACGCGGCTTCGCATCTCCTGTGTGGCTTTGTCCGTGAAGGTGATGGCGACAAGCGAGTCGATGGGCCAATCAGGGTGGCTTTCGAGCAGGAAGAGGAACCTGTCGACGAGCACGCTGGTCTTGCCGGTTCCGGCGCCGGCATCGACCACCAACGCGCCGCCGGTCGTCGTGACCGCGGCCTCCTGCTCGGGCGTACGCGTCATGCCTCCTCCTCGCTCATGTCGAGGACGCTGCCCCTGGCCTTCACGATCGCCGCGTGGTTTACCCGGCATAGGGGACCGAAGTCGCAGCTCTGTCTGCAAAGTTGTCCCCAGGCGTAGGGCTGCGAAGGGGCAACGGCGAACCATCCATTGCGGGCCGACGCAATCGCGCCGAGTGCGTGCGCCACCGCCGCCTCGCGCAGCGCAGCGCCCTTGTCGTCGCCGTCGATCCGCCCGGTATGGGTACGCGAGTCGACCATCGCATAAAGTCCCAGGACGCCGGCCGGATCCATCTCGAACAGATTGGCGACTGCCAGGGAATACAGAGCTACTTGCACCGCCCGGCCCTCTTCGATGTCGCGCCCGGTCACCGGCGTGCTCCCCGTCTTGTAGTCGACGACTCGCAGCCGTCCGGACGCGTCGCGGTCGATCCGGTCAATCCGGCCCGCCAGCCAGAAACCCTGCTCCTCATCGCCGATCCTCGCCCGCGGTAGTGCACCCGGCCCGTACCCGAACGACACTTCTTGCCGCCACGGACGCCATTCCCCCCCACCGGCGTCCGTGCACTCCCAGCGAATGTACCTCTGCAGACAGCGTAGCATCTCCGCCTGCTCCCACCGCCAGAGCGGGGTTGGCCGGAACGCCATCCGCTCGGGCGCGCCGCGAAACTCCTCTGCGCACGCACCGTCGAGCGCCTCCAGCAGCGCACCCTCGTGTTCTGCACACGGATTCAGCCCGGCGGCCGCCATCGAGCCGTACAGGCGCTCGAGGACGCCGTGAATGAGCGAGCCGCGGACGCGGGCGTCCAGTCCGGGCTCAGGATCCTCGGCGAGTTCCAGCTTCATCACGTGCCTGGCGAAGAAGTAGTAGGGGCATTTGCCGAAGTCGTTGAACCAGGTAGCCGGCCATGCGCGCCGCTCGCCGAAACGCTCGGCCAACAAGGGCGCGCTGTCGGTCAGGATCCCCTCGTAGCGCGACAGCGGTCCGGCGGAATCGCGCGCTTCTTCGGCGGCCAACCCGCGCCGGACGGCCGCCCAGGGGGACGCCAGCCCATCAGGCACCGCCGCGGCTCCCCGCCCGGCCAGCGCTGCCAGCAGCTCGCCGGGGCTGCATGCCTCTGCGCGGGATGGAAGCCCGTCCAGCGGCGGCTGGACCGGCTCGAGGCCGCTGAACGGCGCCAAAGCCGCCGACCAATAGGGCGAGGGGACCGAAGGCTCCCCTTTTCGTTGAGCCGCGGTCGCAGCAGCGTGATCGTCTGGCGGGCGTTGCCAAGAAGCTGCCACCACAGGCAAGCCTGCGAATTGGGGACGGGATTCAGAAGTATGTCGGGCTTCTCGCGGCGCTCGGCGGCACTGTAGAAGACGTCTGCCGGGGGGCGGCCGGGAAAGACGTCTGCCGCAAGACCGAGCACGAATAGGTGGTCCACCGTGATCGCACGCCCGGACTCGAGTGGTCCGAACCGGATCGCGTTCCCCGGACCGGCGGGAATCCGCGCGGCGCTCACCTCGGCGAGCAACCCGGCGCGGTATTCGTCCCAGGGCATCTCGGCATCTGGTCCCGGCGCCGCGCCGGCAGCGATCGCCAGGCGTCGCATCACCCGCTCCAGGATCTCCAGCGTGCGCCGGTCGCGTTCCGCATACGGTCCCTCGCCCGCAGCGTGCTCGATACGCAGCGACGATCTCTCTTCGGCGCTCGATCCGGCGCCGAGCAGCGTCTGCTCGATCCACCGCCGGTACCCGTCCGGAGAGCCGGTTACCGGGGGCGTGACGAGCGAGAACCACGCATCCAGCGCCTTCGCCAGTTCCGCCAGCTCGAGCCCCCGCCCGGACTGCTGCCCGTCTGCGAGATCCCCTTCGTCTGTCGCCGCCTCGCCTTCGCCGCTCCGGATGGCAGCCAACCACTGCTCGCGGCCTCCGATGACAGCAGCCGACGCGGAGAGCCGCGATAGATCGCTCACCTGCTCTCCGGTCAGCCCGCTGTGGCTGCAGTAGGGCGAGCGCAGCGCCGCCAGGGTAGCGCCCCTCGGGAAATCCGGGCTCAGCGCCAACAGCGACAGCAGCGTCGCAATCGCCGGGTTCTCGCCCAACCCGGTGTCAGCGCCTACTGGGACGCCGTATTCTTCGGCGACTGCCAACACCAATGCGCTGTATGCAGACGGCTGTGTCGACAGGAGGGCGACGCACGCCGGCTCCACGCCATCCGCAAGCAGCCTCTTGGCCTCTCGCAATGCCAGACGCACCTCTCCCTCACGTCCGGGAGCGGCGATGGCGCGCAGCGACCCTATGACCGTCCTTTGCGGAACGGCTTCGAACAGAGAGCGCCGCAAATGCGCAAGCTCCGGCTCCTCTGTTCCGTCTTCGGGTAGGTCTGTCTCGTCCAGAGGAATAGACTTCGTTAACTGGCTGCGAGTTGCGGCGAGGCGGGCTAGAGCAGCGGCGCCGGGGGGCCGGTTCGCGTCCCACAGCAGGTAGATAGAAGCCGGAATTCGCGCCGCAAGCGACCCGAGTAGGCGCACCTGGACCGGACTGTATTGGTCAAATCCGGTCACGATCAACCGCCGGAGATCCAGGCACAGGGTCGCATCCCGCTCCAACGCCTCTGCCGCTAACCAGAGCCCGCCATCGCTGTCGATCCCATTCAGCGCCGCCAACCGCTCACCGTATCGCCTGTACAGCCACGCCAGTTGCCGGTCACGCTCGTTTCCCGCCTCACCGGACGCTTCGACCGCCTCTGGTGGCACGCCCCGCGACTTCATCTCGCGCAGCCAGCGGACGATCTCGACTGCGAAGCCGGGCGTGTCGCTGATCGATGCAAAGCTCGTCAGCACGCCCCCCTCGCACGCCTCTCGCAAAGTCTGAGCGACCAGGCGACGCACGGTGGTGTCGTCGATCAGGCGCAGCGGTAGGGCGCGCTGCCTTAGGATGTGATCGCGCAGCTGGTAGAACTGCCATAGGTGGGTCCCGGCGGAGTCGCCGATTTGCGAGGCGAGCTGTGCGCTCGCACGCAGGTTCGGCAGCAGGACGCATGCCGGGCGCCCCCTCCCATGATCGCGGAGCTCTGCCAGCACGTGATTCGTGGCCACGGTCGTGCTGGGGCACAGGAACAATTGGGAGGATGTGGGATCCATCTGCCTAGAAATCCATCAGCACGAACTCGCGCATCCCCTCTTCGGGCAACACGGCGACGTCCTCATTCTCCCGGGTGGCGGTCACGAGCACATCCACAGTATCGGTCACAGAAAGGCCCGCCAGTTGAAACGGCACGGCCGCCTCGACGACACGTTCGCTCACGGCTCCCGCCAGGGGGCCCACTGCAACCCAATGATCCCGTCCGTCGGCGCGGTACAGGAACGGCGCGGTTTGCCCGGGCGATACCTCGACCTCCCACCCAAGGCTCTGCTGGGCAGGATGCTGGTGTCCCAATACCTGGGCGCGGGTTCGCTGATTTACCGGGTCGTCTGACGGCGTCTTCAGGTAGATGGCTGTGCGGTAGCTCTCGACCCGATCCCGCAGCTCGACTCGCAGGTAGAGAGTATGCTCGTCGTGACCCACGAAAAGCCGCTCGATGACGGAATCCGCCCGCTGCATCGTCCCGGACGAGCTTGCAGGGAGCACCGTCGCGGCGAGCGCCCACTCACCGCCGGCATGCGGCGCAGCGGTCAACGCGGGCCGGGTGTAGCCGGCCGCACTGCGCCCACCGGCAACTGGCATCGCCTGATAGATCGGCTGCTGGAGCCACCGGGGCGGCTCGTCTCCCAGCGCCCGGTATACCGCGCCAGGTCGTGGCGGAACAGCCGGTCGAAAAGGCATCCTGGTCCGAGCGGTTGCGGTGCGAATACCACCAGAACCAGTCGCTGCCTTCTGCGACGTACAGCGCTTCCCATGCCGCCAGCGACCCCTTGGGTGCCCGGCCGCGCGGCGCGCCGCACCAGGTGGGCTCGCGTGCGGGCGAGCGCTTCCCAGGCCCGGTTGTGCTCTGGATCGCCGATCCAGGTGGTCAGGTCGCCCCGGATCCACGAGCCGGTGGCGAGCCGCGCCAGGGTGCCGCCCGCCGCGTGCTGCGCCAGGTATTCGCTGACGGTCACTGCTTGAGCTCCGGGCGCGTGCTCAGCTGCCCATAGAACGCTCGCAAGAACGGATCGCCGTTGTGCTCGTAGTGTTCCCAGCAGTTCTCGCCGTCAAGGATGATGCTGACCAGGTGCGGCCGTCCCGATTGGGCCAGCCGCTTCCGGATCTCGAGCAGGCGATAGACCATGTCTTCGGCGGCCTGTTGGCCGGGCAACTGCTGGTACAGGAAGCCGATCCGGTCGGACAGCTCGTGGTCGCGGAAGACGATGGCAGGCCCCAGCTCAGTACCGGTCAGCACGCGGTAGGGCTGGTAGAGCACCTGCGGGGTGGTCGTCAGGAGATTGCCGTCCCGTTCGAACGTCCGCCCAAGGCTGCGGCCAAGGACCGCCTCGTCGCTGGCGAGCCAGTGGAAGCCCGCCGCATTCGCCAGTGGCAGGAGCTCGAGGGAAACCGCGCCTTCCGAAGGCCACAGCCCCGTGGGGGGCGGCCGAAATGGCGGGTGTGTGCGTCCACCGCAATCTGGAGCTGTGCCGCGGCGTCCTCCGGCGCGCGCAAGAGCAACTCGGGCAGCGGCAGCGCCGGGCTGGGCCGCCGGGCCGAGCCGGTGTCGATCAACAGCGGCAGAATGGGGTGGTAGAAGGGGCTGGTGGACACTCGAGCTGGCCGCTCTCGGCCAGCTTGCGGTACAGCGGCAGCGACACCGCCGGCGATCTTTCGCTGCTTGCCGTGGATCAGCTGCAGGTCGTCGATCGGTGAAGTCGCGACCGTTGGCCACCAGCGCTCGCAGGTCGGGGTCCCGTTCCAGCCAGTTGGGGTCGATCCAGGCCAGGTTGAACCAGGCAAGCAGATCGCGGTAGTCGCCGGGCGTGAAAGCGCCGGATCTGCCAGCGCCGCCGGCCGGCGGTCGAGCAGTTCGGCGTAGCGCGGGTAGCGCCGGATGATGTTGTCCCAACTGATGCTGAAGCCAGGTTCAGGATGGCCGCTTCTCGTCGCTGTCCACGCCGTCTGCTCGGCCAGCCGAGCCAGTTCATCTTGCTCGCGGCCCTCGGCCCAGGCCAGCATCTGCTCGGTCAGCGACGGCACCATGTTGATCGTGAGGTGGACCTTCGGGTACTCCGCGAGCAGCGTTCCCATGTGCAGGTAGTCCTTGGCGGCATGCATGCGCACCCAGGGCAACGCGATCTCGCCGGTCAGCAGGTCCCGGTAGTACGGCTGGTGCATGTGCCAGACGATGGCGACGTAGAGTGGCTGGTCGATCATTCGTAGTTCTGCGTTTTGGCTGTAGCGGCCGCCAGACGTCTGCCCGCCGGCGTCGATGCGGGAGGTCGACGTGGGAGCACGGCGCCGGTCGAGGCTCCTGTTGTTGGCCCTGACACGCCCGCAGGCCGGTGCGAGTGCGACATGGGCCCGGTTCTTGCACGTGCCGCACGCGGCACGTGCACGCCGCACACGGCGGCACGAAGATCAGGGCAGTGCGCCGATCGCCGCTACCGCGCAGGTGCGGGAACAGGATCACCTCGCGGATCGACGCACGGTCGGTGAAGAGCATGGTCAGCCGGTCGATGCCGGTGCCGAAGCCACCCGTCGGCGGCATGCCGTAGCTCAGAGCGCGCAGGAAATCCTCGTCCAGCGGGTGCGCGTTCTCGTCACTACCGGCTATCGCATCGCGTAGCGCCACGAACCGCGCACGCTGGTCGATCGGGTCGTTCAGCTCGGTGAAGGCGTTGCCCATCTCGAACCCGCCGATGAAGTACTCGAACCGCTCCACGGTGGTCGGATCGTCCGGCTTGCTCTTGGCCAGCGGGCTGATCTCGAGCGGGTAGTCGATGATGAACGTCGGCTGGATCAGATTCGGCTCGACGTAATGCGCTGAACAGCGCATCGATCAGCTTGCCCCGGCTCGAGTCTGGCTCCGGGTGCCTGCCTGCATCTCGCATCGCGGCCGCGAGCGACTCTGCGTCGGGGTACTGACCGTAGTCGATTCCCGTCGCCTCTCGGATCGCATCGCGCATGGTGACGCGCCGCCACGGCGGGGTCAGGTCGATCTCGTTGCCCTGATACGAGAGGCCGAGCCGCCGGTCACCGCCTGGGCGATCGCGCAGACCATCTCCTCGACCCGGCGCATCATGCCGTGGTAGTCGGTGTACGCCTCGTAGAACTCGAGCTGCGTGAACTCCGGATTATGCTTGAAGCTGATCCCCTCGTTCCGGAAGTCACGCCCGATCTCGTAGACCCGCTCGAAGCCGCCCACCAGCAGTCGCTTGAGGTACAGCTCGAAGCTGATGCGCAGGAAGAGGTCCTGATCGAGCTGGTTGTGGTGGGTGGTGAACGGCCGCGCCGCCGCGCCGCCGTAGATCGGCTGGAGCACCGGCGTCTCGACCTCGAGAAACCCGTTCTCGTCCAGGTAGCGCCGGATGGCGGTCACGAGGGCGGCACGCGTGCGGAAAACGTCGCGCACCTCGGGGTTGGCCAGCAAGTCGACATAGCGCTGCCGGTAGCGCGTCTCGACGTCCTTCAGCCCGTGCCACTTGTCGGGCAGAGGGTTGCAGCGACTTGCTGATCAGGTAGATCTGCAGTGCTTCGCAGGTAACCTCGCCGGTGCGCGTGGTGAACATGGTGCCGGTGACGCAGATGAAGTCACCCAGGTCGATCAGCGACTTGAACAGGTCATCGTAGAGCGCGTCCCGAGCACATCCCGCTTCAGGTAGACCTGGACCCGCCCGCTGCCGTCCTCGATATGAACGAAACTCGCCTTGCCCATGATTCGCACAGCCATCAGGCGACCAACCAGCGTTACGAGTTCCCCTTCGCCCAGAGCGCCGTCGCGGAAGGCCGCGAGCGCAGCCGCGGCCGTGTGCGTGCGTACGGCGGGCAGCCTCTGCGGGTACGGCTCGCTGCCGCCGTCACGCAGCTCCTGCAGCTTCTGGCGTCGCACAGCTTCCTGTTCGTTCAGATCGAGTTCGTCCACGCTGTGCCTCGCTCGGAGAGAATCGGGGTCATCATACACAGACGCGCGACGGGGGACAGCCGCGTCGCGCGCTCTGAGTACGTTAGCGGTACAGTCAGGAGATGCTGACGATCTCGAATTCGACGCTGCCGTTGGGGGCGGATACGACCACCTTGTCTCCTCGCCTGTGCCCCATCAACGCGCTGCCGATCGGGGAGCGGAGCGAGATGCGCCCGTTCGGGACGTCGACTTCGGTCGAGCCAACAATGGTGTAGGTTTCAACGTCCCCGGTCTCCCGGTCGCGGATCGCCACGGTAGTGCCCAGCTCCACGCGCTCCTTTGAGCCGTTACCGTTGATCAGCACCGCATTCGAGAGCAGGTTCTTGAGCGTCAGGATGCGCCCTTCGACAAATGCCTGCGCATTCTTCGCCTCATCATATCCGGCATTTTCTGAGATGTCGCCATCAGCCTTGGCGTCGGCAATCTGGCGTGCGATCTCCGGCCTGCGCACGTTGATGAGGTGCTCCAGCTCTTCATGCAGCTTTTGCCGGCCTTCGGGAGTCAGGTAAACAGCGTTCGACTCTTCCATTGTTGCCTCTTTGCTCCGCAGGGCAATAAAAATGCGCCCTCGGCGCTCGTTTCGTGCTTCGTACCTCCGTACGGTTTAGGGCGACGGAGGCCTGAACATGACAAGCCGGCCACGATGTGGACGGCTCCTCTGGCAGACAGTATAGTGGGATGTGCGCTATAATGCAAGTTATCCTCGGCGTCGCCGGGGGTAGCAATCCGGCCGCAGATTTGGCTTGTGGGCCGTGCGCTGCTACAATCCCGCTGCGCCGGTGCCTACGTATCTGGCGCATTCTCTTCTTGGACACGACGAACTATGGCCATCCCTCACCGCATCAATAGCCGCACCTCAACCGCAGGCAAGCCGCAAGGCGCTCCCGGCGCGTTCCGGCGCGCCTTCCCGTACGTCTGGCGGTCTCTGGTATCCGTGCTCTTGCTGATGGTGGCGGCGTTCGGCGCGGGCGCTGCCGGCACACCGCCGGCGCGCGCAGTCTCCGCCCCCAGTGGGGACGGCGCAGGGGCCGACGAGGAGCAGGTGGGACAGTTGCTCGACCTCGAACAGCAGGCGGTGGCTGCGGAAGATATTGCCGGGCTCATGACGCTGTGGGCGCCCGACTCGTCCGTCACGGACGCCCGCTTCACCCCCAACGTGCCAGAGGATGACATCCGGTGGCGGGGCCGGCCCGCGGTGCAGCGGCGTTACCAGCGTGAGGTGATCCCGGGCGGACCCGGTTCTCCCCGCACAGCGATGATCCAGGTGGACGGGAGCGCGCGACGGCGCTCGTGTCTACCGCAAGCAAACGGCCACGCGAGCGGTGGAGCTTCGTCAAGCGAAATGGGCGCTGGTGGATCGTCGGTCTGACCACGAACCTGAATGCGTCCTGAGCCGGGAGCGCTTGCGGCCAGGCCGCGACTCGTTTCTCTGATCCTTCCCCTCCTGCTCGTGGCTGCCGGGATCGCCGTCTGGCGATTCGCCGGGCAAGCCGCCACCGACGACGCCTTCATCACCTACCGCTATAGCTACAACCTGCTCGCTCGCGGGGAGTTCGTCTTCAATCCCGGCGAGCGCGTGCTCTCGACGACCGCGCCCGGCTACGCGCTCCTCCTCGCCCTGCTTGCACTGCCTGTTCGCCTGATATCGCCCGGCGCACTGCTGGCCGCCATTCCGGCCATCAGCAACGCCGCTGGAGTCGCTGCCCTCGTCGCCGGCGGCTGGGCGCTGTCTGACCTGTGTCGTCGACAAGGGCTGCTCGCCGGCGGCTGGATTGCGGCGTTCACGCTGGCGTTGGCTCCCATGCTGGTGATGACGCTGGGAATGGAGAGCGCGGTGTCACTGGCTCTCGTCTGCCTCGCGTTCGCGGCGTACGCCCGCGGCGCCCTGGCGCCCGCGTTCGCGCTGGTAGGGTTCGCGACCTGCGTGCGCTTCGACAACGCGCTGCCGGCGGCAGTGCTTGGGTTCGCCGCCGCTTGGGGCACGCTCCGTTCGCCCGGCCTGTCGCCCGCCGCCCGCCTGCGCCGGCTTGCCCGCGCGTACGGCGCCTGTCTAGCCGTAGTCTTGCCGTTCGTACTTGCGCTCGCGCTCTACTTCGGCTCCCCCATCCCCGTGACGCTGCAGGCGAAGGTAGAGCAGACCTACTACCAGGCGCTGCTTCAGCCCTTCCCAACACATTGGCGCTTCTGGCTGTCGCAGCATTTCGGCGTTGCCCCCGGCTTCTATTTGCTGGTTGGAGGCGCACTTCTGGGGGTCGCCATCACGCTCTGGCGTGCTCGCTGGGCCGTCCCGTTTCTGGCGTGGGGCCTACTCTATCTCGTAGCATACACCGCCCTCGCCCCCGCCGAGTACGTCTGGTACTACGCGCCGATGCTCCCGGCAATCGCGCTGATGGCCGGTGTCGGGTTGGGCTTCCCACTCGAGCGCCTCACCTCCCGCTCACCCGACAGCGCGGTGCATCGCCTCCTCGCCTACGTTGCGACCGCGCTGATCTTCGTTGCCGTAGGACACGCCCTTGTGAGGGCGCTGCCGCTCACGGGGTCGCAGCTGGCTCTGTTCGGCAAGCGGATGCAGTATCCTGCGGCGGCCGCGTGGTTGGCCGCCAACGCACGGCCCGGCTCTACCCTCGGGCTCGAAGAGGCCGGTTACGTGCCGTATTACTTCCTCATCGCAGGCGCTGCAGGTGTACGACTTCTGGGGGCTTTGCTGCCGTGAAGGGCTGGAGCAGGTCGGCCGGGGGCGCTTCGACTGGGTGATCCAGGACGTGCAGCCCGATTATCTCTTCCTTCCCGCACACGGCGGCATCGTGACCCTCGGGCTCGACTCCCTCTACGCCGATCCCACCTTCCGCAGCCGATACCGCCAGGTCGCCGCCTTCGGCTCCGGCTCCGACACCGCCGTGATATGGCAGCGCACGCCCATCGGGACCCCGCGCTGATTTGACCGGGCGCGCGGTGGACTCGCCCAGGCACAGTCCCGATACCCGTAGTCCAGCCCCTCGTGGACGTGTTGGTCGCGGCACGATCGGGGTTCGTCCTCTCCCACTACCCGTAGTCCAGCCCCTCGTGGGCGTGTTGGTCGCGGCACGACTGGGGTTCTCCTCTCCCACCACCCGTAGTCCAGTCCCTTGTGGGCGTGTTGGTCGCGGCGCATGCGGGGGTTCTCATCTCACCCTACCCGTAGTCCAGCCCTTCGTGGGCGTGTTGGTCGCGGCGCGGATGCCGCACCCGCATGCAGCGCGGCCGCCTCTGACGTGAATCGGATGGCCGACGGGGCGTCCTTCGAGAGCCTCAGGATGGCTGCGTGAGGGGTAACCACCAAGGCCAACGGTACGGTCCCGGAACCCCGCAGTTGGTTGGCAAACCCCGTCATAACTCCTGGACAGAACCATTCACATCGACGCCCATAACCACCGCAACCATCCTGAGGCTCTCGAAGGACGCCCCGTCCCCCACCCAATCCCCATCCCCGCGCCGCGACCAACACACCGTGCCTGCCCGGCACACTTGCCCCGGCGCTGCCGGCGCAGTGCCGGGGGGGCAGGTGCGCCCACAAGGGGCTGACCTCCGGTTCGCGAAAGGGGAGCACCCCGACCCGAGCCGCGGCGGGACCACGTCAAGCACCCCGCGCCGCGACCAACACGCCCACAAGGGGCTGACCTCCGGGTCAATCGAAACGGCGCTCGCCACCCCGATGACGCATGACCCTGCGCGTGACGCATGACGCATGACGCATGACATCCCCATCTCCCCTGAACAAAACCCCGCCCCGCGTCGTCTACTACCTGTATCGTCAAATTTCGGAAGGAGAAACGCCATGAAGCGGTGGTTTGCGGTTTCGCTCCTGGCTCTTGTGTTCGTCGCAGCCGGCGTCGCGCTCTTCCCTGAGCCGGCATTCGCCGACGGCATCATCATTCCGCGCCCGCCCCCCGAGCGACCCGAGCTCCGCTGGCGTGACGTGCCCCTCACCGTCAAATACCATCACGTCGACGTAACCATCAAGAACCAGGTTGCGGTCACCCATGTCGACCAGGTGTTCGTCAACGACGCACCCTACGCCGTCGAGGGAACCTACATGTTCCCGCTGCCGGAAGACGCCGCCATCTCCAGCTTCGAGATGTGGGTGGACGGGCAGAAACTGGAGGGGCGGCTCCTCGGCCGCGAGCAGGCGCGCCAGATCTACGAAGATATCGTGCGCCGGGAGAAGGATCCGGCCCTGCTCGAATACGCCGGGCGCGGCGCATTCCAGGCGAGCATCTTCCCCATCCCGCCGCGGGCCGAGCGACGCGTCGAGCTCACTTACACGCAGGCGTTGGCGTCACGCGAGGGGCTGACCGGTTACAGCTATCCGCTCAACACCGAGAAATTCTCCGCCCGCCCGCTCGGCGAGGTGAAGGTCAACGTAACCGTCGAGGAGCGGGCTCCCCTGCGGGCGATCTACTCCCCCAGCCACGAGGTCGAGGTCAAGCGCAACGGCGACCGCAGCGCCACCGTTTCCTACCGGGCGACCAACGTCAAGCCGGGTCGCGACTTCGAGCTGTACTACAGCCTGTCGCCCGACTCCGTGGCGCTCAATCTCCTCAGCTACAAGCCGTTCGACGAGGATGGGTTCTTTCTGCTGCTCGTCACGCCACCGGTGACTGCCGCATCCGATGAAGTGGTGGATCGCGACGTCATCCTGGTGATGGACGTGTCGGGCAGCATGGCCGGCGAGAAGATCGATCAGGCCAAGGCGGCAGCCGGCTATGTGCTGGACCATCTCGGTGAAGGGGACCGATTCAACATCGTCGCCTTCTCCACCTCTACCCGCCTCTTCAGCTCGACGCCCGTCTCGCTTGCCCGGCGCGACGATGGTCGAGCGTTCGTGAAGGGACTGCGCGCCGAGGGAAGCACCGACATCAACCGGGCGCTGCTCGAGGGGCTCGGCGGCGCCGACCCAGAACGGCCGACCGTCCTGATCTTCCTGACCGACGGCCTGCCGACCGCAGGCGAGGTCAATGCGGACAAGATCATCGCCAACGTCGCCGCGCGCGCGGCGAAGTCGGTCAGGCTGTTCGCCTTTGGCGTGGGATACGATGTCGACACCACGCTTCTCGACCGGCTCAGCAGTGGGCAGCGGGGAACCAGCAGCTACGTGCAGCCCAAGCAAGCGATCGACGAGGTCGTTTCGGGTTTCTACGCCCGCATCGGCGCACCGGTCCTGATAGACACGACCCTGAAGGTCAACGGCACGACCGTCGAAGACATGTACCCGTTCCCGCTTCCCGACCTCTACGCCGGAACACAGCTCGTGGTGGCCGGCCGGTATCGCCAGGGCGGCCCGGTCACGCATCGAGCTCAGTGGGCAGGTCAACGACAGGCCGCAGCGCTACAGCTACGACGACCTGACTCTTGTAGAACGCGGCGGGAGCGAGTTTATCCCGCAGCTCTGGGCGCAGCGCAAGGTGGGGTATCTGCTGGGCCAGATCCGTCTGCACGGCGCCAAGGACGAGCTGATCAAGGAGGTGGTCAATCTCAGCACGCGCTACGGCATCATCACGCCCTACACCTCATTTCTGGTCCAGGAGCCCGGCAGCGCCCTGACGCAGGCCGGCCGCGATCAATTCGCCCAGAACCAGGGGCTGCCGCAACCGACTCCCGCGTTCGGGCGCGGTGGAGGCGGTGTATCACCAAACGCGACGGCTGCTCCTGCTGCAGCACCTTCCATCGCCGGCGGTCCGGCCAGCGGCCAGGCAGCCGTAGAGCGTGCCGTCGCCGAAAAGGACCTGCAGAGCTCCGAGCGTGCGGCCGCAGCGGCGCCCGAGCAGTTGCGCAAGGCCGGCGACAAGACGTTCGTGCTGTCCGGCCGGCGCGTGGGTCGATACGGCGTTCGACCGCGACCGCATGAACGCCGAAGCGATCTCCTTCGGCAGCGAGCGCTATTTCCAGGTGCTCCGTGACAACCCGGAGTTGGGCCGCTACCTGTCGCTCGGCGACAGGGTAACCGTGGTTCTCGCCGGAAAAGCATATGCGGTGGGCGCCGAGGGTCAGTCCGGCGCACGTCCGGCGCCGGCAGCTACCGTTACTGCCGCTCCCGCGTCGACCGTGACGACTCAGGCGACTCGCATTCCTGCCACCCCGGCCGGCGCCACGGCTCGAGTATCGGCCACGCCCGCAGCCGCGTCGACACCCGTCGCTGTCGCACAGAACATCACGGCGACTCCGTCCGTACCCGGGCCGGCTGCGCCCGCTGACCCCACCCAGGCCCCGATCACCGTCTGTGGCCTGCCGCTGGTGGGACTGCTGGGGGCGCTGGTTGCGCTGGTTGCGTTCCGCCGGACGGTGTAGACCGGCGTAGGACGGGGTTCGCCCCTGTTCGATGATCGGGGCGAATCAGCCGGATCGTCTTGATCGAGGGCACGCAGAACACTCTGCGTGCCCTCGCCATGATCCTCGCAGTCACCGGCGTTGCCGGCTCTCCGCCGGCATGCGCTCTGGTTGTGCGCCTGTGACGGTCCACCACAGGGCGACGACCATCGTGGACTCCCGAAAATAGGTATATCGTCCCAATTTGCTCCGGACCCAGTTTGTGGTAGCCTCAGACGGCCCTGGCTGTTGCACCCTCACCGCACGCGCCAGGCAAATCCACGCCGGAAAGGATGCCTCCGTGCGCCGAGCAATGCTTACGCTACGCCCCATACGCACGCACATCACGGGCACTCTCCTGATTCTGATCGTTCTGCTGGCCGCGGCGTTCCCCGTCGACGTCCATGCCGGGCCCGATGGCCCGATGACCCCTCGTATCTATTTGCCGCACGTTCGCGTCGCGCCGAAGGGCTATACCTGTCCGGCCACCTCGGGCCGCCAGTACACCGCCATTCCGGTGGATTCGCCTCCCACCGACCGGCCCGCCGACCGGCATGCCGATCTCAACCTCGCGATGCGCGGGTCCGAACGCCTGACCGCCCCATTGGTCCTGATCAACTACAATTCGGGTCTGCCTGACAATTTCGCACCGCAGGTCGCCGGTGTGTTTGCGCGCCCTCGCCTGCCCGCGCTGGTGTCATCGTATCAGGTGTACGACTGGAATTGGGCGTGCGGGCCGGACGGCTGCCGCGGCGCGTTGCTGCCCTCGTATCCATATCCGGTCACCCTGCTCGGGCTTGGCAGCCTCGCCGGCGAGACGCTGAATGCTCCGTCGACCGGCCGCGAGATCTATGGCGGCGGTTTCATCGCCCTCGTGCTGTATGCGGAACCGAATCGCATTACGCTAAAATACACCCGCGAGGACAATGTGGTGCACGGCTACACCGTGCATTTCGAGAATGTCTGCGTGGACCCGAATCTTCTGGCCGCCTACAGGTACTGGAATTCGGCCGGCCGAGGTCAGCTTCCGGCTCTGCGTAACGGCGAGCCTTTCGGCACGGCGCTCGGAGGTGAATCTCGCATCGCGATCCGAGACAACGGGCAGTTCCAGGACCCACGCTCGCGCCTGGCATGGTGGCACGGCTACTAGCGCCGGCCGCGGGCCGCGCACCGCCTTCCCTGCGGTATTTCCCCTCCGCGATATTGCTTATCGTGACGCCGGTCATGTATAATCGATCTCGTCAATGAGATTTATCATATTTCGCGCAAACTAGGGGAATCAATTTCGTGAGTAGCCATGTGTCCCGCCCGGCGAGGCGGAACGGTCAGGATAATTCTGCCGGTGTGAAGCTCGAGCGCCCCGACGTAGTGGCGGCGTTGCCCATCTTCTCCGGCCTCACCGATCGCGATTGGGAGACCGTTCTTGACCTGTTTTCCGAGCGCCACTACAAGCGAGACGACTACATTTTCCTGGAGGGCGGCGCACCGGAAGCCCTGTACATCATCGTGGCTGGCAAGGTCAAGGTGCTGCGACATTCTCAAGACGGCAAGGATGTCGTTTTGCGTGTGGGCGGGCCGGGTGAGATGCTCGGCACCGTCGCTACGTTCGACGGCAGTGGTTACCCCGGCACGGCGCAGGCAATCGAGGAATGCGTCCTGTTGGTCATTGCCCGCGACGACGTCTTAACGCTGGTTCAGCGCTACCCTGTCTTTGGCCTGTCGGTGATCGCCGATCTCAGCCACCGCCTGCGCAGCTCGGCCGAGCAGATCCGCAGCCTGGCGGTAGAGCGCGTCGAGCAGCGTATCGCGCGCATCCTCCTCAAGCTGGCCGAAGGTACCTGTGATAATGGGGACGGGCGTACCATCGAGATGCCGCTCACGCGCCAGGACGTGGCCGACATGACCGGCACGACCGTGGAAACCGCCATCCGCGTGATGAGTAAGTTCCGGCAAAACGGCCTCATCCGTACCCGGCGCGGTAAGGTCGTGTTGGTCGACCAGGATGCGCTCGAACACGTGGCTGAAGCGCGCTGAGGCTTTGACACTCCCCCCGAGTTCCGGTAGAATAAGCCAGCTCAACCGAGCGAAGTAGCCACTCTGCCGGTGAGCCGTCGCCCTGCGCTCGTCGCAGGGAGGAACTTCCCGACTCCTATCCCGCTTAGACGGAGAGAGGCCGCCCCACGAAACAGCAAGTGGGGGCATCCCACGGGTAACCGGGGGATGACTACAACCGCAACAGAGAGCAAACCCGCCCCGGCGATGTCGGGGTGAGGGGTGAAAGGGTGGGGTAAGAGCCCACCAGTCCCGCGCCGTGAGGGCGGGAGCTAGGCGAGCGTGCGGCCGGGAGCAAGGTGAGTGGGCCGGGCTTGAAGTGGTTCGGTCTCATCGCAGCGGCGCCAGCGAAGGCGGGTAATACCCGCCGGAGTATGCGCTGCCACCCAGCAATGGGTGAGACAGATGGCGGCGGACCTCATTGAGGTCACAGAATCGGGAGTATGATCCGGCAGGGTGGCTGCGAGCGCGGTTGGCAGGCCGACGTGGCGGAAGGGCAGACGCGATAGACTTAGGATCTATTGACCGACAGGTCGTGGAGGTTCAAATCCTCTCGTCGGCACCTGACCAATGATAAACCGGAGAAACGGGACCGCTCCATGACGAGCGGTCCCTGTGATTAATGCGCCAGCTGCCGCGCATCCAGGCACGCGCAACCCGTCAGTGGCCTCACCGCAGCCACCGCGCCGGCACTGCGATACTACCACTGTCTGCCAGGCGGCAATTCGAACGCCCTCACGCCGGGGTCATCATGCGGCGATGCACCCGACGCCAGAACTGTCACTACACGGTGTGCTGTCGTTCCCAATCGGCTCGGGCGCGCGAAGCGGCACGTGCAAGGCGAAATGTAAGACGCATTCCATTTAGTCCCGTACAAACATCCTACGATTGCCCCGCTATCAGCTCGCGGACGGTGCTCCGCCGCATCCCACTCGCAGACAGGGAGTAATAACATGAAAGCCAGGATCTTCGTGTTGGGTGTCGTCGCGCTCGTCATGGCGGCCGCGACCATCGTGATGTGGCCACGGATCGTGGCCCGCGCAGCCGGGCCAACTGCTCCGGAAGTGTTCGCCAGCCCCGTGAACGGCGGGTGCTACATCGCGGCTGCCGGTCAGTGCCGGCTGCATATCGACCCGTACACGGTGAATGTCGGCACCGGCCAGCGACTTGATCGCGTGCAGGTCATGGCTAATGGTAGCGTGGTGTACGACTTCAGAACCGACGTATCCAATCCACCACCGGCTACGGGCAGCACGTACACCCTATCGCCGGTCGCACTCGATTTCGCTGCGACCTGCGGCACCACCTACTACATCAACGTCGTCGGCAAGAACCTCACCGATCCCAGTTCGTTCAACTTGGGACAGACGGCCCAGTTTACGTGTCCGGCCAACGTGCCTTGAGGCCGCGATGCACACCCGACTTGTTACCCTGGTCCTGACCCTTTGCGTCGCCGGCCTGGCCTTCGCCCTCTGGCCCGCCCAGGGCGGGCGCGCCGCCTCGACTCAGGCCGCTCCGCTAGCCGCTCCCGAAGTGTATGCCAGTCCGATCAACGCCGGATGTGTTCAGGTAACGCCCAGCGTCTGTAGGCTGCACGTGGACCCCTTCACGATCGCCGTGGCGTCGCCGCAGCGGCTGGTGGCATTCCAGCTCCGGGCGAACGGCGCGCTGATGTACGACTTCCGCACCGATGTCTCGAACCCACCGGTGGGCAACTACACGCCGTCCAAAGTCGCGCTCGATTTCGCCGCCACGTGCGGCCGCACGTACACGGTGAACCTGCTGGCCCGTGACAGTGGTGATCCAAACTTATTGAATGCGGGTCAGGCGGAGAATGTCGTCTGCCCGGTGGGCACATACAGCGAGTACCTGCCGCTGATCCGGCGGTGAAATCCGGTGCGGGGTGGGAACGGCCGGTGCCGGATGGGGGCGGCGGCATTCGCCAGCATCAGGCGAGCGCTCCGGCAGGGAGCCAGGAGCCCGGAGAAGGGAGCTCGCCGCCCGAGCTCCCTCTCTCACCGCGTGGCGCTTATGGTCGCAGTCTCACCTGCGCGGTGGCTGAGCCGCCGCGGCTGCTGCGAACAGTGATGTTCACCGGGTTGCTGGGCCAGGTGAAACGAGCCGAGTAGACGCCGTTGCTGTACTGCAGCGCGCCGATGGTCTGCCCAGTCGACGTCACGAATACCGTCAGCGTCGCCCCGGCACCGCCGCTGCTGGTCGCGTCGACGCGCAGCTCCCTGCGTCCGGCGCGGTAATCCGCGCGCTGGATCTGCACCGTGTCAGCCGTCGGCACAGGCGTCAGGGTCGGGGTAGGCGTAGCCGTGGGAACCCCCGGCGTTGGCGTGCGTGTAGCCGTGGCTGTCGGGGTTGCCGTCGGGCGCGATGGGCGTTGCCGTTGGCGTGGCCGTCGCTGTTGGTGTTGCGGTTGCCGTTGCGGTTGCCGTAGGCGCGATTGGCGTTGCCGTCGGCGTTGACGTAGCGGTCGGGCTCGCGGTCGCCGTGGGCACGACGGGCGTCACGGTCGGCGTTGGCGTAGTCGTGTTTGTAGAAAGCGCGAATGCGTGGTTGACAACGCTAAACGATGATCCACCTGTCGGGCCGCCGCCGGCCGTGTACACCACGCCGTTGATGGTCGCCGCAGCCATGCCGTGGCGAGGCGTTAGCATCGGGGTGAGGGTGCGCCAGCTATCGGTAAGCGGATCGTACTCCTCATTCTGGGGGAAGGTTCCACCCGTAGGCGTCCGCTCCCCGCCCATTACCTGCGCGCGTCCATTGAGAAAGCCCACAGCGGGTGTTCGCCTGCCGGTTGGCATGCTGGCTTTCGGCGTCCAACTGTTCGTCGCCGGGTCGAACATCTCGGTCGTGATCAGCGTCGGCTGCACCTCCGTGCCGTTGGACAGTCGCGTGCGCCCGCCAAAGACGTACATCTTGCCGGCGAGTACTGCTGAACCCGGGTTGTCGCGCGCCGTTCCCATTGCCGGACCGGCCGCCCAGGTGTTGGTCGCGGGATCGTAGATCTCCACGGTGGCTACTGAGGCGCCGGAATCGATCATGCCGCCCACGACGTAGATCTTGTTGCCGATGAACTGCGCGGTCGCGCCACCGCGCGGCGTCGGGATGTTGGCCAGCGAGGTCCAGGCATTCGTGCCCGGATCGTAGACCGCCGTGTTCGCTACGGCTCCCGAGAACGGCAGGGTCGAGCCGGTGAACACGTACAGCTTGCCGGCATACGAGATGATCGCCGGGTTCTCGACTGCCGGATAGGCGGCCGGGAGGCTCGGGCCCTGGATCCAGCTGTTAGCAACCGGATCATAGACGTACATCGCCTTCTGGGGCACATCATTCGTCGTCTTGCCGCCGACCACGTACAGCTTGCCGTTAAGCTCGGCGCCGCCCGGGTCGAGAAGCGGAATAGGCAGCGGCGCCTTACTCGTCCAGGTGCCTTCTGGCGCCGGTGCAGGAGTCGCCGTTGGGCCGGGCGTAGCCGGCGTCGTGGTTGGGGTGGGCGTTGGCGCGGTCGTCCCCGCAGGGACCAGCACCGTGACTCGTTGAGCGCCCAACTCACCTACATAGATGGTGCCGTCCGGGCCCTCTGCTATCGGCAGTGGGTCGTTGAAGCCGGACGCAAGTTGCTTGGCCGAGACGACACTTGAACCATCGGCCGACAGGCGAACCCGAGTAATGTCGTCGCCCACTGAGTAGTTCGTAATCAGGAGCTCGCCCTGGAGCGTCCCACCGAACGAGGCCGCCTTGTACTCGATGGTCCCATCCGCGGACCGGTTTGTCCCCAGGGTGTAGAGCGGGGGCTCGTAGTTGCCAAGCGGTTGCACGCCCTGGAACGAACCGTTCTTGAAGACGCACTCGTTGCGATACGGGTTGGGATGGCCATAGTACTTACCGGGCAGCAGCCGGACCAGGATATCTGCCTGCGGTCCGGGATTGTCCCCTCCCTGGGTCCAGGTCGTCGGGTCGCCGAACCCGGTGCACGGTGCGGTTGGGCTGGGCGGATAGGTACCTGTAACGCCCAGGCCGTTATCTGGACCGTAGATCTGGCCGTTGGAGTGGAACGCGAAGTCGTACATATTGCGTGTGCCGGTCGAGTAGGTCGTCACGCTGCAGGGGGACGGCCCGAACGTATTCTCCGGCGTGGCGCACGTGCCGTCGAACCCGGCGGCCTTGATGTCGGCGACCAGGAAAGCGGCCGACAAGGGCTGTTCGGCCCGCGTGCCGAACTCAGTGCTGGCGGTGTTTGGTGCGCCCGCCCCAGTGTTGCCGCCCAGTGCAATGTATAGCTTGCCATCAGGCCCGAAATGGATCGAGTTGATGGCGTGATTGGCGTAAGCACGAGGGAGGCCGGTGATGACATCCTGCCGGGTGGCAAAGTTGGCTCCGGATAACCGGGTCACGGTGCTGGAGTTCACCTCGCCCTGGAAATTCCCATTTGCATCCATCGCCGGACTTGAGTGCGACACGTACAGGATAACGTTAGTGGGAGTGGATGCCGGATCGACAGCGATCCCTAGCGCCAGACGCTGTCCCAGCGTGGTGATCGCGACATTCGATACTACCTGCTTCGAGGCGTCGAATGTGATCTGGTGGATTGTCCCGAGCATCTCTGTGACATACAGCTTATCGTCAGGGCCCCAGACCATAGAAGTCGGATTGGGTACCGGGAAGGTGGTCCGCGTGAAGGTCGTATCGGTTGGGGGCGGCGGCGCCGCCTCAGCCGTCAGCGAAAAATTGTCGAAGCTGTAGACGAGCGGCGTGTTGGAGTTGCGCTGGGTTGCGAAGATGCCGCTAAAGCTGCGAGTTCCGATCGCCGGATCGATACCCGCGGCATCGAAACTGAAGAACTCGCCTGGCACAACGAACTGCCCCACCTCAACCATGCGCGGCGCCGTTGATCGAGTAGTAGGCGGTGATGGACCGGTCGTTGGGGTTGGCGCGCAGTCGCAGAGCCACCCTGGAGCTCGAAAGCGTCATCGCCGCCGTCGCAAACGACCCGGACCTCACGCCGCCCAGCTCGTAGAGATACTCGATGCGCGTTGCCCCGGGCTCCGACAGCACTTCGAGCTTGAGGTAATTGTCCTGATCGTTTCCGAACCAGAGCCCTGCCTGCTCGTAATTGCCACTTCCCACGGGCGGATTGAGCAGCGTTGTCTCGAGGATCGAGATCTGATCCGGGGCGTCCACACCGATCGCAAGCGCATTGTCTTGCGAGTTGGCGGTGGAGAACATGATGCCCTTGGTCGTCGTCACGTTGAGCGTCCCGGCGCCCGACGTGTTCATCGCGAGGTTGGCAGGGATATACCCGGTCCCGTTCGTAGGCTGGTCCAGGTAGGTGAACCCCGTGCCAACGCCGGCGCCATCCGCGATCTTCCCGTGGTTCTGGTTGAAATTCAGCGTGTAAGGCGCCGGGACGAGGATTTCCGAGCATGCAAGCGGACCGCATGCCGCCGCGGCCGCGACCGCCATAGTGACCTGCGTGGTCGCCGGTTGGACCCCCTCGCCCGTGGCTGTGATCGTCGCCGTGTAGGTACCCGGCGCCAGGCCGCTTGTGTCCACCTCAACCGTGTGGTAAGACGGCGCGGCACCCTTCCGCCCGTTCCCTCCGGGCTGCTCGGCATCAAAACTCACCCAGGGCGCATCTGCACTCAGGGTGTAATCCACCGGCTTCCCGTCGCTGGTAAGCAGGCGCACGGCCTTCGACCCGCGAGATCCGCGGGGTACACTGAAATTGGCCGGCTCGGCAGCAAAGAGGAGCGCGCGCGAGCCGTTGTGCACGAGGAAACGGGAAATCTTCACGACGGTCCGGCCGTCGTTGAGGTCGATCGCCGCCACGATTGCATGCGGGCCATTCGATAATTGGGTTGTGTCAAACCGCCGCGCCTGACCTGACGCTTCCGTGCCGGCCAGGTCAAAAGGCGGCCGGTTAGCTACGTGGTACGGATCACCGGCTACGGTCGGGTTTTCGAGTGCGTCGGGCGAAGGATCGATGAAGAAGCGCACCTGGCCGATCCCGGCCGGGGGCGTGACGAATACGTGCGCGTTCCCGGACAACACGCCGGCGGTCTCGACCGCGACATTCCGGCCGCGATCGGGCTGGCCGCTCACTCGCAGTTCATACCCGCGTTCGGGCGCCTGTGCCGCGGGCGCGGGAGCCGGCTGCGCGGATGCAACGGACAACAACGCCGCCCCGGGCAAAAACGCCATCAGGGTGGCCATCAACAACATAACGAATCTACGCGACATCTCTCTCCTCGATCTATTGGTCCACGGTAGGCGAGCGCAGGCCGCCGGACGGCCATTTGTCCGTCACGCTGAGGCCCGTGCGAGAGCCGGCGGCCCGGGTCGTTATATGTATGTTAGGGCAGCAGAAAAGCATCATGTTGTGCCGTCGCAAGACGCTGCTCACAACCGATGTCATAGGGGCTGGCCATAATACTGCTACGACCGGAGCATCGTAGCTGCGAACCGGTCCCGGCAATGGTGGGCACGATACATTGTGCCATAAGATACACTACGAGTCTTGAATGAAAGCCTTCCTCTGCAACTCTGAGCCCGGGTGCATTTCATTTTGGGGGCGAGAGGCTACCCTCGATGTGGCTTTGGTTGTGACGAGCGTCCGTCGACAGGCTCAGGATGGAGTAGCTAGTTGTAGGCACCGATGGGAGTGGTGCTGTCCAGGAACCCCGCACTTGGGTGGCAGAAACTGGCGCTACCCCTCGAAAAAACCTCTCGCATCGTCGCCTACAGCCAACGACTCCATCCTGAGCCTGACGAAGGACGGCCGTCCACCACCCGATCCCCATCAGCGGAAACCTGCCCCCAACGTGAAATGCCCCCGCTTAGCCCCTGTCGCTTGACCCCTGCACCTGCCGCCTCCCGCCTGACGCACAAACCCCACGGTTGACGAATGACGGTTGACGCATGACGCCCGCCCCATAGCGCAACTCCCCCTCAAGTGCTATCCTTCATCCACAACCATCCATCACCCATCAGTCATCGGGAGGGCGCACATGGCTACTGTGTCATTGATCGAATACGGCGACGCCTCGCCGGCAGTGCAAGCGGTCTTCGACGACATCAAGACCACCCGCAACGTGCCGGATGTCAACAACTTCTGGAAGGCGCTCGCCAACCATCCCGAGCTCCTGAGAAGAACCTGGGAGTCCTTGCGCGAAGTGATGGCGCCGGGAGCGCTGGACGCGGTGACCAAGGAAATGATCTATGTCGCCGTCTCCATCGCCAACGGCTGTGAGTACTGCATCCACTCGCACACCGCCGCCGCACGGGCAAAGGGCATGAGCGCCGAGCAGTACGCGGAGCTTCTCGCGGTGGTGGGCCAGGCATCCCAGACCAATGCCCTGGCCAACGGGATGCGGGTGCCCGTCGATCCGCAGTACCTCGCCCCCGAAGGCGATTCTGCGACATGACGGGATTGCCAGCGACGCAGCGGCCGCGCGCCGTCCAGCGCGCATACGCCGGCGATCATGACTATCATCTGATCCGCGAGCTGTTGATCGAGACCCATCCGTTGATCCCGACGGGCTGGAACTGGGACATTCGTCGCTGGGACGGCGCTCGCTGGCATCACGACGACAACTCCGGGCAGCGCGTTTGGGGACGGAACGGTGCGCTTGTGGGAGTCAGAGGAGGGACGGCTCGTCGGGGCGGTCCACCCCGACGGGCCCGGATGGGCGTGCCCGGAGCTTCACCCGGACTGGCGGCATCTCGAGGAGGAGTTGCTCGACTGGGCCGAATCGGCGCTGCCTGCCGTCTCCGGCGCCGGCGATTCTCGCTACCTGCGGCTGTTCGTCTGGGATTACGATGCCCCGCGCCGCCGCCTTCTGGAGAGGCGAGGCTACGAGAAGACGGCCGAAGCCGGAACCGTCCGCCGCATGCGCTTCGGCCGCTGCGCGCTGCCCCGGCCCGCACTCGCCGGCGGCTACCGGCTCCGCACCACGCGGCCCGACGAGCCGGACTACGAACGGATGGCGGTGCTACTGAACCGGTCCTTCGGCCGGACGATCCACAGCGCCGCCGAGTATCGTAATTTCACGACGCATTCCCCCTCTTTCCGCCACGACCTGAACCTGGTCGCCGAGGCGGGCGACGGCTCCTTCGCCGCGCACGTGGGTCTGACGTACGAAGAGCGCAACCGGTATGCCATCATCGAGCCGGTCTGCACGCATCCGGACCACTGCCGGCGCGGCCTCGCGTCGACCCTGATGCTCGAAGGGATGCATCGCGTCCACGCGCTCGGCGCGACCGACGCCTACGTCGACACCGGCGAGCGCATCCCCGCCAACGAGCTCTACGACTCCCTCGGCTTCGGCGAAGCGTACACCGGCCATACATGGTGTTATGAGGCCGAGCCCTCTGCATCGCCCGTGGCCTGATTGTTCGGAGCCCCAGGCATTTGGCGCCGGGTGCATCCGACGTTGGGGCCCGAATGTAGGATAACATGCCGATGTTGTCCCGTGTATGGGGTAGAGAACACGCTGGGGGAACAAAGCCCGCTCTGCCCCGCACACGGACAACATCGGCATGTTATCCTACATTCGGGCCCCAGTCTGCGATGCGCTCTTTGGCGCCGGTATCATTGACTCCTGAAAAACCCTGTGATTGCTGGCAAACTACCCGGCGCGGGACAGCCCACGCGTGACAGACGACAGAATGGAGCGTGTGTATGAATTCATACGTGCTGGGATTTCAGGAAGTTGACAGAACAAAACTCATGGTTGTTGGGGGCAAAGGCGCGAATCTTGGGGAGCTCTCCAGGATTGAAGGAATACACGTACCGGATGGCTTTTGTATCACGACTGAAGCCTTCAAACGAATCATGGGGGAAGCGCCGTCGATCGGCGAACTACTTGATCAGTTAACGCTTCTAGAGGCGGAAGACCGGGATAAAATCGGTGACCTTAGTAGCCAGATTCGCAGGCTCATCGAAGGGGTAGCTATCCCTCAAGACATCAGCGAAGAGATCACCCGCCACCTGTCACGGCTTGGTGAAAAACATGCCTATGCAGTGCGATCCAGCGCTACGGCAGAGGATTTACCGGCGGCCTCCTTTGCAGGCCAGCAGGATACCTATTTGAACATCATCGGAAAGGGGTCAATCCTAAAGCACATCGGCAAGTGCTGGGCATCGCTATTTACCGAGCGGGCCGTAGTCTACCGCCTTCAAAAAGGCTTCGACCACCGTAACGTCCACCTCGCTGTGGTGGTTCAGAGGATGGTCTTTCCCCAGGTGGCGGGGATACTCTTTACCGCCGATCCCGTCACTTCCAATCGGAAGGTGTTATCCATCGATGCCAGCTTCGGACTTGGTGAGGCGTTGGTCTCCGGTCTGGTGAATGCTGATACCTATAAAGTGCGTGACGGCAAGGTTATCGACAAGAAGATATCCACCAAGAAGCTGGCCATTCACACGCTTAAGGATGGCGGCACGAAAGAACAGGAGATTGAGCCTGAGCGGCAGAACAGGCAAGCGCTGGCGGACGAGCAGATTCTGCAGCTCGAGCGCTTGGGCAGGCAGATCGAAGAACATTTCGGCAGGCCCCAGGACGTCGAATGGTGTTTGGTTGATGATGCGTTCTATGTTGTCCAGAGCCGGCCAATCACTACTTTGTACCCGATCCCTGAAGCAAATGATCGAGAATATCACGTCTATCTATCTGTCGCTCATCAACAGATGATGACCGACCCCATGAAACCACTGGGATTGTCCTTCTTCCTGCTAACGACTCGTGCACCCATGCGTACAGCCGGGGGAAGGTTGTTTGTGGATGTCACCCAGAGGCTGGCTTCGATTGGCGGGAGAGGAATGTTGCTGGATGCCATGGGAGCGCACGATCCGCTGATGAAGGACGCACTTACGACCATATTAGAGCAAGGGGAACTTAGTAAGTCGCTGCCAATGGGTAATGACGAACAGAGTCCCGGTACAGGCAATAAAGGGACTTCGTCATCGGGGCCCGGAGCAGAAATGAAACGATCCGGCTATCGTTTCTGATCTGATCAACAGCACTCAACGATCCATAGAACAGTCAAGACAAACCATCCTAACGAAGTCAGGATCGGAGCTAGTTGATTTTATCCTGGAAGACATCGGGCAATTGAAGCAGATTCTGTTTGACCCGCGAAGCTCGGGCGTGTTCATGGCTGCCATCGATGCCTCATCCTGGATCAATGAAAAGATGGAGCAGTGGTTGGGCGAAAAGAACGTGGCAGACACCCTCTCCCAATCCGTGCCAAACAATATTACTTCGGAAATGGGTCTGGAGCTATTGGATGTTGCCGATGTGATTCGTCCTTACCCAGAGGTAATAGAGTATCTACAGCATGCAAGCGATGGCGACTCTTTGGATGAACTGTCCAAGGTTCGAGGTGGTCAGGAAGCCCGAGCCGCCATACAGGCATATCTGAACAAGTACGGAATGCGATGTGCCGGAGAAATCGACATTACCAGAACCCGTTGGAGCGAAAAACCAACTGCACTCGTCCCCATGATTCTCAGCAACGTCAAGAACTTCGAGCCTGGTGCCGGCCATCGGAAATTCGAGCAGGGGCGAATCCAAGCTTTGAAGAAAGAAGAAGAGTTGTTGGTTCGTTTGAAGCAATTACCGGATGGCGAACAAAAAGCCAAAGAGACAAAACGAATGATTAGCCTGGTCCGGAACTTCATCGGTTATCGCGAATATCCAAAATACGGCATGATCAGTCGCTACTTCGTCTATAAGCAGGCCCTACTGAAAGAGGCCGAACAACTCGTACAAGCCCACGTTATTCACGAAAGGGAAGACATATACTATCTCACTTTTGAGGAACTTCGCGAGGTCATACTCACAAATCAGCTAGATTACCAGATTATCAGCAGACGAAGAGACGAATACAAGGTATATGAAAGAATGACTCCCCCGCGGGTCATCACTTCTGATGGTGAAATCGCTGCCGGTGAGTACAGGCGAGAAGATCTCCCGGCCGGAGCTCTTGCAGGTCTGCCTGTTTCTGCTGGAATTGTTGAGGGACGAGCACGTGTCATCCTGGACTTGGAAGATGCCGATCTGGAGGACGGAGATGTATTGGTCACCTCATTTACTGACCCCAGCTGGACACCATTGTTTGTATCCATAAAAGGCCTGGTCACCGAGGTTGGTGGACTGATGACCCATGGAGCCGTAATCGCGCGTGAATATGGCTTGCCGGCAGTTGTCGGAGTAGAAGATGCTACCCATCGGATAAAAGATGGGCAACGAATTCGCGTCCATGGAACAGAAGGGTATGTAGAAGTCCTATAGTCGGGACGATGCTGCCTGGCGGGACGGTACTGTCTACCTACCGGCGCACGACCTCGCCGCCGTGCTGCCGCTCATGCTGAGCAAAGTTGCCCGAGCATTTGACCGCGCCGCCCGCCTGCGGTATCATCCAACCGTATCCGGACCAGCATGCAGCATTCGCCAATTGCCATTCGCTAATTGCTAATTGCTAATTGCTAATTGTACGGGCCCGTGGCCTAGCGGGAAGGCGTCTCCCTTGCACGGAGAAGATCGCCGGTTCGAATCCGGCCGGGTCCACCTTCGTACCGGAAATTGAGCCGTGCCCCTGTCACGCCGCCCACCACAACTGGCGGGCGCCTCGCAAGAAGCGCGGCTCAGTGTCTTAACCTCTCCCACGAATTGACGGACAACGATCCCTGAGTTGGCAAATTTTCCCAGTATCACTATAATAATCCCCGCGTTCGGGCAGGCAGGTGCATTCCTGGAGCGATATGGTATGAGACATCCCGGAGTGGGTCGGCGGTCCGAAGCTATCGCCTTAACCCGCGACTCGGCTCGAGCGGTCGGGGCAATATCTCCGAGATATTATGCGAAGGCGGCGTATGTACGATCCCGACGCTACCAGTGATCCAACACTCTTCCCCAGTGAGAACCCTAATCCGGTATTCAGGGTTGCCGCTGACGGGTTAATACTCTTCGCCAACCGGGCCTGCGACGGACTCCTGGCTTCCTGGGGCACGAGCCGGAGCGGCCGGTTGCCTGCAGAGTGGCAGCAGCACATCGGCGAGGCGCTCAGTACCGGCGTCAGCCGGCGTGTGCCCGCCCGTTGCTGCGACCGCGTGTTCGAGCTCGACCTCGTGCCGATCCTCGACAGGAACTACGTCAACGCGTATGGCCGCGACGTGACTGCGCAGGAAGCGGTGCGCTTGGAGCGCGAGGCGCTCCTGACGGAGTTGGGCCAGGACAAATCTCGGTTGGCCACCCTTGCCGGAGAACTGAAGCGCGAGCGTGACCTCCAGCAGACTTTGATGGAGAACACGCAGGCCTCTCTGGTTTACCTCGACCCCCAGTTCAACCTGATACGCATGAACGCTGCCTACGAGGCGGCTTGCCAGCGGCCGCGCGCCGAGATGCTCGGCCGCAACCATTCGAACTGTTCCCCGATGCCGAGAACGAAGCGATATTTACCCACGTGCGGGACACCGGCGAACGGGCTGCGTTCCTCGCCCGGCCCTTTGTGTTCGCCGACCAACCCTGGCGCGGCGTAACCTATTGGGATTGGACCCTCACCCCGGTCCGAGGTGGAAGCGGACGAGTAGAGGGTCTGGTGTACTCCCTGGTCGACGTGACCGGACGGGTCCGCGCTCAGAAGCTCAGCGATGCCCTTCACGATATCCACACGGCGATCACCTCGAAGCTTGAGTTCGGCGAGATCATGCAGACCCTGCTGACGAAATCCGTTGCGGCGCTGGATTGCACCTCCGGAGCCATCGGGCTGCACGAAAATGGCCGGTGGGTTCTGAGTTACGGGGTAGGGATCCCCGATCGCCTTCTCGGCCGCGAGCTGAGTGATGAGCAAGCCTCGGTCGCAGTGCAGGTCGCCGCCAGCACGCCAGCCCCTCCCCATCGTAGACGGCGAGCAGAGCGACGGCATCCGGCATCCCTTGATGGCCAGATACGGCGTGCGCGCGGTTCTGGCCCTGCCTTTGATGATACGCGATGAGGTGATCGGCGTACTCTCCTTCAATTACCGCGCTCCCCGAGTCGCCTTCGGCGACGCCGAGATGGATTTTGCACGCAAGCTGGCCGCAGCCGTATCGCTGGCGCTGGAGAATGCGCCGCGTCCTGGAACTTGAGTCCAGGCAGCGCCGGCTGGCAGAGGCGCGGGCGGCGGAGCTTGAGACGACGCTGGACTCGATCAATGATGGGGTGGTGATCTACGATCACGAGGGGAAACCCATCCGCCAGAACGTCGCCGCCACGCGGCTCCTGGGCTACGAGCAGGTATTTGGGCATTTGTCCATGGAGGAGCGGGCTGCACGCCCGCGAGCGGTCCTGGTAGACGACCCAGATGCGGGCGTGGAGAAAATGCCGCTCAGGCGTGCGCTCGGCGGCGAGACTGTCCGCGGCGAATTGATGCGGCACACGCCGGCCGGCGATCCCGCCTCAGTCCCCGTCTATTTCCTGGTCAGCGCTGCACCGATAAGTGACCACGACGGCAGATTGTTAGGTGCGGTAACCAGCTTCACCGACGTCACGGAGCTGCGCCGCGCACGTGACGAGCTCGAGTTGCGGGTCCAGGAACGGACCGCAGAGCTCGCCCAAGCGAATGAGGCGCTGCGGTACCAGGCAACGTTGCTCGCCAACGTTCACGATGCTGTATTCGCAATCGATATGCAGCGCTGCATCACGCATTGGAATGGCGCTGCTGAGAAGCTCTACGGGTGGACACACGATGAGGTCCTGGGGCGGGTCGCCCCGCAGGTAGTTCTGCCGGAGTACTCGCCGGCAGAGGCGGAGCAGGCTGACCTGAGCATACAGCAGACGGGAGCCGCACATTCGCAGTTTACCGCCCGGCACCGGTCGGGAACGCCGGTGGACGTAGAACAAACCGTCACAGAGCTCAGGGCTGAGACGGGCAAGACGATCGGGTTTGTCATCCTGCAGCGCGATATTACTGAGCGAAAGCGTGCGGAAGCCGTCCTCAGCCGGACCGCGCACCAGCTAGAGATCTTGCACGAGATTGACCATGCTGTCCTCGCTGCGGAGTCGTTGGAGATCACGGCCCGCGACGCGTTGCGCAGGCTTCAACACGCACTGCCGTGCGATCGCGCCGTCATTGCCCTGATTGATTTCGATACGCGCAAGGCGCAGTACCTGGTGGCCGAAGGCGCCGTGCTGCGGGCCGGCGACGTGCCACCGCTGGACACCCCCGCGCATGTCCTGAAGGCGATGCAGGGTGGGCACGCGTGGTACATCCCTGATCTGGCCGCAGAGCCGGCGCCGTCGGCCGCACTGCGTCGCTCGATCAAGTCAGGCATCCGGTCCTGGGCTGTGATCCCCATGCAGGGTGACGGGCGCGTCGTCGGCGCCCTGAGCCTCACTGCCAACCGGCCCGATGCGTTTGGCGCCGATGACATCGACCTGGCGCAGCAGATCGCCGATTCTTTGGCCGTGGCCATACACAACGCTCGCTTGCTCGACCAGCTGCGCGCCGGCCGGGAACAGCTTCAGAATCTGTCTCGCCGTTTGGCGATGGTCCAGGAGAGTGAACGCGGCTACGTGGCGAACGAGCTGTACAACGATGAGGGGCAACGGCTTTCCGCGGCGGTCATCCAGTTGGGTATGATAGAGAAGGAGACCCGAGGAAATCGCGGGCTCGAGACGCGCATTGGTAACCTGAAGGAGCTGGTTACGGGCGTACTGGCCGATATGCACGGTCTCGCGGTGAACCTGCGTCCCGCCAGCCTCGACCGGCTTGGCCTTATGCCCGGCCTGCGCCAGTATGCCGAGCAGCTGGGGCGGGAAACCAAATGTGGGATCCAAATCGCAGTGAGTGGATCGCAGGCAGAGCGGCTGCCCCTCGAGATTGAAACGACGGTCTATCGCATAGCTCAGGAGGCTCTCACAAACGCGGTTCGCCACTCACATGCCGGCCAGATCGGCATCGTCGCGACCCAGCGTGACGGGCGCCTGATCCTGATCGTAGAAGACGATGGGAACGGCTTCGACGTGGATGAAGCACTCCGCTGCGGGCGGCTGGGAATCCTGGGCATGCGAGAACGGGCAGCTTCGCTGGGCGGCAGCGTGACAATCGAGAGCACTCCGTCGAATGGCACAACCGTGCAGATCGATGTCCCCGTGCTGCTTGCGTAAACATCTCCGGGTCAGGGAGCGCGTCCTCCCACGGAGAATCAGTCGATACTTCCGCCCGCTCCGAGCCTGCACGGTTGTCGATTGACGAATCCGTCTCCTTCCTCCTGTGTCGCCCTCAGCGGCTAATTTCGGCTGCTTCCCCGCTCCGGCTATACTGTGCGTCCTGTACCGGTTCGATGCTCCGTGGAGAATTGGATCCCGTGGATTTGGAGTCGGGGACGAGCGCTGCCACACGCAGCCAGGAATTCTGGGCGGGGATGCGCGCCGAGCTACCCATCCTGCTGGGCGTAGCGCCCTTTGGGCTGATCTTCGGCGCGCTCGCCATCGGCGCGCGCATCTGCCGGCTCCGCTGGCGCAGGCCATGTCGTCGGTGGTCTTCGCCGGCTCGGCGCAGTTCATCGCCGTGCAGTTGCTGGGTGCGGGCGCGTCGGCTGTCGTGATCCTGATGGTCGTCTTCATCGTCAACCTGCGCCACGCCCTCTACAGCGCCTCGATGGCCCCGCATCTGCGCCACCTGGGCCCGGGTTGGAAGCTGCTGCTGGCCTACCTGCTGACCGACGAGGCCTATGTGGTCAGCATCATGCACTACGATCGACGAGGCGACGGTGCGCTATCGCCACTGGTACATGCTCGGCGCCGGGCCTGACACTTGGCTTGCTGGCAGATGAGCACCGCTGCCGGCATCTTCGTCGGCGCCCAGATGCCGCAGAACTGGCCGCTCAGCTTCGCCTTGCCGCTGACGTTCATCGCCCTGGTCGTGCCCGCCCTGAAGGACAGGGCCAGCATCGCCGCTGCCATCGTGGCGGCGCTTGTCGGGCTGCTGGCGGCCGGCCTGCCCTACAAGACCGGGCTGCTCCTGGCTGCGCTGATCGGCATCACCGCCGGCATGCTGGTCGAAGCGAGGCGAGCGTGAGCCTCTGGCTGTTTATCTTGCTCGCCGGCGTGATCACCTTCGCCATCCGGCTTTCCTTCATCGTTCTGCTCGAGCGCATCCATACGCCGGACTGGTTCTGCGGGCATTGCGTTTCGTGCCGGTCGCCGTGCTTGTCGGCGATCATCCTGCCCGAGACGGCGACATCGGGGCGGCGTCATGGACCTGTCCTGGCGCAATCCCCAGATCTTTGCGGCCGCCGTGGCCATCGTGGTGGGCTGGCGCACGAGCAACATCTTGCTGACCATCGTCGCCGGCATGTTGGCGCTGGTGGCCGCGCAGGCACTGCTGGGCACGTGAGGTTCGCCCGCTCAACCGCGGGCAAACCTGAGTCGCGGTTTTGACAACGTTTGCGCATTCGGCTATCATACGGCTCGTAAAATCTGGATCTTGCGGGTGTAGTTCAGTGGTAGAACGTCTCCTTGCCAAGGAGAAGGTCGTGGGTTCGAATCCCATCGCCCGCTCTCGCTCCCGGCTGGAAGGCGGGGCTGGCTAGCCGGCCGCCCTTCCAGTTTTTCATTCAGGAGATAGTCGCAACACGTGCCGAGGTAGCTCAGTTGGTAGAGCACACGACTGAAAATTGCGGTGTCCCCAGTTCAAGTCTGGGCCTCGGCACCTCATAGACAGGACAGTCCGGGCGATCGGGGGTCGTCTAACGGCAGGACAGGAGCCTTTGGAGCTCCGTATCGGGGTTCGAATCCCTGCCCCCGAGCTTTCGCGGGGATACACCCCGGCGATCGTTCTGGTACACACCAGCACGTGGTGGCCATAGCTCAACTGGCGGAGCACCTGGTTGTGGCCCAGGAGGCTGTGGGTTCAAGCCCCACTGGCCACCCCACGTCGGTATGAACGCCCGGCTCTTCATGGTGAAGGCCGGGCGTTCTCTATTGCACGCCGCCCCTCGCGGCACGCTGGCATGCCCTGCGCCGGCTCCGCACCCGGTGCAAAAGTTGCTGCAATGGCAGTTAACCGCGTACTTGTCTTGAACGCATCCTACGAGCCGCTGAGCGTAGTATCGGTGCAGCGCGCTATCATCCTGCTCCTCAAGGAGAAGGCGGAGCTGGTCGAGGCCGCTGAGGAGCGACTGCATGCCGCCTACACTTCGCTTCCCACGCCGCTCGTTATCCGGCTCTGCTACTACGTCCGGATCCCACACAGGCTCGTGCAAAATCCATCGCGCCGCACCTTGCTGGCACGCGACAACTACACGTGCCAGTATTGCGGCGCCACCCCGGGCCGTGCCTACCTTACGCTGGATCACATCGTGCCGCGCAGCAAGGGCGGCGCCCCCACCTGGGACAACCTGGTGGCGGCTTGCCGCACCTGCAACCTGCGCAAAGGGGACCGCACACCCGACGAAGCGGGTATGTACCTGCGCCGCCAGCCGGGCCGGCCGCACTACCTGGCCTTCTTGCTGCTGGGTGAGTCTGTCACAGTGGAAGTCTGGAGCAAATACGCGATTGGGATGGCCGTCAGGAACTGAGGCGCACAGGCGTGGGGCTGCCGGATTCCCGGCCGTTCAGATGCGCCCGAGGGTATCGGTTACGAAACGGCGGCTTCGACGCACCGTTAATGAAGACAAGGGACGGGGGTGACCCGTCCCTTGCCTCTTCTGCGCCGTAGCACTACCTATTTGGTAAACCGAGGCGATGCTACGGCGCGAGACGTACTAGGAAACTGCATTAGCATCACCTCCTCGGTAGTAGGATAGCAACTTAATGTGCCCCAAGGAGCAAGTGTATTGTGCCCGATATCGTGACTACTGTCAAGTACCGGCGACGTCACTAAGATACCATCTCGGGGGCCTGGCGTCAGGGGGCATAGTTACAAACAGCATTTCCGGCATATCTTTGAGCTACCAAATCGAAAGCCGCCACCTGGCGGCAGCGGCTTTCGTAGCTCTACTGGCGTGCTTAGGAGGCGACAGGGTCTGGGGCGCACCAGAAGGGTCGCAATCCGTGGAAACACCGAACAAGGTCATCCCTTACGGCGGCCTCGCACCACCTGTAGAGCATGGGGCCCATAGCTATGCGGTTGTTAACCGTCAATGGATGCGATCTTACATCTGAGATGTATTATTGTCAAACCGTAAAAATCGCGCCGGCCACCCCCGATTGTGCCGGGATAAGGACAGAAATGCCTGACAGTCGATTGTTCCCGATGACCTTTCAGCCCGTACTCCGTGACTACATCTGGGGTGGGCGGCGCTTCGAAACTCTTTTCGGCAGGCAGCTGCCGTCCGGCGTCGTGGCGGAGAGCTGGGAGATCTCGGGCCACCCGAGCGGTTCCACGAAGGTGGACTGGGGTTATTGGCAGGGTCGCGACCTGGTCGAGGTGCAGGCGCAGCTGGGCGAAGCGCTCGTCGGCAGCCGCGCCGGTTGGGCGCTCGAGCGGCGCAAGTTCCCGCTGCTCGTCAAGCTGCTGGACGCGCAGCAGGACCTGTCTGTACAGGTCCACCCAGACGATCGCTATGCCACCGAGCACGAAGGCGGCGAGCTGGGGAAGACCGAGATGTGGTACGTGCTGCACGCCGATCCCGGCGCTTCCCTCATCGTCGGGGCGGAGCCCGGCGTGACACGCGCATCCTTCTGCCGGGCGCTCGAGCACGGGCGTCTCAACGAGGTGCTGCGGCGAGTACCGGTTTTGGCCGGACAGGCCGTCATGCTCCCGGCGAGAACCGTGCACGCGCTGCTGTCCGGCGTAGTCGTCACGGAGATCCAGCAGAACTCCGATACGACCTACCGCGTGTACGACTGGGACCGCGTGGATGCCGCGGGTAGACCGCGACCGCTGCACGTCGAGCGGGCGATGGACGTGATCGATTTTGACCTGGCACCGCAGCCGCTCACACCCATCCTGGAGCCGTTCGGCGCGGGACTATCCCGCGCCGAGCTGGCGCGCAGCCCGTATTTCGTGGTCGAGAAGGTGGGTTTCGATGCGGGCGCCGTCTACGGCGGAGCGTGCACCGGCGAATCGCTGGAGATCTGGGGCGCCCTGGAAGGGCAGTTGGAGCTGGCATGGGATGGCGGCTCGCTGTCCCTGCCCGGTATCCGCTATGCGCTTCTCCCTGCTTCGATGGGACGCTACACCGTTCACCGCGAGCGAAAACGCGGCCGCACTCCGCGTGTTTCTGCCGGGCTAGAGCAACCGGCCCGTCCTACCCCGGGGTGCGCTACTGCGACTTTCCCCGGGCCGCCACCGGCCAGATCGCTTCGACTCGCCCGTCACGCAGGGCAAAGAAGCGATCGTGCAGGTTGATCGTGGTGCAGCCGTGGTTGGGGTAGATCATCACCCGGTCGCCGAGGTGAAGCGGCCGACCCCCTGTGCTCTTAAGCGTGGCGTGCTCTTCTGACAGCGCCACGATCTCCCAACCCTCTGGCGCTCCCACTTTGGGCATCCCGAAATCCTTCGTAATCGCCTTCATTCCCAGATCTACGACGGCCGCGCCCGGGCGGGCCGTACTGATCACCTCCGCGGCTACGAAGACGCCATACTCGAACGGTACCTTGACCACCTCGCGGTAATTGGCGTCCATCGTGGCGTAGGATCCCGCCTGGATCTCCGTCATGCCCGCGTGAGCCCCGGTGATGTCGAAGGTTCCGGTGCCCCCGCCGCTCACGATTTTGACCTCGATCCCGTCTTCGATAAGGCAATCGCGGGCGTACATGAGCGCGGCCAACGCCGCGTCGGTCTGGCCCTTGCGTTCGTCCCGGTCGGGCACGAACACAGCATGACCCTCGTAGCCCATCAGTCCCTCGAAGCGGAGTCCCGGCGCCGAAACCACGCGCCTGGCGAGCGCCAACGTCGCGTCACCCGGCTCCACGCCGCAGCGGTTCAACCCGACATTCACTTCAACCAGCACGCGCAGCGTGAGCCCGCTGGCGCGGGCGGCCGCATCCACCTCCGCCACGTTGTCGGCGTCATCCACTGCGACCATGATATCGGTTGCGCGGGCCAACAGCATGAGGCGTGCGATCTTGGTACTACCCACGATCTGGTTCGCCACCAGGATATCTCGGACGCCGGCCGCCGCCATGACCTCCGCCTCCCCCAGCTTGGCGCACGTGATCCCGATGGCTCCGGCCGCAAGCTGCATCTCCGCGATCGCCGGCGACTTGTGCGTCTTCGAGTGCGGGCGCAGGCGGGCCCGGTGGCCGCGAAGGAAATTAGCCATCCGGTCGATGTTGCGTTCGACGGCCGGCAGATCGAGGCACAGAGCAGGGGTATCGAGCTCCTCGAAGTTTCGACCCAGCCATCCCGCATATATCGATTCGCGCTCCCCGGCGCCGTATTCGCCCGAAGCTGTCATTCTGTCTCCCCCTCGTCCTTCGCCGCCCGCTCGGGCTTCAGCACCACCAATGCCAGCGGGGGCAGCGTCAACACCAGCGAGCAGGGCTGCGTCTGCCAGGGTCGCTGCTCTGCCTGGAGACCCAACCCATTACCGACGTTGCTGCCGAAGTAATATTGGGAATCGCTGTTGAGCAGCTCGCGGTAGTGCACCGCCTCTGGCACGCCGATGCGATACCCGTAACGCACCACCGGCGTGTAGTTGGCCACCACCACCAGGTAGTCCGTGGGGTCGGTAGCACGCCGGACGAACGAGAAGACGCTGTTCTCCGAATCGTTTGCATCGATCCACTCGAAGCCGTTCCAGTCGTAATCCTGCTCGTACAGCGATGGCTCGTTCCGGTACACACGGTTCAGATCGGACACCCAGCGCTGCAGCCTCGCGTGTGGATCGAACTGGGTCAGATGCCAATCCAGGCTGCGGTTCTCGTTCCATTCGCCCCACTGCCCGAAGTCCTGTCCCATGAACAACAGCTTCTTACCCGGGTGCATCCACATGAAGCCGTAGAACAGCCTCAGGTTCGCGAAACGCTGCCAGAAGTCGCCGGGCATCTTGCTCGCCATCGACCTCTTCAGATGCACCACCTCATCGTGGGAGATCGGCAGCACGAAATTCTCGGTGAAGGCGTACATCAGGCCGAAGGTCATCTTCTGGTGCTGGTACTTCCGGAATACCGGATCGAGCGCGACGTAGTCGAGCGTGTCGTGCATCCAACCCATGTTCCATTTGAAGGTGAACCCCAACCCACCCAGATACGTCGGCCGGCTCACCATCGGGAAGGAGGTCGATTCCTCCGCCACCGTGATCGCGCCCTTCTGTTCGCCGTGCACCAGCTCGTTCATGCGCCGCAGCAGTGAGATGGCTTCAAGGTTCTCCCGCCCACCAAAACGGTTGGGCACCCACTCGTCGCGGTTATAGTCCAGGTAGATCATGGCGGCCACAGCGTCGACGCGGATGCCGTCGATGTGATAGCGCTCGAGCCAGTACAGGGCGCTGTTGATGAGGAATTGGCGCACCTCGTTGCGCGCGAAATTGAACGACTTGGTGCCCCAGGTCTTGTGCTCACCCAGTCGCGTATCGGCGTATTCATATAGAGTGCTACCGTCGAACTCGATCAGACCGGAGTCGTTGCGAGGGAAGTGCGCCGGGACCCAGTCCATGATCACGCCGATCCCGCGCAGGTGCAGGAAGTCGACAAAGTACTGGAAATCGTCTGGCGTCCCAAAGCGGCTGGTGGGGGCGAAGAAGCCGGTGACCTGGTAGCCCCAGGAGCCGTCGAACGGGAACTCAGTCACCGGCATCAGCTCGACGTGCGTGTAACCCTGCTGCTCGACATAATCGGCAAGGCGATGTGCCAGGTCGCGGTAACTCAGGTAACCGTTCGTCTCCGGTACCCGCATCCACGAGCCCAGGTGTACTTCGTAGATCGACAGCGGCGCGCGCAGCGGATCGACGGCAGCCCGCGCTTCCATCCACGCTGCGTCCTGCCACTCATGCTTGCGAGTGTCCCAGACGACGGAGGCGGTGCGAGGGCGCAATTCGGAGAAGAACGCTTGGGGGTCGGCTTTCAGGAGGGTCGTTCCTGCCGGCGTCTTGATCTCGTACTTGTACACCGATTTTTCGCCCAGCTCGGGGATGAACAATTCCCATATCCCCGTGGCGCCGCGCCGGCGCATCATGTCACGCCGCCCATCCCACCTGTTGAAGTCACCCACAACGCTGACCCGCACCGCATTTGGCGCCCAGACGGCGAAGCATACGCCGGGCACCCCATCCATCTCCATCACCTCCGCGCCCAGCTTGTCGTAGGCCCGGAAGTGGTTGCCCTCGGCCATCAGAAACAGGTCTTCCTCACTCAGCACGGGCGGGAAGCTATACGGATGGTAGCTCTCGGTCTCTCGCCCGTCCTTGTGTTGGAGCCGGAGGCGATAGCGGAAGAAATCGGTGCGCTTTGGGAACTGCGCCTCGAATAGGTCGGTTCCTTCGTATCGCTCCATCTCCTGCGCCGGCTTGTCATCCGGCACCACCCACGCACGCTCGGCGAACGGAAGCAGCGCCCGGACTACGAGGCCCGGCTGCCCATCGAGCAGCTCGGAGTGTGCGCCCAGCACCTCGAACGGGTCTACGAGGGCGCCTGTCTGGATGCGATCTACCTGGTCGTCCTTGAGGGTGAACTTCACGACGGGCTCCTTCCTGCGATGTGGCCGCTACTAGTATACGCCCACTCGTGCATCCTGCAGTAAGCAGCGTCCGTTCCGGGCCTGCTCGGAAGCAGGCACGCATATCCTGTTGCGCCCGGGTGATATAATCGCCTCACCGTGTTGTAAGGAGGATATCGTGTTGCCCAAAGGCATCTTCTCCCGCATGCTACCGGCAATGCTCTTCACGCTGGCGTTCCTCGCCGGCTGCGACCAACTCACGGGCACTCCCGTCGTCGTGACCGTAGTCGTCACCGCGACAAACACACCTGCGCCCGCTGCAAGCCCGGTCGCAGCCGCAACACAGCTGCGGTCCCCCGCAACCACAAGCCCACCGCAGGCATCGGCGAGCCCGGCGCCAACCTCTGTGACAGCGCAGGGAGCGACTCCAGGACCGGCCGCGTCACCCATCGCGTCCCAACCCGCGCGCACCGTAGTCGCATCGCCGGCTACCGTTACGCCGTCTGCGGCGACGCCCGCTCCCGCACTGAACCCTTCGGCGACACGGCCTGCCGGCACGGCCACTCCACCACCATCGCCCACTCCGCAGGCGCCCGTGTCCCCCAATGACCCGTCGGTCAAATACGAGATCGCAGACGAGCGGACCATTGGGCGCTATACGCTGCGCATGTGGCACAACCCGGGGACTGCATTCGATTTCGAGAACGTCGCAACCATCTCCACTGCCGGGCAGCCACAACTGGAGATCCCTGCAACGGCTTTCGGCCTGCTGACCGGCAAGGACCTGACCGGTGAAGGCAACCCGGATGTGGTCATCGAAACCTATAGCGGCGGCGCTCACTGCTGCTTCGGCACGTACCTGTTCGATCTCGGTTCTCAGCCGGAGATGTTACTGGATGCGCAGACCGGCAACTGTGGCGGGCAGTTCCAGGACCTGAACGGCGACGGCGTCTACGAATTCACGACGTGCGACGACTCGTTCGCCTACACATACTGCCCCTACGTAGCGTCGCCAAAGGTGATGGTCGTACTGGCGCTTGACAAAGAGAAAGGGTACATCCCGGCAAATCCCAAATACGCCGGCCAGTACGCCGAGTCAATTGGCGAGTCGCGCACCCGGGCGACACGTGGGGCGGCCGGTGAGTCAGGTGAGTGGGACAATACCAACAAATGCTCGGTGCTGCCTCTCGTGCTGAATCTCCTCTATTCAGGACAACCGGATCAGGCGTGGCAGGGGTACGACCAATATTACACCGGACCCGACAAGGACCGGTGGCGGGTTGAGATCCAAGATGTCGTCGAAGCGAGCCGGTGGTATGTGCCGCGGTAGGGGTATGCCGGCCCGGTGCGCCAGATGGCGGTGACGAACCCCACGTACCCGCGCTTGAGGGCGGTCGACCCGCAGCCGTTGAGCTACGGCGACCGCCCCTACCTTGCGCTCCGCGACCCGCTGGCGCTCGCCGGCAAGACGGTCATGGTGCCGGCGCAGTTGGCGCCGCTGCTGTACCTTTGCGACGGGACCGCGACCGCGCTGCCCTGCGAGACGACTCAGCCGCGCAGTTCGGCCTCCTGCTGCCGGATGAGGTCATCCGCGAGTTTCTGGCCGCCTGCGACCAGGCGGGACTGCTCGCCAACGACCGGTTTGAGGGGATGCGGGCTGAGGCGCTCGCCGCGTATCGCGGCGCCCCGTTCCGCCCGCCGTCGCTCGCCGGTCGCGGCTATCCGGCCGGGGCTGCCGAGCTGGGCGCCGGGCTGGACGCTCTGTTGGCCGCGAGCGGTGCACGCGAGGCGGGCGGTGTGCGCGGGGTGCTGAGCCCGCATATCGACTACGAGCGCGGGCAAGAGGTTTACGCAGCCGTGTGGCAGCGAGCCGCGCGGGCGGTGCGCGAGGCGGACGCAGCGATCGTGTTCGGCACGGACCACTACGGCGCCGAGAGCGCTGCTACCCTGACCCGCACCCCATACGCGACCCCCTTCGGGACCCTTCCCCTGCCGTCACGCCTGCTCGATGCCGCGGCGTCTGCGCTCGGAGAGGAGCGGGCATTCGCCGAGGAGCTCAATCACCGCAGCGAGCACTCGGTCGAGCTGGCTGCAGTATGGCTGCATCACCTGAGGGGCGCACACCCGCTGCCCATGCTGCCCGTTCTGTGCGGTTCCTTCAGCCGGTTCATAGCCGGGACTGCCAGGGCCGATCACGACGCGCGGCTGTCCGCGCTGCTGAACACGCTGCGCGACAGCGATTGCGGGAGATCGCGTGCTGGTAGTCGTCGCCGGAGACCTGGCGCACGTGGGGGTTGCATTCGGCGGGGACGCGCTCAACGCCGCCGGACGCGCGGATCTGGAACAGGACGATGCCGCGCTGTTGCGTCTGATGGAGCTGGGAGACGCTGAGGGATTCCTGGCGGCGATACGCGCCTGCGGCGACCGGAACAATGTGTGCGGCGTCCCGCCCGCCTACCTGGGTCTGCGCCTGCTCGCCCCGGCTCACGGCGAAACGATCGCGTACTCCCAGTGCCCGGCCGACGACGACGACACCTCGGTCGTCTCGGTGGCGGGGATGGTGTGGTACTGAGGAGTGGCGGGGACGGTTTGGTATTGAGGAGTGCCGCAGCGATTGAGTGTGGCGCCCTTCGAGACGGCCCTCGGCACGTAAGGGTGGCTGCGCTACGGGATGCCGCCAACGCGGATCGGGTGGGCGACGGTGCGTCCTCTCCTGCACTTGCAGTGACAGGTGCAAGTGTCGAGACGGCCACCGGCACATCAGGGTGGCTGCGATAGGGATTGCCAACTACGCCGGCGGTACTGCCCCGGAACCCCGTGCTAGGGCGCCACAGCTAACCGATGCCCCTCGACAGAGCCACTCGCATCGGTGCCTACAAGTAACAACTCCATCCTGAGCCTGACGAAGGACGCCGGTTGCGCGGCCAATTCGCATTGAAGCAACTCGCGCCGCAGCGCCGGTCCTTCGTCAGGCTCAGGATGGAGTTGTTAGGAGTCACCGTCGATGTGAGTGATTCTGTGCAGGAACCCCGCTCTTGGGTGGCAGGAAATGGCGCTACCCCTCGACGGAACCACTCGCATCAATGCTCAGAACTATCTACTCCATACTGAGCCTGTCGACATACCTACACCGTGCCGGTGTAGGCACGGTGCTTGCACCTGTCACTGCAAGTGCAGTTGAGTACGCCGTCTACACGCCATTTGCATCAAAGCGGACCGCGCCACCACGGGGCGTCCTTCGAGAGCCTCAGGATGAAGTTGTTGGGGGTTGCCGACGATGCCAATGGTGTGGTCCAGGAGCCCCGCACTTGGGTGCGACAGACCACCGCTACCCCTCGACGGAATCATTCGCATCGCTGCCCATAACTATCAACTCCATACTGAGCCTGTCGACACTTGCACCTGTCACTGCAAGTGCAGGTGAGTACGCCCCGTCTACCACCTAACCCCCATCCGCCGGCAGCGCGCCGACGTTCGGCTCACGCAATCGTTCCCTGCTTAGCCTGCGACGAGAACAGCGAATCTGCCATGCGCGTGAGCGATGTCCACCCCGCGCACCTCCGTCTCATACAGCGGCAGCCGGGCGCGCACCATGCCGTCGAACTTCTCCCAGATGTCCTCCATGTAGCGGTCCTGCATGGCCACGCGGTTGCGGACAAACTCCGGCGACTCGGTCGTTGACCTGGCTCTGGTCGATCAGCATGTTGACGATCACGCCGCCGACCGGGATGCCGAAGTCATGGAACCAGCCGATGAAGCGGGTGATGACGGCGATCGGCAGCGCCTCGGGCAGGGTCACAAAGAAGAAGGCGGTCTGCTCCGGATCGGTCAGCAGCTCGCGGGCCTTGCCCATGCGGTCGCGGAAGGCGACCAGATATTCCATCAGCGGGTCTTCTTCCTTCTTCTTGGTGAAGGAGAGCAGTTCGCGCAGGGAGCGGGCTTCCTCCCGGCTCTTCAGCATCTTGTTGACCCACAGCGAATAGACCTGCGACATGCCCAGCAGGCGGCGGGCATTGGCGGTCGGCGCGGTGTCGAAGACATACACGTCGTATTCGTCGCCCAGCATCAGGTCCACCATGTTCTCGAACATGGCCGATTCTTCGAAGGCCGGGTTCATCGTAGCCGATTCGACGAAGTCTTCGGCCTTGGTGGAGATATCGGCAAACTTCAGGAACCACTGGATCTTCTCGCGGATCTCCTGCTTGGAGCGTTCGATCGTGTCCTTGGTGTCGATCTCATAGGCCCACAGGTTCGGCACGCCGTTCGACGGCGGTTGGCTTGCCGAACACATTCTGGCCCAGCAGGCCGCTCAGGCTGTGGACCGGATTGGTGGAGGCCAGCATGACGCGCTTGCCCTGCTTCGCCAGCCAGATGGCCGTCGCGCCGGCCAGCGACGGTCTTGCCCACGCCGCCCTTGCCGCCAAAGAAGATGTAGCGCAGGTGAGGATGCTCCTTGACGTAATCCTGCATGGAGGTTTCGATCTGCATTCATGGCTGCTTCTCCTCCTATTTCCCGTACATGATTTCGGCCAGCTGCTCGATCATCTCCAGGCCGGTCACGTCGCGTTCCAGCTCCGGAACGTGGGCCGCCACCTGTCCGCCGAACGTCGTCTCGATCTGCTCCAGGTACTTGTCCTGCATCTCGATGCGGTTCCTCAGGTAGGCGGGATGTTCTGCTGGAGCAGTTCCCGCGGCACCACCGGTTGACCACGTAGCCCATGATCGGCACATCGAACTTGGCGAACAGCTCGGCCGCCTTTGCGTGTCGATCAGGATCATTTCTTCCGGGATGACGACAAAGAAGAAGCCGGTCTTTTCCTTGTCGGTCAGGATGCTGAGAGGAGGCGTTGATGCGGCTGCGGATGTACTGCAGTTCCGTCAGGATCTGATCTTCTTCGGTTTCCTTCTCGCGCTTCATGCGGGAGACCATCTCCTCGTACTCGCGCATCTCCTCGCGCAGCTTGGTGATCTTGTTGATCCACTCGTCGTAGACCTTGGCCATGCTCAGGTAGTACAGCGCATGCCCAAGCGGCACGAGGTCGTAGATGTAGTAATCGTAGTCGCCCTCGACCACGATATCCACCACCGCGTCGAAGATGGCGCTTTCCTCCATGGCGGGTTCGGCCGAGGCAGCCTGGATGTATTGCTCGATCTCCTCGGGCACCTCGTCGAAGCCGTACATATCCAGGATCTTCTGGCGGATCTCGTTCTGATAGGCCTTGATGTGCTGGTCGGCGTCGATCTCCTGCGCCCAGAGATTCTCCATGATCTTGACCGGGCCCTTGCCGAAGATATCCTTCTGGAAGATATCGGAAAGGCTGGCCTGCGGATCGACGGAGAAGACCAGCACCTTCTTGCCCTGCTGGGCCAGCCAGTAGGCGGTGGCGGCCGAGAAGGTGGTCTTGCCCAGGCCGCCCTTGCCGCCGAACATGATGTAGCGTCGTTCGGGATGTTCTTCGAAGATTTGTTTGAGAGACATGCTGTCTCCTGATTTACGATCGACGATTCGTGCGATTGCGATCCTAGAACATCGCGTCCGAAACATCTTTCTCACGCAGCAGGCGCCGCTTCCAGGTGGAGATCTGCGGCACCACGTAGGGCAGCAGGCGCAGGCTGTAGTACGGCGGCAGGATCGGGATGCCGATCATATCGCCCATCGTGATCAGGATGAACAGATGCTCCATGCTGGCGCGCGTGCGCAGGGCATAGCGGCTCATGTCGTGCGAGGCCATGCCGTAGATCACTTCCTTCATGTTTTGCAAAAAACTTTTCTTCTTCGGGTTCTTGCTCTCAGATCGCTCATTTTCGATCTGACTCCTTGCAATTGTCATAAGACCGTCCAGGTGATAATCGTGTTCATCGCGTGAATTCGCGTTCGCGCAGAACGCGGCGTTTCCAGGTTGCGATTTGGGGACAACATAGGGCAGCAGGCGCAGGCTGTAATAGGGCGGCAGGACGGCACGCCGATCATATCGCCCACCGTTGCCAGCATGAACAGGCTCTCCAGGCTGGCGCGCATCTCCAGGGCATGTTCGGCAAATTCCATGCCGAACATGCCATAAGAAATTCGCGGACGCCTGCCAGCGAGTCGGCGCTGTTCACCTGCTGTGTCTCGATTGCTGCATCTTCGTCGATCGATATTCTCGCGATTGATGCTCCGTGACCTGCATACAATGAGTGCTCCTGCGTACGCTATGAGGTGCGACTTGGACGAGTCCTACATACTCGTCATCTGGCGGTCGTCATTGTCATGGGCTGGTTTGCCTTCGGCATCATCTACAACCTGCGCCGCGGCGACGCAGTGCTCAAGTGGATGCAGGATGGCCTGCCGCAGATCGGCGAGCGCACCACGTTCCGCTGGCTTGGCACCTCGGTCGCCGAACTGGTCATCGCCCAGGCCAAGAAGCCCTTTCCGCCGATTGGACAACGCTGCTCGTTCTTGACCCGCGCGATGTCCCCTGGATGTGGATGCTGGCTACTTGCAGCGGCCGGCGCGACACGCTCATCTTCCGCGCTCAACTCAGCACGCCGCCCGCGTGTCGACCTCGAGCTGGCTCGATCCACAGACCTGGACCGGGCGCGATACCGCAGAGCAGCAGGTCGCCAGCCGCAGCTGGGAAAGCGCGACTTACCAGGGACTGCGCTTCCTGGCGCCGCAAGGCATTGCTCGACCTGGCCGCCAGGACGCTCGAACAGCTCTGCTCTCCCATCGCCAGAAGCTTTCACCCGTGCTATGCGCGCTTTCGCCTGCGCCGGGATGCACCCAATTTCGAAGTCCACCTGCCGTTCCCCGATCATCAGCTGCGGATGCGCAGTCGAGCTACTTCGAGTCGTTACGCGATCTGGCGCGTGCCGTCGACAGCACGCCCTGACTCCGGCCACGAATGAGCGGTGGAGGCGTGCGGCGGCCGAGTGGAGCGCCGCACGCCGTCTATGCGCTACTCGCCCTACTGAGTCGGCGCTGCGGCAGGTTTCGGCGCTGCCGCCTCTGGACCGCGCGTGCTGTAGCGCTGGTAGGCTTGATAGCCATCCCAGCCGATCAACAATGCGGCGACGAACAGCAGGACGGCGATGATGATCATCGCCCAGGCGCCGGCCGCGGCCGACGCCGCCCTGTCGGCACGATCGTCACATACAGGTTGCGGGCCGTCACCAGGGTGGCGGCCAGAGTGGTGATGTACATGAAGAGCATCGGCCACAGCGCAAAGGCCGGGTTGCGCTTCTGCGCTCTCAGCCAGACGGTCACGATCAGCAGGCTGAGAGCCGCCATCAGCTGGTTGGCCGCGCCGAACAGCTGCCACAGGTAGACCCAGGTGCCGGTCAGCACCAGCAGAATCGTCAGGAACATCGAGACGATGGTGGAGACGTGCATGTTCTTCAGCACCGGGACGCACTCGCCCACCCACTCTGAAAGCGTCACGCGCATGACGCGGAAGATCAACTGGGTCACGGTCAGCACGATGACCATGAAGGCGCCAAAGCCCAGCGCCGTGCCGAACGAGCTGGAAGCCATCGCCGAAGAGCACCGACAACAGGCTGCCAACGCCGGCCGCAAAGCGGCCTGCGCCGCCGCCCGTCCCGGCGATCGAAACAGCGACCAGCGACAGCAGGGCCAGCGTGTTCTCGGTGAACATGGCGCCGCCGCCCACGGGCAGGGCGTCGGTCTCATATTCCAACTGGCGGGCCGTGCCGATCGAGCCGAACAGCGCATGCCAGCCGGAGATGGCGCCGCAGGCGATGGTGACGAACAGCATCGGCCAGAGCGGCTGCCAGGCTTTGGCAGCTCATCGTGCAAGCCCCAGGTCTTGACCGGCTGCCAGGGCGAAGGTGCCGATCTCCGGCTTGATGAACGGCGCCAGGACCGCGCCGATCGCGCTGAAGCCGATGGTCAACAGCGTGACCCAGAAGCCGATGTAGTTGACCGGTTGGGCAAACCGCCAGATCGGCAAGGTGGCTGCAAGATAGGCGAAGACCAGCAGGAACAGCGCCCAGAACAGATACGAGGGCATGGTGCTGATCTCGCCGGTCGCCGCGTCGTAGACAGCCGTGGAAGGCCGTTTGCCATCGGCGCCAGGCGCCGGGATGCGCGGGTCGGCATTGGTCGGGTCGGTCACGCGTCATGATCGCATTGCCGCCGGTGATGCTTGTTGATTGCCTTGTTGAAGGCGACCGTCGCGGAGTTGACCGGTCCGTTCCATTGAGGTCACCCTCAGCATCGGTCGTGGCGCCGACCGGGCCAAGGATCATGGCCGCCACGGTGACGCCGACGACGATCAGCGTCACCACGATCAGGTCCATCTTCCACTTGTAGAGCATCTGGCCGGCCAGAAAGCCCATGATGCCGAGCATGATGATGCCGAAGGGCACGTCCGGGCGGGCGGCCAGCAGCGCGGCCATGATGCCCATGAAGGCGCCGGCGACCAGCAGCAGGTAGAAGAAGATGAACGTGAACAGGATCGTGCGGGTGCGGGGCGCGATCAGACTTGTGGCTGATGGCGCTCAGGCTGTTGCCGTCATTGCGGACCGCCACCATGATGGCGCTGTAGTCGCTGACCCAGCCGATGAACGACACGCCGATCATCAGCCAGAGCAGGGCCGGCAGCCAGCCCCACAGATTGGCCGCCGTGATGACGCCCACGATGGGCCCGGCCGCAGCAATGGATTTGAAGTGGTAGCCGTACAACACGTTGCGGCTGGTGGGCATGAAGTCCACACCGTCCATGTACATCCTGGCGGGCGTGGCGCGCTTCGCGTCCGCCTGGATGACGTCACGGTCAATGCGTTGCGCATAGAAGTTGTAAGCCAGGTAGATGACGACTGCGGCGATGACAACGATCCAAAGAGTATTCATCGTCCCTCCAAGACTGAGCGGGGCCGCGCATGCCAGACACTGGCCCCTTTCTGGACTCCGTCGGACGGGTCTATCTCTTGCGGATCCTACTCCTTTCTGGCTCAGGCAAGCAGGCGGGCAATCTCCTTCTCCGCATCCTGCAATGCCCCACCACCGAAACGTAGCTGGCGATCTACGATCACCGCCGGGTAGCGCCGTACGCTGTACCGCAGTGATTTGTAGAATCCCTCCAGCGATGCTGCGTCGATCACTTTCACCGCCACACGGTCACAGTGTATGCGAAACAGCTCGCGCACCCAGTCGGATACGGCCTGGTACTCACGTGCCAGATCCTCGGGCAAGCTGCTCTGCACCTGTTCCTCGTGCGTATGGTTCGACCCACCCGCTGATCGCCACGCTACCTCACAGTGAGTGCAGTGATAATAGGCGGTCGGCGCGTAGGCAATCACCTCCACCAGCAGCGGTTCCTCCGGCATCTTACGCTCCCACACGGGTTTCTATGCCGTTTCCTTAAGCATTGTCGCTATTTTGCGCCTAGTTTGTGATACAGTCAAGTGGGAGTTGATCGCCACTGGCATTAGCGCATCAGAGCCAGCGACGGCTAGCGCACCGCCGAATGCTCCAGTACGACCGGCGAGGGGGACCCCGAGGCACTCGAGTCGCCGGCTGCCTCTGCCATCAGCCGGCCCAGCCGCCGGTATGACTCTTCGATGCCGTACCGTTTCACCACCAGCTTTGCTGCCAGGCGCAGTACCAGATCTGGCACCGGCATAAGAAGCCTCATCGTGGCCGTCAGTCGCGTCCCCCGGCCGTGGGCTCCAGCCTGTGCGTCATGAGCATGTCGGCCTTGGATGCCCCGGCGTTCTGAGATTCAAAGGTGAAATAGTCGAAGGGGCGCCAGTCGAGGATCGTCTGGATGCTGCCGCCCTTCTTGCCGTGCAGGCAGTGGTTCCGGGTGCCCACTCCTCGCAACCCGACGGACTCGGAACGGATCGTGATGCCCTGCCACATCAACCGCTTCTGAGGGTCATTCAGCCACTCCCAAACGACGGCGGGTGGCGCAGGCAGATCCACTACTACTTCCGCGTGCGCTTCCTCCAGGGTCACCAGGTTGCGCCGGGCATCCACCCGCTCCTTGTAGTGCTCGGCAAGGTCGATGCTGTAAGTGTCTGTCGCACCCAGGTGTTCGTACTCTTCGCGCTCGCAGTGCATGCCGTCGGGAGAAAGCTGCAGTTGCCGAAGCGCGTCGCCGGTGAACAACGCGTAGCCAGTCCAGCCGGTGCTTTCTGTCACGTGGTTCTTCGACAACCTGTGCACCAGGTTCACTGGCGAGCCGACAGGCTTGTCGCGACCGTCGAAGTGCTGCAAGTACGCGTCGCCGCAGTGGCTGATGAACTTGAGGTCGAGCCTGGGGATCAGCCGGCAGGCGTTGCAGTCGCAGGTGTTCTGCCGCCGGATCGCCTCCACTCGGTCGCGGAACACGGTGTAGGTTGCCTCTAATGACTCGACGAACGCTTCGCCGCTCGACACTGCTGTCACCGGTGCGCGGACGAAAACCGCGTCCCCCTCGATCTCGATCAGGGTAAACAATTGGGTCAGCTGAGCGGTGAGCAGCTCTGTCAGTTCCGCAAGGATATCGTGCGAGTGCGCGAGCTCCGTCGATGCCACGAATGATGTGAAGCCGGAAATATCGGCCAGAACCAGGTACAGTTCCTGAAGCTTGTTCTCCATATACAGCGCCTCTGCCAGGTATCGCTGGGTTGGCACAAACACTGTACATGAAAGCTACAATTGGGTCAACCCGCTTTTGCGTCAGGGACGCATCGCACGCTGGGGCAGCTTTCCGCGTATGGGGAACAGGTAGGATAACATGCCGATGTCGTCCCGTGCGCGATGAACAGAGTGGGTCGATCAGGTAAGCACACCCACGCGATCGCTACCCCAGCACGGGACAACATCGGCATGTTATCCAAGCAGACGGCCCCAAGCGTGGGATGCGCCCTTTGCGTCACGCGGCAACCGTCACGCTACAGGCGTGACCAGCATCTTACTTACTGATTCGTTTGTGAAGTCATCAGTGCAGGTGAGGACGCCCGTCAAAAGTCGATGCGTTGCAGGTCGTTTCCGATGGTAACCGGGCCGTGGAATATGGCTTCTGCTTCGGCCGCGCGGCGTCCAGGTCGATCTTGTCTGGAGCCAGATGCACGAGTACAAGCTTGCCCGCGCCTGCAGCGCGTGCCAGCTCCGCGGCGCCGGCCGCGGTACTATGACCGTGATGCGAGCCGGTGGCCTCGTGTACCAGGATGTCCACGTCCTTCGCCAGCGCCTGGATTCCGGGTGACGGCTCTCCGTCTGCGCTGAAGGCAATCGTGCCGCCCCCCCGGAGGTCGCGCGCCCGCACGCCGATCACCTCGTTGCCCCCGTGAATCCCCGGAGCGGCCGTCAGCTCAAAATCTTTGCCGGTAGCGATACTGGCGCCCAGCTCCAGCGGCACATCGTGCCATTCCAACTCAGGCATGTTGGCCCACTCGGACGTATCCCACTGCTCGAAGGCTCGCCGCACCGTATCGATCGCGTCGTGTGGTCCGTGCACGGGCAGCACGCCGCGCAGCCCGCCGATCCAAAGCATCTCGATCAGCAGGGCGAACCCGGAGGTGTGGTCCGGGTGTCTGTGTGAGAGGATCACTCGTTCCACCGACTGTAAAGGGACATTCATCCGCTGCAGCTGCCGGACGACATTCGCCCCGCAGTCGATGAGCACGGTGGAGTGCTCCCCGCGCAGCGCCAGCATCGTCGGCTCCCGGCTGCCGTCATTGAGCGCCGCGCCCGTTCCGAGCAAAAGCAGTTCAGCCATCATCACCTCGTCGGTGAGCAACCAGGCGAACACGTGCGAACACGAGTAACGGCGATTATCGCCCCCCGGCCCTCTACTGTCAACAATGACCAGAAGATTGTGGCGCGTTTCACGATTGGCGCCGGCTCATCCACCGGTACTGAGCGTGCACCCGCGCGTCAAGACGGGCACTCAGCATGCCTACGCCCAACGCAGTTGCCTGGCGGCGCCTCACGCATCGTAGCCTACATCTTCCTACTCCATGCTGAACCTCTAGCATCGATGCCTACATCCACCTACTCCATACTGATAGGCTGAAGGCCGTATCGAAGTACGCACCGTGGCAGCGCGTCCCCCCTTCAATGGCAATTGGCCGGCAACGCCCCGTCCTTCGAGAACCTCAGGATGGCTGCGTGAGTCGTGGGCTTCAATGCGAATGGTCTTGTCCACGGGCACCGACAGTCGGTGGCACACACGTGCGGGGTTCCTGGACAAGTACCTTTGACACAGGTGGCACCAATTATCGCAGCCATCCTGAGGCTCTCGAAGGACGCCCGTCGCCGCGCGGCTCCCTTCGATGCGAGTCGGGTGGGCAACGGCCGTCCTTCGACAGGCTCAGGATGGAGTAGCTAGGGGTAGCCAGCTATGCGGATGGTGCGGTCAAGGAACCCCGCTGGGGTATGCCCAGGATGGCCGGTGCCCCTCGCCGGAACCCACTGCTGCATCAGTCAGTCTAGGTACTCCATGCAGTCTGGCCGCAGGCAGTGTCGAAGCATGCCAACGAATGACCCCTACGGGTGACGGGTGACGGTTGACGGATGACGGATGACGAATCACGCATGACGTGTGACCCCCACCCCCCCACCTCATGCTATAATCCCCCCATACAGCGCACCGACGGAGGGGATGACATGCGGATCGCGATTATGGGAAGCGGCGGCGTGGGCTGCTATTTTGGAGGGCTGCTGGCTCGCGTGGGCGAGGACGTGACCTTTATCGCTCGCGGCGAACATCTGCGGGCCATGCAGACGACCGGGCTGCGAGTCGAAAGCGTGCACGGCGATTTCGATCTCCCATCGGTTCAGGCGACGGCCGACCCGGCGTCGGTGGGGCCGGTCGATCTGGTTCTCTTCGCAACCAAGACCTACCAGATGGAAGCCGCATCGCAGGCGCTTCTCCCAATGGTGGGCCCGGATACCGTCGTGCTGCCCGTTCAGAACGGCGTCGAGAGCGGCTGACGTCGTGACCCGATACGTCCCGCGCGAGCGCGTCGTCGGGGGAGCGTGTTGGGTCGTGAGCGAAGTCGTGGCGCCCGGCCACGCGAAACAGCTAAGCCAGTTTCGCCGTATTGTCCTGGGGGAGCTCGACGGTGGCCCGAGCAGCCGCTGCGAGCGGATTGCCGAGACGATCCGCAATTCTGGCGCTGTCTCAGAAGCGACTGCCGATATCCGGAAGATCCTCTGGACGAAGTTCCTCTTCATCGCATCGTACAGCGGGCTGGGCGCGGTCACGCGCGTGCCTGCGGGCGAGCTGAACGCCGTCCCCGAGGTTCGCCAGACGCTCGAGCTGGCGATGCGGGAGGTCGAAGCGCTGGCGGCAGCCCAGGGATGCCGGCTGGATCCCAACGTTGTGCCCGTAACCATGGAGTTCGTGGCGAATGTGGCGCCGGACGCCACCTCGTCCATGCAGCGCGACATCATGGCCGGCCGTCCATCGGAGTTGGAGGCCCATAACGGTTATCTGACCAGGCTGGCCGCCGAAAGCGGCATCCCTGCGCCGGTCCACCGTTTCATCTACAGCGTCTTGTTGCCCCAGGATCGCGTTGCGCGCAGAAAGGCGGGCTTGCCTGTCTGACCCGAACACACCGCCAGTCGGGACTATCCATGACAGCGAAACCGCACCGCCGGGTATAGTCTGCAGATACACTCAATCGCAGCGCCCGCCAATTCGCGATGAAAGTCCGGGGACGCTGGGAAGTTGCCGCGCAGCCGGCGTGCTATAATACTGGCGCTACCGTGTTCGATTGGTAGCGACACCCTAAGGACATTTCGTGGAAACGTTCGAAACACCAACCCCACCCCCGCCCGCGCCGCAAGAGGAAGGGGCTATCGTCGAAGCCGGTACTGAGAAGAAGACGGAGCGCAGCGGTCTGTTGGGAGTCATTACAGAGCTCCTGCAGACGGTTCTGCTGGCCCTGATCATCTTTCTGCTGATCCGCAACGTGGTGCAAAACTATCGCGTGGACGGGATCAGCATGAAACCGAACTTCCATGATGGCCAGTTCCTGTTCACCAACCGCTTCGCGTATTGCCCGGGAATCCACATCGATCTGACCCCGCTCGAGGTGCAGTACGACCGCGCCTGGTGCATCCGGCAGCCGGAGCGTGGGGACGTCATCGTCTTCCATTATCCGCGCGATCCAAGCCGGGACTTCATCAAGCGCGTCATCGGGTTGCCCGGCGAGACGGTCGAGATTCGCAGCGGCAGGGTATATATCAACAACGTGCAGCTGCCCGAACCGTTTGGCCCCAATCCCGGTAGCTACAGCGCACCGCCAGTTCGCGTTGGACCCGACGAGGTCTACGTGCTCGGGGACAACCGCAACGATTCGAGTGATTCGCATCACTGGGGCACCCTCCCGCTCCACTACATCGTGGGCAAAGCCTGGGTCTCGTATTGGCCGCCTCAACGGTGGGCGCTCGTACCGGGTGTAGACTATTCCGACTTCAACGTCCAGGTCCACTCTGGTCAGAGCGCCGCCGGCATGCCACAGGGAGTTCGTTGAATGCCGCTGACTGCGAATGAGCTGAACGAGATGGTCGCAACTGTGCTCGCCGCGTCCGAGACGGCGGCGCCCGGAGGATTCGTATCGGCGAGCGATTTGGCGCGGCTGATCGACCACACGCTGCTCAAGCCGGAGGCGACGGCCCAGCAGGTGCGGCAGCTTTGCTTCGAGGCGCGTGAGAACGAGTTCGCTTCCGTCTGCGTGAATCCTACGTGGGTTGCGATGTGTCACGGTCTGCTGGCCGGCAGCTCCGTGCTCGTGGCGACGGTCATCGGCTTCCCGCTCGGCGCAACGCTGACGCGCGTGAAGGCTTTTGAGGCGGCGGAGGCGATCGCCCTCGGTGCGAACGAGGTTGACATGGTGATCAACATCGGCTCGCTCCGCTCGGGTGACTACTCCTTCGTCGAAGAGGATATCGCCGCCGTAGTCGAAGCGGCGCATCGCTCGGATGCGCTCGTCAAGGTGATTATCGAGACGTCGCTGTTGAGCGACGAACAGAAGATAGCGGCGTGTCTGTTAGCCCGCCATGCAGGCGCGGATTTCGTGAAGACCTCGACCGGTTTCTCGGGTGGGGGCGCTACCGTCGCCGACGTCCGGCTGATGCGCCGCGCCGTCGGTTCGAGAGTGGGCGTGAAGGCCTCTGGCGGCATCCGCACCCGGCAGGATGCCATGGACATGGTGGGCGCCGGCGCCACACGCCTCGGAACGAGTGCCGGAGTCGCGATCGTTCGCGGCTAGGGGGAGATCAAAGATGTCACAGCGCGAAGTGCTGATCGTGCTTGCCCACGCTCTCAACTGCCACGTCTGCCGGGGGAAAATGATGGAGAGCCCTGAAGCTATCTTCCGCGGTCGCAACCTGAGCGAGGTCGAGAAGGAAAGCCTGGCGAAACTGACGGAAGGCGATTTCTATACTACCCAGTTGCTTGCGCGCGGCTCGGGCGTTTCGGTCGACGATCTGCGCACGTATCAGGACCATCCTGTGGCGCGCCTGCGTCATTTCTAGGACGACCGTGGAGGCGGAGCATGCAGAACCTGTGGCGTGAGCTCAGACCGGGACCCAAGGTCCCCGAGATCGTTTATGCAATCATCGAGATCCCGAAAGGGTCGCGCAACAAGTACGAATACAACAAGGAGAACGGCGTGATCGTCCTCGATCGCGTCCTATTCTCGTCGCTGCACTATCCCGGCGACTACGGCCTGATTCCACACACCTTCTACGACGACGGCGATCCACTCGACATCCTGTTGATGACCAACGAGCCTACTTTCCCCGGATGCGTTATCCAGGCGCGGCCGATCGGGGTCTTCCGCATGTTGGATCGCGGCCTGAACGACGACAAGATCCTCGCGGTGCCGGCGACGGATCCGCTCTTCTCGGAGTACCGCGACCTCAAGGACGTGCCGCCGCACTTCCTGCAAGAGGTCGCTCACTTCTTCGAAGTGTACAAAGATCTGGAAGGGATGCGCACCAAACCAGTGGGCTGGGAGGACTGCGAAGCTGCCAGGCAAGAGGTTCTGCGCTCGATCAAGCTGTTCGATGACCGCTTCACTCTGGGGGGGTTATAGTCGTGAGTGCCCAGGTCGTCCCCGGTGTCTTCCGACTGCCGGGCGTCGGCCCAGGAGTGAATGCGTATCTCTGGTTTGAGCCGGACGTCGAGGGCGGCCCGATCCTATTCGATACCGGCTGGCCCATGTCGGGCCGGGGGCTCGTCTCCAGCCTCATCGCGCTGGGGGTGCGCCCGCAGGATCTGCGAATCATCGCGGTGACGCACGCCGACATCGACCACATCGGCCGTCTTGCACGCCTGTTTGCCGTCAGTGGGGCCCTGGTTGCCGCACACGAGGCGGATGCGCTCACGATCCAGTCATGCTCATGGCGCTCCATGCCGCCGGGCAACGGGCGATTCGGTTGGCTATTCGACGCCTTCTACGCTCGCTTCCCCAAGAGCCCGGTGCGAGTCACCATGCCCCTGGCAGACGGCGACGAGCTGCCGGGAGGCTGGACTGTGATCCATACCCCCGGACATACCCCGGGCCATGTTTCGTACTTCCGCGAGCGTGATCGGGTCCTCATTTGCGGCGATGTCATCGCCACGGGCGGGCGCCAGACCTTTCGCTTTCCCACGAAGATCTTCACCGAGGACATGGCGGTGAATGCCGCGTCGATCCGGCGCCTGGCAGAACTGCGACCATCGGTCGTGTGCCCGGGCCACGGCCCCATACTCCACGATGCCGCCGCCGGGCTGGCCGGCTTTGCCGCCCGCTTTCCCGCATCGTTAGCACGTCCCTAAGGAGGCGACTTGGACACTTCTGCCACCGGCACGCCCGCCAACAGCACTCTCGAACTGATTCACCGGCACGGGTCGGTTCGTCGCTTCAGAGGCGATCCGGTCTCGCACGCATCCGTCGAGCAGATCGTAGCTGCCGCACAGCGTGCGTCCTCATCGTCGAACCTGCAGGCCTACTCGGTCGTCGCCACCACCGCTCGCGAGCCCATCAGGCAGATCGCAGCTCTGTGCCAGCAAGAGTGGATCGAGGCAGCGCCCGTCTTTCTCACGTGGTGCGCAGACCTGAACCGTCTCGATGCCGTCTGCGAGGAGCGCCACTATCGCCAGGTAACCCGCCACGTCGAGAGCTTTCTCATCGCCGCGATCGACGCCGCGCTGGCCGCACAGACGGCAGCGCTGGCGGCGGAGTCGGTCGGCCTGGGCATCTGCTACATCGGCTCCATCCGCAACGACGCGGCGGCTATGATCCGGGTCCTGGATCTGCCGCGCCTGGTCTTTCCGGTGGTGGGCATGACCGTGGGGTGGCCCGATCGCCCGCCTATGATTCGCCCGCGCCTCCCGCTGGATGCCGTCCTGCGCTGGGAGACATACGGCGGCGCTGGGCACGACAGGGAGTTGCTGCTGGCGTACGACGCCGCCATGCGAGAGTCCGGCATCTACAACGACAGGCACCTCCCCTCGCCCACCGGCAGCGAAGTCTCGGCGGACGAGTACGGCTGGATGGAGCATTCAGCCCGCCGGGTTGCGTGCGCCGTCCGCGAGGACCTGCGCGATGTGTTGGCGGGCCAGGGATTCGATCTGGAATGAGGAGACCCAGCGTATGAACCGGTCAAACGATGATGTCGTGATCCTCAGCGGTGTCCGGACCGCTATCGGCAAGTTTCAGGGGGCGCTCAGCAACGTGCCCGCGCCACAGCTCGGTGGGGTTGCCATCCGCGCCGCCTTGGAGCGCGCAAACGTGCCCGGTGACCGGGTAGACGAAGTCATCATGGGCAATGTCGTGCAGGCCGGCGAAGGCCAGGCGCCCGCCCGGCAGGCAGCCATCAACGGCGGGCTGCCGGTCACGGTGGGAGCGCTCACCGTCAACAAGGTCTGCGGCTCAGGTCTCAAGGCAGTCATGCTGGCATCGAACGCCATCCGCAGCGGCGACGGTGAGATCTTCGTCTGTGGCGGCATGGAAAACATGGACCTGGCACCCTACATGCTGCCGCGGCTCGCACGGGCTACCGGCTGGGCAACGGCGAGATCGTGGACGCAGTCGTGCACGATGGGCTCTGGTGCGCGTTCGAGGGGCACCACATGGGGAATTCGGCTGAATGGGTGGCGAACCAATGCCACATCAGTCGCGTCGACCAGGACGAGTTCTCAGTGCAAAGCCATCAAAGGGCCGTCGCTGCCATGGACGGCGGCCTGTTCACAGACGAGATCGTTCCGGTCCCTGTGCCGCAGCGAAAGGGCCCGCCGCTCATGTTCTCTGTCGACGAGAACCCGCGCCGCGACACCACCGCGCAGATCCTGGCGGCGTTGAAGCCGGCCTTTGTAGAAGGCGGCACGGTTACCGCCGGGAACGCTCCGGGCATCACAGACGGCGCCGCCGCGCTGGTCGTCGCAAGGCGGTCCGCCGCCGAGCAGCTGGGGGTTCGTCCTCTGGCGCGCGTGCTCGGGTACGCCCAGGCAGCCGTGAAACCGCTGGAGCTCTTCCTGGCGCCGATCTTTGCCGTTCGAAAACTGTCGGAGCGGACCGGCATTGCGCCGGGCGATTTCGATCTGGTCGAGCTGAATGAGGCTTTTGCAGCCCAGTCCCTGGCCGATATCCGCGAGCTGGGGCTCGACATGGAGCCGCGTGAACGTCAACGGCGGCGCGATTGCGCTGGGGCATCCGATCGGCGCGAGCGGCGCGCGCGTCCTCGTAACGCTGCTGCATGCGCTGCGGCAGCAGGGCAAACAGCGCGGGCTTGCCTCGCTCTGCCTGGGTGGGGGAGAGGCCGTCGCGCTGGCTATTGAGCTGGAATAGCAGCGAGCGCGCTCCGGCAGGGTCGCCGGGGCGCTCATGATAGGGTAAATGCTTCAGGAACAGTTGTTGGTACGCGCCCGGTTGACGCCGCCCCACCTGAGGGCGCGGATGTTGCCGCGCCCGGTGGTTGCCGGCAGGCTGGCCGGCGCATTTGACCACCGCCTCACGATTGTCCAGGCGGGAGCAGGTTACGGGAAGACGACGGTACTCGCGTCCCTCGCCCGCAGCGGGTCGCTCTGCTGCTGGCTTAGCCTCGAAGAGCCCGATGCAGATCCGCAGCAGTTTCTCAGGTACCTGATTGCCGCTTTCCGGCATCGCCTGGACATGTTCCCCGAGACGCCGGATGTCCTGCTCGATGAGATTGTTGCGCAGGCGCCTGCGCCGGGCGTACTGCCCTTCGGGCGCGTCGTCGACGCGCTCGCAAATGCCGTTGCCTCGACCCTGGCTGGCCCCGCGCTCCTCGTGCTCGACGACTACCATTTCGTCGCATCGAGCCCGGTCGTAGCGCAGCTGCTCGGGCGATTTCTCGCCTACCTCCCGTCCGACCTGCACGTAGTGATCTCCTCCCGGCAGGCGGTTGACCTCCCCGGTCTCGTCACCTGGCGTGCGCACGGGGAAGGTTCTCGAGCTCGATTCCGGTGAACTGGCATTCAACCCGGCCGAGATCGCGGCGCTGTTCAGCGACGCCTACGCGATGCAGCTATCGGATCCCGAGGTCGAGATGCTGGCTCACCGGACTGAAGGCTGGCCGATCGCTCTCCAGTTGGCCTGGCAGGGAATGCGCGGCCGGCGACAGGATAGCGCACACGACCTCCTGGCCGGCGGTCCGCTGTCTCATCCGGCCCTGTTCGAGTACCTGGCGCACGACGTCCTGGAGCGCCAGCCGCCGGCCGTGCAGCGATTCCTGATGAGCACTGCCGTGCTGCGCCGGCTCACACCCGCAGCGTGCGATGCCGTCACGGAAAGCGACGGGGCAACGGCCGTCCTTGCGCTTCTGCATGAGGCGGACCTGTTTCTGGTGGACGTCGGCGACGGAGCCTATCGTTACCACCACCTTTTCCACGACTTCTTGCTCCAAAGCGCCGCCGGAGATCCGGTGGCGCTGGCCGGATGTCACAGGCGGGCCGCCGCGTTCTCCGAGGGGTCCGGACAGCTGGACGACGGGATATATCACTGGTTGGCTGCGGGCGAGTTCCACCGGGCGGCAGACGCCATCGAGAAGATGGGCGACGTGGCGCTCCGGGCAGGGCGCCTGGACACCGTGGCGTCGTGGGTAGCTGCACTCCCGGTCGCCGTGGTCGAAGAGCATCCGCTTCTGCTCGCGTTCCTCGGCGATATCCATCGCCTGCGAAGCCAGTTCGACGAGGCGCTGGCCTGGTACGCATCTGCCGAGCGCGCGTTCCGTACGCGCTCAGATTGGACAGGAGCCAGCCGCGCGCTACGCGGTCAGGCACTCGTGTATCTGGATACTGTCCGTCCCGCCCAGGCGGAGAGCCTGCTGGAAGAGGCGCTGCGCCTCATCGACCGCGTCGACGATCGAGCTGCTCGCGCCCGGCTGCTGGAGCTGCTGGCCGAAAACAAGCTCAACATGGGGAAGCCCGCCGAAGCGGAACAGCTCAGGCTCGACGCCGCTCAGCTTCGATTCGAGGGGGCCGGCGAGGACGCGCTGAGCGTGCGCGTCAAGCTTCGAACCGGCCGGCTGGACGAAGCGGCGAGCATCCTGGAGGGGTGGGAAGAGGCAGAACGTGCCGCGGCTCAGCGCGGAGTCCCGCGCGAGCCCCGATCCCACCGCGAGACGCTGCTCATCCTATCGCTGATCCGCTCGTTCCGCGGCGACCCGTCCGGCGCGCGCCGCATGGCGGAAGACGCGGTCACCCTGGGACTTCAGCTTGATTCACCGTTCATCACCGCAGTGGCGCAGACTCGCCTTGGCCACGCCACGCAACTCCGTCCACAGCCGAGCGATTCGATGATTGCAGCCCCGGAGCCGCCTTCCCCGGACGAGTCCCTCCGGTGCTACCGGCAGTCTATCGAGCTCGGAGACCGCATTTCGGTCCGGCGCACCCGGTGCGAGGCGATGTGGGGTCTCACGCGGGCATACGGCTTCTTCGGCGACCTCGCCTCCGCCGAGGCCACCGCGGCGGAAGGTGCGGAGATCGGTCTCTGGGCCGGAGACCCGTGGATCGTTGCACTCATCGATCTGGCTCTTGGCGCCAGCCGTCTGCTCGCCGGGCACAACGCCGATGCGATCGGCCCGCTGCAACGTTCGCTGGCCGGACTGCGTGACTGCGGAGACCCCTTCGGGCGTGCGGCCGCCCGGCTGTGGTTGGCGCTGGGATACCTGGCTCTCAACCAACACGAGCATCTGTATCCATGCCTCGACGATCTGCTTACGCTATGCGAGAGCCACGGATACGAGTTCCTCTTCACTTCACCCAGCCTGCTCGGTCCACCGGACCGGCGACGGTTGGTGCCGCTACTGCTCTGGGCGCAGGCTCATTCCCTGCACCCGGCTTACGCCGGGCAACTGCTTCGGGAAATGGGCGTGCCGCTGGTCAAGGTGCATCCAGGCTATCAACTGCGCGTTCAGACCCTCGGCGCCTTTCGCGTCTGGCGCGGCGACGAGGAAGTGGCCCAGCGGGAGTGGCAGCGCGACAAGGCGCGGCAGCTGTTCCAGCTGCTCCTCGCGCAGCGCAACCGGTGGCTTCAGCGCGAGCGACTCACCGAGACCCTGTGGCCGGAGCTCGACCCTGACGCGGCCGCCCGCGACTTCAAGGTGGCGCTCAACTGCCTCATCCGCGCGCTCGAGCCGGCCCATGCGCCGGACACTCCGTTCGTGTACGTCGAACGCGAAGGCAGTGTTTACCGGCCTCCGCCCTTCCGCCGACCTCTGGCTCGACTCGGCAGCATTCGAGCAGCGCTGCGACGAAGGTCTATCGGCGATAGAGAGCGATAGCGGCGATAACGGCATCCGTCTGCTTCAGGATGCCCTTCGCCTCTATTGTGGCGATTACCTGCCGGACGCCCTCTATGAGGACTGGGCGCTGGAGGAACGCGAGCGGCTACTGACCCTGCTACCTGCGCGCGTCCGATCGCCTCGCGGTAGCGCTACTCGATCGGGCACGTTACGACGAAGTACTTGGCCTGTGCGACGCGATTCTCAGTTACGACCCATGCTGGGAGCGAGCCTATCGCCATGCCATGCTGGCTCACGACTTCCTCGGCAACCACTCACAGGCCTGCCGCATGTACCAGCGCTGCGTAGACACCCTCAAAATCCACCTCGAAGTCGAACCTTCCTCGCAAACTCGGGATCTGTTCGAGCGCATCTGCCGGATGTAACTCGTTTGTAACTGCCCCTCCTTACAATTGGCCCGCGACAATAGACCCTTAGGAGTAAGCAGTGAATCCTGAGCCGATCCTGACCTCCTTCGTCTTGCGCTTCATCCACGATGAACCGCCCGGAGGGGCGTCAGGCGGCTGGCATGGAGTCATCCGCCACGTCCAGACGAACAGCGAGAGGCAGTTCACCCGCTGGTCGGAGGCGGTGAGCTTCATCTCTCAGTTCGTAGACGTGAGTGAGGGCGCTCGCGAGGATGGGCGCCCGCAGGCGGGGTGACGGCAGGTTTTCGTCACAGATAGGAGACGCTCATGGCACTCGCGGTGTTAGGCGACACGGAGATCTTCTACGAGACGCATGGTGAGGGTGAGCCGCTGATCCTGATGGCCGGGGTAGGGCAGTGGCACCAGTTCTGGTACCGGAATCTCCCCGATCTGGCAAAGCACTTCCGAGTCGTATGGTTCGACAACCGCGGCATCGGCCTCAGCAGCAAGCCGGACGTGCCGTACGACATCCCGATGTTCGAATCGGATCTGTTGGGTCTTCTCGACCATCTCGAGGTCGATCGTGCGCACCTGGTCGGGCACTCGCTTGGCGGGCTCGTGAGTCTGACTCTCGCGATGCAACACCCGGAGCGGGTTGGCAAGCTGGTGGCCATCTCGACCCTGTATCCGGGCCCGAACTTCGTCCCGTGGACCGAAGCGGCGGGCGCGCTCCTGTTCGACCGGGGCGGGGATCCCGTCGAGGTCGTGCGCCGGGGCGTACGCGTTTCAACTGCGCCCGGTTTCGCGGAGAGGGATCCCGAAACCGCCGAGAAGCTGATGTGGCTTCGCTTCAACAGCCAGCAGAGCGGCCAGCTCTACCTGCGACAATCGATGGCCGGCGCCGAGTATCTCAAAGAGGATCACATGCGTGAGATCCCCAATCCCGTCCTGCTCCTCTATGGTGACCATGATGAAGTGGTGCCGCCCGCCAACGGCCGGTTGATCGCCGAGAAGCTGCCCAATGCGACGGTGCAGATCATCGAGGGCGCCGGGCACATGCTGCCGCTCGAGCGGCCGACCGAAACCAGTGCAGCAATCATCGAATTCCTGAAGCCGGGCGCCACGATGGCACGTGAGGGAGAATAGCGACATGCGTTTGCAGGACAAGGTGGCAGTGGTTACAGGCGGTGCCTCCGGTATCGGCCGCGAGACGGCCCTCCTGTTCGCCCGTGAGGGCGCCAAGGTGGTGGTCTGCGATGTCAACGCTACCGCCGGCCAGGCGGTCGTCGACGAGATCACCGGCCGGGGTGGGGAAGCCTTCTTCGTGAAGGTTGACGTAATGGATCGTGCGAGCGTGGATGCGATGATGGCTGCCACCGTCGAGCGCTTCCGGCGCATCGATGTCCTGGTGAACAACGCCGGCATCACCCGCGATGCCGTTCTCGTCCGGTTCAAGGACGGTGAGGTTGCCGGCATGATGAGCGAGGCGGACTTTGACCAGGTCGTGGGGGTCAACCTCAAGGGCGTGTTCAACTGTACCCAATCCGCCGTACCCACCATGCTCCGTCAGGGATCGGGGGTGATCCTCAACGCGAGCAGCGTCGTCGGTATCTACGGCAATTACGGCCAGACGAACTACGCGGCCACAAAAGCGGGGGTCGTTGGCATGACGCGCGTATCGGGCGCGCGAGCTAGGACCGCGGGGAATCCGGTGCAACGTCGTCGCCCCCGGCTTTATCCTGACCGACATGACTGCCAAGATGCCTGAGAAGGTGCTGACAGGCATGGCAGAGCGCACACCTCTGCGCAGGGCCGGCCAGCCGGCGGATGTAGCCAACGCCTATCTCTACCTTGCCTCCGATGAGGCAAGCTTCGTCAACGGCGCCGTGCTGATGGTCGATGGCGGCCTCGTACTTTAGGTGAGTCGATGACAGCACGATACGCACAGATCGCATCGACCGGCCGCTACGTGCCCGACCGCGTCATGACGAATGCCGAGTTCGAGCCGCTCCTCGGGAGGCCGGTAGACCAATGGTTGCGTGAGAAGGTCGGCATCGTCGAGCGCCACGTGATGGCCGAAGAGCAGACCACGTCCGATATGGTCGTCGCTGCGTCGATCCAGGCCCTGGAGCGGGCCGGGTTAGACGCAGCGGTGCTGGACCTCGTGATTGTGGCGACCGATACTCCCGACTACATCAGCCCCGGCACCTCATCCGTAGTCCAGGCCAAACTCGGCGCCAGGCGGGCCGGCACGTTCGACGTGAATTGCGCCTGCGCCGCCTGGGCGACCGGCATGGACGTCGCCGCTCGCCAGATCGCTACCGATCCGGACATCAACACCGTACTGGTGGCCGGCGGCTACGGGATGACGAAGTTCCTGGATTGGCACGATCTGTACACTGCCACCCTGTTCGCCGACGGCGCCGGCGCTGCCGTGCTGCGCGCGGGGGACCGGCCGGGATTCCTCGGCGGAAAGATGATCGCGGCCGGGGAATTTCACGACGCGCTCGGCATCTACACCGGCGGCACATACCGCCCGGCGACGCTCGAGAACGTCGAGAAATTCGGACCGCCGAAGGTCCAGTTCGTCAAGAAGTTCCCGTCTACCTTCAACAGCGAGAACTGGCCGCCACTGATCATGGATGTGCTGGGTAAAGCCGGATGGCACCTCGACGACGTTGACCTCTTCATATTCACCCAGCTAAACCTGCGCACGATCGAGCAGATGATGGGAATCCTTGGGCAGCCGATGTCAAAGACGCACTACATCATGGACAAGTGGGGCTACACCGGCTCCGCCTGCATCCCGATGGCGCTGGATGATGCGGTGGAGAAAGGCATGTTGCGCCCTGGGATGAAACTGCTCTTCTGCGCCAGCGGCGGCGGCCTCGCCATGGCTGCCAGCGCGTGGGTCTGGACGGCGGGCGAGGGGCAAAGCTGAGATGTATATCGGTGACTACCTGGAGCGCCGCCGCATCTACTCGCCCGACCGGTTGGCGATCGTGGACGCGGGCAAGCCCGGGGAGCCGCGGTATACGTACGCGGAGCTGAACGACAGCGCAAACTGCCTGGCCAACTTCCTGCGCACCGAGGTTGGGGTCGCAAAGGGCGATCGCGTCGGCATCTTCGCCCGGGACGGCGTCGAGCACCTGATCCTCTTCTTTGCGCTCGGCAAGCTTGGCGCCATTCACACCGCCTTCAACTGGCGGCTGCACCCGCGCGAACTGCTCCGCCTGGCGGCGGTCACGTCGCCCAAGGCCATCTTCTTCAGCGGGGAGTTCGGAGATGCCATCGCCGGGCTGCACGGCGAAGCGGACGCAGCAAGCATCACCCATTTCGTGCATCTGGAGGGGGAGGGCACCGGCGGGAGCATCTCCTTCTCCGATGCTGTGGGGCGCTACGCCCCACACCCGGTCACATGCGAGGAGCTGGAGGCAGAGGACACGGCCGCGCTCCTCTTCACCGGTGGCACAACCGGGCTTGCGAAGGGTGCGCAGATCAGCCACCGCCAGATCGCATGGAACACGCTGAACACCGTCATCCACGATCTGACCCACGGCGACGTCTACCTGAACGTCTTCCCGATGTTCCATACGGGCGGGCTGTTCGTCTACACGCTCCCGCAGATCATCTTTGGCGGCACCACGGTGCTTACGCGCCAGTTCGACCCCGTGCAGGTGCTCGAGCTGATCGGCCGTTACCGCGTCACCGTTTTCGGCGGCGTGCCGACGATGTACCAGATGCTGGCGCAGGCGCCCAACTGGGGGAGCGCCGACCTGAGCAGCCTCCGCTTCTGCACCAGCGGCGGTGCTCCGTTGCCCGTCCCGCTGGTCGAGAAGTACACCGCCGAAAAGCGTGTGCGCTTCAAGCAGGGGTTCGGGATGACGGAGTTTGGGCCGGGCATCTTCGCGTTGGCGCCCGAGGACGCGGTCCGGAAGGCCGGATCGATCGGGCGGCCCAACTTCTACGTGGATGCGCGGGTTGTAGACGAGGACAACCGTCCTCTTCCCCCGGGGGAGGTTGGCGAGCTGCTGCTGAAGGGCCCCAGCGTCTCTTCGGGTTACTGGAACGATCCGGCCGCCGGCGCGGCGGCGATCGACTCGGACGGCTGGTTTCACACAGGCGACCTGGCGAAGTATGACGCCGATTGGTACTTCTACATTGTGGACCGTCTGAAAGACATGATCATCTCGGGCGGTGAGAACGTGTACCCCGCCGAAATCGAGGCTGCCCTCTACCGCCATCCGGCGGTGCTTTTGTGCGCGGTCATCGGCATTCCGGACCCGAAATGGGGCGAGGCCGGCTTCGCTTGCGTCGTCCTCAAGCCCGGTGCGGTCGCAACCGAGGAAGAGTTGTTAGGGCATCTCGAAGCCAACCTGGCCAGGTACAAGGTCCCGCGCCGGGTGATCTTCATGAGCGAACTGCCGATCTCGGCCGCGGGGAAGATCCTGAAGCGGGACCTGCGCGAACGGCTGCTGAGCAGCGGAGCCTAAATGAGCGATCTGACGAGTCGAATCGACGTAGAAGCGCTTAGACCCGGGGCCCGGAACGCCGTACTCACGTGTATGGCCGTCACCGGCGCCGACCGTGTCCTGATCATCGGCGACGAAGCGACCGGCGAAATCGTGGACGTGCTGGCTGAGGAGTCACAGGCAACCGGGGCCGACGTCCAGGTCGCTCTGCTCGAAGCCTACGGAGAGCGACCGGTGCTCGAAGTGCCTGCGCGCCTGCTCGACGGTGCGCTTGCGTTCGCGCCTACCGTGTCATTCTTCGCGGCTGCCTCCAGGCGCGGCGAGATCACTTTCCGGCTGGGCCTGAGGGAGATGCTGCTGGACCGGCTGAAGGTGCGCCACGGGCACATGCCCGGTATCACCCCGCAACTGATGGTCGAGGGGATGCGTGCGGACTACCAGGCCGTAGCCGGGCTGACCCAGCGGGTCTACACGCTGGCGCGGCAAGCGCGGGCGATCGAGGTCACGACTCCGGACGGCACAGCAGTTCGCGCCGAATTCGATCCCGGGCTCAGGTGGATCCCCTGCACGGGGCTTTATCACACGCCCGGGGCCTGGGGGAACCTGCCGGAGGGGGAGACCTTCACCTGCCCCGCCAACCTGAACGGAATCATTGTGGCTCACCTGCTGGGTGACTACTTCAGCGCGCAGTACGGCGTGTTGCGCGAACCCGTGCGGATCGAGGTGCGTGACGGCTGGGTGACGTCGGTTACCGGCGGCAGCGACGGCGTAGCGGGCGAGCTCGAGCGCTACCTGGACTCGGCCGAGAACGGGCGGCGGGCCGGTGAGTTCGCCATCGGGACGAACGTGGCCCTGACCAGACTGAGCGGTAACCTGCTGCAGGACGAGAAACTCCCCGGGGTCCACATTGCATTTGGCAACCCGTATCCGTCGGAAACCGGCGCCGGTTGGCGCAGCAACGTGCACGTTGACGTGATTCCGGTGCATTGTGACATCGCCATCGACGGTCGCGCCTTGATGGGCGGCGGAGTGTTCGACTACGACGCTCTCGGGGCGGCGCAGACCGCCGGCGGCGAGGGCATCTAGGAGCGAGGCACCCAGATGAAACGTGACCTACTTACCCGGCAGATCTACGAAGCGATGGAGAACGTGATCATCAAGGGCACAGATCTTTTGCCCTTTGTGCGACCCGACCAGGACGAGGTGGTGCGCAAGGTCAACTCTCTCAGCAACGAAACGTTTGCATTTCAGCGCCCTGGCGATTTCTTCAGGCCGGAGCTGCTGCTGGACGTGCTCGACACTGCGGCCTACGACTACATACGTAATGCGCAGATTGTAGTGACCTCTTCGGGCGGCCTCACCGGAACCTTGGGCTTGCCGGGGATTGCCCTCGACATGCCGGTACTGGTCGCTGCCACTGTAGGCATGGTGCGCCGGCACGCCCTGGTCTACGGCTTCACGGACATCGAGGAGGCGGGCGGCGACAAGATGCCGCTCCTGGTCGCATTCGGCTCGGCGTTGGGAGCCGAAGCTGCCATCAACTCGATGACGAAACGCTTTGTCGGCGTCGCCACCGGCGATGCCGTCGAGCGCATGCTTGCGCGCCTGATCAGCCAGCAGATGGCAGGGCGAATCGTGACCAAAATCCTGCCGCGCGCCGTTCCGATCATCAGCTCGGCCACTTCGGCCATGCTCGATTACTGGTTCGTGCGCGCCGCCGGTCGCCGGAGCATGTCCTATTTCAGGGCACGGCACCAGCTCGGCCGGAAGCAGGCCGGGCGCATTCTCGACATAACACCTTAGCGACATCCGTATCTGGGAGCAGACATGGCCGTTGGGGACTGGCTGAACCGCCGGGCGCTCCTATCGCCTGACAGGGTGGCGCTGATCGACACGATCGGCGGCCGGCGCTTCACCTATCAAGAGTGGGCCGGGCAGGCGAATCAGACCGCTCATTTCCTGCGCGATCGCGTCGGGGTACAGCGCGGCGACCGGGTGGCTGTGCTTGCGTCCAACAGCGTAGAGTACCTCGATCTATGGTTTGCGCTTGGCATGCTCGGCGGAATCCTCCAGAACCTGAATTGGCGTCTCGCCGTTCCCGAATTGGAGAGGGTGTTGCTCGATGCCGCCCCGGTGGCGCTCTTCTACAGCTCCGAATTCGCAGGCGTGGTGGATGCGCTCCGGCCGCGGGTTCCCTCGGTGCGGAATTACGTTGCCGTTGGCGGCGCGCCCAAAGGATCAGACATAACGCTCGACGAGCGCAGTAGTTACGCGGTGACGCCGCCTCCCCTCGTGGAGTTGTCGCCGGATGACCCATGGGTCCTCTGCTACACGGGCGGAACGACGGGTCTCCCCAAGGGGGCGATCCTCACCCACCGCGCCATGACCGCAAATTCGGTGAACACCATCGTGAGCTGGAATCTCGAGGCCGGCGATGTGGTGCCGCTGATCAGCCCGCTTTTTCACACCGGGGGGCTGAACGTCTTCACGCTGCCGCTGGTACATACCGGCGGGACGACGGTGGTGACCGGCGGCTGGAACACCGGTCAGATGTTTGATTTGATTGATAGCCGGACCCTGACGCTTTTCTTCGCCGTCCCGACGATGTTCGTGCAAATGCAGGAACACCCGCGCTGGGAGACGGCGGACTTCTCGCACCTGAAGTACGTCATCAGCGGCGGAGCGCCCTGTCCCATGCCGGTCTTCGAGAAGTGGTGGGCAAAGGGAGTGCCGTTCAAGACAGGTTACGGCCTGACCGAGGCGGGTCCGAACACCTTCTGGCTGCCGCACGATCAGGTGCAGCGTAAGCCCGGGGCAGTGGGTTACCCCCTCTTTCACGTCGACGTGACCGTCGTCGACCCGGAGACCGAGCGCCCCTGCGGCGCCGGCGAGGTAGGCGAGCTGCTGATCCGCGGGGACCATGTGTGTGCGGGCTACTGGAACGATCCGGCGGCCACCCGGGAAGCCATCCGGCCGGCGAAATCCGATCCCGCCGGGCCGGCCTGGCTGCATACCGGCGACCTCGCGCTGCGGGACGCCGGTGGCTGCTACTACATCGTCGGCCGCAGCAAGGACATGATCATCTCGGGTGGTGAGAACGTCTATCCCGCCGAGGTCGAGAGCCAGATGCACGCGCACCCGGCCATCGCAGCCGCGGCGTTGATCGGCATGCCTGACCCGAAGTGGGGTGAAGTGGGACGTGCGGTCGTGGTCACGAAGCCGGGTCACGCACTGGGAGAGGCCGAGCTGCAGGAGTACCTGCGAGGGCGGCTCGCCCACTACAAGGTGCCGCGCTCCGTGGTCTTCGCACCGGAGCTGCCTGTCACCGCGGCGGGAAAGGTTGACAAGCACGCCCTGCGACAGCTCTATGGCGTCCGGTAAGAACCGGCGGCGCGGCGTTCTGCAACAGCCGGTTTGACAGCCGGGAGGGAGGAACAGCGAGTGGATGTCTGGAAGGCGATGGCCGAGCGGCAGGGGACCCTCAGCTATCTCCCACAACCCGTGGGGCGCGACGCCGCGTTACGCGTCCTGGCAGCGGCTGCGCAGGCGCCGAGCCCGGCGAACCTGCAGCCCTGGGAATTTGTGGTGTTGGATCATCCGGAGCTCGTCCGGCAGGTCGGCAGCTATCTGATCGACGTGCAGCAGCGGCTTGTCTTTGGAGGACTTCTCGGAATGTCGGAAGAGAGGGAGCGCTGGATGCACCTCTACGACGGATTCGAGAATGTTCCCTGCTTCGTGTTCGTCTGCCTGCGCCCGCTCGAGGATGATTTCTTGCCCGAACACCGGGCGGTCCTGCGAGATTGGTGCATCGCCAGCGCCGGCGCCGCGCTGCAGAACATGATGCTTGCAGCCACGGCGTTGGGGTTAGGCACCCGCTGGTTTGGCGGGTTCGCCCTGGAGCACGATCGTGGCACCCTGCAGTCCTGGCTGCAGGTGCCGGCCGGTGTGGAGATCGTAGCTGCGACGCCGCTGGGGTATCACGACTCGCCGCAGAAGCCGAGGCCCGAGCAGGACCCGGCGGCGGTGCGCGAGTTCAGGCGAGGTGACGCCGGCGCGCTCAAGCGCCTGCTGCGCGGGCGGGTGCCGCTGGCCCGGCTCGTGCACTGGAACGGGTGGTAAGGGAGCAAGGAGGAGGGGCGATGTACACCTTTGATTGGCTGGCCAAGCAGGCCGATATCCGTCCAGAGAAGACGGCCCTGGTCGACGCGGCCACCGGTCGCTGTTACACGTACGCCGGCTTTCATACGCGCGCCAGCCGTTGCGCTGAGTTCCTGCGGGATGAATGGGGCGTTCAGCCCGGCGAGCGCGTGGCGCTGCTGGCATACAACTCGTCCGACTACTTCGAGATCCTTTGGGCGTGCGCCAAGATGGGCGCAGTGCTCGTCTGCCTGAACTGGCGACTCGCCGTCCCCGAGCTCGAGTTCATCATGCGCGATTCCACGCCGGTTGCGCTGATCTACGACCCGCCGTTTGCGCCCGCCGCCGCCTCGCTGAAAGAGAAGCTGGGACTGACCCGCGTCGCATCGCTGGGACCCAGCGCACCCGAAGGAGAGATCGCCTACGAGACGGCGCTCGAGAATGCGTCGGGACGGCCCGTCGTAATGCAGCCGCGCTCCTATTCCGACCTGTGGCACATCCTGTACACCGCCGGCACGACCGGACGCGCCAAGGGCGTGCTCCAGACCTTCGGCACGGTGTTCTACAACTGCCTGAACATAGGATTGCCGGTCGACCTTAGTTCCGACGACGTCACGTTGAACCTGCTGCCTTGCTTCCACACCGGTGGGCTGAATCTGTATCCCAACCCGACGTTCCACGCCGGCGGGACGGCCATCATCCAGCGCCAGTTCGACCCCGCCGAAACGCTCCGGCTCCTGTCGACAGAAGCTACAGCGTTCTTCGGCGTGTCTTCGATCTACCTGTTCCTCAGCCAACATCCGGACTTCGAGCAGATGGATTTCTCACGTATGCGCTCGTGGGCCTGCGGCGGTGCGCCGATTCCGACCACTCTGCTTCAGCTCTATCACCGGCGCGGTATCAACATCCAGTTTGGCTTCGGGATGACGGAGACCGGTCCTACGGTGTTCATCATGGGGAAGAAGGAGCCTTTCGAGAAGCTCGGATCCGTTGGCAAGCCGCAGATGCATGCGGACGTCCGGATCGTCGATCGGGAAGGCCGCGACGTGGGGCGGGGCGAGCGAGGGGAACTGCTGGTCAAGGGCCCGGGCGTGACTCCCGGCTACTGGCAGCTACCAGAGGTGACCGCCGCCTCGATCGAGGATGGGTGGCTTCATTCCGGCGACGTGGCGATGCGAGACGAGGACGGCTACTACTACATCGTCGATCGCGTCAAGGACATGTACATCAGCGGCGGTGAGAACGTCTATCCGGCGGAAGTCGAGAATGCCATCTACCAGCTGCCACAGGTGGGCGAGGTCGCGGTGATTGGCGTTCCGGACGAGAAGTGGGGTGAAGTCGGCCGCGCCGTAGTGGTGGTCAAACCGGGCAAAGAGCTGACCGAAGGGGAGATAATCGAGCACTGCCGTGCCAACCTGGCGCGGTACAAGGTGCCGCGCTCGGTGGTCTTCGTCGACAGGCTGCCGCGCAATCCGGCCGGAAAGGTCGTAAAGGGCGAACTCCGGCAGATGGGGGGATAACGCTCATGAGCACTTCGTCCGCCGCGGAGAGCGGGATTCTGGAGACCGAGGGGGGCCCGCTCTACTACGAGGTGACCGGGCAAGGACACCCGGTTCTCCTGATTCACGCGGGGATCGCCGACCACACGATGTGGGACGCGCAATGGGGGCCCTTCGCACGCCGGCACCGCGTGATTCGCTACGACACGCGGGGTTTCGGAGCGTCGCCAGTGCCCGGGGATGGCCGCCCCTTCTCCGACCGGCAGGACATCTACGAGTTGATGCGACACCTGGGCGCGGAAACGGCGCACCTCGTGGGCGCGTCGCGGGCGGGCAAGATTGCCACGGACTTCACGCTGGAGCACCCCGAAATGGTGTCGGCGCTGGTGTCGGTATGCGGCGGCCTGAGCGGTTTCGAGAGTTCGTTCAGCGAAATCGAGGCAGGCATGTTCGCCGAGTGGGAAGAGGCGCACAACGCCGGCGACTTCGACCGGGCTACAGAGATCGAGGTGCGAGTCTGGGTAGACGGGCCCGGTCAGCCGGTCGGGCGCGCCGGCCCGGTCATCCGCGAAAAGGTCCGCGCCATGATCGACGCAAACGAACGCAACCATCCCGTGGAGGGATCATCCTTAGCGCTCGACCCACCGGCGATCGGGAGGTTGGGGCAGATCACGGTCCCTACGTTGGTGACAATCGGCGACCTCGACGTGAACAGCGCGAAGGCAGCGGCCGAAAAACTCCTGGCCGGTATCCCGGGTGCACGCGGATATACATTCCGTGGCGTCGCGCACCTCCCGGCTATGGAGAGCCCGGAAGAGTTCAATCAGGTCGTGCTTGGGTTCTTCGACGAGATCGAGGGCATGGGAAAAAATGTCGACTAGCGGAGGCGGCAGAGTGTTGCCGGGCGACGTCTACAGCAAGAAGCGGGCGTTCAGCCAGGAGGACTTCGATGCCTTCGCGTGGCTGAGCGGCGATGATAACCCAATCCATGTCGATCCCGCATTCGCGTCGCGCACACGGTTTGGCCACACTGTGGCGCACGGCATGCTGCTGTACAGCGTTCTGTGCGGTCTGATGGCGGAGCACTTCCCGGCGATGGTTCAGGTGGAGCAGGAACTGATGTTCCCGAACCCCACCCTGGCCGGTGAAGAAGTCACCTTCCTGGTAGGGGTCACCGAGAGCGACCGATCCGGAGATGCCCTGGTAGCCATGCGCGTGCTCAAGGCAGACGGCTCGCTGGGTCTCGATGGAACCGCCCGGTTGCGGCCGGTAACATCGCGAGGAGGTGCGGCGTGAAGGGGTTGGCAATCGGGCGGCGCGGCGGAGATTACCCGTGCGTACACCGCCGAGGAGATCGCCGAATTCTGGCGCCAATCCGGTGTAAGCCTGACGGGCGACGCGTCGCGGTTTGCTGCCGGCGAGGTGCCGGGTCCGCTCCTCGGCGCTCTCTTCTCGTATCTTCTGGGCACGCGCTTGCCCGGATACGGTACGAACTACTTGAAGCAGCGGCTCGTCTTTCTGACACCGGCGCACGCAGGACAATCCCTGACTGCCTCGGTCGAAATCGTCAGGCTCCGCCCCGAGAAAGAGCTCGCCAACCTGCGTACCGTCTGCGTCAACGAGCACGGAGAGATGGTGTGCGATGGAGAAGCGCTGGTGCTGGTCCGGGACGTGGAGTACGGCGAATGAGCAGGGTGCCGGCAAACGGCGCCGAAATCTGTCTGCCCTTCGCCTTCGACGATCCCGTGCGCCGTGCCGGCCGTACTGCCCAGGGCGGGGCGCGCGCTCCTATGGGAGCAGCCGGGAGCGTCCAACGGCCTGCTGCCCCGGTCTCTGACCAGGCGTTTGGTATCGCTCGCCTGACAGGAGGTGGACTGAGCGAATAGGGCCTGCAAACGTACCGTCTCGTAATGCCAACGGTTTCCGTTCCCAGTCTTGAGTGGAGGAGAACTGGATATGAAGCACAACTCGTTCCGTTCGTACATGCTCGTCTTGAGCCTGCTGCTCATCATCGCCACCGTGCTGTCGGCATGTGGCGGTGCGGCGCAGGCCCCCACCACGGCTCCCGCCGCGACGAAGGCTGCCGCCACGACGGCGCCCGCTCCGGCGGTAACCACCGCGCCGGCCGCGACGAAGGCTGCCGCCACGACGGCGCCCGCTGCGACAACCGCTCCGGCTGCGACGAAGGCAGCCGCTACGGCTGCTCCCGCCGCTACCACGGCTGCCGCCGGAACCGTCGCCCCTGTGGCTGCCGGACAGCCGTTGACCATCGGCCTGCTGACCGATAATTCCGGGCTGTTGGCCATCTACGGCCCGCAAATGGAGCGCGGTTGGGAAATCGGTCTCGACTACGCGACGAACAAGTCTCGCACCATCGCCGGCCGGCCCATCAAGGTAGTCCTCAAGGACACCGCGAGCAACACCGAGACCGGCGTCACTCTCGCCCGTGAGGCGATCGAGAAGGATGGCGCCAAGGTCCTGCATCGGCATTCCGAGCTCTCCGGTGGCGCTGGCCGTCGCCGGTGTGGCAGCGCAGAACAAAACAGTCTACATCGCCTGCCCTGCTGCCAGCCCGGATCTGACCGGCAAGGGCTTCAACCAGTACACCTTCCGCGCCGGCCGCACCAGCGTCCAGGACGCTCTGGCCATGGCCGGCGGCCTCCTGAAGCAGGGCGACAGCTTCGTCCAGCTTTCGCAGGACAACGCATTCGGCCAGGGATCCTGCGCTCGCGTTCTACACGACGATCAAGGCGATGGGCGGGAAGTTCCCCCTGAATGACACGGACAAGGGTATGGGGACCGTCTTCGCCCCGCCCGACACCACGGACTTCACGCCTTACCTCAACCAGCTTCTGGACTCGAAGGCGAAGGTGCTGATCATTACCTGGAGTGGCACCGGCTTCGTGCCGATGTACCAACAGATGCAGCAGCTTGGCGTCTTCAAGAGCATGATCGTCGCATCGGGTATCGGCGACAACCAAACCCTCAAGCAGAGCCCGAAAGACTCCATTGGGATCGTGGGCGTCAACATCTACCACTACAGCCTGTTCAACAACCCGGTGAACAACTACCTTGTTCAGGAACACAAAGCGCGCTTCAACACCCCGCCCGATCTGTGGGCCGAGTGCGGGATGAACACTGCGATCATGCTCACCAAGGCGCTTCAGGCAACCGGCGGTGACCCGACGCCGACAAGCTGATCAAGGCGCTGGAAGGGATGACGTTCGAGGGCCCGAAGGGCGGCTACACCGTCCGTCCCGAGGACCACGTCCTGCTGCAGCCACTGCCGCTCGTCAAGCTCACGAACCTCACAGATCCGGACTTCAAATTCGTGGAGCTGATTACAGCTCGTGGGCGCCCAGGAGACCGCTCCGCCGTGTGCCGTGCCGGCGGAACAGGGCCGCTGCAAGAAGTAGAGCTTCATCCGGCGTAGACCCACTCTGCTGGGTCTACGCCCCATCGATTCGACGCCTTAAGGCCTGCCGGCTCCATCGGAGAGCGCGGCAGGCCCGCGGGCGGGAAGGCAATAGATATGCCTGACCCAGTCATAGAGACCCGTGACATTGCGAAGCACTTCGGCGGCCTGAAGGCCGTCGACGGCGTTAGTGTTGCCGTGCAGCCCGGGAGCCTCCATTCGATCATTGGCCCCAACGGCGCCGGCAAGACAACGCTCTTAATCTCATCAGCGGCAACCTGAAGCCGACCCGCGGCAGCGTTTACCTGCGCGGGCGCGATATCACGGGCCAGCCGCTTCACCGGATGGCCCACCTGGGGATCGGCCGGTCGTTCCAGATCACAAACGTGTTCCCGACCCTCACGGTTCTGGAGAATGTCCGGCTCGCGGCCCAGGCGCTCGGGCACGACAGCTTGAAGGTCTGGGTGTCCGGCAGGGCGATTGCGGGTTTACATCGAACGTGCGCAGGCCGCGCTGGCGCAGGTCGGACTGGCGGATAAGGCGGGCGTGTCGGCCAGCGGTGCTCCCGCACGGTGACAAGCGCAAGCTCGAGCTCGCCATCATTGCTCGCCGGAGACCCGGAGGTGCTGCTGCTCGACGAGCCAACAGCCGGCATGGCCTCGGAACAGGTCCCGAAGCTGCGTCGAGATCATCGCCTCGCATCCGAGAGACGGGCGGCAAGACGATCATCCTGCTCGTCGAGCACAACATGGGCATCGTGATGAACATCTCCGATCGCATCACCGTGATGCACCAGGGCGCGTCCTGGCAGAGGGCAGCCCGCGCGAGATCGCCGCGAATGCGGATGTGCAGAGGGCATACCTGGAGAGCACGAACATGCCTGAATCTGTTGAGTCGTCGAGTCGATCCACACCTTCATCGGCCAGTCCCATATCCTGGAAGGGGTCTCCCTGACCGTGCCGGCAGGGCAGCATCACCGCGCTGCTGGGCGCGCAACGGCGCCGGCAAGACGACCACGCTCCGCTCGGTCATGGGCTTGACTGTCCCCTCGCTCGGGTCGGGTTCTGTTCGACGGGCGAGGAGATCCAGGGCGAATCCGCCCTACGAGGTCGCCGCCCGAGGGATCGGATACGTGCCCGGAAAACCGGGCTGTGTTCCGGGACCTATCCGTCGAAGAGAACCTCAAGATCGCCGAGCGGCGCAAGGGGGATCTGGGCGAGCGCATCGATTTCATCTTCGACCTGTTCCCCGATCTGAAGCGCCTCTACCGGCTGCAGGGTGGCCAGCTCTCGGGCGGCCAGCAGCAGATGCTGGCGATCGCCCGCGCCCTGGTGCCGGACAACCGGCTGCTGCTGGTCGACGAGCCGAGCGAGGGGCTGGCCCCAATCCTGATCGAGGCGATCGTACATGCGCTGCGCAGGCTGGCGGAACGCCTCACCGTGCTCCTGGTCGAGCAGAATTTCCGCATGGCTTCACAGCTAGCCGATCGCTACTACATCCTCGACGATGGACAAAACGTTCACGAGGGACAGATGGCGGAGTTGGCGCAGGACCAGGCGCTGCTCACTCGATATTTGGGAGCCGCGTAGACACCGGATTGGAGCCGCATTATGAATCGCAGATCGCATCCCTGGAGCACACCATGAGCGACGCTTTCCGGCGGAACCGGCCCATTCTGGTGGCCCTGCTGGTAGTCATCGGTCTGTTCGCGTTGATGGCCCAGCGTTTCGAGCCGCGGGTGATTGCCAGCATTCTGTTGTCGGGGCTCACGCTCGGGGCCCTCTACTTCCTCGTCTCGTCAGGGCTGTCGCTGATCTTCGGACTGATGGACGTGCTCAACTTCGCGCACGGGCTCATGTTCATGATCGGGGCTTACCTCGGGTACACGTCGTACGCCAACCCGCGGCTCATCCTCAATGCGCTGCCGTTTGCGCTCGCCCTCGCCGGCGGGCTCCAGTTGGGTTCGCTGTTGTCGCGACGCCTGACGTGGCGGCCGCGCACGCATCAGCGGGCGCAGGCGGTGCCAGATCGGGTTGTGGGTGCTCGCCGGCGCGCTGCTCGTAGCCGGCACGGCCGGCTTCAACGTCCTGGCATTGGCGGCCGGATCGCTCACCGCCACCGGCGGGGCCATCTCGACCGAGCGTGCCCAGGAAGCAGCCGGCCTGATGTACCGGCGAACCGCCATCCTCGGGCTTGCCGGCATCCTCATCGGCCTCGCGGCCAACCGGATGCGCGGCTCCGATACCCGCGGGTGCGCTGGCAGTACCCCCTGGTTGGCGGCGCCATCTTGATGGCGCTGGCGTTCGGCATCGTTCCCCTTCGGACCCCCGGCGAGAGGGTATTGCTCGACCTGTCGTCGAACGTGCGTTTCGTGATCGCGTTGGTCTTCGGGGCCATGGCCGGCGCCGGGCTGGGCGCCCTGGTCGAGGCGTCGCTGATCCGGCCGCTCTATTCACGCCCCATCTACCAGGTGCTGCTCACGCTGGGTCTGAGTTTCGCCGGCACGGAGCTCATCAAAGGGGTCTGGGGTCCGGCGGGATCATACATGGAGATCCCCGCCTACTTCAACGGCAGCGGAGACAGGTGTCCGTCACCCGATCTGGCGTCGTGGTTCGTCGATCACTGCGCCTCAATCAACGTCTTGGGTAGGCCCTTTCCCAGCTACCGCATGTTCATCATCGCGCTCGGCCTGCTGATGTTCGTGGCGATTCTGATCCTCCTCAAGCGCACGCGCCTCGGCATCATCATCCGGGCGGGTGTACAGGACGCTGAGATGGTGCAGGCGCTCGGGATCAACGTTCGCCGTGTGTTCACAATGGTCTTCGCGCTCGGCACGGCGCTGGCGGCGTTAGGCGGCGTGGCTGCGGCGCCGTTCATCGGCGTGAATCTCGGGCTGGGGACCGAGCTGCAGCTTCAGGCATTCATCTCGGTCGTCATCGGCGGGATGGGCAGCTTCACCGGCGCCGCCATCGGCTCGCTCCTGGTCGGGCTGGCGCGATCGGTTAGGGACCAGCTCGTGCTATCCGGGATTCAGGTTCCCTTCACGTCCGAAATCCTGCGCGTGTCCCCCTCGATTGCCCGTGCTTCCACCGTACTCATCATGGCCATCGTGTTGTTCATTCGCCCCGCCGGGCTGTTTGGGAGGAAAGAGTGAATTCCAGCGAATCCGTCACGCCGATGGCGCCCCGATCCCGCCGTTCACTTCCCGGCACCGTTCCTGTGCTCGTGGTGGTGGCAGCTCTTTCCGCCTTTCCGTTCGTCCTGTCTTTGCTGACGGGGCAGCCGGTGAACGCCGGCACGCCCAAGTTCTGGCAGGGGATGCTGGCACCAGGTGTTTATCCTGGCGGTGTACGCCATCGAGCTACGATCTGCTGATGGGCTACACCGGCATCCTGTCGTTCGGGCATGCCATGTTCTTCGGCGACCGGCGCCTATGTCGCGGGGATCCTGCTCAAGCACGTCGGCTGGGGTCTCCTCCCGGTCGTCGGGGCGGTCGCCGTCGTAGCGCTGCTCCAGGCGGTCATGACCGGCGTGGTGTCGCTGCGGGTGCGCGGCGTCTACTTGGCGATGGTTACCCTTGCGATTGCGCAGATGTTCTTCATCCTGTCAGAGGCACGGGATTTCGGCGAATTCACCGGCGCCGAGGACGGGCTCCATGCCATTCCGGTGCCCGACTGGCTCAACCCGACAGACCAGCGTCTGACCTTCTACTTCGTCTCGCTCGCCTTCTGCGTGGTGATCTACCTGATCGCCCGGCGCGTGGTCGATTCTCCGCCCGGCCGCGTGATGGTCGCGATACGCGAGAACGAGGCGCGCGCGCAAATGGTCGGCTTCAACACCTTCGTGTACAAGCTGCATCGCGCTGGCGCTCTCCGGTGTGCTCGCCGCACTCTCCGGGATGATGAGCGCCCTCTGGAACCTCAACGCCACGCCCGCCGTCCTCAGCGTCACCACCACGATCAACGCGCTGCTGATGACCATCATCGGCGGCGTCGGCACGTTGATCGGCCCCATGCTAGGCGCCGGGGTGCTCCAGCTGCTGGGCTACTGGCTCAACTAAACCTTCGGCCCGCGGTGGCCACTGATCATCGGCGTGATTTACATCCTGCTCGTGCTCTTCCTGCCGTACGGGATCGTAGGTACGTGGCAGCTCCGCCGGTACCAGCTTCGCAGCGGGTGGGACCGCCTGGTCCGTCCCCTGTCGCACCCGGAAGGCCGCGTGGGAGAGTTGTAAGCGGCGTTGGGTGGCAGGGGGGTCTGGACCACCAGGTTTGGAGCACGGAGACGCGATGGAACGCGGGGGTGTTTGGACCACGAAGACACGAAGGCTACGAAGACACGAAGCGCGAAGGGCACGAAGCGGTCACGCAGGTTGTGGCGCCTTTTGATACCGTGGCTGCAAAGCAGCCGGGGTTGACCCGGAGCAGGACGTGGCGCGATTCGCCGCCAGCAGCTTGGCCCTTTAATACCGTAGCTGCAAAGCAGCCGGCGTTAACCCCAATCGGGACGCGGCTGGGCTAGCTTCCGGCAGCTTTGCTGTCACATCGCACGCCCATCACCCGGGACGCGGCGCGCCGGCCGGTGATCGTGTGCCGGCGCCACAGCCGCGCGGGGCGTCCCGCTTCCCCCGCGGGCAACGCCGCGGCCCGCACGTCTCCCCGCCTCCCGCATATTGCGCGTGCAATGCGACGGCAAAGCTGCCGGAAGCGAACCTCGCCGCGTCCTGCCAGGGGTTAACGCCGGCTGCTTTGCAGCTACGGTATTAAAGGCCGAAGCTGCCGGACGCAAACGGCGCCACGTTTCGGCAGCCCACGGCATCGCCACCACACGGGCGCCACCCCTTCGTGCCCTTCGCGCTTCGTGTCTTCGCGTTCTTTCGTGTCTTCGTGGTCCAAACTACTCGACTACTCCCGTTCCTTCGTGTCTTCGTGGTCCAAACCCCGTCCCCCACCAAACCCCACCGCCCCGCACGCGGCACCCTCCCCGTCGCGCTTGCCGCGCCCGCAACCGTGTGCTAACATCCCACCGTTAGCCGCACCGAACGCGGGGAGGATCGAGAGCGCATGGACTGCCCGAACTGCAAGACCTGGAATCCCGACGATAAGCTTGTCTGCTGGCGCTGCCAGACGCCCCTGCCACGCCCCGTGGAGAAACGCAAGCGCACCCCTCTGGTATTTCTGGGGCTGCCGGTCTGGGCCTGGGTGCTCGTAGGGCTGATGCTCACCGTGTGGCTCGCCGGCCAGTGCCTCTTCCCGCTGCCTGCCGGAGGCTGAGCAGGGCCATCGAGCCACCAGATCCTGCCTCCCTCGTAGCCGCACTCCTCGCCTGGGAGCCCGCCGAACCCCGGCGTCTGCCGTGGCGCTCGGACCGCGATCCGTATCGCGTTTGGGTCGCGGAAATCATGCTGCAGCAGACCCGCGCCTCCACCGTAATCCCCTACTTCGAACGCTGGCTGGCTCGCTTTCCGAGCATCAGCGCACTGGCTGCCGCGCCTCTGGATGAGGTACTCGTCCTTTGGGAGGGACTGGGCTACTACAGCCGCGCCCGTGGGCTCCACGCAGCCGCGCAACGGATCATGGCGGAGCATGGCGGTGAGGTGCCGCGCAGCGTGGCGCTGCTGCGCACGCTTCCCGGCATCGGACGCTATACGGCCGGGGCGATCGCCAGCCTGGCCTTCGAACTGCCCGAGCCTGCGCTGGACGGCAACGGGCGGCGCGTCCTGGCCCGTGTATTCGACGTCGACACCCCTCTATCGCATCCCGGCACCGAAGAACGGCTGTGGGCGTTGGCCGGCGGCTTGTGGCCGCCGCCCCGCAGCGAGCAGCAGGCAGACTCAACGAGGCCCTGATGGACCTGGGCGCCCTCGTGTGCGTGCCCGCGTCGGCCCGCATGTCCTGTCTGCCCGCTGCCGGCCTCTGCATCGCCCGCGAGCGCGGTCTGCAAGCCGAACGGCCGGTGCGACCAGCCCGCCAGGCAATCCCGCACTACGACGCCGTGGCAGCGATAATCACCGACGGCGCCGGGCGCTTCCTGTTGGCGCGTCGCCCGCCCCACGGTTTGCTCGGCGGGCTGTGGGAGTTCCCGGGACAGCGCCGGCCGGAATCCCCCGGTTTGGAGAGCACTTTTGGCGGACTGCCCGGCGGCGGACGCGAGGAGCCAGATCGAGACGGCACGGACCGGCCGGACATCTCCGGTTCGGACCGAGGGGACGCAAGCGACGTGCGCCTGGCCGGTCTTCTCTCGGCGGCGCTCCGTTCTTCGCTCGGAATCGACATTGAGGTGCTGGACGAGCTGGTACAGGTACCCCACACCTACACGCATTTCCGCATCACGCTGCACGCCTTCTCGGCGCGCATTCGATCGGGTGAGCCCCGGCCCCTGGGTTACACGTCGGTGAAATGGGTTACCCCCGCCGAGCTGGGTGACTATGCCCTCCCCGCCACAGACCGGCGCATCGCCCGCGCACTCTTCCCTTAGCCTTCGACGAACCACCACCGCCCCGGAAATCAGCGCGAAATTCCATCTTGACAATATATATTAACCGGTGTACTATTTTGCTCGTAAATGGTAAACCGTATACTATTTATCAATTCGCGGGGATTTCCCCATCAGGAGCTGTATGTCAGTTCGAAACGCGCTGCTGGGTCTGCTTGCTCGCAAGCCCTGTTATGGGTATGAGCTGCGCGCTTCCTTGAAGGCGGTCGTTGGGTCTGAGTCGAATTGGGATGTGAAGCCCGCCCAGATCTATACCACCCTCGAACGGCTGCAGGCCGCCGGGCTGGTAGAGCGCGAGTCGGACCTGGGAGAAGGGGCCGAGCCTTCCCGGCGTATTTACGCCATTACATCGCAGGGACGTGACCTGCTGCACGAGTGGTTTTCGTCCAGTATCGAGCCTCAACACTATCGAGACGAGTTCTATCTCAAACTGATGACCGCGCTCGTGAGTGGTGAGGCAGACGTGTGGCGCATGATACAAACCCAGCGGGCGCGGCTTTACCAGGAGCTTCATGACGCCACCACACAGCGTGAAACATACAATCCGGGCGCCGAAATGGCACAGATCTTGTTGATGGACAAAGTAATCATGCACCTCGAAGCGGATCTGCGCTGGCTCGACATGGCAGAGGTGCGCCTGGAAACGATCATTGGCCAGCCGATGCCGGCGCCGGAAATCCGCAAGCGAGGACGTCCCCGGCGGGGCGAATAGGAGGATCATGTCAACCTTAAAGACCGAGAACCTGACGAAGATCTACAAGACCGGTGCGACCTCCGTGGTCGCCCTCGATCACGTGAACCTCACCGTGAACCAGGGAGAGTTCGTAGCGATCATGGGGCCGAGCGGGTGCGGCAAGTCGACCCTGCTACACCTGATGGGTGGCCTGGACAGGCCCACCGAGGGAGAAGTCGTCATCGGCGGCCAGAACCTGGAGACCATGCCAGACGACCGGCTGACCGAACTGCGGCGTAGGCAAATCGGATTTATCTTCCAGTCCTTCAACCTGATTCCGGTGTTGAACGCCGTGGAGAACGCGGCGCTCCCGCTCACGCTCGACGGTAAGAAGGCAAGCGATGCAGCGGCCGCGGCCACGGGGTGGCTGTCGCGCTTCGGGTTGGGGGAACGGCTGACCCATTACCCGGACCAGCTCTCGGCCGGGCAGCAGCAGCGCGTCGCCATCGCGCGCGGACTGATTGCCGAGCCGGAGCTGATCCTGGCAGATGAGCCGACCGGCAACCTGGATACGCGAGCCGGCGACGAAATCGCCGGGCTCTTGCGCGAGATTTCTCGAGACTTTGGACGCACCATCGTCATGGTCACGCACGATCCCCGCATCGCCGCCTATGCCGACCGCATCGTCTTTCTGAAGGACGGCCGGATCGTGGACGACACTCGCCTGGATCGCAAGGACGGCAAGCACGAAGAGTCCGTCTCCGCCCGGCTGCAGGCGATGCAGAATTGAGAGGCGTACGATGAAGCTGCTGTTTACGCTGGCCGCCCGCTACTTGAGTGGACGGAAGCTGCGAACGGTTCTCACCACCAGTGCGATTGTCTTCGGGGTGCTGGTCATCTTTGGTATGAACACCTTGCTCCCGGCGGTCATCAGGGGGTTCACCACAAATGCAATGGCGATAGCCGGCGAGGTGGATGCGACCATCACGGGCAAGGCAGGCGATGCATTTCCCGCCGGCGTGCTGGATCAGGTGCGCTCGGTCCCCGGCGTGGTTCTGGCGGCGGGCTCTCTGCAGCGCGTGGTTAACCTTCCGGCTGACTACTACGATCACGATGCATCCGCTCCCGACCGCGTCTCCGCCGTGTCGCTGATCGGTATCGATCCTCAGACCGCCCGCTCTATCGCCGCGTATCGTGTGCTTCAGGGCCGCTTTCTTGAGGCGGGAGACCGCGACGCCGCTGTCATCGCGGATTCGCTGGCCAAGGTTGCCGGCGTGGCATTGGGCGAGGAGATCAGCGTGCCCACGCCCGCCGGGGTCACGCAGCTATCCGTCGTGGGAATCCTTCCGCAGCGCCTGATGCCCGGGAACGAGGAGGTCCTGGTCAGTCTGACCCGGGCGCAGGAGCTGTTCGGCGCGCGCGGGCAGATCAACGTGATCGACGCAAACTTCGACAGCGTCGACGAAACTCGCCGCGCGGGTATCGAGTCGGCCGTCCGCTCCGCCCTTGGCCCGGGCTACACCATCGGCGTTCTCCAATCGGGCGCCGAGATCCTGAACAACATTCAGACGATACAGGTCGCTCTGACCCTGTTCGGCAGCCTGGGGCTCTTGATGGGCGCCTTCATCATCTTCAATACCTTCCGCACGATCATCGCCGAGCGGCGTCGTGACATCGCCATGCTGCGTGCGGTGGGCGCGAGCCGCGGGACGATCTCCCGATTGATCGTAATTGAGGGGTTAATCCAGGGAGTGCTCGGTACCGCCGTCGGAATGCTGCTCGGTTATCTCTTCGGCGTCCTGGTTCTGGCGGTCATTGGGCCGGTCACCCGGCAGTACATCAACATTGATATCGGCTTACCCATCGTCACGCCCGGAGTGATACTCCTGTCCACAGCCATGGGCATCGGTATCACGCTGCTGGCCGGATTGTTGCCCGCGAGGGAGGCCGGTCGCGTCACTCCGATCGAGGCGCTGCGGCCCTCGGTGGGCGCTGTATCGCTGCGGCGAATGGCCGGCGTTTCCTTCTGGGCAGGATTGGCGATGATCGCTGTCGCGATGGTTGCGCTGATCTCCGGCAGCACTGCCTTCATAGCGGCCGGGTCGGCGCTGTTCACGATTGGGTTGATCCTGATCTCGCCGGCGGTCGTGCATCCCATTGCCCGCCTGTTTGGCGCGCTCCTGGCGCTGCTTTTCGCTCGCGACGGTACGGCGCAGTTGGCGGCGGGAAACCTGAGCCGGAAGCCAGGTCGGGCGGCCACCACTGCGGCTACGACAATGATTGCGCTGGCCGTCCTTGTTATGGCCGCAACCATCCTATCGAGCATCACGATCAGCTTCGACAACATGCTTCGCAACAGCCTGGCCAGCGACTTCATGTTGGTGCCGCCTTCAGTCTCGCTCTGGGGCAGCAACACCGGAGCCCGACCTGAGCTTGCGCAGCAGATCCGCCAGATCGACGGCGTCGCCGTGGTCAGCACCCTCCGGTTCGCTTCCACGGAGATGAAAGGCGTATCCGTTGGCCTGCTTGGCATCGACGTGCCCGCCTACACACAGACCGGGGGCCTGACTTTCACATCCGGCGATGCGGCGAATGCGTACAAGGCGCTCCAAGAGGGTAGAGCGATGCTGATCAACGGTCCGCTGGCGGCGTCGGCGGGGCTGAAGATCGGTGACGAGGTGAGCGCTCTCACCGCCCGCGGTGAGGTGCAGTACCGCATCGCCGGTATCGCCTCCGATTTCCTCAACAGCAAGACAACCACGGGCTACATTTCGCATGCCAGCATGGCCGCGGACTTCGACCGTACTGAGGACGTCTTCTTCCAGATCAACGTGAAGCCCGGGGCATCGCTCCCGGCAGTTCAGAGGGGAATCGACGAGGCGCTGAAGCCGTATCCTCAGTTCAGGCTCGTGCCCGGGGCAGAGTTCCGGGCTCAGAATGCCGGTCTCTTCAACGCTGCGTTCGGCGGCCTCTACGCCATGATGGCTTTCCTGTCGATCCCGTCCCTGATCGCCACCCTCAACACGCTGGCGATCGGCGTCATCGAACGAACCCGCGAGATCGGGATGCTGCGGGCAGTGGGCGCGACCCGCCGCCAGGTGCGCAGGGCTATCGTGGCCGAAGCGTTGATCCTTGCCGGAATCGGCACGAGCTTTGGTCTTCTGTCAGGGCTCTACCTGGGGAAGATGGCCGTGGGCGCGTTCGTGGCCATCGGTTTTCCGATCGACTACCTGTTTCCTGCGGAAGGGGTGATCATCGGCGCGGCCGTGGGTATGCTCTTCGGGGCGCTGGCCGCACTGCTTCCGGCGAAGCAGGCGGCGGGGATGAACCTCGTTCAGGCGCTGCGCTACGAATAGGCGGCAGCCAAAAGGGACAGGCCCGGGCGAGCGTCCCCGGGCCTGTCACCCCTCAAGTCTCGCGCGTGAGCAGGCTGTCCAGCAGAGCGTGTAGTTCCGCCAGCGCGGCGGAATCGCCTCGTCCTTCGGCTGCGGACAGCGCTTCGTGCGCCTCCCGGGTGGCCTCGGAGGTTCTGCGCTCGAGGTGGTGCCGCGCGCCGCAGCGCTCCAGCAATGCCACGATCTCCGGAACGTCCGCCTCTGCGAAGGCCGGGCCGCCGTACCGGGCGCGCACTTCCGGGCCGCACCCTGTGTCTGCCATCGCGTAGATCACGGGCAGCGATTTCTTCTTGGAGAGGACGTCGCTCGCCGTCGACTTCCCCGTTAGCTCTTCGGTTCCCCAGATCCCGAGGTAATCGTCGCGTAAGCTGGAACGCCAGACCGAGTGACCTGCCGAATCGCCTGAACGCCGACAGCACTCCGGCCGGGGCCTCGGCGACAGCCGCTCCCAACTCAGCCGAGCCTGCCAGCAGCGCACCAGTCTTGGCCGCGATCATGCGGAAGTAGTCTTCTTCCTCCACGAAGGGCCACGTTTCGAATGCCATGTCGAGGTACTGGCCCTCGGTCAACTCGCGGCACATGCTGTCGAACACCGCGTAACAGTGCAGGACCCGCTCGGTGGGTACCCCGGCGCTCGCCAGCCTTCCCAGCGCCTGATGCGCGATCGCGAACATCCCGTCGCCGGCGTTGCATGCCTGCGCGAGGCCAAAAATGGTCCACGCCGTGGCTCGCCCCCTGCGGCTCGCGCTGTTGTCTTCAATGTCATCGTGAATGAGCGAGAAGTTGTGGACCACCTCTACCGCGGCTGCCGCGGGCACTGCCCGGCCGGGATCGCCCCCCGCCGCTGCGCAGGAGAGCAGGCACACCAGCGGTCGCACATACTTCCCGGCGTACGACTCTGCCGGCCGCAACCGTTCGTCTACCCAGCCCATGTGGTAATGCATGATGCCGTAATGGCCGCGCACAGCCTGATCCGGCTCGGCCAGCAGACGCCGCAGCTCCGTCTCGACAGACGGCAGGTAAGGCGCTACCACCTCGGTCCTATTCATCGAGTCTGGCCCTTCTAGTGTCTCTCGCCATCGACACGCAAGATGCGCTCCGGCTCTCGGAGCGCCGCCAACGATTCTGCCCCGGCGCAAAACATCGCGATCCGCAGCTCGTCCACCAGGGCGCCCGCAGCCTCGACGACCGCTTCCGTCGAGACGACCGCTGCCTTGAGGAAAGGTCCCGCCATGCCAACGAGCGAGGCGCCCAGCGCGACCGCCTTGGCGGCTTCGATCCCCGTACGCACTCCGCCGCTGGCGATGAGCGGTGTTCCCGGGGCTCCCCGGCCCGCAGCGACCAGCGCGTCGGCGGTTGGGATTCCCCAGTCTGCGAACGCCTCTGCCAGGTGGCGCAGCCGGGCGGTCGGGGCGCGATGCATCTCCACTTCGCTCCATGACGTACCACCCGCTCCCGCCACGTCTATGGCGGCCACCCCCGCCTCCTTCAGCAAGCGGGCAGCCTGCTCCCCAATTCCCCACCCCACCTCTTTGGCGATGACCGGCACCTCGAGGCGGCGACACACCTCCTCGATTCGGGTCAACAGTCCGCGCCAGTTGCCGTCGCCGCCGGCCTGTAACGCCTCCTGGAGCGGGTTGAGGTGGAGGATGAGTGCGTCTGCTCCCACCATCTCGACGGCGCGGCGGCAGTGCTCGACGGTATAGCCGTAGTTGAGCTGAACTGCGCCCAGGTTGGCGAACAGCAGGATGTCGGGCGCCAGGTCGCGCACGTAGAACGTTTCGGCGGTCTCGGGTTGCTCCAGTCCTGCGCGCTGCGAACCCAGCCCCATGGCGAGGCCGCACCGCTGCGCAGCCTCCGCGAGATTCCGGTTGATACCGGCTGCCTGCTCGGTGCCGCCGGTCATCGACGAAATGAGTAAGGGCGCCTTGAGAGCCCGCCCAAGGAAGGTCGACGCTGTGTCTACCGCCCCCAGATCTACCTCCGGTAGCGCCTGGTGCACCAGCCGGTACCCTTCGAAGCCGTTGGTCAGCCGGCGAAAATCGACATCTTCCTCCAGGTTTATGCGAATGTGGTCGGCTTTGCGGCGTTCGTGACTCATTCCGTCCCCTTCGATATCAGAGTCCGGCGCGACTCGAGCGGTGTCGTGGTGTTTAGATAGGTAGCGAGATGAGCATAACGGCGGCATGTTACCACGGCGCACAGGGTTGTCAAACGATTTCGCGTGCTATTTGACACCCGTGGTTGCCCGCGGATACAATTCTGTCCGGTTCCGACAGGACTCATCCTGTGCCGCGCCGCGCTTGCGGCGCGCCGAATCGCTGCTACGACTCACACAACCGTCACGTCAAGGAGAGCGCTCATGAACGGGGAAACTTTCGAACGGGTCAAGAAGATCATCATGGACAAGCTGAATGTCGATGAGGCGCAGGTGGTGCCTGAGGCACGTTTCCGCGAGGAGCTCAAGGCGGATTCACTGGATCTGGTCGAGCTGATCATGGCCTTCGAGGACGAATTTGGCGGCTCGATCTCCGATGAAGATGCACAGCGCATCACCACCGTCGGTGAAGCAGTCACCTTCCTCCAGGGCGCGCAGAGCGCAGTCTGATTGGCGTTCAACGGCTAGCGAACGAGAGCCCACACTCTACGGGTGTGGGCTTTTTCTTGGCGCCGTCCCATGGGTGATGACGTGCAGAAATCGTTCTCGGTCCTGATCCTCGCGGGTGGACGTAGCCGTCGCATGGGTTCAGACAAGGCATCGCTTCTGCTGCACGGTGAGCCGCTGCTGGCCCGCGCCGTGCGGCGCCTGTCGACGGCAAGCGACGACCTGCTCGTGGCGATGTCTGATGCCGGTTCGCACCGGGCGATCGTTCCGGACACGGCCGTACGCTTCGTCACCGATCTTCATCCCGGCGCCGGGCCGCTCGCCGGCCTCGAAGCCGGGCTGTCGGCGGCGCGGCACGAGCTGCTGCTCATGGTCGCCGTCGATATGCCGTTCGCCAGCGCCGCTCTGGCGCGCGGTATGGCGGATCTTGCGTCCGGATACGACGTGGTGCTGCCGTTCTCGCCCGCGGCCGGCGGCAGCGAGCCGCGTCCCGAGCCACTCCACGCACTCTACCGGCGCACCTGCCTCCCCATCGTCACCGCCTCGCTCGAGGCCGGCGAGCGCCAGGTCGTCGCCTTCTTCCCACAGGTACTCGTGCGCGAATTACCCCCTGCGACCGTGCATACCCTCGATCCCTCCGGCCTCGCCTTCACGAATGCCAACACGCCCGCAGACTGGGAGAAGATGCTCGCCCTCTCGGAGAGCGATTAGGGGCACCGGCAGGCGACGTGCATAGGTTTCTCAGGAATCTCCGGCGGTAGGGGGCGGGTCACCCGCCCCGGGGCCCGCAATGCGAAACAATCTCCGGCGCGCGGCGCGTGTGCGTGGCTCGGCTGCGGCGCGGTCACCTTTGATGCGGATCGGGTGGTGGACGGGCGTCCTTCGAGAACCTCAGGATGGAGTTGTTAGGGGTTACGGACAGTGCGATCGGTACTGTCCCGGGACCCCGTACTTAGGCGCGCAGCTCCACCATTGCCCCTGGACGGGACCATTCGCATCGTTGCCCACAACTGACTACTCCATACTGAGCCTGTCGAAGTACGCCCCGTTGCACATCCAACTCCCATCCCCGTCGGCCGCGCGATCACCCATCGTCGCTTCTCTTCTCACCCGCGCCCAACACGTGCGCCAACGCCGCGGCGTACGCCTCGGCCGCGTCCGCAGCCTGGAACGCCAGCGACTCGCCGCCCCACTCGAACCGGCACGTGTAGACACTGTCGGCGTACAAGAGGTCGAACACGTCGCTCCCCGTTTCTGCCAACGTCCGCTGCAGCGCCTCGCGGAGTTGCCCCTCGTCGGGCAGCCAGACGGTGTCCCCCACGTACACGTAGTCCAGGGCCCACTCAGGGGTGCCGTGGAAGGTCAGGGTTGGCTTTCCGTAGAGGTTCTCGAGCCAGACGGACAGATCGTTCAGCACGAACTGGTGCCGGTCCAGATCACGCCCGGGGATGGCGAACCTGTCGCCGTGCGAGGGCTGCCAGTCCAGACCCGCATCGCGTAATCGCTGAGCCGACGAGAGTGAGATCATGCGCCAAGCGTAGCACGAGCGGTTCGCCGTCTACAGTAGCATGCCCACAATTCACGCGGCAGAGCCTGGCATACATACGCCGGTGCGTCCCGCTGAGTACAATGACGGGACAGTTGTTTCCGCACCTTCCTCGCCGTATAATGGCCCACACGGAGTGTTCATGCTTTCATCGAAATCCCGGGCTTCCGCCACCCGGCCGAGCCTATGGCACGAGCTGGTGGTGCTCTTCAAGCTGCGCATCGTGGTTCTGCTGCTGCTCGCGGCGCTTGCCGGTCAGTTCGTTGCCGCCGGTGGCTGGCCCGGCTGGCAGGCGATGGCTGCTTTTGATCGTAGCCGGCGGCAGCGCAGCAGGCGGCGCATCCGCGCTCAATGAATATCTGGAGCGCGATCGCGATTCCCGTATGGTTCGGACCACGAAGCGGCCCCTCGTCAGTGGTACGGTTGCGCCGTCCCGTTGGCTCGTCACCCTCGCGCTTTCGATGGTCCTCGCTCCGGTCGTGTTGATCTATCCGTCGAACCCGGAGTTCTCGGCGTCGCTGCTGCTCGGGGCCATCATCTACCTGATCGTGTATACGATCTGGCTGAAGCCGCGTACGCCGCTCAACATCGTGATCGGTGGAGCGGCCGGCAGTTGTGCAGTCATCAGCGGAGCCGCCTCGGTGGGGCTGTGGGACCATCCAGGCGCGTTGCTGCTGGCTCTGCTGCTCTTTTGTTGGACGCCAATCCACTTCTGGTCGCTGGCCATCGTGTATGCACAGGACTACAAGCGGGCGCGCATCCCCATGCTGCCGGTAACTTCTTCGCCCCAGGTGGCAGCGGCCTGGGGACTGGTCCACGGGGTCGGGGCGGCGATCAGCGGGCTGGCCCTTGCGCTCGTACCCGGGCTCGGGCCGGTCTACGCGATCCCGGCGGCGGTTGCGACGGCGGCGTTGCTCTGGCAGGGGTGGCTCCTGGTGCAGGACGCGTCGCCGAAGCGGGCGTGGCGGTTGTTCCATACGTCGAATCTGTATCTGTTCGTCACATTGATCGCCTTGTGCCTGGCATCCCTGCTGCAGATGCCCTGGCCGTGATCACCCGAGAGGCTAGACCGTGTCCCCCCTTCGCATCCCACTGATGGTGCATGCCAGCCATGAAGCCGGCGTCAAGCTGGGCGGAATCGGCGCGGTGCTCGATGGCCTTCTATCGTCGCCGGCGTATCTGGCCACCGTCGAAAGAACACTCCTGGTCGGCCCGGTGAACGTGCACAACCACGGCGAGATGGATCGCCTGCTCGCGCCTTCGAACCATCTCACGATCGTCTACTCTTCCATCCACGGGATCAACCACGCGCCGGAGCCCTTGCTGGCGGCGCTGCGAGGGATCGAGCAGCGAATGCACGTGAGGCTTCTGTACGGCAAACGCCGCTTCGGGTCAGCCGAACACGAAGTCATCCTCGTCGACACTTTGGAGATCGCACCGGACGTGGTCAAGCAGTTCAAGTACCACGTGTGGAATCGATGGAACCTGGACTCGGCGCGGTACGAGAGCCAATGGGAGTTCTCCTACTTCATGGACTCGGCCGAGCCACTCTTCGCGGCGCTCGAGGCCGTTACCGCGGATCTCGCACCCGGCTGCGCGCGCGTCTTGATGGCACATGAGTGGCTGGGTCTACCCCTCGTATTCGCCGCCGCGCTGCGCGGGCCGGGGCGATACCGCACGATCTTTTACGCCCACGAAGTAGCGACTGCCCGCATGCTCGTGGAAAACGACGACGGGCACGACACCCGCTTCTACAATGCGCTGCGGATGGGGCTCGCCAGAGGACACTCGCTCGACGAGGTATTCGGCGACCAGTCCGGCTACTTCAAGCATGCGCTTCTCCAGCGCGCCGGCGTCTGCGATGCGATTCTGGCGGTCGGCGACCTCGTCGTCGACGAGTTGCGCTTCCTGGGGGGTGTCTTCGGATCTGTGCCGGTCGACCTGGCCTACAACGGGCTGCCGGCCGGCCAGCTCACCTACGAGGAACGTCTGGATGCGCGGCGGTTGATGCTCGACTATGCTGAGAACGTGTTGGGCTACCGGCCTGACTACATCTTCACGCACGTCGGCCGCATGGTGCTGAGCAAGGCCTTCTGGCGTGACTTCCGCGTCCTGGAGCATCTGGACGCCATGCTGGCGGCCCGCGGCCAGCGCGCCGCGCTCTTCACCGTCGCGACTGCCGACCCAACCGGACGGCTTCCGGCCGACGTGTACCGGTGGGAGTCGGAGTACGGTTGGCCCGTGGGGCACCGCAGCGACACCGGGGACCTGCGTGACGGAGAGGTGCGCTTCTTCCACGATGTCCAGGAGCCGTTCAATTGGCGCGGCCGCGCCATACGCGCTGTGCTTGTGAACCAGTTCGGGTGGAGTCGCGAACGCTGTGGGCTGAGGATGCCGGAGGAGATGTCGTTTGCCCATCTGCGCGCCGGCACCGATCTCGAGTTCGGGCAGTCGATCTACGAACCGTTTGGTATCGCGCAGGTCGAGCCGCTCGCTGCCGGCGCTCTCACCGTCGTCTCGAACGTGTGCGGCTGCACGGGCTTTATCGGCAAGGCGGGAGGCGGCTATCCTGGATTGATCGTGGCGGACTACGTCACTTTGCCGACCGGCTGGCTCGTTTGGAGTCCCTGGGATGCGCTCTGGATCGACAGGCCGCTGCGCGATGCGATCGAGAGCCAGAACAGCTACACGGTGGCGCAGTCGATCCTGGAACGTCTACCCCAGACAGACGCCGAGAGCAGGCTGCTGTTTCAGGCCGGCCAGAACGTCGCCCGCGCCATGAGTTGGGATGTCGTCGTTCGGGATTACCTGTTGCCGCCTCTGCAGCGCGTGGCCGATTGCCCGTGATCCCCAATTCGCTACTGGGAGCCCGATGAATTACACCGAAGCACTCGATTATATCTACAGCTACGCTCATCCCGATCGACCGGCACAGCCGAAATGGACGATGGACGAGCAGCAGCTACAACGCGTGGCGGCGCTGCTCGACTCGCTCGGCAACCCCCACCGCTCGTTCAATTCGGTCTTGATCGCCGGCACCAAGGGGAAGGGCTCGACGTCGGCCTTCACCGAGAGCATGCTGCGAGCGGCGGGCCACGACACCGGTCTCTACATCTCCCCGCACCTCCACACGTTCCGGGAGCGGATCCGGATACGCGGTGAGTATATCTCGGAGGCGAAGGTGGCGGAACTGGTGGAGAGGCTGCGCCCCCAGTTCGAGGCCGTTCCCGATCTGACCGCCTTCGAGCTCATGACATCGCTCGCCTTCGTGGCCTACGCCGAAGCGGGCGTGCGCGTCGCCGTGTTGGAGGTTGGTCTGGGCGGTCGCCTGGACGCTACGAACGTCGTCGATCCGGCGGTGGCCGTCATCACCTCCATCAGCTATGACCACATGAACGTTCTGGGCGACACGTTGACCCTGATCGCGCGCGAGAAGGCGGGCATCATCCGGCCGGGTGCGCTGGTGGTCAGTGCGCCGCAGGTGCCTGAGGCGATGACGATGATCGAAGAGGTGTGCGAGGGGCGTCGCGCCGAGTTGATCGTCGTCGGCGAAGAGGAATACCGGTGGCAGCCGGGCCACATCTCGCTGCGCGGGCAGAGCTTTGAGGTGGGTGGCCAGAGCTACTGGATTCCGCTGCTCGGGCTTCACCAGCTTGTCAACGCAACGAATGCGCTGGCGGCGGTTGATGCCCTCGAGCGGCGCTCGGGGATCAGGGTGCCGGTTGCGGCGCGGCGCCAGGGCCTGCGCGACACCGAGTGGCCGGGCCGGCTCGAGGTGCTGTCCCGGCGCCCCTACCTGGTGGTAGACAGCGCGCACAACGGGGATTCTGCGCTGAAGCTGCGGCTGGCCCTCGCCGAGATCTTCCCCGGCCGCCGTGCCACGCTGGTCTTCGGCGCTTCCCACGATCATCCGTTCGGGGAGTCGTTGCAGCAGCTTCTGCCTGCAGCCCGCCGTGTCATCCTGACACGCTCGCAGCACCCACGCGCCACGCCGCCGGAGACACTGGCTCAGGCGGCCGCCGGACTCGGCTTCGCCGCCGAGACTGCGCCAACAGTACGGGAAGCGCTGGCGCTCGCCCTGGACGGCGCGGACAAGGAAGCGTTGATCTGTGTGACCGGCTCGATCTTCACGGTAGCCGAAGCGCGCGTCGAATGGTTCGTGCGAGCCGGTCTTCCGTTGCCCCCGATGGACCCGCCCGTCTAGGGCTGGCGGTTCAATTCGTACACGAGGCGTAGCCCGTCCAGGGTCAGCCAGGGATCGATGTGTTGGATGACGCTGGTTTCGCGCGCTACGCTCTCGGCCAGCCCGCCGGTCGCGATCACCTTCATGTCGTCTCCCAGCTCCCGCCGGAAACGCGCGACGAGCCCCTCAACCAGCGCCACGTAGCCGAAGAAGATGCCCGACTGCATCGCCATGGCCGTGTTCGTGCCGATGGCGTGCGTAGGCGGTGCGATCTCCACCCGGTAAAGCCGCGAGGCGCGGGCAAACAGCGCTTCAGCGGCAATCGCGATCCCCGGCGCGATCGCACCCCCCAGGTAGTCCCCGTCGCGGGAGATGGCGTCAAAGGTCGTGCCGGTGCCGAAGTCGACCACGCACGCCGGCCCGCCGTAACGCGCCTGCACCGCTGCGCAGTTCACCACGCGGTCCGGACCGACGTCGCGCGGGTTCTCGTAGCGGATGCGTACCCCGGTCTTCACCCCCGCGTCCACCACCAACGGCTCGTGACCCAGGTAGCGTGCGCTCAGCTCGCGAAAGGTGCGGGTGAGCGCCGGCACTACGCTGGCAATCGCCACTCCTGTGATATCGTCTACGGAGAGCCCGGCGTGCTCGAACAGCTGCAGCAGCATGATGCCGTACTCGTCCGGCATCCGCTCGCGCACCGTCGCCAGTCGCCAGGTCGGGTCCGCCTGGTCGCCACGGAATACCCCCATGGTCACATTGGTATTTCCGATGTCGATCGCCAGCAACATCGTCAGCCTCCCAGCGGGATATTGTCGATCAGGCGCGCTCGCCCAATCCGCACGGCCATGGACAACAAAACACCCTTTCGTGCATCGCCGAGCTCCTGGAGCGTTGCCGGATCCGCGGCACTGACGTACTCGGGCTGAGCCAGTGGTTCGCCGGCCAGCACGCGCCGCATGATCGCTCGCAGCGCCTCGCCGTCATGCTCGCCCGCCGTCCATGCCTCGGCGGCCGCCCGCAGCGCCCGCTGCAGCACCGGCGCCGCCTGCCGCTGTTCCGGCGTTAGGTAAATGTTGCGGGATGAGAGTGCGAGGCCATCGCCCTCGCGCCGGATGGGGCACACCCGTATTTCGAGGGGGAAGTCCAAATCGGAGGCCATCTGCTTGATCACAGCCACCTGCTGCGCATCCTTCTGTCCGAAGTAAGCCCGGTCGGGCTGGAAGACGTTGAACAGCTTCGCAACCACGGTCGCGACCCCGCGGAAATGCGACGGACGGGCCGCGCCTTCGAGATGCTTTGTTACCTCTTCGACCGTGACGTATGTCTGGAAGCCAGGGGGATACACCTCGTCGACCGGCGGCGTCCACACGAGGTCCGCTCCCGCCTCGCGCAGCAGATCCAGGTCTCGGTGAAGATCGCGGGGATACGCGGCGAGGTCTTCGGAAGGACCGAATTGCGTGGGGTTCACGAAGATCGAGATCGCGACGTGATCGTTTTCCCTCCGGGCTTGTTCGACCAGCGAGATGTGGCCCGCGTGCAGAAACCCCATCGTGGGCACCAGTCCCCAGCTTCCCGGCTTCGACCGGCGATACTGCCGCACGGCCGCCACAGACTCTACAACTTCCATTCTTCCTCCGTTTGTTCGCGTTCCGGCTCCAGGGCGCTCACCAGCCGCAGCACAGTTTCGTTCCAGGGCGCCGGCACCCCGACTCGCTTCGCCGTGCGCACGATATAGCCGTTGATGCTTCCGATTTCCGTGCGGCGGCCGCGCTCGACGTCCTGCAGCATCGAGGATCGATTCGCGGCGGTGGCCCTGCACACCTCGAACAGCCGCTCGACCGGATCTGCATAGGGCAGCCGCACGCCGCTCCCGGCCGCAACCGCGGCGGCCTCGCGGGCCAGGTCCGCCAGCACGCAGCGCCGCTCCTCGCTCGCCAGCAGCTCCCCGTTTGGGATGCGCCACAACGCAGACAGCGGGTTGATGGCGGCGTTGACGACGGCCTTGCCCCACAACAGCGCTTCCGCGTCCCATGCCGCATGGGCGTCGAAGCCGGAGCCTTCCAGGATGCTGAGCACTCCTTCGACGATGGCTCCGGTTCTGACGGGCGGCGGGGCGGTGGGTGCGCTTCCGGAGGCCCCGCCGGAACAGACGGCCGGTGACGACTTCGCCAGCGGGCGCCTTTCCGGCCCCAACTCGTATGGCCCGATACAAGTCGCACCCCGACCCGCGTGCCGGACGTGGCCGGGCGCCAGGACGGTGGCACCTTCAAACGTTACCCCCAGAAGGATCCGGTCCGGATCGACGTGGGACGCAATGCGTTCGGCGTTGTCCAACCCGTTCTGGAGCGTCAACGCGACGCCCCCCGGCGCCAGGCACCGGCCCGCCCACGCTGCAGCCCGCGGCGTCTGGTAGCTCTTCACCAGCAGAAGGGCTAAATCGGCAGGCGGAACATCGGTTGGGTCGGCGGTGGCCGGTATCCGCACCCGCTCGACGTGACCGCCGGCACCCTCCACCCGTAGTCCGTCACGGTTGACGGCATCGATCGCCTCGCGCCACGTGCCGAGCATCCACACCTCGGCCACGGCTGCGAGTCGCGCCGCAAACAGACTGCCCAGGGCGCCGGTTCCCAGGATCACCACGCGCATGCGCTTACCTCTCGGATGCCAGTTCCTGCTGGATCTGTGCCCAGGCGTCATCTTCCAGGGTGAAGCTGTGCTCGGCGGCCGGGAACTGCCGCGACTCGACATCGTGCTTGTAGGCAGAGATCGCCTCGGTGATCTGCTCGCCGACATTTGAGTACCGCTTGACGAAGCGAGGCGTGAAGCGGTCGAACATCCCCAGCATGTCGTGCAGCACCAGCACCTGCCCGTCACATCCCGCCCCTGCACCGATACCGATGGTCGGGATCCGGAGCCGCCGCGAGATCTCGGCCGCTACCCGGTCCGGGACCATCTCCAGCACGATCATCACCGCTCCGGCCGCCTCGAGCGCCACCGCGTCCTCCACCAGGCGGCGGGCGTCCGCCGGGGTCTTGCCCTGCACCCGGTAGCCGCCGAGTTTGGCCACCGACTGCGGGGTGAGCCCGATGTGACCCGTCACTGCAATGCCTGCGGCGGTGATGGCCTCGACCGTGGGCGCCACTTCGCGGCCCCCCTCGAGCTTCACCCCGTCGACGCCTGCCTCCTTGATGAATCGCCCCGCATTCCGCACCGCTTCGGCGCGATCCGCCTGGTACGACATGAACGGCAGGTCGCCGATCAGGTAGGCCTGCTGGGTGCCGCGGCGAGCGGCCCGGGAGTGGTGTAGCATCTCGTCCATCGTAACCGGGACCGTCGATTCGTAACCGAGGACGACCATTCCCAGCGAGTCACCCACGAGGATCGAATCGACTCCGGCGCGATCGGCGGCGAGCGCCGTGGGGTAGTCGTACGCCGTCACCATGGAAATGGGGATCCCCTGGCGCTTCTTGTCGTGCAGCGCCAATACTGACATCTTCTTCGCGGCCATCTGCTGCCCTCCCTGGCTCCACCGTCTGTAGAAAACAAAAAGCGCCGTCCCCGATGCGGAGAGGCGCAGAGCAGACGAAGGCACAGGACACGGTGTGCGCTCGCTGATATGTGCCGTCTCGGTCGCAGCGGCGATCCAAGCGACGCAATGGTCGTGATTCCGAACTCAACGGCTCGCCGCCCATCCGGGTCGGTGGCAGCTTCACTATACGGGATTGCCCGCCCGCCGTCAAGATGTGCGGGCGTCAATATTCCGCCGGCCGCCCACAGCCAGAAGAATGGCGATTGGTGCTTGTGGCGCTCCGAGTTCCTGCTACAATAGGCAATCTCGTCAGTGTGCCGCCCGCCATCCCTCACGAAACAGCCACATCGCAAGGAGGAGTATCATGTCAGGTCGTCGCGTCGTCTTCAGCACCATTTTCGCGTCAGCCGCAACAATTTTTCTCATGATGATGCTATGGACCCTCGGCTCGGCCGCTGCGGCTCCAGTTGCGGGCAGCGATGCCGGTGCGCGCTCGGTTGGCATTCTGCAAGGCGGACCTGGTGGTGAAGGTGGACGGTGGCAGGCGGCGCCGGGTGAACTCGGAGATGCAGATTCAGGTCCCGATCTAGCGACCGGGTCACCGGCGGCGGTGTTCAGCTACTGGCAGGTGCTCGGATGGAACATGAAGCCTCGCAACAACAGCACCCCGTACACCTACGATGACAACGGCTGTGTTCACATGACGGGTGGGGGCGACTACCGTTTCATGTTCCCGGTCAACCTCCCGAACGGCTCGGTAATCAAGTACTTGCGCTTCTACTACAACGATGGCAACGCCAGCGACTTAAGCGCCCACTTGAGCCTGATCGCTCCGGGCACCGGCGTCACCGACCTTGTCTGGGTGGACTCGGTTGGCAGCTCTGGACTGGGCACCCAACTAAGCGCCGAGATCACCCACACGGTGAACAATATGAACGGCTCGTACCAGGTCACTGCAATACCCGGGGTACCCTTGTCCGTGAGCCAGATCTGCGGTGTTCGCATCGCCTATTACGCGCCTCTCGGTGCGGCTGGCTTCATGCCCATGATCCGGCACTAGCAAGTGTTCGCGAGGGGGCGGATGCGTCGTAGACGAGCCGCCCCCGCGTTGACAACCACTAGACGGCATGCTATTCTTCGCCCTAATTGAATATTCGCCGGTTGACCGGCTCGAGAGAGTACCCTCTGTACGAGCGCAAACGCTCCACAGATGGGTCGCCGAAGGGGCATGCATCTGCGCCCGCCCGGGTGCGGATGGGAATCTCTCAGGCAAAAGAATCGTGCCGCGACGGCTCTCTGGAGAGCTCCTGCTCGTCTTGCGAGGCAGGACACCGATGGGGCTAATCTCTCAGGTCGCAGAACAGAGACGGGATCCGGGCATTCGCCGGGTGCCGTTTTTTTTGTGCGCACCCCACTTCCGCCGCAACTCTAGCATCACCAGGAGGAACCCATGAGCTACAAATTTGACGCCCAGGCCCGCTACGCTCGCAGTCACGAGTGGGTGCGAGTCACGGGTGACACCGCCATTATCGGCGTCAGCGACTACGCCCAACATCTCCTCTCCGACGTGGTATACGTCGAGCTCCCGGAGGTGGGAGACTCCCTGACTCAGGGCGACAGCTTCGCCACAGTCGAATCTGTGAAGGCCGCCGAAGACGCCTTCGCCCCGGTTAGCGGCGAGGTGATCGAAGTCAACGCCGACCTCGAGGCCAGCCCGGAATGGGTGAACTCCGATCCGTATGGCAAGGCGTGGCTGGTGAAGGTGCGCCTGTCGGATCAGGGTGAGCTCGACGAAGCTCATGGACCTGAAGTCATACGAGACCTTCGTGGCCGAAGAAGAGGAGAAGGGCGGGCACTAATCGCCCCCCGCCGTACCCTTTCGGGTGCGGAACCGCATGCGTTAGGAGCCGTAATGACCTATATCCCTCACACCGACGCCGACCGTGAGGAGATGCTTCGCACGGTGGGCATCGGCGCGGTGTCCGAGCTGTTCGATCCGGTACCGGAGAAGTACCGGTTTCCGGAGCTGGCCTTGCCGCCGGCGCTTAGCGAAATGGAAATACTCGGTGAGCTGCAGGCGCTGGCATCGGAGAACGACGACTTGCAGCGGGCTGCTTGCTTCCTGGGCGCCGGCGCGTATCGCCACTTCGTGCCCAGCGTTGTCGACTTCGTGATCTCTCGCTCGGAGTTCTACACCGCGTATACTCCCTACCAACCTGAAATCAGCCAGGGCACGCTTCAGGCGCACTTCGAATACCAGACGATGATCACCGCGCTGACCGGGATGGAAGCGGCCAACGTGAGCCATTACGACGGCGGCACCTCGGTTGCCGAGGCTGTGATCATGGCGCTCGGCGCGGGGCGCGGCAAGCGCAAGCGTGTCGTGCTGAGCCCGACGCTGCACCCGCAGTACCGCGAGGTCGTCCACACGTACGTTCAGGGGATGGATCTCACCATCGCCGGCGAGTCTGCGCCTCTGGGCGACATCGACGCGCTTGTGGAGCTATGCGACGATGCGACCGCTTGCGTCGTGGTGCAGAACCCTGACTTTCTCGGGAACATCTACGCGCCGGCTGACCTTCAGCGGCTCGCCGATCGCGTCCACGAGTGCGGTGCCCTGTTCGTCGTCTCCGCTGATCCCGTGAGCCTGGGGCTGCTGGCACCGCCCGGAAGCTACGGCGCCGATGTGGCGACCGGCGAAGGGCAGGCGCTCGGGAATTCGCTTAGTTTCGGCGGCCCATATCTGGGCTTCTTCGCGATGAGGATGCGCGACGTCCGGCGTTCGGCCGGGCGCATCGTGGGCGAGACGTCGTCGGACGACGGACGAGCGCGGCTACGTGCTGACCCTCAGCACGCGCGAGCAGCACATCCGTCGCGAGAAGGCATCGAGCAACATCTGCAGCAACCAGGCGCTGAATGCGCTGGCGGCTGCCGTGTATATGGCTTCCATGGGCAAGTACGGGCTGCATAAGGTGGCCGAGCTCAGCTACCAGAAGGCTCACTACGCTGCGAGCCTGATCGGGGAGCTCGAAGGCTACCAGGTGCTGGCCGGCCGCCCGTTCTTCAAGGAATTCGTGGTGCGCTGCCCGCTCCCGGTCGCGTTCGTCAACCAGGTGTTGATCGACGAGTACGGCATCGTGGGCGGCTACGACCTTGGGCGGCGACTATCCGCAGCTTCAGGACCACATGCTGCTGTGCGTCACCGAGATGAACAGTCGCTGGGAGATCGAGGACCTGGCACAGGCGCTGAGCGAGATTGCCGCGCTCGATCCCGAGCAGTATGGCTTCGAGGCGGAGGTGGGAAATGGCTGAGCCACTGATCTATGAGATCAGCAAGGCGGGGCGGCGGTGCGTGAGCGTGCCCGACTCCGACGTGCCTGCTGCAGCTTTTCCCGACGGCTTCCTGCGCGACGACCTGCCGCTTCCCGAGGTGTCCGAGCTCGATCTGGTACGCCATTACGTGCGCCTTTCGCAGTTGAACCACTCCATCGATACCGGGTTCTACCCGCTGGGCTCCTGCACGATGAAGTACAACCCCAAGGTGAACGAGGTTGCCGCACGAATACCCGGTTTCGCAGAGCTGCACCCGCTGCAGCCTGAGGGCAGCACGCAGGGTGCAATGGCGCTCATGCTCGAGCTACAGGAGATGCTGGCGGAGATCGCGGGGTTCGCCGGCGTTTCGCTGCAGCCTGCCGCGGGGGCTCACGGAGAGCTCACCGGCGTGCTGATGATGCGGAAGTACCTGTACGATCGCGGCGAGACCGATCGCGACGTGATCCTGGTGCCCGATTCGGCGCACGGGACCAATCCGGCCACCACGTCGATGGCCGGCCTCAAGGTCATCACCATCCCGTCGGACGAGCGCGGTAACGTCAGCCTGGACGCTCTGCGCAGCATGTGCGACGAGAACTGCCCGCGGCTGATCGGCATCATGCTGACCAACCCGAACACGCTGGGCCTCTTCGACGAGCACATCGAGGAAGTGATCCGGCTGGTGCACGAGGCCGGCGGCCTGGTGTACGGTGACGGCGCGAACCTGAATGCCATCCTGGGGATCGTGAAGCCGGGACAGGTCGGGTTCGACGTCATGCACTTCAACCTGCACAAGACCTTCTCCACGCCCCACGGCGGGGGCGGTCCGGGCGCGGGGGCAGTGGGTGTGTCCGAGGCGCTTCTGGATTACCTGCCCGGTCCCATCGTGGCCCGCGGCAGCGACGCCAGCGAAGACGGGATACCTTACCAGCTGCAGTGGGAGATGCCTTCCTGCTCGATCGGCCGTGTGAAGACCTTCTTCGGCAACTTCGGCGTTCTCGTGCGGGCTTACACTTACATCAAGATGCATGGGGCTGAAGGTCTGCGAGCGATCAGCGAGACCGCAGTGCTCAACGCCAACTACCTGCAGGCACGCCTGCGCGGCACGTACCCCATCCCGCATGGCGCGCGCACCTGCATGCACGAGTTCGTGGCGCAGGGCATCCTGAAGGATGCTCCTGACATCCACACGATGGATATCGCCAAGCGGCTCATGGACTTCGGCATGCATCCGCCCACGGTCTACTTCCCGCTGATCGTGCCGGAAGCGCTGATGATCGAGCCCACGGAGACCGAGAGCAAGGAGACGCTCGACGCCTTCGCAGACGTGATGCTCCAGATCGCCGAAGAAGCGCGCACGAACCCCGAGCTTCTCAAGGAAGCGCCGCACCACGCAAACACCGGCCGCCTGGACGAAGTAAAGGCCGCCCGCGACCTGATCCTCTGCGGCAGCCCGGTCTGCCGCTAATCGCGCCGGTCGCCACACGCAACCGGCACACCACCGGCTAACAAAAGGGGGCGGGAAACCGCCCCCTCATCGTGTCGCAGGTGGCGGGTTACCCAGTTCGCACCCGGGATCAAAATAGCATTCGGGGTCCGGCAATCTGGTCCTCGTGTTCCGTGGTCAATCCGGACGTAGGGGGCGGGTCACCCGCCCCGTGCCCCAATACCACCACGCGGACCGTGCCCGTGGCACCGTCGGCGCGAACGCGTTGCCCGGGCCGCGGCGACCCGCGCCAATGCTGGACCTCGCTGCGGCAGCGTCCGCCCCTACGCCCGTGCTTCCAACCACGCACGCCTCTCCAAATCCCACGCCAACGGATTCTCGTGCATGTACCGCCGGATCGCGTCCAAATCCTTCTCGGTCCGAATCACGTGATCGTAATAACTGCGCTGCCAGAACCGGGCGCCAGGGGTCCCGCGCGCTTCATTGACCTGCTTTGTGGACTGGTACTTGTAGAACCCGACCACCTCCCCCAACGAGGGATACGGCACTTGCGGTGCCGCATCCGGTGCCACCAACAATAGGATGGCGTGCAGGTGATCTGGCATCAACCGGTAGAGGTCGAGAATAACCGAAGGAAACCGTGTCGGAACGCCGAGCCAACACCGTTCGGCGATTTGTCCGGAGAGCCCCGGCTCGAACGCATCGCCGTCCACCCGGCCCAGGCATTGCCCGCGCATTCCCGTGCAGATGGTAATGAAGTACCCGGCGTGCTGGCGGTAATCATAGCCCGGGAGGCGCGGGTTCTTGCGGGTGGGTAGGGGCTCAGAAGGCATTTCGGATTGTCCTCCTGTTAGTGCTTTTCGGTGTGGGCGTTTGCGGTGACAGGCGTAGGGCGGCGCTCTTTGGCAAGCTCAAGATTCAGCGCGCCGCCCGAAGACCGCGCCGCTGAGAAACGGGGCATACGAGTGGGTTGGCGCGACCCGGGCAACGCGCCCGCGCCGCGCCTCGATAATTGGGTGGCATTGGGGCACGGGGCGGGTGACCCGCCCCCTACGATTTTACTAGGCCCTGTGGTTGAGCCATCGCCGCCCTCTACGACGGACTGCGCTCTGCCACCCGGCGGTGCCCGGCACCGCCGGGTGGCAACAACCTACTACGACCCCACCGCCGCTGCGTCCGTCACCGCTCCGCCTTCTACGGCGCGCCAGTGCTGGCGTTCCACCTTGTCGGGGAACCGGGGCAGGATTGTGGCGCTGTCGGAGAGCGCCACCTTGTCGCCGGGCTGTAGCTCGGCCTTGTTGTCCTTCTCGACCAGCGCTTTGGCCGGGAGGTTGTAGATGCCGATCTCTTCACCAACCCGTGCAGAGCGGCCCTGGATATACGCCAGCCCTACGATCATGCCGTTGAGGTCGACGGCGGCGCTGGTCACCCAGCCGATCGCCTGCCCCTTCTTGCTCACGACCGGGTCGCCCGTCTTCGGCATGCGCGCCCGCGGTCATTCATGCGGAAGCGCGCCACCTGCATGGTGCGCGTCTTCTCCTGCTGCATGAAGGCGCTGCGCCCGATGAAGTACGGCTTGTGCAGCTTCACGTACGCGGGGAATCCGGCGCCCGCCGGAGCGATACCGAATGGCCCGGCGAGCTCATGCCCGTACAGCGGCAGCCCGGCCTCGGTGCGGGTGCTGTCGCGCGCCGCCAGGCCGCATGGCTGCAGCCCGAACGGCCGGCCCGCCTCGATCAGCGCTTCCCAGAAGGCCACGGCCGGTCGGGGTGAACGAACAGCTCGTAGCCGACGTCCTCGCCGGTGTAGCCGGTGCGGGCGATCACGACGTCAAACCCATCTCCGCCGGTTCCCAGGACACACTGCATGACGCCGGTCTTGCTTCACGCGGCCGACTCGGTCCGCAGACACACGTGCCGCCGGCCAGGCACTGCAGGATCCGCATCGAGGCGGGACCCTGCAGCGCCAGATCGACGCGCATGTCAGGTCCGCTCGACGGGTCTTTGAGATTCCGCAGCGTTGCGGGGCGCAGCACACGCAGGTCGGGCCGCGCGCGGTCCATCAGCACCTCGCCGCTGTTCACGGCGTTCATCCATGCCCAATCCTTGTCGGCATTGGAGGCGTTGACGACAATCTGGAACTCTTCCTGCCCCTTCCGGTAGACCAGCAGGTCGTCGATCACCTTGCCGTCCGGATCGAGGAAGTAGCTGTAGAAGCTGTCGCCCGGGGCATACCAGCGGACGTAGTTGGTGCAGGATCAGATCCAGGAACTCGACGGCGTTGGGGCCGCTGACCTCAAATACCCCCATGTGCGCCACGTCGAACAGGCCGGCCGCATGCCGGACGGCATTGTGCTCGTCGAGCACGCCGGTGTACCACACCGGCATCTCCCAGCCGGCGAAGGGGATGATCTTCTTGGTGTGCGCCTTGTGCCACTCATACAGCGGCGTGCGCTGGAGCGGGGCACTTCGCCGGCTCGACCCAGTGGAATTCCGGCCAGTCTCCGGGCACTCGCGGACGGCGATCCAGGTTACGGCGGCCGACAAAGTAGGGCTTGCGCAGCTCGAAGCGCCCGCTGGCGCACCGCTCGTAGAGCTCGAGCCCGGTCGGGCGGCCCGAGTCGGGCCCGTAACCTTTGTACTGGCTGTAGTCGGGCAGTCCCGACTCCGCCCGCAGTGCGGCCAGAGTCATCGGGCTCGCCCGGGGGCCACCGCGCCGGCGTTCAGCAGGCGTATGTAGGCGCTCTTGCGCGCCGCCCGGCCGGCGCCGCAAGCTCGCATGTGACCCGCCGTCAGCGGAAGATCTGGACGCCCGGCAGACGCCCAGCTTTTTGCCAGCGATCTGCTGCCGCAGCGGGCCATGCAGGGTACGACAGTCGCTGACGGCAGAGCCGTCGCTCACCGGCGCCGCCTGGCCCAGGTCCTCGACCACGATCAGGTCCTTCGACCTTGGCCAAGACGTCCTGCGGATCAAACAGCGTGTAGCCGTCTCCCAGCCCGCGCAGCCACACCTTCACCCGTTCGTGGTTCCGGCGTGCGTGCGCAGATAGATACTGGTCGCGCCCCCGCTCGTCCGGCTCGGCAGCCGCATCACGCCCACGTCGTCGATCAGGCGAGCGTTCTGCGTCGAGCATGAAGGCCGGCTGGCATGCGCCGGGCTGCAGCGCAGCCACGTCGCTGGTGAGCACCTGCGAAAGCGAGGCAACCGCACGGTCGCCCTTCACCAGCAGCAGCCCGCTGTCGCTCACGTCGAACAGCAGCGTCGCGTCTGCCGGCGCATCCGCAGCGCCTGCTTGCCGGGATCCGTCTTGTGCGAGGCCTCTCGGCTGTTGCCGGAACACGTCGCTGCCGAGCTGATAGTAGTGCGGGTAGCCGTTGCCTGCGTCCGGGTGTCTCGGCTGCGCCCCTGGCGGCCAACGCTGCGACGCGTTGCTTGACTCCTCGCAGTACGTCCAGGTCGATCTTGCCGCGCGGCAACTCGCCGCTCAGACCCATGTAGCTGAACGGCTGGATGTTCGTTAGCGTCTTGTGGATCAGGCTGGCGACCTCGTCGATCTCCGCCGGGCCGAAACCGCGCTGCGTGAGCCAGGGCGTGCCCAGGCGGATGCCCATGCCAGCGAGGTCAGCTGGTCGCCGGGGATGGTATTCTTGTTCGCCACGATGCCCGCCAGGTCGAGGATGCGCACGGCCGGCTCGCCGCGCAGCGGGAAGCCGGTGTCGGTCTTCGACGCTGTTCAGGTCGAGCATGCAGAAGATGGGTGTCGGTGCCGCCGTATGCCAGCTTCAGCCCGCGCTCGATCAGCCCATCGGCCAGCGCCGCAGCGTTCTCCTTGATCTGCCACTGCAAGCCGCTTGAACGGCTCGGTCTGAGGCGATCTTGAACGCCACGGCCATGGCGGCAAATTTCTGCGTGTGCGGGCCGCCCTGCTCGCCGGGGAACACGGCCATGTCGATGCGGTGGGCCATTTCCTCGTCGGTGGTCATGATCACGGCGCCACGCGGGCCGCAGAGCGTCTTGTGCGTCGTGAAGGTGATCACGTCGGCGTAGCCAACCGGGCTCGGGAAGGCGCCGGCGATGGACCATGCCCGGCCGGGTGGCTGATGTCGGCCAGCAGCACGGCGCCGACCTCGTGCGCGATGTCGGCGAAACGCCGCCCAGTCGGGCGCCCAGGTGATACGACGTGAAGCCGGCGATGATCATCTTGGGCCGGTTGCGGCGCGCCAGGTCGCGGATCTCGTCGTAGTCGAGCTTGCCGGTGCTCTCGCTGACCCCGTAGCTGACCACGTGGTAGCGCTTGCCGGAGAAGTTGAACTCGCTGCCGTGGGTGAGATGGCCGCCCTGGTACAGGTCCATGCCCATGACGGTGTCGCCGACATCCACGACTGGCATCATATACGGCCAGGTTGGCCGCCGCGCCCGACAGTGGCTGGACGTTGACATAGATGTGCTTGGTCGGCGACGCGCTCGTTGGCAAAGCACATGGCTGCCCGCCGCTGGGCGAGGGTCTCCACGAAGTGGACATAATCTACGCCCTTGTAGAAGCGGCGGTCGGCATAGCGCCGGTAGTAGGCGAGCTGGTGCGGGACGTCGAGGAGCGTCTCCTCGTCGTCGCGGGTCATGCGCAGCGGCGGGTAGCCCTCCGCGTAGACGTTGTTGAACACCGAGCCCAGCGCCTGGCGCACCGCCATGGGCGCCATAGACTCCGAAGGGATCATGATCAGTTTGCGGGCCTGGCGTTCTTCCTCGAAGCCGATGATTCCGTCGATGTCGGGATCGACCTCGCCCATATCGGCGTTAAGATAGAGGTCCCAGTATTCCTGGCCTGACATGAGGTCACTCCTTCGTGTGCGAGCAATGCGTTGTGAAAATGGGGTCACGGATGCGCTCCGCGGCAGGCAAGTCGCGCCGATTCTAGCACCGATCAGCCTCGCGGGCAACCGGGCTCCGGAGTTTCGATCACTAGTTCCGAGTTTCACTTGACGACCTCATGATGTGGTATAATGCACTTCTACAGATCGAGGCGCCCGCATGTTTACGCGCCTGCTGTGTTCGACAAGGGGTGTATCAAAGGTAGCAATGTCAGACGATTCTGGTCCCAGTAGTAGCGTCCCGGCCATGCGCCGGGCAACGTTGGAGCGGGAGCTGCCCGCCGGAATCCGCAATTAGTCCTCCCACCCTCCGCTAACAGGCGGCCGGTGGATCGAGGAGATCACCGGCAAGCATCTCACAGCTCAGCTTATCACTCTTACAGGAATCCTTCGCCCAGGGGGACGCCGGCGCTCCGCGTCACTCTGTGGGCGCGTTCGCTGTGCCAGACGACAGTGGGAGGTGGGCGATGATTACATACCTCAAGTCCACAGAGGTCGGACTCGAGATCATGCCGGAGCTGTGCGATGGCGCCTGGATCAATGTGGTCGATCCGACCCCCGAGGAGATACGCGAGCTCGAACGCCAGGGTTTCCAGCGCGACTACCTGACCTATCCACTGGATCTCGACGAGCGGGCCCGTACGGAGAAAGAGGATGGGCAGATGTTCATCCTGCTCCGTATCCCGATCTTCCAGGGTGAGAGCGCCGACAGCCCCTACGACACGATCCCGCTGGGAATCATCCTGCAAGGGCGTTGGGTCCTCACGATCTGCCGCAGCGACAGCGATCTATTGCAGGCCATGTCTGGCGGTAGAATCCGCGGCCTGAGCACGAGCAAGCGCAACCGTTTCGTCCTCCACCTGTTGTTGGCCATGGCGAACAGGTATCTCAGCTACCTGCGCGAGATCAACCGCGCCACAGATGCGCTCGAGGACCGCCTGCGGCGGTCGACGCAAAACGCCGAGCTGTTCGGCCTTCTGAACTACCAGAAGAGCATGGTCTATTTCACGACGGCTCTGCGGTCGAACGAGTTGGTGCTGGAGCGCCTCCAGCGGACCCAGATGTTCCGGCAGTTCGAAGACGATGAGGAGCTGCTCGAGGATGCGCTCATCGAGGTACGGCAGGCGATTGAGATGACCAACATCGCGAGCAACATTTTGAGCTCGACGATGGATGCCTTTGCGTCGATCATTTCGAACAACGTCAACGCAGTGATGAAGTTCCTTGCGGCCATCACGATTGTCGTGGCGCTGCCCACGCTCGTCGCGAGTCTCTTTGGCATGAACGTGCCGATTCCGCTGCAGGATGAGCCGTTGGCATTCGTAGTTGTCCTGGCGGTCTGCCTCACCCTGGCCGTCGTGGTTACATATCTGTTCGTCAAGCGGAACTGGATGTAGGATCCCCGGAAGGTTTCGTTGTAGGCGCCGGCCTCGTCCTTACGTTAGCCTGCCTCGGATATGTTGCCTGCGCTTCGAGGCGGGCCAACGGCGCCTGCCCGCCTCTGACGCCCGGCCACCCGCGCTTCGCCCTACCTGGCTCGGGCCGTCGACAGCATCAACAGGAAAGCCGGTTCGATCGCAGCCAGCTCCCCCTCGTCCTTGCCACTCGAATACAGATCGTACGACCGGGAACCGTACCGCACCAGCACGTGCCGCTCCCAGGCCTGCGTCTGCCCCTGGCTTGCAGGCTTCATTACCTGCACCAGGTAGGTGGCAGCCGTTCCCCACGACAACTCCGCCGGACCCGGCGTCCTGTTCTTGACAACCGACTGCGCCGGCAGCATCGCCTCGATCTCGGTCCCGGGCTGCGTATCTCGCCAGCGGACGCCCAACCGTGCCGACTCCGACCCCGCGGTCTGCCACGCCCACTCCTCGCCCTGTCGCTGCCAGCCTGAAGGCAGGTCGAACTCGATCCCGGCGCCCGGAATGGCGACGTGTTGCGACGCCGCTGCCGGTCGGGTCGCCGTCGCGCCGGCCGGGGCTGTGGTGCCCGTGACCCGAACGCTCGGCGATGCCGCGGTGCCTGCGGCCGGTGCACTACTCGATGGTGCAGCGCCGGTCGACGCACCGGCAGTGGCCGTGGGGTCTGCCGCTACCGAACGTCCTGGCGCCACCACTGCAGTCGCCGGCGAAGCTGCGATGACCGTCGCGACCACGGGTGCAGGTGGCTGCGCCGCTGCCGCCCCGCCGGAAGACACCGGTGGCGTCCAGGCGGCGCCCGGCGGCGTGGCGACCTGCGGAGATGCACAACTCACAATTGTTAGTAGCACCAATAAGACGATCGATACCAGTACGCGTTGCGCCACTCTATCCTCCGCTCTCTGACGCCCCATGCTATATGCAAAACGCTGCGCGAGCCCGGTTGTTCCGCTATTCTCACAGATCCAAACAGAGAAGCAAAAATGGGCGGCCCACCTCAGGCCGCCCATTCGAGTTGAAGGCGAACGTTACTCCCTACCCGCGGCTGTCGAGTGCCCTCATCGCTCCGGCCAGTCCGGCGCCCGGCTCGAACGAGTAACCGCACTCACGCAGGCCGGTCTCGACTGCACCAATCGTCGCGAGCAGATCGTTCATGGTGCTGGGCCCCATATGCCCGATCCGGAAGTGCTCTCCCTTGATGTCGGGGTGGAGCCCACCGGCAAGCGTCGCGCCGGCGCGCCGGATGCGAGGCAGCAAGTCGGCCCCCTGTACGCCCTTGGGGTACCTCGGCGCCGTCATGGTGTGGGCGGCTATCTCGGATCGCGCGGGTATCTGCCCAAGGCCGAGCGCCTCGATCGCCATCTGTGCGGCGCAGCCCAACTGCCGGTGCCGCGTGATCCGCTTTTCCATCCCCTCCGCCAGGATCTGGCCGAGGCTGATGTTGAGCGCCCAGACCAGGTTGACCGCGGGGGTGCCGAAGTAGCTCGCCTTGCGCGCCTCGTACGCCTGCATGATCGGGAGCCAGTGGGACAAGTCGCTGTAGTAGCTACCCACGAGGCTTTTTCGGGCTCGGAAGGCGTCCATCGCCCGCGGCCCGGCCATCACCAGCGCCAGGCCCGGCGGCACGCTGATCGCCTTCTGTGACGCTGTCAGGGCCAGATCGACCCCCCACTCTTTCATCCGCAGCTCTTCGCCTGCCACCGAGCAGACGCCATCCACGACAACCAGCGTCTCCCGACGCCGGCCCAAAGAGGCCAGGCCGCGCACGTCTGCCAGCACGCCGGTCGAGGTATCGACCTGGGTGATCGACATCAACTTGAACGGGCCCTGCGCAAAGGCGGCTTCCACCTCTTCGGCCGAGGGTCGTGATCCCAGCGGCGCCCGCACCTGCGTTACCTTGGCGCCATAGCGCTCGAGCACCTGTCCCATCCGGTCGCCAAAATAGCCGGTATTTACCACGAGCGCCTTGTCCCCCGGCTCGATCAGGTTGGCGGCGGCGATATCCATTGCGAGGGTGCCCGATCCGGCGATCACAAACGGTTGCCCGTCTGGAGACTGGAATACCTCTCGCATCCGCTCCAGTGCTTGCCCAAACGCCTCAATGAAGTCGGCGGCGACATGGCTGGTGGTCGGTGCGCCCATCGCAGCGAGCACTTCCGGCTCGAACTCGATGGGTCCCGGGATCATTAAGAGTGTGCGGCCCTTCATTGCCCCATTCTTCCTTTCCTGGCTCGTAAAACGCTTTGCCTGCGGCCGGCATGCCACGTAGCTCCGGCAGCAATGTGGCTACTCTAATTCAGCGGGGTAAGGGTGTCAAGCAAGCCTGACGGTGCTGCCAATCCACGAGTTCATTCCATTTCGCCGGCGGTTGGAGTATACTGGACGCTGTGATGCGCACGGTATTCTGCTCGCGTGGAGGATGGCCCGGGATGTCGCGGTGGCGCACTGCTCTGCTTGCTCTTTGCGTCCTCCTCCTGCTTGCTTCTTCCGCGTGCACCCGCCAGGAGCCTGTCCTCAGCACCGAGGTTGACGTCCTCTGCTCGCCCTCGGTTGAGTGGTGCCAGGGAATGAAGCAGGAATTCGAGGCTCGCTACCGGATCACCGCCAACGTGACGCGTCTGTCGAGCGGCGATGCGCTCGCCCGGGTGATTTCACGCAAGGATAATCCCGAGTTCGACATCTGGTGGGGCGGACCATCGGATGGATACGTGGCGGCGAAGCAAGCGGGCGTACTACAGCCGTACAATTCCCCGAGTTACCGCTTCTTGACGGACCAGGGCCGGTACAAGGACCGCAACAACTATTGGGCCGGCGTCTACTCCGGTACGATCGCGTTCGCCACCAGCAAGATCTGGCTCGCTCAAAACCCACAATTCCGGCCACCCGAGTCGTGGGACGATCTTCTGCGGCCAGAGTTCGCCGGCAAGCTCGTAATGGCCCATCCTGCAACTTCTGGCACTGCCTATACCGTCCTGGCGACCGTTCTCCAGATGCGCGGCCAGGACGAGGGATGGAGCTACCTCAAGCGACTGGGCGGCCAGATCTCCGAGTATACGCGCAGCGGGGCGGCTCCCGCCGCAATCGTCGGGCGCGGGGGTGCGGCGGCAGCCATCCTCTTCTCGCACGACATCGTGAGTGAGATCGAGGAAGAGGGCGCAGCGATTGCCATCTCCTTTCCCCAGGAAGGCACCGGCTACGAGGTGGGTGGGATGGCGATCCTGAAGGGCGCACAGCACCTGGACGCGGCGAAGCTGTGGTTCGACTGGGCGCTCACCCCAGACGCGGAGGGTCTGGGTGCGAAGTATAACGCGTTCCAGGCGCCGACAGCCCAGGGCGTGCGGCCCGCGCGACCCGAGCTCATGCAGGTGAAGCTGGCAGAGTACAACTCCGATTGGGCGGGGCAGCGCAAACAGGAGTTCATCGAACGCTTCAACCGGGAAATTGCGCCACCCACCGATCTCCATTGAGCCTGGCTGCGAAGCAGGGGCACCACTTAACAGAATCGCAGAGACGTGAGGAAGAGGGAATGACAGAACAGTTTGACATGCTTCTGGTAGGACATTTCGCTCGTGACCTGCTGGTGGTCGACGGCAAGGGCGAAGTGGCGCGGGAAGGCGGCATCTACTACGGCGCCATCGCGGCAAAACGGTTGGGGCGCAGCGTCGCCGTTGTCACTCGCCTGCACCCTGATGACTACCCGCTTCTGAATGACTTCGAGGCCGAAGGGATTCCCGTATACGCTGCGGCGGCCGAGGCCACATCAGGCATCGAGAACCGCTACCGGTCGGCCGATATGGAGCGACGCATCTGCCTCCCGCTCGGTTTCGCCGGCGCGTTCCGCTTGCCGGACTTCCCCGACGTGCAGGCGCGCGTCATAGCCATCACCCCGATTATTGCCGGGGTCGAGGTGCTGGTCCCGGTCATCCCCGCGTCGGCGGTGGCACGGGCGATGCCGAAGTCCATCACCTTCACCGCCCCGGTGGTGGTCAGCATGACGTTGCCGGGCTTGATGTCGCGGTGGACGATTCCGTGCCGGTGGCTGTAGTCCAGCGCCGCGAGGATGCCGGAGGTGATCTCCAGGGCACGCTCCGGGACGAGCTTGTTCCCCGAGTTCAACAGCTCCTTGAGGGTGATCCCCTCAACCAGCTCCATGACGATGAACGGAACGGTCTCGGCGGTGGGCCCCTCACCCAGGACGTCCTCCCCCGTGTCATAGACAGCGACGACGTTGGGGTGGTTCAGGGAGGCCGCGCTCTGCGCCTCCCGGCGGAAGCGCGCCAGGAAGGCCGGATCGCGGGCCAGCTCGGGCTTGAGGATCTTCACGGCGACACGGCGGCCCAGGCGCAGGTCGCGGCCCTCGTGCACCTCCGCCATCCCGCCGCGGCCGAGGAGCTCGCCCACCTGGTACCGATCGCCCAGCCGGCGCACGTCGCTCATCAACTCTCCTGTCCCGCGGCCGCCACGCACCGATCGCGCACCGGGCCATCCGGATCGGGCCGGGTTGCTCGAGCGACCCGCCCACCGGCGCCCAATCTACCGCGAAGCAGGCATGGCCCCCGGGAGCGCGCTGCCGTCTGGCCAGCGCGCCGGGCTCAGCCGGACAGCACCGCCTGCATCACCGCGCGGGCGATCGGGGCCGCCAGCAGGTTGCCGCCGACCTCTGCCGCGCCGGACTTCTCGATGGCCACGGCGACAGCCACCTGGGGGTCGGATGCCGGCGCGAAGGAGATGAACCAGGCGATGTTCGGCCGGTCCTTCGAGGTCTCCGCGGTCCCGGTCTTGCCGGCCACCTCCACCCCGGGGATCTGGGCGTTCGACCCGGTCCCCTCATTGACCACGCCCACCATCATCGCCGTCAGCTGGGCGGCGTTCTCCGGACTCATCGCCTGGGCGAACTCCGTCGGCTGGAACTCCTCGAGCGTGTTGAGGTCCGGGGCCGCGGTCTGGTCCACCAGGCCGGGTCGCATGGTGATGCCGTTGTTCCCGACGGAGGCCGCGACCATCGCCATCTGCAACGCCGTGGCGCGCACGTCGAACTGGCCGATGGCCGACATGGCGGTCTGGGGCTCGTCGGGGTCCGCGGGGAACCGCGACGTCGCAGCACGCAACGGGATCTCGAAGGACTCGTCGAACCCGAACTTCTGTGCCTGGTCGCGCAGGGCGTCGTCGCCGAGCTCGTTGCCCAGCCACGCGAAGGCCGTGTTGCAGGAGATGGCCAGGGCCTCGGCGAGGGTGACCTTGTCGTCCGGGCCGCAGGGGCCGTTGAAGTAGTTGGGGATGGCCACGCTGGTCCCGGGGGGCGTGTAGGTGGCCGGCCCGGGAAGGATGCTGTCCGGCTCGAACCTCCCCGACTCCAGCGCGGCTGCCGCGGTGACCACCTTGAACGTGGAGCCGGGCGGGTTGGTCTTGGCGATCGGCCGGTTGAGCAGGGGCTTGTCCGGATCCTCCTCGAGCGACTTGTAGTAGGCGTTGACCTCCTTGGAGTTGTGCGAGCTCAACTGGTTGGGGTCGAACGACGGGCTCTGCACCTGGGCCAGGATGCGCCCGGTGCTCGGCTCGATGGCCAGGACAGCTCCGACCTTGCCCTGCAGGCCATCCCAGGCAGCCTGCTGCGCCGGGCCGTCGAGGGTCGTGGTGACCGACCCACCCTGGATCTCCCGACCGGCGAACAGCTGCTGCATCCGGTCGACGAACAGGCGCGGGTCCTCACCGGACAGCACCGGGTTCTCCGCCTTCTCCAGGCCGGTGGCCCCGTAGACGATCGAGTAGAAGCCGGTCGCCGAGGCGAACATGGGCCCGATCGGGTACGTGCGCAGGTACTTCAGTTCGTCCTTGGTCTCGACGGACTCGGCGATGGGTGCCCGGTCGACGAGGATCGGTCCGCGCTCGCGGGAGTACTCGGTGAGCAGCGTGCGCTGGTTGCCCGGCATGGCGTTGAGCTCGGCGCGCTGGAACACCTGGATGCGGGTGAGCTGGACGAGCAGGGCGATCATGAGCACCAGGAGCCCGAGCGCCAGCCGGTTCAGGGACCTGGTCATCGCACCCGGACCACCTCGGTGGTCGCATCATCCGGGCGGATGATGACCGGGTCGGGCCGCCGGACGTGGTCCGACACCCGCAGCAGCAGTCCGAGGATGATCCAGTTGGCCAGCAGCGAGGACCCGCCGGCCGACATGAACGGCGTGGTCAGGCCGGTGTGCGGGATCAGCTTGGTGACCCCGCCGAGCACGATGAAGGTCTGCAGGCCCAGGACGATCGCGTACCCGGTGACCAGCAGGGTGCCGAACGGGTCCCGGCTGGCGTGCGCCACACGCAGCGCCCGTTCGATGAGGATCGCGAACAGCACGATGATGGCGAAGCCCCCGGCCATCCCGAGCTCCTCGCCGAGGGCCGCGAAGATGAAGTCGCTCTCGGCGAAGGGCACCAGCTGCGGGTAGCCCCGGCCCCATCCGGTGCCCATCATGCCGCCGTTGGCGAAGCCGTACAGCGACTCGACGATCTGGTAGCCCTCGGCGCTGGAGTAGGCGAACGGGTCGAGCCACACCTTCACCCGGATCTGCACATGGCTGAACGCGAGGTAGGCCATCACCGCGCCGAAGACCGTCAGCAGGAAGCCGAGCACGATCCACGAGCGCCGGCCGGTGGCCACGTAGAGCAGGCCCACGAACAGCCCGAAGAACATCGCCGCCGTGCCCAGGTCGCGCTGGAAGACCACGATCCCCATGGCGATCGCCCAGGCGACGAGGATCGGCCCGAGGTCGCGGCCCCGGGGGATGCCCAGGCCCAGGACCTTGTGCCGGACCAGCGACAGCGACTCGCGGGTCGTGCACCAGGTAGGAGGCGAAGAAGATCGTCAGCAGGACCTTGGCCAGCTCGGCGGGCTGGAAGGTGAACGGCCCCACCTGGATCCACAGGTTGGCCCCACGGATGGTCAGGCCCAGGCCCGGCACCATCGGCAGCAGGAGCAGGACCAGCCCGGCCAGGCCGATCAGGTACGTGTAGCGGCGCAGGGTGCGGTGGTCGCGCACGATCACCAGCACGAGGGCGCAGGCGACCACCCCGACCGCCATCCAGATCGCCTGCTGGACCGCCACGGAATCGGGGATCTCCACGCCCTTGGCCGCAGCCCGCTTCGCGTCGGCGATGTCCAGGCGGCCGATCATGGCGATGCCCAGGACGTTCAGCGCGGCGGCCGTGGGGAGCATGACCGGATCGGCGTAGGGGGCCAGCCAGCGCACCACGAGGTGGATGCCCAGCAGGCACACCCCCTCGATGATCACGATGGTCCGCACGTCAGCCACGACCTCGCCGACCGCGCCCTCGCTGGCCAGGACCAGGGCCAGGGCGCCGAGCAGCCACACGAGCACCAGGAGGGCGAGCTCGGTGTTGCGCCGAGTCGGCTGCGGGGAGGCCACGGTGGACTGCGCGGACCCGGGGATGACCGTGGCGGTCACCGCAGGGCCCCGGAGGGAGGCGGTGGGCGACGGCGAGGGCGGCCTGGGCAGGGTCGTCCCCGAGCCGGCGCCGGGCTGGACGGCGGGGCACCCGAGCGGAGCCTGCTCCGAGGAGCACGAGGCGGACTTGGCCTCGAGGTCGGTCACGATCCGTTGCGCCTCGGCCTCGGTCGCCGCATCCAGCGTGCCCGTCAGCTGGGCCTGGTCGTAGTACGGCAGTGACTCCACCGGCAGGGCCGTGCGCGTCACGACCCGGTTCAGGGGCACGCCGGCGACCTGCTGCGGGATGCCCTGGTAGATCGCCACGTACTGGCCGTTGGGACCCACGAACCACTGCGAACTCAACCACCACATGAAGCCGAGCGCACCGACCAGCAGGACCCCGACGACCACGGCGACCGCCGACACGCCCGCCAGTGCCGGCGCAACCAGCCCGGCTCCGCTGCGCGGGCTCGTCGGGCAGCGCACCGACCACGGCTGCGGATGCCGATGCCACGGGCAGGGAGCCGGCCTCGACGGCGGCACCGATGGATCCCGGCGGAGGGGGGGCCGTCTCGACGGGATCGGACTCCAGTGGGACCCCGGGTGGGCCCTCGTCGGCGAA
>CAWAOA010000014.1:0-22803 GCA_963783655.1 uncultured Chloroflexia bacterium
GGAGGGCTGGTGTACTACACAGCACAGATTCCGCCTCCGAGTCAGCCATCGTCCTGTTGTTGCCGATGTTGTGGCTGGCGGTTTCGAGCACTGTCGCGCCACCCATCTGGATGATTGCCAGCCGCCTGCGTCTCCCCGGCACCGGTCAGAGGCCCGCTGCTCGCGCTGCGGATGGGCGTGTGGGTGGGGCTGTGGGCTGCTGCCTGCGTGGCGCTCCAGTTCTCCGGGATCTTCAGTTGGGCCACGGGCGTGGCGCTGGCGGTTGTCGCCGGGCTGCTCGAGTCGTTCCTGATCCAGTGGGGGCGGGAGCGCGGGGGATATGGGCTCGGGCGCCTGCGGCGGTGAGCTCGCAGCCCGCAATCGGAGTCCGTCTGCGCCCGGGCAGCGTCAGCCTGTTGCTGCCGGATGAAGAGTCGTATTACTTCGACGCCTGCGGGCGGCTAATCGGGGGCTTCAGATCCGGACGTACTTACCGGCGCACGCTTGACAACCGCATGCAGGAACGGTGGCGTAGCGATGGTGCCCGGCAGCGCCGTTGGCTGCCGCAGGCCGAGGCAGAGCCGGTGGTGATGCGGGCGTATACGATTGCGCAGCAAGCCGCGGCGCAGGACGTGCGGGTCAAGCCGCTGCTCGATTGGGATTACGTGGCGCTGGCCGCGGACGCCCGCCTGGTTCGCCGAGATCTTATGCGCCCATCAGCATTCTGCCCCCGGACCAGTACGGTTCGCTGGTGGTGCAGGGCACCACCGGTTGCTCGTACAACGCCTGCCTGTTCTGTGATTTCTACCGCGACCGTCGCTTCACGGTGAAGCGGGCCGGCGAGTTCGTGGCGCACCTGGCGGCCGTCCGGGCGTTCTTCGGACCTGCGCTGCCGCTGCGCAGGTCGATCTTTCTTGCCGATGCCAACGCGCTCGTCGCTCCGATGCCCCGCCTGCGCGAATGGTTTGACGCCCTCGAGGCGTCGGGCTTGCTCGAGGGGCGAGGGGTTTACTCGTTTGTGGATGTGTTCACGCCTGAGCGGAAAAGCCACGACGAGTGGCGTGAATTGGTGGGGCGGGGACTGCGGCGGGCCTATTTGGGGTTCGAAACCGGCGACGACGAGTTGCGTCGTTGGCTGCGCAAGCCCGGCGCCGCCGACGAGGCCGTGGCCGCGGTGCGAGCGCTGAAGGCCGCGGGAGTGGCTGTCAGCGTCATCGTGATTACGGGGTTGGGCGGCGACAGGTTCGCGCCGCGAACACGCCGCGCACACGGCAGAGGCCCTACACCGGATGGAGCTGGGCGGCCGCGATATCCTCTACTTCTCGCCGTTGGTCGCCGATGCGGCGAGCGGCTATGCCGAGGCGGCCGCAGGCGCCGGCATTCGCTCCCTGCCCGCTGAGGCGGTCCTGGCGCAGGAGCAGGCGATCAGGGAAGCGGTGCGCTCGTCGATTCAACGTGGACTGATCTGCTCACGGTACGATATCCGAGAGTTCGCGTACAGTTAGGAGGCTGAATGGATCATCTTTGCCGCAAGGCACGCCAGGCACGCCGGGCCGTTTTTGCCCTGGTCGTGGCGCTCCTGGCTCTTCTGGTGGTGGCGGCATGTACTGCGCCACCCGCTGCGCCCACGGCGCCGCCCCTGCAGGCCGAGCTGCCGACCGCTGCTGTCGCCGCTCCATCGCGGACGGCGCCGCCGGCTGCCGCCGCTCCCGCACGCACGGCCGCACCTACAGTCGCCGTAAAGGTCTCGGACCTGCCCGCCGGCGTTGACGCCCAGGGGCAACTTCTATCGCGGCGACCCCAACGCCAGCGTCAAGCTGGTGGAGTGGTCGGACTTCCAGTGACCGTACTGTGCCCGTCATGCAGTGCAACGGTCCGCTTCTGGATGAAGCGTATGTCGCCACTGGAAAAGCACTTCACGTCTTCCGTCATTTCCCGTTGGATACCAACCATCCCAACGTGTATGCCTGCTTCCAAGGCCTGCTTATGCGCCGGCCAGCAATCCTGCGTATTTCTGGAACATGCACGACTGGATCTTTGCGACCCAGGATAAATGGGCCAGTGCCCCGTGATGCCCCGGCGCAGTTCTCCGGCACCCAGGCGCTCTAACGTCGGTGTAGATGCCGGTCTAAGTTCGATACGGCGTCGCCGCACCCGAGAACAACGGCTCGTATCCAGAAGGATATATCGGAGGGGGCGGCGGTCCGGTGTGCAGGGAACCCCGGCCTTCTATGTCAACGACTGGTTCTGTGAGCGGCGCCCAGCCCGATCGGACACATTCAAGATCAACGATCGACAAGGCCTTGGCGGGGGCAGCAACCTGCGCCCACGCCCACGCCGCTGCCTGCGGGGGCAAGAGTTTCTACGATAGCGACCCGGCTCGCCCAGGCTTGACCTACGACGGCAGTCCGGAGTTGGGCGATTCGAATGCGCCGATCGTGATGCTCGCTTTTCACCGACTCTGAAGTGCGTCGGATCTTGTTCATCTTTCTTCAAGGGGATGTATTGCCGGCCCTGCAGGAGAAGTATGTGAAGGCCGGCCAGTTGCGGATTATCTACAACTACTTCCCAACCGAGGCTCCCAAGGCGGCAATCGCAGGTGTTTGTGCAGCCCGTCCAGGGCAAGTTCTGGGAGTTCGCCGGCGCATCTGCACGCCGACTCAGTCGAAGTGGCCAGGACGGCGACAACGCTGCGATGTCGACTTATGCCAAAGGCGCGGGGCTGGACGAGGTGAAGTTCACCGAATGCCTGGGGGGACGCGAGCCCTTGCGCAGGTCCAGGTCGACCAAGTCGCTGCAGTTCGGCCAGGAACAAGATTGGCGTGCCTCAGGCGCCGGCCTCACATCCTGGTCATCGACCTGAAAGAAACCTAGCGGACACTGGGCGCTGTAGTGGGGCGCGAAGCCGCTGGATGAGTTCACCAAGACCATCGATGCGGGGCTAGTTCCGCCGCCGACTGGCACACCGGCAGCCGTGGGGACCCCCTCGGGGTAGCGCAACCCCGTCGCCGACGCCGGGGAGTTAAGTTCCGGATAAGAAATGAGGAATGAGGAACGCTTGCCCGCTTCCTCATTCCTCATATCGACTGATATGGTAATTGGGTTTAGCCCTGCTCGGCCGCCTGCTCTGCTCTCGCACTTCGCGCTATCGCCGGGGATCCCCCAACTCCTCCATATGCCCCGTGCACACCGCATACACCGACACCCCGGGTCGAACAGACCCAGTTTGCGCTCCACCGTGGCTTCGAGCGCCAGGTGGCGGCAACTCGTCCGCCGGAGGATGCGTGGCACCGGACAGGTGTCGCACAGGGCGCGGTTCCAGGGGACGCCGGTTATCCCGGTTTCGCTCAATCAGCCGGCATGTCTCCACATCCCGACCTCTGAAAGTAGTCGGCGTAGAAATACCGGCAATCAACTGGCTTACTCACGTTTCTCTTCCCATTTGCTACAACAGCACAAGGGATAATTCCCGCCAGCTGGGGGACCACGGCGCCGATGATCTCATTGCCCGCCGGAACCTGCGACAAAAACAGTGCGCCGAGCAGCACGCCCCCCGTCACCTCCTGAGTGGCGATCAGGTTGACCGTGGTGGCATGTAGTACGCCGCAGCGCCGTGTTATAGAGCGTGTGGCCCGTCCCGAGCGGGATCAAGCCCGCTCCAAGGACCGCCAGTAGTGAGGGGAGCCGGGTAGGCGGCGGGCGTGAACGCCAGAATAGCTGCCCGCGGAAGGGTCCACAATGCCGCCAAGCCCGTACACCGTGCCGGCATAGGTGAACAACCCATATCGCTCCCGCTGCGAACGTCCCGCCACCGAGTAGAGCCCAAATGTGACTGCCGAACCCAGGGCCATCAGGTCGCCGAGCAGCATCCGGGGTCCAGCCGCGGCTCCAATCCTGCCAGGATCGCGATCCCCATCACCGTCACGCCCACGCCAGCCCATTTCCGGCTGGCGATCGGCTCGTGCAACAGCCAAGCGGAAAAAAGGTCACGAAGATCGGCGCCGTATACTCGATGGCCAGCGAGTGCGCGATGGTGGTGAAATGAGGCAGGCGATGTAGCTGAGGAAGTGAAACGCGGTGATCAGCCCGAACACGGCGAAACGGCGCAGGTCCTCCCGGCGCGGCCACAGCGGCTGGCCGGTCAATCGCGCCAGCGCCATGATGGCCACCCCTGCCGTTCCCAACCGCCCGAAGGTGATCTCAAATGCGCTGAGCGGCGCCGCCAGCAGGGTCGGCACCGGACTTTCGGCGAAACAGATGAGCTGCGGCCACCGCCAGAGCCAGGCCGCGCCGCGTGCCGGCGCTCTCAGCGTACGTCAAGGCGAACACGCTGCTACGAACTCGGGAGTGGGAAGTACGCCAGGATCATGCTAATAGCGATCATCAGGCTGAGGATGGCAAAGACGACGAGTGCCAGTCCAATCGTCTGCGAGCTCGCTTCTTGCGGGCCATAGCTACTCCTACCAAATCCAATAACATAGCCCCTTGCATCCGTCCGGCAAAGGGCCAAGGCCAGCCTGATTATAGCGGTGGGCGGAAAGGGTGTCAAAGCGGGTGGCGGAGACGGGGGCGTCATTCGTCATTCGTCAACCGTCATTCGTCACCCCGGGGGTCATTCGTCACCCTTCATTCGAACCGTCATCTGTAGCGCAGCCTCCTCTCACAACACCCGGATGTCAGCCCCCTTGTGGGCGTCGGGGCGCGGCGGGGACCGGTAAGCGTGTCGCGCCGGGACCGACACCCCGTGCCTGCCCGGCAGGGGCAGGTGCGCCCACGAGGGGCTGGACTACGGCCATTGGTGGGGGTTTCGCCCCATCCTTTCCCTCGTTACGCGTAGTGCAGCCCCCTTGTGGGGCGTCGGGACGCGGCGCGCGGTGGTTAAGCGAATCGCGCCGCGACCCCTCTCGCGTAACCCGTAGTGTAGCCCCCTCGTGGGGCGTCGGGACCGGCGCGGCAGGGTTAACAGAATCGCGCCGCGACCAACACGCCCACAAGGGGCTGACCTCCGGGTGGCGGGGGAACGGGCTCCTTCTCTCTGTCTCCTTGTCTCCTTGTCTCCTATAATGTCGTGGTTCACGAGGAGAGGAGATGGCGTGGTATGCGATTTGTTGGGCTGATCTGTCTGGCCGCAGTGGCAGGACTGCTTGCCGGATGCATGGACCTTGGCGTCACCTTGCCTCCTGCTCCGGATCTGGCTACACGCACTCCGGGTGCGTTCTCGACGCCGCGCCCCAGGGCTCGGGCGTGGCTAGCGTTACTCCGGCCATCAACGTGCCCCGTTCCCTACCCGAGGCGCGTGTGCTGCACATCGTCGACGGAGACACGATCCAGGTGTCGATCGGCGGGCGGACGCAGGCAGTGCGATAATCGGCATCGACACACCTGAAGACACGCGGGAGCACGAACCCTTCGGGCCAGAGGCGACGGCGCTGAATCGTATGCTCGTAGAGGGCAAGACGGTACGTTTGGAGAAGGACGTCTCCGAGACCGACCAATTCGGCCGGTTGCTGCGCTACGTGTATGTCGGCAACACGATGGTGAACGCCGAGCTGGTGGGCGCCGGATTGGCGGAGTCGAGGGATTATCCACCCGATACGCGCCGCCAACAGGTGCTGGATGCGCTGGAGCAAGAGGCGAGGGCAGCGAAACGCGGTATGTGGGCGTGCCGCCGGCGGCCACCGCCACCACACTGCCCGCCGGCGCAACCTGTGCCGCCTGTATCAAGGGGAACATCAGCGCCGCGGGTGAGCGCGTCTATCACTTCCCCGGGTGCCCGGATTACGAGAATACCAGCATCAATCCGTCGGCCGGCGAGCGTACTTTCTCCAGCGAGCGTGAGGCCCAGGCCGCGGGTGGCGCGCGGCAAAAACTGTCCGCTACGATGATCGTGGCGGCGATCTTCCTGCATTTTCGGCGGAGGGGCGAGAGGCAGGTCATGTCTGAAGAAACCGATGGACTCACTCTGAGAGACTTCGTGGTCTCATTCTCCTACGGCTCTCGAAACGATCTGAACTTCAAGTACCTGAAGAACCTGCCGGTCGAAGAGGCGGCGCAATGCTTGCAGGAGCTGCTGCACGCAATTCCCGATGCCATCGACGCAAACGACGTCGCCGGGCTGCAGCGACTGGCATACGAGTGGCAGCGGCGGGGGTATCGCACGGCACCAGTTACGCCTATCCAGACGGTCCCTTTACCCCGCTCCCAAAGCCTTTATCGGGGAGCCGGCTGCTGCTGCTTACCTCCAGCGGGCATTTCGTCAAAGGGCAGGACCCGCAGCCGCTGGGCGTCGAGAGCATGACCCAAGAGGAAGCCATGCGTCGCACGGATGACTTCTTGAAGGCGCCGCCGGCCCTTACCCCGATTCCGCTCGCCACCACTCCGGACGAGCTAACGGTGCGCCATCCCGGCTACGACATCCGGCCGGCGCAGGCAGACCCAGGCGTGGCTTTCCCGCTGCAGCATCTGCTGGAGTGCAGCGCGCGGGTGTCATCGGCGAAGTGGTTGACCCGGCGTATACGTTCGTGGGCGCCTGCGCCCAAACGCCGCTGATCCGGCGGCACGGTCCGGCCTGGGCCAACAGTTCGCCCGCCGGCGCGGACGCAGCGCTCCTGGTGCCCGTCTGACCGGTCTGCCACGTGTCCGTGGGACACGTAGCCCGGGCTCTGGAAGAGGCCGGAATTCCGACAGTAATTATCGCAGCCCGCGCTTTCCGGAGCCGTATGGATCCGATGACGCTGCCACGCGTGCTTACCACGCCTTACATGATGGGACGGCCGGTGGGTCCCGTGGGAGATCCCAAAACGCAGCGGCGGGTGGTAGAGGCTGCTCTGCAGCTATTGGCTACTGCTGATCAAGCGGGCACCACGGTGGATTGGGAGCCTTGAGACGCGCAGGGGAGGCGCCGGCTTTGCTCCGGCCGCCTCCCTGCAATGTGTGCCTGTCTGCTATTGGCGGTTGGCAGACGAAGCGCCGGTTGTAGTTGTTCGTCCGAACTGTGGCCTGCCGCTGTACTTAAGGTGCGATGCCCCGCTGAGTGCGTAGTCCAGGCTTCCGTTGGCGATGATGCTGGCACTGGAAGCGCCACTCAGCCGAACTCGGCGCCCTCAACCGTGAAGTTCCCCATATCGATCTTGCTGGCGCCGCTCGCCTCGAGCATCCCGCTGCCGGCCGAGCCCTCGAGCTTGGCGGTGCTGGCGCCTGAGACGGTCATGTTCATGCGCTGCGCCGTTGCCTTGCCCCTCAGGGCGCTGGCGCCGGAGAGGTCGACGTCCAGATTGTTCGACCTTATGTTCTCCAGTTCTCCCTGCGACGCACCGCTCAGCCGTATGCTCTCCAGTTCAGGCAGCACGATCGTGGCTTCCAATGACCCCCGGTTGAACCCGCGTATGCTGCCGCCGGTGTCAAGGCACAGCTTCAGGGTAGATCCGACCTTCTCGACCCGGACGAATTCCATGAACTTCTCATCAGCGTTTACGGTGACCTGATGGCGGTCCCCCTGCTGCACGTACACCTTGAACGTGCTTGATGCGTCAACGGCATTGAAGCCGGTGATATCGTACTGCTGTGTGACGGATCGGCCACTGCCGGTCAGCACCATACTATTGACCTCCATTACGCGGCATCCGGTAACGACGAGCGCCAGTATCATCAGTGCGGTCATCGCCAGCAACTTCTTCATCGTATGTTCTCCTGTTCGGCCAGAATTTTGCCATGCTGTTACTATGTAGGCAGTCTATACCGCGGCATGCGGAGGAACATCCACCATTCGGACGGACGTCGAATGGACGCGCGGGCGGGCGGGAGCCTGGCCGGAAGACCAGTGCCTGCGGTTCAGCGGGAAGGATTGGCAGCGTGAAGAGCTATCGCAAAGAGTTGTGGTTCAACATTCCCGGAAGGCGTGGTTTCATCAACATCACGGACCAGGTCGAGGCCTGCCTGCGCGAGAGCGGCATCCGCGAAGGGATCGTGCTGGTGAATGCGATGCACATCACGGCGTCGGTCTTCATCAACGACGACGAGTCGGGGCTGCACGCGGATTACGAAGCCTGGCTGGAGAGACTCGCCCCACATGCACCCAGCTCGCAGTATCGCCACAACCTGACGGGCGAGGACAACGCCGATGCCCACATGAAGCGGCAGGTGATGGGGCGCGAGGTGGTGGTTGCCGTCACCGAGCGGCAGGCTGGATTTCGGGCCCTGGGAGCAGATCTTCTACGGAGAGTTCGACGGCGGCCGCCGGAAGCGGGTGCTGGTGAAGATTATCGGGGAGTAGGGCTACTTGACATAGGGTGCGAGCAGATCTCGCATCCCGTCGCCCAACAGGTTATATCCCATCACGGTCCAGGTGAGCGCAAGGCCCGGGAAGAGGGGAAGCCACCACGCGACCTCCATGTACTCCCGGCCGCTGTTGAGGAGCGCTCCCCATTCGGGAGTGGGCGGCTGGGCGCCGAGCCCGATGAAGCTGAGCCCGCCGGCAGCCAGCAGCACGGTGCCTAACCGCAAGCTGCACAGCACGACGACGCTGCCCGCCAGGTTTGGCAGGATGTGCCGCAGCAGGATGCGTGCGCTGCTCGCCCCAGGGAACACGCTGCTTCCACGTACAGCGCTTCGCACTCGCACAGCGTCCCGCCGCGCACCAGCCGGTAATACCACGGGACGCCCACCACGCCCAGCGCCAGCACCGTGGTGTTGAGGGAAGGGCCGAGCCTCGCCACCAGCACGATCGCCAGCAGCAGCCCGGGAAACGCAAGCCAGACGTCGATGAGGCGCGAGAGCAGCTGCTCGAGCCGCCCCTTGCGGTAGCCGGCGATCAGCCCCAGAAGTGTGCCCGGCACCGCCGCGAGCAGCATCGGGAGCACTGAGGAGAGCAGGGCCAGACGTGCACCGTACAGAACGGGTGAGAACTGATCCCTGCCGAACGCATCGGTGCCGAACGGGTGCGCGCTGCTCGGCGGTTTGAGCCTCAGCGATGGTTGCACGAGGTCTGGCGCGGACGGGGCCAGAACCGGCGCCAACAGCGCGCCCAGCACCACAGTCCCAACCAGTATGGCGCCGATGACGAAGTGAGGCCGCAGCAGGCCGCTGCGCCGCCTGGCCCGATAGGCTGCGGGTGCGCTCTCTTCAGCGCAGGTGCGGAGCGCGGCATCGTGCCGGGTTGCGTTCCGATGCGCCCCCTGAAAGACGCCCACGATGGTCCCCCACTCAAGTATCGACATAGGGGCCTTACACGGCCGTCTTCCGACCCGCGGGTCAAGCCACGCATGCAGCAGGTCTACCGCCAGGTTCAGCAACTGGTAGATCAGCGCAATCAGCAACGTTGCGCCCACGAGCACCGGGAAGTCGCGGTCGAACACCGCCTGCACCACCAGCCGTCCCAGCCCCGGCCAGGCGAAAATCGTCTCGATAATGAACGTCCCGCCCAGCAGGTGGCCCAGGTGCAGCCCCATCACGGTCACCACCGGCAGCAGGCCGTTGCGCAGGATGTGTCGCGCCAGACCTGGTGGCGCGGCAGCCCCTTGCCGCGCGCGGTGCGCACATAGTCGGCGGCCTTGACGTCGAGCAGGCTGCTGCGGTCAGCCGGGCCACCACCGCCGCCGTGGGCAGCGCCAGCGTGACGCCGGCAGGATCAGGTGCGCCGGGCTGCCGGCGCCGACCACCGGCAGCCAGCGCAGCCGCAGCGAGAGCAGCATGACCAGCAGCAGGGCGACCCAGAAGGTGGGCAGCGAGATGCCCAGGCCGGTGATTCCCATGACCGCGGCATCCAGCCCGCTGCCCGGGCGGCGCGCTGCCGTGAAACCCGCAGCCGTGCCCATTACCAGCGCCAGCAGCATGGCAGCCAGCGCCAGCGCGCGGTGTGCGGCGAAGCGATCGGCGAGCAGCGTCGGCCACGGGCGGCTCGACATCAGCGAGCGGCCCAGGTCGCCGTGCAGCAGCGCCGCCTGCGAGGAAGCGGACGTAGCGGAGGGCCAGCGGCGCGTCGAGGCCCAAGCTCTGGTCGCAGCGCGCCAGCTCCGCCTGGCTGGCGGCGTCGCCGGCCAGCGCCTGCGCCGCGTCGCCCGGCGCCGGCTCGAGCAGCGCGAAGGTGAAAAAGCTGACGCGCCAGCATCACCAGGATGGCAGCCAGCAAGCGGCGCAGGACAAAGCGGGTTCCCACGTTCTACTTCCACTCGTCGCGTCGTTCATCAGGGTGCGGCCCATCGGGCCGATGATCACGTCCTGCACCCGGTTGCGGATCGCGATGACGTCCACGGGCGAGTAGAGCGGCTGCCAGACCGCGTCCTGCCATGATCAGCTTCTGCGCCTCGACGTAGAGCTTCGTTCGCGCCTCGCGTCGTCCAGCTCCGTGCACGGCCTGCGCCAGCAGGGCGTCCACCGTCCTTGTTGCTGTAGAAGTTGCGGTTCGTGCGGCCGATGCGCTCCGCTCGGAGGTACGGTGTTCAGCACGTCGGCGTCGTTCCAGTCGTAGCGCCAGAGCAGCAGGTCGTACTGGCCCTTTGCGATGCTTCCATGGCCGCAGCGAATCCAGCGCCTGGATCTCGGCCGGCACGCCGAGGCCTTGAGCTGGCTCTGCAGCACGGTGGCGATGGCCTCGTTGGGCGCGCGGGTCGAGGTCAGCAGGATGCAGCGTCAACGGCTGGCCGTCCCGCGTGCCCACATGCCGCCGGCTCCCTGGCTGAAGCCGGCTTCGGCCAGCAGCGCCCTGGCCTGCGCCAGATCGAAGCCCAGCTCGTACTGCTTCAGCGCGGGATCAAAGCCGGGCAGCGTGGACGCGAGGGGCGCGAATGCCACCTTGCCGATCCCGCCCAGCGCCGTCTGGAGGATCTCGTCCTTGTTGACGGCATGACACAGCGCCTGGCGCACCCGGACGTCGTCGAAGGGCGCCTGCTGGGTGTTGAAGCCCAGGTAGATCAGGCTGTTCAGGGTGGCTTCGACGACTGGATGTTCTTGTCCTGCTTCAGCTTCTGGAGTTGCCCCGGCTGGTTGACGAAGATCATGTCCACATCGCCGGCCTGCAGAGGCGTCCAATTGGGTCGTGGCATCGGGGATCACCTTGAAGACCAGCTCGCTCGACGTAGGGCGACCCTGGTTCTTGACCGCCGGCGGCGCCCCATCTGTAGTCGGGGTTGCGTACCAGCGTGACACCGACGCCCGGCTGCCAGCCTTCCAGCTTGAAGGGGCCGCTGCCCACCGGCTTACGGGCAAAGGCGTCGCCCGCCTTCGCGGCCGCCGGGCTCGATGATGCCCGAATAGGGCATCGAGATCGTGCCGAAGAAGGTGGTGGAGGGCTTGTCGAAGGAGAAGCGCACCGTGCGGCCGTCGACGGCCTCGACTTTTGAAATCTGGGAGATCCCGGAATAGATGGGAGAGCGAGAACCCTTCTCCTTGAAGCGCTGGAAGGTGAAAACCACCGCTTCCGCCGACAGCGGGCTGCCGTCGTGGAATTTCACGTCGCTCCGCAGCTTGAAGGTCATCGTCTTCCGTCTGGTGCTGTGAACAGCACCAGACGGAAAGACGGTGACTTTCAAGCTGCGGAGCGACGTGAAGTTCCACGACGGCAGCCCGCTGTCGGCGGAAGCGGTGGTTTTCACCTTCCAGCGCTTCAAGGAGAAGGGATCTCGCTCTCCGATCTATTCCGGCATCTCTCAGATCTCGAAGGTCGAAGCCGTCGACGGCCGCACGGTGCGCTTCTCGTTCGACCAGCCTTCCACGACGTTCCTCGGCACGATCTCGATGCCGTATGCCGGGATCATGAGCCTGGCGGCACGGGAAGCGGGCGACGCCATTGCCCGTAAGCCGATGGGCAGCGGTCCCTTTATGCTGGAAGGGTGGCAGCAGGGTGTCAGTGTCACGCTCGTACGCAATCCGGACTACCGCTGGGGACCGCCCGGCGGTCAAGAACCAGGGATCGCCGTACGTCCAGCGCCTGGTGTTCAAGGTAATCCCCGACGCCACGTCGCAGTTCAACGCCTTGCAGGCCGGCGATGTGGACATCATCTTCGTCAACCAGCCGGGTCAGCTTCAGAAGCTGAAGCAGGACAAGAACATACAGTCGTTCGAGGCCAGCCTCAGCAGCCTCGTGTATCTGGGCTACAACACGCGCCAGGCTCCCTTCGATGACGCCCGGGTGCGCCAGGCGCTCTCCCACGCAGTCAACAAGGACGAGATCGTCCAGACCGCGCTGGGCGGGATCGGCAAGGTGGCATTTGCCCCCATCGCATCCACGCTGCCGGCGTTCGATCCTGCCCTCAAGCAGTACGAGCAGGGGTTCGATCTGGCGCGCGCCAGGGCTCTGCTGTCTGAGGCAGGCTTCGAGCAGGGAGCCGGCGGCGCCTGGGAACGGGACGGCCAGCCATTGACGCTTAAGCTGCTCGACCTCCACCCGCGCCCCCAACGAAGCGATCGCAACGGTGCTGCAGGCGCAGTACAAAGTGCTCGGCGTTACGGCCGAGATCCAGGCGCTGGATTCTGCTGCCGCGCAGGAAGCGGGCGGCAAGGGACAGTACGGCGTCATGCTGTGGCGCTATGACTGGAACGATGCTGACGTCCTGAACTCGTATCTCACGACGGAGCGCATCGGCGGCACCAACCGCAACTTCTACAGCAACAAGGAAGTGGACGCCTTGCTTGCGAAGGCGATCACGGAGCTGGACACCGGGCGCGGACGAAGCTCTACGTGGAAGCGCAGAAGCTGATCATGCAGGACGCCGTGTGGCAGCCGCTCTACTCGCCCGTCGACGTGATCGCAGTGCGCGACCGGGTACAGGATGTGGTCATCGGTCCTATGGGCCGCACCCTGATGAACGACGCGAAGGTAAAGTAACGTGGGAACCCGCTTTGTCCTGCGCCGCTTGCTGTCTGCCATCCTGGTGATGCTGGCGGTCAGCTTCTTCACCTATGCGCTGCTCGAGGCGGCGCCGGGTGATGCGGCGCAGGTGATTGCCGGGGACGTCGCCAGCCAGGCGGAGCTGTCGCGGCTGCGGGCCGAGCTCGGCCTCGACCAGCCGCTCCCCCTGCGCTACCTCCGCTTCCTCGAGGCGGCGGTGCTGCACGGTGACCTCGGTCGATCGGTGATGTCGAACCAGAACGTGGCCGAGCTGCTCGCGGATCGCTTCGCCCAGACCGCGCTGCTGGCGCTGACGGCCATGCTGCTGGCGCTGGTGGTGGGCATGGCTGCGGGTATCACGGCAGCGCGCCGCCCTGGGAGCCTGACGGATGCCGCGGTGATGGGGATTACCGGACTGGGCATCTCGCTGCCCACCTACTGGGTCGCTCTACTGCTCGTCATGGTCGTCTCGTTGAGGTGGGGCTGGCTGCCGGCAGTCGGCGCCGGCACCCCGGCCCATCTTATCCTCCCGGCGATCACGCTGGCGCTGCCCACGGCAGCGGTGGTGGCGCGGCTGACCAGAAGCGGCGTGCTGGACGTCAAGGCCGCCGACTATGTGCGCACCGCTCGCGGCAAGGGGCTAACGCGCCACCAGGTGTGGCGGGACCACATCCTGAGAAACAGCCTGCTGCCGGTGGTGACGATGATGGGGTTGCACCTGGGCCATCTATTGGGCGGTGCGTTCGTGATCGAAACGATTTACGCCTGGCCGGGGCTGGGCCGGATGGTGGTGCAGGCGGTGTTCGACCGCGATTTCCCGGTGCTCGTGGGCGCAACGTTGTTGATTGCGCTCGTGTACCAGTTGTTGAACCTGGCAGTCGACATGCTGCACGCGTGGCTTGACCCACGCGTTGGACAGACGGCCGTGTAGGGCAACTATGGCGATGCTTGAGTGGGGAACCATCGTAGGGCGTCTTTCAGGGGGGCGTGTGGGCACGCAGCCCGGAACGATGCCGCGTTCCGCACCGTGCTCTGAAGAGAGCGCTCCTGCAACCTATCGAGCCAGGCGGCCACGCAGTGGCCTGCTGCGGCCTCACTTCGTCATCGGCGCCGTGCTGGTTGCGACTGTGGTGCTGGGCGCCCTGTTGGCGCCGGTTCTCGCCCCGTCCGCGCCAGACCTCGTGCAACCGGCGCTGCGGCTCAAACCGCCGAGCAGCGCGCACCCGTTCGGAACCGATGCGTTCGGCAGAGATCAGTTCGCACGGGTTCTGTACGGCGCCCGCCTGGCCCTGCTCTCGTCAGTGCTCCCAATGCTGCTGGCGGCGGTGCCCGGCACGCTGCTGGGGCTGATCGCCGGCTACCGGAAGGGGCGGCTCGAACAGCTGCTCTCGCGGCTTATCGACGTCTGGCTCGCGTTTCCCGGCCTGCTGCTGGCGATCGTGCTGGTAGCGAGGCTCGGTCCGTCTCTCAACACAACGGTGCTGGCGCTGGGGGTGGTGGGCGTCCCGTGGTACTACCGGCTGGTACGCGGTGGGACGCTGTGCGAATGCGAAGCGCTGTACGTGGAAGCAGCGCGTTCCGTTGGGGCGAGCAGCGCGCGGCATCCTGCTGCGGCACATCCTGCCAAACCTGGCAGGCAGCGTCGTCGTGCTGTGCAGCTTGCGGTTGGGCACCGTGCTGCTGGCGGCCGGCGGGCTCAGCTTCATCGGGCTCGGCGCGCAGCCGCCCACCCCTGAGTGGGGAGCGCTCCTGAACAGCGGCCGCGAATACATGGAAGGTCGCGTGGTGGCTTCCCCTCTTCCCGGGCCTCGCGCTCACCTGGACTGTAATGGGATATAACCTGTTGGGAGACGGGTTGCGAGACCTGCTCGCACCCTATGTCAAGTAGCCCTACTCCCCGATAATCTTCACCAGCGCCCGCTTCCGGCGGCCGCCGTCGAACTCTCCGTAGAAGATCTGCTCCCAGGGCCCGAAATCCAGCCTGCCGCCGGTGATGGCGACCACCACCTCACGCCCCATCACCTGTCGCTTCATGTGGGCGTCGGCGTTGTCCTCGCCCGTCAGGTTGTGGCGATACTGCGAGGTGGGCGCATGTGGTGCGAGCCGCTCGAGCCAGGCATCGTAGTCCGCGTGCAGCCCCGACTCGTCGTCGTTGATGAAGACCGACGCCGTGATGTGCATCGCATTCACCAATACGATCCCCTCGCGGATGCCGCTCTCGCGCAGGCAGGCCTCGACCTGGTCCGTGATATTGATGAAACCACGCCTTCCGGGAATGTTGAACCACAACTCCTTGCGATAGCTCTTCACGCTGCCAATCCTTCCCGCTGAACCGCAGGCACTGGTCTTCCGGCCAGGCTCCCGCCCGCCCGCGCGTCCATTCGACGTCCGTCCGAATGGTGGATGTTCCTCCGCATGCCGCGGTATAGACTTCTTACATAGTAACAGCATGGCAAAATTCTGGCCGAACAGGAGAACATACGATGAAGAAGTTGCTGGCGATGACCGCACTGATGATACTGGCGCTCGTCGTTACCGGATGCCGCGTAATGGAGGTTAATAGTACTGGTGCTGACCGGCAGTGGCCGATCCGTCACACAGCAGTACGATATCACCGGCTTCAATGCCGTCGACGCATCAAGCACGTTCAAGGTGTACGTGCAGCAGGGGGACCGCCATCAGGTCACCGTAACCGCCGATGAGAAGTTCATGGAATTCGTCCGGGTCGAGAAGGTCGGATCTACTCTGAAGCTGCGCCTGGACACCGGTGGCAGCATACGCGGGTTCAACCGCGGGTCATTGGAAGCCACGATCGTGCTGCCTGAACTGGAGAGCGTACGGCTGAGCGGTGCGTCGCAGGGAGAACTGGAGAACATAAGGTCGAACAATCTGGACGTCGACCTCTCCGGCGCCAGCGCCCTGAGGGGCAAGGCAACGGCGCAGCGCATGAACATGACCGTCTCAGGCGCCAGCACCGCCAAGCTCGAGGGCTCGGCCGACAGTGGGGTGCTCGAGGCGAGCGGCGCCAGCAAGATCGATATGGGGAACTTCACGGTTGAGGGCGCCGAGTTCGAGCTGAGTGGCGCTTCCAGTGCCAGCATCATCGCCAACGGAAGCCTGGACTACGCACTCAGCGGGGCATCGCACCTCAGGTACAGCGGCAGGCCACAGATCGGACGAGCAACTACAACCGGCGCTTCGTCTGCCAACCGCCAATAGCAGACAGGCACACATTACAGGGGAGGCGGCCGGAGCAAAGCCGGCGCCTCCCCTGCGCGTCTCAAGGCTCCCAATCCACCGTGGTGCCCGCTCGATCGGCAGTAGCCAATAGCTGCAGAGCAGCCTCGACCACCCGCCGCTGCGTTTTGGGATCTCCCACGGGACCCACCGGCCGTCCCATCATGTACGGCGTGGTAAGCACGCGTGGCAGCGTCATCGGATCCATACGGCTCCGGAAAGCGCGGGCTGCGATAATTACTGTCGGAATTCCGGCCTCTTCCAGGGCCCGGGCTACGTGTCCCACGGACACGTGGCAAACCGGTCAGACGGGCACCAGGAGCGCTGCTTCTGCGCCGGCGCGCTCGAACTTGTTGGCCCAGGCCGGACCGTGCCGCCGGATCAGCGGCGTTTGGGCGCAGGCGCCCACGAACGTGTACGCCGGGTCAACCATTTCGCCGATGACACCCGCGCGCTGCAGCTCCAGCAGATGCTGCAGCGGGAAAGCCACGCCTGGGTCTGCCTCCGCCGGCCGGATGTCGTAGCCGGGATGGCGCACCGTGAGCTCGTCCGGAGTGGTGGCGAGCGGAATCGGAGTAAGCGCCGGCGGCGCCTTCAGGAAGTCGTCCGTGCGACGCATGGCTTCCTCCTGGGTCATGCTCTCGACGCCCAGCGGCTGCGGGTCCTGCCCTTTGACGAAATGCCCGCTGGAGGTAAGCAGCAGCAGCCGGCTCTCCGATACAGGCTTCTGGAGCGGGGCAAAGGGACCGTCCGGGTAGGCGTAACTGGTTCCAGTGCGATACCCCCGCCGCTGCCACTCGTATGCCAGCCGCTGCAGCCCGGAGACGTCGTTTGCGTCAATAGCATCCGGAATTGCGTGCAGCAGCTCCTGCAAGCATTGCGCCGCCTCTTCGACCGGCAGGTTCTTCAGGTACTTGAAGTTCAGATCGTTTCGAGAGCCGTAGGAGAATGAGACCACGAAGTCTCTCAGCGTGAGTCCACCGGTTTCTTCAGACATAAACCGCCTCTAGCCCTTCCGCCGAGAATGCGGGAAGATCGCCGCCACGATCATCGCAGCGGACAGTTTTTCGCCACCGCGCGACCCCGCGGCCTGGGCCTCACGCTCGCTGGAGAAGGTACGCTCGCCGGCCGCCGGATTTACACCGGTCTTGTCGTAATCCGGACACCCGGGGAAGTGATAGACGCGCTCACCCGAGGCGCTGATGTTCCCCTTGATACAGGCGGCACAGGTTGCGCCGGCGGGCAGTGTGGTGGCGGTGGCCGCCAGCGGCGCGCCCCACATACCGCGTTTCGCTGCCCTCGCCTCTCGCTCCAGCGCATCCAGCGCCTGTTGGCGGCGCGTATCGGGTGGATAATCCCTCGACTCCGCCAATCCGGCGCCCACCAGCTCGGCGTTCACCATCGTGTTGCCGACATACACGTAGCGCAGCAACCGGCCGAATTGGTCGGTCTCGGAGACGTCCTTCTCCAAACGTACCGTCTTGCCCTCTACGAGCATACGATTCAGCGCCGTCGCCTCTGGCCCGAAGGGTTCGTGCTCCCGCGTGTCTTCGGGTGCGTCGATGCCGATGTAACGCACTGCCTGCGTCCGCCCGCCGATCGACACCTGGATGGTGTCTCCGTCGACGATGTGCAGCACACGCGCCTCGGGTAGGGAACGGGGCACGTTGATGGCCGGAGTAACGCTAGCCACGCCAGAGCCCTGGGGGCGCGGCGTCGAGATCCCCCCCGGAGTGCGTGTAGCCAGATCCGGGGCAGGAGGCAAGGTGACACCAAGGTCCATGCATCCGGCCAGCAGTCCTGCCACTGCGGCCAGACAGATCAGCCCAACAAATCGCATACTGCGCCATCTCCTCTCCTCGTGAACCACGACATTATAGGAGACAAGGAGACAAGGAGACAAGGAGAGAAGGAGCCCGTTCCCCCGCCACCCGGAGGTCAGCCCCTTGTGGGCGTGTTGGGCGCGGCGCGATTGGGTTAACCCGTCCGCGCCGCGCCCCGACGCCCCACAAGGGGGCTACACTACGGGTAACGATAAAGGGGTCGCGGCGCGATTGGTTAACCCGGCCGCGCCGCGCCCCGACGCCCCACAAGGGGGCTACACTACGGGTAACGAGGGAAAGGATGGGGCGAAACCCCCACCAATGGCCGTAGTCCAGCCCCTCGTGGGCGCACCTGCCCCTGCCGGGCAGGCACGGGGTGTTGGTCACGGGCGCGACACGCTTAACCCGTCCGCGCCACGCCCCGACACCCCACGAGGGGGCTGACATCCGGGTGTTGTGAGAGGGGGCTGCGCTACAGATGACGGTTGACGAATGACGGGTGACGAATGACCCCCGCGGGTGACGAATGACGGTTGACGAATGACGAATGACGCCCCCGTCTCCGCCACCCGCTTTGACACCCTTTCCGCCCACCGCTATAATCAGGCTGGCCTTGGCCCTTTGCCGGACGGATGCAAGGGGCTATGTTATTGATTTGGTAGGAGTAGCTATGGCCCGCAAGAAGCGAGCTCGCAGACGATTGGACTGGCACGTCGTCGTCTTTGCCATCCTCAGCCTGATGATCGCCATTAGCATGATCCTGGCGTACTTCCCACTCCCGAATTCGTAGCAGCGCGTTCGCCTTGACGTACGCTGAGAGCGCCGGCACGCGGCGCGGCCTGGCTCTGGCCGTGGCCGCAGTCATCTGTTTCTCCACCAGTCCGGTGCTGATCCTGTTGGCGGCGCCGCTCAGCGCATTTGAGATCACCTTCGGGCGGTTGGGAACGGCAGGGGTGGCCATCATGGCGCTGGCACGCTGACCGGCCAGCCGCTGTGGCCGCGCCGGGAGGACCTGGGCCGTTTCGCCGTATTCGGGCTGATCACGGCGCTCCACTTCGTCGGCTACATCGGCGCCCTCAAGTTCACCACCATCGCGCATGCGCTGGCCATCGAGTACACGGCGCCGATCTTCGTAACCCTTTTCTCCGCCTGGATGCTGCACGAGCCGGTCGCTAACCGAAAGTGGGCCGGCGTGCTCGTAACGGTGCTGGGGATCGCGGTTCTGGCGGGGCTGGAGCCGCGCCTGGACGAGCGGATGCTGCTCGGCGACTTGATGGCGTTGGGTTCGGCCGTGGCATACGGTCTCTACTCGGTCGCCGGCCGCTCTCAGCGGGAGCGCTACCCACTCTTCACGTACGCGGGTTCGCTGTACGTGATTTCGGCGCTATGGGCGCTGCCGTTCGCACTGTTTAGCTTCACGCCCGGAGGTTACCAGGCTGCACCCCTGTTAGCGCTGCTGGGCGCCGGCCTGCTGCCGTTGGGGACTGGACATACGCTGTATAATGCCGCATTGCGCCGCCTGCATGCCACTACGGTGAATCTAATTGCTACCCAGGAGGTAACGGGTGGGGTGCTATTGGGGGCGTTGCTGTTGAGCCAGATCCCGGCAGCCAACGAGATCGCCGGCGCCGGAATTGCCCTGCTGGGGGTAGCACTCGTATTGCTCTAGAGCGAGGGACTATGTCCACCCCTGTGGATTGCCCGTATTATTTCGCCGATTACCATCGCGGCCTCAACGTCGAGAAGTGCCGCCTGATCGAGCGCAACCGGGAGAACCGCATCCCGTGGGAGCGCCCCCTGTGCGACACTTGTCCCGTTCCGGGTATTATCCGGCAGACCACTTGCCGCCACCTGGCGCTGGAAGCCAGCGTGGTGCGCCGCCTCGGCTTCTTGAAGCGAGTGTCTCTCTACGCCGTCTGCACAGAGCACGTCCGCGAGCTCGATGATCCGAAACATTGCCCGGAGTGCGAGCGCGGCACGCGTGACGGGGTAACCCGGTCACCGGGGTGAACCGGTGACCGGATCGAGCGGTTATCGCGCCGGCGTCGGTGTAGGCGCCACCAGCGTTGTCAGCTGCTGGATCGCCTTGTCGAAAGACTCCATGGCCGAGAGGCCCGGGAGACGGAGGCCGGTGCGTTGCTGTGAGTTGATCAACAGGAAGTAAGGCGGGCGCTGCACGCCGAGCTCGCCGGCGATTTCGACATCTTGATCGAGATGTGTCTGCGCAGACCCTCCCTCGTTACAGCTCTTGAACTTGGCTTCATCAAGCCCGGCGGTTTGGCATAGTTGGTGAACGCCGCCTGGTCTCCATCTGTCCATTCACCTGAGTGAGCGAACAGCTGCTCGTAGTATCCCCAGAACTTCCCCTGGTCACGTGCACAGATGGAAGCCAGGGCTGCCTTGGGCGCAGCCAGCGGGTAGAACTTGGTCACGATGCGCATCGTCCCGTTATTGACGTACTTCACCCGCAGCTGCGGCTCCACCGTCTTGACGTGCTGCACCACCTCCGGCGAGCCAAAGTCGATGAACTGCACCAGAACCACCAGCGCGTTCGCCTGACCCGTCGTAGGACTGTTGTCATAGGTGTAGCCAGGCCGCGCCGGGTCGACATCGTAGGGTGCTGCCCCGGAAGGCAGTGGCGTCGGGGTCGGCGCCGGTCGCTGGCCCTGTACAGCCTTGTCGATCGTGCTCCTGAACACGTCCACGGCCTGCGCACCGTTGATAAACCAATCATTCACATAGAAGGCCGGCGTGCCCTGGATGCCTCTCTGGGCGCCGGCGGCAATGTCCTTCTCGATCAGATCTTTAGTTTTCGAGTCAGCCACGCAAGCATCGTACTTCGACGCGTCGACGCCGAGGCTCAACGCCTGCGTCCTGAAGAGAGCTGCGCTGCCTTGCGCCGATGCCCAACTTGTCTGGTTGGCGAAAAGCCAATCGTGCATCTGCCAGAACCACGCCGGCTTCTGTTGACCGGCACAGATGCCGGCGATGGAAGCGGCCCGCGCATTCGGGTGGATGTCATCCAACGGGAAGTGGCGGAATATGTGAGTCACCTTGCCAGTAGCCACGTACGCTTCATCCAGAAGCGGGCCCACCTGCGCTGCATGGCGGGCACAGTACGGTCACTGGAAGTCCGACCACTCGGTTAGCTTCACACTCGCATTCGGGTCACCCCGATAGAAATTCCCGTCGGCGTTGACCCCCGCCGGCAGGTCCGAGACCTTTACGGCGACTGTAGGTGCGGCCGTGCGTGCGGGAGCGGCGGCAGCCGGCGGCGCCGTGCGCGATGGAGCGGCGACAGCAGCGGTCGGCAGCTCGGCCTGCAGGGGCGGCGCCGTGGGCGCAGCGGGTGGCGCAGTACATGCCGCCACCACCAGAAGAGCCAGGAGCGCCACGACCAGGGCAAAAACGGCCCGGCGTGCCTGGCGTGCCTTGCGGCAAAGATGATCCATTCAGCCTCCTAACTGTACGCGAACTCTCGGATATCGTACCGTGAGCAGATCAGTCCACGTTGAATCGACGAGCGCACCGCTTCCCTGATCGCCTGCTCCTGCGCCAGGATCGCCTCAGCGGGCAGGGAGCGAATGCCGGCGCCTGCGGCCGCCTCGGCATAGCCGCTCGCCGCATCGGCGACCAACGGCAAGAAGTAGAGGATATCGCGGCCGCCCAGCTCCATCCGGTGTAGGGCGTCTGCTGTGTGCGCGGCATGTTGCGGCGCGAACCTGTCGCCGCCCAACCCCGTAATCACGATGACGCTGACAGCCACTCCCGCGGCCTTCAGCGCTCGCACCGCGGCCACGGCCTCGCCGGTGGCGCCGGGCTTGCGCAGCCAACGACGCAACTCGTCGTCGCCGGTTTCGAACCCCAAATAGGCCCGCCGCAGTCCCCGCCCCACCAATTCACGCCACTCGTCGTGGCTTTTCCGCTCAGGCGTGAACACATCCACAAACGAGTAAACCCCTCGCCCCTCGAGCAAGCCCGACGCCTCGAGGGCGTCAAACCATTCGCGCAGGCGGGGCATCGGAGCGACGGCCGCGTTGGCATCGGCAAGAAAGATCGACCTGCGCAGCGGCAGCGCAGGGCCAAAGAACGCCCGGACGGCCGCCAAGTGCGCCACGAACTCGCCGGCCCGCTTCACCGTGAAGCGACGGTCGCGGTAGAAATCACAGAACAGGCAGGCGTTGTACGAGCAACCGGTGGTGCCCTGCACCACCAGCGAACCGTACTGGTCCGGGGGCAGAATGCTGATGGGCGCATAAATTTCGGCGAACCAGACAGCATCCTTGGCCAGCGCCACGTAATCCCAATCAAGCAGCGGCTTGACCCGCACGTCCTGCGCCGCGGCTTGCTGCGCAATCGTATACGCCCGCATCACCACCGGCTCTGCCTCGGCCTGCGGCAGCCAACGGCGCTGCCGGGCACCATCGCTACGCCACCGTTCCTGCATGCGGTTGTCAAGCGTGCGCCGGTAAGTACGTCCGGATCGAAGCCCCCGATTAGCCGCCCGCAGGCGTCGAAGTAATACGACTCTTCATCCGGCAGCAACAGGCTGACGCTGCCCGGGCGCCGACGGACTCCGATTGCGGGCTGCGAGCTCACCGCCGCAGGCGCCCGAGCCCATATCCCCCGCGCTCCCGCCCCCACTGGATCAGGAACGACTCGAGCAGCCCGGCGACAACCGCCAGCGCCACGCCCGTGGCCCAACTGAAGATCCCGGAGAACTGGAGCGCCACGCAGGCAGCAGCCCACAGCCCCACCCACACGCCCATCCGCAGCGCGAGCCGCGGGCCTCTGACCGGTGCCGGGGAGACGCAGGCGGCTGGCAATCATCCAGATGGGTGGCGCGACAGTGCTCGAAACCGCCAGCCACAACATCGGCAACAACAGGACGATGGCTGACTCGAAGGGCGGAATCTGTGCTGTGTAGTACACCAGCCCTCC
>CAWAOA010000015.1:0-161173 GCA_963783655.1 uncultured Chloroflexia bacterium
GGCTCGATCGCCGGAGTTGATCCAGCAACTCTCGGAGCGCGTGAGCGTGAAGTGCTCCGGCTGATGGCCGAAGGTCTCACCAACGAACAGATCGGCAGCCGGCTGATCATAGCGCTCGGCACCGTCAAGGCTCACATCCACAACATCTCCGGAAAGCTCGGCGCGGAGAACCGCGCCCACGCCGTCGCGCGGCGGCGAAGACCGTGGGTCTCCTCTAAGTCGTCAGCCCTACCTCGCTCAGGTTCCGGCCGGCTTCCTGCTCCGTGGCAAGCGCTGGGGGCCGCTGAGCGGCACCGGTAAACTCCGATAGATAAACCCCACATAGAGCAATCGGCCGATGACACGCGCCATGCTGATGCGCATAATGGCCCCATGCTGATTGTTCTTCTCAACATTATCCAACGCCTATGCCCGTACCGCCGGGGATTCGAGCCGGTAAACGGCCGCAGGGCTCACGAAGTGAGAGCAGAGGATGCCGCCAGAGTGGTATGAGATACGCGTGGAAGGCCGGCTGCCCGGCGACTGGTCCGATTGGTTCGAAGGTCTCGAGATTCTGTGCGATCCGCCCGGGCAGAGCGTCCTGGCGGGGTTCCTGCCTGACCAGTCCGCCCTGCATGGGGTGTTGGCCAAGATACGCGACCTGAACCTGAAGCTGGTCTCGGTAGACCGGCGCTCCACAAGAGGAGACAAACCTTGAGCAAGAAGCGAATTGTGGCATTTGTCGGCAGCGCCCGTAAAGGGCACACATACGACGCGCGAGAATTCCTGGGCAATTTGCAGTCAATGGGCGATATCGAGAACGAGATCGTGCGCCTGAGCGATTATCGCCTCGGGCAATGCAGGGGCTGCCAGGTGTGCTTTGAAGAAGGGCGAGGAAACTGCCCGTTGAAGGACGACCGGGACCCGCTCATCGACAAGATCATGGCGTCCGACGGCGTCATCTTCGCCATCCCCGAACTATGCATTCCAGGTATCCGCGCTCCTGAAGACGTTCCTCGACGGGGTGGCTTCCTTCGTCGCCCGCCTTTTCGGCAAGACCTCGACCTGCATCGTCGCCCAGGGCACCTTCGGCGGGGACAAGCTCGTGGCTACCTGGATTTCGTCTGCAATGGCCTGGGCTTCAACACCGTGAAGGGTAGCAGCATCACGACGCTCGACCCGATGACGGAGAAGCAGAAGCACAAGATCGACCGTCCTGCAGCGCCACCCGGCGGACTATCGCCGCGGTTGAAAAGGCCGGCGTTTCCGGCGCCGTGGCTGATCAACTGGTGCTCTTTCGCTTCGGGCGTACGAACTCAGGCTGAAGCTGGATGACAGTCTCGCGACTACAATACTATGCCGGAAAAGGGCTGTTTCGACGCGGACTATTACTATCCCACCCGCCTGGGGCCGCTGTAAAGGGGGGCCGGCAAGCTCGTCGACTCGCTATTGGCGAGGATGTCGGCGACCGGGTAAGGGGGACCGTGCCGGGTCGCTCTCGGTCCCCACGCGCTGCTCGACTGCAATCCTCGCAGCAGCAGGGTCTGGGCCTGAGAGAACTCATTCCGGTAGACGTGTCTCTTCTGCTGCCGTTCTCAACGGGGATACCAGCAAGAAGCTCACGAACAGCCCCACGATCCCGGCCAGGAGGATCGACCCGAGCCACAGGTGGATGGTCCAGGCGATCCCGCCGGAGATCTGGAGCGTCAGGTAGTACAGGCTGTACAGCACCACCGGCACAAGAGCGGCGAAGAGATAGAACTCGAAACGCCTCGTCTCCGAGGGCTGCAACCACCAGAAGAGCAGGTCGGCGATCAGCCCGGCGAGCAGGGCCGCAGGCGCCAGCACGTACTGGTCCTGCAAAACCGTCATCATGGCGCCGTTCACGCCCACGATCAGGGTCATCGCACCGAACGGCAGCCTCCCCTATCGCGGAAGGAATAGCACCACCCCCACCAGCAGCCCGGACTGAAGCAGAATGCCCGGAATGCCAAGCGATTGCAGCAATCCAGCAGGCCGCTCGGCATTCCCCTGCGCGGTGTACGCGGTCCGATTGCCATCCGGCGACCAGGCGGGTACGCCGTCCCACATCGTACTCGTTCTGCGACAGGTTCGCCGCGCCGCTTCCGTCGGCGTTCATCGTGTAGATATCATTTGTGCCGGCGCGATCGACGAAAAGACGATCTTGCTGCCCGTCCGGCGACCACGATGGACTATCATCGCGGGCATCGTTCTCCGTCAGCCGGAGCAGGTTGCTGCCGTCGGAATTCATGACGAAGATGTCATTATTCCCGAACCGGTCGGATGTGAAGGCAATCCTGCTCCCATCCGGCGACCAGGCAGGCGCATACCCACCCCCGCCCGCAGTCAACTGCGTCCGGTGGCTTCCGTCCGCATCCATCTGGTAGATCTGCCACTCGCCGCTGCGCAGGGCGCCAAACACGATCCTCTTGCCATCCGGCGACCACGATATGCCGTATTCCCACGAATCGTTATCCGTCAGCCGCGTATCCTGACCCCCATCCACCTGGATCACGTAGATTCCCGAGCCGCCTGACTCCGGCGGCGTGTGCCGTGAAGGCAATCTTCGTCCCGTTCGTGACCACGAGGGGGAATAGTTAGCGCGCCCGTTTCGGGTGAGTTGTGTCCAATCCGTGCCGTCAGGGTTCATGAGATAGAGCTTGGGCGATGCCTCTGGGTCTGTCTCCGGAGTGCTGCTGAAGGCGATATTGCTGCCGTCTGGAGACCACGCCGGACCCCAACCCCCTCGCTTCGAGCTCACGGTCAGGTGGTTTGCGCGGCGCCATCTGCGTTCATGATGTAGATGTCTGAGTGCAACGCCTGGACGGACGGATCTGTTGCGGCTAACGTCTCGTGGAATGGGTGTGCAAACTGGGTGAAGAAGGTCAAGGCTGACAGCAGCAGCATCATCGACAATATCGCCGGGCCGAATACTCGCCAACTGTGCGGCTCGCCGAGCCGGAGTCGTGGCCACACTGGCGTGGAGCGGCCCGCTGACGATGAGACTCCGCTGGCAGCGACAGCCGGTGGGTGGGGCTAACAATGCTTCCAGGTTTGCCTCTACCCCAAACAGCTCGTGCCAGAGCATGTCCAGCGCGCCCCCCATCACGAACAGCAGCGCTCCCAGCATTGATAGCCGGTAACCAACCGGCAGAGCGTGCTGCCAGGCGGCGCCCCTGAGCATGTTTCGCACTTGATGGAAAAGCAGGAAGAGGAGCATGGCAAAGACGCCGCTGTACAGGACGGCATGCCAGGGGGTGAAGAACGTATCGTCCACCCTCCCCGCGCTGGTGCGCCCACCCGTCGAGATACAGTCCGGCAGTCATCCAGACGGACAGCAGGGTAACGGTCCAGTTAAAGAGGGTGGTGCTCGCTCGGTGGGACTGCGCTCTCGCCTGCCCGGCTCCCACTCTCAAACGGGTCGAAGCAGCCATGATGATCTCCGGCTCGAGACAGGTGACAGGCGGTTACGGCCGCCAAGGTCCGGCGCACGGTGACCCCCACCGCCTGCGCTCCACAAAATCAGCCTGGCATTGCCGCGAGAATGCGACTCGAAGCACAGTGCTTTATGTGGGGGGCAATCCCGTTTCTCCTGTGTGAGCGCTGCAACGCCGAACGAACTTGTGAGTCTGTTGCAAGGGGCTCCCGTCAGCAGAAATAAAACGGCCGCTGCCCAGAGCTCGGGCAGCGGCCCCACATGTCATGTGTTAGAGCGTCATCAGATCCTTAGCAGGGAACGCGTTCCATCTGCTCGTGATGAACCCGCACCTCGCCTTCGATAGTTGTGGGTGGATTCGGAAGTAGCCGTGTCAGCGTCTTTCGCACGAATTCGTCCGCTGACTTCACGTACTGCTGCGAGCCCTGGCGGTCGCAAAAGACGGCGATCGTTGTCAGGTCGCCATTGCCGCCGTCCAGCAACGAGTAGTTCATGAACCCCGGCAGCTTGCTGACGATTGGCAAGAAGCTGTCCTCGGCGTGACGCATGATCTCCTTTGTGTTGGTGGGATCAGCCTTAAAACGCCGGATGACGGTGTACATATCTCACCTCTCGGGAAGATTGACGGCCCCGGCTGGAGAGCCAATCGTGGTATGCGAAACCGCCCCGTGCCCGCTTCCCAAGACGAGGTGCGAGCCCGAGGTGGAGCGGGAGTCTTACGGGGGCGCGATTGCGCTAAATTAGTATAGTACGTGGTATAAGAATTGTCAATAGGATGTGACAACTCGCACAAATGAATGCCGGCTGAGGGTCACCGTGAAGCGAGCACAATACATCGCGGCGACCATACCCGCCCGCACCTCGAGGCGGCTACCGGACCGCTAGCAGCAGCGCCCGCGCCCAAACAGGAAGTAGGACAGCGGGCCCACGATATTCACAAACGAAATCAGGGTCCACATCCGCCGGTCGCCCCTGATCTCATCTTCCGGACGGTGCCAGATGTCCCACAGCGCTGCGACCAGGAGCACCAATTGCACCACTCCCGCTCCCACCATGCCCCTCTGCTGCGTGGGGGTAAAATCCTGCCACTTCTTTCTCTGTTGCATTTAGCTCGCTCCCTCGATTTCGGCCCCTTTGTTCGACCGTCATCGACCAGTATATCACCACCCGCATACCCTGCCTCGGGTTCTTCAGCCGGCATCCGAACCCGGATGCCGGCCTCTCATGCAGATCCCCGGCCTACGGCTTAACCCGGCTTTCCGGCAGTGATCCGCGCGCTCGATACCTGGCTCACGACCGCGGGAGAGCAGGCAATTTCCACCAGTTCGGGTGGCAGGGGGGCCGGCGCCGACATGTCGTCGATCATGCCGCGCACCGAAGCCGCATCGTAGGTCTGGCGCGGATCACCTGCACATCAGATAGACCGGCCTCGCGCATCGTGTCCAGGTACTCACCCTCGTTCATCGCCCCGCCGACGCAGGCGGCCCACGCTGCCATACCCTGCCGGATGGCCGGCGGCAAGTCCCCCGTGACGATATCGGATAGCGCAACCTGCCCCCCTGGCTTCAGCACACGCAGGATCTCGCCAAAGACCTTACGCTTGTCAGGAGCCAAATTGATGACGCAGTTCGAGATCACCCAGTCCACGGAAGCATCAGGGACGGGCATCTGTTCGGCATCGCCTATTCGGAACTCGACGTTCGACGCGCCCGCGCGCTCGGCGTTCTGCCTGGCTTTCGCAATCATCTCGGGCGTCATGTCCAGGCCGATCACCCTGCCGTCCGGGCCTACCAGCCTGGCCGCCAGGAGAGCATCCATACCGGCCCCCGATCCGACGTCCAAAACCACATCCCCCGGCTTGATACCGCTGAAACCCAAAGGGTTGCCGCAGCCGAATGCATACGCGGCGGCGTCTGCCGGTACCGCATTCAGGTCGCTGGGGGAATAGCCGGCCAGTTCGATCAGGTCCGTGCGCTGGCGATTGTCGCTGATCCCGGTCTCGCCGCCGGCCGTCTGGCCGGTATCGCCGCTGACCCGGGCAGCATACACCTCACGCACCCCCTGCTTGATCTGCTCGGCGCTCGCCTCGTTCGTCTGGACGTTCGTCCTTGCTTCATCCGCTAACATCGGTGATACCTCCTCGGTTGTGTTGTAGTAGCTTCTCCAAAGCGCCTCTAGAGCTTGGCGCTACACGGACAATGTAAGATACACCAGATGTATAATACAGATATATGGGCAAAAAGAGAGCGGGCGCGGCACCCAACCCCATCAGCCGCAGCAACTCGCACTGATTCGCCCCAGCAGATCTGCCATCCGTTCCAGAGCTTTGAGCACCATTCCCTGGTCGCCCGCCGGCAAATCGGCCAGCGCCTCTTCCAGCATCGTGCGCTTGCTCTCCGATACTCTCGTTGCCACCTCCTGGCCGGCAGGGCTGAGCGCAACGCGTACGATCCGCCGGTCCTCCTGATCGGGTCTCCGCTCCACCAGTCCTTTGGCGGTCAGCGCGTCCACCATGCGAGTCATGGTCGTCCCGTGCAGGCGCATCTCGGCGGCGAATTCGTTCATGGTGGCGGTGCCCAACTCCCCCAGCGCCAGCAGAGCGTAGGATTGCGCGACGGTGAGGCCGCAGCAACTTACCAATGCCCGGTCACAGCACTCCAAATCGCGCAGCAAGCGTCGCGTAACCTGATCTACTCGATCGAGAAACGACTGGTCTGTCACGCCCTGCGTCTGACTTATCTGCATGATGCAGCTAATGTATCCTACAAAATAACATCTGTCAAATCCCGGTCGGAGCCCGTTGGCTACGTTGCCAGACCAAGCTGGGCAAGTAATCCGAGCTGGTCGTTGTACTCGTGCACTTCCACAGCCTCGCCGTTCCCGAGCTTGAGAACGAAGCAGATCGGAACGCGAACGGGCCTGTGGGTTGGCGCCACGACACTACCGTCAGGGCCGGTCAGGGGCCCCTGGTGGGTGCCGGTGAACGTTCCCTCGATGCAGTACCAGCGCCCTTCGCCGAACGCGCGCACGAGCTCGAATTGGAAATCTGGAAACGCGACCCACGTGGACGTCCGGTAGTCCTCCCGGATGGCAGCCCGGCCGCGGAAAGGTTCGGCGCGGCTGGGCTGGTAGTGCAGGGCGTCCTCGGCATAGAAACTGGTCCACCGGTCCAGGTCGCGGGCGTTGAAGGCTTCGATCGCTTCCATGATCTGCCGTCGCACGCTCTCATCGGATATCAGAATCTCTGGTTGGATCATGTTACTCTGCTCCCTGCTATCTCATCGCAGTCGCCGCGCGGCCCGGCTCTGTCTCGTCTTCGCCCGTTTGCCGGCGTCTCTCGGCTCACCGCGCGCCGGTCAGCCCCAATCGCCCCATGACGCTCTCGATGCCGCCGACCGCGCTGGCCAGCAATGCCGACACCAACAGCGGAATGACGGTGGCCAACAGGCTGGCCATCACCGGCAGCAGCAGGCTGCGCCAACCGCCTACCGCGTGTGCGGCGCTGGCTGCCATCCACAAGGCCACGAATTCGAGCAGCAAGTAAAGAACCAGGATTACGCCGAGTGCATCCGGGATCAGCGCCAACAGGCTGGCGACGGCCATCACCTGCGCGAAACCCAGGGTGCGCATGGTCCTGGTATAGTAACCCCTGCGCGCAAGGGTACGGCCCGCGATGTACACCGCGATCGTCGCAATCACCCAGGATACGGTCCCGCTCCAGGCGGCGTACCCGAACTGGCGCAGGTCGCCGGTCAGGCTGCCGGCCGACAACGCGGAGAGCGCGACGCCCAGCAACAGGCCGGGACCGGTCATGCGCGGGTCGTTCGCTACCTGCCGGTAGGCCGAGCGATCGAGCACCAGCGCCCGCAGCGCGAGCGGGACCCAGGTCCGGACATCTCGGATGCCGTTCCACAGGTTCACCGGCGACCACTCGTCTACCTGCCTGCTCATCACCGCGGCTTCAGCCCTGCTCTCTTCGGGGGTTATGGGCTGGCCGCGACGCGCGTTCAGCACCTCGAAGACCTCTGTCGAGTTGCGCACCTCCGGGACCGTCATCGACCGCGGGTGGAACACGAATGCGTCGGTCTGCTCGCCCCCCAGGCCGCCGTGGTTGCCGATCAACTCCTCGAAGGCCGCCACCGTGCCGTCAGGGTACAGTGTGCTGACCACCATCAGGTCGCCCGCGTGTGGGAAGTCCATCACACGCCGGACTTGCCAGGCACGCGTCTCGATTGAGTTGCGCCCATAAGCATACCGGTTCTCCGGCGCGTACATCTTCAGCGGGTCGTCTCCGTTCACCTCCCCGGTGTGTAGATCCCGCATGCCCACCCTTCCCCAGGCACACCGGCGTCCCATCGTCCTTGTAGCCACACACCAGCCCGATGCCCGGGTGCTGCACCAGCGCCTCTACCATCCCCGGATACGCGGCGTTCAGCTCGCTCAGCGTGAGCTTGCGCGGTAGCAGGTCGAAATACACCTGCGCCAGGTTGCCGCTGCCGTACGCCACCACCTGCGGCTTCTCAGCGCCGGGCGCCGCGGCTCCGTGGTCGCCTTCCGCCGCGCGCCGCTGCTCTGTGCCTCTCTCGATCAGCCGCTGGCCCTGTTTGGCGACCTGCCGGCCCATCCTGCTGCCGCCCCCGGCGCCCCCAGGTTTCCCAGTTCCGTCCCAACGGCCGCCAACGGCCCAAGTCCGGTATCACCGCCGAACATCTGCGACACCAGGACTCCGCTGGGCAACTGCTGCTCGATGAACTCCCGGAGCGAAACGCCATATCGCTGCAGGAAGGTGGCCCCGAACGACTGGCCGTGATCCGATAGCACGATCAGATCGTAGGGCCGCGGCGCGCGCCCCTTCGCCGCCCCGTAGATCCGTTCCAGATTGGCGTCGAACTTCTTGATGACCCCGAAAGCGTCCTTGGTCCAGGGTCCGGAGTGATGCGCAACCTCGTCATATCCCGGCCACGTGAAGTAGACGGCCGGAACACCGCGCACGATGTCGAGGATGGTGAGGTTCGCTCCCAGTTCGCGCACCAGGATCGTGGTGCCGGCGCGCACGAGCGGGTACATCCGGTGCAGACGATTCAGGCGGGGCCGCACATCCTCGCGCTTCTGTCGCCAGCCCTGCCACAGCTCGCGCCCGACCTCGACGAAGAAGAGCAAGAGGGTACGCATCAGGAAATAGGGGTTGAGCATCAACAGGTACATGTCTTGCGCCCGGCGCTTCTGCTCGGTGGAATCTGCCGTGGTCAAGTCGGCCAGCGTGAACAGCGACTTGGCGGCATCGCCGTTCATCATGTTCGCGATGCTTGAACCGTCTCGCATCAGCCCGTTGCCCCGGGCGAACCGGGCATTGATCTCGTGCGCGTCGGTCGCCGACACGTAGAGCTTCTGCTGATCCTTGTCATACCAGCGATAGGCGGGGATATCGTAATTGTCGCCGAACATGATGCCGGCCTGGCACGACGAGGTCTGCGACGGGATGCCGCAATCCGCCCGCGACAGAACGTAACCCTGTTCGGAGGCCAGGCGCCTGAGGAACGGCATCTGTCCTGTGCGCAGGGCGCGCCGCATGTGGTGAAAACTCAGCCCGTCTATCTCGACGATCACCAGCCCGCGGCCCGTGTCTTCGGGCGTGATAAACGAATCCCGCTTCGCCTCGAGCTCTATCCGGTTCTGGTACAGCGACCCTTCCTCGTTGACGTCCAGGATGCTGGTGAGGATCACGTTGATCGCTGCAAAGACCAGCCCGCCCACGACGGCCGCCATGATGCCGTCGACCTCGAACCCCGGCAGCAGCCAGGCGGTCAGCCACAAGGCAATTGCGTTGACCACGAACCCGATGATGAATACGGCCATGAAGCCGAGCGGACGGGCCATCATAAGGATGATGGGGCGAATCAGCAGATTCACCAGGCTGAGGATGAAGGCGGCGGAAAAGGCGATCAGTAGCTTGGCGGTGGGTTCCGCAGGCGCGAAGCTGATATTCGACAGGAGCGCTGCCGCGGCAAGGAGCGACATGCCGTCGACGGCCCACAGGATGAAAAGCCGGACGACCGACTTTACGAAATAGCCGATACGTTTCACGTGCCAGTCGCTCACGTTCACGGATTGTTGAGGATGCACTCGATTATATCATCGCGTGGCAGCGTCCGGCGCCGGACATCGAGAGTGCAGGCGCTCCACGTACCCGGACGGTCGAGTGATCCACAAAACCGGTCGCAAGCGTACCGTGGAATAAGTGCCGAATATGGGTCCCCAGCACCCAATCAGAGGAGTGAGTACATGAAATTCCGTCTGTTAGTCCTGTTGATCGTGGTCGTACTGGCGGTTTCGCTGGCGAATGTGGCGTTCGCAGGCAATCAGATCTTCTTTGCGCACCTGGCCGGAGACAACGAGGTGCCTGCCAACCTCTCCCAGGCGCAGGGCCAGGCCGTCTTCTGGCTCAATGGCGATGGCTCTGCCATCGAGTACAAGCTCATCGCCGCTAACATCGACAACATCTTCCAATCGCACATCCACAATGCCGCCGCAGGGTCGAATGGCCCCATCGTGGTCTGGCTGTATCCCGATGCGCCCCCGGCGCAATTGATCGTCGGACCCTTCCACGGCGTGTTGGCGCAAGGTTCGATCGAGGCGAGTGACGTCCTGGCCGCCGGCAGTTTTGCGGGAGTGCCTGTTGAGGCGCGTTTGAACGCACTCCTGGAGCAGATGGCGGCCGGCCGGACGTACGTGAACGTTCATACCACCGATGGCGACCCGGCCACCGGGCCGGCGCCGGGTGACATCCCGGGCGGCGAAATACGCGGCCAGATCCAATAGGGCGTTTGGGTTGCGAATCGGCCCCTGAGGAGAGGGGTCGTGCCCGCGAGCAGGGAGCCGGAGCAAAGCTGGCTCCCTGCTTCCTTGTCACGATTCGAGCTACACCGTGACCTCGTATGTGCCGGCGCGTTGAGCCTCAGCGGCGACCCCCGGCCAGCCGGGCTGCTGCCGGCGAGCGGCGCAGGCTGATCATCGCCCAGATGCCAACCGCAGGTCCGAGCGCCAGGAAGGCGAAGGCCCATTCCCAGCCGACCGATCGCTGCAACGTGGGGATCAGCCGGATCGTGATCAGCGTGAGCAGGAAGCCGATGCTGGTCTGGACGGTGAGGGCCGTGCCGGTGTATTCCTGCCGGCACAACTCGCTGAGAGCTGCGGAGAATTGCGCTGAGTCGGCGACCACGGCGAATCCCCAAATCAGGCAGATCGCCATCAGCAGAGCAGGATTGCCCCCAAACAGCAGGCCCGCGAGCAGCGAGCAGAGCCCGCTCACAACCAGCGATGCGATCGTGACGGTGGTGCGCCCGAGGCGGTCCGCCAGCACGCCGGCCGCCAGGCTTCCCAGGCCACCTACGCCGATCACTGCAAATCCGGCGGCGCTGGCCAGCGCCGGAGCGATGCCGGTCGCCTGGAAGCTGGCCAGCAGGAAGACGGGTATCCAGGTCCACATGGCGAACAACTCCCACATGTGACCCAGATAGCCCAGGTTGGTGAGGACCAACTCGCGTTGGCGGAAAATCTCCCCCACGTAGCGCCAGCTGAAGCGCGGCGACGCAGCCCGGTACGGTCCCTCGCTGACGAAAAGCGCCGCCACCAGCCCCCCAGCGGCCGCCATGCCGGCGGACAGGTAGAGAACGCCTCTCCAGTCCCCCACGCCGCCCAGCGCGTTGAGCAAGTGGGGGCTCGCGTTTCCTATCGTCAGCGCTCCCACCAACAGGCCGATCCCCAGCCCACGGTCGCGACGCGTCCATGTGGCCATGATCTTCATGCCCACCGGATAGACGCCGGCCAGAAATGCGCCGGTGAGCATCCGCAGCGGAACTGCCGTGGTCAGGCCGCCGGGGAGGGCGGGGATCAGGGCGGTAGCCAGGCCCGCCAGCAGCGCCGAGATCGTGAACAGTCGCCGGGCAGGCACTCGATCGGCCAGGTTGAGCAGCGCCGAGATGAAGGCGCCGGCGACGAAACCGATCTGTACGGAAAGTGTGAGCCAGGAACGACCGCTGTCGTCCAGCGACCACTCGACGGTCAGGGCGCTGACTACCGCAGTTGCGGAAAACCACACGCCCATCCCCAGCAGCTCGGCGAGCGACAGCAGGAGCAGCGTGGGCCACTTGGTTAGATGCACGGTTCACTCCCAGGCGAAGGCCGGACCGTTGTGACAACGGGCCGGGATAGCCATACAACCGGTTGACCGTGACCACCATAACCTGAACTACGAAGCGCCCTCACGTGCTCGCCGGCCAAACTACTGCGGCTTCGTAATCCTCTACCTTTCGGAAGGTAGCCTTCATCGCCGTGCGGCCCGATGGGACGTTTTGGGCGGCACAGTGCCAGCCTATCCTTTCGATGCCGTGGTCATGTGCCTGTTGCCGCGAAAAAGGCGATCGCCATCGTCGTGGCCAGGCCTCGCCGCTGGTACGGCTCGGCGACTGCAATCCCAACCTCACACCGAGGCCCACTGTTGTATTCGGACAGACACCAGCCGGCAATAGCGCCGTTGTGCACCAGGCACTGGCCGAAGCTGCGGCGCAGGAAATCCTCGCTGGGCCGCTCGGAGGTCATTCCTCCGCCAGCCAGCCCCGCTCGGCCAGCGACTCGTCGCCGAGCAGCGATGCGTCGACGTCCCGTAGCTCGAAGCCCGGCGGCAGTTGTGCGCCAGGCAGCCGGCCGGCAGCTAGTCCAGCCGTGGGCCTGTGAGTACTGGTTCGACTCCAGCAGGGCATCGCGCTGTGGTGGGTAGAAGGCCTGGGTTCAGTGCGAGGCGGGGGGATACGTCATGACAGCGCGGAGCGGGCAGACGCGTGCGCACACGACCAAGCCGCGGCTGCGTCAAAACGCCCCCTGGCTGCGACTAGCGTCACCTTCCTAGCCGACGCTACTTTGTGAACAGGGCGCGGTAGCCCGGCGGTCTGCGGGGTCGAACACGGGCCGCCGGGTGATGCGGGTGTAGCACGTGGTGAGTGCTTGCCGTGCCATGCAGGTGACGCGAGTAGACTACGCACCTGCATGCCGGCTAGCTACGGGGCTCCGACCACCAGCGGCAGGTACTGTCGTGGGCAATGGCCTGCGGGCACTGCAATTTCTTCGAAGAACTGCGTGCATGAGGCGTACGCTTCATCGCGGGAGACACACGCGAGGTGGAACCGGCGGCCAGCGAGTAGCGAGCGTAGCACGTACGGGTGGGAGTCGTCGGCATAAACCTACCGGCCGAGTCCACTGCGTGGCACAGCCGCAGCGCACAGATGATGGCCGAGAGGAGCTGAAAAGTGCCGCTGCAGAGCATGCAGGGGACAGGGAGGCTGCTCCTCATATGAGGCATGCATGAAGAAGCGCAATCACCTGCGGGCACAGCGTTTCTTCGAAGAACTGCGTGCATGAGGCGTACGCTTCATCGCCGGCGACACCCGCGAGGTGGAACCGGCGGCCGGCGAGCGCGAGCGCCACGCCCGGATGCTGCGAGTCGTCGGCATAAATCTGCCCGGCCGCGTCCCCTGCCAGCACAGCCGCAACCGCCAGATGATTACCGAGCGGGGCAAAAAGAGGTTGGCGCGCGCCATAGCATTCCGGTGAGAGATGGTGCATCTCATATGTTCCTTGCGTGAAGCAGCGGATTGCGCAGTTGAATTGCCGTATCTTCCTCTCGCAGGGGGTCACCCGCCCCCGTGCCCGCTGCGCGTGCCACGTGAATCCCGGGACACGGCGCGGGGCGCGGTGCACGAGAAGCGGCGCGGGCACCAATGCCGCGTTTCGCCGCGGCGAGACAACGTTAAATCCGCGCCACGACCAACACCCCGTGCCTGCCCGGCAGGGGCAGGTGCGCCCACAAGGGGCTGACCTCATGCTAAAGGAGTCGCCCCATCCTTTCCTCAACCCGTAGTGTAGCCCCCTTGTGGGGCGTCGGGGCACGGCGCGGACGGGTTAAGCGAACCGCGCCCGCGACCAACACGCCCACAAGGGGCTGACCTCCGGGTATCGGGGGCAGGGCGGACCTCCGGGTGGTAGGGCATGGGGCTCCTTGTCTCCTTGTCTCCTTGTCCCCCTTGTCCCCTCGTCTCTTCCCTAATGCTGTCCCACCCTCGGGATCCCGTATGCGCTCTCCCACCCTTCGCTCAGCGGCTCGCGCAGATACGGCTCCATCTCCTCGGCCTTGCGCAGCGTCACCTCCTCTACCGGTGGCACTTCGCCGGCGGGGAAGCGATCCAGGATCTCGCCGGTCACGAGCGTGAGATAGCGCAGGATAGCCGCCAGCGGGCGCTTCGCCTTCTCGGGCTTCGCATGCGTGGCCTTGCCGACCACCCCTTCCGGCGTGCCCTTGATCTCGATTGCCGCCTGCCCCTCGCCTTCGCTCCAGCGATGCGGCCGGCTGTACGAGTCGACGGAGTTGCCGAAGTGACCGGTGGGCAGGTACTGCTTCGATTCGGTGTCCACTGCGTAGCGCATGTCCACCATCTTCGGGTGGAGCAGCAGCGACAGCGAGGTCTCCGCCTCGTCGGCGTGGATGAACGGCGTATCCCACTTGCCGCCGCCTTCGGCTGTGCGGAAGAACTCGCGCACGCCCCGGTGCCAGTCGATCACCTGGAACACCCCCGGTAGCTGGTAGCGCTTGGTGAACTCATGCAGCGCCGACTCGAGCATCCACAGGTGACCGTGGTTGTTCACGATGATCTGCTTGCGGAAACCGTCATTCCACAGCCCCAGCATCACGTCGACCATCAGCTCGCGCACCACCTCCTCTCGAAGGATGTAGGTGCCGGGCATGCCGATGTGGTGGTACGGATGTCCGCCGTACATCAGCGGGGGCAGCGCCAGCGCCACCGGGCGGCCCTGCTTTGCGGTGTACCGGCGCACCCCTTCGCAGATCTGGCTGACGTATAGGGTATCGGCAGCGGACGGCATGTGCCGGCCATGGTTTTCGGAGCAGCCGACCGGGATCAGCACCACGTCGTTCAGCCGGCGATTTTCCTCCACCTGCCAGCGCGGGGTGGTCTGGATGTACGAGCCGGGCTGCGCCCACTCGCACGGGCTGGGAACGCCGTACTCCGCCAGGACGGCGTCGATCTGTTCGTCAGACGCTTCCCACAGCTCGGCTTTCAAGCGTCCGACTGCGTTGTCCTCAAACCACAGGTCGGGTTGGCTGCTCGGGATGAGGCCGGCCGGTGCCACTTTTTCCATCATGTCCTTGCTCCTTCGCTAAGGCTTTACCACCACCTTGATGGCGCCGTCGAGCCGCTGGCTGGCGACCTCGAAGGCGCGGTGGACTTCTCCCAACGGAAAGAGGTGCGTCACCAGTGGCGATACATCCAATGCGCCGCGCTTCAGAAGCGACAGCGCTTGCGACAGCGATCGCTCCCCCTCGGCCTTCGAGCCGGCGATCGTCATATTCCACTGGGCGATCTTGTTCAGGTTGAGCATCCCGGGCTCTGAATAGGTGGCCACAAACGCGATGCGCCCGTTCTTCTTGGCATACTCTATCGCATCCGCCGCCGCCTGCGGCGTCCCGGCGCACTCCAGCACCGCGTCCGCGCCCACTCCGCCGGTCAGCTCCCAGATGCGCTCGATCGCGTTCTCTTTGCGCACGTTGATCGTCACGTCCGCGCCGAGTAAGCGCCCCGTCTCCAGCCGTTCGTCGCGCGTGCCCACCAGCACGATCGGCCCCGCGCCCAACTGGCGCGCCAGGGCCACGCACATGAGCCCGATCGAGCCGGGACCCGAGACCACCACCGTCTCCCCGGTCCGGATCCCACCGTTACGCCGGATCCCGTACAGCGACGTGCCGGCGGTGGTGATCAGGGTGGCGACCTCGATCGGCATCGAGTCCGGCACGCGGTAGCAGGTGTTGACGTGATTGACCACGTACTCGGCGTACCCGCCGTTGACGGTAAAGCCGTAGTGCCGGTGCCCTTTGGCCGTGTTGCCGTAGTTGAGACAGGTCGTGTAGAGGCCGTCGCGGCAGTTGTTGCAGTTGCCGCATCCCTTGTGCGGCTCCACCGCCACCCGGTCACCCACTGCCAGTTCCGTTACTCCGTCTCCCAACGCAGCCACAGTGCCCGCATACTCGTGCCCGAAGATGTATGTCCCGTAAGGCGGATGGTTGGGCCAGCCGTGTGCGAGGATCTTCGGGTCGGTGCCGCAGATGGCGCACGCCTCGACCTTGATCAGCACCTCGTCCTTGCCCGGCTTCGGGACTGCGTAGTCCTCGACCAGCCGCATGTCCCCCTCGCCGAACAGCACCGCGGCTCGCATCGTATTGGGTATCGTCATATGGTTTCTCCTGTCTCTCTGTCAAAGGACACCAGTACTTTGGGCGCGCGATCGCGCCCGAGCGCGAGCTCGAACGCCCGATCGACCTGTTCGAATGGAACGCGGTGAGCGATCAGGGCGCGAGCCATTTCCGGACGGCGGGACACGAAATCCAGCGCCACGGGGAACTGGCCGGTGCCTCCCATGCTCCCCATGATATTCGCCGCCTTGAGCGTGATCGTCTTCATCCGGAACTCGACCGATGGAATGAATCCCAGCGCCATGATGGTGCCGCGTGGGCGCAGAAGATCGACGGCGCGCCGGAATACGGCGGGCGCACCGGTGGTCTCGAAGATGGCATCGTAACCGTGTCCAGAGTAGAGGCTGCCGTACGTTTCGCCGGCGCTCCCATCGCCGGAGACGTCACCCGGTGGCGCCGCGCCCAGCGACCGGGCGAGCTCCACCCGGCCCGGAAGCAGATCGAACAGCTCCACTCGCTCGCATCCGTGCACGTTTATGAGCGCGATCAGGCACGCCAGACCGATGGCGCCGCCGCCCATCACCAGCACCTTTTCGCCTGCCAGCCCCGGCCTGCTGCCGGCCACCTGCTGCACGGCCCGCGCCCCTACCGCCAGCGGCTCGCTCAGCGCCACCAGGTCGAGATCTGCTTCCGCGGGAGCAGCGTAGAGGTAGCGCTCGTCCTGCAAGAAGAACTGCCGGGAAGCGCCGTCCAGGGTGATGCCGAACTTCTCGATACGGCGGCACAGGTTCCGGTCGTGCTCGCAGAACTCGCACTCGCCGCAGTAGATCGAGCAGTCGCCGGTAACCTTGTCCCCCGGCTTCAGTGCCCGCACGCCGGAGCCAACGGCGGCGACGGTCCCCGACCACTCGTGCCCGAAGTAGAGCGGGTAGTTCCGCGGCCCCTCGTAGGTTCCCTTGTACAGCGCCAGATCCGAGCCGCACAGCCCCACGGCGTGCGTCCGTACGAGCACCTGCGTACCCTGCGGCTCCGGCACGGGCGACGATATAACCTCCGCCCGCCTGTCCCCCCGCAAAACGATCCCGTATGCCGAGCTCGGAATCACCCCTACCTCCCCAGGAACCCACCGTCGACGGGCAGCATGATGCCGCTCACGTAGTCGGACGCAGCCGATGCTAGGTAAATGATCGTGCCCTGCAGCTCCTCGGCGCGCCGTAGCGCTTCATCGGGACGCGATCCATCACACGCCGGTGCCAGTCGGGGTCGGCGCGCAGGTTGCGTTCAGCGGCGTGCTGATATACCCGGGCGCGATGGCGTTCACGTTGATCCCGCAGCGCTGCCCATCGTTCGACATCGCCATCGTCATGGTGCGGATCGCTCCCTTCGTGCCGCGTATCCGATCTGAAGCGGCCCGCCGACGAAGCTGCAAAGCGACCCAACGTGAATAATCTTGCCGCGTCGGGCCAGCATCACCTGGGCAGCGCAACTTGCTCATGACGAATGCCGCAGTGACATCACGCGCAGCGCCGAGTTCCCAGTCTTCGAGCGAATGCTCTTCCGTGGGCACCGTGTTGTACGATCCCGACGTTATTGACCAGGATGTCGAGCCCGCCCAGCCCATCCACGGCCTCGCGGAACGCTCGCTCGGCCTGGTCGGGCTCGGATGAGGTCGGCGACGACGCCGCAGCCCGGCTTACCCGGCGGCGAGGCTCTCCGACCACGACAGGTCTGGCTCGAGCATGGATGATCGCTCTGACGCGCAGCCTCGCGGAGACGCGTGCCATCGCCAGCCCCAACCCGGAGGCGGCCCGGTCAGGAGCGCCCTCTTCCCCGTGAGATCGGAACAGGTGCATCTCGATTTGCTCCTCTGGGCTTCCTGCAGCCGCATGCTGCGGGAGGAAGTGGAAGCGGAGTCGCTATTGGACGAACTTGGAGATGTTCTCCTGGGTTGCCATGGTGATGCTCTTGCCACGGGCAGCTGCGGGTGGGAACGTTTCGCCCTTGTCCAGGTGGCGGATCATCAGTTGAATCGCCTGCCGAACCTGCTTGTCGGGAACCTGATCGATGGTAGCCGACATGCGTCCTTCCTTGATCGCTATCAGTGCGTCCGTGTTGGCATCAAAGCCGGTGATCAGCACCTTGTCCTTCCGGTTTGATGAGACGCGCAGGCTTGCAGATGCACCGAGACCCATCTCGTCGTTTGAGCTCGAGGATGGCATCGATCTTCGGGAACCGCTGCAACCAGTCTTCGGTGACGCGCATCGCTTCCGCTCGCTGCCATCGGGCGGTCTGTTGCGCGAGCACGGTCATTTGTCCTTCTTCGACCTTCCATGAAGCCGTTGCGCCGGTCTTCGGCGTTCTTCTGGCCGGGGAGGGCCCTCCAGAATCACGACGTTCCCCTTGCCGCCCAACTGCTGAACAATCCATGCGCCCATCATGCGCCCGGCCGTGATATTGAGGAAGCCGGTGAAGGTGAGAACCCTCTTCGTATTGACAGGTGTTCCAGCGCGATCACGGGATTTGGCATCCACCGCTTTGTCGATCACCGGAGCGAGACCGTTTCGTATGGGTGGGTGCAATCACGATCCCATCAACTTTCTGGGAGATGGGGTCCCTCCATGATCCGATGCTCCTCGACGTTCAGGTTTCTGAGGGGCAGGACGGTGATCGTAACGTTGAAGTCCTTGCCTGCCTGGTTGCGCGCCCTCCGGTAATCCGCACGTAATACGGATTCACGGTGTTCTTGATCACGACGCCGATCTTCCAGTTTTGGCCGCCTTGATCTCATTTCCAGTGCCAGATTGGTCTTGGCAGCGGACCCTCCGTCGCGTGAGCCGCGGCGGGAGCCTAGGAGTGAACCGCAACTGCGGTCGGGCCGGCTTCGTAGCCGCAGCCGAACTGGACGGGCCTGGCGGCCGGCGCAGCGCATGCCGACAGCAGAACGTGGTTAGGATTGCCAACGCGACCAGGTTGAAAAGGGTTCTTCTTCACCTTTTCCTCCTTGCCGGTGAAGCGAGAGCTTGGTCGTTACTGACTCTTCTCCGAACGCTCCCTCATGACCTCCTTCTGCCAGGTAGGTTGTCAGTGCCCACCTGGGGATGATGTCGATACCCTTCCCGAGCCGGTCTATCAGCACCGCCGCCAGATCAAGCTACCCATGGGAAAGGACTGCCAGAAGGACGAAACGCCCAGCAAACTGAGTGCATTGTTGATGAAGGCGAAGGATGAGCCCGCCGATGATTGTATCGATGACGGTGCCCTTGCCACACAGCTGAACGACGTGCAGCCGATGATCACCGTAGCTATGCACAGGCAGCAGGAAGAAGTCACCCGATTGCTACTTCAGCGGGTCGTTCAGCGCGCGCGACGTATGGCGCGGCCGCGAACGCCGATGCGGAGAATATCCGGAGATGACGTACACCAGAGATTGTGATGCGTGTCGCATTGAACGCGACGAGGTCGAGAAGCGTTGCGGCTGCCACCCAGTGCGTAGATGGCTCGACCCGTGGCGGTCTGACTGAGGAACAGGTGCATCAACACAGCCATCGCCACCAACAGCAGCACGGGCGACCGGAACGCCGGCGACGTAGCCCGTTGCGCCGCCGGCGGAAGTCCTTCTGGAAGTCGAAGATGACATACCCGCCCATGATGACGATCGCTGTGCCCCCGGCGACGAACATCATGGTCCGGTACGTGGCGATGGGGGGGGGGCGGCTTCGACACGGGGTCGCCAACGGTCCATTGAGTGACCCGAATGCCATGTAAGGGTCGTGAGCCCCGCCGCTATGCCAATCCCATAGGGCAGGACCGGTATGCCCAGCGTCTCGCCTTTGATCAGGCCGGCTGCGGCAATAGCCGAGACAGTGAGAATGGAACCCACCAGAAAGATCGATACCCCCTACAAGCACGGTTTGACCATTTAGCCGAGAGCGATGATGTGATGACTTGAGGCTGACAAACGTGGTAGCGTGTTGAGAAGGTTGCCTTACCGTGAAGAAGGATTAGGGCTGGCACAATGAGAGACGAGGAATCAACAACAGGAGAAGCGTAAGCAGGCGAGAGGAGCCCGACAGCAGTCCCTTCGCAGTCTAGAATCCTGCAGGAATGCTACTGATTGGACACTCTGGGAATGAATGATGCTCCGTTCTACCATGTCCGTTACTCCTGCGCCTTGGCGAAGGGTGTGCTTGGCGCTGGCTCAAAAAACCTAAAACCTCCACCACCAGCGCTAGCATGATCACGATCCCGGTGGTGGGTGCTGCCAGTTGCTCGGGAGGCGGATCAAGTTCAGCCCGTTGCGCAATACCGCGATCAGCGCCACGCCCAAGATGGTTCCGGCGATGCCTCCTCGCCCACCCTCCAATGCCGTGCCGCCAAGAACCGCTGCTGCCACTGCATCAAATTCCCATCCCAGGCCGACCAGGGGGTGGGCGGTGGACATGCGGGAGGAGAGCGCCAGACCGCCCAGTCCTGACAACAGCCCCGAGAAGGCGTAAAGCCCAATTTTCCAGCGCCGCACGTTGATGCCGACCTTGGAGGCCTCGTCTTTGTTGCTTCCGAACGCCATGATGTAGGTGCCAAAGGGCAGGTGGTAGAGGATGTAATACGCAGCAAAAACGCCGGCGCGGCCGGTATCACGATCGTGGGCACGCCCAGCACCGACCCGTTTCCGATCTGGCGGTACAGGCCCTGGGGCGCAATCTGGAGCACCTGGGTCAATACCAGCGCAAGCCCCTGCGCCATGGCGAGGGTGCCGAGGGTCGCGATGAACGGCGGAACGCGTCCAAAAGTGACGAGTACGCCGTTGACGACACCCACCGCCATGCCAGTGAGCAATCCGAGCAACAGTCCTGGCACGGTGGGCAGGCCGCAATTGATCGCCATAACCGCCACCACACCTGACAGGCTCATGAGCGTGCCCATCGACAGATCGACTCCGCCGCTCAGGATCACGAGTGTTGCGCCCAGGGCAATAATGGCCAGGACCGCACCCTGAGCACCGACCGTAGCTATATTGTTCGGAGAGAGAAACGCGTCCGAGCGAGATGCGAACAGCAGAATCAGCGCCAGGAGAACCCAGGTTACCTTCGGTGCCCCAAGAGCTCGCCCGCGACCCGGCGGAGGATCACTGCCCTTCCTCCCCAGGCCGCAAATCAGAATATGCCTGCGACAAGCCCAGCGCACCCGCCGACGGCCCGCAGAAACCCTTCACCATGAGCTCGACGACCTCGTCCATGTGGGTGTCTCGGACGCTGCGGACGCCCACGCACTCTCCCCCTTTCAACACCATCACACGGTCGCCGACCGTAAAGATATCCTGAAGGCGGTGACTGATTAGTACCAGCGCCCGTCCCTGTCCTTTCAAGCACTGAATCAGATCCAGCAACGGCGCGATACTCTTCACCGACAGGCTCGCGGTTGGCTCGTCCATAATGATCACCTTGGCGTTGAACCCAACCGCACGCCCGATCGCGACTGCTTGCCGTTGGCCACCGGAGAGATTCTCCACCTTTGCCCTGACCGATTTAACGCCGATCCCCAGCTCCTTCATGATCTCAGTGGAGCGTCGCTCCATGGCCGGTTTATTCAGGAATCGGACCGCTCCCCCCAGCCACCTTCGCTTGATCTCGCGCCCCAGGAAGATATTGCTGGTCACATTGAGATTGTTACATAACGCGAAGTCTGGTAAACCATCTCAATCCCACAATCCATCGCATGACGGGTGTCGTGGAAGTGAACCGGCGTGCCTTCGATCAGAATCCGGCCTTCGTCTGGGATGTAAGCGCCGCTGAGTACCTTCATCAACGTGGATTTACCCGCCACGTTATCCCCTACCAGCCCCAGAACTTCTCCCGGATACAGATCCATATCGACATTGCGCAGGGCAGTGACCGCGCCAAACCGCTTCCAGATCCCGCTCATCTGCACGATGGGTTGTCTGTCCATGCGTTTCCACCTTCGTTTGGTGCGGGCCAGCGGCTTCGCCAGGGAGTTGCGAGCCTAGGCAGGTTCGACGTAGCCCAGTTCGCACGAAATCTCGAGCGCTGTCTTGCGCAGAATCGGCAGGTAAGTGAGCAAAGTAGTGTGCTCGACGCGGAAGACGGGTGCAGCAATGCTGATCGCGGCAATCACTTGGGAGGTATCACTGAACACAGGGCATGCGACGCAGTGAATCCCTTCTTCATGTTCCATGTTATCCAGCGCATATCCCTGATCGCGCACCATCGACAGTTCTTCTGCCAGTTTGGAGCAATCTGTGATGGTTCGAGAGGTATGCGGCTTCAGTTCGAGCGACGCTAGAAGTCCTGAGCAGTCAAAATCAAGGAGATTAGCCAGGAGAACCTTGCCCACACCTGTGCAGTATGCGGGTGCTCGTCGTCCGACTCGCGAGAACATCAGCGCTGGGTCGCGACGGGTCAAACTTGATGCAAGTAGAGTACCTCATTGCTGTCGAGCACTGCCAGATGCACAGTCTCCTGAACTCTCTCCGCCAGCATGTGGAGAGGACGACGTGCGGCCTCCAGAAGGGGCATGTTGCCGACGATGGCCCGCGATAGCTCAAATACCTTGAGCCCGGCGCGGTACCTGTGGGAGTCCGAGATGTGGCGCGTATATCCGCGTTCGACGAGTGTCTGGAGGAGCCGGTGGGTTGTGGAGTTGGGAAGATTGGCGAGCCGGCTGATCTCGTGCAGGTCCAGGGGTCCGTCTGCGGCGCAAACGGCCTCGAGGATGTCGAGCGTCCGGTTTACCGACTTAGGCATCTCCCTCACTCCTCTTCCATAGAGTGGAACGGGATTCCCTTGCGCGGAAAGCATAGCACAACGCGCGTTCGTGGCAAAACAGCGCAGAACGGCGGCTGGCTCATGAAGTGCGCCTGTAGGTGTTACCGCGCTGGCACGAAGCAATCCATGCAGAGATATATAAATCTATACTTAATTAAGTTTGATTTAATCAATGAAATAGTGTACTATCCACTCATGGATATGTTCTCTGCGCTCGCCGAACCGACTCGCCGCAGCATCGTCGAGATGCTGGCCAGCCTCGGCCGGCTATCCGCCTCCGAAATCGCCGGCCGGTTTTCGGTGAGCGCTCCGGCCATCTCGCAGCACCTGAAGGTTCTCCGCGAGGCGAATCTGGTGCGGGTGGAGAAGCGGGCGCAGCAGCGCATCTACCAGATCAATCCTGACGCCATGCTCGAGCTGGAGGAGTGGGCCAGGAATACGAGGGAGCTATGGGACGAACGATTTGATGCGTTGGATAGGGTGCTGGAGGAAGAGAAGAAGAAAGCCTTAACAGATCAAGCGAATGCCAGCATCACGCAGGAGGATAATGATGGGTAAGACAAATCTGGTCGCCAATCCTGGACAGCAGGAGATCGTCGTCACGCGGGTCTTCGACGCATCGCCGGCGCTCGTCTTCAAGGCGCATACCGACCCCGAACTGCTCCGCCAGTGGCTGGGGCCGCGGCTGTACACGATGACAGAAATCAAACTGGACACGAAACCCGGTGGCAGCTATCGCTACGTTCACGCCGACACTGAGGGCAATGCCTACGGCTTCCACGGCGTGTTCCATGAGATTGATCCCGATAAGCGGATCGTCCAGACCTTCGAATTCGAGGGCTATCCGGGGCACGTCTCTCTCGAGTCGGCAACCTTTGAGGAGCAAGACGGCAAGACGAAGCTGACCATCCACGCCGTTTACCAGTCGGTCGCAGATCGCGACGGCATGATCCAGTCGGGGATGGAAGGCGGGATGAGCGAGGGGATGGACCGGCTGGACGAGTTGCTCAAGGAGCTCCAGAAGGGAGCGGTTGGCGTCCGGTGTAGCCAACTCTTGTGAGCCGGTCGTAGTGTCGAGGCCGGGCTGGCGATAGGCGAATCGCCAGAATCGCTGCCCCACATCCTGAGTGGCGCCATCGCGCCGCACCAGGGGTGGGGCAGCGGCGCGATTGGCGGGGACCCGTCGTGTCTCTGGCGGCACCAAGTTGCAGCAAGGTGGTTCGCGGGTTGGGTACTGACGGCGTCAGTTGGAGATGAGTTGTCGGCACCGATGTCAGAGATTCTAAGGGGTAGTGGTAGAGCCTGGCACAGCGGGTTCCTGGACAGAACCATGCATGATGTTATCCCGTAACACCTTCATACTGAGCTTGTCAAAGCGCCCGGTGCCCAGGGCTCCCAGAAGAGCGACCGCTGCGTCATGGGTCTCGGCACCATGTGCGCCTCCCTGGACCGACCCATCGCATGTCGGTAACCCCCACAACTCCATCTGACGCCTGTCGACTCCTGAGCACTGCAAGTCAGATAGGACGCCCCGTAGCCCACGAAACCCGCATCAACGGCCACCGACCTGTATTCCCCTTCGCGGTAGTCTCGCCGTGACCTCATCGCGTTACCCGGAGGGCAGCCGCTTGTGATTCGGTGGGATAATGTCTGTGAGTTTATTACAGAGTCATGTGACCGCTGGACCCCAGCCGTTAACACATCTTCATCGAATCATAACCGTATCTACATCTCCACCAGCTATTCTTTACTCGTCTGCCTTTTTTTGACTTGCTCCACACCCTGATTTGGCTATAATAGCCCCTTGTTTGACCGGGTTTTATGTACACCCCACCTCTCATCCAGGTGGGGTTGTCACGCCTGCCACAGGTATTGCCCATGCGGCGGGCTGATGGAGTGCACAGGAGGGAATGGTATGATTGACGTCAGCGACCTGACCAAGTCGTACGGCCCCATCGAGGCGCTGCGCGGCGTCTCCTTCCACATCGCTCCGGGCGAGATCGTCGGGCTGCTCGGGCCAAACGGCGCCGGCAAGACCACCATCATCAAGATCCTCACCGGCTACCTGCACCCGGACGCCGGCACGGTCATGGTCGACGGCCTGGACGTGCTCACGCACACGCGCGAGGTGCAGGCGCGCATCGGCTACCTGCCCGAGAACGCCCCGCTCTACCCGGAGCTGTCCGTCCAGGCGTATCTGAAGATGATGGCCGAGCTGCGCCAGATCCCGCCGGGCGAGCAGCGCGCCGCGGCTCTCGGAGGCGGTCTATGCCACCGGGCTCGACGAACATCTCGACGCGGCCCATCGGGCAGCTCAGCAAGGGCTTTCGCCAGCGCGTGGGCCTGGCCCAGGCGATCCTGCACCGGCCCAAGCTGCTGATCCTGGACGAGCCGACCGTCGGCCTCGACCCCACGCAGATCGTCGAGATCCGCCGCCTGATCCAGCCGGCTGGCCGCAGCACAGCACGATCCTCTTCTCGACCCACATCCTGTCCGAGGTCGAGGCGCTGTGCGACCGGGCGATCATCCTGATCAACGGGCAGGTCAAGGCCGACGCGCGCCTGGCCGACCTCGAGGCCACGGCCGATGCCGTGCTGGTGCTCGGGCATGCGGCCGACGGCGTGGAGCGCGGCGCTGCGGCTGCTGCCGGGCGTGCGAGGCGGTCGAGACGGATGCGCACGCCGACGGCTACCCGGCTTACCGGGTCCTGGGCAAGGGCAAGGCCGACCTCTGCCCGAGCGATCTACGACCTGGCCCGGCAGCAGAGCTGGCCGGTGCGCGAGCTGCGCCGCGATGTGCGGACGCTCGAATCGGTCTTCAACCAGTTGGCGACGTAGCGCGAGGACATGATCCATGAAACAAACCCTTTCCATCACCCGCAAAGAGCTGAGCAGCCTACTTCGGCTCGCCATGGCGCTGATCTTCGTGGGCGTGTTCCTGGCTGTCACGCTCTTCGTCTTCTTCTGGGTCGACACCTTCTTCGCCCGCGGCATCGCCGACGTGCGGCCGCTGTTCCAGCTGGATGCCGGTGCTGCTGATCTTCCTGGTCGGCCGCGCTGACCATGCGGCAGTGGAGCGAGGAGCAGCGCTCGGGCACGCTGGAGATGCTGCTGACCCTGCCGGTGAGCAACGTGCAGCTGGTGCTGGGCAAGTTCCTGGCCGTCGATGGCGCTGGTCGCCTTGTCGCTGGCGCTGACCCTCTTCCTGCCCATCACCGTCTCGCTGCTCGGCACCTGGACTGGGGCCCGGTCGTCGGCGGCTACCTGGCGGCGCTGCTGCTGGCCGGCTGCCTACACCGCCATCGGCCTTTTCATCTCCTCCCGCACCGACAACCAGATCGTGGCGCTGATCCTGACCGTCCTGGTCTGCGGCCTGTTCTACCTGGTCGGCTCGCGGGCGTCACCGACTTTGCTCGGCGGCCGCGTGCCGGCGATCTGCTGCGCGCGCTCGGCGCCGGCAGCCGCTTCGAGAGCATCGAGCGCGGCGTGATCGACCTGCGCGACCTGGTCTACTACCTGTCGCTGGCCGGCATCTTCCTGGTCTTCAACGTGCTCTCGCTCGACCGCAAGCGCTGGAGCCGGGCGCCGCGCACGCGACCTACCGCCGCGCGGTCACCCTGACCTCCGGCCTGCTGGCGCTCAACCTGGTGCCTGCTGAACGTCTGGCTCTACCCGCTCAACGGGCTGCGCCTCGACCTGACCGCGCAGAAGCAGTACAGCCTCTCGCCGACGACACGCGACCTGCTCGGCAACCTGCAGGAGCCGCTGCTGATCCGCGGCTACTTCAGCGAGAAGACCCACCCGCTGCTGGCGCCGCTGGTCCCGCAGATCCGCGACCTGCTGCGCGAGTACGAGATCGCCGGGCAGCGGCAAGGTGACGGTCGACGTGCGTCGACCCGGCCAGAACCCGGACAAAGAGGCCGAGGCCAACCAGACCTACGGCATCCAGCCCACCCCCTTCAGGTGCGGGCCGCTACGAGGCTCGGTCATCAACGCCTACTTCGACATCCTGGTCCGCTACGGCGACCAGAACGCAGGTGCTGAACTTCCGCGACCTGATCGAGGTCAACCAACGCGCGACGGCACGGTCGACGTCCGCCTGCGCAACCTGGAGTACGACCTGACCCGCGCCATCAAGAAGGTGGTGTACGGCTTCCAGAGCGTCGACACCGTGCTGGCCGCCATGAACGAACCGGTCAAGCTGACCCTGTTCGCCACGCCGGACACGCTTGCCCGACGAGCTCAAGGCGCGCGCCGGAGACCGTCCAGAAGGTGGCCAGGACTGCAGGCCAAGTCCAGCGGCAAGTTCACCTTCGAGACGATCGACCCGGATGCGCCGAACGCCACGGTCAACCGGCAGCAGCTGCTGCAGACCGTACCGGCTGCAGCCCATCGCCGCCTCCCTCTTCTCGGCAGCCAGCTACTACCTGGACATGGTGCTGCAGGTCGGGCGACAAGTCACAGGTCCTGCCCTCGCCGGCGACCTGAGCGAGGCCAGCGATCCGCACGGCCATCGAGTCGGCGCTCAAGCGCTCCTCCTCCGGCTTCCTGAAGGTGGTCGGCCTGTGGACCCCACCCGAGCAGCCGACGCAGAACATGTTCGGCCAGCAGCAGCAGCCCTTCTCCACCTAGCAGCAGGCTGCGGCAGCAGCTCGCGCAGGACTACACCGTACGCGACGTCGACCTGTCGAGCGGCCAGGTCCCCTCCGATGTCGACGTGCTCGTGCTCATCGCCCCCCAGGGCATGACGGACAAGGAGCGCTACGCGGTCGACCAGTACCTCATGCGCGGCGGGTCGGTCGTGGTCGCCGCCGGCAACTTCAGAGCGAACCAGGACCAGATGACCGGCGGCCTGGCGCTCGAGCCGGTCGAGAATGGCCTGGCCGACTGCTCGCTCACTACGGCGTCAAGGTCGAGAAGTCGCTCGGTGATGGACCCGCAGAACGAGCCGTTCCCGGTGCCGGTGCAGCGCAAGGTCGGCGGGATACCGTCCACGAGATCCAGGCGATCAACTATCCCGTTCTTCGTCGACGTGCGCGCCGAAGGCATGGACAAGACCAGCCCGATCGTCAGCACGTGCCCGCGGTGACCATGAACTGGGCCTCGCCGCTGACCGTCGACGCGGCGAAGAACCAGGGCCGGCAGGTCACGACTCTGCTCAAGTCGAGCGCCAATTCGTGGCTGCGAACGTCGACCGACATCCAGCCCGAACACGCAGAAGTACGGGCAGCTGGGCTTCCCGGTCGAGGGCGAACGCGGCGCACGTGCCGCTGGCCGTGTCCGTCCAGGGTGCGTTCGAGAGCTACTTCAAGGGCAAGCCGTCCCCGCTAGTCCAGCCGGATGCGGCGCAGCAGGGCCAGCAGCCCGCCCAGCCCACGCCGCGGGCGGCGGCAGGCGGGACGGTCGAGACCTCGCCCGACACGGCCCGCCTGGTGGTGATCGGCAGCAGCGAGTTCCTGACCGACGTGGTCTTCCAGCTCTCGAGCAACCTGAGCCCCGATCGCTACCTGAACAGCCTGCAGTTCCTGCAGAACGCGGTCGACTGGTCGGTCGAGGACCTGGACCTGCTGACCATCCGGTCGCGCGGCGCACAGTCACGCGTGCTGGCGCCGATGGACGACGGCCAGCGCTCCTTCTGGGAGTTCCTGAACTACGGTCTGGCGCTGGCTGCTCTGCTCTTCATCGGTATCGCGTGGAACGTACGGGCGCGGAACGAGAAGCCGCTGGCCCTGGAGCCGGTCGAGCGCGACGTTCGCCCGGCACGGCAGGCGTAGCGGGAAGCGTGAGGAGGATAACATGACAAAGATGCACAAGATCCTCGCCGGCGTACTGGTGCTCCAGATCGCGCTGGCGACCTTCCTGCTCTGGCCGCGCTCCGCACCGGCAGCCGCCGGGGCGCCTCTGCTCGGGGAGCTGAAGGCAGAGGAAATCAGCTCGCTCTCTATACGTGACGGCCAGGGGGCCTCGGTGAAGCTCGCAAAACAGGGGAGCGCCTGGATCTTGCCCGAGGCCGGGGACTATCCGGCCGATGCGACCAAGGTGAGCCCGGTGCTGGCGAAGCTGGCATCGCTGAAGGGTAACCGGCTGGTGACGCGGACCGAGGGCAGCGAGGCGCGCCTGAAGGTGGCCGACAACCAGTTCGAGCGAAGAGTAGACATAACGACCAATGGCGGCGCGGCGCACACCGTGTTCTTCGGCTCTGCGCCCAGCGCCCGCACGACGCACTTCCGGTTGGCCGGCCACAGCGAGACCTATCTCACGTCCGAGCTGACCGGCTACGAGATCAACGCCGATCCCGCCTCGTGGATCGACACCGCCTACGTGACACTCTCTGAACCTGACATCACCGAGATGCGCCTGCAGAACGCAGCGGGACAATTCGCCTTCACACGCGATGCTACCGGCTGGACGATGGCCGGGCTGCAGGGAGCCGAGAAGCCGGGTGTCGACACGATCGGCGGGCTGGCCCGCACTGCCGCTACCCTGCGCATGGCGCGGCCGCTGGGCAAGGATGACAGGCCCGAATACGGCCTCGCGTCGCCGGTCGCAACGTTCACGCTCAAGGCGAAGGACAAGGAAGTCACTTTGCTCGCCGGCGCGAAGCGCACGGACGCCCGGGGGATGGTCAACTACGTGGTGAAGTCTTCGGAGTCGCCGTACTACGTCGAGATCGCGGACTTTTACGTGAAGGACTGGGTAGAAAAGTCGCGGGAAGGGTTCCTGCAGCCGCCTCCCACCGCTGGCGGGACGCCTGCGCCCTAGAGCACGGGCGGAACGGCGTCTGCGACTGGAGCCTGATGCCAACCTAAGCAGCGTCAGAGCGCGGGGGAGTGGCGACGGCCGTCGCCACTCCCCGCGCATCGCGTTCCGGCCGTTCGCCCACGCTGCCGGCGCCGGTCACGGATCACGCGGCCGGCGGTCTCCCATGCACTTATTGCCGTCTACGATGGTTCGCCTTCCGGCTGGGCGTCGTTGATCGCCCGGTCAAGCGCGGCCACACGTTGGCGGAACTTGGCGGAACGCTCTTCGCTCCCCGTGTTGGCCAGGATATACTCCACCACCTCGTGCGCCTGCCGCCGGTAGGACGAGCCGTCGCGACCATCCCGTTCGCGCAGTGCAGCGAGTTCCAGCAGCAGTCGCCAGTGGACGCGCCGGATCCGGCGCTCCGCCGCCGTCCGGGCAGCTTCCTCCAGGACCGCTTCGGCCTCACCTCTTCGCCCTTGCGCCAGCAGCGCTTTCCCCTTCGCGCGCGCAGTCCATCGGCCACCAGGAGGGGAACGCCCAACTCGTCGGCGCTGGTGACCAGCTGCTCTACCACTCGGACTGCCTCTTCTGGCTTGCCCGTCGCCAGGGACACCAGCGCCAGAACCAGGTTAATGACCGCCGGAGCCATCGCATTATCCGCCAGCGCGCCCGTGCCCGCCGTCTTGATCGTCGCCTCTGCCTCCGCTATCTCTCGCCGCTCGAGGTGGATAAGCGCCTTCACAGCCGTCGCCAACGGTAACCCGATCGGGTATTTCTCGAGCGCAAGGGCTATCGCTTCGTCCACGACAGCCATCGCCCTATCCGGATCGGCGATCTCGGTATAGGCGAAAGCGAGCAAGGAGCGCATCTCAACCTGGGCAGACAGGAAGCCGCCCTGTTCGGCCAGCCGGATACTCTCCTCCATCATCTCGATCGCGCTGCCGAACTCACCTCTCTCTACGTGGATGAACGCCGGAGCGAACCTGCTGTAGGCCTGGCCCCACGAATTCCCTGCCTTTCCGGCGACTTCGAACGCTTCGTTCGCTGCCCGGATGGCGTCGTCGAACCGGCCCGTTGACAGCAATATCTCGGCGGTGCCGTTCAGGTTGTCCGCCAACATCACCAGGTTGCCCTGCTCGCGCAGCAGCGAGCGTGCTTCGCGCAGCGCTTCCAGCGATTGGTCGTACTGTGCGAGCCCCTGATATGCGCGACTGAGATCAGTCAACGTCAGCGCCAACTGCTCGCGCAGCCCCAACTCGCGTGCGATGGCGAGGGAATCGACCCCGTGCTCCACAGCCCGCAGCGGTCGTCCCGTATAGTTGTACATCAGCATCAGATTCCAGAGAATCCGGGCTTCTGCGACCCTGTCCCCCAGGCTGCGCGCCAGATCCAGCGCACGATCGGATACAGCCCGTGCACGAGCAGGGTCGAACGCTGTGTTCGGGGTAGAGAGAACGGTTGCCTGCGCCGCGATCGCTGCTAACTCCGTTGCCGGGTCCCCGCGCTCGGCGCCCAACCTTTCCATCTGTTCGTAGTTAGCCATCGCCTGCGGATATCGCCCGCCCAGCTCCAACGCCCGCCCTTTGCCCAGAAACAGCTCGCGCACGACATCTGGCGTAACCGGGAGCTCGAGCGCAATCGCAAGCGCACGATCAAAGTGCAACATCGCCTCTGCATGCGCATGGAGCCGCGTGGCGACCATAGCGGCGCGGCGCGAGAACGCCAGTGCCCGCTCGTCGTCGCCCGCCTCCGCATAGTGCTGCGCCAACAACGCCGCGTGCTCGTCCAGCCGGTCGGGGAATTGGGTCTCGTAGTATTGCGCGACACCGCGGTGCAGCTCGCGGCGTCGCCGGAGAAGGAGCGATTGGTAGGTTGCCTCTTGCGTGAGCTGGTTCTTGAACAGGTAGCTCAGATCGAGCTCTTCCAATCGTCGCAGCAAATCCGCCGCTTCGAGCTCTTCCAACAACTCCTGCAGAGGACGCCGGTTCTCCGCCGGGCCGGTCATCACGCGCCCTCTTCCCGGAGCACGTGCTGGAGGACGCTGACCTGGAACTTACGCCCGATCACAGAGGCCACCTGCAGCATGCGTTTGGCATCCTCGGGCAGCCGGTCGATGCGCGCCGCCAACACCCCTTGCAGCGTATCCGGGATCTCGATGCCCTCGATCACGCCGCTGTCGGTCCATGCGCCCGTTTCGGGGTCACGCGTGATCCCGCCGCGGTCGATGAGCATGCGGATCACCTCCTCCACGAAGAACGGGTTGCCTTCGGCCTTCTGCAGGATCACATCGCGCACCGCATCGGGCAGGTTGCTCACCTCGAGCAGGTTGCCTACCAGCTCGCAGCTATCATCACCCGTCAGAGGCGTCAGGACGAGCTCCAGGGAGGTCGCCACGCTGCTCTGCCGGGCGCCGTCCACCAATCGCCATCCCGGTGCGTCTCTCTCCGGGCGAGCGACGACCGCCACAATGAGCGGCGCCTCCGCTGCGACGGACAGCACCTGGGTGAGCAGCTCGGCCGACGAAGGATCCGCCCAGTGCACATCCTCCAGGGTGATGATGAGGGGTTGCTTGGCGGCCAGGCCCCGCAGGAACCGCCGCAGCGACGCCACGTACTGCGCCTGCAGCGCCGGTCCCTCGAGAAATCGCAGGCGTGCGGCCGCTTCTGCATCGAGATGGAGATTCAGCAGGTGTCCCAGAAACGGGTAGACTTCGTTCGCAGCGTCTCCCAGGGTATCTTTCAGCGCAGCGGCCAGCGCCTCGGCGACTTCCGATTCCGAAGCTTCCGCGCGCACCGCCGCCAATCCCCGCAAAATGTCTGCCGTAAGGTGGTGGGGCATCGAGCTGCCGTAGGAAAGGCAGCGTCCTTCTACCCACCGCAAGTGCTCGCCAAAACGCTCGTGTCCGGCCTTCCGCCACTCCGCTATCAGCCGTGACTTCCCCAACCCTGCCTCGCCGATCACCGCGACGAGGGCGCCTTGCCCGCCGTCCAGGCGTTCCAGCAGCTCCAGCAGTGCTCCGTACTCGCGATCCCTCCCCACCAACGGTGACGAGAGCCCGGCGATGCCGCGGATGCGCACCGCGCCGAGTCGCTCGCCCAGCACCCGGTACACCTGCACCGGCTCTCCCTTTCCCTTCAGTGTCAGCTTGCCCTTGTTCTCGAAATCAAACAGGTTCTGGACGAGCCGGTAGCTGTTGTCACTCACGAAGATGGTGTTCGGGTCCGCTGCCGTCTGCACGCGTGCCGCAAGATTTACAGTGTCTCCAATCGCCAGGTACTCCATGTGCAGGTCGTGCCCGATGTTACCCACCACCACCAGCCCGGTATTGATGCCGATCCTTAGCTGGAAGTCGTTCACCCGGCGCGCACGTTCGAGCTCTTCTGCGTAATCCTCCAGACCCTCCAGAATCGCCAACGCCGCGCGCACAGCCCGCTCGGCGTCGTCTTCGTGCGCCAATGGCGCGCCGAAGAAGGCGAGAACGCCATCGCCCAGCAGTTGTGCGATCGTCCCCTCGTACCGGTAAACAGCATTGCTCACTAACCGGTGCGCACCCGCCACCACCTCGCGCCAGTCTTCGGGGTCCATCTGCTCGGCCAGCGAAGTGGAGCCTACGATATCGGTGAAGAGCGTTGTGACTCGCTTGCGCTCCCCCTCCATCCGTTCCCGTTGCGCAATGATCTTGCTCGCAACGCTCTGCGGCGCCGCCTGTCGCAAAGCGTGCAGAGGGCTCGCCGACATCGCAGGGCTGGGCAAGGGGGTTACGGTGCCCCGAGCGAGGTTGTAGCCGCAGTTCTTGCAGAAGCGGGCGGATGGGGACACCGCCTGGCCGCAGTTGGGGCAGCTTCGCTGCAGAGGATTCCCGCAGTTCTCGCAGAAGTGTGCGTCGTCGGCATTAAGGTGCCCGCAGTTCGTACATTCCATCGCTGGACTACCTCTTGTCAATCTGCCGCTGCAGTACGTGGTAGGCGCCGCGGCAGCGTTACACAGAAGCATGTGTGGCCGGGCCTCGATTCTACGGAGATCCGCCCCGCGTGCTTGACCGAGATTATGTTTCGGACGATGTGCAGGCCGAGTCCCGACCCCAGGCCGGCCACCTTGGTTGTGTAGAACGGTTCGAAAATGCGGGGCCGCACATCATCCGGGATACCCGGCCCGTCATCGCAGATCTCTACCTGCAGGTCATCGCCGTCGGCGGAGGTATGGATGCTGATCTCCCCGCTCTCCTTGCTCTCGAGGATCGCATCGGCGGCGTTGTCGATCAGGTTGGTCCACGCCTGGTTGAGTTCAGCCGGGAACGCCTCGATGCGAGGGAGATCTCGAGCGTATTCCCGCCGGATGTTGATGTGGTGCTTGAGTTTGTGGCGCAGGATCACCAACGTGTCCTCGATTCCCGCGTGCACGTCCACCTCCTCGACAGGCGCCTGATCCATGTGCGAGTAGCTCTTGACGGCGCGCACGATCTCGGACATTCGCCGCGAGGCGGAAGTGAGCTCATTCAGGAGGGAGTACACCAGTGCGCCCTGCCCGAGCCAGCAGCCAACCGTAGACATAACGCCATCCGGGAAACGGTCGACCAGTTCATCCAGGTCCTGTGCCTCCCAGCCAAGACCTGCCAGAGCCGGCGCCAGATCCCATGCCTCATCCACCTCCTGCTCGTCCAGCCATGCTTCCAGCTCCTCGCTGCGATCGCTCGTACTGAGGGCATCGATGGGTGGCGGCTCGGCGGCGCGCCTTTCGAGCTCGACCCGCAGCTCCTCCAGCAGGCTGAAATGTTCGGGCTGCAAGTGCTCGCACTCCAGGCGCAGCGCGGCCGCCTGCCATGCCGTTGACGCATGCCGCAGCTGCTCCCCGCCTCGTACCACCGCGGCGGCCGGGTTGTTCAGCTCGTGCGCCAGCCCGGCGGACAGCGTGCCAAGCGCCGCCAGCTTCTCGTGCTGCATGGCCATCGACTCCGTGTTGCGAAGGCGGCTCATGACCGTGCGCACGATAGCCATGCTGGCAGACGGGCTGGTGTGGAGCAAAGACTCGAATGCCTCCCGGCTGATCTTCAGAAGCCTTCCACTCTCGGTCGCACGCACCGAGGCGCTGCGTGGGGCGTTCTCGAGGAGCGATATCTCCCCGAGCACCTCGCCCAGGCCGCGATTCGCAAGTACGATCTCTTCCTGCCGGGTGCGCTTTGTGATGTTGAACGCGCCTTCGAGCACAACGTAGATGGAATCCCCCGGCTCGCCTTCCTCCATGAGCAGCTCATCCTGTTCGATCGTCACCACTTCCGCCATGGAGTAGAGGCGATCGAGATCTTCTTCCGAGAGGCCACTGAAGAGCGCCAGCCCGCGGAGGAACGCTTTGTACATGCTCTGCTCCGCGTTCACGCGAACACTTCGTCCACGTAGCACCACAGCCAGGACTCCCCGGGTTCGAACGACTGCACCAGCGGATGCTCCGCCGCGTGGGCGTGCTTGCGTGCGTGCTGGTTGGGGGAGGCCTCGCAGCAGCCCACGTGCCCGCACTCAAGGCAGACGCGAAGATGCACCCAGGTATCGCCGGTCTGGAGACAATCCTCGCATCCATCCGCAGCCGGAGACACGTCGTTGACTGTGTGTTTGCATCGCTCCGGGCGCGGCTGGCGCTGGCCCTTCTCCTGCTTTCGTGCGATCCAGCTTTCGCGATAACCCATGTCTCCCCCTCCTTGAGGCGGTATGGCGGATTCTCGGCCGGGTAGTTCGTGGGAACGGACGATGGCAACGATATAACACACGAACGTAAACATGCGCTACGGTAGCTTTCAGTGAGAATAGTCTCATTCCCTTCGCTTGCGCTCCTCCAGCAACGCTCCTTATGGTATACTGCGAGAATGTGTGCCGAGTTAGCTGCCACCTCTTACAACCTCTTGGTGGTACACGGCCCAAACCTCAACTTGCTGGGGACTCGAGAGCCAGAGATTTACGGCGCGTTGACGCTGGCGGAGATCGAAGGCCGCTTGGCCGATATCGCATCGGCTGAAGGCGTCATGCTGCGGTCCTTCCAAAGCAACGGTGAGGGAGAGCTCGTGGACGCGATCCAGGAGGCGCGCGAATGGGCGCATGGGATTGTCATCAATCCCGGCGCCTATGGTCACTACTCCTACGCGCTCCGCGACGCGCTTTCTTCGGTACACCTCCCTGCAGTCGAGGTTCACATCTCCAACGTACACGCGCGCGACGAGTTCCGGCGGCACTCTGTCTTGGCGCCGGTCTGCATCGGCTACATCTGCGGGCTCGGCTGGCGCAGCTATCTTTACGGCGTTCTCGCTCTGTTGGAATACCTGCGCGAACGTGACGCCGGTGTCCTGGGGGCTGACTGAGTGATCGCTAACCAGGCAGTACGGCCGCGCCGAAGTCTCCTTTATGTCCCGGGGCATCGAGAGTCGATGATCGCCAGGGCCGGCGAGCGCGGTGCGGACACGCTCATTCTGAACCTCGAAGACGCGGTTTCCGACGCAGATAAACAGCTGGCGCGTGCCACGGTCGTCCGCGCTCTGCACGATACGTCTTTCGGCGGCGCGGAAGTAGTTGTCCGCATCAACTCGCTTGCCAGCGGATACCGGGTACCGCGACCTGCTGGAGGTTGTGCCCGCTGCTCCGGCCGCTATCCTGCTGCCCAAAGTGGCGTCCGAGGAGGAAGCGCGCTTCGCTGCGTGGACCATCGAGCGGCTCGAGTGGATGCACGGCTTACCCTCTGGGGCAATCTCGCTGATGTGCATGGTGGAGACCGCCGCCGGGGTGCTGGCTGCCGAGGCTATCGCCGCAGCCCACCCGCGCGTGCGCGCCCTGGTGTTCGGCGCTGCCGATTTCAGCACTGACGTGGGATGCGTGCTCACCCCCGACGGGCGCACGTTGCTATATGCTACCAGCCGTGTGGTTCTGGCGGCCCGGGCGGCCGGCATCGATGCGATCGATGCACCTCATATGCGCGTGGGGGATGACGGCGGGCTGGAGAAGGGGGCGCAGCTGGCGCGGGAGTTGGGCTTCTCCGGGAAGTCGGCGATTCATCCCGGGCAGGTCGCCATCATCAATCGCGCCTTTTCGCCTGCGCCCGCCGAAATCGCCTGGGCACGGCGAGTTGTGGAGATGCTAGAGGGAGAAGGGGAGCCGCACGCAGGCGCGGCGCTCCTCGACGGCCAGTTGATCGAGCTGCCGCATCTAAACCGTGCGCGGCGCATCCTGGCTGCTGCCGGCTCTGCACAGAGTGCATAGAACCCGGCCATATGCCATCTGGTGAGTGACGAAGTGACCGATAGCGAGACCGGTTTCCTGGACGAGCCGGAGGAGCTGGCGCCACCCTCGGGGTTGCCATTGGCCCCGAATGTGCGCACGTTTCGCGCCTGGCTGACTTATCGCCGCATCATCCTGGCCACGGTGCTTGCCATCGCCTCCTGGGCGTTTCTGCGCTGGCTGCCCGACGATACCCAGCGCGCCATCTTCCGCGGTCTCTTCGCTCAGCGTAATGTTGTGATATCGCTGCTCGTGGTGCTCGCGCTCACGCTGTCGCTCGTGTGGTCCGCCGGCCAGCGCCTCGATGCATGGATCTTCCTGTTGTTCAATGTGCGCGGCCCGCGTCCACATTGGCTGGACAACTTCATGTGGCTCGCGACGCAGTTGGGGAGCGGGCTGACCTCTCTCGTGGTGGCCATCGTCGTTTCGGCGCAGGGGTACCGGCGGCTTGCGCTCGAAGTGGTCTTGGGTACCCTCACGCTCTGGCTGCTCGTGGAGATTATCAAGGCGTTTGCCGAGCGGTCGCGGCCATTCACCGCCTACAGCGTGACGCGTATCGTCGGCTGGCGGGCGCGGGGGATGTCATTCCCCAGCGGCCACACGGCGCAGGCCTTCTTCATCGTGTCCGTACTGGTACACCACTTCGAGCTGGGGCTGCGCGGCAGTGTGCCGCTTTACGGCGCGGCGGGCCTGGTTGCGCTTACCCGCATGTATGTGGGCGCCCACTACCCGCGGGATGTCATTGCAGGCGGGCTGCTCGGGTTCGTCTGGGGCATCCTCGCCGTTCTGGTCGACCCCTGGCTGTAGAAGACCGCCCTCCGATGCCCGTTCCATCCCCGTCACGTGCGCAACTTGAGTCGATCGTCGCACCTCTGCACTGCCAGTACGCGCTCTATTTCCGCCGCGGCAAGGGCGAGCCGTTCCTGCTGGCGAACTGCGAGCGGTTCGTGGCCGCGTCGCTGATCAAGGTACCGATCCTGTTTGCCTGGGCGCACCTGGAAGCGCTCGGGGAGCTGAGCGGCGACGAGCGCTGCGAGCTGGACGTCGAGCCGCCGGTGCAGGGGGCAGGTTTCTCCTGGCTGCTGCGCACGCGGCGGCTCAACATGCGCGATGCGCTGCTGTTGATGATCGCAGTCTCTGACAATCTCTGCACGAATCTGGTCATCCGGCGTGCCGGCATGGAACGGCTGAACGATACCTTCAAGAACGCACTGGGATTGAAGGATACCCACCTGGGCAGGGTGATGATGGACTTCGGTGCGCGGCAAGCCGGCCATGAGAACTGGATCTCGGCCGCCGACTGCGTGCGGCTGTTTCGCCTGCGGCACCGGCTGCCTGCCGCGCAGCGAACATGGATCGAGCCCCTGCTGCTGGCCAACCAGGATCCGTCGCTGCTGCTGCGCGATCTGTCACCCGACACGCTGCCGGTGTGGCACAAAACCGCCAGTTTGCCCGGGGTACTGCACGATTGGGGGTATACGGAGCACGACCAGCTCTTCCTGCTCACGCAGGAGGTCGTCGATTACGCCCCCGTATACGCTGCCTTCGGCGCCGCCGGCCGCCTGCTCGCCACCTAGGGCACCGCCCCCCGCCTGCTCGCCACGTACGGCACCGCCCCTCCCCGCATCCCAACGCTGCATCGGGTGTAGGGGATGGGTCCCCCATCCCGAGGCCCTCGGTGCCACACGCTCGAGGCGGGCGCGATTCGGACCGGGTCCGGACATTTAGCGCGGTGCGGTGCCGCAGCTGCCGGGTGGTTCGGGCAAAGGGCGTCCTCACCTGCACTGCGCCTGCGCATCGCAGGTGCAAGTGTCGAGAACCTCAGGATGGCTGCGGTAGAATTTGCACCGATGCGAGCGGTTCAGTCCAGGAGTAGCGGCGGGTTTTCGCGCCCAAGTGCGGGGTTCCTGAGCCGGACCAATCACATGGATGCTATTCCCTACCGCAGCCATCCTGAGGTTCTCGAAGGACGTACCGTCGCCTGCCCAACTCCCATCCGCTGGCTTGCCTGCTCCGGAATACAGTCAGCCCAGGAACTATGCGGGTGACCCGCGCCTATCGCTGACGTTGACGCATTCCGCGTGCCGCATGCCGCATGACGTATGACGCATGACGCATGACCCCTGCCCCAACGCCTCCCCCTACCCCAAAAAACTCCGCGCCCCCACGAATCCCTCTCGCAACCGCTCCACCGTCTTCACGTCGTCCTCGAAAACGCCGTTGTTGCTGCCGCTCGAGTGGATCATTCGCCAGCCGCCAAGGCTCACCCCGACGTGTGTGATTCCGCGGCGTCCGGAGCTAAAGAAGAGCAAGTCGCCCGGCCGGTACGGCTCCTCGACCGCCCGCCCCGCCTCATACTGCATGTCGGCATCGCGTGGCAGCGCCACCCCCGAAAGGGCGTGCAGCAGGCGTGCGAAGCCGGAGCAATCGATCCCCGACCGCGCTGCAGCCACCCCACAGATACGGCACGCCCACCATTCGCTGTGCATCCGCCACGATTTGCCGCCGGCGCGCCTCGCCGTCCGCGGGCAGCGTGTCGAGAGCGCGCAGCGCTGCCGCCTGCACCCAGCCCCCTTGCCCCCCGGCCAGCGAAAGCCGCGCCCAATCACTTTGGCTCTCGCTCACACACACAGCCGTGCCGGAGAACAGGCGGTTCCGCAGTTCTGCTCCGGCGTCAGGTTTGGCGTGGACCAGCGCCACCGGCTCCGCAACCAGGTGCGTCGGTGAGGCTGGCGGCGCCTCGCTCAGGTAGGGCAGGTAGGCCCAGCCCAGGTAGCCGTCCTCGAGCCGCACGAACGCCCACTCCTCTTGTTCGCGCAACACCTCGACGCGCCACCCGTTCAGGATCTGGCTGGCCTGCTCGGCCAGGGTGAAGGCCCGGCATACAATCCGGCGAGGTTAGTCGCCAGGGCGAGAACCCACGGTGTGGGGCTGCGCAGCACCTGCACGTCGGCGGCGTCAAAGCAGCACGTCGGGAAAGCGATCGATCAACAGCTCAGTCAGGGCCAGGTAAGTGGACGCGTCCAGTACAGCGCCGGTCAGCCGGAACTCCTCTTCCCCTGTCGCTTCCGCCGCGATCTCGCAGTAGTGCACCCGCGTGTCCTTGAAGCGCTCGCACAGCTCCGCCGAGCACGGCAGCGAACTTGTTCCAACATCATCCCCTCCTATCCGGCATCACCGTCCGGCAGCACCTCGGTGTCGGCACGGCCATGTTCCGCCAGCACACCTTCTCCACCTGTCTCTCGGTCAATCCGCCGGCGACAAGCGTCTCCGCCAGCATCGGGTAGCTCTCGATCCCCGTGATCCCGACCGGGCCGGCCGGGATCCCAGTCCAGGTCCCACCCAGCCCGACCGCATCTTCGCCGCCAACCTGGATGGCATGATTCACGTGCCGCGCTACCCACCCAATGCCCGGCAGCGGGATCCGCGCCAGCTCCGCCCGCAGCGCACCCCGCAGCGCTGCCCTCCGCTCGCGATCCGTCTCGGCGAGAATCTGCCCGCGCACCGGAACGGCCCTGGCATCGTGCGCCTGCATGTACGCCGGCTCCAGGTACTCGGGCGCCAGGGTGATCCCCACCACGCCGCCCCGCTCCGCCACCGCCCGGATCATCTCGTCTGTCAGGTTGCGTGGCGCGGGGCAGAGCTCCCTGCAGTTCGAATGGCTGGCGACGAACGGGGTGTGCGCCAGCTCGCACACCTGCCAGAAAGCCGCGTCCGACAGGTGCGACACGTCCACCATCATGCGGAGCTCCTGGCACAGCTCGACCAGGCGGACACCCGCATCCGTCAGCGGACCGCCGCCGTACATCGACGTGCCCGAGAACGCATTATCGCCCCACGCCGGGATCACGTGCCGTACGCCGACGCGAAGAAACGTCTCAGATCTTCCGGGTCATCCCCGAGCGGATCGGCTCCTTCCAGCCCCAGCAGCCCGTAGACGCCTTCTCTCTCGCACGCGGACCGGATATCGCCGCCCGTTAGCGCCACCTTCAGCCGGCCGCCCGAGCCCGCCGCCCAAGCGTGCAGCTGCGCCAGCATGCGTTCCGCCATCTCGGCCAGATCGCGATCCGGGTAGTAAACTGCCGGCGCAAAGACGGCAAAGAGCTGCACGCAGGAGCCGGCTTCGAGCAGGCGCGGCAGGTCGATGTGCCCACGCGCATGCCCCGCCAGGAAGTCGTATCCGCCGCCGTCGGCGTTCAACACTGTGTCACAGTGCCCATCAAAAAAGCGCATCACCCCTCCCGCCGCGCCGCGCCGATTCCCGGCCTGTCCGGCACTCCGATCCGCGCTCCGCCGCCGTACGTGATCCCCTCGAACGGATCGTTCGTGGTCAACAGGGGCACGTCCAGGTCGATCCAGTCCGCCAACCCTGACAGGTGCGCCATGGCCGTAGTCCCAATCGACGTCTCGATCATGCAGCCGAGCATCACCCGCATTCCCAGCTCGCGCGCACGCCTCGCCATGGCCACTCCAGGACCCAGCCCGCCCACCTTTTGCAGTTTGAGGTTCATGCCCGCGTACGCCGTGACGCGCCAGGCGCTCGACATCACCCAACGTGCGCACCGACTCGTCCGCTACTATCGGTACGCTCGTGTGCGCCTGCACGTATCCCATCCCCTCGAAATCATCCTTTGCGACCGGCTGCTCGACCATCTCCAACCCGAAACGCTCGATCGCCGCCAGGCGCTGTACCGCCTCCTCCGGCGTCCATCCGGTGTTGGCGTCGACCCGCAGCAGCGCGTCCGGACAGCGCCTCGCGCACCGCCGCCAGCCGCCCCTCGTCGTCGGCGCTCCCCAGCTTGATCTTCAGCACCGGGAACCCTCGAGCTTCCGACGCCAACCTGGCCATCTCCGCAGGGGCAGCGATCGAGATCGTGAAGGAAGTGGGCAGACGCTGCGGCGCGGGCAGATCGAGGAGCCGCCAGATGGGAGCGCCGCGCCGGCGCCCGATGCGGTCGTGCAGCGCCAGGTCGATCCCCGCCCGCGCCGGCGCCGGACCATCGCCGGCCCACGCCGCGATCGCGCCCGGATCGTCCGGGAAGGGCGTGCTCTGCGCGGCCGCCCGCTTCCAGCAGGCAAACATCTCCTCGTCTGGGATGTTGTAGTACGAGGGGATCGTCCCTTCGCCCCATCCCTCGTCTCCTTCCAGCCGGATCCAGAAGGCCGGGCGCGTCTCGTCGGTCCCATATGACAGCCCGAACGGGTTACGCAGCTTTAGTGTCAGTCTCTCCCAAGTGAGCCGAGGCGCCATCGCAGTTCCTCCGTCTACCTATCGCATGTTCCAGCTTCCGAGGATACCATAACTCGGCGTCAGGCGGCAGCAGCGACGTGAATGGTGGCTGCGGGCTCCAGCGCTGCGTCCGGCACAGGCATCTGCGCCACGCGACCCTGAACCGGGGTTCATCGTGCGCTGCTTGCGGTGAACTCCCAGGGCACCCGTGATATCATAACCGAGATCCGCGGACCAGATGCGCGCAGACCCCCCATGTCCCAGGGTGCCTTGTGCCCGAAAAGAAAAGACGCTTCTGATGATCGGCAACGCCCACATCGACCCGGTGTGGCTGTGGCGTTGGGAAGAGGGTTTCCACGAAGTTCAGGCGACCTTCCGCTCCGCGCTGGACCGCATGGGCGAGAACCCTGACTTCATCTTCACCGCCGGCTCCGCCGCCCTCTACGAGTGGGTGGAGAAGGGCGATCCGGCCATGTTCGACGAGATCCGCGCCGCGGGTGGCCGAAGGCCGCTGGGGCATCGCCGGCGGTTGGTGGGTGCAGCCGGACTGCAACATCCCGTGCGGCGAATCGTTCGTCCGGCAGGGGCTATACGGCCAGCGGTACTTTCACGAGAAGCTCGGCGGTCACCGCCTCGCTCGGCTACAACGTGGACAGCTTCGGGCACAACGGCATGCTGCCGCAGATCCTGGCGAAAAGTGGCCTCAAGGGCTATATCTTCATGCGCCCGTCACCGCACGAAAAGGAACTGCCGGGTCACCTCTTCTGGTGGGAGTCGGACGACGGATCCCGCGTGCTGGCGTTTCGCATCCTGTACGGGTACACATCGTGGGGCGAGGGGTTGGAAGAGCACGTGCGGCGCTGCGCCGGGGAGCTGCGGGAGCCGTTCGATCGCACCCTCTGCTTCTACGGTGTGGGCAATCATGGCGGCGGCCCGACGCGTCGAGAACCTGGAGCAGCATCGCGGCGTTGGACGCCGATCCAGCCCTCCCGCGCCTGCAATTCGCCGCGCCCGAAGCCTTGTTCGACGATGTGCTGGCAGCGCGACTTCGCGATGCCCGTGCTGCACGACGACCTGCAGCACCACGCCAGCGGCTGCTACGCCGCGCACTCTGGCATCAAGCGCTGGAACCGGCAAGCGGAGAACGCGCTGATTGCGTGCCGAGAAATTCGCTTCGCTGGCGAGCACGCTGACGCGGTCAGCCGTACCCGGTTGCCGGGCTGGCACAGGCGTGGAAGAACGTGCTCTTCAACCAGTTCCACGACATCCTGGCCGGAACCAGCATCGAGGCTGCGTACGACGACGCCCGCCAGAGCTACGGCGAAGCGATGGCGATCGCTGCCCGCGCCGAGAACTACGCCGTGCAGTCGATCGCGTTCCCGCGTGGCGATCCCTCAGAGCGGATCGCGGCGAGCTTTCGTGGTCTTCAACCCGCACGCGTGGGCGGTGCGGACACCCGTCGAGGTGGAGTTTGGCGGGGAGTCTGGCGGCGATGCGCTGCTCGACCACGAGGGCCGGCAGCTGCCGGTCCAGCGCCTCCAACCGGAGGCGGCTGCCGGCGGTCGTACCCGCCTTTGCTTCGTGGCGGACCTCCCGCCGCTCGGTTATCGTGTCTACTATGCCGGTCCGGCCGCAGAGGAGGCCGCCGTAGCACCACTCGCCACCGGCGGCTGCCGGATCGAGAACGAGCGTTTGCGGCTCGAGATCGACCCGGCCACGGGATGCATTCGCAGCCTTTTCGACCGGCGCTCCGGCGTCGAGGCGTTCGCCGGCGAGGCGGCGCAACCGGTCGTGCTCGACGATCCCAGCGACACGTGGAGCCATGACGTCTACCGCTACGACCGCGTGCTCGGCCGCTTCGAAGCGGAGAGCGTCGCGGTGGTGGACAACGGGCCGGTGCGCTCCACGATTCGCGTCCACAGTCGCTACGGCGATTCCGCCCTCGTTCAAGACTTCACGCTCTATGCGGGGGGCGATGCCGTCGAGGTGCGCGCCCGAGTGAATTGGCGCGAGCAGCACAAAGCCCTCAAGCTTCGTTTCCCGGTCAACGTCGACTCCGGTCAAGCCACGTACGAGATCCCCTATGGGCACATTCAGCGCCCCGCGGACGGCGAGGAGGAACCGGGACAGGCGTGGATCGACGTCTCGGGCGAGAATCGCGGGGGCCAGACCACTTACGGAGTGTCCCTGCTGAATGACGGGAAGTACAGCTTCGACGTGAACCTGAACGACATGGGGCTGACGGTGCTGCGGAGCCCGCTCTACGCTCACCACGACCCGTTCGCGCCACCCGAGGGGTCGACATCACCGTTTCACAGACCAGGGGGAGCAGGAGTTCAACTACACCATTCTGCCGCACCCGGGCAATTGGGCGAACGCGCACACCCCGCGCCGCGCCGCCGAGCTGAACCAGCGCCCGGTCGTGGTCCCGGTCACCATCAACGAGCGAGGAACCCTGCCACCTCAGGATTCCTTCGTGTCGGTGGACCGCGAGAATGTCATCGTCAGCGCGATCAAGCGAGCCGAAGACGGCGACGGCGTGATCGTGCGCGCCTACGAGACGGAAGGCACCGCCACGACCGCCACGATCCACCTGCCGGCTTTCGGCCGGACCATCGCCACCCGTTTCAATCCGTGCGAGATCAAGACCTTCAAGCTCCCCGACGACCTGTCGCTGGAAGTGAGTGAGGTGAACCTGATCGAGTGGTAGGCGCCGCAGGACCGTCACACTGGTATCGAGCAAACTGTAGGGGCTAAGCACCGGCAAGCAGCACGCGGTGCGAATCGTGCTCGTGCCGGTGCTTCGCCCCGGGCCGCGCCACCACACCCCTCTGGGTTCCCCCGTCCCGCCGCCCCGCGCTTCCCGCTCCCCGCGGACGCCGTCGATGCGAGTTGAGCGGCGGTGGAACACTCTCAACGCAAAGACGCAAAGACGCAAAGGCACGGAGACTCGGAGACGCAAAGGCTACCGCGGGTCGAGCGCGGCTGCGGGCGCGGGGACGGGCCGTCAACGAATTAGGGGCACGAATACACGAATTCGTGCTCAGGGGGTCGCTGGGTGGGAAAGGTAGGGGGCGAGTCGCGCAGTGAGGAACGTTGGGAACGGGTGGCTCACGCTCCGGACGGAGGGCGCGGGTGCGGTGGCCGGGCACGGCGCGGTCGCCTTTGATGCGAGTTCTCTGCCCAACGGGGCGCTCACCTCACTTGCTGTCACTGCAAGTGCAGGTGAGGACGCCCCGTCAACCACTCAACTCTCTTCGAAGCACGCTCCCGGGCACGGCCAACTCACATATCCGCGCGGTCTGCCCGCGGCCAAACGCGCGCCTACCCCAGATACGCGCGCTGCAGCCCCCTCAGATCCTCGAACACCCAATCCGGTGGTTGCGGCAGCGCGGCGAAGTCGGCGCGCGTGCCCACGCCCGTCAGCACGGCGATGGTCGGCATTCCGGCGCGCTGCCCGCCCACGATATCGGTATCGGCCCTGTCCCCTACGCACGCGGTCAGCCCCGCTTCAGTGCCCATCCGCTCGAGCGCCTGCTCGAACATCACGGGCGACGGCTTGCCGATGACGATTGCTTTCGTGTCGGTGGCCGCCTCGACGGCCGCCAGCACCGATCCGGCGCCCGGACTCAGCCGGTCTTCGGTGGGGAAGGTGCGGTCGCTGTTGGTCGCCATCAGCAGGGCGCCGTCTCGCACCGCCCACGTCGCCCGCTCCAGCGCTGCGTAGGTAAGCTTGCGGTCCAGCCCCACCACGACGGCATCTGCAAGCTTGTGGTCGTCTGTCAGCTCATAGCCCGCCAGGCGCAGCGCTTCGCGGATCCCTTCTTCGCCGAGAACCAGCACGCGGCCCGCCGGGACGTGGCGCTGCAGCGCGCGCGCCGTAGCTTCGGCCGAGGACAGGATCTCGTCGGCGACGACGTGAATCCCCATTCCCTGAAGGCGTGCGGCGACGGCGTGCGGGGGCGTGGTGGAGTTATTGGTGGCGAACAGGAAGGGAATGCCCGCCCCCCGCAGCGCGGCAATGAATTCTCCCGCTCCCGGCACTGCCTGCGAGCCGCGGTACATCACGCCGTCCATATCAAAGACAAAGCCCTGCAATGAGCGCAGGCGGGCGTCATTCGCCATCGACTTCTCCTTCAGTAATGTCCTTCTCTACGTCGACGGCCGCTGTGGCAACCGCCCAACTCACCAGGCCCCAGCTGCCTGCACCAATCAGGAGCGCCAGGCCAACGGAGACGGGGTTCAATGGGACATTACCGCGCGCGACGCCGATCAGCACCAGCAGCGCCGCAAGCAGCGCGAACCCGATGCCGATGCGCACCGGCACGCCGCGCCGCCTCCACCATGATCTGCTTGCTTCAGCCATTGTCCCCCTCTTCCTCTTCGCCCTCGCTCTGCCGGACGCCGGTGTCGGCGTCGTCGATCGGTTCCCCGCCGAAAAGGCTCCTGTATTCCTCCAGGCTGCCGGGGCTGCGCGTGACGCGCACCTGCCCACCGGCGACGAGGAAGAACAGGACGTCGCCCGGATTCACCCCCACGGCGTCCCGCACCTCGCGCGGCACCACCATGCGGCCCTGCCGGTCCAGGCGGGCGGGATACATCTTCATTGCTTTGCGCTCATTCTCAGGCCGGGGTGCTCGGACGGATGTCCTTCACGTTCAGTTGCAGGCGCCGGTCGCCGTTGTATTCATTCACTTCCAGGCAGTAGGCCAGATCGACGAGCGGGCCCTGCAGCGGCAAATCGGCGTACGATGACCCCTGCCCGAATGCGATCGCGTCCCACGTCAGGGACCGTCTCGGTCCGGTGTCGAACGGGTCTCGCACCGTCAGCCGCAGGTGCTTGCCGTCCCCCTTGGTCGGCGAGCAGCGCACCACCTCGAGACCAAGGCTCGCCAGAACCGGCTGCGGGTTCCCCTGGCCGCACGGCTCGAGCTGTGCCAGCAATTGCTGCGTGGCGTGGTCGAGGTCGTTCACGTGCACCACCGCGTCGATCGGCAGCGCCGGCTGCAGGTCCTTGCCGTCCAGCTCACGCTCCGCGATCCGTTCGAGCCGCGCTTCGAGCTCTGGGAGCATCTCATTGGCCACCGTGAATCCGGCCGCCGCGTCGTGCCCCCCGTACCGCAGCAACAGCTCCCGGCATTCGTCCAGTGCACCCGTGATGTCGAAACCGGGGATGCTGCGCGCCGAACCGACAGTGATCTCCGCCCCCTGGTGCCCCACCAGGACCGGCCGGTTCAGCTCCTCCGCCAGCCGCGCTGCCACCAGGCCGACGACTCCCGGAACGAAATCTGGGTGTGCCGCTACGTAGAGCTGCCGCTCCCCACGCAGCGCGATCAGTTGCTGCGCCTGCTGCACGAACTGGCGCGTGTAGCTCTGGCGCTGGCGGTTCAGCTGGCCCAGCTGCGCAGCGATAGGCGTCGCCGTCTCAGCGTCGCGGGCCGTCAGCAGGCGATAGCTCAGCTTTGCGGTGTCGAGGCGCCCGGCCGCGTTCAGGCGCGGTCCCAGCATGAAGCCGATGCTGTAGGCATCCACGCGCCCCGGTTGCACGCCCGCCTCGATCAACAGCGCCTGCACGCCCGCTCGCCGCGGCTGGTTGAGCTCCACGAGGCCGCGCTGCACGAGAGCACGGTTTTCCCCGAGCAGCGGCACGACATCGGCGACGGTGCCGAGCGCGACGAGATCGAGAAGGCGGCTCTCCTCTACGATGTTCTTGTTTTTGGTTTGCGGAGCTCGACGCTCGGCAAGGATCAGCGCCTGCGCCAGCTTGAAGGCGATGCCAACACCCGACAGCCACTTGCAGCCGTAGCGATCCCCGGCTTGCTTGGGATTGATGACCGCCAGGGCGGGCGGCATCTCAGGTCCGATCGAGTGATGGTCGGTGACGATCATATCCAGCCCCAGGCTGTTGCCGTATTTCACCTCGTGGAGCGAACGGATACCGCAGTCCACCGTGACCACCAGGCGCGCGCCCCAGGCAGCGACCTTGTCCAGTGCATCCGTATGCAGCCCGTAGCCTTCGTCGACCCGGTGCGGGATGTACCGGGCCACCTGCGCGCCGAACGACTCGAGCGTTTCCACCAGCAGCGCCGTCGCCGTCACGCCGTCGGCGTCGAAATCGCCGTACACCACCATCCGCTCGCGGGCGATATCGCCGCGCGGATTCGCTCCACCGCTGCTTCCATGCCGGTCATGCGGAACGGGTCCTCGAAGTGGGTAGTCCCGTTGAGGAACGCATCGGCGGCTGCCGGTTCGGTGATCCCCCGATTGCACAGTAGCTGTGCGATGAGCGGGTGCAGGTGTGAGAAGCGAGCGATCAGCTCGACAGGGGCTGCGGGCTCAATTTCCCAGCGCTTGTGGGACAGCATCCTACCTCGATCCTGGTGCGAATTGCACTGCCTCCGGCCGTGATATGCCATTTGATTATAGGCGCCGCGGAGAGGGATGACAAGGTTATCACGTCCCACTGGAGGAAGGCGCCCTCTTAGGCGTGTCTTCCCGCTCAATCCAGAGGTCAGCCCCTTGTGGGCGTGTTAGTCGTGGCGCGGTTCGCACGGATGGAAGTTGGGTGGTTGCCGGGGCGTCCTTCGAGACGGCCTACGGCACGTCAGGATGGCTGCGCTAGTTGTGAGCATCAAAAACAAGGTTCCGTCCAGGGTTAGTGTTGGCACTCGGCACCCAAGTGCGGGGTTCCGTAACCCTAGCTCTCACGTGGGTGGCAACCCTTATCGCAGCCATCCTGACGTGCCGTAGGCCGTCTCGAAGGACGCCCCGGCAACCATCCAATTCGCATCCGGCGACCGCGCGGCGCCGGCACCGCACCCGCGGCGCGACCAACACGCCCACAAGGGGCTGACCTCCGGGTATTGGTAGGAGTTGCGCCCCATCCTTTCGCGAAACCCGTAGCGTAGCCCCTTGTGGGCGTGTTGGTCGCGCCGCGGATGCGTTGCCCGGCCCGCGCCGCATCCCCCGCCCACAAGACGGCCAGGCCGCGGCTACGCGAGAAAACACAACGGCGCAGCCAAGGCATCCACCTCAACCGCGCCGCTCGTATCGACGATTCAGAACCCAGAACTCAGAACCCAGAACTCAGAACCTAGAACTCAGAACGTAGAACCTGGAACTAGCCCCTCGTCGCTCAGCTCCACCCCTGCTTCTGCACGAAATCGTAGAGAACCGGGATCTTCACGAACTTGCCGTTGTACCCCTGCACGCCGATGTAGATCAGGTAGATCCAGCCGATGAGGGCCAGGATCGGCGTCAGGCAGTTTACGACCGGGATGATGCCCAATACCATGACTACCACCCACAGCGCGATACCGGCTGCGAGCGCCTGGAAGTTGTGTAGCTTGACGTACGGCAGGTTCTTGATGTCCTGCATCAGCATGATGATGACTGGCACCACTGGTGAGAAGACATAAGCAAGGAGCACCCACAGCTTCTCATTGGCCTCGGGTTGCCCCGAACCAGGGGTGCCAACAGGGGGCGTTCCGGATGGCTCGAAGGGACTGGTCATATTTCCTCCACAAAAGATGCTAGACGGGCGGAATATCTCGCGAAGTATAGAACTCCGCGCGCGGCTGTCAATAGATCTTCAGTCCCTGCGATGAGGGAAGCGTTTATACGGGGGCCGGTTTTGCGCAGCCCGCCGGCGTTCGGCGAAGCGGCCGCTCAGGATGGCTTTGAGCACCGGCGTCAGGTTCTCATCTCCCTGGCGGCTCCAGTGCATGCCGGGGCCGCAGAGCCGGGCTTAATAGCGCTTGGCGCCGTCCTCCACCATACCCGAGCCGATGACCCAGTCTTCCTCGCGCAGCTCCAGGTAGTTCATGCGCTGCTGATGCGGGCGGAAGTAAGCGGCCTCGCGTTTCAGGTGCTCAGCCCGGCTGGGCGGGTCCCATTTTTCGGGCGGGGCGGTGGCCTGCGCCCGTTCGGCTGCCTCCAGCGCCGCTCTGCCCCCGAGTAGAACCCTACACAGAACTCATCCATTTGACATCCCTCCACATCTGAATACAATCCGCCACATGTTGATGATCTGCGCTTTCCGCATGAAGGGGGCTAAGAAGCAGACCAGACACCGAAGGGTGGCCTGGTAAGCCTGCTCGCCTGACTGCAAAGCGCAACGAAGGAAAGCAAGGGACCTCACCGGGATCACCGGTGGGGTCCTTTTTGTTTCTCAGGACCAGAACCAATGACAGAGTCGCGTGCCCATTTCCCTGGCTGCCCACCCACTAGCTGCCAACCCGCTGCGCCGGCGGCTGCGCCAGCCAGCCTCGCCGCGGCCGCGGCAGGCTGCCTGGCGGCGCCGCGCGTTCTGAAGCAGGTCAAGGGTAAGCAGCCAGGACGGACGGTGGCCCGCGCTTCCGGGACTGACAGCAGAACCGGCCAGGAACGTCGAGCGGGCTTACCGGATCTGAAGGTGAGCCCGCTCTTTTTGTGCCGGCTACAACCGGCTGTCCATGCCGGCATCGACATCGAGGGGAGGAGATCGTGAGTCTGGAGCACTTCAGCATCATCGAATCCACACTGCGGGAGGGCGAGCAGTTCGTCAACGCCTTCTTCACCACCGAGCAGAAGGTCACCATCGCCACGCTGCTCGACGAATTCGGGGTCGAGTATCTCGAATTGACCACCCCTTGCGCATCGCCTCAGAGTGAGCGCGACTGCCGGGCGATCGCCAGCCTTGGGCTGCGCGCCAAGACGCTGACCCATACACGCTGCACGATCGAGGATGTGAAGCGCGCGCTGGACACGGGAGTAGACGGCATTGACGTGGTGATTGGCACGTCGTCCTACCTTCGCCAGTTCGGCCACGGCAAGAGCATCGACCAGATCGTCGAGGTGGCGCAGGAGGTCATCCAGTTCCTCACCGGCCAGGGCGTCGAGGTCCGTTTCAGCACCGAGGACAGCTTGCGCAGCAATCCCCGGGACCTATACCGGGTCTATGAGGCGGTGGATAGGATAGGGGTCGACCGGGTAGGGATTGCCGATACGGTCGGGGTTGGCACGCCGCGGCAGATCTACCGGCTTGTGTCTGGCTTGCGCCGTCGCATCAAGGCCGACGTCGAATTCCACGGCCACAATGACACTGCCTGTGCAGTCGCCAACGCCTTTGCCGCCCTCGAGGCCGGCGCCACGCACATCGACACTACGGTGCTTGGCATCGGCGAGCGTAACGGCATCACATCACTGGGTGGCCTCATCGCCCGCGTCTACGCCGTGAAGCCGGCCCTCGTCGCCAGGTACCGACTGCCTCTGCTGCTCGAGCTGGACCAATACGTGGCGAGCCTGGTGGGGGTCGATATCCCCTTCAACAACTACATCACCGGCTTCTCGGCCTTCACACACAAGGCCGGCATCCATGCCAAGGCGGTTCTCAACAACCCTTCCACCTACGAGATCCTGCGGCCTGAGGACTTCGGCCTCACTCGTTACATTAGCATCAGCCACCGCCTCACCGGGTGGAATGCGATCCGTTCCCGGTCCGATCAGCTTGGCCTCGACCTGTCTGACCTCGACATCAAGCAGATCACCGAGGAGATCAAGCACCTTTCCGACACCCGCCATCTCACACTTGACGACGTGGATCGCTTGCTTCACGACGCTCATGCAGAACGCTGCGCGCAAGCCGCCTGATACTGCCCCGAACAGGAGGAGAACGATGGGCCAGACGTTAGCCGAACAGATCCTATCGCATGCCGCCGGGCGACCGGTGTGTGCCGGTGAGCTGGTCGTGGTGGAGCCCGATGTCGTAATGAGCCACGACTCGCTCACGCCCAGCATAATCCGGATCCTGCGCGAAGAGCTGCGTGTGCAGAGCGTGAAGAACCCGGCGCAGCTCGTCATGGTACTCGACCACGTTGCGCCCGCGGCCACCGTGGGCACCGCCAATTCCCAGAACCTCGTGCGCCGCTTCGCGGCCGAGCAAGGCATTCGCTTGTATGACGTGGGCCGCGGCATCTGCCACCAGTTGCTGGTCGAGGACGGTATAGCCGCCCCGGGCCGGCTGATCGTCGGCGCCGACTCGCACTCGACGAGCTACGGCGCCGCGGGCGCGTTTGGCACGGGCATGGGCTCGACCGACGTGGCCCTCATCTGGGCAACCGGGCACACCTGGCTGCGCGTCCCGGAAACCATCCGCATCCAGGTGGCCGGCCGGTTCCGGCCCGGCGTGGACGCCAAGGACCTGGCGCTCGCCGTGTGCCGCCGGCTCACGATCTCCGGCGCGAACTACGCGGCACTCGAGTATCACGGGCTCGACTGGCTGGACCTGGGCGGGCGGCAGACGCTCGCCAGCATGGCGGTAGAGGTCGGCGCCAAGGCAGGGATTGTGCCTCCGGCGGGCCAGGCGATGGCGCTCTCAGCCGTGCCCGATTGGCTGTACGTCGATCCATCGGCGGCCTTTGCCCGCACCGTCGAGATCGACCTGGCCGAGCTGGAGCCGCAAGTGGCGATGCCCCACGCCGTGGACCACGTCGTCGATCTGCACGAGGTAGCCGGCACGCCGGTGAGCGTGGTGTTCCTCGGCACGTGTACCAACGGCAGATACCAGGACATGCGGCAGGCTGCCGAACTACTGCGCGGTCGCCAGGTCGCCGCCGGGGTCCGCTTCCTGGTGACGCCGGCCTCGCGCGCCGAGCTGGTGCGCGCGCTGGCGGATGGGACCATCGCCGACTTGCTCGCCACGGGCGCGATCCTTACCCCGCCGGGCTGCGGCGTCTGCATGGGGCGGCACATGGGCACACTGGGTGACGACGACGTGTGCCTGTCAACCGGCAATCGCAACTTCAAGGGTCGCATGGGCGCGCCCACGTCCCAAATCTACCTGGCCTCGCCGGCAGTGGCGGCTGCTACTGCCCTGGCCGGCCGCATCGCCGACCCGCGCACGGTAGCAGATCCCATGGTGATGGATCAAGTCTAAGGAGGAGAAAATGGCACACGTTTGGCGTTTCGGTTCCGATGTCGATACGGATCAGATTGTGCCCGGGCGCTATGCCCCCTACATGCGCCCGGATGCGGATGTGGGTGAGGCGGCCTTCATCGAGGCGCGGCCCGAGTTCGCCCGCTCCGCCTGTCCAGGCGACATCATCGTCGCCGGCCACAACTTCGGCTGCGGCTCCTCGCGCGAGTACGCCGTCGAGGCGCTGGTGCGGCGCCAGGTGGGCGCTATATTTGCGCTGAGCTTCGCCCGCATCTTCTTCCGCAATGCGCTCAACCTGGGCATTCCCCTCTATCCAGGCCCCCGCGATCGTAGCCGCTCTGCAGGATGGCGATCAGGTGACGCTGGACATCGGAGCCGGCTACGTCATCGCTGGAGACCATCGCCTGGCCCTGCCGGCGCTGCCCGACTTTGCCGCGCCAGATCCTGGATGCCGGCGGCATCGTGCCTTATATCAGAACGCACGGGCGCTTTCCCGGCGAGGGGTAGACCCATGTTGCGACTGTGCGTAATCGAAGGGGATGGTATCGGGCGCGAGGTGATCCCGGCTGCCCTGTGCGTGCTCCAGGCCGTAATCCCGGGCCTCGAGGTCGAAACGGCCGACGCCGGGTGGGACTGCTTCACCCGGCGCGGCGTCTCAGTGCCGCCGGAGACGCTGGCGGCGCTGCGCGCATGTGGCGCCGGCCTCTTTGGTGCCGTGTCGTCTCCACTGAAGAAGGTAGCCGGCTACCGCAGCGCCGTCCTCACGCTCCGGCAGGAACTTGGGCTGTACGCAAACCTGCGGCCGGTGCGCAGCCTGCCCGTTGTGTCGCCCGCGCGCCGGCATTGACCTGCTGATCGTGCGTGAGAACAGTGAAGGGCTGTATGCCGGCCGCGAGCGTTGGGAAAGTGTCGATCCCCCGGTGGCGGTGGCCGAGCGCGTCGATCAGCCAGGTGGCCAGCTACCGTTTGGCTGAGCGCACTCTGGCGCTGATGCAGTCCTCGGACCGCCGCCGCCTGACCATCGTACACAAGGCGAACGTCCTGCCGCTGACCGACGGCTTGTTCCGCGACACAGTGCGTGCCGCCGCACTGGATTTCGCCGCCCAAGGCTACGAAGTCGAAGTGGAGGAGCTGCTCGTTGACGTCGCCGCCCTCAAGCTCATCGCCGAGCCGGAGCGCTTCGACGTCATCATCACCACCAACCTGTTCGGCGACATCCTGTCGGACGAGGCCGCGTACTGGGGTGGGGGGCTCGGCTTTGCCCCGTCGCTCAACCTCGGGGACGGCGTTGCCCTCGCCGAGCCCGTCCACGGCTCGGCGCCCGACATCGCGGGCAAAGGGATCGCCAATCCCATCGCCGCGATCCTCAGCGCCGCCCTGCTCGCCCGCCACGCCTGGCGCCTGCCCGCCGCCGCGGGCCGCATCGAATCCGCCGTCGAGTCCTTCCTCGCCACAGCCCCGCCCGCGTCGCTGCCCACGCAAGAAATCAGGGACGGGATCTTGGGGCGGCTCTAATAGGAGAAGGGGGAAGGCCACAGTTACCGTCCGCATGGTTGAAGCGCACACGGCGCCGTGCTAGAATGCGTTTCCGTTCGCTTGCGAGGTTATCGATGCCGGCAGTAGTCTTCATGGGCACACCCGAGTTCGCCGTACCGTCTCTGGCTGCACTAGGCGCTGCCGGCTATCGCATCGCGGCGGTGCTCACGCAGCCCGACCGGCCCGCCGGACGGGGCCGGCAGGTGGAGGCGTCGCCTGTCAAGCGCTTCGCTGCGGAGCACGATATACCCGTGCTCCAGCCGCGCACCCTGAGGGATGAGGCGGTCCGGGAGGAGCTGGCTGCGCTGGCTCCGGATCTGGCCGTCGTGGCTGCCTACGGGCTGATTATCCCCCAGGCGGTGCTGGACATACCGGGAGGTGGCTGCCTCAACGTGCACGCCTCTCTGCTGCCGCGCGGTCGCGGCGCTGCTCCCATCACGGCCGCCATCCTGGCGGGCGATGCGCAGACCGGTGTCAGCATCATGTTGATGGAAGCCGGGTTGGACACGGGCCCGGTTCTGGCGCAGGCGGCGGTGCCCATCCCATCCGATGCGACCACCGGCTCGCTGTCCGGCAAGCTGGCCGTGCTTGGCGCAGAGCTTCTGATCGAGACTCTGCCCGCCTGGCTGGACGGCGTCCTGAAGCCGGTACCGCAGGACGAGGCGCGCGCAACGTACGCACCGCGTATCGGCAAGGAACAGGGCCTCATCGACTGGGCGCGACCGGCGATCGAGATCGAGCGGCAGGTGCGCGCGTACCAGCCCTGGCCGTCGGCGTATACCGGATGGAACGGCCAGCGGCTGAAAGTGCTGCACGCGCAGGTCACCAGAAACGGCGCCCGCACGGCACGTTTACCCGGCACAGTGGTAGCGGAGGCTCCGGGGACCGCCGGGGTCATCACCGGCGATGGCGTGCTGTGGCTGCGAGAACTGCAGCTTGCCGGTAAGCGCGCCATGCCCGTGGCCGACTTTCTCCGGGGAGCGGCCGGTTTTGTGGGCAGCACGCTGCCGTCGTAGGGAACCCGTGCTATCATTTGCGTTCCCGTGCCCACTTAGGTATACTTCTACGGCGGTAGCGGGGCGTAGCGCAGCCAGGTAGCGCACTTGAATGGGGTTCAAGTGGTCGGAGGTTCAAATCCTCTCGCCCCGACTGGCTAAGCAGGGGGGTGGGGTGTGATGTCCCACCCCTCATCTTTACGGGTTCCACGTGAAGTAGCCATGGCACAATCTGGACCAATTGACTCGGGACCTGGCTGAGCCGGACCGGGAGCTGCTGCCACAACATTGTGCCGCGGGATGGCGATCACGGCGGATCTGAGCCGCTCCGACCTGCTGCTGTTCCGTCCCCGCGGTTCAGCGACGAGGCGGTTGTCGCTCGCGCAGGCCCAGCCGCACTCCATCGCCTCCCTCTATCGCAACCGCCTGGTCGGCCAGAACTGCGGCTGACGAGCAGATCCCGGCCGTATTCGATGCCTGGCCGCCGCCGCCAGCACGTGCGCAGCCACCGCGATCTCGCTGCCTTCAGGGGCGCCGGTGGTCCAGGATGTTATCCCGATTCTCGGCCAGGACGGCGCACTGATCGCCCTGTTCAGCATCGAGATCAGCCTGATCCAGCTCGAGCGCCATCGCAGCCGGCACGCCTCGTTCCGGCAGGCCATCGAGTGGCTGAAGGCGATGTGCATGCGCGGCGAGCTCGTGTCGACGGAACGGCTCTCGCCGTTCACCGAGTGGGACGGCGTCCTGCTGGTCGATCCGCAGCGCCGCATCACCTACCTGAGCGGCATCGCCAACAACCTGTACCGCCGCCTGGGCTACCTGGAGGACCTGCGCGGCAAGCGGCTCTCGCTTCCTCAACACCAAGGACGACGAGATGGCGGTGGACAGCTCTGGACGAGCCGCATGCCGCTGGAGGCCGAGACCCAGGAAGGCTCGCGCATCTGGGTCCGCAAGGTGCTGCCGGTCTGGGGCCAGGCACCAGGCGGTTGCCGCCGCTCGATCCTGCGCCGTCACGGCACGCACCAGACGATGTCGCGGTGTGCTGATCATGGTCCACGACGCGACCGAGGAGCGCCGGAAGAAGCAGGAGCTAAGGTCAAGACGACCATGATCCAGGAAGTCCACCACCGGGTCAAGAACAACCTGCAGACCGTCGCAGCCATGCTGCGCATGCAGGCCCGCCGCACCGAAGACCGGAGGCGCTGCAGGCCATCAACGAAGCGATCTCCCGTATCCTGAGCGTGGCGGTCATCCACGAGTTCCTGTCACGCGACGAGCGCCAGTCGATCAACATCCGGGACGTATGCCAGCGCATCATCACGCAGAGCCGCCAGGTGGCCGTGGAGCCCGGGCTCGCAGATCAACTTCACGCTGGAAGGGCCCGAACATCTACCTGCCCAGCCAGCAGGCGACGGCCTGCGCGCTGGTGATCAACGAGTTGATCCAGAATGCGGTGGAGCACGGCTTCGAGAAGCAGCCAGGCGGGGCAGGTACGGGTGGTCCTGACCGATGGCGGGGACCAGGTACGGCTGGAGATCTGGGATGACGGCGACCGGCTGCCGGACGACTTCGACCTCACACCACTCCCAGCCTGGGTCTGCAGATCGTGCGCTCGCTCGTGCAGGACGACCTGCACGGCGAGTTGACGCTGGCAACCATGAGGCGGGTGTCGTGCGCCACGGTGCAGTTCCCCAAGGCCGCAGCAATGCCCGATTAGAGCGTCAAGGTATGAGACGAACCGGTCCGGGCTGACCGGGCGACAAGGAGGACAAAGGCATGGAGCGAACACGGGTGATCATTGCAGACGACGAATCGCTGATCCGGATGGATCTGCGCGAGATGCTGACCAACCTGGGCTATCTGGTGGTCGGCGAGGTCGCGGATGGGCGCAGCGCAGTGAACCAGGCGCGCGAGCTGCGCCCGGACATCGTCATCATGGACATCAAGATGCCCGACATGGACGGCATCGAGGCGGCCAAGGTCCTGACCGAAGAGCGGATCTCTCCGGTGGTGCTGCTGAGCGCCTACAGCCAGCGCGACCTGGTGGACCGGGCGCGCGAGGCAGGCGTGACGGCCTACCTGGTCAAGCCGTACCGCGAGGAAGACCTGACCCCGGCCATCGAAGTGGCGCTGGCCCGCTTCACGCGAGTTCCAGGAGCTGCAGAAGCAGGTCACCGATCTGCAGACAGGCCCTCGAGACCCGCAAGCTGGTCGACCGGGCCAAGGGCATCCTGATGGACAAGCAGGGGCTGAGCGAGGCCGACGCCTTCCGCAAGATCCAGAAGATGAGCATGGACAACCGCAAGCCCATGAAAGACGTGGCTGAGGCGATCATCCTGGCCCACCAGGTGGGCGCCGGTTGAGCGCCGGTAGCCAAACGCCTTCCACTGCCTGAGCGGACGGAATCTGCAAGCTCTCGGTACTGATGCCGTGTTACAACGAGCGGGAAACGATCTGCGAGATCGTCGAACGCGTGCGGGCGGTGGATCTGCGGATTTGCGCATACAGCAACGGCAGCTCCGGGCCGGAGGAACCGACTGCACGAGCGGGAAGTGCAGCTCGATAGCGAGATCGTCATCGTCGACGACGGCTCGACCGACGGCACGCGCGATCCTGGCCGAGCTGGCGAGCCTGCCGGACGTCTTCGTCTACTATCACAGGCGAACACGGGCAAGGGCGGCGCAGTGCGCACCGCGATCGAGAAGTCCACCGGCGACATCATGCTCGTGCAGGATGCCGATCTCGAATACGATCCGCGCGAGTATCCGGTGCTGCTGCAGCCGATCCTCGAGGGACGCTCGGATGTGGTGTACGGCAGCCGGTTTCTGGGCGGCCCGCGCAAGACGATGTTCTTCTCCCACATGCTGGGGAACAAGCTGCTTACGCTGTTCGCCAACGTGCTGTTCGATACCATCCTCAGCGACATGGAGACCTGCTACAAGGTCTTCACGCGACAGGTGGCCCGGGCTGCACCTGAAGTCGCGCGGTTGGGGCTTCGATCCCGAGATCACCGCCAAGATCCTGAGGCGCGGCTATCGCATCTACGAGGTGCCCATCTCCTACACCGGGCGCGAGTTCAACGAGGGCAAGAAGATCAACTGGCGTGACGGCCTGACGGTTGCTGTGGACACTGCTCAAGTACCGCTTCGTACGTTAGGGCGGGGCGCGAGCGCCGCTCTCGAGGGGCGACTGGCGGCCGGTCTGCGGGCCGCGCAGTTGGCCCCTCTTTAATCCTGGCGCTCGGCCTGGTTCTCCGCGTGCTCCCCTGGCTGGCCGGCTTCCCCCTGCATCCGGATGAGGCGCTTTACGGCGCCTGGGGCCGCGCCATCGCCGGTGGTACGGATCCGTTGCTCCTCTCCGCCTGGGTGGACAAACCTCCCCTGGTGATCTATCTGATCGGCGGCAGCCTCGGGCTGTTCGGCGTCTCCCCGTTCGCGCTGCGGCTTCCGGGCATGATTGCCGGCGTTCTCCTCCCGGCAGCCACCTATGCCTGCGCCGCGCCGCTCGCCGGAAAGCGGCCCGCGCTCGTGGCGGCCGCGCTGGCGGCGTTCTCGCCGTTCGCCGTGCTTTTCGCTCCCGCTGCGCTGACCGATGGCTGGCTGACGCTGTGGCTGCTGCTGGCCGGCGCAGCCGCTCTGCGCGGCCGTGCGACGCTCGCCGGTCTGCTGGCAGGGCTGGCGCTGGCGAGCAAGCAGCAAGGGGTGCTGGCGCCCGCCCTCGCGCTTCCCTGGCTGCTGCTGGCCCATCCGTCCGCCGGCACGCACCGGTGGCGGGTGCGCCAACCGCTCCGCTTCCTGCTCCCACTGGCGGCTGTGGCAGGGCTGGTAACGTGGTGGGACAGCGCCCGGTGGGCCGTTCGCCCCAGCTTTTGGGATCGCAGCATCGTCACCTACGGCGGCATCTGGCTGCTCCCACCGGCCGCCTGGCCCGAGCGTTTGGCCCGCTGGGCCGAGCCGTTTGGGTACACCTTTGGCCATCCACTCCTCAGCCTGGCCGTTCTGCTGTTGGCAGGGGTCGCCGGGTGGCGTGCCTGGCGCCGTCCCGTCCCGCACGGCAACCCGGCGCACGTCCGCGCGCTCACCCTCTTCGTCCTGGCCTACGCGGCCGGCCATCTCGTCTTCTCCGTGCAAACGTGGGACCGGTATCTGCTCCCCTTGGTGCCGCTGCTGGCGATCCTGGCGGCTCCCGAGATCGTGCGCGTAAGCGCACGGGTACCCGTTTCCGCGAAACCGGTTGCCGCACTGGCGGGGGGTGCGCTCCTGGTGTGGTGGGCGTTCCAGGCCGCGACCGGCTCGATTCCCGTGGGCACCAACTACAGCGCTGCACGCGGCGCCGCCGAGGTGGCCGGCGCGTCTGCTTGCCGAGCCCCCGGGCACGCTGCTCTACCACCGCTCGCTCGGCTGGCACATGGACTTCTACCTCTTTGGCGCGCCGCAAACGGCTCGCTGGTACGGAGATCCCGGTCAGATGGCCGTAGCGGTTGCCGATACCGCCGCATGGGAGCCTGAGCGACGGCAGTTGCTGGCCGTGCCCGCAGGCGACAACGCGCTCGCAGCACCCGAGCGCGCGGCGCTTGCGGAGCGGGGCTTCACGCTGGAACCGGCGCAGACCGTAGCCGACGGCCACGGCCGCGCGGCCTTTGAACTCTACCTTGTCAGATGAGGGCACGATGAGAAGGGCCTCTCGGCTGCTTGGGCCGCTGCTGCCGGCGCTCCTGCTGGCGCTCCTGGCGCTCGGGATCCTGTGGCCGCTCGGCCTCACGAACCGCGTCCTCGCCGGAATCGACGCCTACACCTACTTCCTGCCTTATTGGGACTATCGCATCGCGGAGCTGCAGGCAGGGCGCCTGCCGCTCTGGAATCCTTACCTCTTTCTCGGCGTGCCGTTCCTGGCGAACCCGCAGTCCGCCGTACTCTATCCGCTCCATCTGCTGCTTACAGGCATGCCGGCCACCTCGGCGCTCGTCTGGTCGGCCATCCTGCACGTGTGGCTGGCCGCGCTCTTCGCGTACCTATTCTGCCGGCGGAGCCTCGCATGCTCTCGCCCGGCGGCCCTGTTGGGCGGGGCGCTTTTCGGTTTTGGCGGCTTCACCCTCGCGCGGGTCGAGAACATCAACCAGCTCAACGGGCTCGCCTGGCTGCCGGCCCTGATGTGGCTGCTCGACGAAGCGCAACGCAGCCGGTCCCGGCGCGCACGGGTGCGTTGGAGCGTGGCGCTCGCCGTCGTTGTCGCACTCCAGCTCCTTGCCGGGCATACGCAGACCACCTTCATCAACCTGGTCGGGCTCCTCCTGTTTGCGCTAGCCCGGCTGATCGCGGTGTGGCGGCAGGGTCGCCCGGCGATGCTGGCCGTGCTCGCGCCGGTCGCCGCCATCGTGCCCGGCGTGCTGCTGGCCGCCGCGCAACTCCTTCCCACGCTCGAGCTCAATCCTTTGGGCTTGCGCAGCGGCGGCCTACCCTACCGGCAGGCGGTCAGTTTCTCGCTTCGCCCCCGGCTTCTGCTGCAGAGCCTGTTGCCGCCCGCAGGCGGTGGTCTGGGTGAGGCGTTCGGCAACGAGGGGTACGCCGAATTCAGTGCGTATCTGGGAGTCGGAGCGCTGGTCCTGGCGCTCATCGGCGCCGTGGGTGTCTGGCGGATGTGGCGGGCCGGTCGCCTGAATCCGGCGCACATCGCCCTGTTGTTGCTGGCAGCCGCCGGGCTCTTCCTGGCGCTCGGGGTCGCGAACCCCGTCTATTATCTGCTGTGGCGCTTCGTCCCCGGCTTCGATCTCTTCCGAGCCCCCGCCCGCTGGATGGCGCTGTACACCCTGGGCGCCGCAGGCCTGGCCGCGATCGGCTTAGATGCGCTCGACCATCGCCTCTCTACGATCACCCTGCCTCGGCGCTGGCTGCTGCCACTCGTGCTGGTGGTGGCCGCGTTTCTGGCGTTCCAGATCTACCCGCGGCCGCAGGTGGTGCTGGTTTGGGCATTGGCCGCCGGCGCCACCCGCGCTGCTGCTCGCCGTCACGGCCAGGCGCCCCGCTGCGGCGCGGGTTGGTCTGCTGCTATTGGCAGGGGCGGAGCTGTGGCTCGGCAGCCGTGCGCTGCCGTTCACGCTGGCCGCCGACCCCGGCCTCGTGAACGGGATGCGCTCCGCTCCGGCCGCCTTGCTCGCCGCGTCCTCGGCCCAGCCAGAGGCCGGGCGTGATCGCTTCCTCAGCATGTCGGACATCCGCTTTGATCCGGGGGACCTGGCGGAGCTGCGCTCGCTGCAGGCCGGCATCCTTCCGGCTGATTCGATCGAGCGCGGGGTGCGCGCCGCCAAGCAGACCGAGGTGCTGGCGCCGAATTTACCGCTTCGCTGGCGCTTGCCCGCCGTCGACGGTTACGACGGCGGGACCTTGCCGCTTCGACGGTACGTGGCGCTTCAGAGCCTCTTCCTGCCGCCCGGTGAAGAGTCGCCGGATGGCCGTCTGCGAGAGCAACTGCACGCCGTTCCGCCCGACTCGCTGCTGGATCTGACCGGTGTCCGGTGGGTGATCACCGACAAACAGAACGACCTGTGGGCAGGCGACGTCTACTATGACCTCGAGCAGACGGTCCGGCTCCGCCGCGGCGACACCATCACCTTCGCTCTGCCGGTTCCCTCTTCCCGGCAACCGGCGCCGGCGTAGTGTCCTACCTGGAACAGGACCTGGAGGCCGGGGCAGTTGCGGCCGATCTGCGGCTCGAGGGTAGCGGCGAGAGTCGCACCCTGTCGCTGCGCGCCGGCAGGGACACCTCTCGCCCGGGCGAGGTTGTCGCCGGCGGCCCGGCGATCGCTCGCGCCTGGCCGGGCGACGGAGCGGCCCAAGGACACGACTATCTCGCCCGGCTCGACTTGCAGGCGCCGCTGGCCACGCAACGCGTGATCGTCAGCGCTCGCGCACCCCTGGTCTTGCGTGGTCTCAGCCTGGTGGATGCACGAACGGGCGCCCACGTGTCGGTAACCCTCTCGAAGGGCGGCGACGTGCGCCGCATCCACTCAGGTGACGTGAAGCTGTACGAGCGTACGTCGGCCCCCGGCCGCGCCTGGCTCGTGCACCGCGCGGCTCTCGTCTCGACGGATGCGGCAGCGCTGGCGCAGCTCGGGGAGGGGGGCAGCGACCCGCGGCACGAGGCCGTGCTTGATCTGTCTGCCGCCGGGATCCCCGAGGTCGCGGCGTTGCCGTCGCTGCCGGGCGACGCCGCGGCAGGGGACGAGCTGGTCACGCTGGCCTACCGGGGGGAGTCGGCGGCATGGCGCGTGCGCACAGCGCACGCCGCTTTACTCGTGGTTTCCGATGCCTACTACCCGGGATGGCAAGCAGAGGTCGACGGTCGTGCTGCGCCGGTACTGCGCGCCAACCTCATGTTCCGTGCCGTCCCTGTGCCGGCCGGGGAGCACGAAGTCACGATGCGCTACGCGCCTGCATCCTGGCGTGCCGGCCTGATCATATCGGTTGCCACCTGTATATTACTCCTGGCTGCGTTGGCCGCTACCTTGTGGCCGCGTCCCGGTCCAGGCGCGACGCACCAGACCGGCGCCATGTAGCCACGGTATATGACACCGGCCGCCCCATCAGGCAGCGGCCACCCGGCCCGCGCACTTGGGCGCCACAGACTACCAGTGCCACTCAACAGGACCTCTCGCATCGAACCCTAAACCTACCTAGTACTTAGTCATTCTGAATATGAGGGATGAAGGCGATGTTGTTTCATCAGCAAAAGGACTTAAGCTAATTATGCCCATATGCCGCTTGGCAAGTACGGATCCAGCCAGAAATTCGCCTGGGTCGACGATAAATACGGCGTTTCATGGCAGTTAAATTGGACTTAACCGTACTATACAAACACTGTCGTATAGTTAACCCTAGTGATACGATATGGAGGCTGCACAATGGCCAAACTGATCTACTTTATGCCTACGTCGCTGGATGGCTTTATCGCGGGTGAAACCGACAACATGGATTGGTCGGCGCCGGACGAGGAGGTATCCGCTTTCATCAACGATCTTCACCGCCCCATCGGCACATATCTCTATGGACGCAAGAATTATGAGACGATGACGATTTGGGAAACGCCAGATGTCATTCCTGGTCGGACGCCGGCCATGATGGACTTCGGGCGGATCTGGCAAGCGGCCGATAAGATCGTCTATTCCAAATCGCTGGAGACCGTCTCTACACCGAAGACGCGTCTCGAGCGGGAATTCGAACCGCAGGCGGTTCGCGACCTGAAGGCTCAATTGCCTCACGATATTTCGGTGGCTGGTCCGAACCTGGCCGCACAGGCGATCCGGGCCGGGCTCGTCGACGAGTATCATCTGCTCGTCGTACCGGTTATGCTTGGCGGCGGCAAGCGGGTTCTGCCCAGCAACGTAGGCGTAAAGCTGGATCTCCTGGACGAGCGCCGTTTTGGTAATGGATGGGTCTATCTTCGCTATCGCACGCGGGCCTGATGCAGAGCGTATTCGCGTGGTGATGGACAATCTCAACACCCACACCATCGCCGCCTTGTACAATACCTTTGAACCCGCTGAAGCCCGGCGTATTGCCCGCAAACTAGAAATCCACTATACGCCAAAGCATGGATCGTGGCTGAATATGGCGGAAATTGAGTTAAGCGTCTTTGGTCGTGAGTGCCTCAACCGTCGCATTCCTGATGTTGAAACCCTGAAACGCGAGGTTGCGGCTTTAGAAGCCGAGCGAAACGCCCACGAATCCACTGCTCATTGGCGGTTCACCACTGCCGATGCTCGTATCAAACTACGTCGTCTCTATCCCTCATATTCAGAATGACTGAGCACTAGCCCATCCCTTCTCCCCTCACTCCGCCGGTCTTCTGCCCGTCCTTACGCCATCTGCCCCGCCACATGCTTGTCATCTGTTGTATAATACTTGCGCTGATCTGGCCTTTGAACCGGAGCTATACCGTGCAAATCTTCAACCGAGTCATAACCGTCCTACTCTTGGTCCTGCTGCTCTTGCTCGCCCTGACCCTGGCAATTGTGCCGCAGCGCGCCCTCATGCTGGCAAGTGGGTGGCTCTCGGCAGGATCGACCGCTGTCGGGGAGATGCAGGTTTCCTCCCCTATGATCGTGCTCGCCGGCCGCTTTGCGCTCGCGCTGGTCGCGCTCTTACTGTTCGGTATCTTGCTCTGGGGTGAGGTAAAACCCGAGCGGCGGAGCGTGCGCGTGCGCAGTGGTAACGGCACGCGCGCCGAAGTGGCGACTGAATCGGTCGAACGCAGGCTGGCGTGGCGGTTGGACCAGCTTGCCGATGTGGTATCGGCGCATCCGCGGGTTCAGGCTAACCGCAACTCGGTGGATGTCTGGCTCGACGTTGAGACGACGCCCGAGATCGATGTACCGATGAAGACGGACGAGGTGTTGGCGACGACCAGGGAGGTCATCACGGAGCGTATGGGGTTGCAGCCCGGCAAGATCCAGGTGCGCATCCGGCATTCCCCCTACGGGGAACGCACGTAACCGTGCCGGCCGAAGGCGATGCCGTCCGGCAGCCCGAGCTGCTGCAAGAGAACGAGCAGCCCGATCAGCATCCCCAGGGCGCTGAACTGGTGGCTCTGATCGAGAGTCTGCTGTTCGTGGCCGGAGACCCGGCTCCGATCAACCAACTGGCGAATGCACTGGGAGCGCCGGCCGAGGCCATCGAGGCGGCTCTCGCGGAACTGGCGGCGGCCCTGCCGGGAAATGGGCGTGGGCTGCTGCTTCAGCGCAAGGGCGATCGGGTGCAGCTGGTCACACTGCCGGCCGCAGCTCCCTACATCGAGCGCTTCCTCGGGCTCGATCTCAGCACCCGGCTCTCGACGGCTGCTCTGGAAACGCTGTCGGTCGTTGCGTATCGGCAGCCTATCACACGCCCGGAGGTGGAGGCGGTCCGCGGGGTGAACTGCGATGCGGTGTTGCGCACGCTCGTCTCGCGCGGGTTGGTAGAGCCGGTGGGCCGGTTGGAGCAGGCCGGGCGACCTATCCTCTACGGCACGACCTTTCAATTTCTACAGTACTTCGGGCTGGAAAGCCTCGATCAATTGCCCCCACTACCTGAAGCGTTGGGGGAAGCTGGGACTGGCTGATCATCAGGAGTGAGACCAGTGGCAGAAAACCTCTGGGCCCTTCGTGAACAGAAGAAGTTGAGCGTGGCGGCGTTAGCTAACCGCGCAGGTCTCCCCATCAGCCTGATTATGGACTACGAATCAGGCCAACGCAGCATCGACCCGCGCCATCTCGGCCGCCTGGCGAGAGCACTCTACGTCGAAGAGTCGGACATCCGGCTGCATTCGGAATCCCGCGGTGATCAGGCGGCGCCGGCTGCCGAACACCCGCCCTTCGAGCCGCCCTACCCGCCGCGCCCAGTCTCGTCCCGACCCGCGAGCGAAGCGCCGGACGGCCCAAACCACCCCCGCGCCCGCCGAGTCCGGCGCGCCCTACCCAGGTCGCTCATGCGCTCGCGCTGCTCCAGCGGCTTGGACGCGAGGCATCTCAGGTAGAGGAGGAGCTGGGCAAACCGCTGGACGAGCTGGACCGGCCGGCTGCGAGTGATCTGATCCGCAGGCTGCAGTCCGAGGTGGCGCAGGCAAACCTGCCGAATCGCCATCGTGCCTATCTCCCCGAATCGGTTGACAAGTTCGAGGTGGAATATCTCACGAGCGCCCAGGACGAAGGGGTAGTACTGGAATGCCGGCTGTTTGACGGCAGCCGCGTCGAGGGGCGGGTGATCGGTTTCGGCCCCTATTCGATCACCCTGGAGCAATCCGGCGGCGGCCAGATCACCGTCAACAAGCTGGCGCTGGTCAGCTACCGCAAGGAGCCACCGGCGTGAGCCTGGGGGATTACCTGCGCCTCCTGCGAGCGCGTCGAGGCGGCATCACACCCTGGGAGATCGAGGCGGCCACCAACCTGCCCAAGGGGATCTACCGCCAGATCGAGCAGCGCTACCGCAGGGTTGGCGATGACGAAGTGATTCGCGTATTGGCGGATTTCTACGAGATACCGTTCGAGGAACTGCGGTGGCGGCTGGATTGGCCTCGCAAGGCGCTCAGCCACACGTTGGCGCAGGCAAAGGAAGAGGGCACCCGCATTACCCTCCATCTCTGGGACGGCAGCCAGATCGCCGGCACCGTGCTGGACTGGGATCTGGGCGCCGCACAGCTCGAGGTGGACGGCCTCGGGCCGGTTGTGGTGCAGCGCCACGCCGTGGAGCAGTGGGAGCCGCGCACGGAACTGCCTGAAGAAGACGAGGATGACGAGGATGAGTGAGCGCTAGGCGCTCACACCCGCCAGACCTGCCTGCATGCGGAGCCGCGCCTGGTCGTGAATACGGATCACGCGCCCCTCGCGGTCGACAGAGATGTGTTTGGTGAAGCCGGAAACCAACAGCTCGCCGTCCGTTTCGCGACGCACCTCGTAGTGGAAAGTGACACCGCGGCTCTGGAACTCCGTCATGGTAGCCGTGACCCGAACCTCCTGGTCATACCGGCTGGCGCGATGGTAGCGTGCGGAGACTTCCGCCACGGCCAACGAGACCCCCTCGGACTCAAGCTGTGAGTAAGGGTAGCCGAGCGCCCGCATGAAGGCGCTGCGCCCCTCCTCGAACCAGGTGATGTATGAGGCATGGTGCACGACACCCATTGCATCGGTCTCGAAATACCGGACGCGAAAACGCGCATCGACGGCTACCACACCACCGGCGGTACGATAGAGGGTTCCGGGTTCGTGCAGGGGCTGGTTGGGCATAACTTCGTCCTCGTCTTGACGGGCATCTGGCAGGATTCCCCGCCAGTCTAGCATGTGGCCTTGGCCGGTGCAAAGATATACGAGATAGGAGCGCTTCATGACAGGTACGCTGCAGCAGGCGTTAAACCGGATCGACGCACAGGGTGTGGCGCGGACGTGCGCTGACCTGGTCCGGCTTAACACCGTCAATCCTCCCGGGAATGAACTCCTCGCCGCCCAATGGGTGGCCGATTATCTCACGCCCCTGGGCTTCGCCGCCGAGTTTCTCCATCATGAGGACGGCCGCGCCAGCGTCATCGCTCGCCTGGCCGGCTCCGCAGGCGCGCCGGCCCTGGTGTATAACGGCCATCTGGACGTGGTGTCGCCGGGGGAGCAGGAGTGGAAGTACCCGCCCTTTGGGGGCGAGGAGGCAGAAGGCCGGGTGTGGGGACGCGGCGCCTCCGATATGAAGGGTGGTCTCGCGTCGATGCTGGTTGCCGCCCGCGCTCTCGCCCAGGCGGGACCGCGCCTGCGCGGCGACCTGGTGGTCGCCTTCACGGCCGACGAAGAGGTCGACATGTTCGGCGCCAAGGAGATGGTCCGTCTCGGCAGCCTGAACGACGCCGGAGCATTCATCGTCGCGGAGCCCACCGGCAATGCCCTCGGCCTGGCGGAGCGGGGAGCGTTGTGGATCGGCTTCACCACCTACGGGAAGACGGCCCACGGCTCTACGCCGCATCTCGGCCAAAACGCCATCCTCATGATGCTGCGGCTCATCGACGAGATACGCCGCTGGCCGGTACAGTTCACGCCACACCCGCACCTCGGCGATTTCACGCTGAGCATCAATACGATCCGCGGCGGGGTGCAGACCAACGTAGTGCCGGACCGCTGCGAGCTCACCATTGACATGCGCACTGTGCCCGGCCAGGACCACGAGGAGCTGGTGCGGCAGGCGCAGGCGATCCTCGACCGGCTCGCAGCCGAAGAGCCTGCTTTTCGCGGCGACATTCGCACCGTCCGTGACGTTCCCGCCGCCGAGACGCCGGGCAGTGAGGTTGCCGTTGGACAGTTCCGGCGTGCAGTCCGCCTGGTTACAGGCGAAGATGTGCGCGATCTGCCCATCCCCTTCGCCACCGAAGCCGCCATCTTCCAGCCCCGGATGGGGACTCCCAGCCTGATCTACGGGCCGGGCGAGACGGGTCTGGCGCACCAACCCAACGAGTATGTAGATATCGAGCAGATGGTGGTGGCGGCGCGCGTATACACCACAATGGCTGTCGAGATGCTCGGCTAGAGCCTGTTACTCCATGCGCCGGATTTCCCTTCGGCAGTAGTACAGCGGAATGATGCCAAGTACTGCCGAAGGAGCAGTCAATCGCACGCCAGAATGGTGGGATGCCGCGTAACGGGCCGAAGATCAGGGCAAGAGGGATAACCAGGATGCAGGCGATCATGGCCCATTCGACGACCCAGACGTTGCGAACGGGGTCCCTGAATACGCCGATGAAAGCCACACCAATAACGATATGCGCGAAGGCCAGCCAGTCAGTGCCATACGCCATGAAGGGGTACAGGCGGTAGGTTTCCTGTAAGCCTGCGTTGACTTGCTCGATCCATGCTACAAGGTCCGGCCAGAGCGCCGGCAGGGGCGAAATTGGCGCGGTGACGATTCGCCGGAGCAGATCAACTTCCCATGCCAGCGGAAACGCTGTGATGCCGCTGAGGATCAATCCGACGATGAACACGGCGAGCCAAACACGAATGCGGCGCACGAGAGGCTGTGGGTTTGTCATGTGCACCTCCAAGGCAGGCGAGACCCTCAAGTTCCACAGCAATCCTACCGCTTGCCGTTCGCCAATTCCTATCGTGGTGGCTTTTGGCAGTCTTGCTGCTGCGGGCGCTGTCCGGCATGAGGGGCGACAGGGTGGCTGCCCATCCAGACGGCCCAATGGCGTTACTTTTCACGCTACTGCTTGGGTGGTGAGCAAACAGCGAGGTCGTTCGAGGCCTATTAGGCTGAGGCTTCACACCCCATGTTCGCTGCAGGCTCTAGGGAGACTCGCACGGCCCGCAAGGATAGTGAGCACTTTCACAACAGCCTGATCCCATTTTGCCAAATCTAGTTCCACGGCGGTAAACTGGCGGTGCCGGACGCAGTCCTGACGCCGGCTCTCGACGCGTGCGACGCGCCCTCACACTCTTCTCCGGGACAAAGGAGTCATCGATGAGCGACCGCAAGAAGACCTCTCTCCCAGTGCTTTTCGACAAGATGGCTAAGGGCACGCCCTTGACCATGATCACCTGCTACGACTATCCGATGGCCTACCTGGTCGAACAGGCGGGTATCGACATCGTCCTGGTGGGCGACAGCCTCGGCATGACGATCCTTGGATTCGACTCGACCCTGCCCGTGACGATGGCCGACATGATCCGCCACGCCCAGGCCGTCCGTCGCGGTACGCCCAATGCCTGGCTCATCGGCGACATGCCCTACATGAGCTATCAGGCGTCTGACGAGTCCGCCGTTCTGAACGCCGGCCGCTTTATGGCCGAGGCCGGTTGTGACGGCATCAAGCTCGAGGGCGGGCTGGAGATGGCTACCCGCATTCGGGCCATCGTCGCCGCCGGCATCCCGGCCATGGGACACCTCGGGTTGACCCCGCAGAGCCAGACGAGCCTGGGCGGCTTCCGTCTGCAAGGCAAGAGCGCCGGATCTGCGAAGAAGATCGTGGACGACGCGGCAGCCCTCGAAGACGCAGGCTGCATGGCGATCCTGCTGGAGCTGGTTCCCGACCGCGTTTGCGAGCTCATTACAAAGCGTGCCTCTATTCCGATCATCAGCCTCGGCTGCGGCCCCAATGCGCACGGCCAGTTGCTGATCTTCCATGACATGTTCGGCCTCTATCCGAAGTTCACGCCGAAGATGGCGAAGAAATACGGTGACGCCGGGCAGATCATCGGCGATGGGCTCAAGCAGTACGTCTCCGAGGTGCAGAACAAGGTGTTCCCGGAGCCGGAGCGCTACTTTGGGATCAAGGACGAAGAGTACCAGGAGCTGGTAAAGCTGGTAGAGAAGGAAGGCTAAGACCATGTCACTTCGTGATGAACTGCGTAGCCGCCTGGCTATCGACTGCGACCGTGTAGATGGGATCAACGGTGTCCTGCTCGATCCGGACAGCCGGGTCGTCAACGATCTGCTCGACGTGGTTGCCCGGTACGGTACCCCCGAAGAGATCAACGCCAAGGCCGAGGCAGCCCGGGCCCTACCGAACCTGATGCGCCGCCTCGCTGAGATGGACAGCCCGTACTTGAAGGACATCGAGTGGCTCATCGAACAGCGCGACGCCGGCGCCTTCGTGACCATTGCCGATTACCGCCGCCAGGTGTTGGGTGATCGCGCCGCCGAAATGACCTTCAAGGATGACTTTGCCGTCATCCTCGAGGTCAGTGCAGCCCAGTACTTCCCGTGGCTCATCGCCGAGGCCCGCCAGAGCATCGCCAACCGCGAGCTCATGCCCGGGCGCTTCATCCGTGTTCGCAAGATGAAGGAGTCCGAGGAAGACTGTGGCGACCTGCTGGCCATCGGCGCTGCCATGCAGGTGATGGGCGCTTCCTACGTGGAAACGCTCGATACCAAGGGCACGGATGGCTCGAACGTCCATCTGGGCGGCCCGGCCACGATCACCGGCTATTTCGGCGGCATTGGGCAGCCCAACGAATACCCGCTGAAGTGGGCCGACGAGTTCCTGTACTACTACACCAACTACGGCATCCGCCAGGTGTTGAACATCAACCCGGGAACGGTGCTGGTCGGTTACCTGCTCCACAAGCTGGGGATCAACAACGAGTTCAAGATCTCCGTCTTCATGGGCAACGACAACCCGTACGCCACGCTCTGGACGCTGATCGGCGCCAAGCTCTTCTCGCGCTCCGACGGCACCAGCCCGCTGATCGGCTTCAACCTGAGCAACTCCGCCAACAACGAGACCCTGGAGATCACGGCGCAGTTCCGCAAGTCGCTCGGCTTCGAGGACGTGGTTCGCCTGGAGCATCACATCACCGAGACGTGGAAGAGCATCGTTCGCCAGCCGTACAACCGGCGCGCCGAGCTCGTCGAGGTCGCAGCGACGGTCAAGAACATCGCCGCCAAACACGAGGGCGGCGACCCCGAGACCGACTCCGCACGCCCGCATCCCTCCGATATCTTCGACTACTTCCGCGCGAAGGAAGAGGTCGAGACCTCGGGCGAGATGGGGCTGCTGCTGCAGAATTACCTCGACAAGCACGCTGCCGCAAATAACAGCGCCCGCGCGCTGACGGAGAACGGCCTCAGCTTCCTGGCCGCGCCGTTGCTGCACCGGTAACAGCCGGTCGCATCGCATAGCGGCGATCACGAATCGATGAGCAAGGCCGGCGTGGAAACCCGCCGGCCTTGTCGCGCTCGACGAGCCGTACGGTTCGGGGCGATTCTTCCTTGACTTGCGCATCCAACCGTCCTACCATAATTCCCACGCTATTCGCTTGACGACCGTATTCCCGGGAGGGCATGTGAAATACCAAGATGTCAACGCGCTGGATTGGAGTACCGTCCGGCCACACGTGGATGAGCTGCTGGCGCGCGAGCTGACGCCTCGAACCGTCGATGCCTGGCTGCAGGATTGGAGTGATCTGACGGCGGTCATCCGCGAGGCGGGCAACTGGGTGCACCGCGAAATTACCGAGAATACCGCCGATGAGGAAGCGGAAAAACGCTTCCTGACGTTCGTCGAAAAGACCCTGCCGGACAGCAAGATCGCAGATCAGGCGCTGCGCGACAGGCTGCTCGCCCTCCCGTGGTACAAGCCCGGACGCGACAACCAATCGCTCTATCGCCGGTTCCAGACGGAAGCAGAGCTGTTCCGGGCCGAAAACGTGCCGATCGAAAGCGAGCTGATGAAGCTCGGCAACCGCTACGACAAGATCGCCGGCGCGATGTCGATCGAGTGGGAAGGGGCAACTGAAACGATGGCGCAGGCCGAAGTGCACCTGCTCAGCAGCGATCGCGGCGAGCGAGAGCGTGCCTGGCGCCTCATCATGGATCGCTGGCTGCGGGAGCGAGACGCCCTGAACGACCTGTACCTCGAGATGCTCCCGCACCGGCGGGCACTGGCCCGCAACGCAGGTCTGCGTGATTACCGCGAATACGCCTGGCGCGCCATGGCCCGCTTCGACTACAGCCCCGCCGACTGCTTCACCTTCCACGATGCCATCGAGCACGAGGTCGTGCCGCTCGCAGCGAGCTGTATGCCGAGAGGGCGAGGTCCTTGGGTGTAACCTCGGTGCGTCCCTGGGACGTCAATGCGGACCTGCACGGCGAGCAGGCGCCGGCCTTCGGCGACCCTCGAGAGTTGGATGAAGGAGTGCTGCGCATCTTCAACCGTGTCGATCCCGAGCTCGCCCGGCACTACGAGGCGATGCGCGACGGGTTCCTGGACCTGCCCGCCCGTCCCAACAAGGCGCCCGGCGCCTACTGCGAGAGTTTCCCGGTCAGCCGCATGCCGTACATCTTCATGAGCGCCGCCGGGACGCGGAACGACGTCCGCACTCTGCTGCACGAGGGTGGGCACGCATTCCACTACATGGAATCGCTCCGCCACCCGCTCGTCTGGAACAACGATGCGCCGGTGGAGTTCTGCGAGGTGGCGTCGATGGGGATGGAGCTGTTGGCAGCGCCGTACCTGGAGCGGTCGGAAGGCGGCTTCTTCGACGCCGCAAACGCACGGCGCTCTTACCGGGAACAGTTGGAAGGGATCGTGCGCTTCCTGCCTTACATGGCGGTCGTCGATGCCTTCCAGCACTGGGTCTATGCCGATGCGCCCGAAGGCGTCACCGCCGCGGATCTCGACGCGAAGTGGAGCGAGTTGTGGGAGCGCTTCATGCAGGGTACCGATTGGAGCGGGCTGGAGGCTGAAAAGGAAACCGGTTGGCATCGCAAGCTTCACATCTTCACGTACCCGTTCTACTACATCGAGTACGGGCTCGCGCAGGTCGGCGCGCTGCAGGTATGGCGCAACGCGCTGCGCGACCAGGCCGGCGCCGTGCGCGGCTACCGGGAGGCGCTGGCGCTTGGATACACCCGCACCTTACCCGAGCTGTTCCAGGCTGCCGGTGGGCGCTTCGCCTTCGACCGGGCTACCGTGGGTGAGCTGATGCAGCTCGTACGCCGGGAGCTCGAGCGGCTGGGTGAGCCGGCATGACGCAGGGGGAGTCCCTCACCGGGTTGGTTGCGAGCGACGACTTCCTGCTCAACCCGGAGATCGTCTTCCTCAATCACGGTTCTTTCGGCGCCTGCCCACGCCCGGTGCTCGAACGCTACCAGGAGCTTCAGCGCCAGATGGAGCGCGATCCGGTCCAGTTCCTGGATCGCCGCGCACCGGCGATGATGGCCGAGAGCCGCGCGGCGCTGGGACGCTTCCTGAACGTTGACGGCGCCGATCTCGTCTACTTCCATAACCCGACTTCAGCGCTGAACGTCGTGCTGCGCAGCCTGACTCAGCCCGACGGCCCCGGTCTGCGTCTCAGGCCCGGCGACGAAGTGCTGAGCACCGATCACGAATACGGCGCTCTGCGCAAGAGCTGGCATTTCCTGGCTGCCAAGAGCTGCGCCACCTACGTCGAGCAACGGATTCCGCTGCCCGTCACCTCGCCCGAGGAGTGGGTCGATCGCTTCTGGGCCGGGGTGACGGAGCGCACCCGGGTGATATTCCTGAGCCACATCACCAGCCCAACCGCGCTTTGTTTCCCCGTGGCCGAAGTGTGCCGGCGCGGCGAGAGGCGGGCATCCTCACGATCGTAGACGGCGCGCACGCCCCCGGCCAGATCGCGCTCGACCTGTCCGAAATCGGCGCCGACGTCTACTCGGGCGCCTGCCACAAGTGGCTCTGCGCGCCGAAGGGCGCTGCCTTTCTCTATGTGCGCCGCGACCTGCAGTACATGATCGAGCCGCTCGTGGTCAGTTGGGGATGGGAAAGCGAGCACCCGGGAGCGTCGCGGTTCGTCGACCACAACGAGTGGCAGGGCACGAGGGACATCTCAGCGTTCCTGACGGTGCCGGCCGCTATTGCCTATCAGGCGACCCCCGAATGGCAGGCACAGCGCGAGCGATGCCGTGCGCTGGCCCGGCAGACGCGCGCCCGGCTGCACGCCCTGACCGGCCTGCCGCCGGTCTGCCCCGATGGCAACGGCTGGTTCTACCAGATGTTCGCCGCGCCGCTGCCGGCGGTCGATGCCGAGCTGCTGAAGAATCGCCTGTTCGACGACTACCGGATTGAAGTACCCATCGTCCGCTGGAACGGCCGGCCATACCTCCGCGTCTCGTTCCAGGCCTACAACACCCGCTCGCACGCCGACGCCCTGCTCCACGCATTGGAGCAACTGCTGGCTCGCACGTGATACGTCACCCGTAGGGGCCATGCGTCACCCGTAGGGGTCATCCGTCACCGTAGGGGTCATACGTCACCCGTAGGGGTCACTACGTCACCCGTGAGCGTGCGTCATATGGCATTCGTACGTCGTAGGTCACGCTTGGAGCGTGACGGTGGCGCGGTACCCCGAAATCCGCTGGTCGCGGGACGTGTCACGCTCCTAGCGTTGCCTACATTTCCGCCGTCATCCCTCCCAAACCCCAACATTCCGGGTATTGTGCACGGCGTCACGCTCCAAGCGTGACCTACGGCGTACGAAGTATGACCCCTACGGGTGTCCCCTACAGGTGACGGATGACGGATGACGTGTGACCTACCTCGAACTTAGAACGTAGAACTCAGAACTCAGAACTCCGCACCCCCTCACCTCACCACCACCCTGTACACCCCACCCCCGCTCAGATCGGTCACGTACAGCTCCCCGGCATCGTCCCGGCCGAATGAGCTGACGAAGTAGGGTGAGTCGAGCAGCAGGCTCGCCTGGTACCGCCCGCCGGCTCCCTGCGCGAGCGCCCAGATCTCCCCGCTGCAGTAGTCCGAGAACAGGTAGACCCCGTTAAGCGCCGGGAACTGCGCGCCTCGATACACGTACCCACCGGTGATCGAGCAGCGCGGGCTGGTGCGTGCGTAATCGAACACCGGCATCACGAGGCCGTCCGACCGGCATTGCGCACTCGCCGGGTAGCAGTGCGTCCCCTCCATCACCGGCCATCCGAAATTGAGGCCCCCTTGCGGATACCCGTTCGGCCCGGAGTCGATGCGATTGATCTCCTCGTATGCGTTTTGTCCTACGTCGGCGATCCACAGCGCCTTCGTCTGCGGGTCAAAGCTGAAACGCCACGGGTTCCGCATGCCGAGCGACCACGCCTCGGGCACCATCTTGCGGCCGTTCCACTGCTGCGACACCCACGGGTTGTCCGCCGGGATGGTATAGGGCTTGCTCGTGTCGCTCGTGACGTCGATGCGCAAGATCTTCCCCAACAGCGAGGCAGGGTTTTGCGCGTTGCCAAACCGGTCGCCGGCGCCGCCGCCGTCTCCCATCCCGATCCACAACATGCCGTCCGGCCCAAACACCAGGTTCCCGCCGTTGTGGTTCGCAGCAGGCTGATCGACGAACAGCACGCGGGACTCACTTCCGGCGTCCGCCCTGTTCGTGCCCGGATCGACGTGGAAGCGGCTGACGACGGTATCGCCATTGCGATCCGTGTAGTTGACGAAGAAGAAACCGGTCTCGCGGAAGTTGGGCGGAAAGGCGAGCCCGAGCAAACCCTGCTCGAGCTGCTGCTGCCGACCCGGTCGCGGATATCCAGGAACGGCTGCTGGACCACCGCCTGCCCGTCGTGCAGACGGATCGTGCCCGCCTTCTCGACGACAAACATCCGATTGGTTCCATCGCTGGCGCCGGTCAGGTAGAGCGGCGCGGTGAACTTGCCGGGCAGCTGCTGCAGTTCCAGGCGCACACGCGCCGGGTCAAACGCTGCCTGAGCGGTCGCAGATGGAGTAGCGGTTGGGGCAGGCGTCGCGGTTGGGCCGACCACGTCGGGCCCGGCGCGGTCGGGCTGGGAGCGGTGGTGGGCGCAGCGGTTGCCGGTGCAACCGTGGGAATCGCCGTGGCGGCGGCCGTGCGCGTGGCTGCGGGGGCCGGGGCCGTTGCCCCGGTTGCACCGGCAGCAACCGTGGCCGGCGCCGGCACTGTAGCGGCAGCAGTCTGGGCCGCCACTCCAGGCGCAGCGACTGAGGCTGTTGCGCGGGGGCCGGGAGCCGGCGTGGGCGATGCGCTGCCGGAGCTGCAGGCGGCCGCGAGCAGCAGCGGCAACAGGCACAGCACACGCACGATTCGAGTCATTACAGGCCTCTCTTTCCGGTCGACGCCGGAGGATAAGAAGAAACGGCCATCCCAGGCACGCCCGGGATGGCCGTCGAATGTGCGGGTGGGCCGGAACCTAGACGCTATTGCCATCCCGGCGCCAGGCCTTCTGGGTACGGCGAACCGCTTCGGGTGCGACGCTGGTATCGACCGTTTCGGCCTCGTCCACCAACTCCTGCACGCACACCTGAGGGATCACCTCGTTGATGCGCATGATTACCGGCGCCAGCTCCTGCAATTGGCTCTCCGCAATGGCTGCGGTAATCGAGTCGTTCAATGCCAGTCCGGTCGTATGCAGGAGCGTGAGGCTGACCGCGGCCAGATTCAGAGCGGTGTAGTCGTCACGCAATGCAGTCGTGACCGTGTCGGGTCGCACTCTATCAATCAATCCGGCGCCGACGCCGAGCGCTGCTGTTACCGCCTTCTTGATCGGCGACCCTGGGTCGCCGCCCAGCGTCTTCAAGTGATCTTCGAGCCGCGCCACGTGCATCCGCATCGCCCGTTCTGCCTGGGCGATCACCAGCGCGGCTTCGGAGTGCTGTTGTATACGCGGGTCACTCGCCTGTCGCTCGACAGCTTCCAGTATATGCTTGTCCACAGCCAGCATATCGCTTACATAGCGCTGCAGAGTATCTTCTCGCTTGCCCATGAATACCTCCCATCAGCGTCTGTGAGCTTGCGCCTCGCAGTATCACGGATGCTGGTGGTTCTGGAAGTGGCATGCAATACGTTCTGTTGCAGCCCCGATCACGGCACGACCACCAGCGGCAGCGGGGTGAAGACGAGAACAAAGAGGACCAACATCGCTGCCGCCAGTGCCTTCTGCCCCGGCGTGATCGCGGTCACGTCGTCCATTGGCGACACCCGCACGCGGCTGAAGGTAAAGATCAGGAATACCCACAGCAGCCATCCGATCCACACGATCGAAAGCGCCAGCAAAGCGACCATTACGACGTAGAGCAGAACACGCGCGACGTGCGCTCGCCGAGAAGGGCGAATGCGAGGTGCCCACCGTCCAGCTGCCCGGCGGGGATCAGGTTCAGCCCGGTTACCAGTAAGCCCGCCCAGCCGGCGAACGCCACCGGGTGGATGAACACGTCCATTCCGTTTGACGGCAACCACTGGCCGAACATCAGGAATTTCAGCCCGGCGTAGAGGAAGGAATTTCCCTCCATCATATACCCGGTGGGCGGAACAGGTTGGACGTGGCTCATCGACAGCCCGAGCAGCAGCACCGGAATCGCGACGAGCAGGCCGGCGAGCGGCCCTGCTGCCGCTACTGCGACGAGCTGTCTCCTGTCACGCGGGGGCGCTACCATGCTGATTACGGCGCCGAGCGTGCCGAACGGACCGAACGGCATCGGGATGAAGTAGGGCAGGGATACCGGCGCGCCCAGACGGCGCCCCATCAGGTAGTGGCCAAGCTCGTGCGCAGCCAGGATACCGAGAAGCCCGGCCGCGAACGGCAGCCCGTCGAGCAGATTCCAGTTCTCCACGCCGCGCCGCATCACCTCTTCAGGCATTTGCGCGCCCACGTAGAGGCACGACAGCACGGTCAACCCGAACAGGAGCAGCGCCAATCGCACCCGCTGCGGCGCTTGCGCCCACGTGCCCGGCACCGCCATCAGCACCGCACGGTTGGGGTCGAGCGCATCTCCGCCGTCCCGCCGCAACACCGGGGTCAACCCTTCGGGCCGCAGCCGCTCTGCGAGCAAGCCATACGCTTGCTGTGATGGCATCAACAACCGTCCCCGCACGCGTACCCCTCGCTGCGGCGGGCGTGGCTGTATTACGTCCTCAATGGCCAGCACGCCCGCAGCGGCGCTCAGCAGGCTGTCTGCCGAGTCGACCGGCACAACCGGATTTGTCACACCATGACTCCTACTGCAGCTGCCTCTCCCAGCGGTGTCGCCGGAGAATGGCTACCTGCTCGCGCGGCAGCGGACCCGCGTCGCTCGCCCCGGCGTTGGCTTCCACATGCGCCATTTTGCGCATCCCCGGGATGACCGTGCTCACGCTGGGGTTGCTCAAAATAAACCGCAGCGCCACCCGGGGCAGTGTGTCTCCCGGCGGCACCATCCTGCGTAGCGGTTCGATCCGATCCATGGTCGCGGCCAGGTTTTGGGGGGAGAAGTATTTATTCCGGAAGTCCCCTTCCGGCCACCGGCTGTCGCGGCTCAACGAACCGGTCAACGATCCCTCGTCGAATGGCACGCGTGCGATGATCGCCACACCGTGTTCCTCGCAGGCGGGGAACAGTTCGTCTTCAGGGTTCTGGTCAAAGATGTTGTACACCACCTGGACCGAGTCGATCATATCGCTGCGAACCCGCGGACGCCGTTCCATGGCTCCCACCGGTTCACACTGATTCCGATGGCATCGAACAACCCCTGGCTCTTCAGCTCGTCCAATCGCTTGAGCCACCGGTCGTCGTCCATCCAGCTATCTTCCCAGGTGTGTAGCTGGATCAGGTTGAAGCGCTCCAGTCCGGCATGCTCCAGCGACTGGTGCAACTGCTGCTCCAGGTGATCCGGCGGGTACGACTCTTCGAGCGTATCGCTCCGGCGGCTGGGCCACTGTTGGCTTTTGGGTGGGATCTTTGTCGCCGTGTAGAGCTGCTTGTCTGGATTGGCACGCACCAGTTGACCGAGCAACTTCTCGCTGTGGCCGTTGCCGTACGCGGCGGCCGTATCGAAGAAGTTGATCCCTAGCTCAACCCCGCGCTGCATCGCCCGGAGCGATTCCTGGTCCTCTGAACCGCTCCACGAGGCCATCCCCCACATTCCGTAGCCAACTTCACTCACGTCCCAGCCGGTGCGCCCAAACCTGCGATATTTCATGCCATCTCCTTACCGGGCTCCGCTATTCGGGCCGGCAATCGCTATGGGGCGAATTCTCTGTATCGCCCTGCCACACATAATTGCTCAACAGACACCGTTCTTCGAAACCCATGCGCTCGTACATCCGGCGCGCCCCACGCGCCGTGATGAGCGTGCCCACCCGGTAGCCCAACTTCTGGGCGTCCCGCAGCGGCGCGGCGGCCAATGCTGCTCCGATTCCCTGTCGCTGCGAGTCCGGCAGCGTAGCCACATTGTAGACCCCGGCCACCCCGGCGCCCAGGAACAGGGTCGACGCTGCCGCCGGCTTGCCGTCAAGCCACCCGATGTAGTGCCGCCACGGGACGTCGTCCCCGAAGCCGAGTTCCACAAACGAGTCGCGGACGGCTCGGCGCACCTCTCCGGGCAGCCCGAAGCATACCGACACCGGCTCCAACCACCGCTCGAAGGTCTCGACGTCGTCCACCTCGTCGATAAACAGCCCCTCAGGTGCGCTCGATCGCTCCCGTAGCTCGCGCAGGTCAGCCGCCATCCCTGCGTGATCGCCCGTGTACACGAGGCCACGCCGTTCCAGGCGCTCTCCCAGGTCTGAGGGTGCGGAGTCTGGACCGACCGTCCACTGCATCGGCACCCGCCTGCGGCTGAAAACGTCGAGCGTCTCACAGATGCGCTCGTCGGCCCGTTCCGGGGCGAGGTGCGCCCAGACTACGGAATTGAACAACGGATTGGGGATTCCGGTGATGAACCACCGGAGCTCCGGATCTTCGTACAATTCGGCGTGGGGCCAGCGGCACAGAATGGAAAGAAATGCGGCCCGGTTCGCCTGGATGGCTGCCCTGACCGCTTCGTCGCACATGTCCTCTAGAATTGTATCCATGCTGTGCTACGCCCCCTCCGCGCTGCAATGTAGCAAGGGGCGGCGTTCAGTTCGGGTAGCGTTATACCAATGGACAGGCACTGGCTCGCAAAAGCTATGCCGGCCGCCGTGTCTTGCGTGCGATCTGCTCGCTGCTCACGGCGACCTGCTTCCCCGGCTCTGGCCAGGATGTGATGTTGTGTGCCCGAATGGCTCGTCGCGCGGACGGCGGTTCTGGCTAGCGTTGTGGAAACTCGAAGCGCCGGAAGCCTTCGGCGTACTCGCAGCCCGCGCGTTCTCCGGCCTCCCGGGCCAGCTGGCGCAGCCGCTCCGTGGCCTGCTCCGCCTTGCCGAGCAGCTGGCTCTCGTGCCGGGCCAGCGCCTCGAGGCGCCGCTCGAAACAAGCGGTGATATCCTCATAGTAGTCGGGGTCGCCCGTCCAGAAGAGGTAGGCCTCGCGGACGCGCCAGGGCACGACCCCGTCTCTCAGCTGTTCCGGGAAGATGTGCCACTCGCGTGCTGCATAGATGGCATCCAGGGCGGACTGGCCGGCAACCCGGTGGTCGGGATGCAGCTGGTAATGGCGCCACGGATCGATCGTCAGCAGCACGTGCGGCCGGTACTTCCGCAGCGCCCAGCACAGGCGTCGCCGCAGCTCCATGTTGTACTCCAGCATGGCATCGGGGTATCCCCAGAAGACCACTTCTGCCACACCGAGCACCTTTGCCGCGGCACGTTGTTCCTCCTCACGCACGAGGGCCAGGCGGCCCGGCGCGATCTCGGCGCTGGGGCTGCCCTTGTCGCCGCTGGTCAACAGCAGGTAGGTGATCTCTCTGCCGGCTGCCGCCCATTTCGCCACAGTGCCCGCGCATCCGAACTCCGGATCATCCGGGTGGGCGGCGATCATCAGCACCCGCTGTTGTTCGTTCTGGGTCTCATTCATCATACCGAGTGTCGTTTCCCCTTTCCTGCTGCCGCAGCGCATCCCATTCCGGTGCTCTCTGCATCGGCCGGGCTACCGTGCGGCGTCTGGGCCAAAAGCCCGTTCATCTTCATAATGTCATTCTCTGCCCACGGCCCATTCGTCCCACCGCAGCTCCCCCACCACCTGCAGCCAGGGCGGATCAGGGAATCGATTGCGGCCGATCCGCATGCCGAGCCGCTCCATGACCGCCTGTGACGCGACGTTGTCGTAGGTTGTCGTCGCCACCATCCGGCCCAACCGCAGCCCCTCGAATCCGTAATGCATCAGCATGATCCCCGCTTCCGTGGCGTACCCCTGGCCGCGATAGGCAGGAGCGAGCGCCCAATACAGCCCAACGGCCGGCTCGAAGCGGGCCGTCTCCGGCGTCTCCCGTCCCGTTCCCAACCCGTCGACCAGCGAGAGCGGCATGAGAATCGGAACCAGGCCGCACGCCCCGACCAGCTCGCCGCTGCCCGCCAGTGTCATGGCCATGTCGCCATAGGGAGGCTGGTGCATGCGGGCCAACTGCTCGTAGGCGAGCGTGGTCCACGCCAGCCACCGTCCTCGCTCCCGCGGCGGGAGCGCTTCGCCGAGCTCGACGTCGAGCAATTGGCTCACTTCGTCCAGCTCGGCTGCAAGGAAAGGACGGATCACCAGTCTATCGCTGGCCAATTGGATCATGTCATTCCTCGTCCCACGTATCAACGGCACCAACCACGCCAATCGTAGGGGGCGGGTCACCCGCCCCGTGCCCCAATACCACGCGATCCCCGGGTCGCGGCGCCGATGCCGCGTTTCGGCCGCGGCGCGGTCATCGGTTAACCGGATCGCGCCGCGACCAACACCCCGTGCCTACCCGGCAGGGGCAGGTGCGCCCACAAGGGGCTGACCTCCGGCTCGCGGGAAAATGGCAACCCAACCTCGGCCCGAGGGCGCATCGCACGCCGGGGGCGATTTGTAGGATACGCTATGCGTGCCGATGTTGTCCCGTGTATGGGGTAGAGAACGCGCTGGGGCAACAAGCAAGCCCGCTCTGCCCCGCACACGGGACAACATCGGCATGTTATCCTACATGTTGCCCCAAACGTCGGATGCAACCTCGACCCGTCGCGGCCTCACGATTGCGCGCCCAACTCCAACTGCCGCTGGTAAAGCTGGCTGTACAGCCCGCCGCGGGCCAGCAGCTCGCCGTGGTCGCCGACCTCGCGAATGCACCCGCCTTCCAGCGCGATGATCTTGTCCGCATTGCGGATGGTGCTCAGCCGGTGGGCGATGACGAGCGCCGTGCGTCCCTGCATACCTTCTCCAGCGCTTGCTGGATCAGGAACTCTGCCTCGGCGTCTACCGAGGAGGTGGCCTCGTCGAGGATCAGGATGCGCGGGTCGGCGAGGATGGCGCGGGCCAGCGCCAGCCGCTGCCGCTGGCCGCCGCTGAGCTTGACGCCGCGCTCGCCGATTTCGGTTTCGTAGCCGTGCGGCATCGCCGTCGATGAAGTCGTGCGCAAAGGCCGCCCTGGCGGCGGCGTGCATCTCCTCGTCGGTGGCGTCGGGCTTGCCGTAGAGCAGGTTCGTCGCGCACGCAGGCGTTGAAGAGGAAGGTGTCCTGCAGCACCACGGCGACATGGCGCCGCAGCTGAGCGAGCTGCACTCTCCGCAGGTCGTGCCCGTCCACCAGCACCCGCCCTCTGTCGGGTCGTAGAAGCGGCAGAGCAGGTTGGCGATGCTCGAGTCTTGCCCGCGCCGCTGGGCCCGACCAGAGCCACCACTTCGCCGGGCGCCATGTGGAAGTCAACGTCGTGGAGCACCTCGTCCCCATCCCGTAGCAAAAGGCACGCCTCGAACTGCACATCGCCCGCTACGGAGTCCAGCTCGATGCGCATCCGGGCAGATCGTGGATCTCGGGCTGCTCGATCCATGCAGCTCGAAGATCGCGCTCTGCCGCCGCGATCGCCTGCTGGAACGATGTTGTCGATCTCGGTCAGCCGCCTGATGGGATCGTAGAAGGAGTGACGTGAACGAGAGGAATGTGACGAGCGTGCCCAGCGTGATCTGGCCGCTGACGACCATGCCATGCGCCAACGGCCAGCACGAGGCTGCTTCCGATCGCAGCGAGGAACAGATCGCCGGAAAGAAGCTGGACCAGGTGCGTATCGAGCGCACGTGTTCGCGGTAGTACGTCTCGCTGACGCTCGCGGAAGCGGTCGACTCGGCGTGCTTCCTGCCCGAATGCCTGGATCACGCGGATGCCGGCCAGGTCGTCCTGCAGCCGCGCGTTGATGTCGCCAAGCCGGTCGCGCGCGCTGCGGTAGATCGGCCGGACGTAGCGGTTGAAATGCGAAGCGCTCCGGCGATGATCGGCACGGGGAACAGTGCCACGAGCGCCAGCGCACGTGGTACAGCATCAGCACGACCGCCGCCCCGGCCAGCCGCACCGCATCGACGATCGTCAGGATGACCCCGTGGGTGACGAACTGCTCCAGCGCGGCCACATCGTTGCTCACGCGCGACATCAACTCACCCGTCGAGGTGCGCTCGAAGAAGGAGAGCGAAAGGCGCTGCAGATGGCCGTATAACCGCACGCGCAGATCGAAGATGAAGCGCTCTCCGATCGTGTGTCGCAAGTACTGTTCCCCGATACCGTTGAGCGCGTCGATCAGGTGCGCGAGCAACAGCAGGCCGATCAACCAGCTCAGTCGGCCGAGGTCGCGGGCACCGATTACCTCGTCAACCACCCGTCCCTGCAGCACCGGCGGCGCCAGCGTAATCGCCGCGCGTATCATGATCAATATCGTCGTGATGACCAGGGTGGCGCGATACGGGCGCAACTGCCGTGCAAGTCGAAACAGGACCTTCATTTTCCCCCAGATTCGTGGTTTTCACCGCCAACGGTGGCCCGCGGCGGCATTTGGATAGTATAACTCCGATCTCCGCCCGGCGCATGATGCGCTGTGATCCGCTTGGATTCTCCCATACAGCCCACTCCACGCGTAGTAGCTACCATAACGACCTGATTCGATACGAGGCGCGCCGGCCGTCACACGGCCGCACGCTGTGTCAGCACTTTCCTGCGGCGAGACCGCAGTGTCTGGAGAAGGAGTAACTGAGCAGCCTTGATCGAACGACCAACGCCCAAAACGGGTGATATCCGGTTCCTGGTGTCGCGCCAGGCGTCTGTACCGGCAACCGCCAGATCAGCCTATGCTTTCGTCTACGCCCCTGCCCTGGTGATCGTGCCCACCTACAATGAACGAGAAAACCTGCCGCTTCTGCTGGATGCGGTACTGGGGCTGGATCCCCATCTCCACGTGCTCGTTGTCGACGACGGGTCACCCGACGGGACCGGTGACGTCGCCGAGCAGTACGTCGCCAGTACAGGCCGGGTGGCAGTGATCCATCGCAGCGGGAAACTGGGATTGGGCAGCGCATACGTGGCCGGCTTCAAACATGCATTGGCTGCGGGCTACGAATACATCGTGCAGATGGATGCAGACGGCTCACACCGGCCCATCGACCTGCCGAAGCTGTTGGCAGCCACTGTCGACGCGGACGTCGTGATCGGCTCCCGTAACGTGCAGGGAGGCGAGACCGAGCATTGGCCCCGCTTTCGCGGGCTGATCAGCAAGGCAGGCAGCCTCTACGCCAGGACGGTGTTGCGGTTACCGGTCCGCGACTGCACTGCCGGGTTCAAGTGCTTCCGGCGGCAGGCGCTGCAGGCGCTTGACCTCGACGCGCTCCAGACGAACGGCTTCGGATTTCAGATCGAGGTCAACTACGCATGCAAGCTTGCCGGAATGCGCTTCGCCGAGGTGCCGATTGTATTCCCCGACCGGACCCGTGGTGAGTCCAAGATGTCGGTGCGAATATTCCTGGAAGCGGCTTTGATGGTGTTGAAGCTGCGGCTCGGTCTGCAGCGCCCGCCACTTGCGCGAGGGCGCTGATGGCCCGCGTCCGGCTGCCTGAAATCATCGACCACCTTAGCCAGCCGGTGCGCGCGGCGTTGGACGACACGTTAGCGCGCACCGCTCCGGACGCCGGCATCGATCGTGCGCAGTTCTACCGGGAGTTCCGCCGCGCTGGCGGCGCGATCAAGCCCTGGGAACGCGTGCCTGACTCGACAGTGGACGGCGAGTAGATCGCCGGTGGGTTACCCACTATAATGGCGTGATGCGCCGTCTGTTGCTCGTGCTCGCTCTCCTGCTGCTGCCCGCCGATCCGGCGCGGGCGCAGACCGGGACGGCTGCGGCTTTCACCCAGTGGCCGCACGTTCAGAACGTCACCACGACGTCCGCCACAGTCGCCTGGATTGCGACGAGCAGCACGGGGGCGGAGCTACGCTACGCCGGCCCGGACGGGGAATTGGGACGCCGCGGCTGCGGTTTTGCACGGCGGCAGCGCCGGCGCGCGGCTACCGGTTCTCGGCGACGGCCAATGGGCTGCTGCCGGGCACCGCGTACAACTACCGCATCTGGGTGGGCGGGCAGGATGTCACTCCCTGGCCGAGTACCGGCTTCCGCACGGCGTCCGCGGGACAGACCCTCAGCTTTGCCGTTCTCGGCGACAGCCGCGGCGATGCGCAGGGAGGTTCTCCGGATGCTGCACGGGTGGCGGCGCAAATGGCCCGCTTCAGCTTCGACTTCGCGCTCCACGTGGGAGACATCGTCTACACCGGATCCGGCAGCGAGTACGATCCGCACTACTTTATTCCCTTCCGAGATCTGATCGGCCATATCCCGTTCTATCCGGTGCCCGGGAACCACGAGTATGTAACCGGCGACATCGGGCCGTTCCTTGAGCGTTTCTACTTGCCAACCAACGGGCCGGCGGAGCTGGCGGAGCGAGTCTATTCCTTTGACAGGGGCAGCGCCCATTTCACCGCCCTCGACAGCAACATGGACTATCGCCCCGGCAGCGCACAGTACCGGTGGCTCGAGTCTGACCTGTCTTCCACGCAGCAGACGTGGAAGTTCGTAATGCTTCACCACCCCATGTACAGCTCTGGCTATCACGGCTGGACCCCAGACGCACACAGCTACCTCATCCCACTCTTCGAGCGATACGGCGTGGATGTCGTTTTCGCGGGGCACGACCATCATTACGAGCGCACGGTGCCGGTGGTGGGGGGCGCTCCCGCTCCTGCCGGCGAGCATGGCGTGATTTACATGATCACGGGCGGGGGCGGCTCGGTTTTGTACCCCGCCGGAACGGGACCGCTCACGGCCGTCAGCAAGTCAGTATTCCACTTTGTGCGGGCAGATGCCGGCGCATGCAGGGCGAGATTCGTCGCGATTGACGTGGACGGTACGCCGATAGACAGCTTCGAGCTCTCGAAGTGCCCGGCCGGCGCGCCGGAGACGCGGCTCTACCTGCCGGTAATCGTCGCCTGGATCCGCTAGCGGGCGGGCTGAACTCCGGCTGCCCTTTGTAGCGCGTTCCACTGCGCCACTCCTCAACATTTGTTACTCTTTCCGCCGTTACGCGCGTCGCAGGGGGAGAAGGATCGCCGGATGGATCACCGCAAACGCAGTCGCTTCGAACAACAGCGCATCGCAGTCATCGATCTGGGCTCCAACACTGCCCGGCTGGTCGTCATGAGCTGCCTGCCCGGGCGTTCTTATCGTGTCGAGGACGAGATCCGCGAGGTCGTGCGCCTCCGCGAGGGGATGACCGCCGACGGGCTGAGTGACAGCGCAATGGTGCGCGGTTTTTCAGCGCTGAAGTTCTTCAAGCGGTTCTGCGACAGCACCAAAATCGATAGCGTTGTGGCGACTGCCACCAGCGCCGTGCGCGATGCCGCCAACGGCGCGCATTTCGTCGCACGGGTGCGCAGGGAGATCGGTCTGCCGCTGCGTGTGCTCGACGGTGAGACCGAGGCGCGCTACGGTGCGATAGGCGCTCTGAACGAATTCGATATGTCCGAAGGCACCGTGATGGATCTGGGCGGCGGCAGCATGCAGCTCAGCGAGATAGCGGACCGTCGCTTCAGTTGCGGAGAGTCGCTGCCGTTGGGCGCGCTGGCCCTGTCAGAGCGCTTCGTCCACAGCGACCCCATTTCCCGCTCCGATTACAGCGCGCTGAAGGATGAGATCGACCGGCAAGTAGGGGGCGTCCACTGGCTCTCGAACCGCACCGGGGCGCTGATCGGGGTTGGCGGGACCATCCGCAACCTGGCGCGCATCGAGGCCGTCCGGCGCAGCTACCCCCTGTCCAATCTGCACGCCTTCAGCCTCACGCGGGCGTCTGTCGAAGAGAGCATTGCCGCCTTTCGTGAGCTCCCGCTTGGCAAGCGCCGGGACATTCCGGGACTGAGCAGCGACCGGGCGGACATTATCCTGGCCGGAGCCACGGTTGTCCTGAACGTGATGGCGCGTGTCGGCGTTGACGAGCTGCTCGTCTCGCTGAACGGATTGCGCGAGGGCCTCTTCTTCGAGCGATTCTGGCAGCATCTGTCCTACCCCGTCATCGCCGATGTGCGTCGATTCGGCGTCCTGAACACGGCGCGCACATACGGCTACGCCGAAATCCATGCGCGCCAGGTGCGGCATCTGGCACGCTCGCTGTTCGACCAGATGAGACCTTTACACGGGTATAGCTCGGCAGAGCGCGATCTCCTTGACGCGGCTGCGATGCTTCACGACCTCGGTACGGTCATCTCCTACAAGGAACACGACCTGTACTCCCATAACCTGGTGCTGGCACGCGGGCTCCCGGGGTTCACCCCGCGCGAGCTCGCGCTAGTGGCGTTGCTTACGCGCTATCACCGGAAGGGGAAGCCCGACGTGAGCGCCTACCGGATGCTGATGGGAGACGACGATGAGCTGCGGTTGCAGCGTCTGGCTGCTCTCCTGCGGATGGCCGAGTACCTCGAGAGGGGGAGAACCGGCATCGTGGAAGACGTGGCGGTCACCATCACTGCGCACGAGCTGCGAGTTGTGCTCATCGTCGAGGAGTATCCCGCCGTAGAGATCTGGCAGACGCAGCTGAAAGCGATTCCCCTGATGGAATCGGTATACAAGAGACGGCTGATTCTTGAGAGCGCCGTTGCGCCCCCTGAATGGGACGCCGGGCAGACGCCTGTGGCCTGATCGGGCGGGAGGAACAGATGCAGATGCAGGGACGGTCGAGGACAGCGGACCGGTTGGTGGGACGAAGAGGGGGTTGCCTCACGGCGCTGCTGACCTTCGTGCTCGTCGTTAACCTGTTCACGGGTCTCTACTACTCGGTCTTTTTCGCCCAGGCCGGGCTCATCGGCGGAACAGGGATTCGGCCATGGGTTATCCCGCTGTTGATCGTCGCCAGCTTTGCGAATGTGCTGTTCGCCGTGGCGATGTGGCGTCTAAAGCGGTGGGGTTTGTACGGGTACGTGGTATCCGTCGTCGTGGCCTTCGCCGCGAACTACGTCCAGTCGCCTACCACGGGCATCCTGGCGCTCGTCGTGAGCCTGTCGCTGCTCGCCATCGCCGTGCGCCCTGCTTGGCGCTACATGAGCTAACCCAATGCCCAGGCAGAACCGGGTTACGCCCTCCGGAGAACTCGTCGCAGTGCCCGAGCGCGGTGCGCTCATGGGGAACCGCGGTTGCCTGCACGACGATGGTGGGACGATCGTCCGCCGCTATTCCGGGCGCCGCTGGATCTACTGCCGGCTGGAGTACCGCGGCCAACACCGGCAGGTCATGACGCCCCGGCGCTACACGGAGTTGTTCTTCCTCGACGAGGTGACTGCGCTGGCCGCCGGTCATCGCCCGTGCAAGCGCTGCCTTCCCGATCGGTATGCGGCGTACCTGGAACGCTGGCCGCACGACCCCTCTCGGGGCCGGCCCGGCGCGGATGAGGTAGACGCAGCGCTGCACGCCGAACGGCTTGGCCCATTGCATGCGACGCTGGAGTGGCCGGAGTTGGCCGGGCTGCCTGACGGCGCGATGGTCGCTTCTGTTGCCGGCGGAGAGCCATGCCTGCGCTGGGAGGGAGGGCTGTGGCGCTGGTCGTTCGGTGGCTACGAAGCGTGGTCGGGCCCAACCACTGGCGGCTGGCGGTTGCTGACGCCGCCGTCCACCTCCGCGGTGCTGGCTGCCGGCTTCGCCCCCGCCGTCCATTCGAGGGTTTTACTCCCGTGAACCGGGGCTTTGCGCTGGACCTCGCGCTGGGCGGTATCGCGCCGGTCGCCCTGGCGCTCGTCGCATGGGGTGCAGACGACGTGGGCGGATTCACGGCGGGCGCCCGCCGCGTCACTTTCGTCGTACTGACCCTCGTCTACGCGGTTGCCCTGGCCTACATCCGTTCCCGCTTCTCGGTACCCAGGCGCACCGGTAATCCCTTTCAACCGGCCAGCGGGATACTTGCGGCGCTCGAAACGATGCTGGTGGTGGCTGCGTTCGGCGACCGGCGGGCCATCGGTGAGCTGCCCGAAGTCGCAGCCGGTCCGGGTATGCTTTTGTATCTCCTGGGTGGTGCGGCCGGTGTCTGGACCGCGCTTGTGTACGCCAGGGATCGCGTCAACAATCCGGCGCCGGTTGGAGATCTGCCTCCGCTCGACCTGCCGCCGTTCCGCCGGGTCCGCTTTCCCGCCGAATTGGGGATCTTGTTGCGCGGCGCCGGAACAGCGCTCTTGTTTCGTTCGTTCCCATCCCTTTTCCTTTGGTTCTGGTTGTTACTTACGACAATCCGGTGGATAGTCCGCCAGGACAACGAATGGCAACTGCTTTACGGCGGGCGCTGGGCGCTGTATACGCGCGGCAACTGGCGCCTGATACCGTTCGTCTACTGATGCTGGATCGCGCGCCGCCCGCGGATGCGGTAACCGGAATGGAAATCCTTTACACGCCGCTCTCCCTTCTCTATACTCCATCGCGTCGATACGGAATAGGAGTGTCCGCTCTTGGAAACGAAGGCCCCGCCGCTGCCTATACTCCCGGTTGACTCTGGCGCTCCGGCCGTGTTGGGCGCCTACCTCCAGTTCATGCATCTGAAACAGTTGTATCGCCAGGGCTGGCTGCGCAACGGGGTACCGCGTGAGCGCTGCGAGAGTGTGGCGGAGCACTCCTTTGGGGTAGCGGCGCTGGCGCTGTTCGTTGCGGGTGCGCAACCGGGCATCGACCCGCACAAGGCGCTGCGCATGGCGCTGTTGCATGACTTCGGAGAGGTCCACGCCGGTGATTTCACCCCGGCTGATGCCATGCCGCCCCAGGAGAAGCACCGCCTGGAGGCACTGTCGGTCGCGCAGGTGCTGGCCGGAGTACCGGGCGCGGAGCTCTACCTGGCCGATTGGGAAGAGTTCGAGCGCGGAGAATCGGCAGAGGCTCAGCTGGTGCGCCAGTTGGACCGGCTGGAACTGGGATTGCAGGCGGCAGTGTACGAGCAGCAGGGGTTGCTCGATCCGGCCGATTTTTACGTTACCGTCGAAGCCGCTCTTAACACACCCGAGCTCAGGCTCGTATTCGAGGGGAGGCGTGTCTTGAGTCACCTGGCTGACCTGTTTGATGCCGTAGATGCCGGCGATCGCGCCCGCCTCCAGACGATCCTGGCGGAGCGGCCGGAGCTCGCACGGGCCCGCTCGCCAAAAGGGCTGCTGGCGCCCCTCGCAGCGCTGTATCGCGGAAAGGAGGAGATGGCCCAGTTGCTGGCACAACAGGCCGGCGACCTGGACCTGCCGGAGGCGGCCGCGCTCGGCAACCTCTCCCGCGTGAAGACTCTGGTGGAACAGGACACCGGCGCAGTAAACCGGTTCGCTACCGACGGTTTCAGCCCACTCGGGTTGGCGAGCTACTTCGGGAGACGCGAGATCGTCGACTTCTTGCTCGCAGCCGGCGCCGACCCGAACCTGCACTCCAACAATGCGCTGCAGGTGCCGCCGCTCGGATCGGCTGCGTCCGCAGAACGGCTCGAGATCGCCCGCACGCTGCTGGATGCCGGCGCCGACCCCAACTCGCTGTCCGCCGACGGCTTCACGCCGCTACACAGCGCTGCCCAGAACGGGCAGATCGACATGATCGACCTGCTCCTGGAGCGAGGCGCCAACCCGAATATCCGCTCCGATGACAGCCGTTTACCGTTGGACATGGCACGTGGGGCCGGCCATACGTCTGCCGTCGAGCGCCTCAGGAACGCCGGAACCGTGGAGGACGGCGGAGAATAGCCCGCATATGTCTGGTTGAAATCGTGGCAGTGCCGGCAAACATCGAACCGGATTGTTACTGACTGCACAAATTCTTTGTCGCCGCAACAATGTTCCGATATACGGAAGGAGCCAACCATGCCGGACCTTCAGACGCGGTTCGAGGCGGCGGCGCGCGACGTGGGTACGCTGTCGCGCCGTCCTGACAACAACACGTTGCTGCGGCTCTACGCCCTCTACAAGCAGGCGACCGTAGGCGACGTACGGGGATCTCGTCCGGGGATCACCGATTTCGCCGGTCGCGCCAAGCATGACGCGTGGGAGCGGGTGAAGGGCACCGGCACCGAAGAGGCGATGCAGCGTTACGTGGATCTGGTCGACGACCTCATGGCAAAGTGAAGGAGGATGTTTGTGGCAAAGGGAAAACTGTTGATGGGCATTGCGGCCCTATACGCGCTCGACACATGGGATCGCGCACGGCACGCTCGCGACTCGTGGTTCGGCGCGGAAGGTGGGGCTCGAGGGACGGCCGTCGTGACAGGCGCCTCCAGCGGAATTGGCGAGAACTATGCGCGGCAGCTTGCGGCGCTGGGCTATCACCTGCTCCTCGTTGCCCGGCGTGAGGACCGGCTCGAGAGCCTGGCGAATGAGCTCCGCGACCACTGGAACGTACGCGCCGATGTGCTGACTGCAGATCTCACCACAGATGACGGTATGCAACAGGCGAGCCGGAGCATCCAGGCGATTCACGACCTTGACCTGCTGGTGAACAACGCCGGGTTCGGTACCGGAGAGCGATTCCTTACCGGCGATATCGAGCGGCAGATCGACATGGTCGAGCTACACGTCGAAGCAACTACCCGGCTCACGCGGGCCGCCTTACCCGGGATGATCGAGCGTGGGCGCGGAGCGATCGTCAACGTGGCATCCGTGGCCGGCGCGGTCTCCACGCCCGGCAGCGCAGTGTACGGCGCCACCAAGTCATACATCATCAGCTTCTGCGAAGCTCTGCAGATCGAGCTAACCGGGACCGGCGTTCGCGTCCAGGCGTTGTGCCCCGGGCTCACCCGCAGCGAATTCCACGATCACGTGACGGGTAGGCTCGACCGGGATGCCATTCCGGAATTCGTTTGGATGTCGTCCGAGGCCGTGGTCACGGCGTCGCTGCAGGGCCTGCGCGAGGAGCGAGTCGTCGTCGTCCCGGGCCTGTTCAACAAGGCCGGCTACTGGATTGGCCGCTTAGGCCTGGTCGGCGTCGCCGTCCGCTTCCTCGAGCTCCTGCCCGAAGAGCAACGAAAGGCGCTGCCCCTCTAACCCGTCCGCAGCCGCACACGGCGGGCGAGGCCGGTGTCGCTGGGTGCAGGTCTGTGTGGATTGATGCGGATAGGTGTGATGGGTCAGCACCTACCGGAGATGTGCGGGAGAAAAGGGAGAGCTGTAGGGGCTAAGCACCCGCCGGACATGTGCGTTGACGAGACCACTGCTGCGGGTGCTTCGCCCCGGCCCCCATGACCACACCCCTCTGGGTTGCCCCCCGTCCCGCTGCCCGCGACTCGCTTCCCGCGAATCCCCGCCCCACGACGCGGCCAATGCGGATTGGCCGGTGGTGGGGCATCTTAACGCAAAGGCGCAAAGACGCAAAGGCTTTGTCTGGTCGCATTGGCGCCGGCGCGGATGCGGTTGATCTGGCGCAGCAACGCCTCACATCATCGGTTTGGCTTACTGCTCCATCCTGACTGGCCGCAGGCCGTGTCGAAGGACCAACGTTTACCCCCCAACCCACATCCAAGGGAGCCGCGCCATCCGCCACCCCCTTCCTTCCTCTCAAGCCGGCATATCCCCTGACCAAGCCCCGCATCTCCCGCGCCTGCACGCTCGCTTCTCCATCAACTCTCCCCCACACGACGCGCTTGCTGTCGCCCTGTCGCTCGTACTGTTCAACACTATTGACAGCGCTGCCGGCGGGTGGTATAGTGTGCTTGAACATAGGGATGTGTTTGTCGTCTCCAATAGGCACTTCTTTACCGAGGTGTGCCAGAACGCACAAAGCGGCGGAGTGCAATGGCGCAAAGTCGTTTAGTGCAATCGAACACAATGAGTCCCTGGAGTTGCCGTGACACTGGGCGAGCGTATCCACCAGTACCGCATCTGCAAAGGTCTGTCTGGCGTCGAGCTTGCCCGCCAGGCCAGCGTTTCACGTAGCTTGATCTCTCAGATCGAGCAGAATTCTGCCAACCCTTCCATAGATACCCTGCGGCGTATCGCCATTGCCCTCGAGATCCCCATCGCCGCTCTGTTTGAAGAGCGTGGGACCCCGAGCGGCCTTGTCATCCGCAAGGGTCAGCATAAAAACCTGGTCCTGCCCGAATCGAACCTCCGGTACGAGCTGATGACGCCGGACCTGAACCGCGCCATCGAGTTCATCCGCATCGAAGTCGAGCCCGACGTGCAGACCCAGCCGCCGGTGTTCAGCCACAAAGGCGAGGAGTGTACCGTCGTCCTCTCCGGGCAGCTGCATGTCTGGATCAACGGCGAGGAGTACGTCCTCAACGAGGGAGATTCGATCTCCTTCGACTGCGGCCAGCGCCACAGTTTCGCCAACCTGGGCCGGGAGCGGGTGGTCATGATGACCGCCATCAGCCCGCCGGCTTTCTAAGACCGCACGGTATCGATAACCAATGTCGAGAGGAGCAAAGGGGTTCCGATGTTTGACGTTGTTATCAAGAACGGTCGGGTGGTCGATGGCACGGGCAGTCCGTGGTTCATTGCGGATATCGGGATCACGGACGGCAAGATCGCAGGGATAGGTGTCATCGACGCCGCAGAGGGCAAACGGGTCATCCCGGCTGACGGGAAGGTCGTTGCGCCCGGCTTCGTAGATATCCACAGCCACGCGGACTTCATTTTGCCGCTCGCCAACCACACCGATATCCTGGCTCCACTGCTCGAGCAGGGTATCACCACCCTGGTCACCGGCAACTGTGGCCTCTCCACCGCTCCGCTCAATCCCGCCAACGTCGGACTCCTCAACGCGTACACCGCCTTCTTCCAGGGCGGCGACCTGAGCTGGTCCTGGCGCACGATGGGCGACTACCTCGACTGTGTCGAAAACGGCGGCACCGCCTTCAACGTCGTCCCGCTCACCTCACACGGCGCTATCCGCATCGCCGTCATGGGCTTCCGTCCGGGCGAGCCCACGTCTGAAGAGCTCGCACAGATGAAGGCCCTCGCCGAACAGGCCATGAAGGACGGGTCCTTCGGGCTCTCGGCCGGCCTCATCTACGCTCCCGGTATGTACGCCTCCACCGAGGAGCTGATCGAGGTCACCAAGGCCCTGATCCCGATGCGCGGTGTCTTTACCTGCCATGTGCGCGGCTCGAGCGAGACCGGGCTGCTCGCGACCGAAGAGATCATCGAGATCGCCCGCGCCAATGGCATCCCCGTCGAGCACTCGCACATCGAGGCCTTCGGCGAGCCGAACTGGCCGCACATCGAGAAGACCATCGAGCTGCACGACCAGGCGCGCCGCGAGGGGCTCGACATCACGTTCGACGTCATTCCCTACATCTCCGCCAACACGACGCTCACCGCCTGCTTCCCGCCGTATGCCTTCGAGGGAGGCGTCGACAAATTCGTTGAGCGGCTCAAGGATCCCGCCCGAGCGCGAGCAGCTGCGCTACGACGTGGAGAATATGGTCTCGGAGTGGCCCACCTGGGAAGAAGGCCGTTGGCCACACAACCTCGCCCGCAACACCGGCTGGCGCAACATCTGGCTGCTCTGGGCGCCGAGCGAGTCGAATGCCGTCTATCTCGGCAAGAGCTTCGACGAGATCGGTCGCCTCCAGGGCAAGACGCCGTTCGACGCCGTCGGCCGATCTGTTGATCGAGGAGAACGGCGCCGCCCTGGCCCTCTACGTCGGCGTCAGCGGCGACCTCGACACCGACGAAGGGCTCAAGAAGTTCCTGAGCCATCCCAACGGCGCCATCAATACTGACGCCATCCTCACCGGCCGCGGGATGCCGCATCCGGCAGCTTACGGCTCATTTCCGCGCGTTCTCGGCCAGTATGTGCGGGAACAGCAGTTGATCCCGCTGGAGGAGGCCGTCCGCAAGATGACCTCCCTGTCCACACGGCGCTTCAACATCAACGACCGTGGCTTGCTAAAACTCGGCATGTGGGCGGATATCACCATCTTCGACCCCGCAGCCGTCCGCGACAATGCCACCTATCTGCACCCTGATGCTCCACCGAGTGGGATCGAGTATGTTCTGGTCAACGGCCAGGTCGCCGTCGAACATGGCAAACTGCATCGCAACCTGCGCGGAGGACACGTCCTGCGCAATATTCCTGCCGCCTGAGTCCAGAAGGCTGCGGCTGTTGTCGGAAAGGAGGTGGTCGCAGCACCGTCGGCAGAAACAGGATTAGGATCGCCGGTCTTCCGCGTCTGGCAAACATTGCCACTTCCAGCCTTGCAGAGGAGATGGAATATGAAGCGTTCAGTATCCGTCCTTTCGCTGATCTTGCTCATCGCGCTGATCCTCACGAGTTGTGCTTCCACGCCGGCGACGACTGCGCCAACCAGCGCGCCCAAGCCGGCGGCCCCCGCGGTCACCGCTGCGCCGGCTGCGCCGGCCGCTACCAAAGCCCCGGCTGCGCCGGCGGCCCCCGCGGCCACCACTGCTCCGGCTGCTCCGGCCGCTACCAAGGCCCCTGCTGCTGCAACGGGTGAGACCATCAAGATCGGCGCCCTGCTTGACTTCACGGGACCGGTCGCCGATCTAGGCCCTAAGTTCAAGGCAGGCATCGAGCTCGCGCTGAGAGGAGGTCAATTACACGATCGCCGGCCGCAAGGTGGAGCTGTTGGTCGAAGATAGCGCCACCAGCGTAGACGGCGCGGTGGAGAAATTCAAGAAGCTGGCCGATAACGACAAGGTCAAGATCATCATTGGGCCGCTGATGGGCGACGCACACAACGCCATCGCCCCGCTTGCCAGTGAGAAGAAGGTCCTGATGACGACCTTGATCAACGGGCAGATCGAGAACATCAACAAGACATATCTGATCTACCCAACCACCGTCGATGCCCAGACATATCCCTTCGGGAAGTACGTCTTCGAAAAGCTGGGCTACAAGACGATGGTCACCATCGCTGCCGACTACTCCGGCAAGCGTGGCTACGCTGCGGGCGTCATCAAGGGCTTCAAGGACGCCGGTGGCTCGGTCGTGCAGGAACTGTATGTCCCGCTGGGGACCCCCGACTACAGCCCCTACATCTCGCAGCTCAAGCAGGCTGACGTAGTGATGTACGCCCTCGAGGGACCCGGCCCCGTCTCCCGGTTCATCTACCAATACCGCCAGGCCGGGAACAAGGGACCGATGGTCACCATCACCCAGGACGGCGACTACACCCCCGAAGCCCTCGCGGAATTGAAAGACATTGCGCTAGGTATCAAGGGTGAATCGGCCTACACCTGGAAGCTCGACAACCCGGAGAACAAGAAGTTTGTCGCGGCGATCCAGAAGAAGACCGGTACCGTGCCCAGCTGCTCGGAGCAGAATGCCTACGTCATGGCGAAGGTAGTGATTGCCGCCCTCGAAAAGACCGGCGGCGACGTCTCGTTCGACAAGGTGTGGCCCGCGATTACGGCGATGAAGATGAATACGCCCGCCGGCCCCCTGTCCTTCACGCCTGAAGGTGTGGCAATCACGGACATGTACGTGACCCAGGCCGAGAAGGTTGGCGACAAGTACGAGATCTCTGCACCGTTGGTGACGGTGCCGCAGGTCAAGGATTGGCGTCTGAAGTAAGTCGCTCCGCGCCGGGTGGGCCGGGCGTGGGTCCGGCCTACCCGGTGTACGCCGCCCAATACAAGGGTCGTTCCAAGAGGCGGGCTCCCTATGCAATTCGTGTTGTCAAATCTACTCAACGGCCTGTCATATGGCATGGTACTCTTCCTCATAGCGTCCGGCATGTCGCTGGTCATGGGGATCATGGGCATCACGAACCTCGCGCATGGTGCCCTCTACATGGTTGGAGCCTACGTCGGCTGGACTGTATTCGTGCAGTTGGGCATGAACTTCTGGCTGGCAATCCTGCTCGGCGGTCTGGCGTCGGGGGTGCTAGGTCTCTTGATCGACAGGGTGTTTCTCAAGCGGCTCTACAAGCAAGTCAACGAGCAGGTGCTCCTCACCTACGGGTTCGTGTACATCATCACCAATCTCGTCACCTGGATCTGGGGCGGGCGCTACCGCCTGCAGTTCACGGCCCCGGAACTGATGGGCAGCATAGACCTTGGCTCGTTCTCGTTCGCCAAGACCCGCGTCGTGATCATCGTCACCGGGCTGCTCGTCGCATTCGTGCTCTGGTACCTGCAGGACCGGACCCGTATCGGCGCCATCGTACGCGGCCGGCATGGACGACCGGGAGATGATCCAGGGACTCGGCATAAATATTGATACGGTGTCGACCTGGGTGTTCTTCCTCGCCTGTTTCGTGGCCGGGCTGGCGGGCGTCATCGGCGCTCAACTGCTCTCGACCTATCCGGGTTTGGGCTCAGATGTGCTGCTATTAACGTTGGTTGTGATCATTGTGGGCGGTATCGGTTCGGTGCAGGGTGCACTGCTCGGTGGCCTGCTGATCGGCCTGATCGACACATTCGGGAAGGCCCTCTTCCCCGAGCTGGCCATGTTCACGATCTACTTTGCCATGGTGTTGGTTCTGCTGATCAAGCCCACCGGGCTGCTGGGGAGAAAGGCGTAAATGGGCACCTCCATCCAAACCACGCTGCAGCCTGCACTGAGGCGACGCCGGATCGCCGCGGCATCGCTGGCGCCCATGGTCATCAGCGTGGTTCTACTGGCGGGCGTACCGGCACTCTTGCCATCTGCCGTGCAGTCGATCCTGATCAAGTTCCTGGTCTATGCGATCTTCGCCATCTCGTACGACCTGATCTTCGGTTACACGGGCCTGGTTTCGCTCGGGCATGCGGCCTTTTTCGGGGCCGGCGGCTATGTCGTCGCCGTGCTCTCCCTCCGCTTCGGCACCGACTCCTTCTGGCTCGGCATGGCCGGGGCCATCCTGGTGGCCGCGGCGCTGGCGGTGGTTTTTGGCTTCATCTCGCTGCGGGTCTCCGGCACGTACTTCATGCTGCTGACGTTTGCCCTGGCCCAACTCTTATACAGCGTGACCTGGAGCGTCAAATGGCTCAATAGCTCCGGCATCCAGGGCATTGCCGGGATTGCGATGCCCGGTTTGGGAATCCCGGGCTTTACGTGGACGAATGCCAAGTTCTACTATTTTGTCCTGGCGATCTTCGCCGTCTGCTACTTCGTGCTCAAACGCATCACCGATTCGCCGTTCGGGTTGGCACTGTCTGGTATCCGGGAGGGCGAAGGCCGCATGGCCTCCTTGGGCTACAACGTGTGGGCGCACCGGTATATCGCCTACATCGTCGCCGCCGTCGTTGCGGGAGTTGCGGGGGCATTGTTCGCCTACTACAACCGCTTTATCTCGCCGGCGCAGTTCGGCCTGGGCACCTCCTTCTACCCGATGGTGATGGCGATCCTGGGCGGAACGGGCACTCTGTACGGCGCCGTGATCGGCGCTGCCCTGGTGATATTCGTCGAGTATTTCGCGTCTCTCGTCACCCCCGAGCGCTGGCCGCTCATCTTGGGGGGCATCTTCGTGATTTCGATCATGTATTTCCGGGGCGGCGTGGGAGTCTGGCTGCTTCGGACCTGGCAGAGGATAACTAAGGCAGATGGAAATACTGCGGGTTGAGAACCTGTCCAAGGAGTTCGGCGGCGTACGGGTGCTGCACGATATCTCGTTTGCAGTCGAGACCGGCGAGCGATTGTTGATCATCGGTCCGAACGGGGCCGGCAAGACCACGCTCTTCAATGTGATCGGCGGCCAGATGGCGCCGACCGCCGGACGCCTGTATTTCGGTGGGCGCGATATCACCCGGCTCTCGGCCGACGGGCGGGCGCATCTGGGGATCTTCCGGTCCTTTCAGATCTGCACGCTGTTCCTCAATCTGACGGTGCTGGAGAACGCCATGTTGACGTTCCACGGCTGCCGGCCGTCGCGTTACCATCTGTTCCCGAACCGTCTGTCGTACAAGGATGTCATGGCAAGGGCTGAGGATGCACTTACGACGGCCGAACTCTGGAATTGTCGCCACCGGCCGGTAAAGTCGCTTTCCTATGGCGAGCAGCGCCGCCTCGAAGTCGTGCTCAGCATTTGGAGCGGGCCCAAACTGCTGCTGCTCGACGAGCCCAGCAACGGGCTCACCAGTGAGGAGAGCGCGGCGCTCATCTCACTCATCAAAAAGTCGGGGAAGGAGGTGACCGTTCTGGTCGTCGCGGACGATATGGATCTGGTCTTCGAGGTGGCGGAGCGCATCAATGTTCTCTACTACGGCAGCCTCCTGGCCAGCGGGACGCCCGAGCAGATCCGGACCAACCCAAAGGTGCGCGAGATCTACATGGGCTACGGGGAGGGCGAGATCAGTGCTTGACGTCGAACAGATCCACTCGTACTACGGAGAAAGCCACACCCTCTACGGCGTGTCGATCAGTGCACGCGAGGGTGAAGTGGTGGCGCTGTTGGGGCGCAATGGTATGGGAAAGACGACGACGATCCGCTCGATCATCGGCTTCCTCCCGCCTCGTGAGGGCCGCATCGTCTTCAAGGGCAAGGACATCACGCATTTGCCCAGCCACGAGATCGCCCGCATGGGCGTTGGGCTGATCCCGCAGGGACGCCACATCTTTCCCTCCCTGAGCGTGGAGGAAAACCTCACGGTCGGCGCGCGCTCCAGCCGCCGGCGAGATTCCTACAACCTGGACAGGGTCTATGCCACCTTTCCCATACTCAAGGAGCGGCGCAAATTGCGCGGGACGCTGCTGAGCGGTGGCGAGCAGCAGATGCTGGCTATCGGCCGCGCCCTCATGACCGACGCCGACCTGCTCCTGATGGATGAGCCGTCGGAGGGCCTGGCGCCGATGATCGTGCGCGAGATCGGCGAGATCATCAAGGCCCTGAAGCAGGCCGGGATCTCGATCCTGTTGGTCGAGCAGAATCTTACCCTTGCCTGTCACAGCTCGGACCGCACGTATGTCATCAACAAGGGCGCAATCGTGTGCGAGATGATGCCGAATGACCTGCTGTGCAACGAGGACATCAAGTCCAGATTCCTGGGCGTTTCCAAGTGATCCCTCGCCGTGGAGGCGATAAATGTCAGGGTCGAATCTACCGGGAGCGACTGAATACACCCAATTCCCAGATGGAGGAGGCGCAAACATGGAAAACCTGCTGTACAAGGACGTAAGCGAGTTCGCGGACCTGACCGAGGAAGAGCGCAAGAACCTGAACATCGTCATGGAAGAACTGAAAGGCTGGGACCACCAGGACCTCAACCGCGTCCTTTCGGTCATGCACGAGAACTGCGTCTACCACGACATCACGCTGCCCCCGGCCAAGGGGATCCCCGGCGTGCGTGAGTTCGGCGAGGGCTGGGTGACCGCGGCCAAGGACTTCAGCATCTTCATCGAGAAATTCATTGTCAAAGGCAACATCGTGGTGGACGTAGGGCGCATCTCGGGCACTATTACGGAGCCCTTCTTCGGCCATCCCGCTCCTAACAAGCCGTTCGACTGCATGTACTGCCAGGTTTGCGTCATCGAAGACGGAAAGATCAAGTACGTGCGCGACCACTGGGATTCCTACACGATGATCCAGCAGATGGGTTGGAGCTAAGAGGTAGCGCATGACGACCAGCGCAGAACTGTCTATTGCCCGCCGCGGAGACTGGGTTCAGATCCACGTCGTGATCCTGCGTCCCGAGGAACGTGCCCAAAGCCTGCCTGAGGCTACTCGGGCCGTGCCATATGAGGGCTGGATCAAGGGGCTTCTGCGCGACGAGGAAGCTCACGTCGGCGACCCGGTCCGCATCAGAACCGTGATCGGGCGCGAGGTCACCGGCACGCTGGTTAGCATCAATCCCCGCTATGAGCACGATTTCGGCCGGCCGCAGCCAGTGCTGATCGAGATCGGCAGCGAGGCCCGGCAGCGTCTGGCAGAGGAGTAAGGCCGTGAGAGACAACTCCTATCAGGCACTCATGCGGCGTCAACTCGAGATCATCCGCCGCGCGGTCGGGATCGACTACGAGGCATTCGAGCAGTCGCCCGTCCGCTTCGACTACGAGGGTCTCGTCAACGCGCCCGGCTACAGCATCGACGAGGTGGCGCGGATCCAGGCGCAGACCGGCGTCGGGTCCACTCCGCTCGTCGAGCTGCGGAATCTCACGCGCCTGGTGCGCAAGGCGGCCGCCCCCGGCAAGGGCGCGCGCATCTTTATCAAGGATGAGCGCTGCAACCCGAGCGGCAGCTTCAAGGATCGCCGCGCATCGTTGTCCGTCTACCACGCGTCGCGCGTGGGCTATCGGGGCGTGGTCTGCGCCTCGTCGGGCAACTACGGCGCTGCCGTGGCGTCGCAGGCCGCCAAGGCGGGCCTCAAGGCCATCATCATCCAGGAGGTCTACGACAGCCGGCGCGTCGGGCAGCCCGAGATCCTCGAGAAGACGCGCGCCTGCGAGGCCTACGGCGCCGAGGTGTGGCAGATGACCGTAGGCCCCGAGCTGTTCTACATGCTCTTGCGCATCCTCGACGAGACCGGCTTCTTCAGCGCCTCTCTCTACACGCCGATGAGCATCCTCGGCATCGAGACGCTGGGCTACGAGCTCGCCAACCAAATGAGGGCCCAGGAGGGGAACTTCCCCGACATGGTTCTCATCACTCACGCCGGCGGCGGCAACGTCACCGGCACCGCCCGCGGCCTGCGCAAGGCCGGCGCGGCCGCCACCCAGGTGGTCGGCGCCTCGGTCGACCTGCGGGGCCTCCATATGGCCAGCGACGCGGACTTCAACCGCAAGTCCTTCACCACCGGGCACTCCGGCTTCGGCGTACCGTTCCTGACCAACCCCGACCGCACCGATGTCCCGCGCAACTGTTGCCGCGGGCTGCGTTACCTCGATCGCTATGTGCTGGTCACCCAGGGCGACGTCTTCTATATCACCGAGCTACTCTCGCAGCTCGAGGGCATGGAGCGCGGCCCGGCTGGTAACACCTCGCTCACCGCTGCCGTCGCCCTCGCCCGCGAGATGGACGCCGATCAGACCGTTGTCGTGCAGGAGACCGAGTACACCGCGGCCGGCAAGCTGCCGTCGTCGCAGATCACGTTTGCCCGCGAGAACGGCGTCGACGTGCGCCGCGGCGATCCGCGCGACAATGTGCCGGGGAAGATCATTGTGATCCCGCAACGCATCGAACAGGTCGCCGCCGAGGAGTTCCCGCTCAGCAAGGCGCGCGAATCGTACATCCGCAACGTCCTGCGCGATGCCGGCGTCGCCGGCCGGCCCTACTGCCTGCAGCCCGAGGACGTCGAGTTCCTTGCCGAGGACGCCCACTGTCCTCCCGAAATCGTCACGAGGATCGCGGGTTCGGCCGAGCCGGTATCAAAGCCGCCGGTGCCGGTCGCCCGCTAACAGAACGTGGAGGTTCATACATGGAGACACGACAAGAGATCCTCTCCAATCCGCTCTTCCCGGCGCTCGAGAAGGTGAAGCATACCGCGCAGTCAGACATCTTTGTCTGGTCGATGGGTCTGGGCTTTCACAATCACAACCTCAACGCCGCCATGGATGAGCACTGCACGCCGGAAACCAAAGAGCGGGTGCTCCGTGACATCTGGAGCTTCTTCCACTCCACCGGCCTCGAGCGCCCGAACCAGGTGCTCGGCGTCACCTCGCCGCCCGACATCGCCCACCTGAACGGCATCTTGGAGGCAGTCTTCACGGACGCCGCGCATCCCGCCATCCTCGCGATGGGCGACACCGTCGAAGAGGCGATCCTCAACTGGGTCAGGACCTTCGCGATCTATGATTGGGGGGCCTATACCTATCTCGAGAAGTGGCTCGGCGCCAAGGACGGCCTGAGCCTCTACATGGGGCTGTGGGAGACCTTCTCCGTCTCAGAGCTGGACAACTACAAGAAGGCTCTCGGCATCGACGAGAAGACCGACATCACCATGGACATCCTGGGCAAGCTCTCGCAGGTCTACTGGGAGTCGATCGCCTGCCCGTACCGCGTCACCATCCACACCGAGGACGTCCACGAGGCCGAGATCGAGAAGTGCCCCTACTGGGAGAATATGAAGGAGATTCTGGGCGAGTCAAAGGCGCGCTCGATGACGCTCAAGGCGGAGACCGCTACGTCGGTGAACTACTACGACGCCCTGTTGAAGGCGCTCGGCGTGTTCGACAAGTACACGTTCACCATGGATAAGTTCCAGTGCACCGGCGACGACGTCTGCCGCATCCGATTCGAGCGCCGCAAATAGCCACGCAGGGAGGAAGACAATGAGCAGCCTGGACACGGCCAAGGCCTGGTTGCGGAGCATGGACGAACACGACGTCGACAAGATGTTTGATCTGTGCTGCGAGGACATGATCGGACTCGAGGTCGCCGAGCCCCATCCTAATATCGGCCGGCAGGCCGTCAAGGACAGCTACGTCGACCTGTTCGGCGCCTTCCCCGATTGCCGCTCCGAGATCCTCAACGAGTTCGCCAGCGGCGACAAGGCGGTCGTCGAGATTCGCTGGATCGGTACCAACACCGGCTCGTTCCGCGGCACGCCTCCGTCGGGTAAGGTGTGCGATGTCCGCATCGCTTACATCTTTGGCCTGCGGGACGGCAAGATCGCCAATATCACCGAGTACTACGACGGGGCTACCGTTGGGGCTCAGCTTTCGTAGATCCGTACAACTATCAGCTTAAGGAGTAATGCACGATGACAACCGCACCGATCGATTTCAAATTCCGCAACAACAATGTCGTCGAGAACCTGAAGACCCTACAGAAGGCCTTCCCCTACCTGACCCCCGAATACGCCGTGCAGTCGCTTCTGACCCTCTGGACACGTCACGACTATGCCATGTTCACGGTCATGGAGAAGGAATTCGGGACCAGCAAGGCGGTAGAGTTGTACGCCGAGATCTGGCGCTTCCGCACGCACCTCGAATGGAACGACATCCTCGCCGCCATCGACAAGGCGCCTGGCAGCAAGCTGACGATCGAGGAGCTGGGCAAGGCCATGGTGGCCAGCTTCGCCGAGTACGGCAACCCGATGCGCGTCGAGGAATCCACCCCCGACCGTCTGACCCTGCGCTGCTTCGACTGCCCGTATACCACCCAGATCGTGTGGAACATGCTGCCGCCCGCCGAGGCGATGGCATACAACCAGAAGATCCAGCTCGCCTGCAACCACGCCATCTTCGACACTTTCCTCGAGCTGGCGGGGCTGGCCGATGAGTGGAAGTTCAACTTCCCCTCGCAGCTGTGCATGACGAATCAATACTGCGAGTTCACCTTCATCCGCAAGGCGTTCTAGCAGTCCTGCACGGGTGATAGCCGGATAGTCGGATAGGCGCACTATCCGGCTGTCCGGCTGTTCTTTGGAGGCGATCCATGAGTGTCAGCGAGATCAAAATCCGCAACATCAGGAACCACGTGCGCACGATCGCGGCTATCGGCCCCCGCCCCGACGGGACGCCCGAAGACCATCTCGCCATCGCCTACGTCAAGCGCGAGCTCGCCGCCGCCGGCACGCAGGTCGGCTCCATGCCCATGCGCGTCCCTGTGATCCAAAACGAGCGCGTGACCCTCGAGATCCTCGGCGACGGCGGTTATTCCATCCCGTGCCGGCCGCAGCTCCGGCCCGGCCTCACCCCCCCCGGCGGCCTCGTCGCCCCGCTCGCCTTCGTCGGCAAGGCCTTCGCCGATGACTTCAAGACCCGCGACGTGAAGGGGAAGATCGTCTTCTGCTATGAGGATGGGCCATTCGAGGGGCCCACGCCGGAGCAGTGCAACTTCCCCGGCGTCAAGACCGCCAATGCCGCTGCCGCCGGCGCCGTCGGCCTCATCTTTAGCAGCCGTCGCGTCGACAACTACATCCAGACCTGGGGGCTCCATCGCGAGCTCGACGTGATCCCCTCAGTCTCGATCCCCTTCCCCGAGTTAGAAAAGCTCAGGGCGCGCTGGGAGACCAACCCGGATCTGCAGGCCCGCCTGACTGTGTACGGTGACGTGATAGACGGCGAGACCGAGGTCATCTGGGGCGTGCTGCCGGGCACCGAGGCGCCGGAGCGCAGCATCGTCATCTACGGCTCGCATCACGAGACCAACCCGGGCGCCGTCGGGGCGAATGACAACGCCAGTGGGCTCGCGATCATGTTCGAGCTGGCGAGCTACTTTGCCGCGGCACCGCACGCGCAAGACCCTTGTCTTCGTCTCGACTTGTGGTGAGGAATCAGGCGCGTGGGGCAGCATCGAGTTTGTGCGCCAGTGCGGGCACGTCTACGGCGAGCACGTGGATGCCGCCTTCATCATCGACATGGTCAACTCGTCTGAGAACGGCATGCTCGCCGGGGCCGAGGGCGGCATGAAGACCGACGTCCGCCTCAACCGCATGCTGTCCGGCTACGCCGAAGAGCTCGGCTACTACCTGCCCATCCTCGACGAACCCGCAGTGACGCGCGGCGGGTTGGGCGACAGCTACCCCTGGGTGGAGAAGGGGGTGCCGGCCGCCTTCATCGACGGCTATCACAGCGACTACTTCTACCACACGGACGGCGATGTGTTCGAGCACCTCAACACGAACGTACTGAAATCGATCACCGATCCGGTGGTGTTGACCGTAGAAACCATCGACAAGGAGTAAGCGCGGACCGTGATGGCGGGTACGGCGGAGGTGCGGAAGCGACACCGTTTTGCCGGTCACGAAACGACCGCAGACATCCGCACCGCCATCGCGCGCGAGAAGCAAAACTGGGGCCGGCTTCGCTCAAGGAAAATAGCCCTCATCAAGTCCATGAACCCCGACTGGCAAGACCTGAGCGCCGCCTGGACCGATGGGTGACATGCGTCCACAACCCGACGCGCGTTGCGGCCGGCACACCGTGTCATGCTGGGCGGTTCCACGCGCCTACGCCCATTGCGGCGAGTCACCGGCGAAGCATCTGGCTCCGTTTCCGCTCGCCCTCCACACGTTGACACCCCTCGGCCCACAGCATATACTGCAGCCGGTCGTTCCCTGATTTCGTGCCAGACCACTCGTCACGCCGCTCCAGGAGGTATCGCCACTAGAGAAGTCCTTGCCAACGCGTCCCTGTCTCGCTTCCGTTCATGTTGGTCCGTTTCTCAGGAGGCTCTCGATGAATCGTCCCAAGAATGTCCTTGGGCGGCTGCTCGCCGTCCTGCTCGTCCTCTCCTTCCTGTCCGCTTGTGGCGGACCTGGTGCTGCACCCGCCGCTACGACCGCACCCGCGGCCAAGCCCGCAGCCACCACTGCCCCGGCCGCCCCGGCTGCCGCCGCTACGCAGGCTCCCGCGGCCGCCAAGCCCGCCGCCGGCGAGGTCGTGCTTAGCCTCTGGGGTGGTTGGCCCGAAATCCAGCCGGTGTACGAAAAAGCTGCAGCAGACTATAAGAAGCTACACCCCAATGTGACCATCAACGTGCTGACCAGCGCTCTGCGCGACTTTGAGCAGAAGATGGCCGCCACGATCCCTGCGGATACGGCCGCCGACATCCTGGAAGCTTCGCCGTTCCCGATCCAGAAGTTCCTTGTCGCCGGACTGATCCCTGCGAACCCGCAGAAGGTGGTCGATTTCCAGACCAAGGCCGGTCGTTATCCGGAAGTGTTGGTCAACGACAACAAGGGCGCCGATGGCAAGCTCTACGGCCTCAACTGGTTCCAGGGCCGTCATGTTATCTACTGGAACACGGACATGTTCAAGGAGGCGGGCCTCACCGCCGCTCCGAAGACCATGGATGAGCTGGTTGCGTATGCCAAGAAGCTGGCGCAGCGCGATGCCTCGGGTACCCTGAACCGATCCGGCGTCAGCCTCCGCCTTTCGGGCGCCGGCTCCGGCGTGACCGAGAAGTTCTGGATGTTCCTCTACCCCATGGGCGGCGACATCATCCAGAAGACCGCATCCGGCAAGTACCACAACGGGTTCGACAACGAGGCCGGTCTCAAGACGTTACAGATGTACATGGACCTCGTGTGGAAGGACAAGGTCAACGATCACAAGGTCAAGGCCGATGCCGAAGCGTTCGAGCTGAAGCAGGCCGCCATGTTTGCCCGCGAGTCCTGGGTAATTGGCGACATCGCCAAGAAGTCCCCGGACCTGAAATACGACACTTCTCCCATGCCGAAGGGCGTACGCTGGGGCGACCTGGCGAACGGCGTCAACCTGTACGTGACCCGCTCGTCCAAGAATCCGGACGTGGCGTGGGACTTCATCCTCTTCCTGCAGGAAGACGCCCAGCTGCGCTCGTTGATGGAGATCTCAGGTTGGCTTCCTCAGCGTCTCGACGGTGACATCAAGTCGATCATCGACAAAGAGCCGCGGTTCAAGGCCTTCACGTTCAGCGATCCTGGTTACACGCTCTTCACCTACCCGAATCTGCCGGAGTACGACGAGATCATGACCAAGATGGCCGAGCGCCTGGTCAAGGTCTACCTGGATGAAGGCGCCGCGAGCAACCCGGAGACACTCAAGAAGTATCTGGGTGAGATGGCGAAGGAGACCGACGATATCCTCAAGCGCAACAACCACTACAGCGCTAACTGAGTGAGCGGCTGTTGCGCGCGGCCTCGTGCCGGATAGCGTAACACCACGCAGCCAGGCGGCCGGGCAGCGACACCTGCCCGGCCGCTTCGTCCCGTCCGGTCGTGCCAGGCAGCTCCGCCGCCAGTAGCCCGGCACACCGCATGTCATCATGGAGACAGGTATGGCACCATCCGACGCTGCGCCGGCGATTCGAGCCTACGCTTCGCGCTCGTGGTTTTCCAGCGTCGAACGCCGTCGCTGGCTCTTCTGCTATTTCGGGCTGATTCCCATCCTTCTGATGTACCTGATCCTGCGGCTGATCCCCATTTCTCAGACCTTTGTGTACAGCTTCTTTGATTCCACAGTCGTGAATCCAACGAGCAATTTTATCGGGATGGCCAATTTCTCGAACTTGCTGGGCGACGAGTTGTTCCAGACTGCCCTGAAGAACACCTTCCTGTTCGCCGGTGGTACCGTTCTGCTCAGCGTGACGCTCGGCCTTGCCCTCGCTCTCATGGTCAACAACGGCTCGCCCATCCGTCCGCTCTACGAAACCATTTACTTCTTGCCCGTGATCACGCCGATGGTTCCGGTGGCAGTGATCTGGAAGTGGATCTACGACCCCTCGTACGGTTTGCTGAACTACGTGCTGTCGTGGTTTAGCCTGGAGCCGGTGGGGTGGCTGGTCTACCCGGATCTCGCCCTTTGGGCAATCGTGATCATGAATGTGTGGAAGGTCGTGGGCTACAACATGGTCATCTTCCTCGTAGGTCTCCGGGCCATCCCCGCGAGTACTACGAGGCTGCTTCCATCGATGGAGCCGGGGGGCTGGCAACCCTGCGCGGTATCACCATGCCGCTGCTCAAGCCCATCCTCTTGTTCATCATCGTAGTTACGACCATCAACTCGTTCAATATCTTCACCGCTGTTTACGTAATGACCACTGCCCAGCAGGGGCAGGCCGGCGCCTCGGTACGCGTTCTGGTTTACGACATCTGGGAGAACGCATTCCGCTACTACCGCACAGGCTATGCATCCGCAGAGGCGGTGATCTTGTTCGTGATCGTGCTCGCTCTAACTCTCGTGCAGTTCAGGCTCGTCCGGAGCGATACCTGATATGGAAGACGCACTCACTTTCCGCCGCATGACGGCAGGGCAATGGGTGAGTAACATCATCCTGCTGTTTGGCACAGCGGTGATGCTGCTGCCGTTCCTGTATATGATCGGGACGTCGTTCAAGCCGCCCCCAGAGGTAATTGCCTGGCCGCCCACCCTTATCCCGCACGCCCACGCTGGGAGAACTACGCCGCACTCGCAACCAGGGCGCCGTTTCCGCGGTTCTTTGCCAACAGCCTGATCATGGCGACGGCATCGACGCTCGGGATCATTCTGACCAGCACGTTCGCCGGCTTCATCTTCGGCAAGTACAACTTTCCCGGGAAGAACGTCCTCTTCGTGATCGTTCTGGCCACCGCCATGGTACCGTTCGAGACGTACCTCATCCCGCTATACATCGTGATCAAGGATCTGAAGCAGATCAACACGTATCCCGGGATGATCGCCCCCTACCTGATCATGAGCTTCGGCATCTTCCTGATGCGGCAGAATATCTCCGCTTCGATCCCGGATGAGCTGCTCGACGCCGGACGGATCGACGGCGCCTCCGAATGGCGCCTGTTCCGGCAGATCGTGGTTCCGCTTTCCAAATCTGCGATCGGCGCGCTGGGCATCTTCGCCTTCATGCAGGCCTGGATGGCATTCATCTGGCCTCTCATCGTGGCCACCGAGCGAAACATGTACACCATGGAAGTGGGCCTCTCGGTTTTCCAGCAGCGCTTTACCATCGAGATGGGCGGTATCACCGCCGGAAGCACGGTCAGCATCTTGCCCGTGCTGATCATCTTCCTGCTCCTACGCCGCCAGATCGTGCAGGGAATCACGCTGACGGGGATGAAGGGGTAGAGGCGACAATCCAACGCAAGGACGTACACAGATGGCGCAACTAGCTGTTTGCGGCGGCCATCCGCTGCGCACGAAACCGTGGCCGCTCTGGCCGCAGTGGGACGACACGGAACGCCGGCGGCTCATGGAGGTGCTCGAGGGCGGCGTGTGGGGCGGTTACGCGCCGCAGGTCGCCGAGTTCGAGCGCGAATTCGCGCGGCTCGCCGGCGCCCGCTTCTGCATGGCAGGCAGCAACGGCACCGTGACCATGATCGCCGCCCTGCGCGCACTCGGCGTGCGCCCGGGGGACGAGGTGATCGTCCCGGCGTATACCTTCATCGCCACAGCGCTCGCCGTTTCGTGGGCCGGCGCAACCCCGGTGTTTGTCGACATAACGCCTGACACCTACACCCTCGATCCCGATGCCTGCGAGCGGGCGCTCAGCCCGCGGACAACCGCCGTGATCCCGGTGCACTTTGGGGGCCACCCTGCCGACCTCGACCGGCTCCTCACGTGGGCGCGGGCGAGCGGCCTCGCCGTGCTCGAGGATGCCGCCCAGGCGCACGGCGCGACGTGGAACGGCAGGCCGGTGGGGGCGATCGCCGACGGCGGTTCGTTCAGCTTCCAATCAAGCAAGAACCTGAACTCAGGCGAGGGTGGCTGCCTGGTGACCAACCGCGAGGACATGAACGAGCTGTTCTGGCGCGAGCTGAATGTGGGCCGGCGTCGCGGTGGCGCCTGGTACGAGCATCCGCAGGTGGGAACGAACGGCCGGCTGGGGGCCTGGCAGGCTGCCGTCATCCTGGCCCAGATGACGCGCTTCGAGGAGCAGATGGAGCGTCGTATGGCCTCGGCGCAGCGGTTGACCGGGCTGCTGGCCGAGATCGAAGGCGTGGAGCCGCTGCGCTGGGATCAGCGGGCGGAGCGCCATGCCTTCCACCTCTACATCATGCGCTACCGGCCCGATGCGTTCGCCGGACTGTCACGCGACGAGTTCGTGCGTGCACTGTCGGCCGAAGGTGTGCCGTGTTCGGTCGGCTACCCGTATCCGCTCCACATGCAAACTGCCTTCGACGCGAGCAACTCCCGCACCGAGCCGTGCCCCGCGTCCGAAGAGGCATGCCGCAACACCGTCTGGCTTACCCAGAACCTGCTTCTGGCCGATCCGCCGGAGATGGACGACATCGCCGCAGCCATCCGCAAAATCCAGGCGAACGCCGGCGAACTGATTGGACGGCTATCATGAGTCCCGTGCGTTTCTCCGTCATCGGACTGAGCCATCCCCACATCTTTGACATGGCGGCCGCTTTGGTGAACGCCGGCGCCGTCCTGGTGTCGTTCTACGGCGCCGAGCCGGATGCCGTCGCACGATTCTCGGGGCAGTTCCCGGGTGTTCCTGCGAAGGCAAATGCGCAAGAGATCCTGTCGGATCCTTCCGTACACCTTGTGGCATCGGCCGCCGTCCCGAGCGAGCGCGCCGCTGCTGGGCATCTTGGCCATGCGCGCCGGCAAAGATTTCTGGAGCGACAAGCCGGGCTTCACAACTATGGAGCAACTGCAGGCAGTGCGCAGGGGCTTATGCCGAGACCGGGCGCTTCTTTTCGGTGTACTATGCCGACCGCCTGGCCAGTCCGGCCACGGTGAAGGCAGCCGAGCTGGCACGCGGCGGTGCGATCGGCAAGGTGGTGCAGACGATCGGCCTCGGGCCGCATCGCGCCAATCCGGCGCGCGGCCCGGCTGGTTCTTCCGCCGGGAAGCATACGGCGGCATCCTTGCCGACCTCGGCGTGCACCAGGTCGACCAGTTCCTCTATTTCACCGGGTCGGATAGTGCTGAGGTGGTGGCTGCTCAAGTCGCCAACTACAAGTTCCCGCAGTACCCGGGGCTCGAGGACTTCGGCGCGGTGACCCTGCAAGCTGATGCCGCTGTGGGGTTCTTCCGTATGGACTGGTACTCACCGGACGGACTGCCCACGTGGGGTGACACGCGCCTGCTGGTGCTCGGAACCGACGGCTATATCGAGGTACGCAAAAACGTGGACCTCGCCGGGCGGCCAGGGGGCGAGCATCTGTTCCTCGCCGACCACGCCGGCGTCCAATACGTAGACGTCGCCGGCATCGTCCCCCCGTTTCCGCGGCAGTTGCTCGCCGATGTAGAGGCCCGTACCGAGACGAGCATGTCGCAAGAGTATTGTTTCACCGTTTCGGAGATCGCGCTGCGAGCTCAGGCGCAAGCAACGCGCCTGGGAAACCTCGCCGTCTAGCCCTTTGGAGATGAGTTCGATGTCAGATTCCACCCTCGGCTACGCCATTATCGGCGCCGGAAATATCGGCGCAGTCCACGCGCAGGCTCTGGCCCACGTACCGGGCACCAGGCTTGCATGTGTCGCAGACTCCACGCGTGAGAAGGCCGAGGCGCTTGCCGGCCAATACGGCGGTGACTGGTGCGGAGACTTCCTGTCGGCGGTGAACCGCGCCGACGTCGACGTGGTATGCATCTGCACGCCGAGTGGCGCGCATGTCGAGCCCGGTGTCGCAGCAGCGGAGGCGGGCAAGCACCTGGTGATCGAGAAGCCGCTTGACGTAACGCTGGAGCGCGTCGACCGTCTGCTCGACGCGGCGCGGATGGCGGGGGTGAAGACCACGTGTGTGCTGCCGTATCGCTTTCTGGCCGGCTCACGCCGCGCATACGAAGCGATACAGGCGGGCCGGCTGGGCCGCATCACCCTGGCCGAGGCGCGGGTGCCCTGGTGGCGCTCGCAGGCGTATTACGATGCCGGCGGCTGGCGGGGGACGGTGCAGTTCGACGGCGGCGGCGCGCTGCTGAACCAGGCGCTGCATGCCATCGACCTGATGCTCTGGCTCGTGGGCCGTCCTGTGTGGGTGTCTGGACGGGTAGCGACTCTGGCTCACCGGATGGAGACCGAGGACACCGGCGTGGCGGCGCTGGCGCTGGCGAGCGGCGCGCTGGCGGTGCTCACGGGCGGAACCGGCTGCTATCCCGGCGATCCGGCCACGATCGCCGTGTACGGCGACAAGGGCACCATTATCCTGCAAGAAGGGCGCATCAAGGAGTGGAGGCTGGCTGATGCAGCGCCGGGTGAAGCGGAGGCGATGCGAGCCGAGGATCAGCTGGGGGGCAGCGGCTCCGGCGATCCTTCGGCCATCGGCTTCGAGATGCACCGCCGCCAGCTTGCCGATTTCACCGAGGCGATCGTGCATGACCGGCGCCCGTTCGTCACCGGTCCCGATGGCCGTCCCTGCCTGGAGGCGATCGCAGCCGTATACGAGAGCGCGCGTACGGGGCAAGCGGTGTCGCTGGAACGCGTGTCGTGACTCATCTCGGCGCTCTACCCGTCGGCGAGCGCCACCGGTGATTCGTCGGCCGCCGGTGTGATCTCGTACGTCTCTCGGGCGAGGCCTAACGCGCTCAGCAGCGCCTGCATGGTCGTGGCTTGAACGAGCAGCGTGAAGAGGATCACGCCGTAGGTCATATGGCGCAGTGTGTCTGCTGCCGGCCCGAGCGAAGCCGGGAGGCCCAGGGCGAGGACCAAAGCGACTACCCCGCGCAGGCCACCCCACGTCAACACGGGCAGCCACTGCCTGGGAATGGGCTCTCCCATCCGGGCGGCGATGGGGGCTGTCAGATACACGACCACGACCCGAGAGACGGCGGCCGCCGCGATCCCCCAGGCCACGTAGTGCCAATCCCGCAGTAGCGCCGTGGGGTTCACCTGAAGGCCGAGCAGCAGGAATACAAACGAGTTGCCAAGGAAGGCAACGTACTCCCAAAGATTTGATAGATGGCTGTAGATGGGAGCAGGCATCCGCTGCCGTACCAGGTTGCCGCAGACGACTCCCGCCACCACCACCGCAAGCACGCCGGATGCCCGCAGCGTTTCGCCCAATGCGAATGCACCGTACGCAGCGGCAAACGCCACCGTAGCGGCCAGCAGGTGGTCGTGCGCGCGGGCCATCGCATAGCCGGCGAGCAGGCCCACCGCCACCCCAATCAGGACGCCGCCCGCCGTCAGCCGCAGGAACTCCACGGTTGCGGGACCGAACGCGATCCCTCCGGAGAGCACGACCGCCAGCATGACCTGGTACATGACGATGCCGGTGCCGTCGTTCGCCAGGCTCTCGGCGTCGACCAGTACCGCCAGCCTCTCGGGCACGCCCAGGGTGTGGAACAGCGCTACGACCGCGACGGGATCGGTCGCGCTGATGATGGCGCCAAACAGAAGCGCCAGCGGGAGCGCCAGGCCACTGCCGCTCGCTACCGCCCCGGCGATCAGCGCGGTCAGCACCACCCCCGGCACCGCCAGCAACAGCACTGCCGGGAGCGTGCGTTTCAGGATTGCCATCGGAAGGCGGAAGCTGCCGTCAAAGACCAGCGGTGGCACGAACAGCCCGAGGACCATCTCGGAGCGCAGCTCGAATTCGAGCGGCTCCCAGAAGGTGAGCGCAAGTCCCATCGCCACCAGCGCGACCGTGTAAGGGACCCGTGTCTTCCGGACGACGTAGGCGAGCCCGCAGATCAGCAGCAGCAGGATCACCACGCGCGCGTCGGAGCCGGCCAAGGGCTGCACAGCGCTTATCGCTTGAGGAAACCGTTGATCTCGCCCATCGCCTTTGCACCCGTATCGACGATGAAGCTCACGTCGTTGCAGTAGAGCATGTACCGCACGCCCTGTTCCAGCCAGTAGCACGCGCTCTCCACGTCGTAGACGTGCAGGCCCGGCGCCACCCCGTGGCGCTTGCACGCCTCGATCACACGGTGCACGTGCTCTTGCACGAGCGGGTGCTTGACGTCCCCGGGCACGCCGAGCGTCTGCGACAGATCGTTTGGCCCGACAAAGGCGCCGTCCACCCCCGGCACGCTCAACAGCGCGTCGATGTTCTCCACGGCGTGCCCGCTCTCGATCTGGATGATTACCATGGTCTCTTCATTCAACGCCGCCATGGTCTCGGGGGCCTTGCTCTTGCGGAACTCCATGTGTACCTGGCGCAGGTTCATGCCGCGCAGCCCCGCCGGCGCATACTTGGTGGCGTGGATGATCGTCTCGACCTGTTCCCTGGTCTCAACTTCGGGGATCAGCAGCCCCTGGGCGCCGCCGTCCAGCGCCTGGTACAGCCCCACACGGTTGGTGCCGGGAACGCGGATCACCGGGGTGACGCCGGCGGCGCGCGCCGCCATGCAGAAATCGCTCGCCGTCTCCGTGGAGAAGGCGCCGTGCTCCGTGTCCAGCACCACCCACTGGAATCCCGCGGCCGCGACCATGTAGGCGACAGACGGGTTACGGCAGGCGCTGATCATCGTGCCGATGGCGGCGCCGCCTTCTCGCACGGCTCGCTTGGCTTTGTTTGGCAGTACACCCATCTTATTCCTCCGTGATCCCCATCTGCGATAGGAGCTGTTGCAGGCCGAACAACTCGACCGTCGTCTTCCCGGCGCGCAGCTGCTCCATGATTTTCGCCTCACGCTCCTCGCGTGCACGTGCCTTTTCCAGCACCTGTTTCGCCTCGGCGAGCGGGACGACCACCACCCCGTCGTCATCCGCAACCACGATATCGCCCGCATTTACCGCCACGCCGCCGCAGACGATCGGGTGATTGATCGTGCCGAGCGTTGCCTTGACGTTCCACTTCATCGAAACGCCCTGCGAGAAGAGGGCAAAACCCTTTGCGTGGATCGGCTCGATGTCGCGCACTACGCCGTTGGTCACGAGCCCCACCACCCCGCGCGCCATGGCGCCGGTGGTCATGACCTCGCCCCAGATGTTCGCCTCGAGCCAATCATCGCCATCGTGAACGATCACGTCGCCCGGCTCTGCCACGGTGATCGAGTAGTGCAGCATGAGATTGTCGCCGCCGTGCGACCGTACGGTGCAGGCCGGCCCGCAGCACTTCATGCCCAGGTATGCAGGCCGGACGGTGTGTACCATCGCCCCGCGCCCGCCCATCGCTTCATGGATTGTAGAAGAAGGGAGTTTGCCAAACGCCTCGACCAGATCCCTATCCGGCCGGCGGATGCTGCGAATTACATGAGCCATCGTTGTCCTCGTTCTGAACGGCGGAGTTCTACGTTCTGAGTTCTACGTTCTGAGTTCTGAGTTCTGAGTTCTGATTGCTGGGCGCTGAGCCTCCGGTTTTGGCTCTTGGGTCTGATTGCTGGGCGCTGAGCCTTCGGTTTTGGGTTCTGGGTTCTACCTTCTGGGATCTTGCTTCTACGTTCTGAATTGATACCGTAGCTGCAAAGCAGCCGGCGTTAACCCCAGACGGGTCGCGGCCCAATTGGCTTCCGGCAGCTTTGCTGTCGCTTGACCAGCAGCGCGCCGGAGCGCGGCGTGGGCGCGTTGCCGGGGCACCGCAAGGCCGCCTGGGCGGCGTTTCCGTCCGCTGTCGTAGGGGGCGGGTCACCCGCCCCGTGTTCCAATGCCACGTGCTTCCCGGGACGCGGTACGATTGCGATGCCGGGGGTGCGGCGCGGCCGGGTTAACCACCCGCGCCGCGGCCCCATTCGCGTTACCCGTAGCGTAGCCCCCTTGTGGGGCGTGTTGGTCGCGGCGCGCCGGGTTAACCGCCCCGCGCCGCGGCCCCATTCGCGTTACCCGTAGCGTAGCCCCCTTGTGGGGCGTCGGGACGCGGCGCGGCACGGGTATAACCCGTACCGCGCGCCTCGCGTTACCAACACGCCCACAAGGGGCTGGCCTCCGGCGCGCAAGTGGGGCCGCCCACCGGGCATTGGGGCCGAGCTTCTCCTGCTCCTTGTCTCCTGGTCGCGCCGTCCCCTTGTCCGCCCCTACGCGACCGCGCGCTCCAACGCGCCGGCCTGCTCCATCACCGCACCGCGTCGCTCTTCTGCTTGTCGTCGAGCGGCAGCAGCGGCAGCCGCACCGGGCCACCGTAGATCCCGATGAGATCGCACACGTATTTCAGCCCCGCAATCCCGAACCTGGTTGTGACCACTGCGTTCGGCGCGATCAGGCCGTACTGGTACTGGCGCGCCTCTTCATAGCGGCCGGCGTGGGTCAGCCGCCACAGCTCGACGGTCTGCTGCGGCATCACATTCGCCAGTGCACACACCCCGCCTACCGCGCCCAGCGCCATCGAGGCGAACATGAAGCTGGCGGAGCCTGCGAGCACCTGGAATCCGGGCGCCACCTGGCGCAGCATGTCGGCGTATTTGGGCATCCCGCCGCCCGAGTCCTTCATCCCGATGATGTTCGGGTGTTGCGACAGCTTCACCACAGCGTCCACCTGGATGTCGATTCCGGTATACGCGGGCATCGTGTAGACGGCGATGGGGATGGGGCTGGCGTCGGCGACCGCCTGGTAGAACGCCACGAACGCCGCCGAATCCATCTTTGGCTTGTAATAGTTGGGTGTCACGACCATCGCGGCGTGGGCTCCCGCTTGCGCTGCGCGCTTCGTGAGGCGGATGGTATTACGCGCGCTTTCGGCGCCGGTCCCGGCGATAAACAGCTTGCCCGGGGCCACGCTCTCGCCCACGGCATCGAACAGCGCAACCTTTTCGTCGTCATCCAGGAACGGGAACTCGCCGTTTGAGCCCAGAACGACATAGCCGGCGAGATCAGACTTGTTCCAGAATCCCACGTTGCGGCGGAGTTGGTCGAGCGCCAATTCGCCGTCTGCGTCAAATGGGGTTGGGATGGGCGAGAATACGCCCGCGAGAGATACGGTCATCGGTTTTCTCCTGCATCGGGTCAGTATCGGTGAACCCGAAGCACAATGTATGCGGGACGTGGCCGCGCTGTCAAGGAACACGCGCGCTCGACGCCAGGGGTGAAGCTTTGGAACGCAGCAAAACCGGTTGAGAAACGTCTCCCGTTGCTGCTCCATCAACGGCGAAGGACGGGATCCGATCGCCCGTCCTTCGCCATTTTCCTTACGTATCAGCGGAGGCCGACTCCGTCGGATGACAACATGTACTGGCAGCGGCGCCTCAGGCAGTAGCGGCGCCGGCAGTCTCGACCGCCGCTTGTTCTGCCGGCTGTCCGGCTCTCTCTTCTGCGAGCAACTTCGCCGCCCTGATGTGGTTGAAGATGCCGCATGGGCAGTATTCGGCCAGCTTCTTGGCCGCCTTCTCGGGCGTCATCTTGCCGTCGCGCACCAGCTTTCGCATCTTCTCAACGTAGGCCGGGGCGATCTGGTGGTGCCCGCACATCGTCGTGTAAGCCAGCGTTTCCTCACTGGCCAGCAGCTCTTTCTTGCCCCAAACCCCGAACGAGTAATTGATGGTATGCGGCGTGAGCCCGGCCTCTTCGCAGGCCGGCAGCACCTCGTCGATCAGCCCGGAGATCACCACCGACAGGCCAACCTCGCGCTCCTTGATCTCTTGCAGGAACTCGACTACCTGCTCTCGCCGGCTGAACGTTCCCCGCAGGCGGCTGCGATCGCTGATGCGCGCCTTGACCTCGTCGACCCCCAGAGCCAGGATGGAGCCCGACTTTACGTCGCCCCAGTTTTCTCCGCCGGCAACCTCAACCGCGGCGATAAACTCCGCCGCCTTTTCCTTGATGCCGGTGTCGTTGATCCCTTGCGACTGGTACATCAGCCAGACGTAGTCGCCGCGCAGCGATTCGATAGTGCCGGAACGGTGCAGTGTGTGTGTCATCGGTGTGCTCTCCTCGTCACGGCACCAGGGGCCTGCCCAGGCCGACGTTGATCTTCGCGCGGATGGGCTTGTCGAGCCCTGCTGCGTCCAGTTGGCTCATGAAGGGTGCGTTCCCCTTGTCGTCCACCCGGCTGATCACGCCGAGCGAGAAGACCGTGTCCAGCTCCGGTTCGACCTCGCGCAGCACGCGGATCACCTCGGTGAAGCGCTCCTCGGGCACGGTGCCCTCGACGATGATCGACAACAGGTGCTCGTCGAGCATGTCGTCGCGCACCTCGCCGGTGCTCTTATCCTTCATGATGGCCGTGAGCGGGCTGCATTCCTCGAAGGCGAGACCGACCCTTGCCATCGCCATCGATACTTTCTGCACGTCGCGCATCCACACGCCCACGCCGGGACGCCCCATGTCGATGCAGATCCCCACCTCGCCGCGCTTGGTGCGGCCCGTCACGTCATTGGTCTTCGCTTCTTCTGTCCCACGGCCGGGAACCCCGGTCAATGGTTTCGTTTCCGTTGGGTCGCTGAGGAAGTGGCGGAACTCCCGTCCTTCGCTCAATGTTACCGGGGCGAAGATCGCGCCGCGGGGGCACACATCCTTGCGCACGCAGACGTAGCACTCCACGCACTCTTCCTGCGCGATGACGGCCTTCTTGCCATCCATATGGATGGCTCCGGGCGGGCAGTACATCAGGCAGAGGGTGCAGCCGTTACATAGTTCGGCGTTGATAAAAGCCAAGGGGCTCCTCCAGAGTCGATAGTTGGCGTGCCGGCTCTGGCCGGCTCAGGTTGCCAGTTTCGGTGTGCCGGCCGCAGGTGGCGCCTGCCGGCGGGAGTTCCACAGCGCCCGGAAGAGCGGCACGAAGAGAGACAGCAAGGCGACGCTCGTCAAGACAGCCGAGATCGGGCGGGTGAAGAAGATCATCAGATCGCCGTGCGAGATCGTCAGCGATTGGCGTAGCGACATCTCGACCATGGGGCCGAGCACCAGCGCCAACACAACCGGGGCGGCCGGGAAGTCGAGCTTTCGCATCCAATATCCGAGGATCCCAAAGCCAAGCATCAGCCACACGTCGAACATGCTGGTCTCGGTCGCAAAAACGCCCACCGTGGAGATGGCGACGATCAGCGGCATCAGGATCCGGTAGGGCACTCGCAGCATCGACACCCACAACCCGACCAGCGGTAGATTCAGCACTAGCAGCATGATGTTGCCGACGTACATGCTGGCGATGAACCCCCATACGAACTCCGAGTTCTGCGTGAACAGGGCCGGTCCGGGGCGCACGCCGTGGATCATCAGCGCGCCCATCATCACGGCCGTCGAGGCAGACCCGGGGATGCCCAGCGTCAGCAGCGGCACGAGCGCGCCGCCCGATGCAGCGTTGTTCGCGCTTTCCGGACCCGCTACACCCTCGATAATGCCTGTTCCGAATTTCTCAGGATGCTTGCTCAGCTTCTTCTCGGTCGCGTAGGATAGGAATGAAGCAACAGTCGCACCGGCACCCGGCAGGGTGCCGATAAGGAAGCCCAAAATTGAGCCACACGTGATCGCCCCGGCGGAGTCCTTCCAGTCCTGCCGGTTCGGGAGAAGGCTGCGCAGACTGAGCTTCGCCTTGAGGAACACCTGCTCCATCGGTTCTTCGACGTTGATCAACACTTCGGGAAGTGCGAAGAGACCCACGGTCACCGCGATGAAGCTCATGCCGTCCAGCAGCTCGAGGCTGCCGAACGTGAAGCGAGCCGAGCCGGTGGCGGCGTCGATGCCGACGGTAGCCATCAGCAAGCCGAACACTCCTGCCATCAGGCCCTTGATCATGGACTTGCCTGTCAGGCTGGTGACCAGCGTCAACCCCATGAATGTGAGTGCGAAGTACTCAGGCGGGCCGAACTTTAGGCCGAGGTTCGCCAACGGCGGGGCGATGAACATCAGCACGATGATCGCGAACGTCCCGGCGATGAAGGATCCTAGCGCAGCCATGCCCAATGCCGGGCCGGCCCGTCCCTGCCGCGCCATCTGGTAGCCGTCCAATGCTGTCATCACCGATGATGATTCGCCCGGCACGTTAATCAGGATCGAAGTTGTCGAGCCACCGTACATGGCTCCATAGTAAACGCCGGCCATGGTGATCAACGCCGTGGTCGCGTTCATCTCGAAGGTAATGGGTATCAACAGCGCGATACCTGTCACCGGCCCGATTCCCGGCAGCACACCGATCAGGGTTCCTGCCAGCACGCCGATGAAGCAGAAGACCAGGTTCTGCGGCTGAAAAGCCACCTGGAACCCTAGCATCAGGTTCTGAAGGACGTCCAAGGAGTACCTCCCTCTATGCCCGTGCCCCTGGGCCTAGAAGCCCAAAAAGTTAGCGGGCAGCCGCACACCCAGCCCGATCTGGAAGATCAGGTAGAGAACCACACCGGCGCCGATAGCAATGATGATGCTGTTCTTCCACGATTCCCGCTCCAATCCTCGCAGCAGGAACCCGATGAACAGGATGGTATCCAGAACGAAACCGAGCACGTTCAGCAGTGCTACGTAGCCGACGAGGCTGACCAATACGATCAACACCCGCTTTGAGGCAACTCCGGTGGGCAGGATCGGCGTTGCGCTTGCGTCCGCCGGCTTGCGCGTGCCGTTCACGATCAGCAGGATCGACAGGCCAGCCATGATGATCGAAAGCCAGAAAGGCAGAAACCCGACACCCGGCCCGAAGTCAGCCGCCTGGGGCATGCGTGATGACTGGAGTGCCAGCCACACGGAGATCCCCAGCAGCACAAGCCCGCTGATCTGATCCCCTTTAGCCATGCTCTTCATCTGCTCACGTCCTTTTTCCGACGAGAGGCAGCCGGGCCCGGTCAAGGGCCCGGCTGTGCGTGAGATCTACTTGACCACACCCATTTCCTTGAGGATGGTCTGATAGCGAACGCTCTCGCCGGCCAGCCACTTGCCGAAGTCGGCGCTGCCCATCCAGCCATCTTCGATCATGTTTTCCTTCATGTAGGCTTTCCAGGCATCGCTGTCGTACGCCTTCTTGAAGGCTGCTTCGTATGCCTTCACGGCGGTGTCCGGGATCCCCGACGGGGCGACCAGGCCGCGATTCTGTACGTACTGGACGTCGTAGCCCTGTTCCTTCATGGTGGGGACGTCGGGCATCGCCTTGAGGCGCTTCTCGGCGTACACACCCAGCAGCTTTACCTTGCCGGCCTTCCACAGCTCGAGCGCCTCTCCGGGGTTGGAGATGGCGAAGTTGATGTGGTTGCCCAGCAGTGCGGCGTTCACTTCACCACCAGATTTGAAGGTGATGTAGTTGAATTTGATGTTCTGGTTCTTCTCGAGCAGGTATGCGCAGATGGTGTCGGAGGAGCCCATCTGGGTGCCGCCGACGGTGACTTCCTTCGGCTTCGCCTTGGCGGCATCCACCACGTCCTTGACAGTCTTGAATGGACCGTCGCTGCTGACCATCAGGACATAGTGGTCGTAACCAAAGTTGGCGATGGGAGTGAAGTTCTTGTAATCGACCCCAGTCTCCGGGCTCATGATCGGGGTAGTCAGGAAGCTCGTGACTGCAGTCAGCAGATAGTACGGGTCAGCTTTCTTCTCGGCCACGTACGCCATGGCGATGGCGCCGCTCCCGCCGGCCTTGTTTTCTACCACGATCGGCTGGGGCAGGAACTTGCCCTTCTCGATCGTGCTGGCCAGCGAGCGGGCCATGATGTCGCTACCGCCGCCGGCGCCTGCATGGACGATCAGGTTGACCGGCTTCGTGGGGAAGTTGCCGGCGCTACCGCCGCCTGCACAGCCAGACAGCATGGAGGCCAACAGCACTACCAACAGAACTACGCTGAGAAAACGCAGGGACTTCATCGAACCCTCCTCTGCAACCTTGCTAATAGATCGGATGCTTCTCGGCTCACTAACCCGAACGGTGTACGGTGCGAGCACCTCCTATTTCTCTGCTGCCTGCAGGATCTCGGTCACGCGCCGCATGTTGAACACCCCGCAGACGCACGGCTGGGCCAATTGGCGCGCTGCTGCTTCTGCGGTAATGCGACCGGCGGCGACATCTTGCCGCAGCTTGCGAGCCAGGTTGACCGCCGCGAGCGCGTGCCCGCACATGGTGGTCAACTCCAGCGACTCCTCTTCGGGAAGCAGCTCGGTTTTCCCCCAAACGCCTAACGACAGGTTCACGGTGTGGGGTTGGATTCCGAGTTGCTGTGCCATCGGCACCAACTCGTCGATGTAGCCACTGACGGTGATACTGATCCCGTAGTCGCCTTCCACCAGGCGCTCGAGCACCTGCCGGATCTTCTCGCGCCCAGGCACGCTGGCCGCGATGATCGGAGACTCGCTGTCGTCGGCCCGGATCTGCTCGGGGGTCAGGCCCAATGCCATGTTCTCCCCCGTCTCCATCCGGCCCGTATTCGAGAGATCCGCATCGCACAGTATGTTGCGGATCGCCTGCAGCTGTTTGCCGCTGCCTTCGCGATTGATGCCGCTGACGGTGCGGGCGATAAACACGTAATCCTGGCGGAGCGACGATTCCGAGCCCCGGCGATGTAGTGAGTGCGTCACGTCTTCCCCCTATGCGATGAACGGGCGGCCGAGGCCCATGTTGATCTTGGCGCTCGGGCGAGCCTTGAAGCCCAGCTCCTCGAGTTCGGGCAGCACGGCAATGCTGCCGTCCGCCTCAAACCGCGTGATCAGGTCGAGTGAGAAGACGGTGTTGATCTGCCCGGCAACCTCACGCACGGCGTCGAGGATGCGCGGCAGATAGCCGGGCGGGAAGCCGGCCTCGACGATTGCCGAGAGGCAGCGCTCGTTCCGCACTTCGGGTTTGAACTCGCCGGTGTCCGGGTTCGACATCAGGGCGAAGACCGGGTTCTGCGCTTCGAAGCAGGCGCCGGCCCGCGCCAACGCCCGCGTGGCGATCTCCACATCGCTCAGGCGAGTGGCGATTCCCGGCCGGCCAAACTCCATCGCGAGGCCGAGCATGCCCCGCTGGTAGCGGCCCGTGACGTCGTTGGTCTTCATCTCTTCCGTGCCGCGACCCAACCCCTTCGTGTGCGGGTGCGGTACCATCGGGTCGCTGAACTGCGCGCGTATGTTGCGCGGCCACTCGTGGACGCCGGGGGAATCGACGAAGGACTCAGTAGGGCAGCCTGCTGTGCGCCGGCATACGCCGCACTCCACGCACTGGTCCTCGTCTACCAGGTAAACAGGGGTGGCTTCCTGGATCGCGCCGACGGGGCAGTATGGCTCGCAAATGCCGCAGGCGATGCAGTCTTCGTTGATGCGCATTGTGCCTCCGCTATGCCTGGGCGAGCTGGGTCAGTAACTCCGCCGCTCGGCTCTGGTTGAAGATGCCGCAAACGCACGGCTCGGCAAGCTGGCGGGCGCCTTCCTTTGCGGTGATGCGCCCCTTGCGCACTTTCTCGATCATGTCCTCGACCAAGGCGACCGAGGTCATGGCGTGCCCGCACATGGTGGTGACTTGCATCAGCTCGTTCTTGGCCATCAGTTTCTTGTTTCCCCAGATGCCGCATGCCAGATCGATCGTGTGCGGCTCCAGGCCAACCTCGTCGCACACAGCGAACACCTCGTCCATCAGGCCGCTGACGACGATCGAGATCCCGAAGTCGCCTTCCTTCAGCAGCTCCAGAGCGCCCTTGAGGTTCTCGCGGTCCTTGAACACGGTGCCCACGAAGCCGTTGGCGCGCAGCCGGGCGCGCATCTCCGGGTCGGTGAGGCCGTGGGCGCGGGTGCCGGGAATGTAAAGGCTGCCGAGGTTATCCGGTTCGTTCTCCGCGAATACGTCGAAGATCTGCCGTAATTTCTCGACGGTCCGCTGCTTGGCGGCGTCGTCCACGATGTCGAACTGGCGCGCCACCATGGCGAGAACGGGGAAGTCGTGCTTCAGCGATTCGGTGCTACCTTCGCGATGGAGTGTGTGCGTCATTGTACCAACGGCCTCCCGAGCCCGACGTTTACCTTGGCATTGGGCCGCACGGTTACCCCGGCGGCCTCGAGAATCGGCACAACCGGCATGCTCTTGTCCGGGTTGACACGGGTGATGATCCCCAGGCTGAACACGCTATCGATCTTGTCTTCGATGGAGCGCAGGATCCCGATCACCTCCGCCGTCTTCTCGATCTCTACCGTGAACTCAACGACCAGGGAGAGGATCCGCTCGTCGATCACCTCGTCCTTGATGGTGCCCAGGTTGGGATCTGCAAAGAGCGGATAGATGGGGTTGGCCTTCTCGAAGCACGCTCCGGCCTTAGCGACCGCAGTCGCGATCGTGTGCACGTCCCGCAGGCTCGTGCTGATGCCCGGCCGTCCCAGCTCTACCGAGAAGCCGATTTGCCCTACCTTGAAGCGCCCGGTGCGGTCGTTGGTCTTCCCCTCTTCAGTGCCGCGTCCGCCGGCATAGGTGACCGGCGACACAGCGATCGGGTCGCTGAAGTAGCGGCGCAGGTTACGGGGATACGGTAACTGCTCGACGGTCAACTGTTCCATGGCGCCTTGTGGGCAGTCGAACACGCGCGTGCACACGGCGCATTCGACGCAGCGCTCCTGGTCGGCTACCGCCACTTCGCCGGCCATTGTGATCGCGCCGACGGGGCAATAGGGAATGCAGAGCTCGCACCCGATGCAATCCTCATTGATACGCACATCTTCCTCCAGATTCGATTGTCTCCGGCCTCAGGCCGGGATGGCTAACTAGGGATTCTCGAGTCTGTCCAGGTGTTGCAGAAGACGACGCACGGCGTCGGTCAGATGGGCATTCACCAGCGATGCCGCTGCATCGGCGTCGCCACGGATCACAGCATCGGCAATTGCGGTATGGTCATGCAGCACGTCCTCCGGGCGGCCCGGGATGTTGAGCGTCACGTGCCGGAACCGCAAGATGTGGTCGTGCAGTTGGTCAAGCAGAAGTTCGAGGGTTTCATTGCGGCTGGCGTGCATGAGGAGGTTGTGAAAGTCGGTATCGCACGCGCCCATTGCCAGCATGTCGTGGTTGGCCAGGGCCTCCGCCGCGCATTCGAGCAGGTCGCGGAAGCGCGCGCGTTCCTCTGGTGTAGCGTTCATGGCGGCCAGGCGGCATCCTTCGGCCTCCAGGATGGCACGCAGAGAATATACTTCCTGGATGCGGCTACGGGTGATGGAGCTGACCACGAGGCCCTGTGTCGAAGCCAACACGAGATGCTCTTGTTCCAGCATCCGCAGCGCCTCGCGTACGGGATTGCGGCTGACACCCAGCCGGCTGGCGAGATCTGTCTCGACCAACCGCTGTCCGGGTCCGAACTGCCCCTCCACGATCGCCTGCTTGAGGCGCCGGTAGACGCTCTCTCGCAGCGGGACTCGCTCGCTGATTCGCATATCCAGGGGTCCGGCGGCCATCTCTTCTCCGGCTACAATAGTAGGGAGTCTTACGAAGAACTGTATACAGTATACATGGGTCGATAAGGTTGTCAAGTCGCGAAAAATGGGAGCGATACGACTTCACCGCCCGGATATTCGTAGCATTATCCTGCCGGGAGAGTACGATCTCCCTTTCCCCGTGGCTGATCAACCAGGAGGTTCAGAAATGCCGGTTCGAAAAGCGGAAGCAGTCTGGGAAGGCGGCCTGCGCGGCGGGCGCGGAACGATGAAGATGGCCAGCGGCGCGTACGAGGGACAGTATTCCTTCTCCTCGCGCTTCGAGGAGGGTCCCGGAACCAACCCGGAAGAGCTGATCGCCGCAGCCCACGCCGGATGCTTCTCGATGGCGTTCTCCGGCCAGCTCGAGCGCGCAGGCTTTCCCCCTACCAGTGTCCACACCGAGGCGCGAGTGACGGTTGAGAAGGTGGACGGCGGGAACAAGATCACGAAAAGCCACCTCGTTACTCGCGCAAACGTACCCGGGATCGACGAAGATAAGTTTCAGGAGTTGGCCGAAAACGCCAAGAAGGGGTGCCCTGTCTCCCAGGCGCTGGCCGGAGTGACGATCACCGTCAACGCCACGCTGGAGAAGTAGCGGCACATGACCCGACCCCGCCTGCGCGATCTCGGCATTACGATCGGCACCTATCAGCCCGGCCCGCTCAACGCCATCACCGACGTTGGCGGCGTCTGCGTGGGGCACCAGAGCGTGATCCACGACGAGCCCTCGATCGCCCGCACCGGGGTAACTGTTGTCATGCCCCGCGGTCCGGACGAGCGCGACGACATGTGCTTCGCCGGATACCACTCCTTCAACGGCTGCGGAGAGATGACAGGGCTGCTCTGGATCGAGGAGTCCGGGACGCTGAGCTCCCCGATTGCGCTCACCAACACGTCGCAGGTGGGCACCGTTCGCGATGCAATCATCCAGTACGCCTCCGGTGCGTTGGGCGGCTATCCGTGGTACCTCCCGGTAGTAGCGGAGACGTGGGATGGCTGGCTGAACGACGCGTCCGCCTTCCCGATCCGGCAGGAACACGTCTGGGCCGCTATCGAGCAGGCCGCCGGTGGGGTCGTGGCCGAGGGCAACGTGGGCGGCGGCACGGGGATGATCTGCCACGACTTCAAGGGCGGCATCGGGACCTCGTCACGCCGGGTGGCTTCGCCCGGTGGGACGTACACCGTCGGGGCGCTCGTCCAGACGAACTACGGCGCCCGCTCCTTCTTGCGCATCGACGGGGTGCCCGTAGGGCGGGAGATCGGGCCGGAGCACACTCCCACGCCGTGGGCCGAGGCACCCTCGCTAAGCTCGATCATCGTCGTGCTCGCGACCGACGCGCCGCTGCTCGATACGCAGTGCCGGCGGCTTGCCCGGCGCGCCACAGTCGGGCTCGCACGGACCGGTGGCGTGGGCTACAGCTTCAGCGGGGATATCTTCCTCGCCTTCAGCACCGGCAACCGGCTGCCCCGCCGGGCGAAGGGCCCGATCCCTGTGCAGACGCTGCCGGCCAATCAGATGGACCGGCTGTTCGAGGCCGCCGCCGAGGCGGTCGAGGAGTCGATCCTGAACGCGCTCACCGCTGCCGAGACGATGACCGGCCAGAAGGGCCGCACCGTCCACGCGCTGCCCCTGGACGAGCTCAAGCGCGTGATGCAGGAGTACCGGCGGCCGAGGTCGTAGCGCCGCGTGATACTTGCCCACCTGAGACGCCCCCGCGATTCGGGATTGAGAGACGCGGCATCAAAGCGTGAGAGGTGGGCAAGTGTTTCCGGAATCAGTTACTCGAATCGCCTTGCCGTCCTATTTCTTCACTTTGCTGAAATCCCAGCCGTTCATCTCGCAGTTTACCTTGACGTGCGAATCCCACGTCGGCTCCGCCGCTGGCCTGCCGCCCATGAAGCAGTCGACCGCCAGGTAGCGGAGCGGCTCGGCGCTGGTGCAGCGAATCGTGTGATAAGTGTGAGGTGGGATGCGGCACAGGTCGCCGGGCTTCACGGGGAAGAACGCGGCGTCCTCCTGCCCGACCCGCAGCTCACCGGTACCTTCGAGCACGTAGAATACCTGCTCGGTGTCGTGATGAACGTGTACGGGAGCCCCCTTGTCCGGCTCGACGATGACGATGAATGCTTCGGAAGTCTCCGCCTCTGCCCGGTCCATCACCAGGTCATTGATGTGCGTGGGGAACTCGTAGCGCACCAGGCGCTCGGTAGGGAAAACATAGCGCTTATCTGCCACTGTAATGTCCTTTCTCGGCATGATCCGGTAACCGGGCGATTATATCCCCGCCGCCGCCCCACGGTCAACGAACGGACCCGCCATCTGCGCGTTCCTGGTATGGGACAAGCCGGCAGGGAACCGCTGCGGGTGTAGGCGTGGGCGGCGGCGTCTTGTCGCCGCGCGGGGATAGGGGGCCGCGCGTTAGGCGCAGCTGCGCCTCGGCCGTGAGTAGGGGGCGGGTCACCCGCCCCGTGGCTGCGGGGCAGCGACCGATCGGGGACGCGGCGCGGCTGCGTGACCCGGATGCTGCGCGGCTGCCTTCGATGCGAGTTGGTTGGCAAACGGCGTACTTCGTCAGGCTCAGTATGGAGGACGATGTTGTAGGCACCAGAGCGAACGGCTCCGTTACGGGGTACTGATAGTCTGTAGCACCCATGTGGGGGTTTCTGGACAGCGCCACTCATATCGTTGTTAACCCCTAACAACTCCATCCTGAGCCTGACGAGGGACCGCAGCAGTCGGCGTGCCAAGCACTCACGCGACCTTTGGCGGAACCAGCCACATGGAAGCCGCCCAACACCGCGCTGGCAGCGCTTCGAGCGGGCAGCGCCCAACGAATTGTGGCAGATGGACTTCAAAGGCCATTTTGCCCTGGCGGACGGCAGCGTCTGCCACCCGTTGACGGTGCTGGATGACCATTCGCGCTTCCTGCTGGGGCTGCGGGCCTGTGCGGATGAGCGGCGCGAAACGGTGCAGCCGCAGCTGACCACCCTCTTTCGCACCTACGGCTTGCCGGACAGCATGCTGATGGACAACGGCTCGCCCTGGGGCACGCTCGAAAACGCCTAGCGCTGACCGCCTTGAAGGTGTGGCTCTTGCGCTGGACGTGCCGGTGCACCACGGCCGCCCCTATCATCCGCAGACGCAAGGCAAGGATGAGCACTTGCACCGCACGTTGGTGCAGGAGGTGCTCCAGCGGAGCAGACCCTGAGCGACTGGGCGACCTGCCAGCGGCACTTCGATGACTGGCGCCAGGTGTACAATGAGACAGCGGCCGCATGAAGCGCTTGACCTGCGGGTACCGGCAGACTGTAGCACCCATGTGGGCGGTTCCTGGACAGCGCCACTCACATCGTTGTTAACCCCTAACAACTCCACTCCTGAGCCTGACGAAGGACGCCTCGTCGCCCACCCAAATTCCCATCAAGGCCAACCGCTCAAGATCCCGGTACAATGCCTCTCGAGTCTGAGCCCGCAATCGCCTGCTGCATCCCGCTAATGACACATGACCCCTGCGGGCGACCCCTTCGGGTGATGTACGACGTGTGACGCAAGACGCATGACGCCCGACGAACACCGCCCATCCCCCACGCACCGGTATCCCCGCGACTATAACATTCCCACCAACGGGGCTAGAATGGCCCCTCGGTGGCGTCCACCAGACGCTCTATCCAGGGCGCGTCCCGAAGGTCCCGACCGGGAGAATCAAAGTGCCTACCAGGCAAATCCGTATCATCACAGCCGGCATCATGCTGAGCCTGTTCATGACATCCATAGAGGGCACGGTAGTGTCTACCGCAATGCCCACCATCATCGGCCAATTGGGCGGACTTGCCACCTACAGTTGGGTCTTTTCGGCCTACATGCTGGCCAGCACCACGACGATGCCGATCTACGGGAAGATGTCCGACATCTACGGCCGCCGGCCGGTCTACGTCATCTCAATGGTCCTCTTTCTGATTGGGTCGGTCCTCAGCGGCCAATCGCAAAGCATGGGGCAGTTGATCGCCTTCCGGGTGCTGCAGGGGCTGGGCGCCGGCGGCGTGATGCCGCTCGCCTTTACGATGATCGGCGACCTCTACTCTTGGGAGCAGCGCGCGAAGATGCAGGGGATCTTCGCCAGTGTCTGGGGCGTGTCGGCCGTGCTTGGGCCGCTGTTGGGCGGCTTTCTCGTGGATCAGGTGTCGTGGCACTGGGTGTTCTACGTCAACGTGCTGCCGGGCATCGTGGCCACCGTGCTCGTGGCGATGTACTGGCACGATGCCCCGCGCGGCAGTGAAGTGCGCTCGCGGTCCGTCGATTTGCCGGGCGTGCTGCTGCTCTCCGGGGCCATCGTAGCGCTCATGCTCGGGTTGTTCCAGATAGGAACCGTGCTGAGTTGGACGTTGTTTGCCATCTCGGCGGTGCTCGTCGCCGGGCTGCTGTACGTGGAGCGCCGTGTCGAGGACCCGCTGCTGCCCCTGGCACTTATTCCGCACCCGTCTCTTTGCGGCTGCAACCGCCCATGGCCTTCTCGTCGGGTGGACCGTCTTCGGCGGCACGTCGTTCGTGCCACTCTTCGTGCAGGCCGTCCAGCAGACGACCGCCACGGTCGCCGGCGCCACGGTCCTGGCTCAGAGCATGGCCTGGGTGCTCGCATCGGTTGTTGCCAGTCGCCTTCTCCTGCGATTCAACTTCCGCACCCTGGCCGTTTCGGGTATGGCGCTGTTTGTGGTCGGCTCGTTCATCCTATCGCAGGCGAACGCCTTCACTCCGCGCCCTCTTCTCATGGTCGGACTGGCGCTCATCGGCACCGGCATGGGGTGCTCGATGCCGTCCTTCATGATCGCAGTGCAGGCGACGGTCGCGCACGCCGAGCTCGGCGCAGCCACCTCGACCCTCCAGTTCAGCCGCAGCATCGGCGGCACGCTGGGTGTCAGCGTCCTCGGTGCAATCCTGACCGGCCAGCTGGCGCGCCGGCTGGCAGCCGCAGGTATCGCGGCGGATCCCGCCTCTCTCAATGCCATGCTGAACCCCGGCCAGCGCGTCTCCCTGGGCGGCGGCGTGGACGAGGCGATGCGCCAGGCTCTGGCCGGTGCGTTAGGAGACGTGTTCCTGGTGGGGTTTTTCGTATCGATTCTGGCTTTTGGAGCCACCTTGCTGGCGCCAAAACTGCGGCTTGCCAGCAGCCAGCGGCCGGTGGGGGGCGATGGCGAGGGTATGCCGGCGCCGGTGGGTGTTCGCCGGCGCGAGTAGCCGGGCGCTATTTGCGAACGGCTTGGGATCCGCCGCTCGCCTCGGCCTTACCGATGGCCGGCTGCCCCTGGTATTCCAGACGCGAGCCACCGCTGAGCGAGTAATCGAGCCGCTGTTCTACAGTCACCATCACGGTTGCCGCTCCGCTAAGTTCTGCGGTCGCCCCCGCTGTTCTGAGCCCGCTCAGATCAGCGCGACTCGCTCCGTTGGCGTTTACGGCCAGTTCCTCGGTGTGCCCTATCATCCCGATCGAGCTCGCGCCTGATGCTTCCGCGGTTACCCGGCTGGCGGTGATATCCCCCTTGAAGGCGCTGGCGCCCGAAGCATAAACGGCGAATGTGCCGCTGATCGAGAACACCCCCACGTTGGCACGCGCAGCCCCGTTCAGACGCACAGTCTGCAGCCTCGGCATCACGACGGTGGCGCGCAGTGTGCCGTTATTGAGCGCCGCCACGCGGCCCGGATCCAATCCCAGGATCAGCCGGTTGCCCTCTCGCCGTACCTCCAGGTACTCGAACAGGTTGTCGTCGGCGGTCACGCGGACGACATAGGCGTCGGCGTAGGTGATGTCCACGTCGAAGGCGTTACTCGCCTCTACAGTCGTGAAACCGGAGATGTCCATTTCGCGGGTCAGCAGCCTGCCCGAGCCCCGCGCCACGATGCCCGGAGCGCGACCGGCGCGATCCGCCGGCGCGCATCCAGACAGGAGGATCGCCGTGGTGAGCAGTGTGAGAACTATGTATCGATTCATGCGTTTCCCCCCGCCAGAGTGGACCCCGTGGCCGGAGGAAAGCGTAGCCCCGTTCGGGTTCGGTATCATCCACTCGAAGGCCGGGACTCGACCTGTCTCATTGGCGGGTCTCAAACCTGGCCACCTGGCCAGGTTCACCTACCCTAACCGTCCCCGGCCGTGACGAATCGATTGCCGCTTCACTTCTCCTTTGGCAGCGGCACCACGATTTTGACTGCGCTTGGCAACACGCGGGCGACGACTACGCCGGGTTCCATCACCTCGCCGTCCACCTGGATCGCCTGCGGCGGGTCCGGATCGAGCCGGATCTCACGCGCCTGCCAGTGCTCGAACGCCTGAACGGTCTCGTCCTTCCGGACGACGCTCGACACCAGCGACATGAGTGACTCGATGTTCGCCTGGTTCACCACCAGCAGATCGAGCTTGCCGTCGTCGATCTCGATCTTCTGTGCCAGCGACACCCCAGGCATCCCGAAGTTTCCCGAATTGGCGATGATCGCCGTCACGCCTTCGGTGTCGATCTCCTCGCCGTCCACCGTGGCCCGGTAGCGAGACGGCTTCGTGGTGCGCAGCGCCTGGACGCCGGCGACGACGTACGCGAACACGCCCAACCTGTCCTTGGCGTCGCGGTCGGCCTGCTCCGCTACCTCGCCGGGCAACCCGATCCCGACGGCGATCAGGAAATGGCGGTCGTTGACCTCGCCCACGTCGATGGGCATCACCCGGCTTCCCTCCGCCAGCAACCGGATGGCCTCGGCCGTATCGCCGGGTATCTCCAGCGCCAGCGCCAGGGCATTCGCAGTGCCTCCCGGGAGGATCGCCATCGGCACATCGCTCCCGATCAGCCCGGTCGCGACTTCGTTGACGGTGCCGTCGCCCCCGTACACAGCCACCACGTCGGCGCCCTTCGCCACAGCTTCCTGCGCGTAACGCGTGGCGTCCCCGGCTTCCTTCGTGATGGAAGCGTCCCATTCGATCCCCAGATCCTTGAACGCCGTGTTTAGGATCGCCAGGACAGGGGCATCCTTTCCTGAGGCCGGGTTGATGATCACTTGAACTCGTTTGAACATGCTTGGCTCTTCTCTCGCGGTATGGATAGTGCTACCGGGAGACCATAGCCCTTTTACGCAGGCATCTCAGTCATCGACTACCCCCTTCCGGGCGCGCTCCGGCGCTCGGATGGTCACTGAGGCCTGAACATCGGGATCTCCTTGACCGCCACCGGCGGCGCCTGTAGAATGCGGCAATCGGCCCGATGATCCGAAGAGCCGGGAGCCCAAAATGGCACTATCCGTGGCTACGACACCTGTGAACGACCGCCGCGAGATCTTCGGCTGGACGATGTATGACTGGGCGATGTCTGCTTTCAGCACCACCGTCGTCACCGTCTTTCTCGGCCCATATCTCACCAGCATCGCCGGGCAGGCTGCGGAGAGCACCGGCGGGTTCCTCTACCTGGGCGCCGTGCCCATCCGCTTCGATTCCTTCTTCACTTTTTGCGTTTCCGCTTCCGTGCTGATGGAAGCCACGATCCTGCCCGTCCTGGGCGCGCTGGCCGACTACTCCCACCGGCGCAAAGAGCTGCTCATGCTCTTCAGCACGCTCGGCGCGCTGTCCACCATCCTGATGTTCACCATCGGCGAGGGGGGTGCGTGGTTCGGGGGGATCCTCTTCATCCTGGCGAATGTAGCTTTCGGCGCCAGCCTCGTCTTCTACAACGCGTACCTGCCTGACATCGCCTCCCCTGACCGGCGCGATCACGTATCCGCCAGCGGGTTTGGTTTCGGCTACCTGGGGGGCGGGCTGCTCCTGGTGCTCAACCTGGTCATGTATCTGATGAGCGACCGGCTCGGTCTGTCGGCCGGGACGGTGGCACGCATCAGCCTGGCCTCGGCCGGCTTCTGGTGGCTCGGCTTCTCCCTCATCACCTTCCGCGCCCTCCGCTCGCGCGGCGCCGCCCGGCCGCTGCCCGAAGGGGACTCGGTATTGACGGTCGGGTTCCGGCAGCTGGCTTCTCTCATGGGCGTGGCGCCCGGGGTCGTAGCCGCGCTCGTGCTGATGCCGCTCGCGATACCCGTTCTGATTCTTGCCGGCGTGCCCCTCACCCTGGCGCTGCTTCCGGCAGCCGGGCCCATCGTCATGTTGGGCGTCTTCGTGTGGCGCAAGTCTCGCAGCCTCCCCGAAGCCATGAAGTTCCTCGTGGCCTATCTGCTCTACAACGACGGCATCCAGACCGTGATCGTCGTCTCCGCCATCTTCGCTGCCGAAGAACTGGGGATGTCGGCGACGAACCGCATCCTCGTCATCCTGATGATCCAGTTCCTGGCGTTCGGCGGGGCGTACCTGTTCAGCTTCCTCGCCCGGCGCATGGGCACGCGGAACGCCCTGATGCTAAGTCTCGTCGTGTGGAGCGTCGTGACGATCTACGCCTACTTCGGGATGCGCAGCGCGGTGCTCGTGCCCGGGCTGGGGATGGAGCAGCGCCAGCTCGAGTTCTGGATCATGGGCGCCATCGTAGCGCTCGTCCTGGGCGGCAGCCAGGCGCTCAGCCGCAGCCTGTTCGCCCAGATGATCCCGAAGGACCAGGAAGCGGAGTTCTTTAGCTTCTACGAGGTCAGCGACCGGGGTACCTCCTGGCTCGGCACCTTTATCTTTGGGGTGGTCAACCAGTCAACCGGCAGCATGCGCCTCGGCATCCTGTCGCTCATCTTCTTCTTCGTGGTCGGCCTAGCCCTGTTGCCGCTCGTCAGCGTCCCCCTGGCCATGCGCCAGGCGCAAGCCGCCGGCGCCAAACCGGGGTTGGGAAATTGATATCGTAGCTGCAAATTTGGCGGCGGGCTCTACCACTGATGCTGACGGCAAGCCCGCGGCGTGGTCAACCATTGATACCGCTGCTGGCAAGCCGGCGGCGTGGTCAACCATTGATACCGCTGCTGGCAAGCCGGCGGCGTGGGCGACCATTGATACCGTAGCTGCAAAGCAGGCGGCGGTTTGGGTGACAGGACGCGGTGAGGGTGAGTTCCGCCAGCTTTGCTGTCGCTTGACCCACAGCGCGCCGGGAAGCAGAGCGATCGCGTGGCCCGGTGCGCGGCGCGGGCGCGGTGGCGGCGTTTCCATCTGGTTCCGTAGGGGGCGGGTCACCCGCCCCGGGGGTTGGGGGTGGCGCTCGGGCCGGGACGCGGCGCGGGTGCGGCACCCGGGATGCAGCGCGGTCGGCCTTGATGCGAATTGAGTGGGCAACGAGGCGTCCTTCGAGAGCCTCAGGATGGTTGTGATCGTTATGAGCGTCGATGCAATTGGTACCGTCCAGGGGTAGTGATGGGTCTCGGCACCCAAGTGCGGCGTACCGGAACAGCACCATTCCCATCGTTGGTAACCCCTAACGGATCCATCCTGAGCCTGACGAAGGACGCCCCGTCGCCCACCCAATTCGCATCGCAGCCCACGCCGCGCCCCAGCCACCGCGCCCCGCGCTGCGCCCCGCCGCGCTGCCGGTCAAGCGACAGCAAAGCTGCCGGAACCCAATCCCGCCGCGACCCGTCTGGGGTTACCGCCGGCTGCTTTGCAGCTACGGTATCAATTCATCAATTCAGACCCCAGACTCCCAAAACCAGACCCTCAGCGCCCAGCACTCAGAACCTCGAACCCAGAACTCAGAACCCAGAACTCAGAACGTAGAACGTAGAACTCAGAACTCCGTCCGTTCAAACCGCGCCTGAAAGAACCGCAGATACTTCGGCTCGTACACCATCCGCAGGCCGCGGGCTTGCTCCCGGTGGTCGTACACCTCCAGCACCGACTCTGCCACCACGTCCATGTGCGCCTGGGTGTAGACGCGCCGGGGGATCGTCAGCCGCACCAGCTCGAGCTTCGGGTACCGGTGATCTCCCGGTGGCCGGGTCGCGCCCGGCTGACACGACGCCGCGCTCCATGCTGCGGACGCCGGAATCCAGGTACAGGTCGGCGGCCAGCGTCTGCGCGGGGAACTGGTTCTGCGGGATGTGCGCGTAGATCGCCGCGCGCATCCAGGTACACGGCGTGCCCCCCGATCGGGCGCACCACCGGAACGCCCCAGTCGATCAGGTGCTGGCCGAGGTACTCCACCTGCCCGATCCGGCTCCGCATGTGGTCGTCCTGCACGCTCTCGCCGATGCCGATCGCCATCGCTTCCATGTCGCGCCCGGCGAGCCCGCCGTAGGTGTGCAGCCCCTCGTAAATCACCACCATGTTGCGCGCTTCCTCGAACAGCCCCTCGTCGTTGGTAGCCAGCCAGCCGCCGATGTTCACGAGCGTGTCCTTCTTGGCGCTCATCGTGCAGGTATCGGTGTACGAGCAGAACTCCTTCAGGATATCGGCGATGGGCCGCCCTGCGTATCCCTCTTCCCGCTGCTGGATGAAGTAGGCGTTCTCGACGGCGCGCGCAGCATCCAGCACGACCGGGATGCCGTGCCGGTGCGCCAGCTCGTTCACCGCGCGGGCGTTCCCCATCGACACCGGCTGTCCGCCCGCCAGGTTCACCGTGGCCGCCAACGCGATGTACGGGATCTTTCCGGCGCCTTGCTCTTGAATCAGCTTCTCCAGCTTGGCCAGGTCCACGTTCCCCTTGAAAGGATGCTCGTTCGCCGGGTCGTGGGCCTCGTCTACAATCACGTCCACGAAGGTCCCGCCGGCCAGCTCCTGGTGCAGACGGGTGGTGGTGAAATACATGTTGCCCGGCACGTACTGCCCCGGCTTGATCATGATCTGCGACAACATATGCTCGGCCGCGCGCCCCTGGTGCGTGGGCACGAAGTACTTGTAGCCGTAGTACTGCGTCACCATCTCCCAAAGGTGATAGAAGTTCTTGCTGCCGGCGTACGCTTCGTCGCCCTGCATCATCCCGGACCATTGCGCATCGCTCATCGCGCTGGTGCCGCTGTCGGTGAGCAGATCGATGTATACGTCTGCGGAGTGGAGCAGGAAGGTGTTGTATCCCGCCTCATCCAGGCACTGCCGCCGGGTTTCGGGGGTGGTCATCCGGATCGGTTCCACAACCTTTACTTTCCACGGCTCCGCCCATGAGCGGCGCGTGGGTCGGGGGTACGGCATAGTACGCTCCTAACGGGGGGGTTCCGGCGACGCCGGTCGTTGAGACACTCGCCCGAGTTTACCGTAGACGCCCTGCGCGTGCATGTAACGTCTGTTACCCGCGCCCGGCGGCTTGGGGTATGGATGACAGACTTCGTGCGTGCTTTGGCGTACATAACCGTCGGATGTTATGATGGGGGCGCGGGTATTCGCGGCTCACGTTTCGGAGTGCAAGGAAGCCTCCCCGTAACGCCACTCGCAATGCTTACGATAGGATTTCGATGGTAAACAGAATCGCAATGCTCAGCGTTCATACCTGTCCCCTCGCCACCCTCGGCGGCAAGGAAACGGGAGGCATGAACGTATATGTGCGCGAGTTGACTCGGGAATTCAGCCGGCGCGGGATCGAGACGGACGTCTTCACGCGTTCGCAGGACGCCGCCGTCCCGCGCGTCCGCAAAGCGCTGGGCGCGTACGGGCGCGTCATCCACGTGCCCATAGGTCCCGAGCAGCCGTACGACAAGAATGAGATCTTCGAACGCCTGCCAGAATTCGTGTGGCGGGTGCAGCAGTTTGCCGCGCCAGGAAAAGATTCATTACGACATCCTGCACAGCCACTACTGGCTGTCTGGCATGGCTGCCTGCGATCTCCGCGCGGCCTGGGGCATTCCCATCGTTCAGATGTTCCACACCCTGGGCGCGGTGAAGAACCGCGTTGCGGCGCCCGACGAGCGCGAGAGCGACCTTCGGATCCATCATGAGGGCGAGATCATGGGTTTCGCCGATCGCCTCGTCGCCGCCACCGCTCTGGAACGGCGCGACATGGAGACCCTCTACAGCGCCGATCCTCGCAAGATCTCCATCGTCCCGCCCGGCGTGGACCTCGAGCGGTTCCGGCCGCTGCCCGCGAATGATGCGAAAGCGCGCATCGGCGTGTGTCGCGACCGCCCATGATCCTCTTCGTCGGGCGTATCCAGCCGATCAAGGGGATCGATACACTCCTGCGTGCGCTCAGCATTGTCCGCCAGCGCGAGCCGGAGCTGGGCTCCAATCTGTGCGTCTCCATCATTGGCGGGCACACCGACGTGCCCGGACAGGAGTCGGCCGAGCTGGATCGTCTCAAGGCGCTGCGCGAGGAGCTGGAGATCGACGACCTGGTCACCTTCCTCGGCTCGAAGGACCAGGATACGCTCGTCGACTACTACTCGGCCGCCTCGATGGTAGTGGTTCCGTCGCACCACGAGTCGTTCGGGATGGTTGCGCTCGAAGCGATGGCGTGCGGCACCCCGGTCATCGCTTCCGACGTGGGCGGGCTCTCTTACAGCATCTCAGATGGGTACAACGGCTACCTGGTGCCCGACCGCGATCCGGAAGCGCTCGCCTACAAGATGATCCTGCTCCTCAAACACCCGGCGCTGCGCGAGCAGCTCGGCGATCAGGCGCGTCACTGGGCGGGCCGGTTTAGCTGGGAGAACATCGCCGGCGAGATCCTGGAAGTCTACGAACAGGCGCTCGCCGGGCACTCCGTGCCGTCCATGTCGCTCGCCGGGATGGCCAATTGAGCGACGCCCCACTTCGGGCCGTGATATTCGACGTTGGCGGCGTGCTCATCCGCACGCACGAACGCGTGCTGCGCGAGGAATGGGAACGCCGGCTCGGTCTGCAGCCCGGGCAGTCCCACGACTTCGTCTTCGAAAGCGTTACGGGTCGCGATGTGCAGCTTGGCCGGATGCCGGTCGAGCAACACTGGGAGAGCGTGCGCCGCCAATTGGGGCTTTCCGAGTCCGATTTGCGGCAGTTTCGGGTCGATTTCTTTGCAGGGGACCGGCTGGATCAGGAGCTGGCGGCGTGGGCGAAGCGTGCCCGGGCGCACTACCACATCGGCGTCCTGAGCAATGCCTCTGCCGACATGCGCCGGGTTCTGCGAGAGATGTACGGCATCTCAGATCTCTTCGACAGCATCACCATTTCCGGCGAGGAAGGCGTGATGAAGCCCGATCCGGAGATCTACCGGATCGCCGTGGCGCGGGCAGGGGTGCGCCCGGAAGAAGCGCTCTTCATCGACGACGTCCCCGCTAACGTCGACGGTGCGCAGGCCGCGGGGTTGCGCGCCTGGCTTTTCGACGATCCCGCCGGGATCCTCCACCGCCTGCAGGCGGAAACCGGCGTGGCCTGAGTCCCGGCTGACCATCGCCTCCGGCTGCCCGGGCGTAGAATATACTCCCTATCCTACACCTCTCAACGCCTCGGTGATGTGCTCCGGTTTCAGCCCCGGCGCCTCGATACCCCGCTCCCGGAAGAATCGCTCGACCCGCTCGGCGATCGCCGCGCTCTCCTGTTCCACACCGTCCAATGCCCGCTCCAGTGCAGCCACGCTGGCGCCGGGAAACATGGTGAAGTCGCCCTCAAGCTGCACATCGCGCAGCCGCCCCGACTCGCTTACCGCGCTGGCCCGAATTAGCCCACCCGGCGCCCGCACCGTCCGCTGCACCACGTAGAGCCCTTCAGCGATCTTCACCTGGCGCATGTCGGTCCGGCGCCGGTCGTTCGCGAACAGCCATTCTGGCGCCGTCTGCTCCGCCATGAGCCGATCCGACATCTCGAGCAGCTCGGCATCCGGCTCGGCTTGCTCGAACTGCCCCAGCAACTCCTCATACCGCCGGATCAACGCCTCGGCGAGAGCGGCATTCGACGGCGCGCTCCCCGTCTCGCGCCGTATGGTGGTCAGGTTCTCCGACATCGTCTCGAACACCTTCTGGCGGAAGGTCTCGTCCGGCACCCGCAGCAGGCGTGCCATCATCCGGTAATCGAAGTCGACGATGAAGTTGCCCACCAGCACCCACATCCCCTCGATCTCCCCCGCCCCCGTTCCCGAGATCTTGCGCCCGCCTGCCACGATATCGTTCACCGGCCGGTGCTCCGCCGCCACCCCGAACTCCCGGTATGTGTCCACCACCGGCGCCAGGAACTTGCGATAGAACTCGGCCACACCGCCCGTGAGCGCAGGATGCCCGCGCCGCAACACGAGCTGGTAGAACAACTGGTCCCCGTCCAGGTAGACTGTGCCGCCGCCGACTTCCCGGCGGTGCACCGGGATCCCGGCGCGCTGTGCGAATTCCAGGTCGATTTCTGTCTGAGGATCCTGGTGGTAGCCGACGTCAACGTACGGCGTGGCCGGGCGGACGATCAAGAGCGCCTCGCGCCCAAGGTGCGCCGCCGCGTGGTACAGCCCCTGGCTCTGTTGCCACGGCACTGAATCGAGGAAATATGCCTGCACTTGCTACTCGCCTCGTGATTGGGGGCTGCCGGCCGGGGGCAGCGCTGCCGGACGAAACCGAATCCATGGTGGCACCTAAGGTCAAGGCTCTTGGAGCACGAAAGGCTCCCTATGGATTCAGGTTAGAAGCTGAGGACGATCTTGCTTTCTGCGGCCAGCTCGAGCATCGCCGCACCGCCTGCCATCTGCACGTTTGGCAGCAGCTGCTCCGGTTCCAGGCCGTGCAGCTCGGTCGAAGCCGTGCACGCCATGAACTTTACGCCGTTCTCCAGCGCCTGCTGCATGAAGTAGCTGACCGGCTGGCCGCCCTCGCGCGGGAAAACCGTTTCGGCAACCCCCGGCACCAGCAGCAGCGTGCCGTCGATCGTGAAGTACATCGTTACGTCGTAATCCATCGCCGTCGCCAGGCTGGCGTAGAAGAACGGTGTAGCGCACCGCCGCGGCGTCTCCGGCCCGCTGGTCATCATGATCAGCACTTTCTCAGGATCCATTCACCCCTCCAGGTCGCCCCGCTCGTGGGCCCAGTATAGCGCGTGTAGTGTGTCGCGGGGAAGAGGTGTGCCTGAGGGTGGGACGGAATGCCGGGGTTGTACAAGCCGTGGATGCGAGTTGGCTCTGCAACGGGGCGTCCTTCGTAGAACCTCAGGATGGAGTAGATGATTGGATGCATCATGCGAGAGGTTCTGTCCAGGGGCATCGTTAGTCTGTGGCACACAAGCGGGGGGTTCCTGGACCAGCACCATTCACATCAGATGTTAACCCTTAACAACTCCATCCTGAGGCTCTCGAAGGACGCCCCGTCGCCCACCCAACCGTCATCCGCGCCGCTCGCCTCGCCGCCTCTGGCCAGAACCTCTCGCACCGGCGCCAAAACTATCACAACCATCCTGAGCCTGACGAAGGACGCCCCGTTGCCCACCCAACCCGCATCCGCGCCGTCATGCCGCCACCCCTGGACAGCACCTCTCACATCGACGCCTAAATCTATCTACTCCATCCTGAGCCTGTCGACACTTGCACCTGTCACTGCAAGTGCAGGTGAGGACGCCCCGTTGGCAGGCCAATCCCCGTCAAAGGCGAGGGCGCTGGCTCCCTGCACCGCACAATTCGCATGAGCGGTAACCCCTAACTACTCCATCCTGAGCCTGACGAAGGACGCCCGTCTACCACCCAACCCCCGTCGACCCCACGCCCACTCACCCCCCTCACTCCCCTCCCGCGCTCGCCCACCTGCTGCGGCGAGCCAGACACCCGCTTCTGCAACGCGCCCAACAACCCGTCAAGCGCCTTGGAGAACTTCTGCACCCCTTCATCCTCGAGCTGCTGCGTGGCCTGGTCCAGGCTCACCCCCAGCTCGTCCAGCCGGTCCAGGTAGCTGCGCTCCTCCAGCACCCTGTCCATCAGCGTGAGCGCCGGGGCGCCGTGATCGCGCAGCGCCGCCAGCGTCTCCAGCGGCATCGTATTCACCGTCTCCGGCCCGATCAGAGGGTCCACATACTTCAGGTCGGGGTACTCGGGGTTCTTCGTCCCCGTGCTCGCCCACAGCAGGCGCTGCGGATGGGCGCCCTTGGCCTTGAGGGCCGCGAAGCGCTGGCTGCCTGCGATCTCGCGGTAGATGTCGTACGCCACCTTGGCGCTGGCGATCGCGATCTCACCGCGAACACTCCAGCGCGATATACGAGCGCTGGTCGTCCCCCTCCATCAGCTTCTCGAAAACCGGGTCCAGCAGGGTGTCGATCCGGCTCAAGAAGAAACTGGCCACCGAATGCACGTTGTCCAGCGGCAGTGCCTGCTCTACCCGCTGTTCCAGCCCCGTGAGATAGGCATCGGCTACCTGGCGGTACCGTGGGAGCCCGAACAACAGCGTTACGTTGACGTTGATCCCCTCGGCGATTAGCTGCTGGATGGCCGGAAGCCCCTCGCGGGTAGCCGGCACCTTGATAAACACGTTGGGGCGGTCGAGCCTCTGCCAGAAGCGGCGCGCCTCCGCAATCGTCCCCTGGGTATCGTATGCAAGGCGCGGCGACACCTCGAGGCTCACGAAGCCGTCCACGCCGCCCGCCGCATCGTACACCGGTCGGAACATGTCGGCGGCCGCGCCGACGTCGCCGGTCGCCAGCTCCTCGTACAGGTCGTTTGCGTTACCGCCCTTCCGCAGGAAAGCGGCGATCGCGTCGTCATAGTCGTGGCTGCCGGTAATCGACTTCTCGAAAATCGAGGGGTTCGCAGTGACCCCCGTCAATCCTGCATCGACCAGCGCTTGCATCTCGCCCGACGCCAGCATCCCGCGGCTGATCGTGTCCAGCCACGGGCTCTGCCCGAGGCGGCGCAGCTCGGCCAAACGTTCATCCGCCATGAAAGGATCCTTTCTCAGAACGCAGCTCCTGGGCCGCGCTCAGCGGCTACAGGAGGGCAAAGTTCGGGCACGCCCGGGGTGCCGGGAGCGAGGGCCACAGGCACTCAGGGGCCTTCGATGCGGTCGTGCCGGCGAAACCTGCCCGGCCGGCGCTACTGCCTGCCGGACGCCTTCACGACCGCCTGCGCGGCTCGCGGCACCATCGCCGCCGGCTCGAGGCCCTCAATCGCTTCCAGAAGCGCCTTCACCTCTGGGGAGATCTCGATGTACTGGTCGCGGTCGAAGGCGGAAAGCACGTGATGCGCCGCCTTCCGCAGCGCAACCGATTCAGGGAACTCAAGGATCTGCTCCGCGATCAGGGGCGCGACGGTGGGACCAAGTGGGATGAGGGCCTTGGCAGCCAGCCAGCGCACCTCAAACTCGCTGTCGTTGAGCAGCTTCACAAGCGCCTGTGCCGCCCTCCGGTCGGGCAGCTCTCCCAGCGCCTTCGCTGCTTCCCACCGCACGTAAAACGCCGGCGACGAGAGCGCTTCGATCAGGCCGGGAACGGATGCGCCTCCGATCTCCTCCAGCGCCTCGCGCGCCGGCTTCCGGGTGATGCCGTCGCTGGAGCGGAGCAGCTCCAACAAGGCCGGAACATCGTCAGCCGTCCGACCTTCCGGGATGTCTGTTCTCTTCCTGCTGGAGCCGAACATGTGCGCACGCATCCTTCCGTAGTTGGCATCGCTGTCGACACCTTCCTGTAGTCTAGCATCCCCGGGCCGCGCCCTCTGTCCACGCGCTTACGGAGCGGGCCGTCAAGGGCGGGTTGACGCCTTGGGAAGGCCAAGACAGCGATTTGTACGGGCTGATGTATCCTTACCCCCTTCCCTACCCGTGCTATAATTGACGGCTTGTTTCGGAAACCCGGCACTTTGGGAGCTTAGTGTGTCTGTTACTTCAACTGCGTTGGAGCGGGAATCGCCGCGTCCCGCGCACGGAGCGCCGCCCGCCGGCGCTCGATCTGCGGGCGCTGCTCGGGCCGAACCGCCTGTTAGGGCTCTGGAATCTGATGGCGGGCTATCGCATGGCCTACACCATGGCCAACCTCAGCCTGGGCGTGGCCGCGGCTTTGAAGGCCAGCACCTATCTGCTGCTGGGCTACTTTGTCGACTCGGTACTCGGGCAGGGGCGGACGGAATTCCCGCTGCCTCTGATCGCGCTCGCCTTCGTGGTCCTGGCCGCCGGGGAAGGTGGGTTCACGTTCTGGAGCGGGAAGCTGGCCGCGAGTACGGCCGAAGGGGTCGCGCAGCGGCTGCGCGACTACCTGTACGACCACATCCAGCGCCTCTCGTTCACCTACCACGACGTGACGCCGACCGGCGACCTGATCCAGCGGGCGACCTCGGACGTGGATGCCCTGCGCCGGTTCTTCCTGGAGCAGGCGATCGGCGTCGGGCGCATCGTGTTCCTCTTCGCCATCAACTTGGTGGCGCTGTGGCAGATCCACCCGCGCCTGGCGCTCGTCTCCGTGGTCGTCGTGCCGGTCGTGCTGGCCGTCTCGATCCTCTTCTTCCGGCGCGTCTCCAAGGTCTACGAATCGGCGCAGGAGCAGGAGGCGAAGCTCTCGACCACGCTGCAGGAGAACCTGACCGGCGTGCGCGTCGTGAAGGCGTTTGCCCGGCAGGACTACGAGAGCCAGAAGTTCGAGGGGGATAACTGGGAGCGGTACCGCCGCGGCGTCCACTTCATGACGCTGCACGCCTTCTTCTGGCCGATCTCCGACGTGCTGTGCGGGTTCCAGATGCTGGCGGGTTTCTTCGTCGCCGGCAGCATGGTGATCAACGGCGAGCTCACCGTCGGCACCTACATGGCCTACCTGGGGCTGATCATCTGGATCATCTTCCCGATGCGCAACCTGGGCCGCCTCATCGTCCAGACCTCGACCGGGCTGGTGTCGTACGGGCGCGTGTACGAGGTGATCCGCCAGGAGCGCGAGCCGCTGGACGACGGCATCGACGCCGGCGAACTACCGGTGCGCGGCGAGATGGCCTTCCGTGACGTCTGCTTCGAGTACAACGCCGGCACGCCCGTCTTGCGAGATGTGACCTTCGCCATCCGGCCCGGGGGGAGTGTGGCGCTGCTGGGCTCCACCGGCTCGGGGAAGACGACGCTGGTGAACCTGCTGCCCCGCTTCTACGAGTACAGCGGCGGCAGCCTGACGCTGGACGGCGTCGAGCTGAACTGCTACAGCCGCCGCTACCTGCGCTCGCAGATCGGCATCGTCGAGCAGGAGCCGTTCCTCTTCTCGCGGTCCATCCGCGAGAACATCAGCTACGGCGTCGGCCGGCCGGTGACGCAACGTGAGGTCGAGGACGCCGCGCGCGCCGCCGCCATCCACGACGTCATCCTCGGCTTTCCCCAGGGCTACGACACCCTCGTGGGGGAGAAGGGGGTCACCCTCTCGGGCGGGCAGAAGCAGCGCGTCGCCATCGCACGCACGCTGCTGAAAGACCCCCGCATCCTGATCCTGGACGATTCGACCTCGGCGGTCGATACCGAGACGGAGAGCCTGATCCGCCGTGCGCTGGAGCGCCTGATGGAGGGCCGCACGACGTTCCTCATCGCGCACCGCTCGCAGAGCGCCATGAACGCCGATCTGATCCTCGTGATGGAACGGGGGCACGTGGTGCAGCAGGGAACGCACGCCGAGCTGCTGGCGCAGCCCGGCGCCTACCGGGAGATCTACGAGCTCCAAGCGCAGGGAGAAGTGGAGCTGGAGCGAGAACTGAATGGCTGATATCGGTTACGAGGAAGAAGACTACACCAGCCAGATCACCGGCGGAACGATCCGCAGGATCCTGGGGCTCATGCGCCGCACCGGCAGTGGGCGGCTGCATTCCTGATCACGGTCGGGCTCACTGCGATCTCGGAGTCGTTCTTCACCTACCTGAGCAAGCGGATCATCGACGAGGCGCTGATCCCGCGCGATCAGGCGCTGCTGGTGCGTCTGCTCGCGATCTACGGCGGGCTGATGTTGTTCCAGGCGTTCTGCGTGTTCGGCTTCGTCTACTTCGCCGGCGTGCTGGGCGAGCGGATCAAGTACGATCTGCGCGCAGCATGTTCAACCACCTGCAGGAGCTGTCCTTCTCGTACTTCGACCGGACGCCCGTCGGCTGGATCATGACGCGCGTCACGTCCGACTCCGAGCGGATCGCCTACCTGGTCACCTGGGGACTGCTCGACATCACCTGGGGCATCCTCAGCATCGCCACCGCGCTCATCTTCATGTTCCTCATCAACTGGCAGCTGGCGCTCGTCGTGGCGCTGCTGGTCCCGGCGCTGCTGGAAGCTGGCAGTCCAGTTCAAGAAGCGCATCCTGGTCGAGTTCCGCCGCGTGCGGAAGATCAACTCGCAGATCACCGGCGCGTACAACGAGAACATCACCGGCGTCCGGGTGGTGAAGGCGCTGGGCCGCGAAGACGAGAACCTGCGCGAGTTCCAGGGGCTGACCGGCGCCATGTACCGCTCGTCGTTCCGCGCCGCCTGGCTCTCGGCGCTCTTCCTGCCGGTGGTGCAGATCATCTAGCGCCTTCGCCATCGCCGCGGTCGCCTGGTACGGCGGCGTGGCAGGCGCGAGGTGGGCTTTCATGACCATCGGCGGGATCCAGGCGTTCGTCTCGTACATCACCTTCATGATGTGGCCCATCCAGGATCTGGCGCGCGTCTACGCCGAGATGCAGCACGCCATCGCCTCGGCCGAGCGCGTCTTCTCGCTGCTCGATTCGACAGCCGAGGTGACCGATCTCCCGGGGTCGACCGAAGTCGACAGCATCGCCGGCGACATCGAGTTCGACCACGTGGAGTTCTACTACGAGCCGGACAAGCCGGTGCTGCACGACTTCAGCCTCACGGTGAGGCAGGGGGAGACGATCGCGCTCGTGGGTCCCACCGGCGGCGGGAAGACGACCATCGTCAACCTGCTGAGCCGCTTCTACGAGCCGCAGGGCGGCGCCATCCGGATCGGCGGGCGCGACTACCTCACGATCTGCCTGCACAGCATTCACTCACGCATCGGAGTGGTGCTGCAGACGCCGCACCTGTTTTCGGGCACCATTCGCGAGAACATCCGCTACGGGCGGCTGGACGCGACCGACGAAGAGGTGGAAGCCGCCGCGCAGGTGGCGGGCGCCCACGAATTCATCGGTACGCTCGAGCATGGCTATGACCAGCCGGTGGGCGAGGGCGGCAACTTCCTGTCGGTGGGGCAGAAGCAGCTCGTCAGCCTGGCCCGCGCCGTCCTGGCGCAGCCCGAGATCCTGATCATGGACGAGGCGACGAGCTCGGTGGACACAATCACCGAGCGGCTGATCCAGCAGGGGATGGAGCGATTGATGGCGGGTCGGACCAGCTTCGTGATCGCGCACCGCCTTTCGACCATCAAGCGCGCCGACCGCATCGTCGTGATCGAGGACGGTACGATCACCGAGATGCGGCACCCACGCCGAGCTGCTGCCCCAGCGCGGCCACTACTACCGGCTGTACACCCGCCAGTTCCGTGAACTGTGGGAGCAGGAGCACGACCCTTACGCCGAGCAGACGGTTGCGGCGTAACGGGATGACCGCAGGAGAGGGCAAATGGACGAGACCAAGGCGGAAGCCGTAACCACGGGCGCCGAAGAGGTAAGCTGGAATCTGGCCGACCTGTACCAGGCGGGAGACGACCCGGCGCTGGAGCAGGACTTTGCGGCCGTCGAGAAGGCCGCGAGCGAGTTCGCCGGGCGCTACCGCGGGCGGGTCGCCGGCCTGGACGCCGGGCAGATGGCCGCGCTCCTGCGCGACTACGAGCAGATCGAGGAAACGGGCGGCAAGATCGGCAGCTACGCCTACCTGTCGTGGTCGGCCAACACCGAGGATCCCGCCGGTGGCGCCTTGCTGCAGCGTGCCACGGAATTCGGTTCGCGGGTCTCGCAGCAGATGGTCTTCTTCACGCTCGAATGGGCCAATGCACCGGACGAGGCCGCGAACGCCCTGCTCGCCGACCCGTCTCTTGCCCGCTAGCGCCACTTCCTCGAGGTGGAGCGGCAGTACCGCCCCCATCTGTTGAGCGAGCCGGAGGAGAAGATCCTTGCCGAGAAGTCGGTGACCGGCCGCAGCGCCTGGGCGCGCTTCTTCGACGAGATGCACAGCGCCATGCGCTACGACTTCAACGGCGAGAAGCTGCCGGCTACCCGCGTGCTCACCGCCCTCTACAACCCGGATCGCGACGTGCGGCGCGCAGCGGCTGCCAGCATTACCGCGGGGCTGCGCGAGCTGAACCGCAGCAACACCTTCGTCTTCAACAACATCGCCGCCGACAAGGCGTCCGACGATCGCCTGCGCAACTACCCCACCTGGATCACCGCGCGCAACCTGTCCAACCAGGTCGACGACTCGACCGTCCAGGCGCTGGTCGACGCCGTCACCTCTCGCTACGACATCGTGGCGCGCTATTACCGGCTGAAGCGCCGGCTGCTCGGGCTGGACGAGCTGTTCGACTACGACCGCTACGCGCCGCTGCCCGCCGCCGACCGCCGCTACCGGTGGGACGAGGCGCGCACGATCGTGCTGGAAGCGTACGGCAAGTTCGATCCGCGCATGGCGGACACCGCCCGCCAGTTCTTCGACAAGCGCTGGATCGACGCCGCCGTGCGCCCGGGGAAGGTCGGCGGGGCGTACAGCCACCCCGTCGTGCCCTCGGTGCATCCCTACGTGCTGATGAACTACGAGGGGAAGCCGCGCGACGTGTCCACGCTCGCCCACGAGCTGGGCCACGGCGTCCACCAGTCGCTGGCGCGCCGGCAGGGGATCCTGCAGGCCAACACGCCGCTGACGACCGCCGAGACGGCGTCCGTCTTCGGCGAGATGCTCGTGTTCCAGGACCTGCTGCAGCGTGAGACCAACCCGCAGGTGCGGCTGGGGATGCTGACCGGCCAGCTCGAAGACGCCTTCGCTACGGTGTTCCGGCAGGTGGCGATGAACCGTTTCGAGGACCGCCTCCACACGGCCCGGCGAGACGAAGGGGAGCTGCCGCCGTCGCGTCTCAACGAGATCTGGCTCGCGAGCCAGCGCGCCATGTTCGGGGACAGCGTCACCCTGACCGAGGACTACGGCCTCTGGTGGAGCTACATCCCGCACTTCATCCAGAGTCCGGGCTACGTGTACGCCTACGCCTTCGGCCAACTGCTCGTGCTGGCGCTCTACGCCCGCTACCGGCAGCAGCCCGAAGGTTTCTCTGGTGCATACCTGGAGATGCTGGCCGCCGGCGGCTCCGATTGGCCGCACGAGATCGTCAAGCCCCTCGGCGTCGACCTCCAGGACCCAACCTTCTGGCACGCCGGCCTGGCCATCCTGGACAACATGGTCGCCGAAGCCGAGACCGCCGCCGCGTAGAGCAGACAAGGAGACAAGGGGACAAGGAGAGGGGGAGATACGGCCTGCGACTACATCCCCTCTTTGATACCGTAGCCGCAAAGCAGCCGGCGTTAACCCCTAGCAGGACGCGGTTGGGTTTGCTTCCGGCAGCTTTGCTGTCGCATCGCACGCACCACCCTCAGGATGACCCGGCTATGGTGGCGCGTGTCTCCGCTCTGTTGGCCAGCATTCCCTTCCCATCCTCTTTGATACCGTAGCCGCAAAGCAGCCGGCGTTAACCCCACAGCGGGACGCGGTTGGGTTTGCTTCCGGCAGCTTTGCTGTCGCATTGCACGGCCATCTCCCAGGACGCGGCAACCGGATCGGGGGCCGCAGCATGCGGCACGCCATGCGCGGCGTTCCGTGCGAGATGCCGGTTAACGATGACACAGCAACGCGCGTGTCGCTGCCTCCCGCATGCCTCGCGGCCATGCGACAGCAAAGCTGCCGGAAGCCAGCCTCATCGAATCCTGCTCGGGGTTAACGCCGGCTGCTTTGCGGCTACGGTATCAAAGAGGGGAAGGCAATGCAGGCCAACAGAGCGGAGCCGAGCGCCACGTTAGCCGCGTCATCCCGCTAGGGGTGCCTGCACTGCGACAGGGCGAAGCACCGGCAACGCACACGTCTCGCCCCGCGCGCTGCCACCCGGTGCTTAGCCCCTACAATTCGCCGAGCCCCGCCAGGTGACGACGGAGCGGCTACATCCCCGTCTCCCCCTCTCCTTGTCCCCTTGTCTCCCCCTCTGTCCCTACATCTGCTGCTGGAAGTGGAACGGGTAGCGCTTGCGCGCTTCGAGGACGGCTCGGCGGATCAGCTCGTGCACCGCGATCGGGTCGGTGACGTTGTACAGCGTCACGTCTGGCTTAGAGACGTCCGCAGTGTGCAGATAGATGTCGCCGATGTTCAGCACGCGCTCGCTGACCCCCTGGTGATGGTCGACGTCCCGCACGCGGATCAGCTCGATGTCCTCGCGATCCTTCGCCAACAGCCCGCTGATGATCCGGACGCGTTCGCTGGTCACGACGAAGCGCGTGTTCAGGGAAAGGAACGGCCGCCCTTCCCACAGCAGCTTCTCGTCGGTCCCGAGCATACTCTGGTCGCCGCCGGCCACGGTCGACTCCGCCGGCACGGTCGCCTCCAGCACCGAGTTCAATTCCAGCATCATCTCGTCGGCGACTACTTTGACGAAATGCTCCATCTGCTGCTGCGGGACGTTCACGGCATCCAATCCGGCCTGTCCCACCGCACGCCACACGCGGCCCACAATGCGCGTACGAGTCTCTTCAACGGACATCTTGCGCCTCCTTGGTCTCTGACGACGCACCATTCTACATCGAAACCCGCACAAACGTCACGGGCATCCTGGTATAATATCCCCGGAGGCGCGTATGACCGACTTGAATAACGGCGACGTGGCGCGGGCCCTGGATCAGATCGGCGACATCCTGGAGATCAAGGGCGAGAACCGTTTCCGCATCATCGGCTACCGGCGCGGCGCCGAGGCGCTGCGTAATCTCGGCCGTGATGTGCGTGAGGTCTGGCGCGCCGGCGAGCTGCGGACCGTCCCCGGCATCGGGGAGGCGCTCGCCGAGAAGATCGACGAGCTGCTGCGTACCGGCCGCCTCGGCTATCTGGAGCGGCTCGAGGCCGAGATCCCGGCGGGTGTCGTGAGCCTGTTGCGCATCCCGGATATCGGCCCGTCGAAGGCGCGTGCGATGTGGGACAGTCTCGGGATCGCCGGCATCGACGACGCAGAGAAGGCGGCGCGTGACGGCAAGCTGCGCGACCTCCCCGGCTTCGGCGCCAAGACCGAGGCGAAGATCCTGGCCGGCATCGAGACGCTGCGCCGGCGCGGTGAAACCACGCGCAGACCGCTCGGCGACGTGCTCCCCATCGCCCGCAGCCTGCTGGCGGCCCTGCGCGACGCCGCCCCCGGCATCGTGCAGGCGGAGGTGGGTGGCAGCGTGCGGCGCTGGCGCGACACCATCGGCGATGTCGACCTGCTCGCCGCTTCGACCGGGGCCGAAGAGGTCATGGCCGCATTCCGCGGCCTGCCCCAGGTGTCCGCCGTGCTGGGCACAGGTCCCACCAAGACCTCCGTGCGTCTCCACAACGACCTGCAGGTCGACCTGCGGGTCGTGCCGCCCGAACGATGGGGCACGGCCCTCCAGTACTTCACCGGCTCCCAGGCGCACAACGTCGAGCTGCGCGAGCTGGCTCTGAAGCAGGGCTGGAGCCTGAACGAGTACGCCCTGACGTCAACCAAGACCGGCGAGGAGCGCACGTTCGCCGACGAGGAGTCGCTCTACGCCGCCCTGGGTCTGGATATGATGGCGCCCGAGCTGCGCGAGGGGCGGGGGGAGATCGCCGCCACGCGGGCACACCGGCTGCCGCGCCTGGTCACGTTGGCAGACATCCTGGGGGAGCTGCACGCGCACTCGACCTGGAGTGACGGCAAGAACTCGGTCGACCAAATGGCCGCCGCCGCCGTGGCGCGGGGATACCGCTACTTCGCGCTGACCGACCACTCCCAGAGCCTCGGGATCACCGGCGGGATGAATGAGGAGGCATGGCGCGCACAGCACGTCGAGATCGAAGCGGCGCGCGCTCGAGTACCCGGGACTGCTGTTGCTCCACGGCGCCGAGGTGGAGGTGCGCCCGGACGGCGCCCTCGATTACCCGGACGCGCTTGCTCGAGGAGATGGACCTGGTGGTCGCGGCGGTTCACGTCAGCCACCGCCAACCGGTCGAGCAGATCACCGCCCGCGCGCTGGGCGCGGTAGGCAACCCGCACGTCGACGTGCTGGCGCATCCCTCAGGCCGCCTGATCGGCCGGCGCGATCCGAGCGAGGTCGACCTGGAGCAGGTCATTCAGGCAGCAGCGCGCTCCGGAGCTCTCATGGAGATCAACGCCAACCCTGTGCGCCTGGACCTGGACGACATCCACGCCCGCCGTGCCGTGGAGCTGGGCGTACCCCTCGTCATCAACACGGACGCCCATTCTCCCGGCGAGATGGACTACCTGGAGTATGGGGTGGCGACGGCACGCCGGGCCTGGGCCACGAAGGCGGATGTCTTCAATACCTGGGACGCCGAGCAGGTCGCGCTCTACCTCAGGGAGAGGAAGCGGTAACCTTCGCCTTCCCGCTCCACGCCGCTACGTCTATCCGCACCACCGCCGTGCGGGCGACCTCGTCCGGCTGGATGTCCTGGTAGTGGACGCCGCGCTCCAGGCGCGGGAAGTACTTGTCCAGCAGCAGCTCGAGCCCGCGCCGCGCTTCCGCTTCGTCGGTTACGAGCGCAGCCGTCCCGAACGCGACGACGCTCGCGTATTCCACGCTGAACTCCCCCGCCGTGTCGGCGGGCAGCAGCCTGCCCATCTCCGCCGCCGAGAAGCAGATGCGCGGGTTGGCGCGCAGGTTGTCGAGGGTCTGCCCCTCGAGCGCCATGTGCAGGTAGATCGCACGCCTGTTCGGGGTCGAGCGCGAACAGGTTGGTATGCAGGCACGGCTGCTCGCCCGCCGTGGTCGCGAGGGTGCCGAAATCGGCGCGCTCGAGGAAGCCGCGAATCCAGACCTCGTCAGCGATCGCCCGGTCCGCCCGCCGGGGCAGGAACGCTACGCTTGGCTTCTCCATCCGTCGTTTTCTCCTCTTCCTCAGGCGGCCTGAGCGCCCTGAATTCGCGGTACAACAGCAGATCGTAGACAATCTTCAGCGCGCCCGACAGCAGGAACGGCGCCGCCATCAGCGCCGGGTTTGCCAGCAGCGCTCCCGCCAGCGACGGCGACAGCGCCGCGCCGGTGGTGCGGGCGATCCCCGTCACGCCCGCGGCCGCCGAGCGCTCGTCCGGCTCGACCACCGCCATCGTGTACGACTGCCGTGTAGGGACGTCCATCTGCGAGATGCTGAAGCGCAGCAGCAGCAGGGCAATCGCCAGCGGCAGCGTCGGCATCAGCGGCACCAGCATCAGCAGCACGTTCGACGGGATGTGCGTGAAGACCATCGTGTTGATCAGCCCGAAGCGCGCTGCCAGGCGGGCGGCCGACAGCGCCGAGATCCCGGCGAGCACGTTGGCGCCGAAGAAGATCGCGCCCAGCAGCGCCGGCTCCACGCCAAAGCGGCGGTGGAACCAGTAGGCCATGATGCTCTGCACCACCAGCCCGCCGCCAAAGGCGTCCAGCGCAAACAGCGACGACAGCTTGAACACGACGCGCTGCGAACGGTGCAGCCCCAGGCGCGTGCGCAGCCCCTGGGTCGACGGCGCCGGCGCTTCTGTGCGCGGCGACAGCCGCGTGAAGAGGAGCGCCAGCACCAACCCCAGCAGCGCGTACCCGACCACGACCACGCGGTAGCTGTCCAGCCCGCTCACGCCCCGGCCCTGGAGCAGTTGCGCCAGCCCACCGCTGGCCAGCGCGCCGGTGGCGGTGGCAAACGAGCCGACCAGGTTGTACCACGCAAAGACCTGCGTGCGCCGGTCGTCGCGCACTGTCTGCGCCAGCGCCGCCTGCTCCACCGACAGGAACGGACCCACCTCATTGCCGCTCGGGCTGATGACGCCGATGGTCGCGGCCACGAGCAGCACGAGGAAATCGCGCGAGACGGCGAACAGCAGCCCCGCGAACAGCATCAGTCCGGCCCCGATCACCAGCATCCTGCGCCGCCCCATCCGGTCGGCGTGCGTGGTGATCTAGAGCGAGATCAGCGTGTCGCCGGCCAGGGTCAGTGTCAGCAGCAGCCCGGCCTGCGGGTCGGAGAGCCCGGCCTCCTTGAGGAACAGCACGAGCACGACCGACAGGAACCCGTAGGCGAACAGCCGGGTGATGCGTGTGGCGAACAGCAACCGCCCATCGCCGTTCAGGGAGCGCAGCGCCGCTACTTCAGCCAGTTGTTTCATATCGGCCGGCTATTGGACCGGCTCGACGACGACGGCCGTGCCGTAGCACAGCACTTCGCTCATACTCTCGGCCAGCTCGGTAGCGTCGTATCGCATGCCGATAACTGCGTTCGCACCCTTCTCGCGCGCGTGCTGGATCATCAGGTCAAACGCTTCCTGCCGCGATTCTTCGCACAGCTCGACATACACGGTGATCCTGCCGCCCACCAGCGACTGCAGCCCCGCGCCGAACTGCCCGACCACGCTCCGCGACCGCACCGTGATCCCGCGCACGATCCCCAACTGCCGCACGATCCGGTAGCCGTCAAACCCAAATGCCGTGGTGACGAGTTCTTCCATGATATCTCCTTCCTGATATCCTGCTAATCATATGCCGGTGCGCCGGCAAGTCAAAGCCACTGCGGTTGACAACGCAGCCGCTCCCCGTATACTTAAGCCGTTCTCGTAATCCCACCCGTTGCCCCCACTGCGAGGAGGAATCATCATGTCCAGCCCCACCCGTATGCCGCGCTATGAGATCCGCAATGACGGCATTGGGCCGTATGCGCTCTTCTATTGCGATATGTGCAGCCGCGAGTATCGCAGCCAGCCGGATGTCGCCGGCAACATCGCATCGGACCTCGGGCGCCAGGCCGCCAGCGACACCCTGCGCCGGATCCCCCTCTTTGGCCGCGCGATCGCCGACAATCTGACCGGCGAGGATCCCCGCTACGTCATGACCCTCACGGCGCCGCAGCTCAAAAGCCACTGGGGGCAGGTGGAGAAGTATTTCCAGGAGTGCGATACCTGCCACCAGATCGTCTGCCTCTCCGACTTCGACTCGCAGACGGGATTCTGCAAGGAAGACAGCCCCCGCACGGCCGAGATCGCCGAGTCCGAGGGCAGGCAGGCGGCCGGCGTTGTCAAGGGGATCATGGACGTTTTCGGCGTCGGCGATGCCGTGCGGCAGATGAGCGAGGCCGCAAAAGAGGCGTCCAAGCAGGTCGCCCGCTGCCCGAAGGACGGGACCATGGCGGCTTCGGGCACCAAATTCTGCCCCGAGTGCGGCACGCCGATGATCCAGCCGCAGGCAGCGGCTGCGAAGTGCCCGCAGTGTGGCGCTGCGACGGGAGCCGCAAAATTCTGCCCCGAATGTGGAGCCCGCGTCGAGCAGGCTGCTCCGGCGGCGGTGAACTGCGGCGCCTGTGGCGCCGAGCTCAAGGGCGCCAAGTTCTGCCCCGAATGCGGCGCTAAGGCCGTCTAACCCGCCTCACCCCCCAGTTTCACTGCTTCCCGCCACCGCCGGCGCGATCCGCGAAGCCGGCCCGGCCGGGAAGCAGTGGTCTTTTTCTGCATGAGTTGCACCGGTGATTCGCATCAATAGATGAATGCGCGGCCACCGGGGTGCTCACCGGCGCACAGAAGGTAGCCGCGTGCCCACGGGGCGTACTTCGTCAGGCTCAGTATGGAGTAGGAAGTTATGGGCATCGTGCGAGTGGTTCTGTTATGGGGTAGTGCTAGGTTGTGGCGCCCAAGTGCGGGGTATCTGGACAGTAGCACTCACTGGGATGGCAACTCTCAACTACTCCATACTGAGCCTGACGAAGTACGCCCCGTCTACCACCCAATTCTCATCAAAGCCGACCGGCACAGCCTGGAGTAGTTGGGGTCACCACCTGTGCGAATGCTGCGGTACAGGAACCCCGCACTTTTTTCGCCGCAGACTAGCGATGCCCCGTAACAGAGCCGCTAGCTCTGATGCCCACAACTAACTGCTCCATACTGAGCCTGACGAAGTACGCCCGCTGGCCACCCGACTCGCGTCGAAGGCAGCCGCGTGGCCACGGGCGTGCTTCGATAAGCTCAGCATGGAATAGTTGGGGGATGGCTCCTGTGTGAGAGGTGCTGTCCAGGAACCCCGCACTTCTTTGCAACAGCCCGGCGATGCCCCGTGACAGAACCGCTAGCACCAATGCCTACGACTGACTGCTCCATACTGAGCCTGACGAAGTACGCCCCGTCTACCACCCAATCCGCATCAAAGGTAGCCGCGCTGCAGCAGCCCCTCTTGAAGCACGACAGGCGCGGGCGGCGTTGATGAGAATCAGCGTGTAGACGGCGTACTTCGTCAGGCTCAGTATGGAGCAGTTAGTAGGTGCATTAGAGCGAATGGTTCCGTCTCGGGGTGGCGCCGGGCTGTGGCACCCATCCGCGGGGTTTCTGGGCCGCAGCATTCTCATTGCCGACAACTCCATCCTGCGGCTCTCGAAGGACGCCATGCCCACCCTCGCATCGACGCGCCCGCGCTCCGCATACCACCCGCGCCCCTACCCCCGTCGCTCGAGCTGCATGCGCATCCCGTACTTTGGCCGCAGCGTCACCAGCGGCTGCAGCGCGACAGGGTGCCCGGGCTGCAGCTGCAACCGCCAGCATTGCGCGAGGGTAGAGAGCGCGAGGCTCCCCTCCAGCCAGGCGAACTGCTCGCCGATGCACACCCGCGTGCCGCCGCCAAAGGGGAAGAAGGCGAAGCGTGGACGGCGGGCCTGCTCTTCCGGCGTCCACCGTTCCGGATCAAAGTGCTCGGGGTCGGGGTAGTAGCGCGGGTCACGGTGCACCACGTACTGGCTCATCAGGATGGGTGAACCGGCCGGGACGCGGTAGCCGAGCAGCTCGTAGTCCTCTTTCGGCTGGCGCCCGATGACGTAGGCGGGCGGGTACAGCCGCAGAGACTCGCTCAGCACCTTGCGTACGTAAGGCAGATTCGGCATGTCCCCGGGTTCGGGGACGCGTCCCGCGAGCACATTGTCCAGCTCCGCATGCAGCCGGGCTTCGGCGTCCGGGTTCTGCGACAGCAGGTACCAGGTCCACGTCAACAGGTTGGCCGTGGTCTCGTGCCCGGCCAGGAACAACGTCATCGCCTCGTCCCGCACCTGCACGTCGGTCAAACCCGTGCCGTCTCCCTCGTCGTCCAGCCCGGTGAGCAATGTCGACAGCAGATCGCCGCGATCTTCCCCGCTGCGTCGCCTGGCCTCGATAATCCGGTAGATCGTCTGGTCGAGGCGAGCGCGTGCCCTTTCTGACCGCCGGGTGCCGGGCAGCGGCAGTCGCTCCAACAGCGGCCCCAGCAGGCTCATCCGCCGGATGAACGCTTGCATCGATTCGGTGAGTGCAGCGCCGATTTCGTCCGCTTCGTCATCGACGTTCGCGTCAAACAGCGTCTTCGACACGATCGCAAGGGTCAACTGCATCATCTCGTGCGAGACGTCCACCGTCTGCCCCGGCTGCCAGCGTGCGGCCAGGAGACGCGAGTATTCCGCCATCGACTGGCCGTACCCCTCGATCCGTTGCCGGTGAAACGCCGGCTGCACCAACCGGCGCTGGCGCAGGTGCGACTCTCCCTCTGCGGTGAGAAGGCCTTCGCCGAGCAGGGGTTTCAGCATCTGGACGCCGCGGCTCTTGACGAAGTGCCGCTGGTCGGTCACGAGCACCTGCTTGATCGCCTCCGGTTCGCTCAGGAAAAAGAGATGATCGCGCCCGATTCGCAGGTGAGCGAAGCTGCCGTACCGCCTGCGGACATCGATCATGTACGCGATGGTGTCCTTCTGGAAAGCAGGTAGCTGTTGCAGAGGGAAGAGATTACGGGGTCCGGGTGGGTATTTCAGGCTCGAGACAATCGCAGACATGTCGCGCCTCCACTCGCGCAAGGATAGCCCTGCCTGTTCCCGCGAGCGGTGGTGCCGTATACATTAGGGAGTTCCCAGAGGGCGGAAATGTAGGTCACGCTTGCAGCGTGACGGTTCGCACAATGCCGGAGCACGGCGTCACGCGATTGTGCACGGTGTCACGCTGCAAGCGTGACCTACGTGCGTTTACACGCGGGGTGAGAGCGTGGGAGTGCTTAACTGATCAGAAAGGCTGTAGCCGCATGACAGCGTCCAACCACGGCCGCAGCCAGAGCATCAGGCGCCCGTGCAGCAGGGCCGACAGCCACGGTTCGGCGAAGTAGATCGTCATCGCCAGTGCACCGGCCGTCTGGACGGGAACGTGGAACGGCTGCTGGAACTCGCCAGGTGTGCGTGCCTTCCTTGCCTTCCAGACGGCCGGGATGGCAAACAGGAGCTCGAGCAGGCCCAGAAGCGCCAGCGCCCAAAATGGCATCAGATCCGATACCAGCAGGCTCATCACCGCCGATACCAGCGCCACGACGAGCAGCGCGCTCATCAACCAGGTGGTCATCCGCGGCCCGAGCACGGTTGCTGTGTGATGCAAACCCGCCCGCATGTCGCCTTCCAGATCGCGCAGCTCGTTGAACAGCTCGCCATACAGGCTGACAGCCATAATCAGCGCAAACGGGAACACCCAACCCCACGATGACGGCGTCGAGAAGGTGTAGTACGCCGCCAGGAACTGGAGCCCGGCCAGCATCAGGGCATGCGAAATCAGGTCGAGCCCGGGGATCGTCTTGAGGCGGATCGCACGCCACGAATAGAGATGGCCCAGAACGAGGGATGCCAGCCCGATGAGCATTGCGCGCCAACCAAGCAGCGAGAACACCAGCGCTGCCGCAACCGCTACGGCGTAAGAGGCCGTCTGGGCAACCGGAACCGAGAGGTCGCCGGCCGAGACGGGGTTGCGCTGCGCCTTGTCCGGATTCAAGGCATCGTCGGGCGCATCTTCGACGTCGTTGATCATGAAGGCGTAGCCAACTGCCAGCCAGTTGCCGACCAGGACGGCGACGAGCGGCCAACCAAAGGTGGCATCGGCAGCGGCAGCACCAAGAAAGGTCGTGACCACTACAAAGAAGACGTACTCCCGGTAGCGTAGTAGCCGCACCAGGCCGCGAAGCTGTCGTGACACAGGCCCCCCTTGTGCATAAGTCACCTGGCGATTCGTCGCATATTATCATTACATCGGCAAATGTGGAAGCACCTTACTTCTTTTCGTCGCGATCGTTTTCGCCCTTCACCACAACGGTCGGCGCTTCTTGCTTGGATTCATCTCCCTTCTTCAGCGCTTCTTCCACGGCGCCTTCTCTCTCAGCCTGTTTTGCCTCTGCCTCCTCGCCGGAAACGACGACGGTTGGCCCCTTGGCCTTCGGCTCCTCGCCCAGCAGTTGTTCGAGCTTACCGGCCGGCGCCTCGTCGGCACGCTTCTCGGCCACCACATCAGGCAGTTTCTCGGCGGACACCCAGTTTTGAGCGATCGCATGCTGTGCCAGCGGCACCGTGTTGTCGGCAAGCACCAGCGTGCTGCCGGCCTCTGACACCTCTGCCGCCAGCGCCTCGATCTGCTCCATGCGCGCCGGCGTGCGATTGACGTTGCGGATGTAGATGGCGAGGATGCGGTTGGGGTACAGGTCCTGCACCTCACGGTAGATCTCCGGGTCCTCCTGCGTGCTGTCGCCGATCAGGATGAACTTCAAATCCGGGTAGAGGTCCATGATCTTGCGGATCGCCGGGATCTTGTGGCTGCGGTTATTGGTGATCGAATCCGCATCCTCCGAAATGCCCCAATCGCGCAGCAAAACGGGTCCCGCGGGGATCTCGTTCAACTGGAGGAAGTCGGTCAGGAGATCGTACATGTTCCACGGGCTGCCGGACACGTAGAAGAGGGGATTCCACGCCCGCCCGTCGTCGCCCGCGTGAAGCGCACGGTAGAACGCGGCGACCCCCTCGAACGGCAATCGCGTGCGCGCGTTGCTCAAGAACACCGTGCGCGCCATGCGCAGCATGCTCGTCACGTCAGTGTGCACGACGGTGTCGTCCAGATCGCTGATAACGCCAAACTGCGGCGGGCGCGGGGGTACCATCGCCAGGCCCTCGGCTCGGACCTCGAATCCACTCCGGTTTGGCTCGATCAGCTCGAGTTCGACGGTCTGCCATAGACGATCTGTGGGCAGCGGTTCCTTCGGCTCCAGCCACACCTCGAAATAGCCCTCCTCGTCGGCCTGCACTTCCCGCTCGTCACCGGCGATGCGGGCACGGATCCGTGCAAACGGCACCTCGTCGCTTTCGAAGCGAAGGTACATGTTGTGCAGATTCTCCCACAGCGAATCATTGTCCTCCGGCGCTGTGATGTTCTGCTGTTCGAGCACACGTCCTCGCAGATAGATCCGCTCTGATGTCCCGAAGCCGCGGTATGGGACGATGACTATCGGGTCATCTGCGCCCAGGCGCTTTCCCAGGCCGTATTTCAACCGGTCGAACTGCTCCTCAGCGTTGACCGCGAAATGTTCCAGCACCTCTAGCCAGGTTGCCATCGCGTCCCCCAAAGGTAGTTGTCGGCCATTCGATACACCACCGCGCGCCCCATTGTCGGTGGGATTCGCTGCAGTGTAATCGCCTGCCGCTACACTGCCATGTTGCTGACAGCCATCCGCCGGCGGGCGTGCTGTCATGGAACTCTACCACCCGTGCCGGCGTCTAGGAAAGAGTAATGAAGGTGGCCCCGGCGGCCACTCAGAGAAGATTGGGAGGAAACATGTCTCGCTCTGGAAGGACCCGTTACCTGTTGTTCGCCGCTCTGGCGGTGATGGCGCTTGCTGTGAGTGCTTGCGCGGCCGGGTTGGCTGCCCCCGTCGCAGCCGCCTCGACAGGTCAGATCGCGCAGCCCACTGCCACCCGCAGCGTCGCTGCCGTTACCGCCGCGCCCGGCCGCACCATCACCGTGGTAGGTCTGGGTGAAGTGCAGTCGGAACCCGATATCGCACGCACCAGCATCGGCATTGAGGTGGTCGGTGCGACCGTTGCCGACGCCATGGCAGAGGCTCGCACCCGGATGGACGCCGTCCTGGCCGCCTTGAAGGCAGCCGGCATTGCGGAGAAGGACATCCGCACCAACAATTTCTCGATCAACTTCGAGCGCCAGGGCCCGGAGCCGATCCCGTCACCGGCCACCCGCGCCGCTCCCGTTCGTAACGGCCTGTACCGCGTGAGCAACATGGTCGAAGTGACCGTTCGTGACCTGGAGAAGGTCGGGGCCGTAATCGATGCAGCGACAGGCGCCGGCGCCAACAACGTCTGGGGCATCAACTTCGCGCTGGAGGAGACGACCGGCATCGAGGCCGAGGCCCGCGAGAAGGCAGTCGACGATGCACGGGCACGCGCCGAGTCCCTTGCCCGCCTCAGCGGCGTGCAACTGGGCCAGATCGTGTCGGTGAGCGAAGTCATCGGCCAGCAGGTGCCGATGTTGGATACGGCGGCAGCCGCCCGCGGTATGGGCGGCGGCGGCACCCCTGTTCAGCCGGGCGAGCTGACCTTCAGCACCCGCATCCAGGCGGTGTTTGCGATCCAGTAACGCTCCGTCCTGAGACCCGGCAACAAGAAAAGGGGCCCGGAGTTGAATCCGGGCCCCTTTTCTTGTTGCCGGCCGCGCCAGTGCAATAAATATGACATTCATAGGATAAATCTCATGGTACCCTCAGGCCACACGATGGGGTGTCCGGAAGTGTGGGCCGGCGGCTGTGACCGTGCAACGTAATGCGGAAGCCGCGTAGTATGGGGAGGTGATTTGTGATCCGCCAGCCGAGTAAGCTGCG
>CAWAOA010000016.1:0-100686 GCA_963783655.1 uncultured Chloroflexia bacterium
GCCAAGTGGGCGCCCGTGTCAAGTCAAATGATAATGTTACTGGGCGGTAATTGTTAGTTCAACTGATAATGTTACCGGAGCCTCTCCCCTCTTTAAGGTTCTGGCAGTGGTCGTCGTAGCAGTAATCGGGCTATGGGCAAGTGGGTAACTGGCAAGAGGGCTGCGCTTCCGCGTGCTTTGCAGTCATCCACTTGCCCACACGCCTATCCAGCCTCGGCCGCTTGGTAGCTGACGAGCCAGGGCACGGGCTGGTTGATCGTGGCCAGCGTCTCCCGCACGTCTTGCGGGCTGTCGGCGGCCGGCAGCGCCAGGACGTAGTCGAGCAGCGTGTGGACCTGGCGGTGCAGGCGGCGGGGGTTGGTCTGCTGGCGCAACTGCTCCAAGTGCTGCTGGCGCTCGGCAGGCAGTACTTTGGCGGTGCACAGGCGGGCGAAGGGGGTAGCGGCGGTATCGTAGCGGCGGTTGACGTGCGGGCGCTGGCCCTCAGCCACCACCAGGGTCTTCTCGGTGATGTGCAGCACCGGCTGGAAGAAGTTGTAGTAGAGCCACATCTGGTCGTAGAGCTGGTTGAGCGCCAGCGCCTGGGCGACTGAATCCAGCCGGTCGTAGCCCAGGTAGGCCCGCACCAGCGACTGGTTCTTCTGCTCCACGAAACGGTTGTCGTTCTTCTGCCAGGGCCGGCTGCGTGAGATGCGCACCCCCTTGACGTTGTCCTTGAAGAAGTTCAGCAGGTGGTAGTTCAGGAACTCCGAGCCGTTGTCGGGGTGCAGCTCGATGATCGGGAACGGCAGCCGTGCCAGGATGCGCCGGAAGCCGGCTTCCATGACCACGCCGCTGCGCCCCAGCACCGCCACCCGCTCGCTCCAGCCGGTGGCCACATCAGTCATCTGCAGCGTGTGCAGGTAGTCCCCGCTCGTGCTCGGCCCCCAGTGGTGCACCAGGTCCACCTCGAAGTGCCCCGGTTCGTGCACGTCCCAGGGGATGCGCAGGGCCGGGATCTCGTGCAGGATGCGCGGCGCTCGCTCCGGCCCCCGCCGGGGCAAGCGCCGCTCGTCCTGGCGGATACGAGTCAGGATGCGCTTGACGGTCGAGACGCTGACCCGGCTCAGCTGCTCCCGTACTTCCTCCGCTACTCGCAGCTCGCCGTGCTTCACCAGCAACTCCGCCGTCGGCAGCAGCCCCGGCGTCAGCCGCTCGGCACAGATGTAGTCCAGACTCTCCGCAACCACCCGGATCACGTCGTCCACCTCGTGGTCGTACGTCCGCCCGCGTTGCCGCTGCCGCGGCTTGCGCACCGGCGCCGCCTTCATCAGCCGCAGCAGGCTCTTGCGGTGCAGCTCCGTCACCTGTTCCATCTCGTCCAGCAGCCGGCTGCGCTCCGTCCGGTTCGCTTGCACGTAGCGCAGCCGCATCACGCAGCAGGTACTTCCGTCGTTCGTCTATGGTCATCTTCGCTTCGGCAGGCATCGGTCCTCGGTAACATTTTCATTTGACCGAACTATACCCGCCTCGGTAACATTTTAGATGACCTAACGCGGCGCCTTGACAAACGTGCAAGGCCCTGCTAGAATCGTGCAAACGTTTGCATCCGGCACTATTTCGTCCATTTGCTTGCAGTCGCACTTCAGGGCGGAAGGGCATGCGCAGGTCTATCACCATCAAGGACATTGCCCGGGCGGCGCGGGTTGCGCCGTCGACTGTTTCGCGGGCGCTGCACGCCGACCCCCACATCAGCCCCCAGACGACAATGCTCATTCGCCGCCTCGCCGACGAAATGGGCTACACCGCAAGCCTGGCCGCCCGCGACCTGGTCACACAGAAAACCCGCATGATCGGCCTCGTAATCAGTTATCCCTCTGATCTCTTTGTCGGCGACATCGCGATTGGCGTTGAGGAGGCCGCAAGGGCTCTGGGCTACTCCGTTTTTGTCATCAGCGCATATCGCGATCCGAAACGCGAAGAGGAAGCCGTCCAATCACTCCACGAGCGCCGGACGGCAGGTATTATCGTCACCGGTTCGGAGATCAACGAGGGCTATCTTGCCCGGCGTGACCGCTTTTCGCAGCCGCTTGTCCTGGTCAATTGCTCCGCCTATCCCCACTCAGTTTCCAGCGATAACGTGACCGGTACGCGCGACGCCATCCGCCACCTCGTGCAGCTCGGGCACCGCCGGATCGCGCATATCAGCCACCCGAAGAGCTTTCGCGCCAGCCATGACCGGGCCGCGAGCTACAAGGCCATCCTGGCCGAGCACCATGTGCGCCCGGCAGATGAGCTGCTGGTTAGCGGGGATGGGACGCCGGCCGGCGGCAAGCGCGCTGCCCAGCAGTTGCTCGCGCTGCCACAGCCGCCGACCGCCATCTTCTGCCACAACGATCTGACGGCCATCGGAGTGTTGTGCGCGCTGAACGAGGCCGGCCTCAGAGTGCCGTCGGACTGCTCGGTGATCGGATTCGACGATCTGGAACTGGCGGCCTACAGCTGCCCGCCCTTGACCACCGTCCATCAACACCGGAACGAACTCGGACAGCAGGCGATGCACATGCTCCAGGATCTGATCGAGGGTGGAGGAGACGTCCAGCCCAAGAGGCTCCCGGCCGAGCTGATCGTACGGCGTACAACCGGGCTCGTGCGCTAGCCGACCGGCAGCAGAAAGGGGGTGAACCGCTCCTGGAAGGTTGAGAACCGGCGCTTTCGGGATTTGTCCTGGGCAGGCGAAATTGCCAGGCAGAACAATCTCATCTCATCGGGAGGAAGTCATGTCGAAGAACGCGTTTGCCATCCTGGTGCTCATCACCATCCTGACCACGGCCCTGGCCGCCTGCGCAGGCGCACCGGCCCCGGCCTCGGCCCCCACCACCGCTCCCAGCAAGCCGGCCACCACGGCCCCGGCTGCCGCCGCCCCCGCCACGCAAGCTACCAATGCCCCGGCTGCCGCCAAGGCAACCGCAACCGTTCCGCCGACCCCAACCGCGCCGGCGCTGGCCGCCGGCGAGACGCTCGTCCGGGCCTGGGCGCAGGCCAACGATGTCGAGCACTGGCGGGCAGACAACGTCGTGAAGGCTGCCGCGCTGGTCACCGACTATAAGCTCAAGGTGCAGGGCGTGAATGACAGCGCCGGCTGGGCCGACTATAAGAAGAAATTCACGTTGGCCGCCGACGCGGGCCAGGGCCCTGAGATCATCCTGTCAGGCCACGAGGACGTTGCGACCTGGGCCAATGCGGGCTACATCGCCGATTTTACGGCCTGCAAGAGCAAGTATCCCGAGTATGCGGACGTGATCGATAGCCTGTGGAACTCGACCACGTGGAACGGCAAGGTGTGGGGTGTGCCACAGGACACCGAGGCCCGGCCGATGTTCTATAGCAAGACCAAGCTGAAGGCACTTGGCTGGACCGATCAGGAGATCGCGTCCCTGCCAGACCGGATCAAGACCGGCGCCTTTACCCTTGACGACATGATCGCGACCGCCAAGCAAGCGGTCGACAAGGGCATCGTCCAGAAGGGCTATGGCTACTGGCACCGCAACAGCAAGGGCGGCGACTTTATCCAGTACTACGTGGCCTACGGCGGCCGCATCTACGACCAGGCCAGCGATAAGCTGGTCATCTCCAAGGGCGCGCTGCTCAACTTCTACAAGTTCCAGCGCCGGGTGGTGACCGAGGGCATCACGCAGCCCAACTTTATCGGGACCGACAGCAACATCTGGCACGACACCGTCTCGCACGACAAGGTTCTATTCTGGAATGGCGGCGTGTGGAACTGGTCGAACTGGGCCAAGAACTTTGTCGCGAAGGAGGGTGGGAACGACTACCTGTTCAGCTTCATCGGCTATGCCCTGCAGCCGTCGGGGATCAAGGGCAAGCCGGGGGTTACCCTGTCGCACCCGCTCGTGTACATGATCAGCTCGCCCAAGTCGTCGGGCACCAAACTGTACGACCAGGCCTGCTCTGTGCTGGCCAAGACGACGACGGCGGCGCTCAACACCGCGCACGCGGTCGATAGCACGCACCTGGGCATCGTGAAGTCGCAGGCGGCTGACCCCGCTTACTCGAAGGACAAGCTGCTGTCCCAGACGCTGTACATGCTGGACTACAACTTCTACCAGCCCAACCATACCCAGTACACGCCCTGGTTTGATATCGTGTACGACGGCATGGTCAAGGCTGAGAACGGCGAAGTCGCGCCCGAGAAGGCCACCGACGATGTCGTTAAGCTGCTGCAGAGCGAAATCGGCGACTACCTGATCGTCGAGCCGTAAGCTGTTGGGCGGAGGGGGAAGCGCGGTCGCCGCGCTTCCCCCTCATTCGGAGAAAGCAAGGAGGAACGCCATGGCTGTGACGAGTGTAACAGCAGCGGCCCCCGAGGAAAAAGCGCTCCGCAGGGTGCGCGGCTTTGGCGCCGGGTTCTGGTTCATGTCGCCGGCCGCCGTGCTCGTCATCGTGTTCTTTTTCATCCCGGCCATCCTGATCTTTGCCCTGTCGCTCACCAACATGACGACGGCAACGGGCTTTCAGAACTGGCAGTGGGTGGGCCTGCAGAACTATCGCAAGATACTGGCACACCCCGATGCCGGCCCCGCGGCGCTGCGAACGCTGTTCTATGTGGCCTCGACCCTGATCCTCTTCAACGTCGGCATGGCGCTCGTCCTTGCCCTGCTGACCACGCACATCCCGAAGCGGGTTGGGTTTATGTTTCGAGCCCTGTGGCTGCTGCCGCGCATCACGCCGTCCGTAATCTACATCATGATGTGGAAATGGATGGCATCGCAGGCGCCGTATGGCATCCTGAATCGCTACTTACCCTTTCTGCCTCAAACCAATCTACTGCCCGAAGCCCCGTGGGCCTTCTGCATCCTCACCAACGGCTTTATCGGCGCGTCCTTTGGCATGATCCTGTTCGCCTCGGCGATCGAATCGATCCCCAAGGATTTCATGAACGCCTCGTTGGTCGACGGCTGCACTATCTGGCAGCGCATCCGCTACGTGATCATTCCCGCCATCCGCTGGCCGCTCCTGTTTGTCACCACGTTCCAGACCCTGTCTCTGCTGACATCGTTTGAGCAGATCCTGCTCTTGACCGATGGCCAGATGGGAACCGAGGTGTGGGCCTTGTGGGCCTACCATCGTGCCCTCAACAACTACTTTGGCAACCTGCAGTGGGGCTTTGGCTCCGCCCTGGCCGTGATCCTCGTGATTATCGGCGCGGTGGCCGCTTTCATCTACATGCGCTTCTTCCAGTTCGAGCAATTGGTTCAAGAACCGCGCATCGATACGTTGTAGGAGGCCCAATGAATGCCGATCGTCCCACGTTGAAAGAACGGCTCGGAACGGCCATCCCCACGCTCCTGCTGACCGTCCTGACTGTGCCGGTGCTCATCGGCTATGCCTGGATCATCATCAGCACCTTCTCGCGCACCACTTACGGGCTGGAGCCCCAGGGTGGACTGACTCTGGACAACTGGTCCTTCCTCTGGAAGGATCCCAAGATCTGGGGCATCACGCTGAATACGTTCATCCTCGCCATGGGCCAGAGCGTTGGGGTCGTCCTCGTCGCCTCGATGGCCGGCTATGCCCTGTCGCGCCTGAACTTTCCGGGCCGTAAGTCGTTCCTGTCGATGACGCTGATTTTGCACTCCTTTCCCGCGGTGACGCTGCTGATTGCCATCTATTTCGTCCTGCGTTGGATCAGCAACGTGCCCATCATCGGACGCGGCCTCCCTATAATCGGCGGGTTTGGCTACAACACCCTGGGCGGCGTCATCCTGGTACAGCTGGCGCTCGAACTGCCGCTGGGCGTTTGGCTGATGAAGGGTTTTTTCGACAACGTATCGTGGGATATGCAGCGGGCAGCGCTCATCGACGGCTGCACCCACTTTCGCGCGTGGTGGCAGATCGTGATGCCTGTCATCCGGCCGGGCATCGCGGCGCTGGTCATCTTTACATTCATCAGCGGTTGGGGCTCGTTCCTGATCCCCTATACGTTTATGGCCGACCAGCAGAACAGCACGCTGGCGGCTTACGTGCGCAGTCTTCAGGGCGACACATCCCCGGTCAACTACAGCACCATCGCCGCGGTGGGCCTGTTCCAGCTCGTCCCGGTGATGATCTTTTTCCTCTTTACTCAGGAATACCTGATGAACATCTTTGCCGGCGGCAGCAAGGGCGGCACGTAGAAGGAGGCGACCCATGGACGTCACACTGCAGAATTTAACCAAGAAGTGGGGCCAGGTGGTCGGGACGGAAGACATTTCGCTCGACATCAAGTCGGGGGAGTTTGTCGCGTTCCTGGGGCCGTCGGGCTGCGGCAAGACGACTTCGCTGCTAATGATTGCCGGCATCTACAGGCCGACCGAGGGTTATGTAAGGTTCGACGGCCGCATCGTCAACCGCGTGCAGCCGCGCGATCGTAACATCGGCATGGTGTTTCAGAGCTATGCGCTCTACCCGCACATGACCGTGTACGAAAACCTCGTCTTTCCGATGAAGCTCAAAAAGACACCGCGGCCGGTGATGAAAGAGCGCGCCGAGCGCGTGGCGAAGACGATGGGCATCGAGCAACTCATGGATCGCCGGCCGGGGCAGCTCTCGGGCGGCCAGCAGCAGCGCGTGGCGCTGGGGCGGGCGCTGACCAAGGAGCCGGACCTGCTGCTCTTTGACGAACCGTTATCGAACCTTGATGCGCGCCTGCGGCTGTCAATGCGCGCCGAGATCAAGCGCCTGCAGCTCGACCTGGGGATCACGGCGATCTATGTGACGCACGACCAGGTGGAGGCCATGACGATGGCCGACCGCGTGGCCGTCATGCGCGGCGGGCATCTGCTGGCCTACTGCCCTCCCGGAGAGCTCTACGAACAGCCGCGCAATCTATTCATCGCCGGCTTCATCGGCAATCCGCCCATGAATTTCCTGGATGTGGTGGTGACCGCCGAGAACGGCGCCTTCCATGCCCGGCGGGACGACTTTGACGCGCTGGTGTCGCCGCAGCGCGTTGCCAGGGCTGCCGGCGGTGATCGCGTCACACTGGGGATCCGCCCAGAGGACACGGTCATCGCACCGGCGCAGTCCGGCGACGGGATCCTGGGCGCGGCGTACATGGTGGAGCCGCTGGGGCGTGACGACCTGGTGACGGTGCATGTTGGTGACGCCATATTGCACGCGCTGGCCGACTCGACGCAACACATCAAAATCGGTGATCCGGTGCGGGTCAAGCTCGACCCAGAAAAGGTGCACTTCTTCGACCCAGTGACGGAACAGTCGCTGCTTTGGGCATGAGAAGCGAAGTTGCCTGCTCTCGCCCGCCGGCCGTCCCACCACGGGCGGGGGAGTACAGAGCGAAGGAGCATCCGTGATCCACACTATCGCCCACCGGGGCGCTTCCGCCTACGAACCGGAGAATACCCTGCGCGCATTTGAGCGGGCCATCGCGCTGGGCGCCACGATGATGGAACTGGACGTACATCTCAGCCGCGACGGCCACCTGGTCGTGATTCACGATCCGGAGCTGTCGAGAACCACGGACGGCCGTGGCCGGGTGAGCGAGCTGACTCTGGCCGAGATCCAGCGCTTCGATGCCGGGCAGGGAGAGCATGTGCCGACCCTGGCCGAGGTCATCGACCTGGTCCGCGGCCGGGCCGAGCTGTACATCGAGCTGAAGGGCCAGCAGACCCCGGGCCCTGTCGTCGACACCTTGCGGCGGATGGCCTTTGTCGACCAGGCCATTGCCGGGTCGTTCTTTCCTTGGCTGCCACAGAAGTGCAAGTTCCTGGAGCCCGCCCTGCGCACCTCGATCCTGGTTTCCGGCCGCGACCGGGAGACGAACTACATCGAATGGGCGTTGGCCGTGGAGGCCGATTACGTGCACCCCTGCTGGGAGCGTGCCTCGCCGGCGCCGCACCAGTTGCTCACTCCTGAGCTGCTCCGGACCCTGCGCGGCCACCGGCTAGGCATCGTCGTCTGGCACGAAGAACGGCCGGAAGAGCTGCGCAAGCTGGCAGCGCTGGACGTGGATGGTATCTGCACCAACACGCCCGATATACTGGCGGCGATGCTGGCCGGGGCAGATCATGACAGATAGGCGGCGAACAGACATGACAGACGCGGAGACCGACATCCTGATGATCGGCCACGTATCGCGCGACCTGCTCGTGGTCCGAGACGAGATGACGGCCGCCGCTGGCGGCGCCGTCTACTACGGCAGCGTGGCGCTACGCCGCCTGGGCGTGCGGGTGCGCGTGGTGACGCGGCTGCACGCCGATGATTGGCAGCTGCTCGACGAGATGAAAGCCGAGGGCGTCGAGGTGTGTGCGATGCCCGCTCCTCAGACCTCGGGCATGGCCAACTACTACAGCGACGACATGGAGTACCGCGTGTGTAAGCCCACGGGCTTTGCCGGCGCCTTTAGCGCCGTCGAGATTCCTGCCGTGGCGGCGCGCGTCTACGCCGTGGTGCCGATCATGGCGGGCGAGGTCGACCTGCCCCTGCTGGTCGCGCTGTCCCGGCGCGGGCCGCTGGCGCTGGACATCCAGGGTTTTGTGCGCTTTCGGGAGGCGGAGGCGCTGGTGCCGCGACCCTGGCCCGACATGGCCGCCGGCCTGGCGCACGTAACCTACCTCAAGATCGACCGAGCCGAAGCGGAGCTCCTCACCGGGCAGAGCGACCTTGCAGTGGCGGCCCGGCGGCTGGCCGAGCTTGGCCCGCGGGAGGTGGTCGCCACCGAGACAGACGGCGTGACGGTCTGGGCCGGCGGGCAGATCTACCGCGCGCCCTTTACCCCCCGCTCGCTCGACGGCCGTACCGGCCGCGGCGACACATGCTTTGCGACCTATCTCGGCATGCGGCTGCGCGCCTCCCCGGCCGAGGCTACCCGCATAGCCGGAGCGCTCACCACGCTCAAGCTGGAGACGCCGGGTCCCTGGCGCGGGACGCCAGCGGATGCTGAGGCACTGCTGGCCCGCCGCGCAGCCCAGTCGGCGGTGCAGCTCTCGGAGAACCGATGAGCGTCCCTGCTATCGGTCTGTGCGGCGATGTTCACTACCTGGACGGCAGCCTGGTGCGGCTGGAGCAGGAGCTGGCCGCCTGCAGGGCCGCTGGCAGGCGCAGAGACAATCGAGGCGGCCGCGTCAGGAGGTGGCGGCGCTGCGCGAGTTGATCCGCTGGCGGCGGAGCACGGCGTTGTGGTAGGCATGGAAAACCGCGACCCGCATTTGTGGGAACTGGCCGTATTACACCGGGCGGGCCGCCCGGCCGAGGAGCTCTCCTGCTATCACCCCGGGCTGTTAGTTCCCGAAATCGTGCGTCAGATCGCGGCGGTGGGCCACCCCAACCTGGGGATGACGCTCGACCTGGGCCACCTCTATATCGCGGCAAACGTTTGCGGCTTTGACTACCTGACCGCGGTGGAGGAAGCCGCGCCCTATGTGCGGCACATCCACATGCACGATAACCTGGAGCCTCCTCGACTCCGGCTATGACCAGGTCCCGGAGCGGTTGCCGTTTGGCGAGGCCGATCTGCACATGCCCCCCGGCTGGGGGACGATCCCGCTGGTCGAGGCGCTGGCGCGAATGCCGGCGTTCGACGGTGTGTGCAGTGCGCAGAGATTCAGCCGCGCTGGTCGGAGCACCGCGGAGAGGCGGCGGCGACGGCGCGCCGGCTGTGGGCCGCGGCGCGGAGCTAAGGCATGCCCTCACATCTCCCTGCCATTTGTCTTGACTTTGGCGACACGCTGGTCGACGAAACGACTGAGGTCAAGAACGAGCAGCTGGTAACCCAATCCGCCGAGCTGCTACCTGGCGCGGCTGAGACGGTCAGGCGGCTGAAAACGCTGGGCTACCGGCTGGCCATTGTGTGCAATGGGCCCTCCGGCAACGTGGACAAGGTGCTGGCGCACGAGGGCCTGCTGGATCTGTTCGACGCGGTGGCCGTCTCGGACGAAATCGGTCTGCGCAAGCCGGACCCGGCGATCTTCCGGTGGGTACTGGAACGGCTGGGTATCGACGCGGCAGACTACGGGCGGACGGTGATGATCGGCAACCACCTCGACCGCGACGTAAAGGGCGCCAACGCCGCCGGTCTGATCAGCGTATGGCTCGACTGGTCGCCGCGCTACCCCAAGGAGCCAGCGGAGCTTGCCGAGGTGCCCCAGTACCGGATCGGGACGCTCCCGGAGCTCCTGCCGCTCGTAGAGCGGCTAGAATGCGAGTTACAGCGTCGAAGCTCGCCTGCACCCCTAGAGCTGATCCACCATGCCGCCCGGCGCGGGCATGATCTGCCGCCCAGCTCGCTCGCCGCGTTTGCCCGTTGCCTCGCTGCGCGGGCGCGCGTGATCGAGGTGGACGTGAGCCTTACGTCGGACAATGATTTCGTGCTGCTGCACGGCCCGCGGCTGGAAGACGAGACGACCGGTTCCGGACCGATCGTGGCCCGGACGGCGCACGAAGTGAACCTGATGCGGCACGTGTGGCGCGGCCGGGTCACCGATCTGCAGGTGGGCCTTCTGGACGAGGCGCTGGAGCTGCTGGCAGCCTGTCCCTACCCCGTCGAGGTGCAGCTCGATTGCAAGCCGGAAGGGCTATCCGATCCCACAGCGATGGCCTCCCTGGTCCGGCGGCTACAGCCGGTGAAACACCGGGTGCGGCTGAGCAGCGAGGCCGACTGGCTGCTGCGGCGGCTGCAAGCGCTGGATCCGGAACTGCGGGTGGGCTTTGACCCGCTGCTGTACCTGGAGCAAATCGACGACGAGTGGCGGCAGCGCGACCACCCGCCCTTCCGCCACGGCGCTTACGGCTACTTGGACGACCATCCTCTGGCCATCCGGCGCTGGGGCCCGGCCGCCGCCTATCTGGCGGCACGCGCCGAGGCGCTGTGCGCCCAGGCGCCGGGGGTCGGCATGTGGTACATCCGGGCACGGGTGCTGGCGCACGTTCTCGACGATGGATTTGACTGGATCGGCTATCTGCACGGCCAGGGCGCGAGTGACGGCGTGGACGCTCGACCCAGACAATCCGGCGTCGCTGACGCTGGCGCGGCGCCTGGCCGGGCAGGGAGTGGACCGCATCACCACGAACGACCCGGCGGCTCTGGCGTTCGCCCTGGCCATCGGCGCCGTCTGGTGACGATACGTCCTGCCGGGCTCGCTGCCGCGCTGTGATTTCAGCGACTCGTGGCTACAAGTGCCCGGCAGGTTCGTAAGGCCTGACGGCACAGGCGACGCGACGATCGCGTATGATGGCGAGCGGCTGGCGCTGTTTACCTCCAACCCAAAGTGATGACCTGACAATGAGCCAGGAGGCTAAAGCGTGATCCATTCCGCGCTCGAGATTTCGCATCCTCAGGAAAAACGGACGCAGGCCGGCACTGGCATCAAGCCTCTGCCAACATGGTTGTTACTCATTCTCTTTGGCATTCCAGGGGCGGTTGGAGCCTGAAACGCTTACCGGGGAATTCCTCTGGCCGTCGATCCCGGCTCGCGTCCACAGATGGGAGACACCGTACACCTGGTCGCCAACCCGGCCAAGATCCAGCTCTTCGACGCCCAGAGCCAGCAATCGCTGCTCTTCTCCCCGAAGTCGTGACGGTTTGCCGGAATAGTTCGGATCCATCGGGACCTGCTCTCGCCTTTCCCCGGGCGGAAGTAGGTCCTTGGCCGACCGATCGCCGTTATTGCGCCTTGCGCGCAGATGTAGAATAGATATCGCCGATCAGGATTTCAGCTTCGCTTTGAGGTGCCCGTGACCACTCACACAACGACACTCATCCATCATGCCGCCAACAGCGGCAATCATTCCCACCCTGCCAGTTCCCTTTCGGCCATCCGGTCCTGCCTGGAGGCCGGCGCGCGTATCGTCGAGATCGACATCTCGCCGATGGCCGACGGCGCCTTCCTCCTGACGCACGACAGCATGCTCGAGGAGATGTCGGACGGCGCCGGGCGTATCGCCGAGGCCGGCCAGGAGGCCGTTCAGGGGCTGCGCTACGTGAGGCACGGCGAGCCCACCGGTGAGAAGGTAGGGCTGCTCGCACGAAGCGCTCGCCATGATCCGGGACTACCCGGCGTTCGAGGAGCTTCAGCTCGACCTGAAGCCGTACCTTCCGCTCGGCCCGGCGCACATTGGGTACCTGCGACAGCACCTGCTGCCCGTGGCCGGCCAGGCCCGGATCACCACCCTCGCAGACTGGAGCCTGCTGCTGCTTGCCCGTGAGCTGCCCGGCGTGCAGCTTGGTTTCGATCCGTTCCTCTATCTCGACTACCTGAACATGAGCCCCACTGGCGGCCCGGAACCGAAACCCGAGTTCACCCCGCGCCATTTCGGCGACTTCGGTTATTGGGACGACCATCCGCTCGCAGCCGGGGAGCGCTGGGGAGCCACCACCGCCTATCTGGCCCTCCGCAGCGCCCAGCTGCAGCGCCAGGTGATCCCGGGGCTGGTCTGGTACATCCGCGGTACGATGTTGGGGAAGGCGCTCTTTGACGGATTCAACTGGATCGAGGATCTGCAGAAGGCCGGCCACCGCGTGGATGCATGGACCCTCGACCCGGGTGAGCCGGGCGAACCCGAGCTCGCCGCGACCCTGGTCGCCGCCGGAGTCGACCGCGTCACCACGAACGCCCCGAGCGGGCTGGCAAAGCTGCTGGGAGGAGAGGGAGCGGGGATCCTCTACTAGATGCGCATCTACTTCGCGCGTCACGGCGAGAGCTCTGCCAATGTCGGCCGGGTCATCTCCAACCGCCGCCTTGCGCATCCCCTGACACCATCAGGGCGTGCGCAGGCGCTGGGGTTGGCCCGCCGTCTGGAAGGCGCCGGGATCGCGCGCGATCTACTCCAGCCCGACTCTCCGCGCGCTCGAGACGTCGATCGTCGTCGCCCACCGCCTCGGCTGCGCCTACGAGGTGGTCGACGCGCTGCCGCGAGTTCGACTGCGGCGTCGCCGAGGGACGATCGGACGACGGCGCATGGGCGCTATGGCAGGCCGCCGTCGATGCGTGGACGATCCACAACCGCCCCGACGCCCGCATCGAAGGCGGCGAATCGCTGAATGACATCCGGGACCGCTTCCTCCCGTTCCTCGACCGGTTGCTCGCCCAGTACCTCGACACGGACGCCGCCATACTCTGCATCGCCCACGGCGGCCTCTACTGGCTCATGTTCCCGCTCGTCCTCACGAACGTCGACGCTTCCACCATCGAGCAGCGCGGCTTCGGGTACACAACCTGCGTGACAGTAGAGCCGCGGGCGGAAGGGCTGGTGGCGGTGGAGTGGGTGGACGCGGAGAGCAGCTGTTGAGGGCGGGCGCGCGCCGCTATTGCCTCCCGACCACGGGCAGCCAGGCGCGCCTGGGCAACCTGGGCGGAGCAGATAGGTAGCGGGCGAGTACCAGCCGCTGCCACGAAGTGCCTGCCACCACGATGCGGCCATCGGGCTGAACCACAACGTCGCACGCCGCGTCATCCTGCCCGCCGAAATCTGTGCTGACTCTGCCGTCGAAGCCAAACGTTTGATCCAACGTCCCCTGAGCAGTCAACCGGAATAGTTCGAAGTTCCGGGTGACCAGGTTCCAACGTGCCGTCCCGGCTAGCAACAGCTTGCCATCCGGCTGCAGGGCGACCGCTGTCGCGGAGTCATCGCTGCCGGAAACGTCGACAGCGACTTTTCCGCCATCTCCGAAGCTGCTATCTGCCGTGCCATCAGCGTTGTAGCGCAAAGCTATCATGTTCGCGTTGGCCATGGCACTGGCGCTGCCGGCTACCACGATCTTCCCGTCGTCTTGCAGGGCGAGATCGCTTGCATGAGGGCCGTAGGGACTCACGGTAGTCGTCACAACCCCGTGCGTGCCAAAAGTCCAATCCGGCGACCCGTACGTGTCGTAGCGAGCCAGCGCAACGCCGCCCTGCCACAGCGGGCCGACTGTCGTTCCCGCGACCACTATCTTTCCATCGTTTTGCAGCGCAGCCGCGTTCCCAACTACACCCCAACCGTCTATCTCAGTAAGAAGCTTGCCCTGACCGCCGTTTAAGCTCACATCAAGCACGCCGTCACTGAGGTAGCGGGCAATGGCGATCTTGGCATCCTGGATTGACACCCGATAGCTCGCTCCTACCGCTACCAACTTGCCGTTAGGGAGAAGAACGACATCGGATGCGCTATCCTGGCCACCCATACCGGTGACCACTTTGCCCCCGTGCCCGAAGGTAAGGTCGAGGCCGCCATCCGGGTTATAGCGCAACAGGGCAAAATCGGTGTCGGGCGTGCTCATCGAACCGGCGATGACGATCTTCCCATCCGGCTGCACCTTGACGGCATTGGCTTCGTCGCTTGTGCCGAGCATATCCGTGATGACTATTCCGCCCGTACCGAACGTCGTGTCTAGACTTCCATCCGTATTGTACCGGACCAGCAGAATGTCAACTTGAGTGGTCTTTTGAAAAGGTCCGCCCGGGAGAAAATGCGACCCGGCCACTATCAACTTGCCATCGGGCTGCACGGCAAGCGAGGAACAGCGAACTGTGCCGGTCATCGGGGTTATGACCTGTCCGCCCACTCCAAACGTAGGATCAAGATCGCCTGCACCCGCCCGAGCGCTGTGGGTGGGGATTCCTAGTGCGAGGGCAACCAGGGCAAAAACCAGTGAATTGGCCGATCTCCGGTATGCGCGCACCGCTCCACACCACCTTCGGATTGGCCTACCCAACTTCAAACCGGAGTTGGCTGGGTGCGTCGGGCGAGGAAGGAACAGCCGGAAACCTGCGCCTCTCAGCAGCGCGCGAGTTGCCGGAACGAGCAGCTCCGGCATAGCAACCAGGCCGGCGCGTGTTAGCTTGCGCATCGCTCTCTCCTCCATGCGTACCGGGCAACTACGGGACTTAGGCGAGCATGGTGCCTTCCACGTGGGTCAAGACCACAATACGACGGCGGAGCCGGGTTGTCAACGCGAATTTGCTCGAACGTTTCCCCCATATCCCTGGCCGTGAATGTGTCACATGACCACCGAGATGACTTCTGGCACTGTGTAATGTGACCGAGTTCCGATAATGTAGGGCCAAGACAAGACGGATCGCAGTTGCCGTCCGTTAGACAACTCGGAGGTCACAGTGAATCGCAAGCATCGTGTAGTTTCTCTTCTTACCCTTTTGGTCTTGGCCGTGTTCCTGATCGTCCCGGCGGCCTCGGCTTATGACGGCCGCACCGGCGACAGCGTGGTGGTTACCAAAGATGAGGTCATCGACGACGATCTCTTCGTAGGCGGCACCAGCGTAACCGTGGACGGCACGGTCAACGGTGATCTGATTGTAGGGGGCCGCACCGTGGTCGTCAACGGCAAGGTCACCGGCAACGTGATTGCGGCCGGAGCGAGCGTCACCGTGAATGGTGAAGTCGGCCATGACGTCTTCGCCGCTGCTGCTGCGGTGACGATCGGCCCCGACGCTCGGATCAATCACAATGCCTATACGGCAGCGGCCAGCGTGGAAAGCCGGAGCGGCAGCCTGATCGACGGCACGCTGCTCATCGGAACGGGCCAGGGCCTCGTTTCCGGACAGATCACCAAAGATCTGCTCGTCGCGGCCAACAGTTTGCGTCTTGAAGGTATGGTAGGTAGAGATGCGAGGCTCTCAGTCGACGACGCGGCGGGCACCTGGTCGGCCGCCAGCGTTCTCGGCCGTAACACGCCGCCGATGCCCGCCGTACCGGGTGGCCTGACCTTTGGCCGCGAGGCGCGCGTTACCGGAAACCTGGAGTACGTTAGCCCCAAGCCCGTGGCGGCCGCCGGCGGTGTCTCCGCCCACGTCGTGCACACGCTGCCGCCTCAGGATGCGCAGTTGTCTCGGGAGCTGTCCCAGCAGCAGCGCACCTCGTCCTATCTGTTCGACGCTCTGCGCCGGCTGATCGCCCTGCTGGTGGTGGGCCTGCTCATCGCATGGCTGGCCCCGCGCTGGATCACGGGTCCGGCTGGCAGGCTGCTGTCACGCCCGCTGCCCAGCATTGGGATCGGGCTGGTCGGGGTGGTTGCCGTTCCGTTGAGCTGGCTGGTGGCGTTGGGTGTGATCATCTTGATCGCGGTGCTCTTTACGCTGTTGAGCCTGGGCGGCCTGACCGTCCTCACGCTGATGGCCGGGTTCTCGGCCCTGGGAGCGGCTGCAGTCGCGATTGTGTTCGTCCTGAGCTACCTGAGCGAGACGATCGTCGCCTACCTGGGTGGGCGCTGGATCCTGAACCAACTTCGCCCGGAACGGAATGGCTCCATCTACGCACCGCTGCTGATTGGCCTGCTGATCCTCGGGCTGCTCTTCGCCGTACCGGTTGCCGGTGGCGTGCTCGAGTTCCTGGTAGTCCTGGCCGGCCTCGGCGCCATCGCCCTGGCGATCTTCCAGCGTCGTGAGGCGCCCCGGGCGCCCGCAGAAGTCCCGGCGACTGTCCAGTCGTAATCGGGACAGCATCGCAGCCAGGTGGTGATTGTGTGTAATACAACCACCGCCTGGCTGCATTTTGTGGTGTAATAGAGCCATGCTGCGTATCTCCCGCCTCGACCGGTTATCACTAGTCGCATATCTCACCCTCGCCGGTATCACCGCCGTCAGCCTGTGGCAGATGGACCGCATCCTGCTGCGGTGGCTCGCCCTGGGCCTCCTCGTCGGCTTTGGCCTGCTGCACAGCCGCCTGCCGGAGCAGGACGGCTCGTCGCGCAGCCGGGCGCTCGCAAATGTGACCGTCGCCCTGCAGACCGGGCTGGTGATCGTGCTCGTCGAGACTACCCGTGCCGGTTTCCCCTTTGTCCTCTTGCTCATGATCCTGAGCGTGACTGTGATGCTCTACAACCCGCTGCGGCAGGGTCTGCTCTGGCTGGGCGGGTTCATCTTGCTCACCGGATGGTTCTTCTTCGAGCAGGATGGGCTGAGCGGCGGGCTGCAGGCGATGGCGATCTATGCCGGCGGCTATCTCTTCTTCGGCGTTGTCACCAATGCCCTGACCCAGGCGCGCTTGACCCAGCGCGAGAACGCCTTGCTGCTGGACGAGCTGCAGCGCAAGAACCGCGAGCTCGAGGAATATGCCGCGCGGGTTGAGACGCTTGCTGTTGTCGAGGAGCGCAATCGCATGGCGAGGGAGATGCACGACAGCGTCGGCCACCGGCTCACGATCGCGGCAGTCCAACTCGAGGGAGCTCAGCGCCTGGCCGCCGGCGAGCCGGAGCGCGCCGGAGCGATGATCGGGGCCGGCCGCCAGCAGGTACGCGAGGCGCTGCAAGACCTGCGGATGACGGTCGGGCGACTGCGTGAGCCGGCGGAAGTCGAGCTCACGCTGCCGCAGTCGCTGCGACGCCTGGCCGCCGGCTTCCAGGAAGCGACCGGTCTGGCGGTTCATCTGGAGCTGCCCGAGCGTGTCCCCGAGGTCGCCCCGCCCCAGCGCCTGGCCCTGTATCGCACGGCGCAAGAGGGATTGACCAACATCCAGCGCCATGCCGCCGCACGTCAAGCCTGGCTGCGCCTCGAATGCTCTGCCGATCAGGTTTCGCTGCAGGTGATAGATGATGGCCGTGGCTTGCCTGCCGCTAACCCGGCCGCCGGCTTTGGCCTGGCCGGCCTGCGCGAGCGCGCAGCCCAGCTCGACGGTAGCATCGCCCTCTCAGACCGGCCGGGTGGCGGAACGATTCTGGCGATCCGGCTCCCCATAAATGCTGTTGTGACGCCCAATCAGGAAGGCTGACCCAATGGACCCGATACGTGTCATGATCGTCGACGACCAGCGCCTGATGCGAGAGGGCCTGCGTACGCTGCTGGAGCTGGAAACTGACCTGGAGATCGCGGCCGAGGCTGAGGATGGTCAGGCAGCACTCGAGCAATACGAGGCGACACGCCCAGACGTCGTGCTGATGGACATACGCATGCCCCGCCTGGATGGCGTCGAGGCCACGCGTCGCCTCTGCGAGCGCTGGCCAGAGGCGCGGGTTATCATCCTGACCACCTTCGACGACGACGCATACGTGTTTGACGGCCTGCGCGCCGGGGCGCTTGGCTACCTGCTCAAGGACGTCTCGGGCCAGGAGTTGGCAGAAGCGATCCGCAAGGTCGCCGCCGGCGGTGCGCTGATCGAGCCGTCTGTGGCGCGGAAGGTGCTGGCCGAGTTCTCGCGCCTGGCCGAGCCCACCGGCCGGTCCCTCGATCGCCTCCCCGAGCCGCTGTCTGACCGTGAGCAGGAGATCCTGCGCCTTCTGGCGTCGGGAGCCAACAACCGCCAGATTGCCGGCCGGCTCTTCCTGGCGGAAGGCACGGTCAAAAACTATGTCTCAACCATCCTGGACAAACTCGGCGTGCAAGACCGCACTCAGGCGGCCCTGCGTGCGCGCGAGCTTGGGCTGCTGTAGGGCGGCCGGGGCATCATCGCAGGACTGAGCCCTCTGTTAAGTCGTGCGCGAACCCGGGCGTGATCGCTCAGGTGGCTAATCGTCCGTGGCGTCGCCTCAAGGAACGAAAAAGGCCGGCTCTCATGAGCCGGCCCTGCTCTTTAGTCTCTGAGACTGACGGCGGCCGCGAGGGGCCGTTTTTGCTGTCAGGTGCGCGTGGCAGCCGGCGCGCGTTGCTCAGCCCAACCAGGCCTCTTTTTGGGCCAGTCGTCCCCGATCGGCGTCCAAACGGCTCGAAATTCGGCCGTGCCCCACAGAGCGGCCCGTAGCCCGCCACAAAGTGTTGAAGCTCCAGCGTTTCGCCCGGCCACCAGCGTTCGGCCGCTGGGCCGCCAAACAGACCCCAGGCTTGTACCGCCACACCAGCACGGCATGACCCAGACGCTCCACTGCACCTGACACGCTGAGCGGGCGTTCCAGCATTGCTTCTGCCCACCCCAGTTCGTTTCATCTCCGATGCGCCACTCCAGTTCCCACTCTGCCAGATCCAGGCCAGCAGTGCCGACACGGCAGCTGCCATGCCGCTGCCAGACGGCATGACCAGTAGAAGGCGGTGCGCTTGGCTTTGGGCTCGTGCCGGCTTTCCAATCGTCCCTGCCACGAGCAGAACGCGGCACTGGCGGCCGCTCGCGCACGTAGGCCCAACACCGGTACGCATCTGGATCGTCGCCCCGCACCTGACATCGGTCTTTGAAGCCTTGCGTTCTTGGCCACTCGCCGGCGTCTGGCTTAGCCCGTATGCGGCGCCGTCCCGGTCCGGTCTGCTCGGCGGAGCTCCGAGACGGCGGTTCTTGGCCGTCGCACCACCAACACCGCTGGGCAAGCCTGCCACAAACCACGTGTCTAGCCCATCCGCAAACGAGCGCTGCGCGCCGCCGGCCGCATCAGTCGCTCGCACCCACCGATGATGCAGCCGGCCTGCATCCTTGACCGGGTCGGCGCGCCGGGCGGGCTTGCGGGGAAGCGGCAAGAAGCGCAAGGGATGGCCGCGTGTAGCCGGCTTGGATGGGCACCAGGCCCGTGCAGAAAGCGCTGGGCCGTGGATGCCTTCAGGAACACCGGGGTTGGGAGCGCGAGCACCCGAGCCGGGCATTGTGACGCTGCGTGGGCTGGGTGGTTCATACCCACCACTACGCCTCTGCGTGGCTATGGGCCAGCGTCTGCTGGCATGAGCCGTCCGAGGTGCGCTTCTCAAAACGTGGGCGCTGAAAGGCGGTAGAAGGCCTCCAGTCCGCCTCCAGCCCCAACGCCAACAGCCTTGGGTCACGGTGTGCGGGCGAAGGCGAACAGCTCGCGAACAGCACGCCAGCGCCGCGTAGGTGCGCGTTGGCGAAGGCGTCGATGCGTGGCAGCAGATGAGCAGGACACGCTGGAACGGCTGCGCGGTGTGCTATCTTTCATAGAGGTGCTCCTGGTTGGGTTTCGTTGAAACAACTTTACCCGTTGCGTACCTTTTTCCTGCTTTTGCGTGGTGCCCCCACGGGGATTCGAACCCCGGTACCAGGCTTGAAGGGCCTGTGTCCTGGGCCACTAGACGATGGGGGCGTCTGTAGCGCACGGGGATTCTACCAGACCGCCCGTCGCTGTCAAATTGGGCAATTAGCGATTAGCAATTAGCAAATAGCAATTAGCAAATAGCAATTAGCAAATAGCAGCCAGCAGATGGCTATCAGCGCCAGGCATCGCTTCCCGTTCGCCACCGGCTCATCGCGCTTCCGAAACGCCACTTGCCTCTCGCCGTTTGCCAATTGCTACTTGCCAATTGCTATTGCCTCTTGCTAATTGCCTCTTGCTATTTGCCAATTGCTACCTGCTATTTGCTAATTGCCTCTTGCTATTTGCTAATTGCTATTTGCTACTTGCTACTTGTGCTAGAATCTCCGCAAGGAGCGTTGCCATGGCCAAGACTGTCGTAGCCAGTATCCAGCAGCAGATGCGTCTGTACGAGACGCCCGAGGCGTATCGCCGCGAGGTGATGCGCTTCCTGACCGTCGTCCGCATGAAGGGCGCCCACATGGTGATCTTCCCAGCGCTGACGGCGGTGATGGCGATCTCTCCACTCATGCAGGGCTTGCGCGTGCGCCTGCTCAAGCAGGCCGACTCTGGGCGTGCGCAGGGGCCGTTCTGGCAGCGCGCCCGGGCGGCCCTCGCCGGCAGTACCGCCGGAATGTTGGGCGCCAACTTCCATACGACGTACGATCAGATGCTCGCAGGCGGCGCCGAAGGGATGCAGCTCAAATACGAGGAGATCTTCTCCGACCTGGCGCGGGAATTCAATCTGACAATCGTCGCCGGCAGCGGGTACCTGCCGGACATGACCGGTGTGCTTCGCCACCGCAGCTTCGTCTTCGGGCCCGACGGCCGCATGCTGGGTTTCCACGACCAGACCGCAGCGCCGCAAACCGAGAGCCAGATCCAACTCGGCGATGATCTGAACGTCATCGATACGCCTGCCGGCAGGCTGGGCATCCTCATCGAGGGGGAAGCTCTCTACCCCGAGATTGCCCGCGTCATGGCCTTCCGCGGCGCCGATTTGTTGGTCTGTCTCGCCGCCGTGGACGACGAAGTCCGCGCCGCCTACATCCGGCAGGCCGCGCTGGCACACGCCCAGGAGAATCAGTGCTACGTCGTCACCAGCTTCCTCGTGGGCCGCAATCACCTTGCCCTCGACGAGACGGCGCGCCCGCTGATTGGCAAGTCTGGGATCTACGCCCCCCTGGAGATGAGCGCGCGCTACTCCGGTGTGATGGTCGAGATGGGGACCCCAGATGCCGAAGGGGTTGTCACGGCCGAGGTCGATCGCCAGGCGCTCCGCAGGTTGTGGGAGACGGACGGGCAGGGGCTGCGCCGCCTGATGCCGGCCGCGTTGTTTGCCCGCGAGCTGCCCGCGCTCTACGCCGCCGGCCACACGCTGCACGAGGCGGAAGCTTTGCCCCCGCAGGCTCTATTGCCCGCACATGCAGAGACGGCGCCCGGAGAGGCCGAGGAGACGGGAGAGATCACGCTGGTCGAGCCACCCGCGCCCGAGGACGAGATCGAACCTTTGCCCAAGGATCACGAGGTGGTTGACGAAGTCGCTATGGGCGAAGGTGAGGAGCCCGAGGTTCCTACCGGGCCGGCAAAGAGGCTGGCTGACGACGACGAAACCACCTTCGATCTCGAAGCACCCGATCTACCCGATCCGGCCGCAGACGAAAGCAAACCACCGGACGCCTGATCGCGCCGGAGAGCGGTTCACTGCTACGGGGAAATTACGGTGATGGGGGGGTGCAAGCGCACCCCCCATTGAATGATCAGACCGGCTTTACCATCCCCTGGATGGAGCGCACAATTCCGAACATCGTCAAGCCCACGCGGACCAAATCGCCCGCCCCGGCCTGAACGCGCACGTCTTTGCCCTGGATGCGCTTGTTGACCCACAAGCCCTTCTCTTGCTGTTCGTAATAGGCCCAGGCTGCGGTAGCCCCGAGAACCGCCCCGGCGATGGCACCGATGATCGTGAACTTCATACGTGGCGTCAAAATCACACCTCTTCCTTGCTGACGAAGGAGAACGCGGTTTGTCGAACGCGGCGCACTCGCGCCGCGTAAGCACTCGAGGCAATAACCGGCTCGGCAACCTTCCCGCTGAAACGATCCGCCGTGTCGGCCACCTGCCGGAAGCGCATCTGGACCATGGGGGCGTAGTACTTCAGCTTCCGCATCACCCACCCCAGTCCCTTTACTGCCAGGAAGAGCATCACCGTCGGCGCCACCAGCATCACGAAGACTTCGAGAGCGATGATGACTACGGCGATGTCCCTTAAGGTCTCCAGGCTCATTTACGCCTCCTGCCGGCGCGAGGAATCGGTCGAAGTTGCCAGTCTGCGCTATTATAGCACGCAAGGATGACTTTCAAGGTGGGTACAATTCCGATAGTGCTGCGCAGAGCGGCGGCGCTTGCCGTAGGGCTGCTGCTGCTGTTGGCCATCGGCCGCGCCCAGCGCGCCGCCGTCGAGCTTGGGCCGCAACAACAAGTGGTGACGGCAAACGCCAAGATGGGGGTGCACACCCGGCTCACCGACGAGGTCGAGCCGTGGAAGATCCAGCGCACCTTCGAGATGGTGCGCGAGATGGGCGCGCCCTGGGTCGGTGGAGTACTTCCTGTGGGCGGCGCATGAGCCGCGCCCGGGCGTCTACGACTGGGGCCACGCCGACCTGGTGGTCGATCACGCGGTCAACCAGGGGCTGACGGTCGATCGCCCGGCTGGGCTACGTGCCGCGAATGGGCGCGCCCCCGCGGACTCCGCCACCTCTACCTGGACGAGAACGGGCTACGACGATTTCGCCCGCTTCGCCGCCGCGTTCGCCGCGCCACTTCCGCGGGCGCGTGCGCTACATCATCATCTGGAACGAGCCGAATCTGAGCCAGGAGTGGGGCTATCGCCGCCCGGACCCGGCCGGCTACACGGAGCTGCTGCGCCGAGTCTATCCGGCGGTCAAGGCGGCCAATCCCGAGGTGGTCGGTGCTGGGCGGCGCCCTGGCGCCGACGCTGGCGCCGCCGGGCAGCGAGTGGGGGATGGACGACCTGGACTACCTGCAGGGCATGTACGATGCCGGCGCCGCGCCCTATTTCGACGTGCTGGCGGTGCACGCCTACGGCTGGGCGTTCCCGCCCGACGACCCGCCCGACCCTGCCGCGGTGAACTTCGCCGCGCTCGAGCTGCTGCGCGAGATCATGGTGCGCAACGGCGACGAGGCCAAGCAGGTGATGATCACCGAGGGCGGCTGGAACGATCACCCGCGCTGGACCAAGGCGGTGCGGCCGTCCCAGCGGGTGGCATACACCGTGCGCGCCTACGAGATGGCCGCCGACGATGGCCCTGGGTTGAGATGTTCGCCCTCTGGGCGTTCCGCTACCCGCGCCCGGCCGGCACCTACCAGGACTACTACACCTTCGTGGACGGCGAGTTCCGGCCGAAGCCGATCTACCTGGCCGTGCAGCGGTACGCGCTCGGCCGGCCATGGAATGTCGATGCTCCCCGCTAGGCTGATCGCAGCAAGCGGCGCGGGCGCCGGATTTCGTTCCAAAGCGAAAACTCTAGGCCGCGCTGCGCCGGCCCGCGCACCCGGGCGCTGCTCATGGCCGGGGGGCTGCTACTCGTTCGCGCTGGCCGTCATCGGCCTACGAGTCGCGCACGAGTCACGCGATACCTCCTTCACGGACATACGTGATCGCGGCGCATGGCGCGTGGGGATGGACCCTTCCTTCCCGCCGTTCGAAAACCTCGATCCCGTCACCGGCCAGCCCGCCGGTTTTGACGTCGATCTCGCCCGCGCAATCGCCGCCCGCTGGGGCGTCCGCGTGGAGCTGGTCGGGGTGGGGTTCGACGAGTTGATCGACGCCACGGCCGCCGGCCGCATCGACAGCGCCCTCTCGGCGCTGCCCGCAGTGCCGTGGCGTGACGAGGAAGTGGTCTCATCCATTCCCTACGTCGAGGCCGGGCTGCTGTTGGCCGCGCCGGCCGGGAGCTCGATCCGGGGTGCTTCAGCAGCTCGCAGGCCTGCGGGTGGCGGTGGAGTGGGGCAGCGAGGGTGAGGCGTTCGCCCGCTCGCTCGGGCGTGACGGAGGTGCGGCGCCGGTGGTCACGCGGTACGAGACTGCCGGCGCGGCCCTCGCAGCGGTAGCGGCGGGTGACGCCGAGTCCGCCGCCGTCGACGCCGTGAGCCTGGCGCTTTTCAACCGTGCAGGCGGGGGGTTGGTGGTCGCCGGGCCGGCTCTCCGCTCTGACCCGTACGTGATCCTGGTGGCGCACGATGCCGCCGCGCTGAAGCGGGAGCTCGACGCAGCCATCGCCGCGCTACGAGCAGACGGCACGCTCGACCGGTTGCGGGCAATCTGGCTCAGCCCTGGGCTGCCCGACGTGAGGTAGGACGAGCTTCGCCTGGTAAAGCGAAGAGGTTAGCCGCTGACCCTCAAGCGATACCCCACGCCCGGTTCTGTGATCACCCAGCGCGGGCGGCCCGGGTCTGGCTCGAGCTTCTGGCGCAAGTGGCCGATCGTTACCCGCAGCAGATGGTTCTCGCCCTCGTAAGCAGGTCCCCAGACCTGGTGGAGCAGTTGGCGATGCGTCAGCACCCTGCCGGCCTGCATCACCAGCGCCCGCAAGCAAATCATATTCCGTCGGGCGACAGGTGCACCTCCTGCGCCGAGAGCCACCACGATGCGGCGCGCCAGATCACCTCGAGCCCATCGCTGCGAGAAGGTCTCGCCGAGCGGCGTCTGGGTGGCCCGCCGCATCACGCCCCGGATGCGCGCCAGGAATTCAGCGGTGCCAAATGGCTTGGTCAGGTAGTCGTCGGCGCCGGCATCCAGAGCCGCAACCTTCTCCGCTTCCTGGTCGCGCACCGACAGGATGATGATGGGGACCTGCGATTGCGTCCGCAGAACCTGGTCACCTCAACGCCGTCGATGTCGGGCAGGCCGAGGTCGAGGATGATCAGATCCGGCCGGTTGGCCGCGACCTGCGAAAGCGCCTCCCGGCCGTTGCTGGCCTCAAATACGGCGTAACCTTCAGCGCCGAGCGTGATCTGCAGGAAGTGACGGATCGCCCGCTCGTCGTCCACAACCAGGATCCGCAGCTTGTTCTCGACCATAGCTCACCCCCCTGCGCGATGCCAGTCGGCTGCAGCGGAAGATCGATCGTGATGATCGTTCCCCCGCCCTGCCGGTTGCCGGCCGCAATCGTCCCGCCATGGGCCTCGACGATGCCCTTGCTGATCGATAGCCCCAGTCCGGTGCCGCTCACCCCGCCGTGCCTCCGCACACGGTAGAAGCGGTCGAAGACGTGCGCCAGATCGTCAGCTGGGATGCCGGCGCCCCGGTCGGCAACCTCGATCTGTACGCCGGACCCAGCCTGCCGGGTCACTGATGTCGATGGGAGAGCCGTCGGGGGAGTACTTGGCTGCGTTGTCCACGACGTTAGTCAGCGCCTGCACAATCAGCGGCATGTCCATCGGCACGGGCGGCAGATCGGGCGGCACCTCCACCCGCACGTTGCGATCCTTGAGCTGCTCGCTCAGGCGATCCAGCACCACGCCGATCGCTTCGCTCGACGTCGGCCGGTTCCTCGGTGAGCTTGAGGGCCCCGGCCTCGATACGGGTCATGTCCAGCAGGTTGCCGACCAGGCTGGTTGAGCCGCTCGGCCTCTTCGCGGCCCGCCCGCGCCAGGCTGGTCCGGGTGTCCTCGTCCAGGCGTCCGGCAGCCGTCTCCAGGCTGCTGAAGGCGCCCGTGATCGTCACCAACGGCGTGCGCAGGTCGTGCGAGATGGAGTTGAGCAGGGCGCTGTAGCAGCTTCTCGGTGGCCTCCAGCAAGTGCGCCTGCTGGGCGCGTTCCGCCAGCTGCGCCCTCTCGATGGCCAGGGCTGCCTGGCTGGCGAAGGTCTCCAGCAGCCGGCGCTCGTCGGTCGTGAGCTGCGGGTCCCCGGTGGCCGGTGCAATGCCCAGCACGCCCAGCGACGCCGCGCGGCGTTCGCAGCGGCAGACACCACATCGTGGTTGCCGGCAGGGCTACCGGTTCCCCGGCCGGCCGGCTGGTCGTGCTGGAATGCCCATTCGGCGACGACGGCCTCGCGCACACCCGGCGTGAAGTCGGGAGTCGCCGCGGTCACCACCAGCTTCTTGTCGGGGCCGGGCAGATAGATCGCCGCATTGCGACGGAAAGTCCGGGCGACATGCGCGATCGTGGCGTCCAAAATCGCGCTGCGCTCGCCGGCGCTGCCCAGATCGCGGCTGAACTCGTAAAGCGCCACAGCCTGCGACTCGCGGCTCTGGGCAGCCTGGGCCTGGTCGCGCGCCTGGCTCGTGAGCGAGCTGATGACAAGGCCCACAATCAGCAGTCCGGCAAAGGTCAGCAGGTACTGCGTATCGGCGACCGCCAGGGTGTGGCGCGGCGGCACGAGAAAGAAATCGAAGACGACCACGCTGAGCACGGCGGTCAGGATCGAAGGCCAGCGGCCCAGATACCTGGCCGCGATGACCACCGCCGCCAGGTACAGCATCACCAGATTGGCCGGCGCGACGGTACTGGCCAATGGCGACGCCGAGCAGCGTCATGACGCCCACCAGGGCCAGCGCCAGCAGATAGCCGCGCCAGCCCGCTGCGGCACGCATACCGCCCACCCGTTCTGATCTCTGACTCGTGGTCATAATCACGTCACCTCACCGGACCAGGTCCGGCGCCTGTCACGCGTACGCCACTATTTTATCATGGCAGCTGAATGACCTGTGCGCCACCTGCGCGGTGCAAACGGGATTTCCGTCGACGTTGACATTGTTTTGTCATGCACAGGCGAGGCTTTGACCCCTCTTTGACCCCATTTCGACGCCCGGACCGCATAGAATGACCTGTCGTCGATACTTTTTGCTTGGGAGACTTGAATGAACAGACGTACGAGAGGATCGTGGTCGGGCCTGTACGCGCTGACTACCGGTCACATTCGGGCTGCTATATGTTCTGGGCACGGCGAGAGTGGGTGACACACTGCGGCAGTCTTACTTGTGGCCGTTGTGTTCGTCGTCGCTCTCCTGGCGTTGTTCTGGGTGGAGAAGCATCCGGACCTGATGGGTGCGGAGGGTGTTGATGCTCAGGCCGAAGAAGACTCCCTGCGCCGCGGCCGGCATTGACGCCGGTCGATTTGCGCCGTCGCTGACCGGCCGGCAGGCTCACTATCGGCGCGTCATGCTGGCTGGTCGCACCGGTGATGCACTGGCCGCAACGAAGAGTCGGCGCTGAATCACCGCTCACTCGATGTGATACGGCACCTCGGTGATCACGATGCCCGGCTTGAACAGCAGGGCCATACGCAAGACCAGCGCCGTCTGGCTGTGCAGAACGTTCTCCCAGAAATGCTTCGGCACGAACTGCGGCACGATGACCGTGATCGTCTCATTCGGCTGGCGGCTGGCAGCGATCTTCTCGATGTAGGCCAGCAGCGGCTCGATCAGCAGCCGGTACGGCGAATTGAGGACCACCAGCCGTGACGCCTTCTCCCCACATGTCCCACTTCTGCCGCATCTTCTCCGTCTCGTCCGGGTCCAGCGACACATACACTGCCGTGATATCGTCAGAAAGCGTCTGGGCGTAGGCAACGCGGCGATCGAGCCGCGGTGGACGCCGCCGATCGCCAGGATGACCCTTTGGCGAGATGTGCGCGGCTGCCGCGCCATAGTGTTCCAGCGAGAGCTTCTCCGCCAGGTGCTTGTAGTGGTGATGGATCTCAGGAAGATCAGGACCAGCGTCGGGATCAGGACCACGACGATCCACGCGCCGTCGCGAACTTGGTGACCGCGAACACGATCATCACGATGAGCGTGCAGACCGCGCCAAAGCCGTTGATCACCATCTTCGTGCGCCAGCCGGGCTCGTAGCGCAGCGTCGAACCGCGTTCGCGCACTTCCTCGCCGGCCTGCAGATGGCCGACTCTTCCACCAGCGCCGCGCCATGCCGGCCTGCGAAAGGGTGAAGGACAGGAAGACGCCGATGGCATACAGCGGGATCAGGGCGGTGACACTGGCGCCGAAAGGCGACGATCAGCCCGCAGGCGATCAGCGCCAGGATCACGATGCCGCGCGAGTAGACCAGCCGGCTGCCCTTGTAGGTCAGCTGCCTGGGCAAAAAGCCGTCGGCGGCCACGCAGCGCGCTCAGGCGCGGGAAGTCGGCAAAGGATGTGTTGGCCGCCATGATCAGGATCACCGTGGTGGCGGCGATCACTGCCAGATAGAGAGAGCCCTGCCCGCCGCACACCGTCCGGGCGAGCTGCGAGATGACCGTCTCCTGCTCGGAGGGCACGGCGCGCGATCTGCCTGGCCAGGAAGCTGATGCCCAGGAAGAGGGTACCCAGGATGGCGGCCATCCAGATCAGGGTGATGCCGGCGTTGCGGCTCCGCGGCTCCCGGAAGGCGGTGATGCCGTTGGAGATGGCCTCGATGCCGGTCAGGGCAGCCGTGCCGCTGGAGAACGCGTGCAGCAGCAGGAAGGCCGACATCGCCTGCAGCTCGCCGTGCACCTCCATGGGAGGTGGATTCGGTACGGTGCCGAGCGTCCCGGTCAGGTAGCGGAAGAAGCCGAAGCCGACCGTGACGAACATCATGACGACGAAGAAGTAAGTCGGTATCGCGAAGGCCGCGCCCGACTCCTTGACGCCGCGCAGGTTGATCAGCATGACAAACAGCACCAGGGTCACCGACGATGTGCACGCGATACGGAAAGAGCTCGGGAAACGCCGACGCAATCTGGGCCACGCCTGATGCAACCGAGACTGCTACCGTCAGCACGTAATCGGTCAGCAGCGCCGCCGCAGCCGTCTGCGCGGGCAGCTCGCCCAGGTTGTCGCGCGGCGACGATGTAGGCGCCGCCGCCGCCCGGGTAGGCATGGATGGTCTGCTCGTACGAAAGCGTCACGATGGCCAGCAGAACCGCGATGGCGATCGAGATGGGGAACACATAGCCCAGCGCCGTGCGCGCCGCCTGCAGCCAGGATGATCAGCATCTCCTGGGTGGCGTAGGCGGTGGACGAAAGCGCGTCGGACGCAAAGACCGCCAGGCCAACCAGCTTGCCGATCGTCTGGTGCGGGGCGTCGGCCGTGGAGAGCGGGCGCCCAATGAGCCAGGTCTGCCACGAGCGCCGCGGCCGGTAGTCTATGTCATCGTAGAAAACTGAGGTCGAGCCGTTCGCTTCGCTGACCTCTTCTTCGCTTATAGCGGTGGGAGTTGAGGAATCCATTGAGTCTTTTGCCATCCAATAAAAAGGGGACACAGGCGCGCCTGTACCCCTCGAATCCAAATCCGTGTGACAATCTAGTGCTATACCGGGGCTCCGTCAAGCGTTTCGGACCCCTTCCGGGCCAACTTTGACACTTCTTTGATCCCTGATCAATCCCCCACACTTCCTCTTCGGGGGACTGAAGACGCGGCCGCGGGTGCGTTTCATTTTTGGGGCGAGAGGCTATCCTCGATGTGGCTTTGGTTGTGCCGGGCGTCCTTCGACACGGCTCAGGATGGAGGTGTGAGTTGGAGGCACCGATGCTAGCGCTCCCGTTACGGGCCAGCCGGCATTCTCGCCGTCACTCACACCTCCATCCTGAGAGCCGAAGGCCGTGACGAAGGACGCCCGGCACAACCCGATCCTCATCAGCGGAAACCTGCCCCCAACGTGAAATGCACCCCGCGGCCGCCCCTTCGTTGACGCTTTACCGTTCAACTGCTACCATCTCGACCGCGGTCACAAGCAGCAGGAAAGGCACTCCGGTTCGTTCCATGCATTTCGACATCTTCACCCTGTTCCCCGGCATGTTTTCCGGGATCTTTGCCGACAGCATCCTCAAGCGGGCACAGCAGGCGGGACTGCTCTCCGTCGCGCTCCACAACATCCGGGACTATGCAGCCGGCCGCCACCGGGTCACCGACGACACCCCTTACGGAGGCGGCGGGGGGATGGTGATGAAACCCGAGCCGGTCTACCGCGCCGTCGAGACGGTGCTCGGGCACGAGGTGGGTTGGTCTGCGCCCGCGCCGTTGGAAGGGCTGGACGACGCCGCGCTGCAGTCCGGTCCGGGCTCGCCGCTTCCCGCCGGCGTGCCCGTCATCCTGCTCGCGCCGCAGGGCCGCACCTTCAACCAGGCAGTCGCCCAGGAGTTGGCCGGCCACCAGCGGATCGCGCTGATATGCGGCCGGTACGAGGGGGTGGACGAGCGGGTGCGGGCCGGGCTGGTGACCGACGAGATCTCAATCGGCGATTACGTCCTCTCGGGCGGCGAGCTGGCGGCCGCCGTTATCGTCGACGCCGTGACGCGCCTGCTGCCCGGCGCGCTCGGCTACCAGATGGCCGCCGTGGAGGACTCGTTTGCTACCGGCCTGCTCGAGCACCCGCAGTACACCCGCCCACCGGTGTTCCGCGGCATGGAAGTGCCCGAGATCCTCGTGTCCGGCGACCACGCCCGCGTCGCCCGCTGGCGGCGAGACCAGTCCCTCGCGCGCACCCACCACCTGCGCCCCGACCTCCTCCGCACCGCCCCGCTGACGAAGCAAGACAAGGCAGTGCTGGAGAAGCTGGAAGCCGAACAGGAAAAGGAGTAGCTGGACCCGGTAGCATTGTAGGGGCTAAGCACCGGCAAGCAGCGCGCGGTGCGAATCGTGCTCCTACCGGTGCTTCGCCCCGGGCTGCGTGACCACACCCCTCTGGGTTGCCCCTGTCCCGCTGCCCCGCGCATCCCCGCAGCGCGCCGCCAATGCGGATTGGCCGGCGGTGGGGCATCTTCAACGCAAAGGCGCAAAGACGCAGAGGCTTGGTCTGGTCGAGCATGGCTACTGTTGCGCATCAAAGGTGACCGCGCTGCGACGGGGCGTCCTTCGAGAGCCTCAGGATGGCTGCGTTAGGAGTAGCCAACAATGCAAATGGTGCGGTCCAGGTACCCCGCACTTGGGCGCCCACCCAACCCGCATCGCAGCCATCCTCGCCGCACCCGGCCCACCCCCAGCCGCGCCGCGACCAACGCGACCAGACAATGCCTCTGCGCCTCTGCGCCTTTGCGCCTTTGCGTTGAAAATGCCCCACCACCCGCCCACCCGCTTCCCCGCGCATCATTCCCCGCAACCACCCACCACCCCATCGCGGCAACTTCGCCTCTCTTTTTGGTTCCGCCGCCGCATTGTGTTACTATCATGCTTCATATAGCTCACGGATACCCGCAGGTCACCCGGCCGGGGTAATGAACGCACGAGGGATATTGCATGTCGAACTTGATGGCTTCACTCGAACAGTACGTACCCAATAAGGAGCTTCCTGAGCTCCGCGCCGGCGATACCGTGCGTGTGCATGCTCTGATCGTCGAAGGCGAGAAGGAGCGCGTGCAGGTGTTCCAGGGTATGGTCATCCGCGTGCGCCGCGGTGGCATCAACAGCAGCTTCACGGTCCGCCGCATCGCTGCCCACGGCGTGGGCGTCGAGCGAACTTTCCTGCTCGCCTCGCCGCGGCGTCGACAAGGTCGAGGTGCTCCGGCACGCCAAGGTGCGCCGCGCTCGCCTCTACTTCATGCGCGGACGTACCGGCAAGGCCGCCCGCCTGAAGGTACGCGAGTCCTGACATGATCGCCGGCTTGCGACTGGGCCGGCCCAAACGTAGTGCCGCACAGGCGCAGGGGTTCTTCCCCTGCGCCTCTTTTTGCTTTGGCTAGGCGTCCCATGACAGCCGTCACCCATCCGCTCCCCGACCTTTCCTGCGAGGACGATCTCTGGCTATCCGGCTTCCGCCGCATTGCCGGGCTGGACGAGGTCGGGCGCGGCGCGTGGGCCGGACCCGTCGTTGCCGCCGCCGTTATCCTGCCTTGTCGCAGCGAGCGCCTGGGTGAGCTGCTCGGCCAGGTGGACGACTCCAAACGCCTGCCTCCGGCCACACGGGACCGCCTCGACCGCGCGATCCGCGGTTGCGCGCTGGCGACCGCGGTAGGAAGCGTGCCCGCCGACACGATCGATCGCATCGGTATCGCCGCCGCAACCCGGCTGGCAATGCTCCTGGCCCTGGCTTCGCTCCATATCTCACCCGACGTCCTCCTGATCGATTATCTCAAGCTTCCCGCGATCCCCTTGCCGCAGCGCTCGCTGCCGCACGGCGACGCCATCTCTTTGTCGATCGCTGCTGCGTCCATCGTCGCCAAGGTCGCCCGTGACCGGTGGATGGCCTCGCAGGATGCCCGCTATCCCGCCTACGGCTTCTCGCACAACAAAGGCTACGGCACCCCTCAGCACCAACAGGCGCTGGCCCTGCACGGGCGCACCGCTCTGCACCGGGTGAGCTTCGGCTCGCTCGCCACGCTCCCGCTGAGCTGATCCCGATGCCACCCTCCCCAAGACCACCCGATCGCAGGCAGGCGCTGGGCCGCTTGGGCGAACAGCTGGCCGCGACACACCTCGAGGCGGAAGGCTACCAGATCGCCGCGCGCAACTGGCGCACGCGGTGGGGAGAGATAGACATAATCGCCATGCGCGGCGATTGGTTGGTGGTGGTAGAGGTTCGCACCCGCCGGGGTAAGGCGATGGGGACGCCCGAGGAATCGGTGACCCTGGCCAAGCAGAGGCGTCTTGCGCGGCTGGGAGAGGCGTACGTCGAGCAGTCCGGCTGGTGTGGGCCGTGGCGCGTCGATGTGATCGCCCTGGAGTTCGGTCTGGACGGCGTACTCGTGCGCATGGCGCACATCGAGGATGCGGTAGAGGGTGCTCCGTGGTGATCGTTCCCGGAACGCCGCTGCTCGCCGTCGTCGGACCCACCGCCGCCGGCAAGAGCGCCCTGGCAGCCGAGTTGGCCGCGCTACTGGATGGCGAGATCATCTCCGCCGATTCGCGCCAGATCTACCGCCAGATGGAAACCGGCACCGCCAAGCCAACGGCCGCAGAGCGCGCCCGCGCACCGCATCACCTGTTGGACGTGGTGGACCCGGACGAGGTGTTGACGCTGGCGGAGTATCAGGCGGCAGCATACGGTCTGATCCGGGAGATCGCCGCTCGCGGCCGGCTGCCGTTGCTCGTTGGCGGCACCGGCCAGTACGTCCAGGCCGTGCTCGAGGGTTGGCGCATCCCGGCAGTCCCGCCGCAGCCCGAGCTGCGCGCTGGCGCTCGAAGCCGAGGCGGCGGCCGCGGGCGGCTCAACCCTGCACGACCGGCTGGCGGCGCTGGACCCTGCGGCCGCTGCGAAGATCGACCCGCGCAACCTGCGCCGGGTGATCCGCGCCCTCGAGGTAACCCTCACGACCGGCAGTCCCATCTCCGAGCTGCAGACGAAGGAGCCGCCGCCGCTGCGCCTGTTCCGGCTGGGCGTCACCCGCACTCGGGCCGAGCTCTACGCCCGTGTCGATGCGCGGGTGGACGAGATGATCCGGGCCGGACTGGTAGAGGAGGTCGAGCGGCTGGGCCGGAGCTATTCCTGGGACCTCCCGGCCATGAGCGGGCTCGGGTACCGCCAGCTCGGCCAGCACCTGCGCGGCGAGCTGGCTCTCGACGAGGCGATTGCGCTGGTCAAAAAACAGACCCGGCGCTTCATCCACCAGCAGTACACCTGGTTCCGTCCCGCCGACCCCGCCATCCACTGGGTGGATCCCGGCGCCGTCTCCATCGCCGCTCTGGCGGAAATGCTGGAGGGCTACTCCGCTTGACGGCGCCTGCAAGGTAGGCGAGATGCTGCACATCACGAACGGCGACGCCGCGGGCCGGCGTATAGCGGAGGCGGGCGTGCCCGGCGAGATCCTGCCCTGGCGCGACGTGCTGCATGAGGGACCCGTTCCTGCTGGGCTGGGACTTGAGGAATTGCGCCCAGTGCGTGCCGGCTTTCTCGCCGGTTGCGGTTGGGCGCCCTATGAGCAGGCGGCTGCCGAGCTCGAGCGGCGCGACGCGACGCTGGCCGGCTTCCGGCAGCACGACGAGACGGTGTTGTGGTTCGAGCCCGACCTGTACGACCAGCTCCAGCTCCTCCAACTGCTCGACTGGTTTGCCGGGCAAGACCCGCAAGGCGCCCGGCTCACGATCGTCCAGGCCGGGGAGTACCTGGGGCCGGCAAGGCCGGAGCGGCTGGCCGCCCTGTTTGAGACTCGCCGCCCAATCACCGCCAATATGCTGCATATCGGAGCTTCAGCCTGGCGGGCATTCACCGCTGCAGATCCTCGATCGCTGATCGAGATCCCGGCCGGTGACACGTCAACGCTACCTTATCTGGCGCCGGCCTTGCGGCGCCACCTGCAGCAGTTCCCCTCGACCCGAAACGGTCTGTCCCGGTCAGAAGAGCAGGCGCTGGCCGCGCTCCTGGACGGCGAACGCACTCCGGCGCAGGCCTTCATGGCGAGCCAAGCCGGGGAGGAGTATTACTTTCTCGGTGATACCGTGTTTGGCTGGTATTTGCAGCGTCTCGGCAATCCGCTCCACCCACTCGTTGCCTGGTCCGGCGGCGAGCCGCTCCCGGCTCCCGGCGCCCCGATCGAGCCGGACGATTTTCACAGCCTTCGTGTGGGCCTGACCGATCTGGGCCGTGCCGTCCTGTCCGGCTCCGCCGATTGGGTGTCTGTCGCCGGTATCGACCGCTGGTTGGGCGGCGCCCACCTCAGGACGCTTGACCATTGGCGATGGGACGAGCGCACGGGGACCCTATTGCGGCAACGTGCTGAGAGCGCCTAACGACACTTGCATTTTATCGGACGCATAATAGCGCTTCCGTTCGGTATTGCGGGACTGGTATTTGAGCACCGGTCCTCAGTCAGCGCTCACAGAAACGCCAGCAGCGCGTGGACTATCGTTCTACTCTCGCTATACTCTCTCGGTCGAGCGGGTCGCACTGGAAAAAGTGCAATCGTTCGCAGACGAGTTGGCGACAGGATGCGACGAAAGGCCTATTGTGCGCTCAGGCGACTGGCACGACAATCACTTGTGCGCACCCCATCGCATACCCGCCACCATGTGAGGCAGCGCCGCCATGTCGTCTATTGCCACCGTATCCCAGAACTACATCGGCTCCTACTTCTCGCTCTTCGAACGCCGCAGGTCGGCCTGGCTGCTGGCCTATCTCGGCTTCTACCTCGGCACCTTCATAGAAGGGCTGGACAATCGCATAATTGATCTCAGACCTTCCGATCTGGCCCAGCCACTTGCGCTCGCTGCTGTTGGCTCCATCGGGACCAGCCTGTGGAATGCGTTCTTCTACGGCGTTGTGTGGATGCACCTGGGCAGTGTCCTCATGGGCGGTCGCCCTCGGATAGCGCAAACGGTACAGACGGTCGGCCTTGCGTTCTTCCCGGCTGGACTCGTGGGGCTAACGAGTATTCCCCTAGTGGGTCTCGCGCTCCAGTCACCGACACCTATGCCGCTGGTGCTCAGCGCACTCGCACTTCAGGCAATGTGCAGCGCTGGCGCGTTGATCCTCGCACTGCTTGGCGTGCGCAGGCTGAACAGTTTTTCTTGGCGCAGGACGTTGGTGGTCTTTGCCTGGGCTCCCGTGCTCTACTACTCGGCCTTAGCTCTACTATCGTGATCTGACCAGACATTTCCCGATACGGTGCACCGAGCTTGCTTCCCGATAGCCTCTTTCGCAGGCGCGTTTATTCCTACTTAGGCGTGCGGGCAACGCAAGACCGGCGCAGCACGCTCACTCGCAGATACCCGCGGATCATTCAGGGCTGCGGTGTAGTTTGGGCGCTGGGCTCGGGCACAAAGATTTGTGTGCCTCCAGGATGACAGTACTGGATGCTACCCGGCTCCCGAGTAGCAGGCGGAGGCGTGGGACCGGACAAGATGCTTGGGTCTATAGGCGGGGGCACGACGACACCCAGGTAATAGCACACCCCTTGAAGGGTGGCCGTCGGCGGAACAGGCGCCAGTTGCACAGCCCCGGGCCGCACCCGCAGCTGAGGCGGAGACGAGGGGGTGGCGACCGCGGCAGGAACAGCCGGCTGGGCTAGAGCCACGTCAACCGGAACGGCGCTTGATCGCGGTCCAGCAGATACAGATAGACTCACCCCTGCCAATCCAACCGCCAGCAGACACACCGCCATGTGCTTGCGCATAAGCACGCTCCTTTGGCTTGACACCAATCAACCTACACCATGTGAACGCCGGCTCTCACCCAGAAGTTCCCCTCGGGGTGTGAGCGGCGAATTCGCAGAGCTACACGTACAGGAAGAGCGGCCCAAGGCAAACCCTGTTTACCCTAAGGCTATTGTCTATCCACCGTGGCGACGAGCCTGCCGCCGTTGCTCTACTACGAAGTACCCTCGAGCGCCGGTGCGATCGCTCTGTTCTCGCCGCCGCTTTGCCCATTCCCCTGCCGGGCGGCATACCAACGGTAGAGGGAGGCGGCGAGCAGGATGCTGGCAAAGATCTGACCCGCATGGACCGCCTGCCCTACCAGCATCCATGGCAGCATTCTCCCGTCCATCGTGCCCACCCCGGGTCCCATCCAGAGCGAGCGCGCCTGGGCGGGCAGCAGGTTCAGGAAAGGCGCAAAGAACTCCGGCGCCTGAAGCTCCGTTACCGGCACCGGGCTGACACCCATCGGGCTTGCTGGCCGCTTGGCTGCGCCCTCCTTTGCCTGCGGTGCCTCGGCTCACCCCATCCAACTCGCGCGAACGTTGGGCCTGGACGGCCGCGCACGGCCCCTGCTATACTCGGTACATGACGATCAAGCGATTGGACCACGTCAGCGTCGTCGTCGACGACCTGGCAGCCGCTATCGCCTTTTTCACCGAGCTGGGCATGACGATCGAAGGCGAGGCGCCGGTCGAGGGCCCGTGGGTGGACCGCGTCAACGGGCTCGAAAGGGTCCAGGTCGACATCGTGATGATGCGGACCCCAGATGGGCACGGGCGGCTTGAGCTGACGAAGTTTCGCCATCCCAAACTGGTCGAGAGCGAACCGGCGATCGCACCGCCGAACACGCTGGGCCTCCGCAGCGTCATGTTTGCCGTCGAAAGCCTCGACGACACGGTCGCTCGCCTGCGCGCCACCGGCGCCGAACTCGTCGGTGAGGTGGTCCAGTACGAGGACCAATACCGGCTCTGCTACATGCGCGGCCCGGCGGGCATCATCGTGGCGCTGGCCGAGGAACTCTTCTGAGGCATTCACCGCCTGCGGAGAAAGCGGTGGCGCCCTGGGCGCGCCTTCGCCTCGATCCCCTGGCTCGCAACCATCCTGCTTTCTCGTGCACTCGCGCCGCAGTTTTGTTAGGCGCGTTTGGTGGGGGCAGTGCCCAACGCGCTAGTTCGACTCGTGGGCGCGAATAGGGGTGGTCGCACTCACGCGCCTCGCGTCGCCACGAACAGCCCGGAGTCCTTCTGGATGCGCAGCGCGCCGCCTTGCTGCTCGATCAGCGCGGCGATCGCCTTTCGTAACGGTTCTCGCCCGTTATCCGGTACCGGCGACATCGACTCCACGTACTCCACCAGGGGATCCGCTTCGTCGATCTCGAGCGCATCGGGGTAACCTTCTAGCGTCACCTGCTCGAAGTGTGCATCGAGCTGTTCGCGCCCGGTCGTGAGGTTGAACGCGCGCAGACCCCCGGTCGAAAGCAACGGCTCCCTGCCGGTGTGCTCGCGGATGGCATCCGCCAGTGGGCCATGGTGCATCTCGTACAGGTGCTTGTCCCCGTTCGTCGCGGCGAACAGTCGCCCTCCCGGCCGCAGCACGCGGCGGATGCCCGCCAGCGCAAGCGCGCGATCCGGAACGTGATACAACATGTGGTTGGCAATTACGGTGTCGAAGCTGCCGTCCGGGAACGGCAGAGCCTGGGCATCGGCCACGGCGAAGCGGAAACCCCGGAGCCCTTCCAGGTTGCGCCGGGCGGCGCCTACCATCCCGGGGGAGAAGTCGGTCAGTACGCAGCGCCAGCCGGCAGGGATCCGTTCCCGATTGGTGGTCCAGATCCCGGCGAATCCGCAACCGCACTCGAGAACGCGGGATTGCTCCGGCAGCACCAGGCGGTCGAAGAACCATTCGAACCAGCCGTAGCCGTTGGTGCTGTGGCGCCGGTGCAGCCGCACGCGTGCGTCAAGATTCGACGCATCGCGATATTGCTCGCGTCGCAGGAACTCCGGATCGGACCACCGGGCATCATCTCTCGCCATCTCGCCTCTCCCGCGCTCATCCGGAGCCGGCGAATGCGATGCGGAACAACAGCTTTTCCTGTGTCGGATCGGTATCGCCCAGCGACAGATTGTCTATGCCGATCTCCCAATCGTATGTGCGCTCGGATAGATAAGCCATCACGGCCGGCACCTGTGCGGGCAGCAGATCCTTAACGGCCAGGCTGATGTGCGGGATCCACCTGTCGGGGCTGTAATGCGTGGAGACATCGGTGGCCGAACTCCCTACCGTCTCCCACAACAGCGAGTGCAGCGTGTCCAGGTCGCGATTGCGCACAACCGGGATGTAGATCACCGGATGCGGCCCCGTGAAGAGCCCGAGGCCGGTAGTCTGCACCCGGAAAGGCAGCAGCGTGGATGCCAGGGCGCTCAGGACGTTGGAAAGCCCTTCGGTGTCATATCCCTCCGCCACATGATACGAGAAGTGGGGGAACGGCGCCGCATAGGCCCCTCGCAGGCCGAATTTCCGCTCCAATTCACGCCAGATTTCCCGCACCTCGGCGGTGCAGCGGCCGTCCAGCAGAGACACAACGCCTTGCATCTGCCCTCCTCAGGGGCGCTGACGGGCGCCTGCCCCGTCAAGATCCAGTCGCATGATCAGATAGGGGCGGTCGCCGCCCGGGAACAGAAAATCGTGCAGGATCGTCGTCCATCCGCGGCGCCGGTAAAGCCCCAGCGCAACCGTCTCCACCTGTATCGTGGAGAGAGCCGCTGTCCGGTGCGGCACCTCCCGGAGCAGCTCATCGTGCAGGCGAGCTCCGATCCCGTGTCCCTGCCGGCTGGGGTCGACGGCCAGCTCAGCGAGCTCGAAATAGTTCGTCAGCCACTGCTCCGCCAGCGGCTCGGGCAGCTTTGCCGCCACCGCGTCGCGCCACCACTGGCCCGGCCCGCCCTCGTACCCGTAAGTGAAGCCGACAACCTGCCGACTGGCCGGCTCCAGGGCAACGATGCAGCGATAGTAGGGGCGCTCGATGTGCCGCTCCAGGGTCGCGGCGAATGTGTCACACCGGAACGGCTCGATCGAATAGGGAGGGGGACTGAAAGCCGCGCAGTACACCTGCACGATTCCATCCTTGTACGAATCGATCTCATCCGGATCCAACAGGTGCAATTCGACTGCAGGAGCGTTCAAACGGCCGGTCCGCGTGACGAGGGAGTTTCGGGTCCGGCCTCGGAGAGGCGCGGCACCTCTCCCAGTTGCTGCATGATCTCGACCACGTCGAACTGGCCCCAGCTCTCGGTGATTTCGCCGCCCGACCCGAAATGCCAGAACGCGAGGGCGCTCACCTCGATCTTCTTACCCGTAGGGGGGATATTCAGGAACGCGCCGTTGTGGGTCCCGGTCCACCGGTAGCGGACTGCCACGCTGCGCTCTTCGGCGATCATCTCATCGATTTCGCAGTGGAAGTCAGGAAAAGCCTCGCGGTACACGAGGATCGATTGGCGAGCGCCTTCGGCGCCGCGCGGCCAGAGTCCGGATGGGCTCGGGGCGTCGAGATCCTCGTAATTGTCCGCAAAGACTTCGGCGGTCACGTCCAGGCGGCCTTGGTTGCACACCTCTTCGTACCAGCGACGGACTGTCCCCTTGAGCGCTTCGGCTAACATCGGTGCCTCTTTCTGCCGGTGGCGGCAAAGCCGAGCTCTCCTCCCCTGCACGTGCAAGTGTACTCCATGGAGTAGCGCCGGACAACCCCCGCCCGCAGGGTCAGAACAGCCTGAACCAGTCGGTGCCGGTAAGGACCGAGCACGACAGGACCACCAGCAACACCAGCAAGATCACGCCGCACCCGCACCCGCTGCAGCCGCGGCCGAAGCCAAACCGCTCCTGCAGGAAGTTGAACAGCGCGTTCAGCAAGAACAGCTCCAGCAGACCCTCGAGACACCCCTGGCGTCGTTCCATCTCTTCCACCTCTCCCCAGCGAATCCGGCGGCCCGCCGGCTACTTTACCATTATCGGGCATTTCGCAGCGGGTTGCGCCCCAGGCCGCTGGCGTCTCGCTGACATCTCACCGACCCTACGTACTTTACGACCCGGGCTGCCGCCCGGTTGCAGTGGCAGCCGTATCAGGCGGCGACGGCGCACGCCCGCGCCACTGCACTGCCGCAGCTCCCACGACGGCCATCAACAACCCGGCGATCTGCCATGCCCCGATTCGCTCCCCGAGGAACAGCCACGCCAGCAGCGCGATCTGCACGGTCATCGTATTGTTGATGGCGGCGGATTCGGTTGCAGTCAAGGTACGCAGCGTGTGGTTCCACAGGCTGAAGGCGACTGCTGTGTTTACGAGCGCCAGCCACAGCGAGATGGCTGCACCCTGCAGTGTGATGGCCGGCAGCGGCTCCGTCGCCAGCCCGGCCGCCAGCAGCAGCGCCGCACCCACGCCCATGCTGACCGGTCGTGATCACCAACGGACCGGCAGCGCGCGCCCGGTTCAGCCCGCGTCCCATGATTGACGAGATGCTGTTGGCCGCGAGCGCCGCAAACCCGGCAGCGAAACCCAACGCCGTGCCCATCCCGATCGACCCGGGCTGCAGGTACAGGACAGATCCGAGCACGGCCAGCCCGATCCCGGCCCACTGCCACGAGGCGGGACGCTCGCGGAGCGACCAGGCGCTGAGCAGAGCGACCACGGGAGATGTGAGGTTAAGGAGCAGCGTCAGCGTCGTCGCCGGCAGGTTATCCAGCGCCACGTACTGCGCACCCTGCGTGATCGCGTAATACACCACGCCCAGCGCGATCAGAGACAGCCAGTTTCGTCGCGTCAGCGCCCGCCACTCCGCCCGGTGGCCGCGCAGCGCCAGCGGCAGCAGAATGAGGAACGCCAGCGCATAGCGGATCCCGGCGAACGTCAGCGCCGGGATGTCACGCATACCTATCTTGATGAGGACCCACGACAGCGACCACAGGAGGGTGACCAGCAGCGCCTGCCACACGGCCCGCGTGTGCGCCGGTCCGGACGTCGCGGTCATTCCCCGCTCGTTCCCAACAGTTGTCCGGCCCGCCGGTACAGGCGTGGAACGCGCGGCAGCAGCGAGGTCGTGATTTCGTAGTTGATCGTTCCGGCCAGCCGCGCAAGCTCCTCCGCCCGCACGTGACCCTCACCCTGCCGTCCCACGAGCACCGCCTCGTCGCCGGGCGCCGCGCCCTCGATGTCGCTGACGTCGACCACGATCTGGTCCATGCACACACGGCCCAGGAGCTGCGCCCGCTTCCCCCGCACCAGCACCACCCCGCGGCCCGAAAGCACCCGGTGGTATCCGTCGCCATAACCGATCGGGATCAGGGCTACGCACATGGGCCGGTCCGCGACAAAGGTTCGCCCGTAGCTGACCGCATCCCCGGGTGCGAGTTCGTGTACCCGCACCAACCTGCTCTTCAACGTGAGCGCGGGAAACAGCGGGAAGACCGGCGGCCATTCATTCGACGGATCCATGCCGTAGAGCGCGATCCCGATGCGTACGGCGTCGAAGTGCGCCTCCGGAATTCGCATCGTCGCCGCACTGTTGGCGGCGTGGACCAGCGGCGGGCGCAGCCCAAGCCCGCCTAGCTCCGAAAGCACTCCCTCGAACGACGCCAACTGTGCTCGCAGGTGCGTGTCGCCGGCATCGTCGGCCGTGGCGAAGTGGGTGAAGAGCCCTTCGAGCCGTACGTGGGGCAGCGCCGCTGCCGCTTGCGCCAGCGCCGGCGCCTCGTCCGGGCGAACGCCGTAGCGGTGCATCCCCGTGTCGACCTTGAGGTGGACGGGAACCACGGCATCCTGACGGGCCGCCGCCGCGGACAGCGCGACCAGGAACTCGTGCGTCACGAAGCTAGGGGTCAGGCGCCACCGAGCGACCGTCGCCGCACCGGCCGGCGGCGTGTAGCCCATCAGTAGAATTGGCGCTTCCACCCCGGCCCGTCGCAGGTCGATCCCCTCAGCGCACCGGTGGACCGCGAGCCAGGTTGCACCGGCTTCCAGCGCTGCGCGGGCGACGGGCACCATGCCATGCCCGTACACGTTGGCCTTGACCACCGCGATCACTTCCACCTGCGGCCCCACGTGCCGGCGAAATGAATCGACATTCGCGGCAATGGCGTCCAGGTCCACCTCTGCCCAGCTAATCAGCTCTTCCAAGCGCCTCTCCCCATCCTCTTTGGATGCGCCCCAAGTATATCGCCCCGCGTGGCATGTCCAACGCCGGGGCGTGCTATAATCCGCCCACATCACCGCCAGGAGCAGACATGGATTTCGACTTCGACAGCGTTCCCGACCGCCTACACTCTGACTGCATCAAGTGGCAATATTACTCCGAAGACGTGACGCCTTTGTGGATCGCCGACCTGGATTTTCCGGCGCCCCCACCGGTAATCGATGCGCTGCGCCGCCGGGTGGATCACGGCGTCTTCGGGTACGGCTGCGAGCCCGATCACCTGCGCGAGCTGCTGGTCGAGCGCATGGAGCGGTTGTACGGCTGGCGAATTCAGCCGGCCGACATCGTCTTCGTCCCCGGCATCGTCACCGGGTTCAACGTCGCAGCCCGCGCCTTCGTGCCGCCGGGTTCCGGAATGCTCCTGCAGACTCCAATTTACCCGCCCATGCTCGACGTCGCCGCGAATTTCGGTATTCAGCAGCACGAGATGGAGCTGACCCGGGGCGCGGACGGACGATACTCGATCGACAGGGATGCTTTCCAGGCGGCCATCCGGCCCGATACGCGGATGTTCCTGCTGTGCAACCCGCACAACCCGGCCGGCCGCACCTTTACGCCCGCCGAGCTCGAAGCGATGGGGGAGCAGTGTCTCCGCAGCGACGTCGTCGTCTGTTCCGACGAGATCCACTGCGACCTGGTCTTCTCCAACGGCCGGCACGTGCCGTTCGCCTCGCTGGCCCCCGAGTTCGCTGCCCGCAGCGTGACCCTCATGGCGCCCAGCAAGACATTCAACATCGCAGGGTTGGGATGCTCGTTCGCGATCATCCAGGACGCCGAATTACGGAAGCGATACCAGGCGGCGCGCAAGGATATCGTGAGTCAGGTCAACATCCTGGCGTTTACGGCCGCAGAGGCGGCGTATGAAGAGGGCGGTCCCTGGCTGGATAGCCTGATCCGGTACCTCGAGGGGAACCGGGACTACCTCGCCCAATTCGTCGCGGCCGAGCTGCCCGGCATCCGGATGGGGGTCCCGGAGGCGACCTATCTGGCGTGGCTCGATTGTCGGGATTCGTCGATCGAGGGCTCGCCCTACCGCTTCTTCCTGGACAAGGCGAAGGTCGCATTGAACGACGGGCGCCTCTTTGGCCGCGGGGGAGCAGGATTTGTGCGGCTGAATTTCGGATGCCCGCGGGCCACGCTGGCCGGTGCGCTGTCGCGCATGAAGCAGGCGTACGGCGAGACGCGTTCGAACTGAAACGGGGCGGCGCTTCAGCCTCGCCGGTCCTACTCGGGCTTTGTCGTGTAAAGAGAGGGCAAAATGATTCTGCTGAACTACCAGTCTTCCGGTCGAACACGCCTGGGCGTCAAGACGCGGTACGGCGTCATGGACGTAACTACCGCGATCACCGCCCTCGGCCACCCGTATGTGGACGTGCGTTTCCCTGATACCATGGAGGAGCTGCTCGAAGGCGGGCCGCCGGCGCTCGAAGCGCTTTCGGCGCTGGTCAAGCGCGCCGAAGCCTCCGGCCCGAACCGCAGCTTTCTGCGAGACGAGTCAGAGCTGCACTTTGCTCCCCCTGTGTCGAATCCGCGCCGGATCCTGCTGCTCGGCCTGAACTACAAGAGCCATGCCGACGAGCAGGGGCGCGATCTGCCGGAATACCCGCTGCTCTTCTCCAAGTTCTCGAGCTGCATCGCCGCGAGTGGGGAAGCGATCCCCATCCCGCGGCCGGTGCAGCAGGCCGACTACGAGGCGGAGCTGGCGGTGGTCATCGGCCGCCGGGCGCACTACGTCGCCGAAGAGCAGGCGCTGGATTACGTGTTCGGCTACTGCAACGCCAACGATCTGAGTGCGCGCGACCTCCAGTATCGCACCAGCCAGTTCCTGCTCGGGAAGGCTTTCGACCACTTCTATCCCATGGGTCCGTACCTCGTCACTGCCGATGAGGTCGGGGACCCGCACAATCTGTCGATCAAGAGCTTTCTCAACGGCGAGCCGCGGCAGAACGCGAATACGGGAGAGATGATCTTCAAGGTCCCGTTCCTGGTCAGCTACTGCAGCCAGTTCTTCCCGTTGGAGCCCGGCGACATCATCTCCACCGGCACGCCCGAAGGGGTCATCAAGTCCCGCAAGAACCCCGAATGGCTAAAGCCCGGCGATGAGGTAGTAGTAGAGATCGAAGGCCTCGGCCGCCTGGTAAACGTGATGGCTGAGGAGACGGCGTAGAGGGGCAAGGGGCGGGCCGTCAACGAATTGTGGGAAACGAATGCACGAATTGCTCTTCAAGACCATCGTAGCCGTAAAGCACTCGCCGGCCGTGCTACCGTGCTCCCCAAAACAGATGTAGCCGTAAAGCACTCGCCGGCCATGCTACCGTGCTCCCCAAAACAGATGTAGCCGTAAAGCACTCGCCGGCCATGTAACTTGCACAGCATCGGTCCAGCGAGTGCTTTACCCGTGCCCACACCCCGCGCAATACCCGTCTCCCGTGACACGCCCCGCGCGGGGACGCAGCTGATGCGGATTGGCTTGCCAACGGTGCGTCCTTCGAGACCCTCAGGATGGCTGCGCTAGTGTTGAGCATCGATGAAAGAGTCTTCGTCAAGGCGCTGCGCTAGTGTTGAGCATCGATGAAAGAGTCTTCGTCAAGGCGCTGCGCTAGTGTTGAGCATCGATGAAAGAGTTTTCGTCAAGGGGCTGCGCTAGTGTTGACCATCGATGAAAGAGGTCCCGTCTAGGGGTTGCGCTAGCGTTGGGCGCCGATGCGAGAGGTCACGTCAAGGGGCAGCGATGGGCCGTAGCTCACAAGCGCGGGACCCCTGGACAGCACCATTCACACAGGTGGCAACCCCTAACAACTCCATCCTGAGCCTGACGAAGGACGCCGTATACCACCCAATTCGCATCAATGGTGGCGGCGCTGCGACGGGGCGTCCTTCGTCAGGCTCAGGATGGAGTTGTTAGTTGTGGGCGTCGATGCGAGAGGTCTGGTCACGGGGCCCCGACAATCAGTGCCACAAACGTAATGACCCCTCAGGGTGACGAATTCCCCCGCCCAATGACGGATGACCCCTTCGGGTGACGAATGACGTATGACGTATGACGCCTCACGCCTCACGCCCCCTCCCCCGCGCCCCCCCCCCCAATACCGCCCATAATCCTTCACCAACAGATACAGCGGTTCTTCGTCCTCGTCGACTTCCGGGAACCGGCCCGTGGGCTCGTGGAAGCGGTTGTCGCGGTCGTCGTCGTTTACGAGCGACACTTCGCCGATCAGCACCTGCCCCTGCTCGCCCCAAAACCGGTGGTAGACCCCGGTCGTCAGCGTTACGCTCTCTCCCGGATCCAGCAGCAGGATCTCGCCCGCCGCGAAGCGCCGCTCTACCCCGTCGGTGCTCAGGACCACGTCAGTGCCGGCCAAATCCCCTTCCGGGGTCGAGTTGTACAGTTGGATCGCAAGCTTGCCGCCGCCGCGGTTGATGATGTCCTCCATCTTGTCCAGTGGAAGTGCATCGGGGTCATCTGGTGGTCGCCGGCGATCATGCAGCTTCTCGGCGTAGAGCTTGCCCTGCGCCGCGGCGCAGGTCATCCAGCGCTGCCATTGCGCACGGTGAAGAGGAACAGCCCGTAGCGGTCGAAATCGCCCAGCCCGAAATCGGTGATGTCCCAGCCCAGTTGATTCTCGACGATCTCACGCACTTCGGGACCTTTGCTCGCCCAATCGGCCGGTCTCCAGTACGCGAATGGCGGCAGGAAGAAGCCGTGCGAGCGGATAAAGTCGTCGGCCCGTTGCATGACCCGGTTGACTTCTGATCTCTTCATCCCCGAACACCCCCTGTGCAAAGCGGCTGCGCCGATACTACTTGTCCGGCGCGGGCCGTGTCAAGCATTCGCCGGTGCAACTTCGAGTCTGTGGCTTGTCAAACTGTGCCCTTAGCGTTAGCATAACGATTACGTCATTAAAGCCGGAATACGGCCCCCAGTCACTTAGTCCCTGCAGGAGGGTAGCGATGGATCAGTTGGACAAGATCTACAACGCGGTACTCGACGGTGATGCTGCTGCCACCAAGGCGGGAGTGCAAGAAGCGATTACCGCCAACATCCCCGCCGACAAGATTCTCAAGGATGGCCTGATCGCCGCCATGGGTGAGGTGGGCCGGTTGTTCGAGGAGAACGAGTACTTCGTGCCTGAGATGCTCGTGTCGGCTCGGGCCATGCAGTCCGGGCTGGCGATTGCTGAAGCCGCTATTGGCCGAGGCGGGCACGGAATCGGCCGGCAAGGTCGTCATCGGCACCGTCAAGGGTGACCTGCACGACATTGGCAAGAACCTCGTCTCCATGATGCTGGAGGGCGCCGGGTTCGAGGTTATCGACCTGGGCGCCGACGTGACCCCCGAAAAGTTCGTCAACGGCGGTCCACGAGCACAGCCCGCAGATCGTCGGCATGTCAGCGCTGCTCACCACCACCATGCCCGGCATGGCGGCCACGATTAAGGCGATGGAAGCCGAAGCGGGCTGCGCGATCAGGTAAAGGTGATGATCGGCGGCGCTCCGGTCACCGAGGATTTTGCCAAGCAGATCGGCGCGGACGGCTACAGCCCGGACGCCAGTTCTGCCGTGCGCATGGCGAAAGATTTCTCCGCGCGTTAGCTCACGCGCATCAAAACATCAAGATGGAATACCGAGGCGGGAAGGACTCCTTCCCGCCTTTGCGCGTTTGCCCTATATCGCTAAAGCGCTCTCCACCAGTGCCCTGTAGCCGGCCGATGCGGCCTCCAGCGCTGCCAGTTCCACGCGCTCGTCGACTACGTGCGCATCCTCTTCCATCCCCGGACCGAAGCCGAGAGTAGGGATACCCCGGGCGCCGGCAGTGTATGCCGCGTTGGTGCAGAATCGATACGCATCCAGTTTCGGGTGCAACCCCGCTGCGCGCAGCCCTTCCAGCGCTGCCTGCACGAACGGTTCGGCATCCGAGAACAGCCATGCCGGGAGGAACTTCGGCCCGCGCAGCCAGCGCGCCCGTGTAGGTCTGGTGCTCCCCCTGCGCGATCCGTGCTTCCAGGGTGATCTTAGAGGAGATGGGCAGAGCGTGCAGGTGCGCCATCAGCCCTTCTACGGTCTCGCCCGGCAGCAGCCGGTGGTCATAGGTGGCCCGGCAGCGGCTGGCGATCACCGAATACGCGGGATAGGGATCGGAGATGATGTCGGTGAGCGCCCAGATCCCCGGACCCAGCACGCGATCGTGGGGCGGTGGGGTTGCTTCGATCGCCTCGATCACCCGGATCATGTCGTGGACGGCGTTGCGGCCCAGGTGCGGCGTCGAAGAGTGCGCAGGGCGCCCGATCGTTTCCAGATGGATTTCGGCTCTTCCACGCCCGCCCCGAGCCAGGTTCAGCCCCGTCGCCTCACCAATCACGACGATGTCGGGCTGCGCCCACGCTACCACCGGCTGCAGCGCAGCGCCCTCCAGGTTCTCCTCCATGACCGAAGCTGTCACGACGGCACGTCCGGCCATCTCGTCTCGCGGCGTCGAGGCCACGCCGTATACCATAGCGGCAATGGCGCCCTTCATGTCGGCTGCGCCGCGGCCATACAGGTATCCGTCCTCGATCTCGGCCCCAAACGGCTCGTGCCGCCACGTACCGGGTGCAATCCCGACCGTATCGATGTGCCCGTCGAGCAGGATCGTCCGGCCCGCCCGCGCGCCCTTCCACACGCCGACCGCGTTACCCTGCTCGTCGATCCACGCCTCGTCGTATCCCAGGCGCTGCATCTCGCGGATGACCAGCTGCACCGCCGGCCCTTCTTCCCCGCTCACACTCGGCTGCCGGATCAGCGCCTGCGCGAAGGCGATCATCGCATTCTCGGTATCCATCTACTCACTCCTCTTAGCTGATTCGCCCCATATTCTACCCGGCTGCGGGCACTTTGCCCACTCCCTTGTCACCTCGCCCCCCGTGGGGCTATACTACGCGTGAGGCCGCAGGGGCCTTCCTGACCTGGGAGATGCAAGTGGATAAGAAACCCGTAGAACCGAAACGCGATCCAAAAGAGGACGAGAAGCTGCGCAACCGCATGCAGAGCCAGATGCGGTTGAGCATTGGCTTTCTGATTACTGCGCTGATCGGGCTGTGGTTGTTCCAGCAGTTCATACTGACGCCGCTCACGACGCAGGCCACGGAGATCCCCTATAGCGAGTTCAAGCAGAAAGTGCACGATGGGCAGCTTACCACCGTTCTGATCGGTGACACTCGTATAACAGGGGAGATGAAAGCCCCGGACGGCGGGGAGAAAGCGGTGCCGTTTACCACCGTCGCCGTTCCGAATGGCGACCCGAAGCTGATAGAAGAGCTGGGTGCAGCCCAGATCAAGTACAGCGTCCGGCAGCCGCCCAGCCCGCTGGGCGACTTTGTCGTGGCCTGGCTGCTGCCGATGCTGCTGCTCGGCGGCGTCTGGTGGTTCGCATACCGGCGTATGAGCGGCGGGATGGCCGGCGGACGGGGCGGCATCTTCGGCGTCGGCAAGAGCCGCGCCACCGAGGTCAAGCCGGAGGATGTGCAGTCACCTACAAGGACGTCGGCGGCGCCGACGAGGCGATCGCCGAGCTGCAGGAGATCATCCAGTTCCTGAAGACGCCGGAGCAGTTCGCCCGCCTGGGCGGGCGCATCCCCAAGGGCGTGCTGCTGGTCGGCCCGCCGGGCACCGGCAAGACCCTGCTGGCCAAGGCGACCGCGGGCGAGGCGCACGTGCCGTTCTTCGAGACCAGCGGCTCCGAGTTCGTCGAGATGTTCGTGGGCGTGGGCGCGGCCCGCGTGCGCGACCTGTTCGAGCAGGCGCGCAAGGTCGCGCCCGGCGATCGTCTTCATCGACGAGATCGACGCCATCGGCCAGAGCCGGGCCGGGGGCATCAGTATCGGCGGCAACGACGAGCGCGAGCAGACGCTCAACCAGCTGCTGGCCGAGATCGACGGGTTCGGCACCAATGCACAGACAGCCGGTGATCATCATGGCCGCCACCAACCGGCCCGAGGTGCTGGACCCGGCGCTGCTGCGCGCCGGCCGGTTCGACCGGCAGATCACGGTCGGGCATCCGGACCTGACGGGCCGCCTGCAGATCCTGCGCATCCACAGCCGCAGCGATCAAGCTCGCGCCGGACTTCGATCTCGAGCGCGCGGCCCGCATGACGCCCGGCTTCAGCGGGCGCCGACCTGGCCAACGTGATGAACGAGGCGGCCCTGCTGGCCGCGCGCCGCGACGCCGACGCCGTACGCCTCGAGGACTTCGAGGCGGCCATCGAGCGGGTGGTGGCCGGGCTGGAGCGCAGGACGCAGGTCATGAACGAGCAGGAGCGCACGACCGTCGCCTACCACGAGTCCGGGCACGCGCTGGTGGCCGAGCTGGTGCCGCACGCCGATCCGGTTGCCAAGATCAGCATCGTGCCGCGCGGCCGGGGCGCGCTGGGCTACACCATGCAGATGCCCACCGAGGACCGCTACCTGCTGACGCGGCCAGAGCTGGAGGACCGGATCGCCGTGATGCTGGGCGGCCGGGCCGCCGAGACGGTGGCGCTGGGCGAACATCAGCACCGGCGCGAGCGACGACATCCAGCGGGCCACCGAGCTGGCGCGCCGGATGGTGACGGAGTTCGGCATGAGCGAACAACTGGGCTCGGTGCGCTACGCCGGACAGCAGCTCCAGTTCCTGGGCGGGCCGATGCAAGACAATCGTCTCTGAGCCCGGAGACCCGCGCCGCCATCGACGCTGAGGTGCAGCCGCATCGTGACCGAGCAGTACGAGCGCGCGCTGAGCCTGCTGTCGCAGCACCGCGCCGCCCTGGAAACCCTTACCGCAAACCTGCTGAAGCGCGAGAGCGTGGACGGCAGCGCCGTGAAGCAGGCTCTCGGTAGCGTGTCCATCCCGGTCGAGGTCTAGGCTCGCTTCCGCGAACGCTGATTGACCCGGCGTCCGGTGCGCCGGGTCAACTGAAGGTCAGATACCGGAACCAACCGGCCCAATCGTCGCGCGCTGCCTCATACTTTTGGCTCAGCTCCTCGTGCATATGTGCGTTGTCGAGGGCCAGCGCGCCCAGGTCGGCGATCGCTTCCACGAGCGCAATCTCCTCGTGCGTAAAGCGATGCGGTTGTCCGGAATACACGCGCAGCACCCCCACAATCGTGTCACGCACTTGCAGCGGCACTGCCAATACAGAACGGATCCCCTCGCGCGCTGCCGCATCAGGGTACTGGAATCCCTGCTCAGATGCCACGTCATACACGAAAACCGGCCGCCCTTCCTGGAGTACCTGCGTATCTATGGGGCTTTCGGCGATGCGCACGTCTCCCTTGGCCAGGTACTCTTCGCTGAGGCCGTCGGCCGCGGCAACGTGCAGCCGCTTCCGTGTCGGGCCCACGAGCCGGACCGATCCTGCCTTGACGTTGAGCTCCGAACGCAGTGTAGCCAGCAACCTTCGCAGCACCTCTCTGACTTCCAGCGTGGAGTTCACTTCGTCCGCGACGGCTCGAAATGACTGGTAGAGCACGGCATTGGCAACCGCCCGCGCCGCCAGGTTGGCGACACCAGACAGGAATTCGCGCTCTTCGGTCGAGAACTCGTGCAGCTCTGCCGTATAGACGCGCAGCACGCCGACCACCATCGACCCGCGCTGCAGCGGTAATGCCAGGGCTGCACGCAACCCTTCCCGCTGCGCCGCCGCTGCGTATTGCACGTTCGGGTCACTCGCTGTGTCCTCGATAACCACCGTCTTGCCCGCACACACCATCCGGTCAACGCCACTGTGTTCCAGATCGACGGGTCCCTTCTGCAGATACTCAGCCGACAGCCCGTACGAGCCCGCCAGTTCCAGCGAGCCGCGCTCCACGTCGAGCAGGCGGACAACCCCGCCCTTGTAGCCGAGCTCGGTGACGATCGCAGCTAACATCTGTTCGAGCAGCGTTTGCCGGTCCAGGGTGGCGCTCATCGCCTCGGCGATTGCCAACAGCACCCGAACCTGGCGTTCGGATTGGCTGGGTTCATTCGTCATTTCTCTTCTCCGCTTACCAATCGCCCAGGAAGATGCTCAGGAGCATGATGCTGAGCACCATGGCTGTAACCAGGGCATAGCGTAAATCCTGCTGTCGCAGGAAATTGATCACGGTCCCCGCCACCCGCACGATCGGGGTGACCAACAGCAGCAGCAGACCCACAGACAGCAGGGCCGCGGGGTCCAATGCCAGCACCCCGCCTGCTGCTTCGCCAATCGGAACGACAGCGGTTGGCAGCGCACTGTCTGTGAGCAGAGCCACCACGAGTCCGCTGATCAACAAAACGGCGCAAACCCCCAGACTGATGGTCTGGATTCGCTGCACCGCCAGGTGCATGGCCTGAACTTTGTCGGGCCGAGGCGGAAGGCTGGGCAGGACCGAACCGATTCTCGGCGCTTCCGTGCCCCGCTGGCGGACGATATCGGTAGCCGGCATATCCTGGATTTCGGGTTTTTCGGTCATGACAGCGTGATCGCCTTGTATGCCATCTGAAGCGCCAGGACGAACAGCAGCAGCTGGAAAATACGCTTCAACGTTTGTGTCTTCGTCCTACGGGCCACGCGTGGCCCTAGCTGCGCGCCTACCAGCACGCCCAGTGCCGTTGGGACCGCCAGCGAGGGATCGATGTAGCCACGGCCGTAGTAGATCATCCCGCTGGTGGCAGCCGTGACGCCAATCATGAAGTTGCTGGTTGCGATCGATGCTTTCAGCGGCATTCCCATCACCACTGCCATGATCGGCACCTTAATGATTCCGCCGCCGATGCCCAGTAACCCCGATATATTCCCGCCAATGAAGCTTGCCACCATCCCCACAGGCATCTGCTTCACCCCGTACCTCACCAGCTTCCCGGTCACGGGATCGATGAACTGTGTGTCCAGCAGCCCGGTTCGCCGGTAGCCTCCCTCGTCCTTGGGCAGCTTCCCCATGCTGTACACCACGTACAGCATGACCAGCGTGAACAATGCGTAAAGGTACCGCGGGCTGATCAGCACGGCGGTGATCCCACCGGCCAGGGCGCCCAGGGCGGTCACAATCTCCAGGATCATTCCCAGCCGGATGTGGGTCATACCGTGACCCACGTACACCGCTCCGGCCGCCGTTGAAGTGGCGATAACGCTGACGATGCTGGCGCCGATCGCCAGGCGGATGTCGACGCCGAACAGCAGGGTCAGCAGCGGGATGATGATCACGCCGCCGCCGATGCCGAGCATGCTGCCCAGCACCCCCACAGCGCCTGCGATCAGGAAGATCAGGATGAAGGTGGTCACGCCGAGGATTATAGCACCATCAGGAGGGCTCTCGTTCACGGATTCGCGCCCAGGGGGTGGCAGAATATCGCCTGCCTGGCGCCCGGAGGCCCTGCGGGCTATGCCGGCCGGGCCGGCGGGAATGAACGCATCACCCCCCGGCCGGCCCGGCAGCCCAGAGACATCTTGTACCTATGCAGGCAGAGCCTGCAGGATCTTGCGGTAGTTGTCATACCGCAGTGCCCAGCTTGCCGGCTCGCACCGCGCCTTGCACGGCGCAGCCTGGCTCGTCCAGGTGCAGGCAATCTCCGAAGCGGCATGCCTGCCCCAGCGTGGCGAGTTCTGGGTAGAAGGCCGCCAGATCGCTCCGGTTCAGCCCGCCGAGCCCGAACTCCTTGATCCCCGGCGTGTCTACGACGAAGCCGCCGTCGCCCAGAGGGATCATCGTGGCCTGGCTCGTCGTGTGCCGGCCCAGATGCTGCCGCGCATTGACATCGCCCACGCGCAGCGCCAGACCAGGCTGCACCCGCGCGAGCAGCGACGATTTCCCCACGCCCGATAACCCCGCGACGACGGTCGTCTTGTTGGCGAGCGCATTGCGAAGCTCGTCGATGCCGTAGCCGCTCAGCGCACTCGTGTACACCGTCCGGAGCCCGAGAGCCCGGTACGGCTGCATCCTCATCCGACAGGCGGTCACATCCTCCGCCAGGTCGACCTTGTTTACGCAGATCACCGGCGCCAGCGCGTCACGCTGCGCCGCGATCAGGTAGCGATCGATCAGTTCCGGCCACAGACGCCGGGTTGCGCCACGAAGCCACGATCAGCAGCTGGTCGACGTTCGCGGCGATCACCTGCTGCAGGTGTGGGTAGAAAACGTCTGGGCGCGCCAGCGCGTTGCGTCGCGGCAGCACCTGCTCGATCACGCCGCCGTCCGCTCCGTTTTCCGACACGTACACCCGGTCACCGGCCGCCACCACGTTTGTATACCCCGTTGCCGAGGACGTGAGCGCGCCGCGCAACGAGCACTTCAGCACGCGCGTGTCCCCAACGGTCACACGGCTGATACCGCTGCCTGTCTCGAGCACCAGTCCCAGCAGCAACCCCGCCGGCGGCGCCTCGATCTCCTCGAAGTCCATTACTGCTGTATGCGCCACCTCAACCTCCGCTTCCAGCACCTCCGCAGCCCGTGCTGCGTTCGCCTTGCGCCGTTCCCGTTCACCTCGCGGGCGGATCCGTTCGACGGCCGGCGAGTCGTCACGATCGTACGCCTCCAACTCGTCCATATCGTCGCCGGCGACCCATTCCCTTCGCCGCACCCGGTCATCGTTCCGGCTGCGCTTCACCTGCTTTTGCAGCGCTCGCCGCTGCGGCTCCTGCTCCCGATAGCGTTGATAGATTTCCTGTCGACTCGCCAACTTATCTCTCTCCCATTTCCCGGACAACAAAAACGCGGTAGGCCATGGCCTACCGCGTTCCAATCGCTTAATGGCCACGAGCCGGGACCCAGTCGCCGGCTCGTGATTGTATCCAGGATGGTATGAGCCTTAAGTCAGGCTGGACATCACCTTCCGGGGCCGGGCGAGCAGGGTCCGACGAACAGCAGACGCGTACGTCTTTACAATCAACATCGCCATGAAACTTGCCCTCCCTTCCGAATGGTTCTGAATAGGTGTGTCCGACGGGGAGACTATATGCGAAACGGGATGGGTTTGTCAACTAGTCATGTGGCCAGTAATAACATGAGAATTGACACACCACTCCCGCGAACCGGAGGCCAGCCCCTTGTGGGCGTGTTGGTCGACTGGCGCGGGTGCGGTGGCGCCGGATGCCGCGCGGTTGGCTGTGATGCAAATTGGGTGACCAACGGGGCGTCCTCACCTGCACTGCACCTGCGATGCGCAGGCGCAGTGCAGGTGAGGACGCCCCGTCGCCCACTCAATTCACATCAATGCCGACGACGGAGCATCCGGGCCCCGCACCCTGCGCCGTGCCCCGTGTACCCAAATCGCGCCGCGACCAACACGCCCACAAGGGGCTGACCTCCGGGTTGAGCGGGAAGGCACGCCCCTCAAGGGGGGTGACCTCCCTCTCGCGCCCGAAACAAAAACCAGTCTCCAACATTGCTAGCACGCCCAGAATCGTTACAATACCGGTCATGGAGCTGTATCTCATTCGTCATGCCCAATCCGCTAACAACATTCTCTCCGATTCGCGCATGCGAGTCGTCGATCCTGAGCTGACCCCGCTCGGCCTCAAGCAGGCTGAGGCGCTGGCTCACCACCTGGCCCACGGCCTGCAGCAGCAATCTGGCGCCGAAGGCCCCGGCGACGAGGAGCCGCATTCGCCGCGCCGCGGCTTCAGCTTCACCCGCCTTTACTGCAGTCCCATGTGGCGTTCTCTGCAAACCGCGTACTGCATTTCCGAAAGCCTCGGGTTGCAGCCCGAGGTTTGGATCGACGTGCACGAACTGGGCGGCATGTTCCTGGACCAGGGCGACCCGCCCGTAGCCGTCCCGTTCCCCGGCAGGACGCGGCAGCAGATCCTGAGGACGTTCCGCCAATTCGTTGTGCCCGACACGATCACCGATACCGGATGGTATACCGGCGCCGGCATGGAGGACCTGCGGACGTGCGATCTGCGTGCGCAGAGGGTGCTGGAATCGCTGCGAGCCTTCAGAGACAGCAACGAGCACATCGCCATCGTGTCGCACGGTGCGTTCATGAACCGCCTCCTGCATGCAATGCTGGGGTCGAGCGTAGAACAATTCTTCTACCTGCACTGGAACACGGGCATCACCTCCCTCGACTTTCGCAGGCAAGGCAAGAGCGTGGTGCGCTACATCAACGATATCAGCCACCTGCCTCCGGAGCTTGTAGCTCCAGGCTAGGACGCGGAACAACCCGCCAGGCGGCGGCGTCATACTATCAGGCGAGCAGCCCATCTCGCCGTCGTTGTCTCTCGCCCACGGCCGCATCGTCAGCGGCGCGCAGGGGATCGAGGAGTTCACGTGGCCGGTCCGGCCGGTCAGGAGAGAGCCGCCATGAAGCGCCTGGTCTTTGTTATCTGCCTGATATGCTTGCTTACGCTCGCCGCCTGCACCCCGCCGCCTGCTCAAACCCCTGTGCCGCCATCCCCCGCCGTAACGGCGGCGCCCGCCGGCCCCTCCGGGACGGCCGGCCCCGTGCCCGCCGATGGCGCCCGCACCACTGCCGGTGGAGGAGCCGTGATATCTGCAAGACCCCAGGCCACGCCTGATGATGGACTCCGTTTTCGGGTCGGTGAGGCGACGCCCGAGGCCGAGCGCCCTGCCCCCGCCGCCCCGGTAGCTACGGTGCGCCCGCTGCCGTCCGCAGACGCCCAGCGCGTGCTCGATCGCCTCCCGCCGCTGCAGGCGCAACCGGGCGACTCGCAGACGTTCGCCCGCCCGGCCGAATCGCTGCCGGCGCCGCGCCCGGGGACGACGGTAGAGCAGCCATTTCCGCCCGCCCAGTCGCAGCCCACACCCGTGACGGCGTCCGGATCGCTCGAGGTGACCCGCAAATCGCCCGATGGTAACGTCGAGCTGGCCCCCTATGTCAGCGTGACCTTCAACCAGCCGATGGCGCCTCTCGCTACCGTCGATCAACTGGCGCAGCGCGACGTGCCGCTCCGGATCGAACCATCTGTGCCCGGTCAATGGCGGTGGTTGGGCACCTCAACCCTGCTGTTTGTCCCTGCCGGCGACGGCAAGGAATCGCGCCTGCCGATGGCGACCCAGTACACGGCGACGGTGCCGTCAGGCACTAAGTCAATGGGAGGGAGCAGCCTCGCGAGCGACCTGGTGTGGCATTTCCGCACTCCCCCGCTCACCCTCGGCTCCTCCTACCCTTCCGGCGACCAGGTGCGCCCGGACACGCTGCTCGTCGCCACCTTTGACCAGCGCATCGACCCGGCTGCGTTGCTGCGTGCCGTCCGCGTGACGGCAGGCACAACAACCGCCGGCACGCGGTTGGCGACCGAGGCAGAGATCGCCGCCGATAAGAACGTCCGGCGCCTGCTCGACGCCAACCCCGGCCGGTCGATCGCGTTCCGCACCGAACAGCCGCTGCCGTCCGACGCCCAGGTGACCGTAACGCTGAACGCCGGCGCTCCTTCCGCTGAGGGGCCGTTGCTGACCGAGAAGGCGCAGGCTTTCAGCTTCCGCACCTACGGCGCCCTGCGCGTGCTCGAGCACCGCTGCAGTTGGAACCCGCAGACCTGCCCGCCCATGAGCCCGTGGTACATCCGCTTCTCCAACAACCTGGATGAAGCGGCTGTTCAGGATGGCTGGGTGAGCGTTTCTCCCGAGCTGCCCGGCGCGGACGTGCAGGTGCGCGGCAACATGATCCTGATCCAGGGCCGGAGCAAGGGACGCACCTCTTACGAAGTCACGCTCGCTTCCGGCATTCGCGACGTTTTCGGGCAGACCCTTGGGAGCGAGCAGAAGCTTCGCTTCGACGTTGGCGTGGCCGACGCCGTTCTGTATGGCTCGGACCGCTCCTTCGCGGTGCTGGACCCCGCCGGCCAACCCACCTTCTCCGTGTACAGCATCAACGTTCCGCGCCTCAAGGTGCAGCTCAGCCGCGTCACCCCGGCCGACTGGACCGCATACGGCGCCTGGATTGAGAACCTGTCCGGGCGCGGCACGAACGGACCACTTCCCGGAGCCCCCGCGTGGAGCGGGACGATCGAGACCAAGGGCAAAGCCGACGAGCTGACCGAAACGGTTATCGATCTCGCGCCCGCTCTGAAGAACCAACGCGGGCATGTCGTGCTTTTCGTCGAGGCGGAGGGAGTCGCGCCGTCGCCGAACCGCGCCCCGTGCCGATGCGCCTTGCCGTCTGGGTGCAGGACAGCAATATTGCGCTCGATGCCTTCGTCGACCAGTCCGACATGATCGCCTGGACGAACTCGGTGGTCGACGGGAAGCCGCTCGCCGGCGTCCAGTTGGAGCTGCTTTCCGCCGGTACAGCGGTCGCTTCCGGCACGTCAGGCGCTGACGGTCTCGCTACACTGCCGCTGTCTGGCGCGGCGCAGATCCTGGTGGCGCGCCAGGGAGACGACGTTTCCATCCTGCCCGAGACGACGTACGTCTGGGGCGGTCGGTACGGCGGCTGGCAGAAGCGGCCCGTCAACGACGAGGTGCGCTGGTACGTCTTCGACGATCGGAAGCTGTACCGGCCGGGCGAAGAAGTGCGCGTCAAGGGTTGGTTCCGCCGCCACGAAGGACAGGAAGGCGGCGATCTGTCCCTCTTCTCCGGCGCGAGCCGCGTGTCCTACAAGCTCAGCGACGCGCGCGGCAACAAGCTGGCGGAAGGAGAAGCGACGGCCAACGCCCTGGGCGGCTTCGAGCTGAAACTGCAGATCCCCAAGGAAGCGAATCTCGGGTATGCGGCGCTGGAGATCACGCTCAACGGGTTCGATACGCTGGGCTCGGGGCGCTACTACCATCAGCTGCAGATCGAGGAGTTCCGCCGGCCGGAGTTCGAGGTCAAAACCACTGTTTCCGAAGGACCGCACTTGATCGGCGCGCATGCCGTCATGACCGCCACGGCGAACTACTACGCGGGCGGTGGCCTGCCGGCTGCCGACGTGACCTGGAACCTCACCAGCCGGTCCGGCCACTACTCGCCGCCCAACTGGAGTGACTTCAGCTTCGGGCGCTGGATCCCGTGGTGGTTCGATATGAAACCCGATTTCGCGCGCGAGGAGACCGAGACCTTTGCGGGGCGGACGGACGCATCGGGTAAGCACTTCCTACGCATCGATTTCGACTCGATAGATCCGCCCCTGCCGTCGACGATGGACGTACAGGCCACGGTGATGGATGTGAATCGCCAGGCGTGGACGTCCAAGACGAGCCTGCTCGTCCATCCGGCCGAGCTGTACGTCGGGCTGCGCAGCGACCGCATCTTCGTGCAGCGCGAGGATCCGCTCCCGGTTGACGTAATCGTGGTCGATATCGACGGTAACCCGGTGGCAGGGCGCCAGGTGCGCCTCACCGCCGTGCGCACCCAGTGGGTGTACCGCTCCGGAGAGTGGAAGGAATCCGATGCATCGCAGCAGTCGTGCATCGTCGAGTCTGGCCGCGAACCGGTGAAGTGTACGTTCGAGACGCCGGAAGGCGGCACCTACCGGATCACCGCCATCGTCGAGGACGCCGCCGGGCGCCGCAATCTGACAGAAGTGACGCGCTGGGTCAGCGGCGGCGACCGCCCGTCTGCCCGCAACGTGGAACAGGAAGAGGTGCTGTTGATCCCGGACAAGAAGGAATATCGTCCGGGCGACATCGCGCACATCCTGGTGCAGGCGCCGTTCTCTCCCGCCGAAGGGGTCGTTACGCTGAGCCGTTCTGGCATCCTGTCGGCCGTGCGCTTCACCATGGCGGAGCCCTCATACACGCTCGACATTCCGATCGCTGAGTCGCATATCCCGAACCTGCAGGTGCAGGTGGACCTGGTCGGCGCCACCGCGCGCCTCGATGCGGCCGGCGAGCCTGATCCTGCCCAGCCCAAGCGGCCGGCGTTCGCCGTGGGCACGCTCACGCTCCGGGTGCCCCCGCTGGCGCGCGAGCTGAAGGTGGCGGCGGAGCCGCGCGAGAAGGCGCTCGAGCCGGGCGGCACTACTACCGTGGACGTGGCAGTTCTTGACGCGGCCGGGAAGCCGGTGCAAGGCGCCGAGCTGGCCGTAGTCGTAGTAGACGAGGCCGTGCTGGCGATGACCGGCTATAAACTGCCGGACCCGCTCTCGATCTTCTATTCTGATCGTGACCCTCGCAGCAACGCGTACCATTCCCGCGCCAGTATCATCCTCGCAGAGCCACAGATCACGCTTCAGCAGCGTGAGGCAATGGAGAAGTCCGCTGTTCAGGAGCGCGCCGCGATGCCCATGGCGGCAGGAGCGCCGGCTCCGGCCGCGACGTCAGCGCCGGCCGCGGCCGGCGCGCGGCAGATGGCGGCCGACGCGGCCTTCAACGCGGGCGAAGCGCCGATCGCTGTACGCACGGACTTCAGCGCACTGGCGCTGTTTGCTCCCTCGGTCGTCACCGACGCCGCCGGCAAGGCGCAGGTGGAGGTCAAGCTGCCGGACAGCCTGACGCGCTACCGTGTCATGGCGGTGGCGGTATCTGGTGGCAAGCAGGCCGGGCTGGGAGAATCGGCCATCACGGCGCGGCTGCCACTGATGGTGCGCCCGTCTGCGCCGCGCTTCCTCAACTTCGGCGACAGGTTCGAGCTGCCGGTAGTGGTGCAGAACCAGACCGACGCGCCCATGACGGTCTCCGTCGTCGCCCGCGCCGGCAATGCTCGCTTCACGGGCGCCAGTAGCGTGCAGGTTGAGGTGCCGGCGAACGACCGCCGCGAGGTGCGCTTCCCGGTCACGACGGTCAGCGCCGGGACCGCCCGCTTCCAGATAGGCGCTTCCGGAGCGCATACAGGGGCTGCCGACCGGAACTGGGTCGATGCCGCATCCGTAGAGCTACCTGTCTGGACGCCGGCCACAGCAGAGGCTTTCGCCACCTACGGCGTCCTCGACAGTGGGAGTATCGCGCAACCGCTGATCGCCCCGACAGGGGTCTACACGCAGTTCGGTGGGCTCGAGATCACCACTTCGTCCACGGCTCTGCAGGCCCTGACGGACGCAGTTATCTACCTGAGAGACTATCCGTTCGACTGCGCCGAACAGATTTCCTCGCGCATGCTGGGCATTGCCGCACTGCGCGATGTGCTCAGCGCCTTCCAGGCCGAGGGACTGCCCCCTGCGGACGAGCTGCGGGCCTCGGTCGATGCCGACATCGCGAGACTGCGCACCCTGCAGAACCCCGACGGCGGCTTCCCGCTGTGGCGGCGGGGCGATCCGGATTGGCCGTACGTGAGCGTGCACGTGGCGCACGCACTCCAGCGGGCGCGTTCGAAGGACTTCGCGGTACCGGTGGAGATGATGGAGCTCTCGCGCGCCTACCTGCGCGAAATCGATCGGCACATCCCCGCCGAGTACGGCCCGCTGGCGCGCAATACCATCGTCGCCTACTCGCTGTACGTGCGAAAGCAGATGGGAGAGGCCGACCTGGCGCGGGCGCGCAAGATGGTGGATGACGCGCTGAGCGCCACTCCCCCCGACAGCGCGAAGTTGTCGGCGGAGGGGCTGGGCTGGCTGCAATTCGTGCTGGCCGGAGATCCGGGCTCGGAGATCCAGCTCACCAACCTGCGCCGCCACTTCGATAACCAGGTCGTGGAAACGGCCGGCGCAGCGCACTTCGGTACGCCGTACGGCGAGCAGGGCTACCTCCTGCTGGCGTCCGATCGCCGCGCCGACGCAGTCATCCTCGAAGCGATGATGGCCGACCGGCCGCAGAGCGACCTGATCCCGAAGCTGGTGACGGGCCTGCTCGCGCACCGCAAGGCCGGCCGCTGGTCGAACACGCAGGAAAACGTCTTTGTGCTCCTCGCGCTGGACAAGTACTTCAACACGTACGAGGCACAGACCCCCGACTTCGTAGCGCGCATGTGGCTGGGCGCTCAGTATGCCGGCCAGAGCGAGTTCCGCGGGCGCACCACCGAGCGGTCCCTGGTCAAGGTGCCGATGTCCATGCTGGTCGGGGGAACCGGGCAGCAGAACGTCATCGTATCGAAGGACGGGGACGGGCGGCTCTACTACCGCCTCGGGCTGCGCTACGCTCCTTCCGATCTGGATCTGAAGCCGGCGGACTACGGTTTCACCGTCGAGCGCCGCTACGAGGCGGTCGACAATGCGGCAGACGTGACCCAAGATGCAAACGGCGTGTGGCACGTGAAGGCGGGTGCGCGTGTGCGAACCCAGATTACCCTTGTAGCGCCGACACGCCGCTACCATGTGGCGCTCGTCGATCCGCTGCCGGCCGGTTTCGAGGCGCAGAACCCCGAGCTCGCCGTTACCGGCAGCGCCCCAACCGAACCGCCTCAGGGCGCTATCACGCCGTCGATGGCCGCCGTGGCGCCTGGCGGACGCCCGGGTCCGGCTGCGGCTCCTCGCATCGTCGCAAGTGCAGCGCAGCCGGCGGCACCAAAGGGATGGTGGTTCTGGCGGACGTGGTACGAGCACCAAAATCTGCGCGACGACCGCGCAGAGGCATTCCGTTCGCTCTTGTGGGACGGCGTGTACAGCTATTCGTACGTGTCCCGTGCCACCACGCCCGGCGAGTTCATCGTGCCTCCCGCGCGCGCCGAAGAGATGTATTCACCTGAGACGTTCGGACGCACCGGCACCGATCGGGTCGTGGTCGAGTAACGCAAGCGCCGCTTTCCATGTTGGCCGTTCTCTGGCATAATGGCGATCCGACCCGCCGGTCGCAAGCCGTCCGTGCCAGGAACGGCCAATCTCGTTATTGAGGATCCGATGGATTTCCGGCCGCTATTTGCCCGCCCACTTCGGACGGCGCTGGCAGGGGTGCTCGTGTTCGCCGGGCTCTATGCCACCAGCCGGTACAGCTACGTCCTTTTCCATTCCCTCGCCGAACTCTTCGGCATCATCATCGCTTGCAGCATCTTCGTACTGGCCTGGAACTCGCGCGCCTACCTGCGCAGCAACTACCTGCTCCTGTTGGGAATCGGGTACGTGTTCGTGTCGGTGCTGCGGGTGCTGCACGGCCTGGCCTACAAGGGGATGGGCGTTTTCCCGGGAAACGATCCCGACCTGCCCACACAACTCTGGGTCTCCACCCGCATCTTCGAGGCCGGGGTCTGGCTCGTCGCACCCTTGTTTATCCGGCGAACGCTGCCCGTTCGCGCAGTGGTCGCCGTCTGCGCGTCGATTACCACTCTGATCGTCGCATCGATCTTCGTTTGGAACATCTTTCCCGTTGCTTTCATTGAGGGGAGCGGGCTTACCCCCTTCAAGATAGCGGCGGAGTACGTCATCGTCGTGACCTTCCTGGCGGCTGCCTATCTGCTCTACAGGCAGCGGGATGCGTTTGATCCGGCGATTGCCGGCCGGTTATTCGCATCCGTGCTGATTGCTGCCGCCGCGGAGTTGCCGTTCACGCTCTACACAAACGTGTACGACATCCTGAATCAGGTGGGCCATTTCCTGGTGCTCGTTTCCGTGTATCTCGTGTACCAGGCGGTAATCGTGACGGGTCTGGAGAAACCGTATTCACTCCTGTTCCGTGAGCTGAAGCAAGCGGAAGAGCGTTACCGGGATCTTTTCGACGCCGCCCCGGGTATGTATGTGGTGGCGCGCGATGGGACTGGGCAGGTAACCGTTGAGGACTGCAACGAGCTGTTCCTTCGCACCCTCGGGTACACGCGTGACGAGGCGCTGGGCCAACCTCTCCAACGATTCTACGCTCCCGAGTCGCGGGAGCTGTCTCCAGACGTTCATGATGGGACGTCGTTTGGCGATGTGGGTTCCGAGCAGTGCTTGCTCACGCGCGATGGCCGTGTCGTCCCGGTGATGTTCCGCGCCGAACCGGAGGCAGCTGCCCCGGGTCGTCACGCAGGACTGCGAATCATGTATGCCGATATCAGCGAGCGGAAAGCGATGGAGGAATCGCTGCGCCGTGCCCGTGCTGAGCTGGAACTCCGCGTGGCCGAGCGCACGTCCGAGCTCTCCCACGCGAATCAGGTTCTCCGCGAGAGCGAGGCGCGCTTCCGGGCGATCTTCGATCGCGCGGGTGTGGGTATCTCCCTGGTCGACCGGAACGGCTACGCGCTGCAGACCAACGAGGCGATGCAGAAGATGCTGGGCTACTCGGACGACGAGCTGCGGACGATGTGCTTTACGGAGTACACCCATCCGCTGGATGTCCCTACCGATATGGTGCTTTTCCAGGAGCTCGTTTCGGGGAGCCAGGTGTACTATCGCCTGGAGAAGCGTTACGTTCGCCGTGACGGCCAGCTCATCTGGGCCATACTCAGCTCCACCGTCGTGCCCGGCGCAGACGGCTCCCCCCAATTTCTCGTACGCATGGTCGAGGACATCTCCGAGCGAAAGAGCGCAGAGCGTGAGCTGTTGCAGCACAGCCGCCGTTTGCAGGTGCTTCACGACATCGATCTTTCGATCCTTGCTGCCGATACTGCGGGGGATATCGCCCGTGTCACCGTAGATCAGGTCCGCCAGGTGTCGGGCTGCCAGCGCAGCAGCGTGGTACTCTTCCATCCGGCGCACGGCGAAGCTCGATTGCTGGCCGTAAGCTCGGAAGGCCCCACGCGCTTTGGCGCCGGTACCTCTTTCGCGCTCGACGCCTACAATTCCCTCGTACCCACTCGCGATTCGAGCGCCGGATTGGCCGATGACCTGCTCGTGCGGCCGCAGCTGGCGCTGCTGGCCCGAGCCATGATGGGCGAAGGCCTACGCAGCTATGCGGCGTTCCCGCTGTACGCGAATGACAAGGCCATCGGGGTACTGGACGTGTGGTCAGAAAAACCGGTGCCGGTGGGTGAAGAAGTGACATCATTCGCCCGCCAGGTCGCCGATTCGCTGGCCGTCGCCATCCAGGATGCACGTCTGTTTGAAGAGGTCACGGCCGGACATGCCCGGCTGCAAGAGCTCTCACGCCGGTTGGTAGCGATCCAGGAGAACGAACGGCGTGCCATCGCGCGCGAGTTACACGACGAGGCGGGTCAGGCTCTCACGTCGCTGATGCTGCGCCTCGGCCAGCTCGAGCGTGAGTGTGACTGCTCCTCTGACATCCTCCAGCACGTGGGCGTGCTCAAGCAAACGACCAACGCGGTTCTGGAAGGACTGCATCGCCTGGCGGTGAATCTGCGTCCGGCAAGTCTTGACCGGTTGGGGCTGGTGCCGGCTCTTCGCCAATATGTGCAGGGCTTCGAGCAGCAGCACGGTACCACGGTGGGCTTTGTGGCAGTAGGACTGGACCAGGTACGGCTGCCGTCGCAAGTGGAGATCGCTCTGTACCGTATCGTGCAGGAAGCGCTCACCAATGTGGCCCGCCACGCCGGCGCCCAACACGTGGATGTGGTCGTGGAGATGCAGCGTGGCAACGTGATTGTCGTCGTTGAGGACAATGGGATTGGGTTTGATCCTGAGGATGCCAGCCAGAGCGGGCGTCTTGGACTGCTGGGGATCCGGGAGCGGGCCGAAATGTTAGGCGGCGCGCTCACGGTGGAGAGCGCACCCGGCTGGGGTACTACGATCCATGTTGCCGTTCCGGCCAAGGCCGAACCGAAGCCAGAGCTCGCCTGAAGGAGGCACATTTATGCCAGATGGGGTCGTTTACAGTTCGCACGTGCGTGTGGAGCGAGTGGCCGGCTCTACCCGCCACGCCTTCCTGCCTGCCGAGCAGGAGCCCGTGCTCTTTAGCGTGCACGATGAGATTGCGCAGCATTATGGCAGGCCACCGGGAACCTTCGAGCCACATGCTGCTACGCTGGACTACATGGTCGCCGCCACTGCCGGCTGACTGGTCGGAACCCTTGGGGGCGCGCTGGAGGCGCGCAAGATTCCGGCGAGTGAGCGGCGCCTCGTATGTGAGGCGGTGGGAGAGGTAGAAAAGGAAGGCAATGTGCTGGTGCTGCGCCGCATCCACGTGCGGTATCACCTTAAGCTGCGGCCCGACCAGCATGAAACGGCGCTCCGCGCCCACGAGCTCCACGCCGGCGCCTGCCCTGTGGCGCTGACTATTCGCGGTTGCGTGGACATAACAACCGAGCTCGAGATGGAAGACGTCGAAGAGTAGCCGGTCTCTGTGATGCCGGCGTCCTGAAGAGCTGCTGCCGAAAGCGACCCGGACTACCGGGTCGCTTCTTCGAAATCGCTCCGGCCCCGCAGCGATGCCAGATCCGCATCCTCGCGCGACCACGCTCGTAAGTCTGGGCGCAGCTCCAGCGATTGTATGAGCGGAGCCATCGCCTTCTCTGTCTGTCCGGTGGTTGCGTAGTAGCAGGCCAGATTGTAAAGCGCTACCCCCCGCCCCTGCGGAGTGCCGTCCACGCGCATCGACAGCTCGACGGCGTTCTCATCCATCCGCCCCAGCGGAGGAACCTGGCCGCGTTCCTGGTAGTACCCCGCGATGTGTGATTTCGGATGCCAGAAGAGGTTGCCCATCACCATTCCCAGCAGCGGTTGGCCGTTTCGCCAGGGGTAGCGGTCCGCCTCGAGCAGGGCTCCGTCGTCCAGTTCGTCGATCAGCTTCTGGATGTGGACGAACACGCCTTCCTCCTGGTCGATCAGCTCTTGCCACGACCGGTTCCGGTAGCGCTCGTAAATCCGCGGGTTTTCCACTTCCCACTGGACTTCAGCCGGGATCTCTCCCCCGGCGGCGCTCGCCAGCGTGTCTGCTACGAGGCTCTCCCACGCGATGATGTGGCCGGCGACGTCGCGCGCCGACCAACGGTCGAAGCTGCCCCGTTCGCTCCGTCTCGGTCTCGTTCAGCAGGGAGATGAATCCCCGTACGTCGGCCCGACCGGCCCTCAACAAGTCTTCCAGGCTCTGACGGAACTCCGGTTGCTCCATGGTTAGCGCTCCTGGTTGAGACCACGGGAATGGTGAATGCTGTGCCTATTGACACTTGCGCATAAAGTCGCTAGGATTCTATCACAACCTGTGAGCATTTTCGCGGCTTTTCAACGACGATTACCCACTTCGATGTGAACCCCGTGGTTGGCCTGCGTGGCCAACCCGCGACAGAGGAGTCATCCCGACGTATGCCTGGCGATGTTCGACTCTGTCCCGCGCCCACCTCGCACGTTCCTTCCTATTGAGGGGCAGATAGAACGCCGGCCATGGCGCCCATAGGCCCTGGGGAAGGAGTAGTCCATGTCGTCTCGTCGCTGGTCTGTTCTCGCAACCCTGTTCGTGCTCGTAGCGGTTCTCGTGGCCGGCTGTACGCCCCCTGCCACGGGGACGCCGCCTGCGGCGCCCACCACCGCTGCCACTGCGCCGGCCGCACCTAAGGCGACCACCGCGCCGCCCGCAGCAGCAGCCACCGCGCCCGCCGCAGGCGCGGTCACCGCTGCGCCCGCCACGCGGGCGGCTACCGCTGCGCCCGCCGCCGCAAGCGGCGTAACGACAAGCCCGCTAGCCGGTCCGGCTGCAACCACCACGCGCTGCCGCCACCGCAGTCTGCGGCTGCGCCGGCCGCTGCCGCCCAGGCTACACCTGCGCTGACCAGGGTTCCGGGGCGCGCTCCTGCACCCGGTCAGAAGCGGATGGACGCTATTCGCGCGCGGAAAGATCGTGTGTGGCGTTCACACCAGCCTGCCCGGCTTTGGCTACCTCGACGCCGCAGGCAAGAACCTTGGCTTCGATATTGACTTCTGCCGCGCCGTCGCAGTCGCCGTCTTCAACGACGCGAACGCAGTCGAGTTCGTGCCCATAAGCGCAGCGGAACGCGGTCCGGCGCTGCAGACCGGTGAGATCGACCTGCTCTCGCGGAATGCCACCTGGACCTCCAGCCGCGATGCCCAGTGGGGCAACTTCGTGGCCGTCCTCTTCTACGACGGCCAGGGAATGATGGTGCGCAAGGACAGCGGTTTCACCAAGCTGGAGGACCTGGATGGCGGCACGATCTGCGTTACCACGGGCACTACCACGGAGCTGAACCTGGCGGATGCCTTCCGGCAGCGCAATATCAAGTACACCGCCGTGACCTTCGAGGACACGCCATCCGTGTACCAGGCTTACGAGCAAGGGCGGTGCGACGGCGCGACCAGTGACAAGTCTCAGCTGGCGTCTGTTCGCAGCGGCCTGGCGAAGCCGGGTGATCACATCCTGATGGACGTCACCTTCTCCAAAGAACCGTTGGGTCCGGCCGTGCCTCACGGCGATGACCAGTGGTTCGATATCGTGAAGATGGTCAGCATGGTGCTGATCAATGCCGAGGAGCTGGGCGTCAATACCGGCAACCTGACACAGATGCTGCAAAGCCAGGATCCCTCCATCAGGCGTATGCTCGGCGCCGAGGGCTCCTTCGGGCAGGCCGACGTGGGGTTGGCCAAGGACTTCGCCGTCAACGTGCTGCGTGCCATCGGCAACTACGGCGAGATGTACGACCGCTACATGGGGCCGAAGGGCGCCTCGTTCACGCTGGATCGCGGGCTGAACAATCTCTGGACAAAGGGCGGGCTGATCTACGCCCCGCCGCTGCGCTAGCCGCATGCGTTGAACTAGCCGGGCGAAGTCCCATCGACAGCACGACGGGACTTCGCCCCATCGCGCGAGGTACCATGCAGGATAGCCATAGCGTCCAGCGCGCCGTTCCCTTCTGGCGCGACGACCGGGTTCTGAAGTGGGCGGCGCAGATCGTGTCAGCGCTCCTGGTAATTGGCTTCCTGGCGTTCTTCGTCGGGAATGTGCTGGCAGCGGCACGCCTCCGCGGTCTCGACCTGGGTTTCGACTTCCTCAACGATTCGGCCGGTTTTGCTCTGGGTGAGTCGGTCATCGAGTTCGACCCGTCCATGTCGTTCGCGCCGCGCCTTCATCGCCGGGCTGCTGAATACCATCAAGGTGGCGGCGGCCGGCGTTGTGCTCGCCACTATCCTCGGTACCGTCATTGCCCTGGGCCGCCTCTCGAGCAACTGGCTCGTCAGCAAGCTGGCCGGCGCCTACGTGGATGCCATCCGGAACGTTCCGCTGCTGGTGCAGCTGTTCTTCTGGTATTTCGCGGTATTCCAGCATCTCCCCGGCGTCCGCCAGAGCGTGGTATTGCCGGGACCCATCTACCTCAGCCAGCGCGGGCTCTACATGGTGTGGCCGCAGGCAACTGCGACTACGGTCGCGTGGCTCGCATTCGTCGGGGCAGCCATCGTGCTCGCGGTGGTGGCTTACCGGCTGCTGATGGCGCGCCAACTACGGACCGGCGCCACGAGCTATCCGTTGGCCACATCGTTCGCCGTGCTCCTGCTTCTGCCACTGGTTGGCTGGTTCATCGTCGGCGTGGCTCCGGTGCAGATCGATATGCCGGTGCTCGACCGGCTGAACTTCAGCGGCGGGATGCGCCTCACCACCGAGTTCGGCGCCCTGTTGACCGGTCTGGTTATCTACACCGCCGCGTTCATCGCCGAGGTGGTGCGCGCCGGGCTCCAGTCGGTGCCATCCGGCCAGGTGGAGGCGGCTCGCGCTGTCGGCCTCACCTTCCCGCAATTGCTGCGGATGGTCGTCTTCCCGCTGGCGCTGAGGGTGATCATCCCCCCGTTGATCAGCCAATACCTGAATCTCACAAAGAACTCGAGCCTTGCGGTTGCGATCGGGTACGCCGACCTGTTCTTCGTGGGTCGCACGATCATCAACCAGGCAGGGCGCGCGGTGCCGGTATTCTTGCTCGTCATGGCTACCTACCTGTTGATGAGCCTGCTCACGTCGGCCGTCATGAACGTGTACAACCGGCGCGTCCGGCTGGTGGAGCGCTAAGATGGATACCGTCGCCCGTCCTGTCGCCCAGGCGGCCCCTCCCGCGCCCACGGCCTGGCAATGGCTGCGCCGGAATCTCTTTTCGTCGGCCGGCAATACGCTTTTGACCGCCGTCACACTTGTGTTTCTGTTCGTCGCCGTGCGTGAGCTTCTCGATTGGGTGCTTCATCGTGCTAACTGGACGCCGGTTACCTCCAGCTTCAAGCTATTCGCCGTCGGCCAGTACCCGACGGAACAGCTTTGGCGCGTTGGCGGGGTAGTGCTGCTCGTTTCACTGCTGGCCGGCATCAGTTGGGGGCGTTGGAGCGGCGCAGTGGGCACTTTCGCGCTGGCGCTCGCCGTTGGAATGGGTTTGCTGGCACTGGTTCCGGTCGGGCTCGACAGGGTGGGGGTGCCGCTGCGCCTCTTCTTCCTGGCGAATCCGGTGCTGGTCGTCGCCGGGCGGGCGCTGGGTCGCAACGTCGTGCGGCGCGGCTCCTGGTTGGTCGTGCTCTGGTCGGCGTCCATGTTCGCGAGCCTCGCACTCCTCGCCGGTGTGCCGGGCGTGGCGGTTCTGCCGCGGGTCGAGAGCAGTCTCTGGGGCGGCCTGCTCCTGACGTTCATGCTGGCGCTCGTGGGGATTATCGCATCCTTCCCCATCGGCGTGCTGCTTGCCCTGGGGCGGCGCAGCGCCCTGCCCCTGGTCCGCCTGATGTGCACGCTCTTCATCGAGATCGTGCGCGGAGTGCCCCTGGTCACCATCCTCTTCATGGCCTCAATCTTGCTGCCGCTCTTCTTGCCCGATACGATTCGCATAGACCGGGTCCTGCGCGCGATGCTGGGGATGACTCTCTTTGCGGCGGCGTACATGGCGGAGAATGTGCGCGGGGGGTTGGCGGCGATCCCGAACGGGCAGTTTGAAGCGGCACGCGCCATGGGGCTCAACGGCGTCCAGACGATGCTGTTGATCATCCTGCCGCAAGCCCTGCGGACAGTGATCCCGGCGATTGTCGGCCAATTCATCGCCCTCTTCATGGACACTACGCTCGCCGTGATTGTGGGATTGCTCGAGCTGCTTGCGGTAGGCAAGGCAATCGTACAGGGTAACCCGGCCTGGTTGAGCCTCCAGGCGGAAGTGTACGTCTTTATCGCCGTCGTCTTCTGGGTGTTTACCTTCTCCATGTCCTACGCGAGCAGGCGGTTAGAGACGGCCCTCGGCGTGGGAAAGCGTTAGTTTGGTGCCAGAAATCATGTTATAATCGTCAACAGGTCCTTGCCCACGGGCTCGTTCCGCATCTTTCCCACAGGACCAGTGTCATGCAGAAGCTTCCATTTCAGCGACGGATCACGGTGTCGCTGCTTGCCATCGTGGTCCTTTTCGCGCTCTTCATGTCGCTGCGTTCCTTCCTGTACGAGCCGGGCGCGCCTGTCACTGCTGCCGGCGTTCCCACCGCCAGCGCCGCGGGCGCGCGTCCAACCACCGCTGCGGCCGCGCCCCCGCCTGGCGGCCCCGTCGCCGGGCCTGTGCGGGTCACGCCACCGCCGTCTCGCATCACCCGCGCCCCGACACGCGCCCGCCCCACCCCCACGCGTGCCGCCGCCAACGCTACCCCTCAGCCCGGCGATTACATCGCTAGCATTGACTGGTATCGCTACCAGGGTGCGCCGGACGCCGGCGCCTGCGCCCGTGCCAACTGTATCCCGGCCGTGGCCGCCATGGCCATTCAGTACGCCGGCCAGGAGGACGTGCCCATTACCGAGATTCGTTCCTTCATGAGCGGCGCCAACTGTCGTGGCGGTGACCTGAGTGACGTGCAGCGTGCGCTGAAAGAGTGGAACGTGGGTTACCGGGTCGTGAACGGCATGCCGGCGATCAAGGCAGCGGTCACCGAGCGGGCGCATCCGGTAGTGGTGGTGTTCGACACTTCTTTGATAGAACCGGGTGAAGACTACCAGACTTCCATGTCTGACGTCGAGCTGCGGACCGGTCGCTATTACGATTATGCAGCAGGTCACGCCGCGACGGTGACAGGGTTTACCCCCGACGGTAAGTATGTTGTGGTTCAGGACCCGTATGTCTTCGACGATGAAGGAAGTTACTGGTATGCCGACAACACTCCCAAGGGGTTGGACCGTCTCTACGATTACGACGAGTTCGCGGCGTCGGTCAGAGTATACGGCTACGTAGGGTTGGAGATCATGCCGGATTGACGGCACATTCTCCAGGCAGGCCCGCTAACCTTGGTGAGTGGAGCATCGTGTGAACATTGCAGAAATGACCTGGCAGCAGGCCAGGGAGGCCTTTTCCCGTACGGATCTCGCCATCGTTCCGACAGGCGCCGTGGAGGTCTACGGCCCGCATCTACCGCTCGGAGCCGACGGTATCGTGGCGGGGGAACTTGCCCGCCGCCTGGCAGAGCGCGTGCCGGCGATCGTGATGCCGCTCGTGCCCGTCGGCGATTCCCGGTCATTACTCTCCTTTCCCGGTACCTTGAGCGTCAATCCGGCCTCACTGCACGCCTACCTCAGGGATCTCTGCCGCAGCCTCGCCCATTGGGGGGTCAGACGAATCCTTTTCGTCAACGGCCACGCCGGCAACGTCGCTCCGGTTGCGGATATCGGGTTGGAGATGGCGCCCCAGGGCGTGCGGGTGGCACAGGTGGATTTCTGGCGCTCCATCGCACCGATGGCGCCGGAGGTATTGGAGAGCGGCTCGCTGGCGAATCGCCACGCGGGTGAGATCGGGACCTCGGTTCTCCTCGCCGTCCGCCCCGACCTGGTTGACATGGCGAGCGCCGCGCGCGTGATCCCGCGCCCCACGCTGGTCAGCGCTCACCCCGAGGTGATCATTCACGACGTCCCATTTACCGATGTTACCGACCTCGGCATGACCGGCGATGCAACCCTCGGTCGCGCCGACAAGGGTGAGCTGATGATCGGCCGCCTGGTCGATAAGGTGGTCGCGTTTATTGAGGAGTGGAAGTGATTCAAAATAGTGGTCCGGCTGGGCCGGTGACACGGACGCAGTGGAAGATCGAGTGTGTTGAACCGGTTGCCGCGAACGGCATGGTAGCAGCCAAGCACCCGCTCTCGGTCGAAGCCGGCGTCCGGGTGCTGCAGGCGGGCGGGAACGCCGTCGATGCAGCCGCGACGGTTGCTTTTGCACAGAATGTGGTCGACCCTGCCATGAACGGCCTCGGTGGTGGCGGCTTCATGCTCTACTACGACGCCGCGTCTGGCCAGACGCACGTCATCGACTACTTCATGACCGCCCCATCCGCCGCGTCGGCCGGGATGTACGAGATTGTCGACGCCGGCAAGACCGACACCCTGGGCTATCGCGGCGTGAAGGACGACGCCAACACCTTTGGCCATCGCTCGGTAGGCGTGCCGGGTATGGCGCGCGGGATGGCCGAGGCGCTCGAGCGGTTCGGCACCATCTCGCTTGCCCAGGCGCTGGCCCCCGCAATTGAGCTTGCGGAATCGGGCTACGAGGCGACCTGGTACAGCATGCTCGTCGCCGGGCGGTACATGGAGGTGCTGGCGCGCTATCCCGATACGGCCCGCATCTTTCTGAAAGAGGGCAGGCACCTGTGGCGCACCGGCGGCAACGGCCCGACCGATCGCATCTACCAGAAAGAGCTGGCGGCCAGCCTGCGCCGGGTCGCTGATTGCGGCGCGGACGGATTCTACCTGGGGGAGACGGCGAGCCGCATCGATGCGGAGATGCGCGCCGGCGGCGGCATACTTTCTGCCGCCGATCTGGCCGGCTACTCGACCCGCACGCCCGCGGCACGTTCCATCCGCTATCGCGATCGTTACGAGATCATCTACGCTCCTGCCACCGGTGGCGGCACCCTTGCGGAAGCATTCAATATCCTCGAGGGCTACGACTTTAGCCGCATGCGGCCCGGCAGCGCCGAAGCGCTGCAGCCGTATATCGAGGCATCGCGGATTGCCTATTCCGACCGCTGGCAGCACCTGGCGGACGAGGTGTGCGAGGAAGTACCCTACGAGTGGCTGGAATCGAAGTCCTACGCAGCCGACCGGCGCCGCGAGATCGCTCCCGGGCGCGCCGGCGCTCCTCCCGCTCCGTGGGCGAAGGGTAACGGCGCCTCGGGCATCGCCGAACGAGAAGGCGGCCATACCACCCACCTTTCGGTTGTCGACCGCCAGGGAAACATGGTTGCCATCACGCAGACAATCAACATGGTGTGGGGCTCCGGACTGGTCGTACCGGATACCGGTATCCTCATGAACGACGCCATGGTCCTGTTCGACCCACAGCCGGGCCGGCTCAACTCCATCGCTCCCGGCAAGCGCCCCCTCTCGAGTATGGCGCCCGTTCTCGTCCTGCGCGACGGGAAGCCGTTCCTGACGGCCGGCGCCCCGGGCGGTCGCTTGATCATGGGAACTGTCATGCAGGTGCTGCACAACGTCATGGACTTCGGCATGGGTATTCAGGACGCATGCGCGAACCTGTATGTTGACGTCGTGGGCGAGAGCGTTATGATAGACTCCGCTGTGGGGACGGCTACCCTGGATGGATTGCGCAGTATGGGCTACCGTCTCGACGTGCGGGTGCGTGACTACCTTCCGCACATCTTTGCCAGCCCAACCGGTATCCTCGTGGACGACAACGGGCACAAACACGGCGGCGTGGACCCGCATCACGTCGGCATTGCCGCCGGCTACTAACGCCAGCACCCAATTCACCCCTCCGCTTACGGGACGGCACCGGCGCCACCGTGTCCCGCGGTATTTCATTGGTGAACATTCGGCACGGTCAGCCAGCCTGACCTATCTAACTTGGGAGGAGATCACACATGAAGCGGTTCTATGTCCTGTTGGGCCTGGTTGCATTGCTCGCGCTCGTTGGCGCGTGTTCTGCTCCGGCGCCCGCCGCCGGTCCGACGACCGCCCCCGCGGCCGCCGGGGCCACCAAGGCGCCGGCTGCGCCGGCCGCCACCACGGCACCCGCCGCCAAACCGGCCGATCAGAAGCCGGTCGTCATCCTGCAGTCGGGTGACGTCGTCAACCTCGACCCCCAGGGCACGCAGAACCTGGCGGATGTGATCATCAAGCAGCACATTTTCGAGACACTTACTCGCTACAACGACAAGATCGAGTTGGTGCCCTATCTGGCCGAGTCATTCAAGAACGTCGACGACCTTACGTGGGAGTTCAAGCTCCGGTCCGGGCACAAGTTCACGAACGGCGCGCCGGTTAACGCGGACGCCGTCGTCTTCAGCCTGATGCGCGGCAAGAAGCTGTTCGACAAGAAGGAAGCCGGGGTTACCTACGCCTTCAACCTGCTCGACCTGAAGGAAGCGGTCAAGGTCGACGATCTCACGGTGCGGCTGATCACGAACAAGCCGAACCCCACCCTGCAGTATCACACCGCCGAGCCGCAGACGGCCATCTTCCCCCCCAACTACTACAAGCCCGACGCGATGGATGACGCCACCCTGAACAAGCCGGTGGGCAGTGGTCCTTACAAGTTCGTCGAGTTCGTGCCGAACGACCACGTGACTCTGGTGCTGAACCCTGACTATCCCGGGCCCGAGAAGCCGACCATCCAGACCCTGATCTTCCGCCCGGTGCCCGAGCCCGCCACCCGTATGGCCGAGCTCAAGTCGGGGAACGCCGACGTGATCGTGGACGTGCCACCCGACCTGGCCGAAGACCTGAGCAAGACGGCCAACGTGCGGTCTGGCGACCGTCCAGGGTATGCGCCGCATCTTCATCAGCCTCCGGCTGGACAAGAATGACGCGCTGGCCGACAAGCGCGTGCGCCAGGCCCTGAACTACGCCTTCAACTGCGATGCAGTGATGAAGAACGTCCTGGCAGGCCGCGGCCAGTGCACCTCGCACATCATCAACGCGCCGAACGGCAGCCCGAAGGTCACCAAGTACGCCTACGATCCGAAGAAGGCCGCCGCTCTCCTGGATGAGGCCGGTTGGACCATGGGACCCGATGGCGTCCGCCAGAAGGGCGGCAAGAAGCTCGAGCTGAACTTCGACTCGCCAAACGGGCGCTACATCTATGACAAGGAGATCTCCCAGGTCATCGCACAGGATCTCAAGGCAGTCGGCGTCGCCACCAAGCTCAACGTGATCGAGTGGACCGCCCTCTCCAAGAAGACGGAAAGCCAGGGCGCAGGCATGGTGGACATGACCTTCCTCGGCTCCGGCCCCGGCTTCTCCTGCCGGTCTGACCTGGCGCTGATCGAGGGGCCGTCCGGCTCCAACCGCACCGGCTACAAGTCGCCGGAAGTGGAAGCGCTCTTTGCCAAGCTGATCCCCGAGAAGGACGACGCGAAGCGCCTGGCGCTCTGCCACCAGATTGAAGAGCTGGCCGTCGACGACGCACCGCTCATCTTCATCTGGCTGCAGACCGACTTCTACGGCGTGTCGCAGCGCCTGGACTGGTCGCCGCGACCTGACACCCGTATCATGATGTTCGGAGCGCAGACTGAAGTAACATGGCATATCTTGTCCGCCGCCTGCTTCAGACCGTCATCGTCGTCTTCGGGGTCAGCATCATCGCGTTCGCGTTGACGTTCCTGACCGGCGACCCTGCCGTCCTCATGTTGGGGCCGGCGGCGGACTTGATGACACAGGCCCAGATCGACGAGTTCCGGCATGCCAGGGGCTTCGACCGCCCCTGGTATGTCCAATATGCGGATTTCGCCGTCCAACGCCGTTCGCGGCGATTTCGGCACCTCGCTGCAGTTCCGCGAGCCGGCGTTTCGGGTCGTGTTGGGGCGATTCCCCGCTACCCTCGAGCTCGCGCTATTATCTATATTGATCTCGACCATTCTGGCGGTGCCGCTGGCGGTCCTGTCCGCCACGCGGCCCAACTCCCTCTTCGATCACGCCGGTACCTTGCTGGCGCTGGTCGGGCAGTCGATCCCCAACTTCTGGCTGGGGATCCTGCTCATGCTGTTCTTCGGGGTCACGTTGCGCTGGCTGCCCGATCTCGGGCCGCGGCACCTGGCAGCATCTCGTGCTGCCCGCCGTCACGCTGGCCGCCTTCCCCCTGGCCCGCAACATGCGCCTCTTCCGCTCCTCGCTGCTGGACGTCATCCACGCCGATTACGTCCGCACCGCCCGGGCGAAAGGCCTCTCTGACAAGGCGGTCCTGTACATCCACGCCATGCGCAACGCGCTGCTGCCGCTGGTGACGATGGTGGGGCTCCAGCTCGGTTTCACCCTCGGTGGCTCGGTGGTCATCGAGACGGTCTTCGCCTGGCCGGGCGTCGGGCGCGTGATGGTGCAGAGCATCGGGCAGAAGGACTTCCCGGTCATCCAGGCCGGCGTCACGCTGCTGGCGCTGGCGTTCACCCTCACCAACCTGGCGGTGGACATGCTGTACGCCTGGATCGATCCGCGCATCCGCCATGGGGGTCGTTAGCGATGCACACGACCTCTCTCCACTCCCCCGGCCGGCAGTTCCGGCACAGCCTGGGCCGGCACCGCCTGGCGATATTTGGCCTGGTCGTGCTGTTCGTGGTGCTGGTCGCCGCGGCTCTGGCTCCGTACATTGCGCCGCACGACCCGAACCTGATCAACATCGTCATCCGGATGCGGCCGCCGGCCTTCACCGCTCCGGACGGGCAGTATTACCCGCTCGGCACCGATTCGCTCGGGCGGGACGTGCTGTCGCGCATCATCTTCGGCTCGCGCATCTCGCTCTCGGTTGGGCTGGCGGCCGTCCTGATCGCCGGTTCGATCGGAACGATTCTCGGGCTGCTGGCGGGCTTCTACGGTGGGCTGGTCGACGACCTGATCATGCGCTGGGCCGACATCCAGCTCGCCTTCCCCTTCATCCTGCTGGCCATCAGCGTGCTGGCCGTGCTCGGTCCCGGGGTCGACAAGCTGATCATCGTCCTGGGGGTCAGCCAGTGGATGCAGTACGGCCGCCTGCCGCGCGCGCAGACCCTTTCGCTGCGCGAGTACGAGTTCGTCACGGCCGCGCGGGCGGTGGGGGCAAGCAACTCCTGGCTCATCTTCCGCCACATCTTGCCGAACATCATGGGGCCCGTGATCGTGATCGCGAGCTTCTCGGTAGCCAGCACCATCATCACCGAAGCCTCGCTCAGCTATCTCGGACTGGGCGTGCCGCCTGACGTGCCCACCTGGGGCGCGATGCTGGCGGACGGTCGTTCCTTCATCGAGCGGGCGCCGTGGCTCTGTCTTTATCCCGGCACTGCCATTGCCTTTACGGTGTTGGGGGTAAACGTGGTCGGGGACTGGCTGCGCGATTACCTGGATCCCAACCTTAAGAACGTGATGTGAGACTGCAATGATCATCGTCAACGATAGAGTCGAAACCCTTTCCGCCGAGCTGCTTGCGCGCTACCGCAAGATCGAGCCGGCCACAATCGGCCATATGCTGGAATTCGGCTTCGTCGATCCCGAGATCCATGCGCTCCTTCCCGCTCCGGCATGATCGCGGGACCGGCCTTCACGGTCCGTACCGCGCCGCAGGACAGCACGATCGTGCATGTGGCGATCGACCAGGCCCATCCCGGCGACGTGCTGTTGATCGACCGCTCCGGCGACCGCACGGCACGCGCCCTGGGGCGGCATGACCGCGCTCGCCGCCAGCCTGAACGGCATCGCCGCGGTAATCGTCGACGGGGTTGTCACCGACCTCGGCGAGCTCGAAGAAGCCGGAACGCCCGTCTACTGCGCGGGCTTTCCGCGATGACGACCAAGGGGTTGGCAAAAGACGGTGAGATCAACACGCCGGTTGCGATCGGTGGCGTGGCGGTCAGTCCCGGCGATCTGGTGCTCGCGGACGCCAACGGGATCCTGGTGCTCTCGCCGCGGCTCGCCGAGAAGCTCATCGACATTGCCGAAACACGCCAGGCCGGGGGCGCCCAGCTCCCCGCGCTTCTCAAAAGCGGCGCCCGCATCTCCGAAGTGCGCAGGCAGCGGCGCCCGCCTCCGCGCCGCAATGGAAGAGCAGGGCTAAGCCGACGCGCGCGGCGCCGTTCACCCACCCGCGCCGCGCCCGAGCGCCCCACAAGGGGGCTACACTACGGGTACGCGAGGGGTGCGGCGAACCCCCTTCCACGAACCGGGGTCAGCCCCATCCACCAATACCCGGAGGTCAGCCCCTTGTGGGCGTGTTGGTCGCGGCGTGGTTGGTACACGGGGCACGGGCGGTCGGGGCCCGGATGCAACGCCGTCGGCTTGGATGCGAATTGGGTGCGCAACGGGGCGTCCTTCGAGAGCCTCAGGATGGCTGCGTTTGTCATGGGCATCGAGTGAATGGTTCCGTCCAGGGGCTGCGCTGGTTGTAGGCGTTGATGCCCGTGGTTCAGTCGAGGGGTAGCGCCAAGGATGCAGCACCCAAATGCGGGGTTCCTGGACGGCATCATTCACACAGGTGGCAACCCCTAACGCAACCATCCTGAGGCTCTCGAAGGACGCCCCGTCTCCCACGCCACACCCGCATCCGCGACGCAATCGCGCTGCGCGCCAACACCCCGTGCACCCAACAAGGTGCGCCCACAAGGGGCTGGCCTTCCGGTTCTCGGTAGATGGGGCAATCCGGAACCTAGAACGCAGCGACTCCGAACGCAGGACTCCGAACCCAACACCCCAAAACCGAACCCTCACCGCCCACCACTCAGAACCCCGTACCCCAGAACGAAGAACCTAGAACTTAGAACGTAGAACCTAGAACGTAGAACGTCGAACCCGCCCCGCCCCCCTACTTCTTCACCACCACCGTCACGCCCGTCTCCGCCCATTCAAACAGCTTCTTGGCGTTGTCGGTGCTGACGAGCAGGCAGCCGTACGTGATCGGTTTGCCGAGGTTGTTAGTCCAGAGTACCTGCTTACCGTCGCGCGACGGGAAGCCGTGAAAACCGTTCATGAAGTCTGAGGTCGGCACCGGGCGGTAGATTCCCATGAACCACGGCATCTGCAGATCCCAGATGGCAGCGAAGGCGCTCTCCTCGTGTGTCTGGATCTGGAAGATCCCGGGCGCCGTGGGGCTCTCCGGAAGCCCCGTGCTGATCGTCCACTGCCACTTCAGCTTGCCGCTCTCGTAGGCCCACATCTTCTGCTCGCTGATGCTCGCGATGATACGCTTGCCCTCTACCGGCATCAGCGGCAGCAATACGTCAGGCGATGGGATGATGAGCGTCTGGCCCACGCGGAGCACATCGCCGAGATCAGGGTTTGCCTGCTGGATCCACGGATAAGGCATGCCGTAGTCGGTTGCGATGCTGGTGAGGGTCTCGCCGTCCCGCACCTCGTGTTCCATCTCGGGATGGTACACCGGTAGACGCACGTCGGTCTTCTTCTCCCGCACCGACTCCATGATCGTGGCGAGCGCAGCCCGCACCTCGATGTAGCGCTCGTTGCCCAGCGAAGGCGCCTGCTTCTGCAAAAAGTTCGTCACCTGGGTCTGGTCGACCAGCCAGTGTACTTCCGTCTTCTGGCCCTGGACGATCTCCGGGCGCAGCCAGCTGCGAAGCTCGTCGGGGTTCACCGACCACGCCATAGCTTCGTCGACGACCGGATCGTATATCCGTATGCTCATCGGTTTCGCGGTCAGCTCCGCCAGCCCCTGATTGGCTTCTTGCAGCACCCCGCTTACGTCGTTCACCGCAGGGTAAAGCTTTAGCGTAGGCAGCTCCAGAACGCCCGATTGGACCGCTTCCCACCCTCGCGACTTCAGGATCGCCATCGCGCCGTTGACGTCCAGTGCTCGCCCTTCGCTCGCCGCCGTGGCCTCCACCTGCGTGCCCACGATCCGCACCGCGGCGCTCTTGGGACCGACCCCCATCTCGCGCGCCAGCGTCTGCAGCGTGACGTCCGCCGCCGCCGGATCGAGTCGCCAAATCGGTTCCACATCCGCACGCCAGCCGTTCTTGACCATCGTCTGGAACGAAGGCAATGAGCGGCCCTGCCGCTGCGCCTGGCGCGCCGTGGTAGCGCTGTCGATGCGGATTCCCAGGTCGTTCGGCGTCAACGACCAGCTCTTTCCCGCGGCCGAGACCTCGATCTTCCGCGCTTCCCACGCCCGATCGAGGAGCGCGGCGGCGCCGGCGCTGTTGCGCCAACCCAGGCCCGTCCCGATGGCCTGGACGCCGGGAAGCACGATGTCGCTCTGGTGTAGGAAAGCGCCGGCAATGAGCAGGCCCACCACCGCGTACAGCAGGCCCACCACGGCAACCAGTCGCCCGCTCCGCCCTCGCTTGCGCGGGGCGCGCGCATCCACGACGGCTGCGCCCCGCCGTCTGCTGTCGGTCGCAGTGACACGCTCAGTTGCCAAGCGTCACCATCCTCTCGGCCAGGCCCTCCTGTACCAGACATCCCCAACATCGGGCCGCTATTGTACCAAACGCGGGTCACAGCAGGCAACATAACGCCCGCCGCGGCAAGGGTGGGGGAGGGCGGGGCTGGGGAGTGAAGAAGCCTGTTCGACGTGATGGCGCCCTACGATGCCAGCCGCGCCGCTACCTCGATGCGAACTGGCGGGTAGACGGCGTACTTCGTCACGGCCTGCGGCTCGTCAGTATGGAGTTGTATAGGGGTTGCCACCCGTGTGAGTGGTGCGGTGCGGGAACCCGCACTTGGGTGGCACGCCCGATCGGTGCTCCGCAACAGAACCCCTCGCATCGTTGCGTAATATCAACTACTCCATACTGAGCCTGACGAAGTACGCAGCGGGCCGGCCATTTTGCATCAACGCAACCGCGCGGCCGGAGCGTCCTTCGAGAACCTCAGGATGGTTGCGCTGGTTGTGGGCACCGATGTTGGTGGTTCTGCTGCGGCTCACCCTTGGTCTGTGGCACTCAAGTGGGGGTTCCTGTACAGTACCACTGGCACAGGTGGCAACCCCTAACAACTCCATCCTGAGCCTGACGAAGGACGGGCGTTGACCGGAACACCAGCATCGGAGGGAGCCGCGCGTCCAGTGGGCGTCCTCACCTGCACTTGCACTGATGTTTAGACCGGGGACATGGTTTACAGATGTTCGGAGACATCGTTTACACATGTCGTCGCAGGGGCGGAATGGATAAGTGGACAAGGCCGCAGGCGTGGCCCACTTATCCACCGCCGCGGCGATGCGTCGGTCTCTGGTGCCACGCAATCGATGTGGCTGACTTTAAAATGGCAGAAGTAGACGTCGTAGTGCCCGTCTTGTGCCGTGGGTCGCAGGGCCGACGTGCTGGCCGGTCAGCGCGCGGCCGATGATGAAAGGGCTGGCCGCCGACGTAGATCTTGCCCGGGCGTACGACCTTGCGCACCAGATCCTCTGGCGGGTACTCGATCGGCGGCAGGCGCTCGGGAAACGGGCGGGGGCTGGGCTGGTAGCAGTCGGCGGGCACCCGCAGGTCCAGGGCCGCATGGGGGCGCTGGCAGTTGTAGACCTGGCGCCAGTCATCAAAGTGCGGTTGGCAGGCGGCCCAGTCGGCGAAGGACGCCTGCGGAGCAGTTCCTGTTTCAGGGTGCGATGCAAGCGTTCCTCCTTGCCTTGCGTTTGCGGATGATAGGGCCGGCCGTGGTGCACGCCGCATCCCCAAACGCAAGAGCCAGACGCTCAGGGCCGTCAAACGATAGGCGTTTTCCAGCGTGCCCCAGGGCGAGCCGTTGTCCATCAGCATGCTGTCGGGCAAGCCATGCGTGCGAAAGAGCGTCGTCAGTTGCTGCTGCACGGTGCTCGTGACTCGTCGCCACAGGCGCGCAGGCCAACAGGAAGCGGGAGTGGTCATCCAGCACCGTCAACGGGTGGCACACGCTGCCGTCAGCCAGGGTGAAGCGGCCTTTGAAGTCCATCTGCCACAACTCGTTGGGCCGGGAGCGCTCGAAGCGCTGCAGCGGCTTGTGTTTGAGCGCTTCCTGCGGGTCAATCTGATCGTGCCGCCGCAGAATCTCGGTGACGGTGCTGGGCGCCGGGATGTCTTGGTCACCTTGCCGCTCCAGGAAGGCCTTGATCTTGCGGCCGCCCCACGCGGGATGGGCCTGGCGCACCGCGCACACCAGCCGCTCCACCTCGGCACTGGTCCGGCCAGGACTATGCGCCGGCCGCCGTGACTGGTCGCCAAGGCGGCCGCCCCGCCTTCCTGGAAGCGCCGCAGCCACTTGTAACCGGTCGGGGCACTGATGCCGTACACACGGCACAGCGCCCGCATGTTGGCCCCCTCCGCGGTGGCCGCGTCACGAAAGCGAGTCGTTCGGACATGACCGTCATCACTTTCCAGGCCATGGTCGCCTCCCGCTCCGAGGCTACCACCGGCCTCGAAAAGTGTAAACCATGTCCCCGAACACCTGTAAACGATGTCCCCGGTCTATACATCACTGCAAGTGCAGGTGTCGTCAGGCTCAGGATGGAGTAGGAAGTCAATCCAATCGATGTGAGGGGTGGCTGCACCGAACCAGCCGCATCCTCGCCGCCATCACCTCGGCCACACAAAGCCTTTGCGTCTTTGCGCCTTTGCGTTGAGAATGCCCCACCACCCGCCGGCCCGCATCCCCCGCGTCCCGCCGGTGCCGCGCCAACGGAGCGCGGTCTCCTGGGAGTGGTTTGGTCACGGGTAAAGCACTCGCTGCTCGGGGTTCGCTACCAGTTACATCTCCGGCAGAGTGCTTTACGGCTACGTTTGTCTTTTGGGGCGAGTCTCCTTGTCTCCTTGTCTCCTTGTCTTCTTGTCTCTCTTGTCTCCGTGTCTAGGAACCCAACTTCCCCCACCATTGCACGCCCCCCGCACTTCGCGCTATACTGCTTGAGTGCCGGGCGTGACCCGGCACGTGCCCGTCTGTGGGCGGGCAAATCAACCATCGAAACCGGAAGCAACTGTGACGACGATCTCCTCACGCCGCGAGTTCCGCCTCGCCGGCGAGCGCATACGACCGCTCGGGCCCCATCCGCTGGGTCCTGTCTCACGTCGCGCGCTACCCGTACCTGCCACTGCTCAACGTGCTCGGCGCGACGGCGAACAACTACTTCTACAGCACCATCCCCGTGCTGGTCGGCATCGCCTTCGACACCGTCCGCACGCCCGGCTGGGAGATGACCGCGATCCTCGCCCTCGCGCTGCAGATCGGCCTCTTCGCGCTGGGGCAGGGCACCACCGGGCTGGCGCGCAACTACTGCGCAGGGATCCTGGCGCAGCGGCTGGAGCGTGACTCGCGGGACGAGTTCTACGTGAGCCTGCTGGGCAAGAGCCAGACCTTCCACGGCCGCCAGCGCATCGGCGACATCATGGCGCGCGCCACCAACGACGTGCACATGGTCAACCTGATGTTCAGCCCCGGCCTGAACCTGATCGTCGACTCTGCGCTCGGCGATCGCTCTTGCCCATCATCCTGATCGCCCGGCTGAGAGCCGAGCTGCTGCTCGTCCCTGCGCTCTTTCTCGTGCTGCTTGTCATAACGGTGCGCGACTACAACCGGCGCCTGGTCCGGTGAGCACCGGGCTGCGCGACCAGTTCGGCGCGATGAATGCCGGGCTGGCCGAGGCGGTCGCCGGGATGGAGATCGTCAAGGCGAACGTGCAGGAGCGCTACGAGTGGGACAAGTTCACCGGCAACGCCCGCGCGTACCGTAACCTGTTCGTGCGGCAGGGGGAGATCCAGGCGCGCTACTGCCCGATGCTCGCGTTCAGCATCGCCTGGGCCGCCGGCTTTCTCCATGCGCTGCTGCTCTACCGGGCGGGCAGCATCACGCTCGGCCAGGTGATCGCCTTCATGGGGCTTCTCAACGCCTTCCGCTTCCCGACCTTCATGTCGCTGTTCAGCTTCAACCTGGTGCAGCTTGGCCTCGCCAGCGCCCGGCGCATTCTGGAGCTGATAACGACCGAGACCGAGCTGGACGAGAACCGCGGCGGCCACGCGGCCCCGATGCGCGGCGAAGTGATCTTCGAGGACGTCAGCTTCGGCTACGCGGGGCAGCGCGTGCTGTGTGACGTCAGCTTCACCGCCCGCCCGGGCGAGACGATCGCCATCGTCGGGCAGACCGGCTCGGGCAAGAGCACCCTCACGCAGCTGATCAATCGCATCTACGACGTCGAGTCGGGGCGCGTTCTGATCGACGGCGTGGACGTGCGCGATTGGGACATCGAGTCCCTCCGCTCGCAGATCTCGACCATCGAGCAGGACGTCTTTCTCTTCTCCCGCACGCATGGCGGAGAACATCGCCTTCGGGCACGCAGCCGCAACGCAGGAGCAGATCGAGGCGGCTGCCCGGGCCGCTCAGGCCCACGACTTCATCATGAGCTTCCCGAGGGTTACAACACCGAGGTCGGCGAGCGCGGCGTGACCCTCTCCGGTGGGCAGCGGCAGCGGATCGCCATCGCCCGCGCTTTTCTGACCGACCCGCGCATCCTGATCCTGGACGATTCGACCAGCGCCATCGACAGCGCCACCGAGGATCAGATCCAGCGGGCCATGCGCCGCATCGCGCAACAGCGCACGACCTTCCTGATCACGCACCGCCTCAGCCAGATCCGCTGGGCCGACCGCATCCTCGTGATGCGCGGCGGCGAGGTGGCCGACCAGGGCACGCACGAGGAGCTGCTGGCCCGCAGCGCGGATTACCGGCGGATCTTCGCCAGGTACGACTGAGACCCGTGGTGGTTGCTCTGCCATTTGTCCGGACGGCAACGAGGCGCATTCAAGACCGGAAACGCATTTTAGCCAGTAGATAAGCGGGGAAGATGGGTTTCATTCTGGACGGCCTCGACAGCGAGGCGTACGACCGTAACTACAGCGACCGGGCTCTTCTCGGCCGCATCATCGACTATTTCCGCCCGCACCGGCGGCGGATGGCGCTGATCGCGCTGACCATCGCCGGGAACTCGATCGCCGGCAGCGCGGGGCCGGTGCTGATCTCGCGCGCCGTTGATGCGCTCTCCGCCAACACCACCCTCGCCGCCATCCTGTTCTTCTCCGCCGGGGTGCTGCTGCTCGGGGTGACTGCGTGGGTCGCCAACTTCATCAACCAGAAACTGGCGGCGCAGGTGATCGGCGACGTGGTTCTGAAGCTGCGCGAGGATACGTTCGCGGCGGTGGCTGCGCACGACCACTCATTCTTCGACGAGCACCCATCGGGGAAGATCGTCTCGCGCGTCACGTCGGACACGCAGGACTTCTCCGAGGTCGTCAGCCTGGTGACCAACCTGCTGGGCCAGATCGTGCTCGTCGTCGCGCTGATATTCTGGTTGTTGCGCATCAACCCGCTGCTCACGCTGGTCATGGTAGCGATGTCGCCGCTGGCGATCGCCCTGGCGCTCAGCTTCCGGCGGATCGCCCGCTCCGTCACCCAGCAGGCGCGGCGGGTCACCGCCAAGATCAACGCGCAGATCCAGGAGTCGATCAGCGGCATCCGGGTGGCGAAGAGCTACCGGCAGGAAGCGGCGATCTACCGCGGGTTCTCGGCCGACAACGAGCAGTCGTACCGCATCCACATGCGGCGAGAGCTGACCGTGGTCAGTATCTTCCCCATCATGGGGATCGCATCCGGGCTCGCTACAGCCATGCTCGTCTACTTCGGGGCCACCTTCATCCGCACCGGCGCGCTCAGCCCGGGCGAGTGGTACCTCTTCATGCAGTCGGTCGTCTTCTTCTGGTGGCCAATGCTGAACATCGCGTCCTTCTGGAGCCTGTTCCAGGATGGGCTCTCCGCCGCCGAGCGCGTCTTCGCGCTGATGGATCGCGAGCCACGCGTGCAGCAGGTCGCGTCGGAGCCGATCGGGATGCTGCGCGGTGAGGTGGAGTTCCGGGACGTGCACTTCTCCTACACACCCACCGAGGTCGTCCTTCCGGGCTTCGACCTGCACATCCGGCCGCAGGAGAAGGTTGCGATCGTCGGCCACACCGGCGCCGGCAAGAGCAGCATCGCCCGGCTCATCACCCGCTTCTACGAGTTCCAGGGCGGGCGATCCTCGTCGACGGCCGCGACGTCCGCCGGCTCGACCTGGCTGCGTATCGCCGGCACCTCGGCCTGGTGCCGCAGGAGCCGTTCCTCTTCTCCGGCACCGTGCGCGACAACATCCGCTACGGCAATCCGCAGGCCGGGGACGACGAGGTGCGCCAGGCGGCGCTGGGGGTCAGCAACGGCGAGTGGCTGGAGAACCTGCAGCACGGGCTGGACACCGACGTGGGGGAGCGCGGCGCCAACCTCTCCATGGGCCAGCGCCAGCTCGTCGCGCTCGCCCGCGTGCTGCTCACGGACCCCGCCATCTTCATCCTGGACGAGGCCACCGCCAGCGTCGACCCCTTCACCGAGGCGCAGATCCAGGAAGGGCTCGCGGCCGTCATGCGCGACCGCACCGCCATCGTCATCGCCCACCGCCTCTCCACCGTCAAAAGCTCCGACCGCATCCTCGTCCTGCGCCAGGGCTGCATCATCGAAGAAGGCAAGCACGACGACCTGATCGCCCGCCGCGGCCACTACGCCGAGCTCTACAACACCTACTTCCGGCACCAGTCCATCGAGTACATCGACGAAATCGGCCGCGCCGCCTGACGGGTCGCTGGGTTGGCCCTCTTCTGCCACCCGTAGTTGGCCCCTCGTGGGTGCATCTTCTCACTCGACCCGGAGGTCAGCCTCCACAACAATACCCGGAGGCCAGCCCCTCGTGGGCGTGTTGGTCGCGGCGCGGTTCGGTTAACCCAATCGCGCCGCGTCCCGACGCCCCACAAGGGGGCTACACTACGGGTGGATGAGAATGAGGCCGCCCCGCTTCTCGCTAACCGGAGGCCAGCCCCTCGTGGGCGTGTTGGTCGCGGCGCGGCTGCGGAATTGGGGTTCGGCGCCGCCGGCTTCGATGGGGATTGGCTGCGCAACGGGGCGTCCTCACCTGCACTTGCAGTGACAGGTGCAAGTGTCAGAGCCTCAGGATGGTTGCATAAGGGGGTACCAACGATGCAAATGATTCTGTACAGGGGCCCCGCACTTGGGCGCCGACCCCGATGGCTACCCCTGGACAGAACCATTCGCATCGATGCCTACAACTAACACAACCATCCTGAGGTTCTCGAAGGACGTCCCGTTGCCCACCCAACCCGCATCAACGGTAAACCGGCGGCCACGGGCGTGCTTCGACAGGCTCAGCATGGAGTAGCTGGTTGTAGGCATCGATGCGAACGGTTCTGTCCAGGGGCAGCGATGGGGGTCGCCATCCAAGTGCGGGGTTCCTGTACCGGAACAACATATCATACGGTGGCAACCCCTAACAACTCCATCCTGAGCCTGACGACACTTGCACCTGCGATGCGCGCAAGCGCAGTGCAGGTGAGGACGCCGTTAACCACCCAATTTGCATTGAAGGCAACGGCGCCACCTTTCGGCTGCCGCACCCGCGCCCCGCCGCGCCCTGCCCCCCACCCGACGTCCTGTTCAGAGGCAGCGCGATGGACAACACATTTCTACTCTTTTGACATACCAACTCGCGGGGCCTATACTTACGCCAGCCGTACTTCTTGTTGCTATCCCTCCTATCATCGCTTGCGCAAGGCTGGGCATCTGATGGAACTCACTGGCTCAACGAGGACGCTGGGCAGAGTGCGCTGGAACAGGCGCAAGCTCGGGGACTGGCTCGCTTTCCTCGGGTTCACGGCACCCAACTTCATTCTTCTGACCGTCTTCACCTTCTGGCCCGTCGCATACAGCCTCTACTTAAGCTTCTATCGCTGGAACATGGTCGCGCCGGTCAAGAGGTGGCTGGGTCTCGAGAACTACTCGGACATGGTCCAGGACCCGATCTTCTGGCAGACGCTGCGCAACACGGCCTTGCTGGCCGCAGGGACGGTGTTCGTCAAGCTGGCGATCGCGCTGTTTCTGGCCTTGCTGCTGAATCAGAAGATCCGGGGACGAAGCGTCTACCGGGCGGTTATCTTCTCGCCTACCTTCACCACCAGCGTTGCGATCGCAATGGTCTGGGGCTGGATCTTCGACCCGTACTATGGCCTGCTCCGGCTGCCCCTGAACTGGATCGGGTTGGAGTCGCCGGGGTGGCTGCTCGACCCGAACTGGGCGCTGCCGGCCGTCATGATCGTCGTGATCTGGGCCGGCATCGGGTATGACATGGTCATCTTCCTGGCGGGGCTGCAGTCGGTGTTCCGCTCGACCTCTACGAGGCGGCCCGGGTTGACGGTGCCTCGCGCTGGTCCCTCTTCAGGCACATCACCCTCCCCTTGCTGTCGCCGACAACCTTCTTCCTTGTGATCGTCTCGATCGTGGGGGCATTCAAGGCTTTCGACATCGTCGCCGTCATGACGGGCGGTGGTCCGCTCAACAGTACCAACGTCTACGTGTTCTACCTCTATCAGAATGCCTTCCGGTGGTTCAAGACCGGTTACGCGTCGGCCCTGGCGGTTGTGCTCTTCGTGATCATTCTGGTCATCACGATCTTCCAGATGCGGCTCTCGCGCCGTTGGGTCCACTATTGATGCCCGGCATGATCATCCCAGCGACAGGTATCCGCCCATGAACACCACCTTGTCCCGGCAATCACTGCGCGGCGAACGGTCCGGACAGAGGCTGCGTGGCTTCTTCTCGCACTCCTTCTTGCTGGTCATGGCCGTCGTCGTCGGCCTGCCTTTCATCTGGATGCTGTCGACTGCGTTCAAGAGCCCGACGGAAGTCAACATCTTCCCGCCGATCTGGATCCCCGAGACGCTGCGCTGGGACAACTTCGCAACGGCGTGGGCGTCTGCGCCGTTCGGGCAGTTCTACGTGAACAGCATCATCGTCACGGTCTGGGGCGTCGTCATGGAGGTGATCATTGCGGCGCTCACGGCCTATGCGTTTGCGCGGATCGACATCCCCGGGCGCAACGTGCTCTTCATGATACTGCTGGCCGCCATGATGATCCCCGGCCAGATGGCCCTGATCCCCAATTACGTCACGCTCAAGCACCTGGGTTGGATCAACCAATACGCGGGCATCGTCGTGCCGCACGTTTCCAGCGTGTTCGGCGCGTTCTTGTTGCGCCAGTCGTTCCTCTCCATACCGGGTGAGCTGTTCGATGCCGCGACCATGGACGGGGCCGGCCATCTGCGTTGCCTCAGGAGCCTGGCGCTGCCGTTGGCGCGCCCCGTCGTGGCGACCCTTGGCCTTTATCTCTTCATCGCCAAGTGGAACGACTATCTGTGGCCGCTGATCATCACCAACACCCAGGACATGCGCACGCTCCCGGTTGGCCTGGTGATGGTGAAGAACGCCGAATACCTCATCGGCCCCGAGCATCTGATGGCCGCGACGTTGTTCGTACTCGTGCCCGTGTTGGTCGTCTTCTTCATGGCACAACGCCAGCTCATCGAGGGGATCGCCGCCGGCGCCCTCAAGAGCTGACGCTGATAACCGGATGGCCGGACCCCGGCCCCTATAGAGTACCGCCAAGGAGGGTGGAGATGAGAAGTCGAAACTGGTTGGTTCTTTTGGTCCTCGTGCTGGTCGTGATGCTGCCGCTCGCCGGCTGCGGCGCACCACCCGCGACACCCGCGCCGGCCGCTAAGGCGACGACCGCGCCTGCTGCGCCTGCTCCGGCCACCGCTGCCCCGGCCAGCGCCCGCGCCCGTAGCCCAGGCCACTGCTGCCCCGGCCGCCAAGGCAACGACTGCACCGGCCGCTGCTCCCGCCGCCCAGGCGACGACCGCCCCGACGGTCACGCCCACCAAGGTGCCGCTCGTCGTGCCCCCCGGCGCCGTGAAGATCACCTACTGGCGCGCCCTCACCGGCGCCGCCGGCGATGCCCAGGATGAGCTCGTCAAGCGCTTCAATGAATCGCAGAAGACGATCGCGGTAGACGTGCAGTTCCAGGGCACGTATGCCGAAGTGGTACAGAAGATGCAGGCTGCCCTGGCGGCCGGCCAGGTGCCCGACCTCGTCCTGCTCGACTCGCCGTTCGTAGCGCTGTTCGCCAAGGACGGTGTGTTGGTGCCGTTGGGTGGCATGGCGAAGGATAGCGCGAAGGGCATGGATCTGAAGCGGTTCATCCCCGGACTGCTGGCCGATGGCTACTACAACAACGAGCTGTACGCGCTGCCGTTCATGCGCAGCACGCCGCTGCTCTACTTCAACCGTGACATGTTCAAGGCGGCCGGCCTACCGGATCGCGTTCCCGAGACCTGGACCGAGTTCAAGGACTTCTCCGCCAAGCTGACCAAGGTGGGGGCGGACGGCAAGCCCACGCAGCAGGGCGTCTCCTTCACGATGAGCACCACGACGGCTCACTGGTATCTGCAGGGAGCGATCTACGCCTTCGGCGGCGAGGTGACGGACGACAAGTTCAACGTCCTGCTCACCAAGCCCGAAGCGAAGGCAGCCGCCCAACTGTGGCAGGACATGGTCTTCAAGGACAAGATCGCCATGGCCGGCGTCGATGATGCCCAGAAGGACTTCCTCAATTCCCGGGTCGGCATGGTGTTCGGCTCCACCGGCAGCATGGCCAACCTCATGAGCCAGGCCAAGTTCCAGCTCGGCTTCGGGTTCATGCCGGGCCAGGTGAAGCGCCAGGTGCCCGTGGGCGGCGCGGTCATTGCCATGACCTCCACCGACAAGGCGCGCCAGGCGGCCACCTGGGAGTTCATGAAGTGGGTGACGGCGCCCGAGCAGAACGCATACATCGTCGAGAAGACCGGTTACGTGCCGACGAGCGAGGCAGCCATGGCGGTGCCCAGCCTGAAGGCCTATTACGAGAAGTATCCCGAGCGCAAGGTCGCCGTGGACCAGCTCCAGTACGCCCGGCCGCAGGGCAGCTTCATGTCCCTCGCCAAGGGCTCGGAGATCCTGCGGGTCGCGGTCGAGAAGCTGCTGGTGGCCAACACCCCCGTTGACCAGGTAATGGCCGACGCGGCCAAGGAGATCACGAAGGAGTATGAAGAGACCTTCAAGTAAGCTCGTCCAGGGTTCGGCGCCTTGCGCCGGCCGCTGGTTCCGGCTCCTTGGAGGGCTGATCTTCGGGGCGGTCGCGCTCATGGCGTGCACCGCCCCGGCGGGACAGAACCCGCAGCCATCTGCCCAGGTCGCGGCGACCCTCCCGGTCGCCGCGACTGCCGTCGCCCCATCGCCGACCCCAGGAGGCCAAACCTTGCAGCCAACCGCTCACGCCCCCGCGACCACAGCGACCGCTCCCGCGCCGGCTCCTGCCCGAGTGCTCAGGGTGGCGCACCGCGGGGCCGCCGGCCTGGCGCCGGAAAACACCCTGGCTGCCTTCAAGGTGGGACTCACTTACGAGCCCGATGCACTCGAGCTGGACGTCCACCTGAGCAAGGATGGGCAGCTCGTGGTCATCCACGACCCGACCCTCGCGCGGACGACGAATCTCAGTGGCGAAGTGGTGAACTACACTGCCTCTGAATTGGCGGCGGCCGATGCCGCGGCCAAGTGGTTCGGCCCGGCGCCGGAAGGACCGCAAGGCGTCCCAACCCTCGACGAAGTGCTGGCGCTGGCCAAGGGCCGCGCCGGCGTGCAGATCGAAGTCAAGGTGCGCGAGGACAAGGCGCGCTACCCCGGCATCGAAGCGAAGCTGGTGGAGACGCTCCGCGCTCACGGTATGCTGGACGAGATCGTGGTCATCTCGTTCGACTTCCCGACCCTGGTGGAGATCAAGCGCCTCGAGCCGCGCTTGAAGACGGCCGCGTTGATCTCTACCGCCTACCTACAGGGCGTCGGGCGCGGGGGACCGGAGAAGGTGGCCGAGGAGATCGCCGCGCTCAACGCGGAGTACGTAGGAGTCAACTACACCTGGCTGTCCGAGCCACTCAAGTCCGCGCTCGAGGGCGCGCGGGCTGCAGGTGGGCGCGTGGACGGTCGATGCTCCCGCAGACATGCGCAAATTCGCGGCCATGGGCGTCGCATTCATCACCTCCAACCGGCCGGATTTGCTCCGCGAGGTCCTGGGCGCTATGTAGGACACGCTTTGCGTGCCGATGTTGTCCCGCGGGCGGGGTAGAGCAAGCTTGCTCGTTGTCCCGCTACCAACCGGCACTAAAGTGACCGGTCTGATACGAAAAGTCGGTTGAAAACCGACTGCGGAGTTCCTGTCGACGACTCAATTGGTCACCCGGCCCGGTGCGCCCACCCGCTCGCTCGTCAGTCGGTTGATGAACATTAACCAACGAATCAGGTAAGGGCGATGTAGGTCACGCTTGGAGCGTGACGATTCGCGCGGTAACGCAAATGTGCGGCACTGCCGCGGTGTCACGCTTGTTGCGTGACGGTGCGCGCAATGGCGGAGCACGATGTCACGCGATTGTGCACGGTGTCACGCTACAAGCGTGACCTACATCTTACCTGATCGGTTTGTTAATGTTCATGAAACCGACTGCGGAGTTCCTGTCGACGACTCAATTGGTCACCCGGCCCCGGTGCGCCCACCCGCTCGCTCGTCAGTCGGTTTTCAACCGACTTTTCGTATCAGACCGGTCACTTTAGTGCCGGTTGGCAGCGGGGCAGCGAGCATGCTCGCTTGTTGCCCGATGGGCGCTCTCAACCCCGCACGCGGGACAACATCGGCACGCATAGCGTATCCTACATAATCGCCCCCATCGTGAGATGCGCCCATGACAATCACTAGAATTGACGCTCGTGCGCACCCACAGTATCATGCTAAACGCTCGAACCGCCCGCCCCCTGGCGGTCTCCGTACGTATCTGACCGTATCTGCATAGCCGCAGCGCAAAGCTCATTTCGAAGGAGAAGAAGCTGATGGTTCACCGAAAGTCCCTGCGTTCCCTGTTCGCTATGTTGGCGGTGTTGGCGATCCTCGCCACATCATGTGCGGCCCCTGCCACGACCGCCGCCCCGACGCAAGCGGCAAAACCTGCCGCCGCAGTGACGGCGGCGCCCGCCGCAGCCCAACCCACTGCCGCCCCAAAGGCGCCCGACACCGCCGCTACGGCTGCTCCGGCCGCTAAGGCCACAGCCGCTCCGGCTGCCGCCGCGACGGCCGCACCGGCCGCAGCCGGTGGCAAGGTGACCACGGTCACATTCTGGCACGCCATGAGTGGCAGCCGCGAGAAGACCGTCAAGGATCTGGCCGAAAAGTTCAACAAGCTGCATCCCGATATGCAGGTAGTACCCACCCTGCAGGGCAGCTACGAAGAGACCCTCACGAAGGCTCTCGCCGCCTACAAGGCCGGCCAGCCGCCGACAATCGTGGGCGTGTACGAAGTCGGTACCCGCACCATGCTCGACTCCGGCGCCATCATCCCCGTCAACACCCTCGACAAGGGGGACGTGAAGTGGGACGAGGTGGTCCAGCCGATCGCCCATTTCTGTATTGTATAGTTTTGAACGTATACTTCTGTTATTGAAAATTTGTAGATAGAAAATTAGAAAATAGAGTAAATAGATGGTCAAATAGATTTTATAATTATTGTATTTACAAAAACTAATTTCAATGGTATGAGATGAAAAGTTGGAAATATAAGCTAGTTAGTAAATGCTACTAGATAGCTCACAGAAACAACAAGTACCCAAATTTAATATTGTTATAAGTTTCTGGTGGTTATTACGAGAAGGATACACCCGTTCCCATCCCGAACACGGCAGTTAAGCTTCTCAGTGCCCACGATACTTAGACGGTTGCGTCTTGGGAAAATAGGTCTCTGCCAGATTTATATCAAGACCTTGAGTTTATCGCTCAAGGTCTTGTTTTACATTCCTATATTTAAGTTTTAAAAAAATAGGGTTAAGGTATTGATAATTAGCAGAGTATTGATATATTTAAACCAATAATTAGCGTCATTAATTCAGAGAAATAGGTAAGTATTAAAGTATCAATATGTTTAATAGTACGTTGATAATTAACAAGAAGTATTGAAAATTATATCTTGTATAATCTTAAAGTTCATTAAGCTTATCTTATTATTTCATGGAAGTGAGGAATAAAATACTTTGCTAAATAGAAATAGATATTTGATAGATTTTAATTTGGATAAGTTAGAGTTAGAATCATGTGATGTTGTTATAATTGGAGCTGGAATTGCTGGGTTATATACTGCACTTAATTTATCATCAGATCTAAAAATTACTATTATTGCCAAGGAAGAGGCGGAGATAAGTAATACCGCACTTGCGCAAGGCGGTATAGCTGTTTCTATTGGAGTGAAGATTCTCCGAATATTCATTTTGAAGATACACTTTTTGCTGGAGCTGACTTGTGTGAGGAAGAAGCAGTTTGGGTATTGGTAAGAGAAGCTAAAGAGAATATTGATATAGCTAGTCAAAATGGGTGTTAATTTTGATAGAGATGCTATTGACAATCTATCTCTTACTAGAGAAGGCGCACATAGTATAAACAGAATTATACATTCTGGTGACACTACTGGAAAAGCAGTGCTAGATACATTGTTGAAACAAGCAATGAGTAAAAAATATTAAAATTTGTACAAAAATATTTGCAATTGATATCTTAACACAAGAAAGTGAATGTAGGGGAATTTTAGTTTATAATATGGATTCATGCAATGTGGTGCGAATTATGACGCCAACTGTTATTTGTGCAACAGGTGGATATGGACAACTTTACTCATCTACCACAAATCCAGAAGTATCTACTGGCGATGGTGTAGCTATTGCAATAAGGGCTGGTGCAACTGTTGTTGATTTAGAATTTATTCAGTTTCACCCAACTATTTTATATCACCATGCGAAAACTGGATTTTTGATTTCAGAAGCACTTAGAGGCGAAGGTGCAATACTTAGAAATAACAAAGGCGAAAGATTTATGTCAAAGTACCATCCTTTATTAGAATTAGCACCTAGAGATATTGTAGCAAGGGCAATATTCAATGAAATGGCGCAAGACAGCGTCGGATTTTGTTTACTTAGATTTTACGCATAAAGAAATTAAATATATTTCCAATAGATTTCCTAATATATATAAAACCTTATTTGAACTTGGAATTGATATTTCAAAGGATTATATTCCGGTTGCACCAGCAGAACACTATTGTATGGGTGGTATTAAGACTGATGTTAACGGAAAAACCAATATTGATGGTTTTTATGCGTGTGGAGAATGTGCATGCAATGGAATACATGGTGCCAATAGATTGGCAAGTAACTCTCTTTTAGAAGGATTAGTGTTTGGCGGAATAATTGCAAAAAATGTTAATTCTCATTTGAAGACCATATGTTGACAGAAAACCAATGGAACTATCACATTCAACTGAAAAGAAAGAGATGTATGAAGATTGGTCAGATATTGAAAAAAATATTAAGAGGATTATGACTGGATATGTCGGAATAATAAGAAATGAAGAAGGATTATTGTTGGCAAAAGATGAGATATTAAATCTGGATAATATTTATAAACAAAGCTAACTGTACTAGTCTAGAATCCATGGAGATTAAAAATATGATCATGATTGCCAAAATTGTTATAGATTCTGCAATTGCCAGAAGAGAAAGTAGAGGAGCACGTTTTTAGAAGTGATTTTCCAGAAACTGACAATGCAAATTGGAAAAAGCATATAACATATACAAAGAACTATGGAGCGTGAATTATGATAAACAAATTTGAAGTTGAGAGAATTATTAAAAATGCATTAATTGAAGATATTGGATATTCAGATATCACTACAGATAACATTATTAGCGAACTTGCCGTGTCTGAGGCAAGAATTACTAGCAAAACAAACTGGGAATTATTGCAGGTCTTGATGTGTTTCAACAGGTTTTTAAAATTCTTGATGATTCTGTTCAGTTTATTGCAAATTTTAAGGATGGGGATAATGTTAAACCGACAGATATTATTACTGTTATAAGTGGCAAAACTCGAAATCTTTTAAAAGCTGAAAGAACGGCCTTAAATATACTTCAAAGAATGTCCGGAATAGCAACAAGAACTAGAGACTTTTGCGATGCGGTTAAGGATTATAAAGTTCGAATTGTGGATACTAGAAAGACAACTCCAGGTTTGCGAGGCTTAGAAAAATACGCTGTAAGAATGGGTGGAGGACATAACCATAGATATTGTTTATCCGATGCTGTCCTTATCAAAGATAATCATATTAAGGCTGCAAATGGAATAAGCAATGCTATTAATGAGGTAAGAAAAAATATTTCACATACAGTCAAAATTGAGGTTGAAACAGAAACGATAGAACAGGTGAATGAAGCCGTTATGGCTGGGGCAGATATAATTATGCTTGACAATATGGGAATTGCTACAATGAAAAAAGCAGTTGAATTAATTAAGAAGAAAGCAATTGTGAGAAGCATCTGGGAATATTTGCATGGACAATGTAGTAGCAGTTGCTGCTACAGGGGTAGATATTATTTCTGTAGGTGCACTTAACCCATTCAGTAACTTCCCTTGATATTAGTATAGAGAATAATTTAATAATATAGAATTTATCAATTTTTACATTAAGTGTAAAATATATCCAAAGTACGCCGTAGGCGGTTAAGTTCAGCTTTAGGAAATAGCTTGCGCAAAATACTGTGGATAACTTGCAAATAAGGTTTTTAGTTGCTCGGAGGGCTGTTTGTTCATAGTATAAAATAACTATAAAATTTCATTTCTCGTGTAAGATAAGTCATCCAAAAGACATTTAAGTCTAAAATAAGCTTGTGGACAACCATACGAGTTATCCACAAATCCTCACACACAAGATAAAAATATTAAAATAATAATGAGTCCTGAAACACATACGAAATGAGGTCATTGGCGATATTTGATAATAATGAGGTTATCCACAGAAAAATACGATATTAGTACGAACATCAGAAGTTCGTGACCAGATACAAATAGCATAAAATTGATACGAATAGCACACTTAAGCAGTTAAATAACTGATCACTAACTTAGTGGAGTTGTTCTTAATCTTTTTCGATTGTAATCTTGATGAATTATTTAAAAAAAATTGGGAATAATACGTTAAGATAAAAAAATGGAGTTGATATTTTTGAAAGTTAGAGATTTAATGACAACTAATGTTGCATGTGTAAGTCCAAATGCTTCTGTTACAGAAGCTGCAAAATTGATGAATGAACATGATATCGGATCGGTTCCGGTATGTGAAAAAATGGGTTTGATTGGTATTCTCACAGACAGAGATATTGTTTTAAGAAATACAGCGGCTGGGAAAAATCCAGAAACTACACCTGTAAAGGAAATAATGACCAGTGATGTTTATACTGCATCTCCTGAGATGGATATTGACGATGTTTCGGATATAATGGCATCTCAGCAGATAAGGAGACTGCCTGTTGTTGAAAATAACAAGGTTGTAGGAATAATAGCTCTTGCTGATATAGCACTAGAAGATGATTTTGAATTTGAGGCAGCAGAAGCACTAACAGAAATTTCTGATGACAAGAAGACAAATTCGTAAGTTGAAATCATTAAAGATAAGTTATATGAAAGCTTATACGGCATAGGAGGATTGGATGTGCAGAACTCAAAATATTATTGCCGACAAAGTGAGAGAGGAAATATCTACGGAATTGGATTTGTACGATAAAGTTTCATCAGAGTGTTGGGGTTCCGTTACAGCAAGAAATACTCATAAGGTAGTAAGGAAACAAATTGAAACTCAGAAAAAAATATTCAATGGTAAATGAAAACAGAAAAAATATTTTATTAAAATGGGAGGATAAACTCCCATTTTTTACGTTCATAGTATATAATTAGTTCGAAAGGGGAGATTAAGTATGTGCAGAAGGTTTATTTGGATTATGATTTTAATGGCTATTCCTTTATTATTAATAGGTTGCTCAAATCCTGCCCCGACCGTCCAAAAAAAAGAATTTAATGTTTATGTGCTTAAGAATGGCTCTGAACATGCAAATAGTATAAATCAACAAATAAAAAAAGGGATTGAATTGGCAACGAAGGAAATGGGTAATTTAAAAATTGAATTCTCTGAGCAAATAAAAAATGTTGATGAAGCTCAAATTATACTTAAAAGGTTTCTAAAAAGTAATGCGGATTTTATAATTGCATCAGATCCATCTTATTATAATATTATTAAGGTTGCTGCTATAGAGAATGAAAAAGTTAAATTTGCAGTTATTGATACTGAAGTGAATGTTGATGAAATACCTAATGTAGTTAATTACCGTTTTAGAGATGTTGAAATGGGATTTTTGATGGGTTTCATGACTTCAAAATTATCTAAAAGTGGAAAAGCGTTGCTACTTGGGGCTACCGAGGATGATAGAACCAATGTATTTATTAGAGGATTTGAAAGAGGTGTAGATTATGCTGAAATTGGGCTATCATATGATGTTAAATTTCTCGGAAGCTTTCAAAATTCATATGAAAATGCAGAATACGCCAATACTCTGTCAACTAAATATTATTTGAACGGATACGACATTGTGGCTCAATGTATTGGAAAAGCATCAAGAGGAGTTTTTGATGCAGCAGCCAATCAAAAATTTGTTTTTGGTTTTGGAGTAGATCAAACAGCTGATGTTATTGAGCAATCAAAAAAAATATTCTATGCTAGTGTCATAAAACGCTACGATAGTGCTTCTTTATGAAGCAATGAGAAAATTTTGCCAGCCCAGAGTTTACATCGGGCAAAATACTTCTTGGATGTAAACAAAATGGTGTGGATTTTGTTTCAAATGAAGCTAATGATAAAATATCATTGATAAAAGAGGAATTAAATAATATTAAGAAGTTTATTGCTGAGGAAAAATTGTATCTTTATGGTGGTGCAGAATAATAAAGGTTGTAATATTCAAATTATATGGTAATATTAAATAGGTGTTGCATAATATGAGTTTGGGAGGAAGATGAATTTGTTTGGCTTTGGACAAGATATAGGAATAGACTTGGGTACAGCTACAGTACTTGTTTATATAAAAGGTAAAGGAATAGTTTTAAGAGAACCTTCAGTTGTTGCAATAGATAAAAATACAAATAAGATTGTTGGCTGTTGGAGAAGAAGCAAGAAGAATGCTTGGAAGAACTCCTGGAAATATAGTTGCAATAAGACCTTTAAGAGAGGGTGTTATTTCTGATTATGATATTACTGAAAGAATGTTAAAATATTTTATAAATAAAGTATGTGGAAATAAGTTTTTTAAATTATTCAAACCAAGAATAATGGTTTGTGTTCCAAGTGGTGTTACAGAAGTTGAGAAAAGAGCTGTATAGATGCTGCAATGCAAGCTGGTGCAAGAAAAACATATTTAATTGAAGAACCAATTGCAGCTGCTATTGGAGCAGGTATTGATATTGCAAAGGCTTGTGGAAGTATGGTTGTTGATATTGGTGGAGGAACAACGGATATTGCTGTTATTTCTCTTGGGGGAACAGTTGTAAGCTCTTCAATTAAAGTTGCAGGAGACAAGTTTGATGAAGCTATTGTTAGATATATGCGTAAAAAACATAATATAATGATTGGTGAACGAACAGCAGAAGAACTAAAAATAAATATTGGAACAGTTTATCCAAGAGTACAAGAAGTTTCAATGGATATTAGAGGAAGAAATCTTATTTCCGGACTTCCAAAAACATTTACAGTAACATCAACTGAAATGATGGAAGCATTGGAAGAACCATTTCAAGTGTAGTTGAAGCAGTTCATTCAGTTCTTGAAAGAACTCCTCCTGAATTAGCTTCTGATATAAGTGACAGAGGTATTGTAATGACTGGTGGAGGAAGCTGGTATACGGTTTAGATAAATTACTTCAAGAAAAAACAGGTATAAATTTATATATTGCAGATGATGCCATATCATGTGTAGCACTTGGAACAGGAAAAGCACTTGATAATATAGAAATTATTGACAGAGCTCAAAGTACAGAAAGAAGGATGAAGAGAGCGCAAATCTAAGTAGTATAATGTTGTTTCCAATTTTATTAAAATTCTAATATAGTTAATTTATCCGACTCCCTCGCGGTCAAGACCCCCACTTCTTCAAAGTGGGGGATGCCTGCGGGTCGCTGGAAGTGGAGTCTCTTAGAACTTGTTCTTAGAGACTCCCTCTTACGAAGTGTAACGGTCTCTAACGTTTGGAGGGAGTTAAAACTCCCCCCAAACGAAGAGTCCTGTTTATGATTAAGAGTACTCTTTGGTTTTTATCTATAGAGTATTTTTTTGTGAGTGCAAGACAATCATTATATCAGATGTTTTACTGCCTCAATATTGCTCTAAATGTTGCATTTCTATTAATAATCCCAAACAAAACTTTATAATTGTTAATTGAAAGAATATAACTTAAGATATTTTCTAAATTGTACGATATACATTATAGGGAAAAGAGTTTTTTAAACGTTTGGAGGTAAATATGCTTAGAGGATTATATACAGCTAGGATGGGGAATGCTTTCAAAAGGAAAAAGTATGGATGTGATTGCTAATAATCTGGCAAATGCCAGTACCAACGGGTTTAAGAAGGATATGGTTATTTTTCAATCTTTCCCTGATGTTCTTGCGAAAAGAATGAGAGATACTCACACACCTACAAATCCAAATGGAAATGTTGGAAATATTTCTATGGGATAGGATATTGGAGAAATATTTACAAATTATAAACAAGGACAGCTGATGAATACGAGTAGCAGTTTGGATATGAGTATTAAAGATGGGGATAGGGCATTTTTTACAATTGGAATGAAGTCACCAAAGGAGAAATGAAGGAATATTATACAAAGATGGTGGATTTAAAATTGATGTGAATGGATATCTTGTGACTAATGATGGAAATTTTGTATTAGGTCAAAAAGGTGAAATAAAAGTTAGGTATCGAAAACTTTACCGTATCAGATGATGGGATAATTAACGTAGAAGGGCAAAACTGTGAGACCAACTTCTCTTGAAACAATTTATAGATACAAGTGGATCAAAAAATATGGGGATAATCTTGTTCAGCGCTGATCCAGAAGAACCATTTGAAAAATTTACTGGAATTGTTAAACAGGGATTTTTGAG
>CAWAOA010000017.1:0-130206 GCA_963783655.1 uncultured Chloroflexia bacterium
TATCGATCAGTGATAGTGTCAGGTTTTAGCGATCAGTGAAAATGTCAGTCATGAACGAGAGACTGACCATGAGTGCGAAGGAAGTAATGCGGATTGGGGCGTGTGAATTGGTGAGGCCGAGCGGCTGACGGTGGCGCAAGCGGCCGAGAAGCTGGGGTTGAGCGAGCGGCAGGGCTGGCGGGTGCTGGCGCGGTATCGCCGCGAAGGGGCGGCCGGGCTGGTGCACCGCAACCGGGGCCAGGCCTCGCCGCACAAGCTGAAGCAGGAGACGAGCGCGCGGATATTGGCGTTGGCGCAGGGGGAGTACGTCGACTACAACGACCAGCATTTCTCCGAGGAGCTGGACCAGGAGCACGGCATCGGGGTGTCGGTTGCCACGGTCAGACGCATCCGGCGAGCAGCCGGGCTGCCGAGTCCGCGCAAGTACCGGCGGCGGCGGGGGCACGTGCGGCGCGAGCGCTTCGCGCAGCTGGGCATGCTGCTGCAGCTGGACGCCTCGCCCTACGCCTGGCTGGAAGTACGCGGACCGCAGCTGGCGCTGGTGGCCGCCATCGACGATGCCACCGGCCAGGTGGTGGGCGCGGTGTTCAGAAGGCAAGAGGATGCGGCCGGCTACTTTCTGGTGCTGCAACAGGTGGCGCAGAGCACGGGCTGCCCTTGGCCGTCTACGCCGACCGCCACACCATCTTCCAGAGTCCGACGAAGCGCACCGTGGACGAGCAGTTGCTGGGCGCGCCGCCGCAGACCCAGTTCGCGCGCCTGTTGGCTGAGCTGGGGGTGCGCCTGATCGCCGCCCACTCGCCGCAGGCCAAGGGTCGCATCGAACGGCTGTGGGGCACGCTGCAGGACCGGCTGGTCAAGGCGCTGCGCCGAGCGGGAGCCACCACCATCGAGGCAGCCAACGCCGTGCTGCAAAGCTACCTGCCCAAGCACAACCAGCGCTTCGCCGTCGCCGCCGCGAACCAGAATCGGCCTTCCGCCCGTTGCCCGCCGGGCTCGATTTGGACCTCGCCTTCGCGTTCCGCTACCAGCGCCGGGTAGCCAACGACCACACCCTCTCGTTTGCGGGCCACAAGCTGCAACTACCCGCCAGCGTGAACGGCCGCAGCTACGCCAAGGCCAAGGTCAACTGCGCCATACCATGGATGGCACGCTGCACGTCTGCTACCAGGACCAGCTCCTTACCACCTTCCTACCGCGGATCCGGGCGCACCCACGTGAACAGTTCGTCCCACAGGCTCCCGCTACTCCCCCTTCCCGGGCTCTGGCTCCGGACAGGCTCTCACCGCCAAAAGGCTGGCAAGCCAGCCGCCCGGCGCCCAACCACCCCTGGCGGCGCTATCCTGCATCGTTGCCACCCGCCGCCGCTGCGCCGCCCGCACCACCGGCTGGCCCAGCTACCACTGACATTTTCTCTGATCGCTTACCCTGACAAAATCACTGATCGTTGACAAAGGTGCCCACTCTGAGATCCACTCATAACTGAAGATGCGGAGGCGGAAGCGTGGCGGGGGCGCTACAATAGGCCATCCTTCACTGTGAGGTGAGCGACGATGGCCTGGGAAGCGAGTTGGGAGAGCCCGTTTGCGGCCTATCTGAGCAGCTTTGACGGGTTGATTGGTGATCGCCGGACAGGCTTTACGTTTCGGGAGACGATCAAGGGGATTATCGCCAGTGGCAGCCTGATCTGTCAGCGGATTGCGGCGCACTCGCAGTTGGCGGCGGGGACGACGAAAGGCAGTCAGCGGGTCATTCGTCTGGCGAAAGGCGAAAGCACGAAGCGGTCGCAGTTGGATGCGGTCAGCTTGACCGAGCGTTTGCGCAGCCGGGGTCTGGCGGACCTCGCCGAGTCGGATACGGACGAGTTGTGGTTGATGTGCGATGGCTCGGATTTGCGGAAGCCCTACGCCGAGATGATGCCCGACCTGATGCAGGTCAAGGCTCTGGATGGCGAACTGGTGCCGGGTTATCGGACGCTGAACATCCTGGGGGTGACGCCCAAACGGCGCGGGATCCTCTACCATCGCTTATTCTCTAGCACGGAGGCCGACTTCATCTAGTGAGCCCGCGGAAGTCCAGCGGGCGCTGCAGACGGTGCATCAGGCGCTGGTGAGCCCAAGCGCACTGCGGCAGTGTGACGTGGGTGCTGGACCGTGGTTTTGATGATGTGGCGGCCTGGCGGACGATCTGGGAACAGCACGAGCATGTGGTGTGCCGCATCAAGCATGGCGAGCGCTTGCTCGACTACCAGCGGGTGAGCGGCGAGTGGCAGGCGGGTGATATGGCTGCGGCCCGGCGCGCACTGCGGCCGTATGCCACGGTGCAAACCGAGATGGTGGTGACGCGCGGGCGCCAACGACGAGCGAAAGCGCAACTGATCACCGCCCACATCCGCGCCTGTCCCCTGCGCCTAACCTATGATGCGAGCGTGCGTCGGGAGGGCGATGGCGACCTGCAGCAGCAAGCCGCTGTGGCTGGTCGAGGTGCAGTTGGTGGGCGTCCGCATGGAACCCTGGCTGCTGATTACTGACTGGCCGGTGACGTGATGCCGACAGCGCCCTGCCGCATCTTCCGCATGTACCGCCAACGCTGGGCGGTGGAAGATGCCTTCAAGTTCACCAAAGAGTGCCTGGGCTGGGAGGATGTCCAACTACTGGACCTCACCGGCATCCGCACCCTGGTCGCCCTCTCCTGGGTCACCGCAGGCTTTCTCTATGAACTCGGCGTCACCCTCGATTGGCCGGAAGTGCAACTGGTCGCTAGGCTCGGCGGCTGGGAGTATCACAAGGGCCGTCAGCCCGGCAAAATCACCCTCACCCGAGGCTTGCATCGCATCGCCGACATGCTCGCCACCCAAGCGTTCTTGACGGCCTACATCGACCAACACGGCGCCTTGCCACCGCATATCGCAGCCCTGCTGGCCGACTGGCCCCACCCAACTTATGAGTGGATCTCAGGCCCACTGGGCTCATGTTGTTGCTCAGGGAAAATGTCCGGGTTAACTGCTCAGGGAAAATGTCCGCATACTTGAGGTATGAGGACAATCACCTTGAACCCAAAACAGCAACGCGAGGTAGAGATTCTGACCCGCCTGGAGGCGGGGGCGCTGGATGTCGGGACGGCGGCCGAGCTGCTGGGCGTGGGTGCCCGGCAGGTGCGCCGGCTGCGAGCTCGCTTTCGCCAGGAGGGCATGGCAGCCGTCGTCCACGGCAACAGCGGGCGCCCGCCGGCCAATCGCACCGATCCGGCGGTGGTGGAGCGCATCCTGGCCCTGGCCGGCCCGGAGGGCAAGTACCACGACCTGAACGTCTGCCACCTGCAGGAGCTGCTGGAGCACGAGGAGCAGATCGTCATCGGCCGCTCGACCCTCGATCGCCTGCTCAAGCAGGCGGGGCTGCGCCAGCGGGCCAAGGCCGGCCCCGCCGTGCACCGCCGGCGCCGCGTGCGGCGCAGCGGCAGAGGGCATGCTGCTGCAGATCGACGGCAGCCCCTTCGCCTGGCTGGAAGGGCGGGGACCCAAGGCTGCCCTGATCGGCGCCATCGACGATGCCACCGGCAAGGTCGTCTTCCTGCTCTTCCGCCCCACCGAGGACCAGGTCGGCTACCTGCTGCTGCTGCGCAGCATCGCCCAGCGCTACGGTCTGCCCATGAGCATCTACCACGACCGCCACACCATCCTGCGCTCACCCAAGCAGCCAACCCTGGAGGAGCAGTTGGCCGGGCAGACGCCCATGAGCCAGATCCAGCGCGTCATGGCGGAACTGGGCATCGAGTCCATCCCCGCCTACTCCCCGCAGGCCAAGGGCCGCATCGAGCGGCTGTGGGGCACCCTGCAGGACCGCCTGACCAAGGAGCTGCGCCTGGCTGGCATCACCACCCTGGAGGAGGCCAACGCCTTCCTGCCCGGCTTCATCGAGCGCTACAACGCCCGCTTCGCCAAGGCGCCCCAGGACCCGCACAGCGCCTGGGTGCCGCTTGCCAGCCGACCTGGACCTCGCCTACTACTTCGCCATCCGTGAAACCCGCAAGGTGCGCGCCGACCACTGCATCAGCTTCGCGGGCCAGCTCCTGCAACTCGTGCCCGGCCCGCAGGGATCCCAGCCTGGTCGGCCAGCGCGTCACCGTCCACGTCGTGCCCGAAGGAGAGATCTACCTGTATCATGGCAAGCGCCGCATGGCCTATCGGCCGTTCGTCGCATCCGCACCCGTGTCGGCGCTGTCGGCGCCAGCAGCCGCGCCACCGGCTCCATCCCAAGGCCGAAGGCCAGCCGGCAGCGAGCCTGGCTCTATGGTCAGCAAGTAGGCGCCGAATCCAGCGGCCCTGTGCTACACTGTCAGCACCTGCGCGGAGGATAGGGGCAACGCTGGGGAGCGACCCCGAGCGCCGACGCAGGGCCAGTGTAGCAGAGGCGGAGCCTCTCGGCTCCGCCTCGCCACCCTCCGCCATTGGGGTGAGCTACACTGGCCGAAAGCGATAAACCCAGCGAGTAGCTGTGCCGCCCCAGTCACAGGCTGCACCCGCCACTCGCACCGCCAGCCCTGCCGGGTGACGAATCACCTGTCACCTTCCCAGCCAGCGGACATTTTCGTTGAGCATTTAGCGGTCATTTTCCCTGAGCAGTAACAGCAATTTCGGGCAATCGCGACCAGATCAGGTTCAGATTCGAGAAGTCCGATGTTCGTGTTCCGCCCGGATTCCCCGCCCTGCTCGTGTGCAAAGGAGCCCAAATGAGTACCCGCCGCCTACTCGTCCTCCCATTTATGCTGCTCCTGTTGGCCGCGTGTGCACCGGCAACGCCGGTCACGACGCCGGTTGCTCCGTCCACCACTGCGCCCACATCGAGTGCGCTGCTGGAGCGGGAGTTCGTAATGCTGGCCGAGGGCGAGGGGGTGCTGACGCTGCAGGCGTCGGGTCCGGGCAGCAGTTGGGGACGGGCCGGGGCAGAAGCTGCGGTGGTCTCCGTACACGTGGACGGTAATTACCGGGCAGACGTGGTGCTTTTCCGCGGGGAGACAACGGGCGCATACGAGGTGATGCTCGGGCCGCTGGCAGCGGGGAAGCACCGGCTGGCAATACAGCTCGAGCCTGGGAAGTCGGCGGCGGGGGCGCGCGAGGTAAAGGTCACCAGCGCAGAGGTGCGCGCTTTCCCGCAGGCCGATCCACTCTACCGGGCGATCGCGCATGCGCCTATCCTCTACGGGCGAGACGAGTCGGCGCGCAGCGATACCCCGCTGCTGGCGTACCACGAGGTCACGACCAACCCCGCGGGCGGCAGGAATATCCAGTACACCCTGGTCTTCAGCAATGAAGATGGCGGCACGGAGCCGGACGGCTTGATGGCGCGCTGGGGCCGGCTGGTCGACATCGAATTCGTCTACCGGCTCACGCTCGGGCCCGGGGGCGAAGTCTCAAACGAGGAGTATCAGGCCAAAGACCACAAGGTGCTGGCCTTCACCGGCGCCTACGAGGGGAAGCATCCGTTGATCCGCGTGGCGACGCTGAACAACGTCTTCGCAGACACCGGCTCGTCCCGCTTCCGCTTCGCGCTCCCGCCCCTCGAGGCGCTCGGCGACACGGCGCGCGAGGAGGTGCTCGATGCGCACCCGTGGTCCTACGAGATCATGGCGCAGGAGTGGGGACGAGAGGCGCGCGAGGGAACGGAGCGCACGGCGAAGGCGGGGACGCGCGCCGTCAGCGACCCGCGCGAACTACCTGTATGTCGAGTTCAAGAGTGGTCCGGCTGCCGGCTCGCCGTGCGATGCAAAGCTGGCTCTCGGGGTCAAGCTGCGCGGCGACGAGACGTGGTTTATGTCTGACCACGATACCGACAGCCTGAGGATACAGAGTGAGGGATGGCGGCGGGCGACCGTCGAGCTGCCGCAAGATACGAAGGGGGAGCAGCTTGAGGCGCTACGCTTCTCGGCCTTCCTGGGGAAGAACCAGCCGCAGTGCGCGCTCGCCATCACGGACGTCCGCAAGGCGTTCCTGTTGGGACAGGATACGCCCCCGGCGCCTCGCTGTTCAAGTGGCACGGCCGCCAGGTGATCGACCCGGACGAGGCCACGGCCGAGCCGAGGGAATGGGTGGTGGGGAGCTGAGGTGGGGGAGAGGTCGCGGCGATGGGGGTTGGGTGGGTGACGGGGCGTGCTTCGATGTAGATTGGGTGTGCCACGGGGCGTGCTTCGACAGGCTCAGCATGGCTGCGTTAGGGGTCGCCATAGATGCAGTGGTCCTGTCCAGGGGTCCCGCAGTTGGGCGCGGACCCCTATCGCTGCCCCTGGACGGAGCCTTTCGCATCGATGCCGAAAACTATCGCAGCCATCCTGAGGCTCTCGAAGGACGCCCCGTTGGCAAGCCAATTCCCAATGTAGCCGCCAGCTGCGGCTGTCGTGATCCGAAACGGCTGGTCCAACCCCGCCCGCACCTCGTTCACCCCGCCTACGGGGATCCGTCGTTGTCGCGCTCCAAGCGTGCCGGTAGGCGCAATGCCGGAGCACGGTGGCACACGATTGTGCACGGTGTCACGCTACAAGCGTGACCTACAGGCATTTACCCGTGGCGTGCGAGCGTGGAAGTGCTTACCTGATCGGTTTGTTAATGTTCATCAAGCGTGACCTACAACTAATCGCGCTATTTGCTAACTGCTATTGCTAATTGCTACCTGCTATTTGCTACTTGCCGCCTGCGGCGGCTCCTCCCATTGCATGCGGATGCCGGTCGCGGCCTCGTATTTGTGCACGTTGTCGATCAGGGCGCGGATGATGCCGGGCACAGGGGGCGCGGGGATGGCCACGGTGCCGACGAGGTGGGCCTTGATGTGGTCGGGCACGCTGGGAGCGAGGGGCGGGACGATGCGGTAGAAGCGGAGGTAGAAGTGCCCGTTGTCATGATTGACCCACACGGTCTGGCAGAGCGGGAATTCCCCCTTGTCGTCGGGCTCGAATTCGATTGGGATCTGGACGCCCCAGGGAGCCGGATGTTCGTGATCGGTCATGAGTAACCTCGCGGGTTAAGTGGCAGGGCAAAGCTGGGCGGAAGTTGAGTACGTGGCAATAAGCTCGGGCTTCCTCGCCCTGCTTTGCGGCTACGGTTGTGTAGAGATTTGCAGCTACGGTTCGGTCATGTAGAGATTTGCAGCCACGGTTCGGTTATGTAGAGATTTGCAGCTACGGTTCGGTTGTGTAGAGATTACAGCTACGGTTCGGTAATCTAGAGATTTTCAGCCCTCTGTGGAGAGCATTGCAGCTACTGTTCGGTTGTGTAGAGCACTGCGGCTACGGTTCGTTATGTAGGGCCTTGCGGCGCGGGGCGGGTCACCTGCCCGTTATGACGGTGAGCTTACGGGCAGGGATGGGTCCGGAACCGGAACGGGCGACGGTGCGAGCTCCTCGATCTGCTTGCGCAGCGCCATCAGGCGAACGGCGTAGTCGCGTTCGGCAGCCTCTTCCGCGGTGGCGGGCTCCCACGTGGGGACCGTCACTCCTCGCCCTTCGTTGTCGATCGCCACGAAGACGATGATGCAACTCGTGGTGCGGATGTATTCGCCCGTTTGCGGCTCGCCGGCAAGCACCTCTACCGCGATGTGCATGCTGGTGTTCCCGGTGTAGATAAGCCGGGCGTTGACCTCGACGATGTTGCCCAACAAGACGGGCTTCCAGAAGCGGATGCCGCCCACATAGACGGTGACGCACAACTGCCCGCTCCATCCTGCGGCGCAGGCGTAGCCGGCCTCGTCGATCCACTTCATCACAACGCCGCCGTGCACCTTCCCGTACAGGTTCTGGTCCGTGGGGCTGGCGAGGAAACGGAGTGTGGCCGTGCGCCGTCGCTCTGGCATGGGAACTCTCCTGCTATGCGGATTCGGCTTCGGCCATTAAGGTGCGGATGTACTCTTGCTTGGTGTGCCACAACTTCTGGCTGAGCGAGACGTGATAGATGTGCGGATTGATCAAGCGGCGCACGCCGGGATCGAGCCGCTCCACGTCGGCACGGCGGATACGCCGCATCTCCTCGATATCGGGCATGTCGTACACGAGCTTGCCGCCGTCCAGCACCGTGACGAGGAGCGGCTCGATCTCCGAGATCTCGGAGCGGACGAGCGTACGGGATTTGGCGTGGTCCGAGTGGTGGCGCAGCACCAGACGCGCGTCCTGAGCGGGATCCTCTCCTTCGCAAGTGAGCAGGTCGGCGGTGGCCTTGCCGCGGCGGTCATATAGACGCCACGCCCCCTTGCGACCGGGATTCAGCGTCTTCTCCGGGGTCTCCGAAAGCTTGATGACCGGCTCCCATGCATCCCCTTCACGCACTGCCACCAGCTTGTAGACACCGCCCAATGCCGGCTCGCCGGCAGAGGTGATCAACCGGGTCCCAACCCCGTAGGCGAGGCGGTTCACCAGGTGGTTCGGATCCACGCCGTAGCGCGGGGCCTCTTCCATGATCTGCGTCACGATCTGCCAGATCACCAGCTCGTCCAGGTCGTTGCTGAGGGTAATAGAGGTGTCTGGGAAGCCGGCCTCGTCAAGCATCCTGGCCGCCTGGATGCTGAGGTGCGCAAGGTCGCCCGAGTCGATCCGTATCCCGATGGGCTCGTGGCCACTGGCGCGCAGCTCGTCGAACACCGTGATCGCGTTGGGGATGCCGCTCTCCAGGGTGCTGATGGTATCGACCAGAAGCAGGCAGTCGTCCGGGTACACCTCTGCATAGGCGCGGAAGGCGCCCAGCTCCCCTGACCCCTCGCTCATGAAGATCTGAACCAGGCTGTGCGCATGCGTGCCCTTTGGGGCAAAGCCAAGCACGTGCGAGATGCCGACGTTGGAGGAGAAATCCGCGCCGCCGATCAGGGCGGCTCTGGCGCCGGCGAGCGCGCCGCGTTCCTGGGCGCGGCGCAACCCAAACTCGAGCAGCAACCGGCCGCGGCCGCTATCGTGGATGCGAGCCGCTTTGGTGGCGACCAGTGTCTGGAAGTTGAGCTGGTTGAGAAGGGCCGTCTCGACGATCTGCGCCATGGCCAGCGGCCCGGAGACCGTGCTGAGCGGCACGTAGGGATGGACCACGCGCCCTTCAGGGACGGCGCACAGCGTCAGGCCGGAGAAGTCACCGTTCTTGCGCAGCCAGCGCAAGAAGTCCTCGGCAAACACCGGCTTGCCGCTGCGGCCGCGCTGCGACCTGAGGTATTCGATGTCCTCGTCGCGGAAATGGGAGCGCTGCATCCAGTCGACCAGCCACTCCAGCCCGGCCGCAATGCAATACCCGGCCTTGTGGATCCCGTAGTCGGGATAGGAGCGGAAGAAGTGCTCAAAGTGAACCGGGCGCTCGTGCAGGCCCATGCGGAAATACACCTGGGCCATCGTGAGCTGATACTGGTCGGTGAAGAGGATCCCCTCGGCGGTCTGCTGATCGGCTGGCTGCATGTGTGCTCCCAAGGCGGTGGCATGGCGGGTCTACGCCACGGATTGCGCGCTCGCAGGAGCTGTGGCGGTGGCTGTGCGCGGATTATCCCATATCCGTCCCGGTTGTTCAAGAGCCTGTCGCCGGAGCTTGCGCGCTCAGGCGGCGCGTCTCGTCGTACGGCAGGACGTGCATCACATCGCCGTCTCGCAGCCGCTGCTGCATTTGCCGCCAATACTCTACCTGAAACAGATCCCCGTGCTCTTCTAGGAACAGGCTCCGCAGGCGCCCGCTGACACCCAGGAAGCGGGCGAACTCCTCGGGGAAGACGTCGTTCTGCTCGATCGCCAGCCAGGGCGCGTCGGAGAGCTCTTCGTCGTAGCTGCGGGCCGCCGGGAGCGAGCGGAAGTTGAGGTCGGTGACGAGCGACACCTCGTCGTAGTCGTAGAACACGACACGGCCGTTCGGCGTCACCCCGAAGTTCTTGAGCAACAGGTCGCCGGGGAAGATGTTCACGGAGGTGAGGTCTTTGATCGTGCGCCCGTAGTCGAGCACGGCAGCCTCGGCCAGAGACGCTTCGGCTTCGTGAAGATAGATGTTGAGCGGGACTACGCGGCGCTCGACGTAGGCATGGGAGATCACGACGCTTTCGTCTTCGACCTTGATGCTGTGGCCGGCGACCCTTCGCAGCTCGTCCAGCAGTTCGGGAGCGAACCGGTTGGCCGGGAAGCTGAGGTGCTCGAACTCCTGGGCATCCACGAGCCGCCCGGCTCGATCGTGGCGATGCACCAACCCGTAGCGCGCCATGACCTCGCGGCGGGTGGTCTCCTTGGGACGGGCGAACCGGTCCATGATTACCTTGAAGACCATGTCGTAGCCGGGTACGGTGAATACGGTCATCACCATGCCGCGCTCGCCGGGGGCGATCTCGAAGCGCTCGTCTTCGTGCGTATGGACGTATTGCAGGAGGTCGCGATAGAGCTCCGTCTTGCCCTGCTTGTTGAAGCCCATCGAGATATAGAGCTCGGCGACGCGCTTGCGGGGCACGATGAGCTTCAGATAACGGATCAGATCGTAGGGCCGGGTGGCTTCGACCTGGAAGTAGGAGTGCGCGAAGCTGAAGAGGATGCTGACGTCGTTCTGCTCCAACAAGACGGCATCCAGTGCAATCCCGCCCTCCTCGTGGTGCAGCGCCAACACTAGCGGGAAGGTTTGGTTCTCGACCATGAACCGCCCGATGACGTACGCACCGTTGCCACGGTAGAAAATGGAGCGAATGATCTCTGCCCGGGCGATCTCAGGGCGGCATCCGGCCCACGCGAGGGCGGCTGCGATAAGGTGGCCGGCCCCCTGGGCATCGCTCTGACGGTCGCGGAACGGGACGCGGAAGTTGCATCCGGCCAGCACCCTCTCGACCAGCTGCTCCGGCGCCAGGGGACCGTCGTAGGTGCGGTAGAGCGTGCGTGAGCCCAACGTGGGAGGCGTATCGAAGTCGGTATCGACGAACTCGATCTCGGGGTGCACGCCGACCGTGGCGAAAATGCGGCGGGTGATGGAATTGAAGAAGGTCTCCGCCAGCTCCCATTGGTCACAGGTGTTGAGCAGGCTGGAGTAGACAGCTTTCATCCCCGCCCAGACAAGCTGGTCGTCGACCCGGGGGCCGAGCAGCGCGCGGATATCCTCGGTCACACGGTCGACGACGCGGCGGTAGACGTCAAGCCGCTCCGTCGCATCGGCGCGCATGCCGCGCCAGTCCCGCGCCTCGAATCGCTCCTGCGCCCGCTGGGTAATCTGCTGGAATCGTGTCTGGTACAGCGCGAAGGCACGCATGATCGCGTTCGCGCCCTGGTTGGCAAGCCTGCTGGCCGTTACACGCTGCGTCACGGGTATCCTTTCGGGCATCTCGACACGCAGATTATAGGCGCGCATGTGGCCGGTGAATGTAGGACGGCGTTCTGAATTGGCGGTTGTACGGCGCAACAGCCTCCGGCTGTCACTGGAAGGCAAGTCGCTGAAACCCGAACCGTGCAGGGTTATCCTCGCACAAGTGTTGATTTCTGAGGTTGCTTGTTGAAGTGGATGGAGATATCCGATGGATGCAGTAAAGAAAGCCTCCCGCACGGCCGCCGGTGTAAAGGTCGAAGATGCGGCGGGGGCTGCTAAACCGTGGATCGAGCGATTGGCGCGGCTGGGATACGCCGCAAAAGGGATCGTTTATGCAGTCGTTGGCCTACTGGCGCTGCAGGCAGCGCGAGGAGCAGGCAGTGCTAACGTAGACAAGAATTCGGCCATGTCGAACATCTTGCGGCAGCCGTACGGGCAATTGTTGATGGTGCTGCTGGGAATGGGGCTGCTGGGCTATGCTATCTGGCGTCTCGTGCAGGCGCTCGCAGACCCGGAACGCGAAGGGAAGGGCACCAAGGCGATACTGGAGCGTGCCGGATACTTCGTAACCGGTGTCAGCTACGCGGCACTGGCGTTCGGGACGTGGCGCATGGCTATGGGGCTGGCGTCCTCCGCCGAGAAGGAATACCGCGACGTGACGGTGATGCTGATGCAGTGGCCGTACGGGAGATGGCTTGTGGCTCTGCTGGGTCTGGTGATCCTGGCGGTTGGCCTGGCTCAGTTCTACCAGGCCTTTACAGGGAAGTTCGAGCGCAGGCTGAAGTACGGCGAGCTGAGCCAGACCCAGCGGACCTGGATTATGCGCATGGGGACCGCCGGGTACGCCGCGAAAGGCGTCGTCTACGTGCTGGTGGGTTACTTCCTGCTTCAGGCAGGACTGCGGTACGACCCCGGACAGGCAGGCGGGCTGGGCGAGGCGCTGCAAACGCTCGCCGGGCAGCAGTTCGGCGCCGTCGTGCTGGCGGCGGTAGCGGCCGGTCTGATCGCCTACGGAGCATATGCCATCTTTCTCGCGCAGTACCGGCGCATTCACCTGAGGTAGGCCATGTCACCGCACCAACCTGATCCAAACCGGGCAGTGGCGATGCGCACGGCTGTCGTGATCGCGGTCGTGTTCGCAGCGCTGTTTGCCTTACTCACCTTCGACCTGCTGCGCGGGGGCCCGATCACACAGGTGGATAAAGAGGCAGCGCGTGTCCTGCACATCCAGGCGCGCACAGGGCCGGCGCTGCTGATCGTTCTGGCCCGGCTCGGCGGCTTTCTCGGGATGGAGATGATCGTGCTTCTGGGGGTGGGCCTGGGCCTCGTGTGGCTCAAGGAGCGCAAATGGCGCGAGTTCGCGCTGCTGGTGATGGGAGTCGGCGGGGGAGAGGTTCTCTTCCAGGTTCTGAGCCTGTCGATCGGGCGTGTGCGGCCGGCCTTCCCGGACCCGATTGAGGTGTTGACGGTGCCCGGCTTTCCCAGCGGGCACACCATCAGCGCAGTGCTGATATACGGGCTGATGTATCATGTGTTCCGGTCGCAGTTGTCGCCGCGCTGGCGCCGGGTAGCACTCGCCGGGACGATCGCGGTGATCCTGTTGGTGGGGATGGGCCGGGCGTACGTGGGCGCGCACTACCCGATGGACGTGATCTCAGGGTATGCGATTGGATTGTCGTGGGGCGCAGTCACCTGGCTCCTCGCGGAGCTAATCTGGCGTGCGCGGGCTGCGAGACGGGCGGCCATACCGGTGGCCGGCCAGGGTGCAGGTGTGCCATCAGGAACTGATAGGTAGGGAGAGAGGAACGATGGGAGAAAACGGGAAGAGATCGGAAGTAGCGACGCTGGGCGGGGGCTGCTTCTGGTGTCTCGAAGCGGTATACGACCAGTTGCGCGGCGTCACGGACGTCGTATCGGGCTACGCCGGGGGGCATGTGGCGAATCCGAGCTACGAGGCGGTGTGCACCGGAAGAACGGGGCATGCCGAGGTGGTGCGCGTCACGTTCGACCCCGACGAGATCAACTACCGGGATCTCCTCGGGGTCTACTTCGGCATCCACGATCCCACAACGCTCAACCGCCAAGGGGCAGACGTGGGGGAGCAATACCGGTCGGTGATCTTCTACCACTCACCGGAGCAGCGAGCGGTGGCGGAAGAGCTGATCGCCGAATTGGAGCGAGAGCACGTGTGGCCCAATCCGGTCGTGACGCAGCTGATACCGGCGGGGCAGTTCTATCCCGCCGAGGACTATCACCAGGAATACTTCGCCAACAATCCAAACCAGGGCTACTGCCAGGCGGTGGTCGCTCCTAAAGTCGTGAAGTTCCGCAAGCACTTCTTCGACAAGCTGAAGAAGTGACGGTCAGGTCAGCCACAGACCGCCGGTGATGTCGATTACGTCACCGGTGACAAATCCGGCCAGATCCGAAACCAGGTAGAGCACGGCGCCCGCCACGTCTTCGGGGGTGCCGGCGCGCCTGAGGGGCGTGCGAGCGATCGACCCCTGGCGCGCCGCTTCGGGCGTGACCTTGTCGTGGAAGACCGTACCGAGGATCAGCCCCGGAGCCACGCTGTTCACGGTGATACCGCGCGGCCCGAGCTCCTTGGCTGCGCCGCGCGCCAGCGCGATCAGCGCGGCCTTCGTGGCCGCGTAAGCCGCCGCGCCGGTGCCACCGCCCGTCACGCCGGCGAGCGACGAGAGCATCACGATACGCCCCCACCCGCGATCCATGTAAGGCGCCGTGGCGCGCAGGCAGTAGAAGGCACTGGATAGGTTGACGTCGAGCACGCGGCGCCAGTGCTCGTCAGTCATCTCCAAGAGTGGGATGCGGCCCAGCATGTCGCCGGCGTTATTCACGAGAATGTCTATGTGACCGCCCAGGTCGTGCGCCGCCGCCGCCACCACCGAATTCACCTGCGCTGAGTCGCTGGCATCCAACTGGTACTGAAACGCCTGCCGCCCCATGGCGCGCATCTCCTCGAGCGGCCCGGCGCTTGAAGAGTAATACGTGGTCGCTACGTCGCACCCGGCGCCCGCCAGGGCCAGCGAAACGGCGCGGCCGATGCCGCTGTTGCCGCCTGTAACCAGGGCCGTCCGCCCTCCCAAATCGATCTGCATCGTGCCTCCTGTCGCGGATTCCGGTTTTCGCCATTATACGACGGGTTTCCCGGCGGAACCGGATTGCCGAGCGCCCCTCGCGGCCCATGGGAGCTACGAGAGCCGCAGGAGCTGCGAGAACCGGTGGGGCCACGCGAACTGTAGGGGCTAAGCACCGGGTGGCATCGCGCGTTGCGAAACCTGTTGGGTGCCGGTGCTTCGCCCCGTCGCATTGCATTGACCACCTGCGGAATGACCCGGCTATCGTTGCGTTGCGCTCCCGTCTGCCGGCGATCCTCCTCTTTCATTCCCCTTCGATACCGTAGCTGCAAAGCAGCCGGCGTTAACCCCAAGCAGGACGCGGCGGTGCTCCCTTCCGGCAGCTTTGCCGTTGCATGGCACAGACCGGCGCGGGAAACCGCGGCCCGCGCCTTGCCCCGCCACCGTTTCCGCACGGCGCACGGGCCGCGTCCAAGAAGATGGGCGTGCGATGCGACAGCAAAGCTGGCGGGAAGCGAGGCGCCGCGTCATGGGTCGTCAAGATCCGCCTGCTTTGCAGCTACGGTATCAAGGGGGGAAAGGGAAGAGAAGGATCGCCGGCGGCGGTAAGGTCGCCGCGGTGACCGGGGGAAGGCGAAGGTAAGCCGGCAGACGGGCGCGCAGCGTTACAATGGCCGGGGCATCCCGTGGGTGGTACGTGCGATGCGACAGGGGCGAAGCACCGGCCCCAAGTTGGGTGACGCCACGCGATGCCGGCCGGTGCTTAGCCCCTACGATTCGACACGCCCCTACAGCTCCTAGCGGCCCAGGAAGGTATGCACGGCCGCGGCCTGCTGCTCGATGCGGCTCTTCAGTTGCTGAACGCCGCTGTCGAATCCGGACGCAGCGTTTGTCTTTTCGAGGTAAGGCCGGAGGACGGATGCCATCGCGTCGATTTTCGCCGTCAATTTGTCCACGTCAAAGGCATCGTCGAGCGTGCTGCGCAGCAGCTCGCGGTATCTGGCACTGTACACGTCATCGTCCAGCAGATTGCGAATGAGCGGCCAGTTGGCGCCCGTCCCGGCGAAGTCGAGACTGCTGTCGCCTCCCCGACGGCCCGGTCCACTGCCAAACGCCATGTTGTGGTCCCACGCGATCCACACCAGCCTGTCCGAATCCGGATCGTGGTACAGATAGTAGTTGTGGCTCATCGACCCGTACTGGTCCCAATCCTGGATGGCGGCATTCAGGGCCAGCGAACCGAGGAAGGAGTCGACGTCGAGTACCTTCTCGAGCTTCGCCCGCCAGGGCGCGGGCGACGTCGTGCGCTCCGCCGAGTGCAGGATATGGTAGAGCGCCTGGATGTCGGACCAATCAGCGGCATCCTCGTTATTCTCCTTCTGGAAGCTCGCTTCGATCTGGCCGGTCGTACCGCCGGCCAGGCTGGCCGCCGGGCCGTCCCCCTCGTAGATGTTTCCGCTGTCATCGCCGAACGCGTTCTCGATTACCGTGTCGTCTACGACTTCCACCATCGTGTAGAGCCCCAGGCTGACGGGACCTTCGCCGTAGTTCACGATCACTTCGTAGAAAGCCGTTTCCGGCGCCACGAGCCCCGCAGCCTCGGCGACATCGTACGATAGGGCGTCACGCATGAAGGTGGCGTCGCTGAAGCCGTTCCCCAGCGAAAGTTGCTTGAATCCATAGAACCGCTGGTTCCGGATGGCCGGGACTACGTCTTCGAACTGATCGAAATCCAGCTTCAGCGGCAGCTTCTCGGACCCACTACGCCACGCGCTGCTCAATGATGAATTGCCCTTGTAACGCACGCCGACGTCCGTCCACGTCTGCCCATTGAATTCGACGGTTGCCTGTACCCAGGAGGGGTTCGTCGGGGTCATGTCGGTGTTGCCGCCTCGCCCACCCGGACCGCCGCCCTGTGGACCCTGGCCGCCCGGCAATTGCTGCCCGTCCGGCTGGAACTGCCCACCCTGTGGTGCCGCGCCATCCGGTGACGCCTGTCCTCCCTGAGGCATCTGCCGGTTGCCGCGCCCGCCGAAGGCGCCGGGCTCGCCACCGGGACCGCCGCCCGTGCCCGCTGCGCCCAGGAGCCCGGTCAGATTCGCCTTCATGGCGGCCCAGTTCTCGGAGGTGATGTTGATGGTGATCTGGTTGACCTTGTCCTGCGGAAAGACGACGGCATAGTCTGGCTCGGCATCGCTGCCGTGCGATTCTTCGTCCCAGGACGCCGGGCGCTCGACGACACCGGTGGTAGCAGCACCGGGCGTCGCGGCGGCCGGCGTAGCTGTCGGTTGAGCGGGTGTGGTAGCCGCCGCGCTCGTCGAAACGGCGGTCGAGGGAGCGGTAGCAGCGGCGGCGCTGACGCTGCCGGACGCGCCGGTCGAAGCGGCGGTTGACGTTGGCGGTGACGACTCCACCGCGGTTGTCGACGATGGGGCGCCAGCTCCGCCGCACGCCGTTATCAACGAGGCTATCGTAAATCCGGCCAGCACGATCCGGATGAAGTTGCTGTTCCTACCCGCCATGATTCCTCCGGCGCGCCTATGCGTTCTCGAGTGAGAGATAAATCTCGTCGGCGATGCTGGTTTCAGCATGCCGCCGGCCGCCGGCGGGTCGCGGGTCGTCGTAGAACACCCTGAGCTCCGCCGTATCGTTCAAGAAGTTCAGCCGCCCGATCTCGACGCGCTTCACCGGCAGCCCGGTTCGCTGGGATAGATCCGCCAGCAGCAGCGCGTGGTTTTCGGGACGGATCAGTTCGATGCGATCGTAGCGGACCGGCTGCGCGCTCTCGTAATGGAAACCCCATTCGCGTTCCAACACGAACAGCACGGCCGTCACTGTCGCGTTTGCGGCGAGCAGGATCAACCAGTCGCCGCTCCGCATCAGTACCGAGTTCATGACCGGTAACGCGATCACGATGAACAGATAGGTCATCTCACGCGTCGACATGGTGCTCGTACGGTAGCGCAGCACCGAGAAGATAGCGAAGAGTCCGAAACCCACACCCAAACTCAACTCGGCGCTGGTCAGAAAGCTCATCACGAAATAGATGATCGTGTTGAAAGCCAGATAGGTGAACACAAAGTTCTTGTTCTGATTGGCCGGGTAGTAGATGCCGCGAATGATGAGCAATGCCACCATGAGGTTCAACACGAACCCGGCAAACAGGCTAATGAATTCCATTCAGATCTCCTCGCATCATGCGCTCTATCAGCAGGCGCTTCGCCTTGAACCGGTTGCTCTTCACGGTGGGATACAGCAGGCTGACGCCGATGCAATACTTGCTGAAGCTCGTAGCCCGGATCTGGTGCTGCCGGATTGTCGCGACGAACGGAGAAGCCGGGCCGGAGCCTGTGTACTTCACCTCCGCTACGACGACTCCGGGCAGAGCTATGCGCATTCCGTTCCAGAGAAAAGCCAGATCCATGTCCAGCGTGATGCGCTCGAGCCGGGTCTCGCTGACAAGCGTGATGCGCGTGTATTGGTTCCACAGGCAAGGCTGCAGCTCGCCCGGGACGTAGGGACAGGCTTCGGACAAGAAGCGCCGGGTCGGGCCATTCACCGCCGTGACCAGGGCCGGCGTCGGGATGCGGCTTTTTATCGTGCGACATCGCGCTGTGCGGTGCTTGACCTCAAAATACGTGGTCTGCGAGTCGACATACTCTCCGCGCGGATCTTGTAGCGGTCAGGCGCACCGGCGTGGTGGCGGTGGTAGAGCGCCAGGTCGGCGGTGTCGTAGTAGAGGGTGCGGTAGCGCGACGTCCTCTCGCCGGCTACAGACAGCACACGGTATGAATCGCGCAAGTCGTGCAGCAGCGGGAGCAGCACAGAGTGCGGCATCACATACTTCAACTCACGACGATCCATCAGCGCCACCCGCGCCATCTGTTCGAGCGTTACGGGGCCGAACGTATCCAACACCGCGGCCAGCCGCAGGTCTACTTCGGCGGCGGGAGCAGTGTCGCCGGTGAAGAGGGACCGCGTATTCGCGCTGCCGGTGTTGATTTCACGATCTGGGGCCAGAAACATCCATTCCTCGATTGCATCGTTGATCTCGCCGGTGCGTTGCCGGCGATGTTATGGTAGCGTAGTGAAATGAAGGACAGATAAAGACGATGTTAGGTCCCCGTTGGATAGCACCCCACCGGTATTGACGACTCGTGCAGCAGGGGAGTAGAATCTTACAGGATTTGTTTTAGCACTTGATTAATTGCCACTTACCCGCTACCCTACGATAGATGGCTTCTCTGTCCCACGGAAGGAGCACGCAGGCTTTGGGATCAGCGCGACCGGCGTTCGTTGGACGCAACGTGGCCGGCATGAAGGCCCACAACGTACAGACCGTTCTGCTCACGCTTCTGCAATACGGAGCCGTGCCGCGGGTGCGGCTTGCGCGCCACACAGGCCTGTCTACCACCACTGTGTCCAATCTGGTCGCCGAACTCCTGACGCAAGGGGTTGTGGCCGAGCTGGGTCACGAACAGGACGGGGAGCGCAGGGCCGGACGGCCCCGCACCCTCCTGCAGCTCGTACCTGACGCACGCTTCGCCGCGGCAATCCATGTCGACGTCGATCATTTGCGTGTCGGGGTGTGCAATCTGGTGGGGGAGATCAAGGGCTGGCGGGTAATGCGTCCTGACCCGGGCGCTCCGGCGGAACAGGTGCTCGCAGATGCCTGTACGCTGCTGGAGGAAGTGATCGGCGAGACGTGCCCCGATCGCACGAGGCTGGTGGGACTGGGGGCAGGCGCGTCCGGGCTGGTGGATCCGATCCGGGGACTGAACCGGTTGGCGCCGAACCTCGGGTGGCACGATCTACCGCTGCGCGAGATGCTCTCCGAACGCCTGAAGCTGCCCGTATGCGTGGACAATAACGTGCGCGGGATGGCTCTGGCCGAGTCGATGTTTGGCGCAGGACGCGGCATTTCCACGCTGGCGTTCGTGTACTCGCACGTTGGCGTGGGAGCCGGCTTTATCGTCGACGGCCAGGTTTATCGAGGGGGACAGGCAGGCGCAGGCGAGATCGGGCACACCACGAGCGTGCCCGACGGTGGGCTGACCTGCCGGTGCGGCAATACGGGATGTCTGGAGACGCTGGTATCCGAGCCGGCCATCATGCGCGCTGCACGCGGTATGGCGTCCCGCGACCCGGACTCGCTGCTGGCGCGCCTGATCGACCGGTCCGACGCCGGGACCGCGCCGGTCACCGCTGTGTTCCAGGCGGCGCGCGGGGGCGATCGCATGGCGCATGCGATACTGCTTGGGGTTGCGCATCACACCGGGACGGCCCTGGCGAACCTTGTCAATCTGATTAACCCGGAATTGATCATTTTGGGCGGGCTGTTTGCGGACGGGCAGGACCTGCTTCTGCCCCACATCACGGAGACGATGCGGCGGCGATCGTTCGCGGGTTTGGGGGAACGGGTGCAGGTGTGCCCGACGTCGTTTGGCCCGCATGCGGGGCTGGTAGGCGCCGCCGTGTTGGCGCTCGACGCTTTTTTCTACCGCCAAACGGGACCAGGACCGGCTGCCTGGGCAGCGGCAGCCTGAGAAGTGAGGACCGAAGGGCTTATGGCGACTCCCCTGCAACCTGAATCCGATCCGGCCACCACTGCGCGGGCGGTGATCATCCATGCCGACGATGTGGGCATGTGCCACAGCGCCAATGTCGCCTTCCGGGAGCTGAGCGAGCGCGGCCTGATCACCTGTGGATCGGTGATGGTGCCATGCCCCTGGTTTCTCGAGGCCGCCGCAATGGCGCGTGAGAACTCGCGGCTCGATCTGGGCGTGCACCTGACTCTTACCGCCGAGTGGAAGTATTTCCGCTGGGGACCCATCTCCACCCGCGATCGTGCATCCGGCCTGATCGACGACGAGGGTTATTTCTGGCACCGCACGCACATGGTGCAGGACCGCCTGAATGTCACTGCAATTGAGGAAGAGTTCCGGGCGCAGATTGAGCGAGCGCTCGATGCTGAGATCGACATCACGCACCTGGATTCGCACATGGGTGTGACGGCAATCCCCGAGCTGATGGAACTCACCGCGCGGCTCGGCCGCGAATACCGGGTGCCGGTGCTGGCGTTCAGCAACCGGTCCACCTACCTCCCCTACATGGACGAGCTGGGGGTCAAGCACGAGCAGTTGCCCGACCTGGACGCGATAACCCGTGACCTGGTCGATGCCGGGATGCCGTTGGTCGACGATTTCCGTATCTCCCCGCGCGCGCCGAGCGAGCGAGCAGACGCCGTCTATCGCGAGATGATGGCGAAGCTCCCCGCCGGGCTTACGTTCTTCTCGCTCCACCCAAGCACGCCGGGTGACATCGACGCGATCGTCCCGGATAAGTCGTTCTATCGGAAAGATGAGTACCGGCTGCTGCAAGATCCCGCGCTGCGAGAGTTCGTCGCGGCGCAGAAGATCAGGCTCGTGGGCTATCGAGAGCTACGCGACAAGATGCGGCTGCAAAAGGAGATGCACTAGCGGATGATTGACCTGCCGGCTTACCTGACCGTTTCCCCTGAGGAGCTACAGCGCGTCGCACGCGTGCGCCTGGAGCTGGTGCCCGACCTGACGGCCCTCTACCACCACCTCGCCCGCGCGATCGCCGATGAGATCCGCGCGAACAACGACGCTGGACGCCCTACGCGCCTGATCCTCCCCGTGGGTCCGGTCGACCACTACGCGGAGCTGGTGCACATCTGCAACGACGAGCGGATTTCGTGGCTAGACGTACACACGTTCAACATGGACGAATACTGCGACTGGGAGGGACGCCCGATCCCTGTGGAGCACCCGCTCAGCTTCGAGGGCTTCATGCGCCGGTCGTTGTTCGAGCGGCTCGATCCGGGGCTGCGTATCCCGGGGGAACAGATCCACTTCCCCGACCCATTACGGCTGGATGATATCAGCGAGGCGATCCATACCGTGGGCGGAATCGACAGCGCCTACGGCGGGGTCGGCTACCACGGTCACGTGGCATTCAACGAGCCGCCGATCTCTCGCTGGTTCAAGCTCACGCCGCAACAATTCCGCGACTCGCGGACGCGCATCGTGCCGCTCGCACCGGAGACAATCGTGATGAACAGCACGCGGGCCACCGGTGGAAATCCCGCCGCACTGCCGCCGATGGCAGTGACGCTGGGTATGCGAGACATCCTGAGCGCGCGCCGGATCCGGCTGTATTGCCAGGGTGGAAACTGGCAGCGCACCGTGCTGCGCATTGCACTGTGCGGCGATGAAGACGTGGACTATCCGGTAACCCTTTTACAGGGCCATCCCGATTACGCAATCGTTACCGACATGCACACTGCCCAGCCGGCAATTCCGAGCATGGCAGCGTGAAAGACAAGGAGTGTTAGGTGAAATTCTTCCTCGACAGCGCCCAAACCAACGAGATCACGCATGCTCTTGAGATGTGGAACATCGACGGAGTCACGACCAATCCCCGTCACATTCAGGCATCGGGCAAGCCCTTCATGAAGGTGATCAGCGAGATCGGCGACATCTTCTGCAATACCGACCGTCCGATCTCGGTCGAAGTGAACCCGCATCTCACGGATTACCGTGCGATGGTGGAGGAAGCGTCGAAGCTGGCGGCGATGTGCTCCAACTTCGTGATCAAGCTGCCGGCCACCGAAGCCGGGTTCAAGTCGATCCCCGTTTTGGCCGAGAAGGGTATCCGCTCGAATCTGACCCTGGTATTCTCCACAACACAGGCGCTGCAGGCGATGCGCATGGGCGCCGCGTATGTGTCTGCCTTTATCGGCTGGAAAGAATCGAACGGCGAAGACACGGTCTCGTTCGTCAACGAGCTGGTCGAAGTTCGTGACAACTACGCGTTCGACTGCGAGATCATCATCGCAGCGGTGCGCAACGGGCGGCAGATCGCCGAGGCAGCGCTCGCCGGCGCCGACATCGTGACGGCAGGATTCCAGGTGTTCCAGGAGTCCTTTGACCACCCATACACGCACGACGGCCTCGGCCGTTTCCAGCGTTTCTGGGACCAGACACAGTACGCATAGCGTAGCATATCGATTGTGGTCGGCGATGCAGAGGAGAGGAAGTCGAGGAGTCGACAGGCATGGCTGAACCACGTAAGTTCCTGGTAGGCGGCGAGTGGCGCGGCAGCGACAATGTGCTGCCGGTTGTCTTCCCGTACACTGGTGAAGTAACCGCCGAGGTGTGCCAGGCGGGGGACCGCGATATGGAAGATGCGGTCCAGGCGTCGGAGCGCGGCTTCGAGGCGACTCGCCGGCTTCCGGGCCACAGGCGCTTTGAGATCCTGCGCAGCCTTTACGAGATCATGGGCCGGCGCACCGACGAGCTGATCGACGTGCTGGTGATGGAGGGCGGCAAGGCGCGCCGGGTAGCGAAGGTCGAGACGGCTCGCGCCCGGCAGACGGTGCTCGCCGCCGCCGAAGAGGCGAAGCGGGTTGGCGGCGAGCTGGTGCCCCTGGACTGGGTACCGGACGGTGAGAACCGGTTGGGGATGTGGAAGCGCTTCCCGTTGGGGCCAGTTCTGTGCATCGCGCCGTTCAATTACCCGCTCAACCTGGCCTGCCACAAGGTAGCTCCGGCAATCGCGGCGGGCAACTCCGTCCTGCTGAAGCCTGCCTCGGCAACGCCACTATCGGCGCTGCTGCTCGGGGAGATGCTGCTCGAAGCAGGGCTGCCGCCCGAGGCGATCAGCGTGCTGCCGGCGGCGGGCAGCAAGGCGGAGCGCCTGGTGATCGACGACCGGATCAAGATGCTCACCTTTACCGGTAGTTCCGATGTGGGGTGGGCCCTGAAATCGCGGAGCGGGCGGAAACGGGTCGCGTTGGAGCTGGGCGGGAACGCCGCGGCCATCGTGCACGAGGACGCGAACCTGGATTACGCTGCCAGCCGCGTGGCGGTGGGTGGATTCACCAACGCCGGGCAGAACTGCATCTCCGTGCAGCGGGCGCTGATCCACCGGCCTATTTACGACCTGGCGGTGGAGAAGCTCGTCAGGCGGGTGAAGGCGCTGAAGGTTGGCGACCCCAGGGAGGATGACGTCGACGTCGGGCCGATGATCACGGAAGATGCGGCCGAGCGAGCCGAGCAGTGGATCCGCGAGGCGGTCGACCAGGGCGCCGAGGTGATCCTGGGGGGCAAGCGCGAGGGCGCAGTGCTGGAGCCGACTCTGGTGGCGAATGTGCACCCGGGGATGGAGCTGGGCTGCCAGGAGGTGTTCGCCCCGGTCGTAACATTGACGCGTTATGACAATTTCGAGGAAGCGATCGAGATCGCAAACGGCACGGACTACGGGCTGCAGTCGGGCGTATTCACCCAGGATATCAACCGCATCCTGCGTGCGTTCGAGGCGATCGAGGTCGGCGGTCTGATGATCAACGACGTGTCCACCTTCCGTGTGGACCACATGCCGTACGGCGGCGTCAAGGGCTCCGGGATCGGCCGCGAGGGTGTGCGCTACGCGATCGAAGAGATGACCGAGATGAAGCTGATGGTCATCAACCTGGCCGGCGGCGCCGGTGGACTGCGCTCGTTGGCAGGCGGGTGATCTGTAACGGAAACTTCGGGTTTTGCCGGCAGCCCGGCAGATCGCTGATGGGGGTAACGTGGAGACATCGGAAGGCGCAGAGGTAACCGGCCAGAACCTGCGGGTTGGCTTCATCGGGTTGGGGGTGGTCGGGCGCACCTTCGCGGCGGCGCTAGGTGCGCACGGCGTCGAGGTGGCATACTTCGACGTGCGTGGTGCGGACGAGGCTGTGCATATCCCGTACCGCCCGCTGCCCGATCTGATCGACGGCGCCGATCTGTTGGTCTCAAGCGTCTGGACTCAGGCGGCGCTGTCCGTAGCGCACGAGGCCGCACGCTACCTGAAGCCGGGGCAGGCATATCTGGACATCAACTCCACCTCGCCCGCCCTCAAGATCGAGATGGCGCACGCGATCAACAGCAGCGGCGCCGATTTCGTGGAGGGGGCCATTCTGGGGCCGGTGGCAGCTTCGGGGGCGCGCGCCGAGATCCTGCTGGGGGGACCGGCAGCGAAAGCGTGGGTCGACCGGCTGCGAGTCGCGGGGCTGCCCAACGTCGACTATCTGTCACCGCGGTACGGGGAAGCAGCCACCGCCAAGATGCTCCGCAGCGTCTTCTCGAAGGGCTCGGAGTGCCTGATAATCGAGATGCTGGCCGCGGCACGCCGGGCGGGTATCGAAGAATACATGTGGAACCACGTGACGCGCTTCATGCGTGAGAACCCCTTCGACCGCGCGGCCGAGAACTGGATCCGGACGCACCCCGGGGCGTGCGAGCGGCGACAGCACGAGATGGAAGAGGTGCTCGAAACGCTCGAAACGCTGGAGATAGAGGCGACGATGACGCGGGCCACGGCCGCCTTCTTTGCCCGCTCGGCACAGCTCGCGCCGGCGGATACGATCGGCGCGAAACCTGACCATATCAGTGATGTGGTGGAGTTCTTCGCAAAGGCGCTAAGTAACCGGGAATCATGAGACTCGTGCCCGCATGCCGGCGCGGCGACCGTCCCCGCCGGCGTGCGATCAGATAAACCCACTGCGCGAGAGCGCAAGTACACACAGGAGGTTGGAATGAAGTATGGTGTTCTGATGCACGAACTCGTCGACGACGTGGGCGTGGCCGTCATGGACCTGGAAGCAGGCTCCGAGGTCGGCGCCGCCACACTCGAAGGTGAGCCCGCCGGCACCGTGAAGGTGCTTCAGCCCGTTCCGCTCGGGCACAAGATCGCCATGAAGGCGGTCGCAGAAGGGAAACCGGTAATCGAGTACGGCCGGGCGATCGGCAAGGCGACGCAAGAGATCGGCATGGGCAACCACGTGCACACGCACAATTTGAAGACGCAAAGGTGGGGGCTATGAAGGGCGCAGATATGAAGCTCACCGGTTACCGCCGCGACAACGGCCGCGTCGGCATCCGCAACCACGTCATCATCCTCCCGGTTGACGACATCTCCAACGCGGCCGCCGAAGGGGTCGCGAGCCTGATCAAGGGCACGATGGCGCTGCCCCACCCGTACGGACGCCTGCAGTTCGGCGAGGACCTGGAACTCACCTTCCGCACCCTTGCCGGCACCGGCCGCAACCCGAACGTAGCGGCCGTGGTCGTCATTGGCATCGAGCCGAAGTGGACCGACCGGATCGTCGACGCCATTGCGGAGACCGGCAAGCCGGTGGCCGGCTTCAGCATCGAGCGCTACGGCGATCTGAAGACGATCGAGATGGCTTCGCGGAAGGCCAAGGAGTTCGTGCAGTACGCCACCGAGCTCCCGCGCGTGCCGTTCGATGTCTCCGAGCTGTGGATGAGCACGAAGTGCGGCGAGTCGGACACCACGTCCGGCCTGGCTGCAAACCCGACGGTCGGCCGCAGCTTCGAGCGGCTGGCCGACGCGGGCGCCACCCTGATCTTCGGCGAGACCACCGAAGTGACCGGCGGCGAGGATGTGATCGCAGCACAGTGCGTTACCCCGGAAGTTGCGCAGGAGTTCATGCGCATCTTCCAGGCGTACCAGGACTTCGTGATCGCCCAGGGCGTGGATTTGATGGGCTCCCAGCCGACCGAGGGTAACATCCGCGGCGGCCTGACGACCATCGAAGAGAAGGCCATGGGCAACATCCAGAAGATGGGACGCTGCAAGGTGCAGTCGGTGCTCGAGCCGGCATGTGAGCCGCAGGGCAAGGGCCTCCACTTCATGGATTCGTCCAGCGCGGCCGCCGAAATGGTGACGCTGTGCTGCGCAGCCGGCTCGGTGGTGCATTACTTCCCCACGGGGCAGGGCAACGTCATCGGCAACCCGGTGATCCCGGTGATCAAGCTGAGCGCCAACCCGATCACGATCGAGACGATGACCGAGCACATCGACGTCGACCTTTCGGGCCTGCTGCGGTTCGAGATCAATCTGGACCAGGCCGCCGATAAGGCGCTGGAAACGCTGCAGCACACCATCAACGGTCGCTTCACCGGCGCCGAGGCGCTGCGCCACGATGAGTTCGTGCTGACGAAGCTGTACCGCAGCGCGTAAGCGCGTCGACTGCAAGCATAAGCTACCCGGTGGTAGCCCAAAAGAAGCCCTCCTGTGCCAGGAGGGCTTCTTGGCATGTGATCTGTGGCGCTAAAGACCGTTCACGACTCGATGCACTCCGCTGACGGAGAGTGCGTTCACCGAAATTGATCACCAATCCGAGTTTAAGTCCGGATGCCCGTAGATAGGTGAGCAACTGAGCTCGAAGACATTGTTGTAGCTCGACGTGCTTTGCACTCGACAATTACCAGGCCGTCGACGACCAGATCGCACGAAATGGCGTTTCCAGTACGTGGCCCTTGTACGAAACGGGGATCATTTTCTGTCGTTCTACTAGTATGCCACGGCCTGCAAGTTCAAGGGCGAGAGCTTGTTCATAGACACTCTCCAGCAGCCCTGGCCCGCCCAGGCAGCGGTGAACCTCGATCGCAGCATTCAAGATTACCGATGAGAGTCGGTTCTCGTCCATCTCACTCCTGGGGATGGGAGATGGGTGGTTGTGGGCATCTTAACGCAAAGGCGCAAAGACGCAAAGGTCTGGTCTGGCAGAGCGAGGTGCGCCGGCAAGAGGGAGGTGGAGCGACTGACAGGTAAGGCTGGTATCCTCCCAAGAAATCTTTGCGTCTTTGCGCCTTTGCGTTAGAATTCCACACCGTCCAACTTCAGCCGACGCGCACCGACCAGCTGGCAAGTCGAGAAATCTTTGCGCCTTTGCGCCTTTGCGTTGAGATCCCCCCGGACCAGGCGGTCGCATCGTCGCGTTCCGGCTGGTTCGTTGCGTTCACTCTGGCTGTCGCCGGGAGGCCAGAGGGTTTCGTTCAGGTAGCGGAATACCTGGCTGGTGTCGCTCGGGGGCTGCGGGAAGCTCTCGGCGGGATGCGACTCTGCGGTGCGCTCGAAGAACGCCTCGCTGGCCCTGGACATGAACGGGTCGACCCCGAGCTCTTCCAGCGTCTGCACCACCTGGGTCATCTCGTGCCAGCGGCGATCGCAAGCCTCGGGATGCGTCTTGATCCAATTCTCGGCCAGCTTCTGGAACGGCGTCTCGTGCATGAACTGCATGATGTCGTTCCACAGGTACTGCTCGATCCCGGCCCGCTGCGCACCGCTCATCATCTCGAGCAGCAGGCACTCGACCCCCTTGGCGAAAACGCTGCGCAGCATCTTCGCCATCGAAGCCTCGCCATAGTGCGGCGACAGGTAGCGCACGTTCTGCAGCCCCAGCGCCACCATTTGCGCGGCAAACGCCTCGGCGGCCGGTCCACACACCAGGATCACCGATTTCTGCGCGCAGGGCCGACAGGGCTCAGGATGGCCCCTTCGACGAAGTTCGCGCCGGTGCGCGTGACGATGTCGCTCACCTGCACCTTGACTGAGGGAGAGGTGGAGTTGAAGTCGGCGAAGGTCTTGCCGGGCCGCAAGTAGGCGGCAACCTGCTGCGCGGCGTCCAGCGCCACGTTCGTCACGACGGTCGAGATGATGAGATCGCAGGTTTCGATCAGCTCCGGCAGTGGGAGGTAGACCGGGCCGGCGTAACCCGCCGTCTCCCCGCGCACGTCGTGATAGCAGACCTGCGCGCCGTGGTCCATCATCACTTTCGCGAAGATGTTCCCCACTGCTCCGAATCCAACGAAACCGATCTTCGGGTTGTCCACGAAGTGCTCCTTGGGCTATACCCCGTACTGCTTCTCGCGCTCTTTCATCTCCGGCACACCCTGCAGCCCGAAGACGTGGCTGACGGGAACCATCATCGGGTCGATGGTGTGGATGCCGCCGGCCCGCTTCATCTCGGCCAGAATCTCCTCTTGTGCCTTGACGGTGGCGCGCATCGGCTGGTTGGCGTAGATCACCATGCGGACCTTGCCGAGCCCCTGGATGGCCTCGAGCGTGAGGGATGGGTAATTGGTGGGAACCAACACCAATGGAGCGGGGCTGTCCCAGTTGTTCACGAACTCCACGATCTCGTCCGGCGACTTCGACTTGGAGTGGATCAGGATGGCGTCGGCGCCGGCTTCGACGTAGCGCAGCGAGCGGCGCACGGCCTCTTCCTGTCCCCAACCGGCGATCAGCGCCTCGACACGCGCTACCACGACGAAGTCCGGGTTGCGCTGGGCGTCCTTGGCGGCCTTGATCCGGCCGGCGAACTCCTCGATGTCGGCCAGGTTCTGGCGCCCGCCATCGAGCAGGCTGTTGTCTTTCGGAAACCGCTTGTCCTCGATGCAAAACGCCGCGATGCCTGCTTCCTCGTACATCCTGACGGCATACTGCACGTTGTTGGCGTTGCCGTAGCCCGTGTCTGCGTCCACGATGATCGGCAGCGAGATGACCTCATTCATATGCCGCGCTGCATCCACGTACTGGCTTGCGGAAATGAGGTTTGCATCGGGAACGGCAAATGTGGCGGAAACGCAGAGGCTGCTCGACCAGACGAAGTCGAAGCCCGCGCGCTCGATCAGCTTTGCGGTCATGCCGTCGCCAGAGCCTACACCAACGGCTACACCTGACGACGTCAAGAACGACCGCATCCGGGAAACCTTCTCTTCGAACACTGTTCCTACTCCTTGCCGAACGATGACGGACGGCGTGCCGGCTCCCAGGACAGGCTGCGGGGCTTGCCGGGCCCCGCAACCTGCGCCGGTAAAGTTGACGCTATCCTGAGGAAGAAATGTAACGCAACGGACCAGGACTACTCGCTCTCCTCGAGCACCAGGGGTGTCGTTACGAGCTTGCCCAGGCCCACTTGTGCCCAAAGGCCGCGGGCGATGAAGACGATGGCAACCGCCATGAACGCCAGGGAGATCGGCCGCGTGAAGAAAATGACGAGGGAGCCGTGCGAGAGCACCATCGACTGCATATAGGTGGTCTCCATGAGCTTCGCCAGAACGGCAGCCAGCACCATCGGCGCCATCGGAAAGCTGAGCTTGCGCATGAAGTAGCCGACCACGCCAAAGAGCATGACGACCCACACATCCAGCATGCTGTAGCGCAGGCTGTAGCTACCGAGCACAGTGAAGACGACGATCAGCGGCGCCAGGATCGGGAACGGCACCAGCGCCATGCGTGCCCAGATGCCGACCAGCGGCAGGTTGAGGATCACCAGTACAACGTTCCCGATGTACATGCTGGCGATGATCGTCCACACGAACTGCGGGTTCTCCGCGAACAGCCGTGGACCGGGCTGCAGGCCGTACATCATGAAGCCGCCCAGCAGCACCGCCAGCGCCGGACCACTTGGGATGCCAAAGGCGAAGAGCGGCACGAAACCGCCGCATGAGGTGGCGTTATTGGCGCCTTCGGGAGCAGCCACACCTTCGATGGCGCCGTTGCCGAAGTTGGCCTTGTTCTTCGACACCCGCTTCTCGATGTCGTAGGCCATGAACGTGGTAACGGCGGGGCTGAAGCCGGGGATGAGACCCAGGAAGAAGCCGATGAAGCCAGACCGGAACATCGCGCCGAGTGAGTCCTTGATGTCCTGCTTGCTCGGCAGCCATTCGAGCTTGCCCGACTGCGACGAGCAGCTTGATGTTCTGCTCCAGATTTGCCAGCACCTCTCCCATGCCGAAGAGGCCCATGATGATCGGCACGAAGTCGATACCGGCGGTTAGCTCGAACCATCCGAAGGTCAGGCGCGAGACGCCGGTGAGCGGGTCGAGGCCGATCATCGCAGTCAGCAGACCGATAACCGCGGCCACAAGTCCCTTGACCAGCGCCTTGCCAGACAGGCTGATGATCAGGCTGAGGCCGAGGAAGGTCAGCGCGAAGTATTCGGGGGGGCCGAACATCAGCGCCAGACGCGCCATCGGCGGGGCGAAGAAGGTCAGCCCGATCAGCCCCATGCGTTCCGGCGATAAAGGAGGAGATCGCGGCGATCCCGAGTGCGGGACCCGCCCGCCCCTGCTGCGCCAGCTTGTAGCCGTCGATCGCGGTGGGGACCGATGATGCCTCACCCGGGATATTGACCAGGATGGCGGTGGTAGAGCCGCCGTACTGGGCGCCGTAGTAGATCGCGCACATCATGATCAGCGCCGGCGCGGGCGGCAGCGTGAGCGTCAACGGCAGCAGCATGGCGATGGCAGCCGTTGGCCCGAGACCCGGCAACACCCCCACCAAAGTCCCGCCGATAGACCCGATCAGCGCAAAGAGCAGGTTGAGCGGCGTCAGGGCATCCGTGAAGCCGCGAAGCAGCATTTGCCAGCTATCCAAGGGTACAGACTCCTATCTCAGGAACGATAGCAGGCCCATCGGCAACGGTAGGCCCAACAGGCGTGTGAACATGAAGAAGATGACCACGTCGGTGATGAGCCCGGTGGCTGCGGCCGACGATCCAGCGATACTTCCCGAAGTACATCATCATGGCCATGATGAAGAAGAACGTGGCGATCAGCAGGCCCAACGGCGAAAGCAGGGCCGTAAACAGCAATATCATCCCCAGCCCGGCCCACCAATTGCGCCAACCGAGGCGTCTGGCCAGTCAACCATCTTGCCGTTGCCGCCGCTCCCGAAAGCCGCGACGATCAACACCAGGCCGCCCAGCATGCTCAGTATCGCCAGCAACTGCGGGAAGGCGCGCGGGTGCAGTTGCCCGCCGGCTCCCTCGGCAATGCGCAACGCTGCGGCAAACGTAGCTGCGCCCAGAAGCGTAACCAGCGCCCCGGCGAAGATATCGCTGCCGCTTTGTGTCTTGAACACGAATTTGCCCTCCTACGTAGTCTCCGCCTGCGAATGCGCACCCGCAGACCCGTTCACGCCGCCGCTGTCTGCTCGCCCCGGTACGCGCTGCCGATCGTCTGCTCCCTCCAACACAGGACACGTGGCCCCGGCATGCGGCATGACGCACACATCCGCATCTGCCGGCAGCACGTCTGCGGCCGCATCAATCGCGGCGTTCAGGTCGCAGGCGGGGCAGAGTAATAGACGCTGGGCGAGATCCGACGGCAAGCCGGTAACGGTGATCAGTTCGGATCGTCCGGCATCGCACGCGATCTGGTACGCCTTGTGCCACCCCACCCGAAACGGACCGCTTTCGAAACGATCGCGCACGTCCGCAAATGAGGACATCCCATCCATGAAACTCTCGTAGATCTGGCTTCCGCTTCCCTCCGGGACACGCCGCGGCGAGCACGATCACGCCGCCGGGCCGCACCCGCGGGCAGCGTTGCTGAGCCCCTTCTGCGCCTGGTAGAAGTTGATATCTTTGGGATGGCCGCCCGGAGATGCCAGCACGAGGTCGAACAGATGCGGGATCCGCACCTGAAACAGATCCTGTGCCACCGGTACTCCGTGCTTCATGACCGCTGCCGGCGAACCTGCGAGCGCCGTGACCACCTCCCGGCGATCGTTGAGGATGGCGTTCAGCGCGAAGTGAACACCGATCATCTCGCCGATCTCTTCCGTGTCCTGTCGAATTACGTTGTCTTCCACTGAACCGGGCCGGGCGGACGGATGGGTCATCATTCGATGGTTGGTATCGATCGTCGCTCTGCCGGCGAGCCCGATCGCCGCGCTTTTGACCCCACCCGACATGCCCATGAATGGGTGCAGCTCGATATTCCCAACAACGATCCGAAGGTCCGCCTGGAGGAAGTCACGGTTTACGGTGACGGGCGTCCCGCGGCGGGTCTCGCCGAGCGCAACCAGCGACTCTTTGTTCATGCAGTCGTGCGCGATTACCGGGATAGCGGTCCAGGATCTCGGCCGGGATCACCTGGCAGAACTCATCGGGAGTCAGAGGCGCGTGGGTGCCGCTGGCAATAATCAGCTTGATCGCTTCCGGCTGCAACCCGAGAGCTTCGAGCTCTCGCAGCAGTGGCGGCAGCAGCAGATGGTGCGGCACAGGACGAGTGTTGTCGTTTACCGCAATGGCAGCGCTGGTGATGCCGGCCCAATGTGACAGGGTGGTTCCGTCCACCGGCGCAGCGAGCGCCTGGGCGACTGCCCCCGCCTGATCGGCACAACCGGGCACCGACCTGGGGCTGAGATATTGAACTCGCCAACTGGATGGAAGGTCAGCCTGTAGGGTAGAGCGACCGTAGGGGAGGGTGACTATCGCCATTCGTTCACCGTTGATGACTGGTGTGTGGGAAGGGCGCTGAGCCCCGCACGTCCGGACGCCGGGGACAGGTACCCTGCGAAATGCCCGCGGACCAGGCAGCGGGCATGGAAGAGGTGGGGCGGTGTGCCCGCCCCACCCAGGAATCCGAAGCGACTATTTCGGGATCGAGGCGATCAGGTCCTTGTAGACCGTCGTCATCTTCGCGACGTATTCCTTGCTCTCCTTGGCGTTCATGTTCCGCGGCACGAAGCCCTGCTTGATGTAGTCCTCCTTCACCTTGGCATCATTGCCGATCTTGAGGAAGGCATCTTCGAGCTTCTTGACAACCGAGTCCGGCGTGCCGGCGGGAACAGCGACGCCGCGGTCGATGGCGATGACCATGTCAATGCCCTTCTCCTTGAAGGTGGGGGCATTGGGCAGCGCCGCGAACTTCTCACCATGCGCAAGGGCCAGCACATTCGATGCTTCCAGGTTCTTGACCAGGTCATCGGAGTTAGCCATCATCGCATCGGTGTGGCCACCCAGGAAGGCGGTCACCTGCGGTGCAGAGCCGTTGAAGGGAACGTAGTTGAACTTGGTCCCGGTAAGCTTTTCGAGCCAGAGCATGGCCATGTGGCTGCCCGTAAAGGTGCCACTGCCGCCGACGGTGATCTGGCCCGGAGTGGCCTTGGCCGCCGCGAGCAACTCCTCGAGGGTCTTGTACTTGCTGGTCTTGAGGACCGCGAGGCCCTGGGGTGTACTCTGGAAGATATTGATCGGAAGCAATTGCTCCGTCTTGAAGCCGGTTTCCTGCTGCAAAGGCAGCAAGATGATGTGGGGGACGTTGATGCCCGCCATGACGTAACCGTCCGGCTTGGCGCGCGCCAACTCGCTCCAGCCCAACGACCCGCCGCCGCCCACCTTATAGTCGATAGCTACAGTCTGGCCGAGCTCTTTTTCGAGCACAGCCTGTTGCTGCCGGGCCGCCCGATCGGATTGTCCGCCGGGATCGAAGCACACGAGGTACGTGACCTGCTTGGTGGGGTAGGCCGGGCCCTGTGCGGCGCCCGCACACCCGACGACGAGGGTTGAAACCAGAACCAGGAGCACTAAGACCGATAACCGCTTGCGCATTCTTGCCTCCTCGCTGCGCTGCACGATACCGGCTACGACCCAGTCGGCCGCAGCCGCGGTATGCCCACGCCCGACGCCATCGTCGGGACGGTACTGCCTCAGGGAGATGTAGAATGCAGATCACCGGCAACAAGAATGGAGGAAAAGCCGGTAACTCGCACCGGAAATCCGCAGACCTTTGTGATGTGCCGGAACAGGGCATCGCCGGCAGACAGCAGAATGCGAGGACCGGGGCCCCCTCTGCTTCGGCGTTATTCCGAGACGCCGCTATCGTAGCACCAAGTTAGTGAAATGCAAAGCAATAACGCGCTAAGGGCGCATTGGCGTTCGGCCTGGCGAAGGTGTGCGCGATCTTGTCTCGGACGAACGGATCGGCGGCGCCGGCAAACAGAGCGCTTGCCTCCGCAAGCAATTCTCGAGCGCCGGGAAGATCGCCTCGGGCTTCAGCCAGCAAGGCCTGATTCGCACGCGTACATTTGCCACGTGGATGCTGTTATTCCAGGTGCGCGCTGCCTGCTCCGCCAGGGCGAATGCGGCACCGGCGGCGTCCAGCCGTCCTTGTGCGAGCGCGATCTCGCCACTGGTGCTCTGCACGTACTGCACCAGGAAATTGAGGGCGAAGCGCTCCGTGACCTCCAGCGCCAGTTTGATGTCCCTGTCTGCACGGGGTAAGTCGCCGGCGAGCAAAGCATGAAAAGCCAGGTTGTTGAGCGCCATCGCCTCGAGCACCGGATCGCCACGACCACACGCCTCCCGCAAGGCGACCTCAAACTCCGATAGCGCCCCCTTCAGATCGCCGGAATTCGCCAGCAGGTTACCGCGCTCAAAGGCAATCTCGCCGAGCAATGCGGTCACCTCACACGCACGGGCAAGCTTCTCGGCGGCATCGAGCCGGCGGGTGGCCTCCTCGTACGCCTCGCTCTGGCGCGCAGCTCCGGCAGCCAGCAGCCAGCGCTTCGACGGCAAGAACGGGATCGCCTGTCTCCTCCAGTGCGGCTGCCTGCTGCAATCGGGAACGAACCACCTCAGGACGGTTGGCGTGGACGGCGAGCCGTGCCAGGTCCGTGCTGGCGCGGATGGCGCCCTCGACATCATTTGCCCCCACGAAACCACTGAGCGCCATTTCAAGCTCAGCTTCGGCAGCTCCGGCGCTCTCCGCCACCCACAACGCCTGGCCGAGCAATAGGTGACGCTGCGGCGACTCCTCCCATGTCGAGTGCCCGCTGCGCGTACAGCGCTGCTTCTCCGAAGGCGCTCAGGTTCAGCGCATGTCTGGCCGCGAGCTCGGCATAGGCAGCAGCGCGCTTCGGCTCGCCGGCCCCGGCATAGTGCCGCATCAGGCGTCCTGCCAGACCTTGCGCGTCGCCCGCAGCTCCCGTCTCCAACGCACGTGCGGCCCGGCGGTGCAGAAAAGCACGTCTTGCCGGGGTGAGCTCCTCGCGCACGACGCGGGCTACCAGAGGCTGGGCAAAGCCGTAGCCTCCTTCGGCCCTCGCCACCAGCACTCCCGCGGCAACCAGCGCATCCAGCCCGTCCAGCGTCTCTTCCTCGGTGCGTCCGCTCGTGGCCCTCAGCAGCTCTACCTCGTCCACGGTGCCGAGCACGGCTGCCGCCTGCAGTGTCTGGAGCGCAGGCGCCGGTACCGTCGACTGCAACCGGGAGCGCACCGGCGCGGCCAGATCCGCAGGCGGCTCGCCGGACCCCCTGCGGCTCAATTCGATCAGGAAATAGGGATTCCCCCCGCTCTGATGCACCCATTCATCGCGGTGTTTGTCGATACCCGGGATTCCGAGAGACACCAGCAGAGCGTATGCTTCCTCGGGCGTCAGGTGAGGCAAGCCGATGGTTTCGAGCCGGTCCTGCCGCTGCCAGGCCGCCGCCAGGGCGTTCAGTCGCGCCGGGGCGTCCTGTGGCCGGTAAGCGCCCACCAGGAGCAGCGGGAGGTCCTGTAAACGATCGACCAGGTAGACGAGCCAATCAAGCGTGGAAGGATCTGCCCAATGGAGATCGTCCACCACGAGGACGAGCGGATGCCGGTGAACAACGGACTCGATTAGCGTTCGAAATGCCTCGGTAAGCGCCTGGAAGAGGCGGGCTCGCCCTTCCGCCGCCGCCAGCCCCAGAGGCGGGGCCAGGTGAGGCCATGCCGATCGGATCTCGGGCATAAGGCGGGCCAGCTCGGCCAGCCAGATCGGCGCCAGCGGCGTGGGCGGGCGGAGAAGATCGTGCGCAGGACCGGGCTGCGTGAAGAGGCTGAGCACCGGCCCGAACGGAACCGGCTCTGCAGTCTCAATCGCATAAGTCGCCAGAATCGCCGTATCGGCGTGGTGCATGCCTGCCCATGCCTGCCACAGTCGTGACTTCCCCATGCCAAGATCGCCGCTGATCAGGACGACTCGTGCCTGACCGGATCCAGCGAGCGCTCGCGCCGCGTCCAGCGCGCCCAATTCTTCCTGCCGGCCGACCAGCGGCGCCGGATCACGCGGCGACGGCGCCGCTGGCGGTATGGGAGCGAGCCGGGCCGGCACAGCGTCTTGACCTGCCAGCAGAGCGTGGTAGCGCTCCGATGTCTCCGGTAAGGGCGCAACGGCGAGCTCACGCTCGAGGATGGCCACCAGCGCATCATACTGGCGGACAGCCTGGCTGCGCTGCCCCAGCCGCAGCATCGCCTCGATCATGGCAAGATGCGCGGGCTCCCGCAACGGATCGATAGCCAGCGCACGCTGCGCGAATACGATGACTCGCTGCCAATCCCCTGCGCTGCGATGCAACGGCACGGTCCGAGCCAGAAGCCGGAGGTAGAGTGCGTTCACTCTTTCCCGCTCGGTAGCCAGCCAGATCTCGAAATCGGGCGCTTCGCGCACCACGAGGCCGTCTGCCAGCGGTCCGCGGTACTGCTCCGCCACCGATTCGAGGGCGCTCACGCCGGCATTCTGAGGAAGCGAGACCGCGTCCTCCAGCGCATGCACGTCGACGGCGACGGAATCGGACAGGCACAAGGTATCGCCAACCGCCTCGATCACTTCCTCACCCAACACTTCCCGGATCGTCCACAGGGTGTTCCGGAGGTTCTTGCGCGCAGCGTCGGGCAGGCTGTCCGGCCAGAGCAGATCAAGCAGACGATCGCGGGATTGGGGCGCCCGCGTGACGGCCAGGTAGAGCAGAAGCGCGACGCCCTTTGCACGTACCAGCGGCGCGTGGTGCCCATCCTTCATGAAGCGAGGCGAACCCAGGAAGCTGACGGAGAATGCGCTCATCGCGCACCATTATAATCCAAGCAGACGCGCAGGGCGTCTGCTTCAAAGCGAGCGATCGGGTAGCAGTGAGCGATCCATGCATGCGTATCCCGCCCGATGAGGGAGTTGAGGCATGGGTGGCGTGAAAGTCGCCAGACCGGTAGGGGGATTGCCGGGGCACACAGACACAGGCCGCGCAACGCGATCCTGGTGATGAGGTCAGTGGGACGGGTAGCGATACCGGAGGCACCCGAGCAATTCGGCCAGGGCACGTTCGCCGCGCTCTTCGCCGGCATATGCGACGGCCCCCAGGGTTGCACGTACCATGCATGGATGAAGCGCAAGCCGTTCTGACTCCCCCTGGAGCCACTGCAGCCATTCGGCTGCGAGCTGCGCTGCCGGATCACGCATCACGATTGCCGGAAGACGATCCTGATGCATGGCCTCTGTGCGGTAGCGGGCAGCCAGAAGCTCGTGCGCCGGACGCAAGACAGTGTATTGATGCGGTCGCCGGTTGGCGAGCGCCGGCAACAGATCAGTGCGCACCGCCAGCAGCCAACAAGCTTTGGCGTAGCGCCGTTCCATCACCCGCACCATCAGGGCGCACGCAGCGGCGAACCGGCCCATCTGGACGGTGTGCAAGTCGGGAGTCCCTTCGCCATCGTACGTGCTGTTGACGTCGCTCACCAACCTACCCGATCCCCTTCGAGCTCGTCCCACGAGTCAGCACGCGGCCGGAGCGCTTCGCGGTCGCGGACGAGAAGCTCCGCCTCCTGCCGCATATGCTCGGATTCTGCCGGGTCGCAAACTACTGCCTCCAGCACGGCTCGCGTGATGAACTCGTCCTCAACCAGCTCTGTAATGCGGCGGAACCACCACTCGCGCCACTTCTCCTGGGCGTACGCTTCGTAAGTCTCCGCAACAAAGGGCAGCGGCAACTGGCCTGCGGGGTCAAGCTCGTATCGAAAGCGGCGGGCGATGAGGTCATAGAGTCCCGCCAGCGGCAACAGCTCCAGCGGGCGAAGCGGCACGAGGCGCTTTGCCAGTTCTGTCTCCACGCCGACTACCTCGACCGCATCCAGATAGCGATCGCGGGCAACAATGTAGAACCATGGCAGCAATTCCCCGCGCAGGCGCTCCTGCAAGAGGCGAAGCGGTTCGTTGGTGTCGCCGGGAAATTGCGACGACATATGCGGCTGCAACGGATCGGTCATGACTGCCTCAAGCGGGATGGCCCGGTGGCCGGCGGCCACCGGGGAAGGCCGGGTACAGGACCGATTATAGCAGATGACGCCCGAAGCCGGCTCCTCAAGCAGCTCAAATACTAATCCAATTCGGCGCCGGGATCCTCTGTTGCGCCGGCCGGGTTGACGAGCACCTTGTCAACGCGGTGACCGTCCATGTCCAGTACCTCGAACCGGTAATCACCCCAGACGAAATTGTCTCCGGGCAGCGGAATGCGACCGAGCTGAAACATCACGAAGCCGCCGAGTGTCTGGTACCCGCCCGATTCCTCGCGCGGGCAGCGTGCGGACGCCGAGAGCGTGCTTGAGCCGGTCGACGTTGAGCAGCCCGTCTATCAGCAGCGAGCCATCAGCGCGCTGGACGACGCCGGCGTCCGCCTGCTCGCCGAGAACGGGCAGATAGCCGACGAGCGCCTCGAGCACATCGGTAGCCGTCACCAGCCCTTGCACGCCGCCGTATTCATCTACTGCCAGTGCAAGGTGACTTCCGGACTCCTTGAAGGCTTCAAGCAAGCGGTACGCCGACGACGTCTCCGGGATAAAGGTTGGCGGGATCAGGCAGCAGTTGAGGTCAAAGGGAAGACCCGCGTATACGCGCGCGCCAGCAGATCCCTCGCCCTGACAATGCCCACGATATTCTCCGGGTGATCGCTGACGACCGGGAAACGGGAGTGGGGACTGGCGGCAATACGGCGCTGGTTCTCGCCCTCACCGGCCTGAATGTCCAGCCACGAGATGTCCGGCCGGGGCGTCATCAGCGATGCCACGTCGAGGTCTCCCAGCCGCAGCACCCTCTCGATCAGCGCCTGCTCCGGTCTCTCGAACACCCCGGCTTCGGTGCCCTGCTCCACCATCACCCGGATCTCCTCTCCGGTGACCGGCGGGTCCTGGGAGGCCCTGACTCCCGCGAGCCGGAGGATCAGTTCGGTGGAACCGGTGAGCAGAGCTACCAGGGGCGCGCTCGCGGTGGAGAGAAGTTGCATCGGCCGCGCCACCGCTGAAGCGATACGCTCGGGATCCCTCAGTCCGATTCGCTTCGGGACCAGCTCGCCGATCACCAACGAAAGATAGCCGATCACGGCCACCACCAGGACGAAGCTGACGGTCTCGCTGTACGGGCCGATGTACGGTACGCGTTCCAGCCGCGCCGCCAGCGGTTGGCTCAAGGTGGCGCCGCCGAAGGCACCGGAAACGATGCCGACCAGCGTAATACCGATCTGAGCGGTGGAGAGGAAACGCGTCGGGTCGCCCGCGAGCGCCAACGCAGCTCCGGCGCCGGGGTCGCCGTCGCCGGCTGCTTGCTGCAGGCGAGCCTTGCGCGCCGAAACCACAGCGATCTCGGACATGGCGAAGACGCCGTTTACCAGCAGCAACAGCAGAATAATCAGGATCTCTACCATTCTCCCCTCTCGCTCGAGATGGACTACAATACCCGCCCGGGTAGGATACTACATTTTCAGGAGTGATTGTCATGTTCGCAGCACCCATTCCCAACTCCTATGCCCCGGTCCGCGTCGCGTTTGTCACGCTGGCCCGGGCCACCTTCAGCATCGACTTCGCGCGGGAAACCCACGCCCGGTCCGTCGCGGCGCTGCGGGCCATCGCAGGCGTGGAGTTGATCACGCCAGACGATGTGTTGATCGAGCCGGAAGACGCCGCACGGGTTGCTGCGCAACTGGCCGGCGGACGGCCGGACCTGCTCATCATCCAGAACGGCACTTTCGCTTTGGGAAACCTGGCATTGGAGCTGGCGCAGCGCGTCCCGGCGCCCATTCTCCTGTGGGCGGTCACCGAACCGGGGATGGACGGCGGCGCATTGCGCTCGAACTCGCTGGTGGGGCTCAACCTGAATGCCAGCAACCTGCACAAGGCAGGGTATCGCCCGCGGTATATCTACGGTCCCGTCGATTCGGCCGAAATTATGGCCGAGCTCGAACGATCGTGTCGCGTCGCAGGCGCCATTCGCATGCTCGCCGAGAAGCGGATCGGCCTGATCGGCTCGCACGCCACCGGTTTCTACAATCTGGCGGTTGACCCCCTGGAATTGCACAAGCGCTTTGGGGTCGAGGTGCAGCAGGTGGGCCTGCAGGATGCATTTGCCGCGGCGCATGCGCTGCCGGCCGAGCGCGCAGACGCGGCGCGCTCCGAGCTGGAAACGCTGTACCCGCAGCATGCCGAGGTGAGCGCGGACAGCATGGAGAAGATGGCGCGGCAGTTCGGTGGCATTCGAGACATGGCGCGGGAGCGAGGGTGGGACGCGCTGGCGCTCCGGTGTTGGCCCGAGTGGGCCCAGCAGTACGGCATCGCGGCGTGCGGCACGGTATCCGCTCTGAACAGCACGGGTATGGTCACGGGCTGCGAAGGCGATGTCGACGGCGCCGTAACGATGTTGCTCGGACAGGCGCTCTCCGGCGAACCGGCATACCTGGCAGACTTCATTCAGGTGGACACCGCCGGGCACGACGGCATCTTCTGGCACAACGGCTGTGCGGCGGGGCAGCTGGCCGCCCGCGCCAACGAGCGCGCGCTCAACAGCCATTTCGCCGGCGGCAAGGGTGTCACTGCCGGCTTTACCTTCCGCCCCGGCAGGATTACCGTTGCCCGTATTACGCATTGCGGGGCCGATTACCGGATATTCATGACGGGCGGCGAGGCAACACCAACCCGGCAGCTCGTGAAGGGAGTGATCATGCAAGTGCGCTTTGATACGCCCGGAAAGAAGCTGCTTGACGTGATCGTAAACGAGGGGATCGAACACCATTTGTGCGTATTCTACGGCGACCACCGTGAGGCGTTGCGGGCGTTCGCACACTGGAAGCGACTGCCCGTCGTGGAAGCATGACGGTTCGCTGATGCACAAATCCCCATGCGGAATCCTGTAAACGGATAGAGGCCGGGGGCGCTGCTGTGACAGAGGCGCGCAAATGTGCTAAAATTACCGCGAAAAAGCCGTCCTGAATGACTGCCTGGGGATGCGTTACCCGATGCACAAATGCGGCCGGGGCACGCCTCTTTCGGCCATTTTGGGGACCGAGTCCGGCCGGTGCGCCGGCTGCGTTGGCCCATCTCAGCAGAAAATCTTGCGTAGCGTAGCGGGCGGGGCGCTACTGGAAACGAGGAAATCGCTTGGCAGAGTATCGCATTCCATACGGCCAGGGGTACCAGAAGCTGGTGCTGCCCGACGAATATTCGGTGACCATGCTGACGGCCGCCGAAGCCGAGCCGGTGGCCAATCCGCGCAAGGCCGTGGCGGATGCGTTGGCGCATCCACTGGGTCACGGCCTGACGGATTACGGGCAGGTTGATTCGGCGGCCATCGCCATCAACGACAAGACGCGGCCCGTTCCCCTGGGAGACCTGCTGCCTCCGCTGCTCGACTGCCTGCACCAGATGGGGCTGCCGCCCGAGAAGATCACTCTTCCTGATCGCAACCGGCACCCACGTGCCGATGCCGCGCGAGGAGTTCGCACGCGTGGTCCCCGAAGATGTCCTCGCCCGCTACCCGATCTACTCGCACGACTGCGATGACCGCGGGAATCTGGTCTTCACGGGCCGCACAACCCGGGGCACCCAGGTGTGGACCAACAAGCGTTATGTCGACGCGCAACTCCGTATCTGCATCGGCGATATCGAGGCGCACCAGTTCATGGGCTTCTCGGGTGGCGTCAAGAGCGCTGCGGTCGGCCTGACGTCTCGCGAGACAATCAACCACAACCACACGATGATGACGCATCCGCTGGCCCGCGCCGGCGGCTACGAGGACAACCCCGTCCGCCAGGACCTGGAAGAGATCGGCAAGCTGATCGGGATACACTTCGCGCTCAACTCGATCCTGAACGAGCAGAAGCAGATCGTGCGGGTACTGGCCGGCGATCCGGTGGCCGTGATGGAAGCCGGAGTCCCCCTGGTGAGGGAGTTGTACGGCATTGTCGTCGACCGGGCGCTCGACCTGGTCGTGGTCTCCCCGGGCGGGCATCCAAAGGACATCAACCTGTACCAGGCGCAGAAGGGGCTGGCGCACGCCTGTCTGGTCACGAAGGAGTGCGGCGCCGTGGTGGTAGCGGCTGCCTGCCCGGAAGGCTCGGGCAGCGCCGGTTACGAGCGCTGGATGGAAGGGATGACGTCGCACCAGGCAGTTCTGGACCGGTTCGCGCGCGAGGATTTTCGCATCGGACCGCACAAGGGGTTCCAGGTCGCGCGTGACTCCATGTGCCGGCGCGTGATCTGGGTGTCAGATCAGCCTGACCAGACGGTGTCCCGTTGGCTGCTCGAGCCGGCCCCCGACGTTCAGACGGCCGTCGAACGGATCTTTCCAGACTTGCCCGCCGATGCCCGCATCGGTATCATGCCCGCCGGTAACACAACCATCCCAAAGATACGCTAGGAGAAGCCCGTGCCGGCCGGGACACGACCCGGCTCCGGGTGTGGAGGAAGAAATGTCACGTAACGTGCTGGTGGTCCATCCCGACCACTGCACTGGGTGTCGCATCTGCGAGCAGTACTGCTCCTGGAAGCACGTTGGGGCAGTGAACCCAGCGCGCGCCCGGCTGACGGTGCGAAAACTCCCCGGGAGCTACATCAACCTGCCAATCGCCTGTTCCCAGTGCGAAGACGCCGAGTGTATCGCCGTCTGTCCAGACGGCGCGATCACGCGCGATCCGGTCACCGGCGGCCTGGTATTCGAGCCGGACGCCTGCACGTCGTGCCATCTGTGCGCCGAAAGCTGCCCCAACGGGTGCATCAATTTCGATCCGGAGCTGGACACGCCGCTGCTTTGCGATCTGTGCGACGGCAGCCCACAGTGCGTGGCGCATTGCCCGGAAGCTGCGTTGGAATACCGCGCGATTGAGCTGGTGGAAGCGGCGCAGCGCGAGGGATACGTGCGCTACTATCTCGGCGAACGGCAGGGAGGGCGATGATGAACCGGATGGGTGGATTGACCGGCGCCTTCCTGCCGCGTGAACCTGAGCACGGGCAAGATCACGCGTGAACGGACACCGGAACAGTTATACGAGGCGTATTTTGGCGGGCGCGGCGTAGGTGCGGCGCTGCTATTCGACGAGGTGCCGGCGGGGACCGATCCGCTGGGCCCGGACAACAAGCTGATCTTCACGACCGGACCGCTCGAGGGCACGCTGGCGCCGGGAGCCAACAAGGCGCTCTGTACCTTCCTGTCGCCATTGAGCAACACCTATTCCTTCTCGTTGTGCGGCGGGCACCTGGGAGCCGAGCTAAAGTTCGCCGGCTACGACGGCCTCATCATCGAAGGCCGCGCATCAAAGCCGGTGTACCTGAACATCAGCGACAAGAACGTTACCCTGCGGGATGCAGGGCACCTATGGGGCAAGCTGACGCACGACACCGAAGACGCCATCCGGGAAGAACTGCGAGACACCCGTGCGCACGTGGCCGTGATCGGACCCGCCGGGGAAAAGCTGGTCCGCTTCGCCTGCGTCCAGACCGACTACTTCCGCGAGTTTGGGCGGGGCGGCGCCGGCGCCGTGATGGGCTCGAAGAACCTTAAGGCGATTGCGGTTCGCGGCACGGGGCACGTGGACGTAGCCGATCCTGCCGGACTGGAACGGATTGCCCAGGAGGTGTACGCGCAGCTCAAGCAGCACCCCAAAGGACAGGCACGCCGCAACTTCGGGACCCCGGAGATGGTCGAGAGCACAAACGGCTTCGGCTACTGGGGGACGCGCAACTTCACCACCGGCTACTTCGAAGGCGCAAGCGGCCTCACCGGAGCGGTGCTGCGGGAGCAAGTGTTTGCGGGAGACGCCTCCTGCTTCGGCTGCAACATCGCCTGCGGGAAGCTTTCGCCGGTGAAAGAGGGCTCCCAGTCCGGAACGACCATCGAAGGCGCCGAGTTCGAGACGATCGGGCTGCTCGGCGCCAACTGCGGTGTCTCCAGCCCGCACACCATCACTGCGGCCAGCGCCATCTGCGACGCCTACGGATTCGACACGATGTCGGCCGGCGCGGCGATCTCCATGGCGATGGAGGCATTCGAGGCGGGCAAGCTCACGTGCGCGGACACAGGCGGGCTCGATCTGAGCTTCGGCAACGGCGAGGCGCTGCTGGCAGTGGCCGAGATGATCGGCAAGCGCGAGGGGATCGGCGACCTGCTCGCCGAGGGATCGCGGCGCGCAGCGGAGAAGTTGGGCGTGCCCGGTCTGGCGATGCAGGTAAAGGGGATGGAATTCGCCACCTATGACCCGCGCGGCGTGGTGGGAATGGGGCTGACCTATGCCATCTCCCCGAAGGGCGCACACCATATGATTGCGCCGACGATGGGTGCTGAGGTGGCAGGCGATCCCACCCGCCGCTGGCGATCCGAGGGGAAAGCGGCGCTGGTGCGTGAGACGCAGGCCATCATGGCGATCGTCGACTCGCTGGCGCTCTGCTCTTCCATGCGATTCGTGCTCGGGCCGCAGATGATGCTGGACCTCTACGCGGCGGTCACCGGGCGGCCGCACGATGTCCCGGCTGCGCTGCAGAAGGGGGAGCAGATCGCGAACCTGGAGCGCCTGACCAACGTGCGCGCGGGCCTGCGCCGCGCACAGGATACGCTGCCGCGCCGGTTGGTGAAAGAGATGATGCCGACGGGGCCCAGCGCGGGCCATGTGGTGCCGTTGGATGAGATGCTCGACGAGTTCTATGACTTGATGGGCTGGGATGCTGATGGCGTCCCGACTCGCGAGCGGATGGCCCAGTTGGGGCTCGAGCGTGAATGGGCGGCCGCAACCGCCTCGTAAAGAGAAGCAGCTATCTGTCACGAATGCGGGGTGGTGATTGTCCCCCGCATTCGTCATAGATGGCCCGAGTGCAGATAGACGGAGACGAAATGGCTGAGTGGACGAACCGCGAGCGAATGCGCGCCACCCTGGCGGGCGAGGCGGCAGACTACGTTCCCGCGTGGATCATGGGCTTCTTCAATATCGCTACGATCCGCAACCTGATCCCCGCGGAACTCGTGCCGGCGGAGCCGGGACCAAGGCCCGAAGTGCACCCATTCGGTTACGAGGCGCTGCCCGATGCGGAGATCGACCGCCTGGTGGCGTTCAACGGCTACTTCGATCGGGTCGCGACCGCTGCCGGGCACGGGGCCAACAACGGCTTCGGCCACGGCGGGCCGGGAGAATTCAACTCGTTCGTCGTCGAACACACCGACGAGTACAACATCATCGAGTATGAGACGGGCGCCAAGGCCAAGGTGCAGTTCACACCTCATTTCTACCATCTGTTCGACATGCCCGTGAAGACCCTGGCGGACCTGGAGAAGGTGAAGCTGCCCGACCCCGAGGCACCGGCGCGGTGGGCCGGCTTCCGCGAGGACGTGCGGAGGCTCAAGGCGCGGGGGGAATATGTCATTGGCTGGGTCAACGGCATTTTCTCGGGGCTGCACTACTTCTACATGGATTACCAGGACGTGATGGCGGCGCTGCTGTTGGATCCTGACCTGATTCGCGAGATGGTGAACCGCCTGACCGATTGGAACCTGCGTGCGGCCCGCATGTTGCTGGAGTCCGGGGTAGACTGCGTTGGTTTCGTGGACGACATGGGGTCGGGCGAGAACCTGTTGTTCCGGCCGGCCCTGTATGATCGCTTCTTCTTCGATTATCACCGGCAGATGTGCGATCTCGTGCACTCCTATGGGGCGCACGTACACATGCACAGTCACGGCAACATCAACAAGATCCTGCCGCGAATTGTGGAATCGGGCGTCGACATGCTCAACCCCATGGACCCGATCGAGGGGATGGATCTGCCGGCGATCAAGGAGCGCTTCCCGAAACTGACGGTAGTCGGCGGGATGGATAAGTTCATCTGGGACCAGGAACTGCCGGAGATCGAGGAACGGCTGACGCGCTCGGTCAAGGCCGCCGGTCCCGGCCGCTTCATCCTGATGGATACCGGCGGCGTGCCGGAGAACATGACGCGAGAAAAGTTCGCCTCGTTCGTCGAGATCAGCCGGCGTGCCCGCGGGCAAAGCCGGTAGGACGCGTGCCGCGCCGGGAAAGCATATAGCAGAAAGCCCGCACCGTGTCGTGCGGGCTTTCTGCTATATGGCACCCGGCATGAACTGCCAGGATTCGCAATCACCGAACCTGGCGTGCGCCGGCGTATACTTGTTCGTTGTTAGCCGTGATGATAGTTGAGGTGAACCGATGGCACAGAGCGCCGGCGTCTTGACGGTCGACCAGGCAATCGAGCGAGTCGGCATGGGACGCTTCCAGCGGAAGCTGCTGGTGGTGTGCGGGGCCGGTTGGGCAGCGGATGCAATGGAAGTGCTGCTGATCTCCTTTGCGCTGCCCGCTATCATTCTAGACTGGCAGCTCACCCAGGCTCAGGCGGGGCTGGTGGGGACGGCTGTGTTCGTCGGCATGCTGGTGGGCGCCTGGTTCTGGGGTACTGTTTCGGACAACAGGGGGCGACGGCTGGGCTTCCAGGCGACGATCCTGATCTACTCGATCATGGGGCTCCTATCGGCGCTGGCGCCCAGCTACTGGTGGCTGGTGATCGCGCGGATGCTTACGGGCTTCGGCGTGGGCGGGATGCTGCCGGTTGACTACGCCATCTTCGCCGAGTTCCTGCCGAAACAGAATCGGGGCCGTTACCTCGTCCTGCTGGAAAGTTTCTGGGCGCTGGGAACGATCGTGGCGGCCGGAATGGCATGGATCATCATCCCGCGTGCGAGCTGGCGCTGGCTGCTGGCATTCTCGGTCGTGCCGGCCCTGATCATCTACTTCATCCGGCGCCACGTGCCCGAATCGCCGCGTTACCTGATGATCGCGGGACGGGAAGAGGAGGCACGGCAGGTATTGGAGCGGGTGGCCGCAGAAAACGGGCGACCCCTCTCCATCGAGCGGCTGCAAGCCCAGGCTCGCCGGTCGAAGACTACGGTAGCCGCACTCTGGCAGAGCGGTTTTGCCCGGCTAACGCTGATGATGTGGATAGCCTGGTTCACCATCTCGTTGGCCTACTATGGCATGTTCACGTGGCTGCCCAGCATCTGGGTGCAGCGGGGATTTACCTTCCTGCGCACCTATCAGAACACCTTTATTATGGCGCTGGCGCAGCTGCCGGGCTACTTCTCAGCCGCGTATCTCGTCGAGCGCTGGGGCCGGAAACGCACGCTCGGCATATACATGATCCTCAGCGGCATATTTACCTACCTGTTCGCCATCGTCAACGGGCTGGAGCTGATCCTGGGGGTTGCCGTCTGGATGAGCTTCTTCACCATGGGCGCCTGGGGAGCCCTCTACGCCTACACCCCCGAGCTGTATCCCACGGAGATCCGGACCACAGGCATGGGATGGGCGAGCGGGATGACGCGCATCGCGGGAGCCATCGCCCCGATTCTGGGCGGCCTGTTGCTGCCGGTCTCGCTGGTAGCCGCGCTATCGCTCTACGCCATCTCCTTCATCATCGGTGGTGTCACGGTTTTAGGGCTGGGCATAGAGACGCGCGGGCAGGCCGCTGGCAGACACGGTGGCGGAAACGCAGACGGGTGGGTGACACGTGGCGCGGCATTTGTGGGAGGCATGGCGAATTGCCTGCGGCGAATCGCGAACTGTAGGGGCTAAGCACCGGGTGGGTTCGCACGGGGCGAGACGTGTGGATTGCCGGTGCTTCGCCCTGTCGCATTGCATTGACCACCTGCAGGCTGACCCGCGTATCGCTGGGGCGCGCTCCGCAGGCGGCTCGTGGCCATGGGACAGCCTTAACGCAAAGGCGCAAAGACGCAAACGCTGGGAGACGCAAGGGGACGCTGGCCGCCGATGGGGGTCGCAGAGAAGCCAGGATCCGGCATCCCGCACCTCGGCCGCGGCCGGGGCGGGGGCGCGAGCCCAGCCACCGGCATCTCGCGCCCCCGCCAGCCCGCGGTACGCGAGCACACCCGTCACGGCATCTGGCACCTGCGCTCGCCTCGTGAGGGGTCGGTGCCATGCGACAGGGCGAAGCACCGGCACACACACACCTTGCCCCGCGCGCTGCCCAGCCGGTGCTTAGCCCCTACGATTCGCGGGGCGTGGCCCGCTACGATTCGCGTGGCCCGGTCATCGCGTCTACCCCTACATTGTACCCAAATGGGTAGTGGCGCGCGGACAGCCGGTGGGGTTATCCTCGTCCTGTTGCACAAGAAGCCGAGGATTCGAGGAGCGTGTACCTTATGACGCCTGAAGATGCGTTCGCTGCATGAGATCGCCGAGCTGGTTTACGGGACCGCGGCCGTAAACGGCGACGGTAACACCCCGTTTATCATCACCCCCAACATCGAGCATCCCAAGGACTACGCCGCACTGCGCGAGTACATCGAGCACTCGCGGGCTGATGATCGTGGACTACAAGTTCACCGATTTGCTTGGGCCGCTGGCACCACTTCAGCACCCCGATGCACCAGCTTGGAAGAGGTGTTTACCGAGGGGCTGGGCTTTGACGGTTCGAGCATCCGTGCCTTCCAGAATATCCACGAGTCGGACATGATCCTGATGCCCGACATCACCACGGCCGTCTTTGACCCGGTGATGCAGGTTCCTACCTTGAGCGTGACGTGCAACATCCTCAGCCCGTCGACGCGCAAGCCGTACAACAAGGACGCGCGCTGGGTGGCGATGAAGGCCGAGCGCTTCATGATGGAGTCCGGCATCGCGAGATCGCAGCTACTGGGGGCCGGAGGCAGAGTTTTTCGTCTTCGACGGCGTGCGCTTCGAGTACCAGCACCAGTGGCGCCTACTTCCAGATCGAAAGCGATATGGCCAGCTGGGAACAGGGCCGCGGATACGATCGCGCGCAAGGGGCCGAATCTGGGCTACCGTCCTGAGCCGAAGATGGGCTACTTCCGCGTGCCGCCGGTGGATGCGATGCAGGACTGGCGATCCGAAGCGATACTGCGCATGATGGCGGTGGGGATGGACGTCGAGGTGCATCACGGCGAAGTGGCTTCGGCCGGGCAGCAGGAGATCGACCTGAAGTACACCACCATGGTGCGGGCTGCCGATCAGATCCAGTGGTACAAGTACATCCTGAAGAACGTGGCCGTGGCGTATGGCAAGACCGTGACTTTCATGCCGAAGCCGCATGTTCGGCGACAACGGGTCAGGAATGCACATGCCATCAGAGCCTGTGGCGGGACGGCGTCAACCTGTTCTACGATGCGAGCGGTTACGCCGGCCTGAGCGAGATGGCGAAGCATTACATCGGCGGCATTCTCAAGCACACCCCGGCGCTGCTGGCGCTCGTGGCTCCGACGACGAACAGCTACAAGCGACTGGTGCCCGGCTACGAGGCGCCGGTGATGATGGCCTACAGCAACGGCAACCGCTCCGCCTGCATTCGCATCCCGGCGTACTCGGACAGCCCGAGCGCCAAGCGAATTGAGTATCGCTGCCCTGACCCGATCGGCCAACCCGTACCTGGCCTTTGCAGCCATGCTGATGGCGGGCATCGACGGGATCATCAACTAAGATCGATCCGGGCGAGCCGATGGACATCGACCTGTACGAGGCCACAGATCCCCAGGTGAAGGAGGTGCCCGGCTCGCTGGAAGCGGTGCTCGGTCACCTGGAAGCGGACCACGACTTCCTGCTGCGTGGGGACGTGTTCACCGAGGATTTGATCAGAGTGTGGATTGACTGGAAGATGAAGCACGACGTCGATCCCATCCGGTTGCGCACGCACCCGTACGAGTACTGCATGTACTACGATGTGTAGGTAACGCAGACCCGGTCCAACTCGCACGAGATAATAGGATGAAACAGGATGCACGGGAGATTGAGTCGAACGATTCTCCCGTGCATCCTGCGCGTCCAGCACGCTCCAGGGTCAGCCGGGAGCGATACTCTCTACCCCGGGTCGCCGGGGCCCTTCCTCGGATCTTCGCCGCAGGATGTCCTTCCCCCTGTCGCCGGTGACCGGACTTAAGCTATGATGTACTTCATGAGTGACTCGGAACGCACGCAAGATGTGCTGGTGCGGCTGAACAAGATCGGAGCAGGCATTAACCGGCTTGCCGCCGGGGACAGCGCGAGCCTGGACGACGTACTGCAATTGATCGTCGAAAGCGCGACCAGCGTCGCCGGGGGAGCATCCGCAACCCTGTACACGTACGATCCCGCCACGGGTGAGTTCGATACCTCGCTGCGGGTAGCGGCCGGTCCTGTCGGGGATCCGGAGGGACCGGGAGCGCACGACGAGCCGAGGGCACGCGGTCTTGGTCGTAGGGCGCTGGAAGAACGGCGGCCGGTGCTGTCGTACGAAGAACAGGACCTCGAGCTCCACCCAGCCATCGCCGCGGCGGGTGCGCGCAGCGGGGCGGCATTCCCGCTCCGGCTGGGCGAGCAGCTACTCGGCGTGTTGTACGTCTTCCTGAGCGACGAACGCCACTTCGAGCAGGTAGAGCTGCTGGCCCTGGAAAACTTCGTCAACCAGGCTGCGAGCGCCCTGTATCATGCCCGGCGACTCGGAGAGATGCAGCGCGATCTGGCACGCAAGGATGACGAGCTCGACCAACTTCGAAGCGCAGGGTTGTTGATCTCGTCGCGCCTGCGACTGGAAGAGACACTGGAGGCGATCCTGCAGATGGCGCTTGAAGTCACAGGCGCCGGATACGGGATCTTCCGCCTCGTCGACGAGAGCGGGCAGAACCTGGTGACGCGCGCAGTGGCCGGCGCGCTGGTGGAACGCCCGGCCACGGAGCCGCTACCCGTGAACGGCGCGAGCATCATGAGCTGGGTTGCGCAGCACCGGCAGCCTCTGCTGGTGTCCGATCTGCACACGGAGCCCTGGTCGAGCATCTACTACCCGCTGGATCGCTTGCTCATCATGCGTTCCGAGCTGGCGGTGCCGCTGCTGGGTGTGGACGGCCGCCTGGAAGGGGTGCTGAACCTGGAGAGCCCGCTGCCGGGAGCGTTCAGCGACCAGGACCGGCACCTGCTGCAGTCGCTGGCCACCCAGGCGACCGTAGCGATCCAGCAGGCCCGCCTGCTGGACGCTCTGCAGGACATCGCCGCACGCCTGCTGCTGCAGCCCGTGGGCGACCTACTGCAGCGACTGGTGGAGTTGGCTAACGAGCTTCTCAACAGCGATATGGCGGCGGTGTGGGTGCCGGAGGGCGAGCACCTCGTGTTGCGAGCCCTGGCTACCCGTGGCGCGCGCAGGGACGCGACCGCAGCGACCGGCGCCGCCCGCGTGCATGTTGGGGATCTGCCGTGGCGGCAAGCAGCGGCACACGCGCCAGATATCGTGCCGCAGCCGGTGATGGAGAGACTCCGCCCGCCGGGAGAATGGATCTCTGCCCGCGGCGTGAGGCTCGCAGCCGGCCCGGCACTGGAGGCGGTTGGCGTGCTGGCGCTCTACAGCCGCTCCTCGCAACTTGCCGAGTTTCTCGCCTCCGAATGGGATAAGAAGGTGCTCGCCAGCCTCGTTCATTACGCCGCGCTGGCGCTGCTGAATGCCACGCGACAGGAGGCGCTGCGTGTAGCGCAGGAGCAGCGCGCGGTGGCGGAGACGTTCGCAGCCATGGGAGACGTGGCGGCGAATCTGCTGCATAACCTTAACAACAAGGTCGGTACCATCCCCGTCCGGGTGGAGGGAATCCAGGACAAATGCGCCGCAATCCTGGCCGCCAGCCCCTATCTCGAGGCAAATCTCTCCGAAATCGATCGCAGCGCCGGGGAAGCGATGGAGGCGGTGCGGGAAAGCCTCTCGCTGTTGCGGCCGATACAGGTGACCGCGGTCAACGTAGCGGAGGCGGTGCGGGAGGCGGCTGCGGGCTTGCCACAGGGCGTGGTGATGCTGGCGCAGGGATTGGACGACCTGCCCCCGGTCGCCGCCGGTCACCACAGCCTGGTGCTGGTAATCGGCAATTTGCTGCAGAACGCAGCCGATGCGCTGAATGGGAGCGGCCAGATCACGATTGGCGGGCGATGGACCGGAGCCGAGGTGGAGCTCATCGTGACCGACGACGGCCCCGGTATCCCACCCGAATTGCACGAGCGGGTTTTCGAATTCGACTTTTCGGGGCGGCAGGCAGCAAACGCCGGGAAGCTCGGCTTCGGGCTCTGGTGGGTAAAGACGCTGGTCGCCCGGCTGGGCGGATCGGTTCAGGTGCAGAGTGACGGCCTGCGCGGGACTGCTTTTCATCTGCGACTGCCCGTGACGGAGCCGCTGCCGTGAGCGGCGAGGTGGGGCGCGCGCTGGTGGTGGAAGATGAGCGCTCCTGGCAGGCGATCCTGGCCGAACTGCTGGGCGACATCGGGTTGGCCGTCGATCTCAGCAGCAGCCTCGAAGAAGCAGTACAGTTCCTGAAGAGCACCCACCACCGGGTGGCCGTCGTCGATCTGTCCCTCGGAACGGGAAGCCCGTTCAACCGCGATGGACTGGCGGTGCTGGAGGCAGTGCGCCGGCACGATCCGGGCTGTGCGGCGTTACTCCTCACCGGGTACGCTACGGTGGAGCTTGCGGTCGCGGCCATGCACGACTACGGGGCGTATACCGCATTGCGCAAGGAGAGTTTCCGCCGTTCCCATTTCCGGGAGGTGATCAGGCAGGCCCTTGCGCTCGCTCCTGCACCTGCCGCGTCTGCCGGGCAAGAGCCGGACAAGCTGCGGCCGTTGTCCGGCCGCGAGGAAACAGCCGCCCCGGGCGCGCTGCTGGTCGAAGACGACGCGGGCTGGCGTGACATCTTGACCGAGCTGCTCAGCGAGGCCGGTTTCCGGCCGCGGGCGGCCCTCAGTTACGGAGAAGCGCTTGGCTACCTGCGCCGGGAGCCGTTTGCGGTGGCAGTGGTTGACCTATCGCTGGCCAACTCCCTCACCCCGCAGGGCAATCGGGACGGCTACCAGGTGCTGCAGGCCGCTGCGGTTGCCGGAACTCCCGCCATCGTGGTCAGTGGGGTAGCCACTTCGAATGACGTGGAGCGAAGCTACGCCGAGTATGGCGCCTTTGCCTGGCTGGAGAAGCAGGCGTTCAACCGGCGTGCGTTCGTAGCCGTCGTCCGCGAGGCGGCCGAGCGTGGGAGCGTTCCGGCGGTCGAGACGCCGGCTCGCCGGTCTACGGCGCCGGCGCTGCTCCCCGCGCTCACCCCACGCGAGGCAGACGTCCTCAGGCTGTTGGCCGGGGGGTTGACCAACAAAGAGATCGCGGCCGAGTTGGCGCTCTCTCCAAACACGGTCAAGCGCTATCTAAAGTCGATTTTCGAGAAGCTGGGGGTGGAGACCCGTTCCGCGGCGGCGGCGAGGGCGGTGGGGGCGGGGTTGTAGGCGCGGCGTCATGCGTCAGCCGTCAGGCGTCATCCGTCACCCGTCATCCGCAGAGGTCACGCGCCGGGGTTGCTGGTTAGGATTCTTCGACTGGCTCAGGATGGAGTTGTTTGGGGTTGGCATCTGTGTGAGTGGTATTGTCCAGAGACCCTGTGCTTGGGTGCCACAACCTAGCACTACCCGTCGGCAGAACCACAGGCATCGGTGCCTACAACTATCGCAGCCATCCTGAGGTTCTCGAAGGACGGCCCGTGGCAGCGCGGCTACCTTCGATGCAAATTGGCCGGCGGACGGGCGTACTTCGACAGGCTCAGTATGGAGTAGTTGTGGGTTTCCAACTGAGTGAGTTGTGCTTTTCAGGGACCTCACAGTGGTACGCCGTAGACTACGTATACCCCTCGACGGAACAACTCGCATCGGTGCCCATAAGTCACGCAGCCATCCTGACGTGCCGTAGGCCGTCTCGACACTTGCACCTGCGATGCGCAGGCGCAGTGCAGGTGAGGACACCCCGTCCACCACCCAATCCGCATCGGCGGTGTCCCCGCCAGGCGGGTCGTGGGAGCGCGGTATTGGGGTGGTGTGGGCACGGGTAAAGCACTCGCTGCTTGTGGTTTCCGCAAGTTACATCTCCGGCGAGTGCTTTACGGCTACGATTTCTATGGGACAGTGACTGAGCCGGCGAGTGCTTTACGGCTACAATTGTCTTGAGGGCAAGTCACAGGGCCGGCGAGTCCCCAGCATCTCGCGGCCCCGCGGCCAAACGGGCTCCCCTGTTTCTGGTTGCTTGCCTAACCTTTGGCGCGGTGTTATTATCGGCTACCCAGTATCCCCTGGTTTACCCATCCCTCCCCGCATGCAGCTCGCGCCGGTTGTGCGTGGCGCAATTCTGGAGGCCAGGACAGGATGAGCGACCTTCTGACGAGAGGTGATAGGGACCGTCGATGAAAGATCAGATCCTGGCTCGCATCAACGACCGCACTGCACGCATTGCCGTCATCGGGCTGGGCTACGTCGGGCTGCCGCTGGCAGTCGCGTTCGCCGAGCGTGGATACCGTGTCACAGGCATCGACGTGGATGCGGGCAAAGTGGAGATGTTGAACCGCGGCGAGTTGTACGTGCAGGACGTGCCGGCGCAGCGCCTGGCGCCTCTGCTGCTTGCGGCGAAGCCGGAGCGGACCGATGCAGGCTCAGGCGCGGGTGGCAAACCGCACAGCGCTCCGTTCAGGGCAACTACCGAGTACGCCGCCCTGGCCGATTGCGACGCGGCGATCATCTGCGTGCCCACGCCGCTGAACAAGACGCGCGACCCGGACGTGCGCTTCCTGATCCCGGCCGGCGAGTGCGATCGCCGGGCACATCCACCCCGGCATGCTGATCTGCCTCGAATCGACCACCTACCCCGGCACGACCGAGGAGCTGCTGCTGCCGATGCTTACGAGCGAGCCGGTGCTGCAGCGGCTGGGGATCGAGCGCTTCGCGCCGGGCAGCGACTTCTTCCTGGCCTTCTCGCCCGAGCGCATCGACCCGGGACGCAAGGACTTCGTGGTCGAGAACACGCCGAAGGTGGTCGGCGGCGTGACCGCCGCCTGCCTCGAGGTGGCCGTTGCCCTCTACTGCGCAGGCGATCCAGACGGTGGTGCCGGTCTCGTCTACGCAGGCCGCCGAGATGGTCAAGCTGCTGGAGAACACCTTCCGCGCGGTCAACATCGCCCTGGTCAACGAGGTGGCGATCATGTGCGACAAGCTGGGGATCGACGTGTGGGAGGTGATCGACGCGGCCGCCACCAAGCCGTACGGCTTCATGAAGTTCACGCCCCGGCCCGGGCGTGGGCGGCCACTGCATCCCGCTCGACCCGCACTACCTCTCGTGGAAGCTGAGGACGCTCAACTACAACGCCCGCTTCATCGAGCTGGCCGGCGAGATCAACAGCGACGATGCCGCGATATTGGGTGGACAAGGTGCAGGATGCGCTCAACGACGACGGCAAGCCGGTGAAGGGCAGCCGCGTGCTGGTGCTGGGCGTGGCCTACAAGAAGGACGTCGACGACGTGCGCGAGTCGCCGGCGCTGGACATCATCGAGCTGCTGCGGCCAGAAGGGCGCGCGACGTGCGCTACCACGATCCGTACGTGTGCAGCGTGCAGCACAACGGCCTGGGATCTGGAGCTGCGAGCCGGATCTCGACGGCGCCGTCGCCGCCGCCGACTGCGTGCTGATCGTCACCGACCACTCTGTGTATGATTGGGACAGCATCTGGGCCACGGCCCGGCGGGTCGTCGACACCCGGCGAACCCGCGGGCGGGTGGGATAGTTGAGGGGGCAGAAGCAATGCGTATCTTGATGATGAGCGTTGTCTACGCACCGGAGGGAAGTGGCGCGCGTACGCATGACCTGGCGGCGGGCCTGGTAGCGCGCTGGGCACGAGGTAACGGCAATCACCGGATTGCCCAGTCATCCGATGGGGAAGGTGTACGATGGCTTCCGGGCGCGGCCGTACCAGTGGGAGGATCGCGATGGTGTGCGCATATTGCGCTTGCCGTACGTGCTGAACCGGTCGCGATCAGCGTTACGCAGAATCATTTCATATGGCGACTTCACACTGCTGGCGAGCACTTTGGGATTGCCGCGGACGGGCCGTCCGGATGTCGTGTGGACGCACCAGGTGGGGCTTCCGGGACTGGTGGCCTCCCCGATGCGCGGGTGTCCGCTGGTCCACGAAGTTCAGGATTTCTGGCAACCGGAGGGCCGGCAGCGCCCGCTGTACCGTGCTCTGGACGTGCATGACCGGCTTGTGTATCGCGCTGCAACCCGCATCACCACCATCAGCGACGGATTTCGCCGCCGCCTGGTGGACGCCGGGGTGCCGGAATCGAAGATTGATGTCCTCCCGATCTGGACTCCCGGCCAGGCGATCGAACCGGCGACGCCAGACCCGGAGCTGGGTGAAGCCGAGGGGTTGGCCGGGCGCTTCAATGTCCTTTACGCCGGGAATCTCGGGTGGGTGCATGCGGCGCGGATGCTGCTGGATGCAGCGCAGAAGCTCGCGGCGCTCCCAATGCCCGACGTGCAGCTTGTGGTGATCGGTGACGGGGCGGACGCGCGCCCGGCTGGAAGCAGCGGCGGCAGAGCGTGGTCTGGGGAACGTGCGCTTTCTGGGCCCGCGCCCGGCCGAGCAGATGCCTGCGTACATGGCCTGGGCCGACGTGTTGTTGCTGCTGACGCAGCCGGGCCCACTCGCCGACATCACCATCCCACCCAAGACGTATGCCTATCTGGCAAGCGGCAAGCCGATCCTGGCAAGTGCAGGCGGGGAGGTAGCGGCCTTGATCCGGGAGACCGAGGCAGGCATCGTAGCTCCCGCCGGCAGCGGAGAGGCGCTGGCCGAAGGAGTCCGGGTGCTGCACGACCTGTCCGTCGAGCAGCGGCATCAACTCGGGGAGAACGGCCGGCGAGCCTTCGCCGAGCGCTTCCAGCGCGACCGGCTGGTCGAACGATATGAACAGGTCTTCCAGACGGCAATCGCGGAATACGAGGGAACACCCGGTGCGGCTCAAGCGCAACCGGATGAAGGGGTGGAGTAGGCTCCCGCTCTGGTCGCCGAGCACAAAAAAGGGCGCCAGTTGAGACAACCGGCGCCCTGGCCTACACTAGTCGTTCTGACCGGAGGGTATCAGTACCCGCCGTAGTCGCCGCCGCTGCGGCCACCACTGCGACCACCGCGACCACCACTGCCGCCGCCGCCACCGCGGCTTCCACCGCCACCGTAGCCGCCGCCACCGCCGCCGTAACCGCCGCCGCCGCCGTAGCCACTGCCACCGCTGCGACCGCCGCCACCGCCACCGTAGCCGCCGCTGCGACCGCCGCCGCCACCACCCCGCTCTTCACGGGGACGCGCCTCGTTTACCGTGATCTGACGATCGCGTAACACGGCGCCGTTCAGCTGGCTAATCGCTTTTTGAGCGTCCTCATCTGACGCCATCTCCACGAAGCCGAATCCGCGCATGCGGCCGGTATCGCGGTCCGTGGGCAAAGACACGTTCTGTACCGTACCTGCTTGCCCGAAGAACTCCTGCAACTCACTCTCAGTCGTGTCATACGAGAGGTTGCCCACATAAAGCCTAGTACCCATCAACCCTCCACTGTCATGTGGCCATGTTACCACGATGCAAGAACATAATATAGCACAAATACAGCACAGAGAAATAGAGCAAGCTTACAATTGGTTGTACTCACTAAAACCAATGACTGAATTGAGAAGATTCCTCTAAATATCCCTTGCGCCGCCGCGACCGCTGTACTATACTCGTGCCCTGCGTACATCCACCTCTACGATTCACGGGGGGCAGTAAGTCGATGGCCAAACCAGTAATCCTCGCAGTAGATGATGATCGGAGTGTACTGAACGCGGTCAACGCGATCTGCGCAAGCAATACAATCGCAAGTACCGCGTTGCCGGTGCCATTTCTGGTCCGGAGGCTCTACCGCGCTGGAGCAGGCGAAGGTGCGTAACGAGGCGGTCGCCCTGCTTCTGGTGGACCAGCGCATGCCCGAGATGACCGGCGTGGAGCTGCTGCAACAGGCGATGGCGATCTATCCCAACGCAAAACGCGTCCTGCTGACGGCGTACGCGGATACCGAAGCCGCAATCCGCGCCATCAACGAGATCCAGCTGGATCATTACCTGATGAAGCCGTGGGATCCACCCGAGGAACGGCTCTATCCGGTGCTGGATGACTTGCTGGACGATTGGATCGCCAGCTACCGGCCCCCGTTCGAGGGGATCCGCGTGATCGGCAGCCGCTGGTCGCCGGAGGCGTACCAGATCAAGGAGTTCCTCGCCCGCAACCTTGTTCCGTACCGTTGGCTCGAGGTCCAGGAAGAAGGGGAGGCCCAGCAACTGCTCGCTTCGCTTGGAGCGACCTCACAGCAGCTGCCGATTGTGGTCTTTCCGAACGGGCAGCACATGGAACAACCGGCCCTGATGCAGATTGCTGAACAGATCGGGCTGCATTCGACGGCGCAGAAGGAATTCTACGACCTGGTCATCGTCGGTGGGGGACCGGCGGGGCTGGCCGCGGCAGTGTATGGTTCTTCGGAGGGGCTGCGTACGCTGCTGATCGAGAGCGAGGCTCCGGGTGGGCAGGCGGGACAGAGTTCCAGGATCGAGAACTATCTCGGCTTCCCCGTGGGATTGAGCGGGGCAGACTTAACCCGCCGCGGCGTCGCGCAGGCCTCGCGCTTCGGCACTGAAATCCTGACCCCACAAGAAGCCTGCCGGATCCGCCTGCAAGACAATTACCGTACCATCGAGCTTTCCGACGGCAAGGAAGTGAACTGCCACGCCATCCTGATCGCGACGGGCGTGCAATACCGCAAACTGGAAGTGCCCGGCATCGAGAAGCTGACGGGAGCGGGTGTGTACTATGGCACCGCCATCACGGAGGCGCTCGCATGCTATGCCCGTGACGTATTTGTGGTGGGCGGTGGGAACTCGGCCGGCCAGTCAGCCCTCTACCTGGCCAAATACGCCCGCACGGTGAACCTGCTGGTGCGCACGGATTCGCTCGCCGCCGGGATGTCGCAATACTTGATCGACGACATCGGGCGCATGCCAAATATCAAGGTCCACACGAGCGTGAACGTGGTTGGAGTGGCAGGTGAAGAGAGCGTCGAGGCGGTGACTTTGGAGCACCTGGACACGGGCGAGCGAACGGAGATGCCGGCGGCGGCGCTCTTCATCTTTATCGGGGCGATGCCCCGCACGGAGTGGGCTGCGGACGTGGTAGAGCGCGACTCCGCCGGCTTCATCCTGACGGGGACCGAATCTGGTGCGGGGAGGGAAGCGACCCGCTGGCTGGACCCTCGGGCGCGATCCCTACTGGCTCGAGGCGAGCGTGCCCGGGATCTTCGTGGCCGGCGACGTGCGGCACCAGTCGATCAAGCGCATCGCGTCTGCGGTGGGCGAAGGCTCAATGGCCGTCCAATTCGTGCACCAGTACCTGCGTTCTTTGTAGCAGATCAACTGATGGCCGGTGATCCGGGCACGGCCTGGATCACCAGCCAGTTTCCAGCTCATACACGGTGCTTGCGCCGGAGCCGAAAGCCCGGACGACGCGCACGAGATAGCGGCCGGCCGCGAGCACGTCAACCTCAATCTGCTCGTCGAGCTGGTCCCACAGCACGGACTTGGCCACCTCATCCCCGGATTCGGTGAGAAGATACAGGTCGTAATCGTTGCCTGGCGCGATGTTATATAGCCAGAGATTCAGCACGCCCGGCGCGGGCAGGTCGAAGAAGAAGGTATCCCGGCCGTCCTGCTCATTCGGGAGGCGGCCATAATGCGCCCTGTTGCGCAGAAGCGGCCCGCTGGGCGGATTGGAGTCCAGATCGTTCGGCTCGGTTTCCCAAAGCACTTCAACCTGCTTCGGGTCCGACCACGCACCCGGCGTCCCGCGTACGGCCCGAACGCGGAAGTGGCGGATCATCCCCTGGCTCGAGACGACGTGTGAAAGCACCGGCCCGGTATTCAGGTCAACCGTGTCTGTGAACGCAGACGTTGAGGCCGACTGGAGCGTGTATCCAGTTGCACCGGCCACCGCGCTCCACGACACCGTGTAACTATCATTCCCCCCGGGCGGCGTGATCGTCGCCAGCACTGGCCGTCCGAGCGCCGGAGTGGGGGACGGATTCTGGCGCAGAACCGACGGGATGTACGACGGTCCGGGTGTGGGGGTTGGTGCTCGTGTGGCAGTTGGCCTGGCGGTAGGAGTTGCGGTGGGAGGCGTGCCCCCGCATGAGACTCCCGGCACCGGCACGAAGCGCAGCGCGTCCACCCCAATCCTGCGCGTCAGGTCACCCTCTCCCGTGGCGTCGCTGACGGTGACGGAGAAGCGGTCGCCGCCAAAGCAGTAGGTTCCCAGCTGCAGCCACAGGTTGGAGGTTCCCCACTGGTCGACCGCCGTATTCTGGGTACCGCCGCTGTGCGCGATCGCGTAGTTGGTCTGCCAGCTAGACGTGTTGTCGGCGGGCACCCAGACGTGGACCTGGTATGCGCCCGCAGCGGCAGTGGATCTCCATCGCGCCCAGTAATCCGCCTCAGCACCGTTTACGTACGTCCAGAGCATGCTACCGCCAGACGACCCGCCGGCGGATGCATACCAGAACGGGCAACTGGTCCCTGCTTTGCACCCCTTCTCGAAGCCTGCATTCGGCTCATCGATCACGATGGGGGTGCCTGTGCCGGGTGCGGCAATCGGATGCGCCGGCCAGGAACTGTTTGTCCAGGGGACCAGGTTGTCCAGAAAGAGGTAGACGCTCGTCGCGGACGTCCACGGGTCGGCGTAGCCGCCTTTCCACCCGAATGGGTCGACGGAACGGTACACGCCGCCGATGAGCTGGTGAACGCTGAAATGGAGGTGGGGTCCGGTCGAATTACCGGTGGTACCGCTGGTGCCGATTACCTGCCCCTGCTTGACCTGCTGGCCCTGTGACACCGCCAGCAGCGCTCATGTGCCCGTAGCGAGTGCGGAATCCGTTGCCGTGATCGATCTCGACGTGCAGTCCGTAGCTCGAGGTATGGCTGGCGCTTGCCCAGCGCGCCACCGTTACGGTGCCGTCGGCGCTGGCGAGGATGGGCACGTAGCGAGTGCCGAAATCGATGCCGTCGTGACCGTCATACCACATCGTAAGGTTGCCGATCCAGCCGGTGCCGCCGCTGCTTACGCCGTCGTAGCGCACCACGACCCCATTCCGCGAGTAGTTGGGCAGGTTGTGGTCGAAGATGGAGGTGACGGTGACGTTGCCGTAGTAAGGCGTTTGAAGAAATGGCGCAACGGTCGTGGCGGTCTCGCCGCGCACCGGGCCCTCGGGCCCGGCCGCCGGCAGCGCCCGGGGCGCCTGCCATTGGGCAGCGACACTGGTTGCGGGATACCAGGCAGGTCCCGCCTGCAGGCCGGGCGCCGGGGTCACCATACGCGGCGATTCGCCCGCCCGTCCTGCCAGCCAGAGCTGGCCCGAATCCTCGCTCGCTACCATGGCAAGCGCCGAGCCGTCGGGCGCCCAGACCGGATGTAGCAGCGGGGCACCAGATGGCGAATGGATTGCCGTCTCGGCCCCCGAAGCCAGGTTCACCACGTGGGTGGTGAGGTACCGGTACGCGCCATCGGGGGAGCCCGCCTTCGTCCGCCTTCGACGGCTCGCGATCGACGGCCGTGAAAGCAACCGCCGAGCCATCCGGTGACCATGCAGGGGGTGAAACGGGCCACTCGCCGGCAAACTCGTTGCTCAGCTTTCGCGCATCCTGGCCGCCGGAGCGCACGCTCCAAACTTGCGACCATCCAAGCGTATACAGCAGGCCGGCCCCATCGGGAGCCCACGAAATGTTCCAAATGGGCAGCGATCCGGCGTGCTCGAGCACGCGCACCGGCTCGCCGCCGCCCATTCGTGCCAGCCACAACTCGCTGCTGTCCCGGCCAAACGGCTGCAGCGAATAGGCCAGCCATTCGCCGTCTGAGGAGAATGCTGCGGCATCGGGCGGGCGATCCCACAGCCGCAAGGGGGATTCCGATCCGGTTACGTCAACCAACCACAGGCCGCTAAGCCCGTAGTCATCAATATAAAGCAGATGCCGGCCGTCTGGGTGCCAGCCGCCGAAGCGGCCCAACGGGGGGAGATCCCCCAGTGCGGCGGAGAAATCAGGGGAGGTGGCGCCGGACAGATCCAGGATCGCGATGCGATCGCCAGGGGCGTTATCGGGCTGCGCGATCACCGCGAGATAGCGCCCGCGTGGGGCAGGGCTCAGGCGCGGCGACCGGCCGGGCACGCTCTCCGCGTCAATTGCCCGCACGTCGACCGGAGCCCCGGCCGCCCTCCCGTCCAGCGTCGTGTCGCCGAGCGAGCGCGATGATTCGCCGAGCAGGTAGATGGTGCCCGCAGGACCGCCGGGTAGGGCGACCGGATGCGGCGTGATGCCGGGCAGTTGCGGCGAGGCATGCGTTGACGGCAGGGGTGTGCCGGGCAGTAGAAATGCCAGGAGCAGCAACGTGCCAAGCAGGAGCAAACCGGGGAAGAGCGACCGCCTGATAGCCCACCTCCCAGGAACGGATACCTCAGTATGAAAAGATGGAGAAGACCAATAGCTGATACTATCATGGAACCATGGAACGAAAAAATCAACTATCAAAGAGTACTGCCGTTTCTGTTTGCCGCGCTACTGTCGAGACGGCGCCGGCGGGGTATAGTCGATTCCGGCCTCTTTGAGAGCGAATGCGCGAAAGTGACACGAGATGCAGGAAACGAAGACAAAAGACTCAGATCGAATCGCCGGGTACAGCCACGAGTGGGTCCCTCCGGCCCGGCCAGATCCTCCCTATACGCTTCTGCTGCTCCATGGTTCGGGCGGAGACGAGGAAAGTATGATCCCGTTGGGGCGAGAAGTCGCGCCCGGCATCGGGCTCATCAGCCCTCTGGGGAAAGAGTATGTGGATGGCATGAGCCGTTTCTGCCGCTGTCCCGTACAGAACGAGGAAGAGCTGCAGGCGCTGCGGGCACAATGTCGCGAGCTGCTGGATTTCGTGGCCGGCGCCGCGGCGCGCTACGGGTTCGACCCGCAGCGCGTGGTCGCCATGGGCTACTCCAGCGGCGCTATAATGGCGTCGAGCATTCTGCTGTTCGACTGGGAACAGGAGCCGGCGGCGACTCTGGCCGGCGCGATCGTGCTGCGCCCGCTCGTCCCATTCGAACCGGAGCGCCTGCCTGCCCTGGACGGGCTGCCCGTGTTTATTGCCGCCGGTACCAACGACCCGCTCACTCCGGCCAGCGAGGCCGAACAACTGACGCTATTCTTACGCCGCTCCGGCGCGGAGGTGGCGCTGCACCGCACGGAAGCGGAACACAAGGTCAAGCTGGCCGAGCTGCGCGCCGCAAAAAAGTGGGCGACGGCGCACTGGGGCTAGCACATCCACATCTGCCTGGAGGAGGCTACTATGGCGGACTTCAAACTCCCTGCCGGTTCCCGTATCGGTTATGTCCACCTGCGGGTGATGGACATGGCCAACGCCCTCAACTTCTACCGTGACCTACTGGGACTGCGGGTGCTCAAGCAGGTCGACAACGTCGTTCATCTCGTCGCGAGCAAAGCGGCGTATCCTATGCTGCTGCTGAGCGAGGCGCCGGGAGCGCCGATGCGGCCGGAACGTGCGCCGGGGCTCTATCACATGGCGATCCGGTATCCAGATCGCCCGGCCCTCGGGAGCGCCGTCCGTTACCTGGCCGAACACCGGTGGCCGATACAAGGGATGGCGGATCACGGCGTCAGCGACGCGATCTATCTGTCCGACCCGGAAGGCAATGGCATCGAGCTGTATGCCGACAAGCCGCGCGAACAGTGGCCGCGGCGCGGTAACGAGGTAGCCATGTTGACTGAGCCGCTGGACCTGGACGCACTCCTGGCCGAAGCGGGCGAGGAGGAATGGACAGGGATCGCGCCGGAGACGGAGCTGGGTCATATCCACCTGCGAGTGTCGAGCCTGGAGCGGGCAGAGGAGTTCTACAGCCGCCTGCTGGGCATGAACGTGATGCAGCGCAATTACCCGGGCGCCCTTTTCCTGGCCGCGGGGGACTACCACCATCACGTGGGAGCCAACATCTGGCACAGCCGCAACGCACCCCCCGCGGCCCACGATGCGCTCGGGCTGTTGTGCTTCTCCATTCACGTACCCGAGCGTCCGCCCTGGGAAGAGGTGCTGAAGCGAGTGCGGGATTCCGGCGTGGAGCTCGAAAGCTGCTCGCAAGGGGATGGGCTGGACGGGGTCCTGGTTCACGATGGGGACGGCATCGGCGTGGATGTGATGGTGGCAAGCGAATGAGCGAATCCCTCATCGACGAGCGAGAGCTACGGGAACGGGTCGAGCGCGTGCTTGCGCGAGCGGGCTTGCCACAGGAGATACGCGACGTCGAAGCCGAAATCATGGTGGAATCGGACCTGCTCGGGGTAGCGTCGCACGGCGTGCGGATGCTGCCGGCGCTGGTCGACTCGATCGCGAAGGGACAGGTCAACCCGCGGCCCAACGTAACTCTCGTACGCGAGCGGGGCGCTACAGCGCTGCTGGACGGCGACAGCGGTCCCGGTCGCTACCTTTCCTTCCGAGCCACCCAGGAAGCCGTTAAGCGTGCACGTCAGCACGGCACCGGCACGTGCCTGGCCGCGAACACCAGCCACTGGGGACGCGCGCACGCGTACGCCGCCCGCATCGCGGAGGCCGGGATGATCGGCATCTGCACGACGAATGCCGTGCCGTCGATGATGGCGTGGGGCTCGCCGGGACCGCTGCTGGGGAACAACCCGTTGGCGATCGGGGTGCCGCGCGGGAGCAGGCCGCCGGTTGTGCTCGACTTTGCCATGAGCCAGGCAGCGGTCGGAAAGATCGGGACTTTCCTGCGGGAGGGCAAGCGCGCCCCTGCGGGGTGGGGACTGGGCCGCGATGGGCAGCCCACGGACGACCCCGGAGAGATCCTCGCGGCGAAGAAGATCCTGCCGATGGGCGAGCATAAAGGTGCGGGCCTATCGTTGATGATCGAGCTGCTCACCGGAGCGCTGGCAGGTGGCTTGCTGTGCTTCGAGATGGCGAAGCAGACGCCGGGGGGCATCGACACGGGATCGACCAAATTGTTCCTGGCGCTCGACCCGGAAGCGTTCGCTGAGCGCGAGACGTTCGAGGAGCGAGTGGACGCGCTGCTGAGCTATATCAAGGCGGGCGCCGGCGCAGAAGAGATCCTGTATCCGGGTGAGCGCGGCTGGCGCACCCGCGACCGCAACCTGGCGCAGGGGATCCCGCTGCACGAAGAGATCGTGCGCAGCGTGCAGGGGCTGGAGGGGTGGGAGGCGTAGGCGTGGTGGGGAGATGCGAGTCGGATGGGCAACGGGGCGTGCTTCGAGAGCCTCAGCATGGTTGCGTAGATTTTCGACGTCAATGTGAAAGGCTCCGTCCAGGGGCACCGAGAGTCTGACGCGCCCAAGTGTGGGGTTCCTGGACAGCACCATTTTCATCGTTGTCAACCCCTAACGCAGCCATCCTGACTGGCCGCAGGCCGTCTCGAAGGACGCCCCGTGGCACGCCCAATCCGCATCAGAGGTGACCGCGCTACGACGAGGCGTGCTTCGAGAGCCTCAGCATGGTTGCGGTGATTTCCGACATCAAAGCGGCGGGCTCCGTCCCCGGGTAGTGATGGAGCTCGACACCCACCGCGGGGTTCAGGAACAGTACCATGAGCGTTGGTGGTAACCCCTAACGCAGCCATCCTGACTGGCCGCAGGCCGTCTCGAGGGACGCCCGTCCACCGCTCAAGTTGCATCAAAGGCAATCGCCCAATCCCCCAGCCGCGCACCGCGCCGCGGCCCCCGCAGCCGCGCCGCGACCCCTCTCTCGCGTTACTCGTAGTGTAGCCCCCTTGCGGGGCGTCGGACCGCAGCGCGATTTGGTTAACCCATCCGCGCCGCGACCAACACGCCCACAAGGGGCTGGCCTCCGGTGGTTGGGGGTGGGGGCTGGCCTCTGGGTGGTTGTGGGGAGCGGGCATCCCGCCGACGCCGCGTCCCGAATATCTCGCCACTCCGCGGCCACGGGGCGGGTGACCCGCCCCCTACCTTCCTCTAGCGGGAGAGCCTTCGCCTACCTTCCGCAGCGTGGAGCGAAGCGAGGCTTCGCTCCACGAAGATGGCCGTTACCGGGCCAGGCCCAACTTGCACTGGCAGGTGTTGCCTTCGGGGCGCAGATCGTGGCCCAGGAGCACGCGTTCCAGGTTCGCGGGTAGATCTCGCACACGCCGGCCCGTGGCATGGGCGATGGCGTTCAGGATGGCGGGCGCGGTGGGGACCAGAGCAGGCTCCGCCACGTTCTTGGCGCCGAACGGGCCCGCGAATATTCCGCCTCGACGAAGTCGACCTGGATCTCCGGCATGTCCAACGCAGTGGGAATCAGGTACTCATCGAAATTGGTTTGCTGGATGTAGCCGCCGGCGTACTCGATTCGCTCCATAATCGCATAGCCGAGCCCTTGCGCCACGCCGCCGTACACCTGCCCACAGGCGCCCTGCGGGAAGATCACCTTCCCCGGGTCATGGGCGGCCCAGAAGCCGGTAACCGCGACCTTGCCCGTGCCCATGTCAACTTCCACTTCCGCCACCTGTGCGGCAAAGTGATACGCGAAATACGGCACGCCGCGCCCCGTGTGATGATCCCATTCGATGTGCGGCGCGGTCCACCTGCCGTTCGCCGACAGCACCAGCCCGATCTCACGGGCGTGATCCACCACCCGCTCCCAACGCACCGGCTCTTCCTGCGGGCCGATATAGTTCTCGCCGCTCCGCACGAGCTGGTACAACTCGCATCCCAGCAGGTCGGCGGCGGCGCAGTCGAGCGACTGCAGCAGATTGAGCGAGGCGACGCGGGCGGCGTTGCCACCGAGGATGGTGGAGCGGCTGGCCACGGTCGGCCCGGACTCGAGCGCGGTGTTGGTATCCGGGCGCAGCATGTTGATGCGCTCGGGCCGGACGCCCAAAATCTCGGCGGCGATCAAGGTGAAGACGGTGCGCGAGCCGGTGCCGTAGTCGGTCAGCCCCGAGGTAAGGGTGATCGAGTAGTCGGATTCGATGGCGATGGTGCTGCCGGCATAGTCGGCGCCCTCCGCACCCAGCGAGGTGCCGTGGTACAGCGCGGCCACCCCGATGCCGCGCCGCAGCTCCCCTTGCCCGCCGCGACCGTATTCGCGGCGTTTGCGATCCCAGTCGCTGGCCCGGCGCACGCGCTCCAGGCACTCGGGCAAGCCCACAGACTCCTCGAGCAGCTGGCCGTGCGGGGTCGTGGCGCCCACGTGCAGGCAGTTCTTGAGGCGGAAGTCGATGGGATCCTGGCCAAGCTCGCCGGCGAGCTCGTCAACCGCCTGCTCGATGGCGGAGCAGACCTCGGTGTTGCCAAAACCGCGGAAGGCGCCGCAAAAACCGTTGTTGGTGTAAACGCTCTGGATGTCCACGTCGCAGGCGTCGTATTGGTAGGCGCCCATCGCATGGATGCTGGCACGCCACGCGGTGAAGACGCTGTTCGATGCGTAGGCGCCCGAGTCGAGCACGCCGTAGAACTTGCATGCGCGCAGCCGGCCATCTCGATCCGCCCCCAGGCGCACGTTCATGTAGACGGCATCACGCTTGTAGCTGGCGATCATGCTCTCTTCGCGGGGAGCGTGATCCGCACCGGGCGCTTCGCCTTGAGCGCCAGGGCCGAGGCCTGCGCCGACAGCTCGTAGTTCAGGTCGTCCTTGCCGCCGAAGGAACCGCCCACCGGGGGCTGGATCACGCGCACCATGGTGGCCGGGAGGCCGAGCGCACGCATGAGATTGCTGTGGTTGATAAAGGGGCTCTGCATCGACGAGTAGACGGTGATACCACCATCGGGGGTCGGGATGGCGAGAGCGCCTTCCGTCTCGATGTACGCGTGCTCCTGGTGCGCCACTGTGTAGCGCCGCTCGATCGTCACCTCGGATTCCGCCAGCACCGCCAGCGGGTCCCCTTGCCGCACGATGTGGAGATCGAGGTAGTTCGGATGCCTGCCGTCGTCGCGTTCTGGGCCCACACGCGGGGCGCCGGGCGCAAGCGCCTGTTCGGCGTCAAACACCCCGGGGAGCGGCTCCAGCTCGCAGATAATCGCATCCACGCCGGCGCAGCGCGGCTTCGGGCGTTTCCGCCGCCACAGCGGCGATGGCGTCGCCCACGTAGCGCACCCGGTCGACTGCCAGCATGTAGTTGTCTTGCACCGGGAAGCCGTAGCGCCCGTCCACCAGATCGGCGCTCGTCACTGCCGCAATCACACCGGGTACGGCCAGGGCCGGAGACACATCCAGGCGCACGATCTGCGCGTGCGGGATAGGGCTGCGCAGCACGCGCCCGTACAACATGCCGGGCAGGTGATAGTCCCCCACGTAGCGGGCCTTTCCCGTTACCTTCTCCAGCACGTCGACGCGCTGGGCGGGTTTGCCGACGTATTGGAGTTGAGTCATGCAACCTCCGTACGGGTTCTATGCTCCGGATTGTAGGTCACGTTTGAAACGCGACGCCCGTGTGTATCAACGAGGATGTATCAACCAGCGTGTAGGTCACGTTTGTAACGTGACACGTCGCCGCGCCGCAGACACGGCGAGGCGGGGAATGCGTAGCGAATTTCGTTAATACAGCCGGGGCGTCACGTTACAAACGTGACCTACAATTTCGCGAGCCCCAACCGCTCCAAGGTCTCGGGGGTTGGGACGCCGTTTGTGTCCCAGCCGCGGAGAGCGTAGTAGCGGTCCAACATCGCCGGCAGGTCGTGGATCACGCCGGTGCGGAGGAGCGGGGCATCCGGGCCGTCTTCGAGCGAGTAGACGTTGGCCGGCTCTCCCGAGAATCGTTCGGGCAGCAGGTCGTCAGCGCGGCTCAGGCCGAGCCGCACGTTGTACATCCGCTCCAGGTTGACGATGCGTTCGCCCGCCAGCAGCAGCTCGGCCCCGGTGACCTCATCGCCCAAAACGGCAGAGGCGCCGGCGGCCAGGTCCTCGGGCAGCAGGCTGTACTCCTCCACCGTGGTGAACTTGCAGATGCCGAGCGCATCGGTGAGCGCGCAGAAGTGCTCGCCGTACACCACCATATCGGGCTTGTACTTCTCGTTGGCCGGATCCATCAGCTCCGTCACGATCTCGGCGGGGAAGAGGCGGCGGGCGGTGTCCCAGGCGCCGGCCAAATCGATCGCCGGCATGGCGTACAGATGGTCGGCGCCGCGGTTGCGAGGTCGCGTGCCCCAGGCCAAACCCCTTGGCGAAGCGTGGCTCCTGGCGCGGCATCTCCATCCCCTTGACCTGCATGGCGTAGCGCGGCGCGTCCCCGCCGATCTGCGCGGCCGCGCGGCGGGTGCCCTCGGCGAGCAGTTGGCCCACGCCGCAGCGGTACGCGATGCGCTCGATCAGCCCCACCAGCGTGTCCGCATCACCCCACTCCAGCGAGAGGGTCTCGTCGTCCAGCAGCCCGCGCTGGTGCAGCTCCATGGCGAACGCCACCGTGACGCCGGTCGAGATCGTGTCGAGCCCGTATTCGTTGCACAGGTGGTTGGCGTACAGGATCGCCTCGGGATCGGACACCCAGCACATGGGACCGAGGGCGTTGGTGGTTTCGTATTCAGGGCCGTCCATGTCGACGGCGTACTGACCTTCGTCGACCACCGAATAGCGGCTGCAGCGGATGGGGCAGGCGTAGCATCCTTTGCGGCCGCGGGAGTAGCGCTCGAAGGCGGCCGCGTTGACCTGCTTGATGAACGGCACCTGCACCAACTGGTGGTTTTTGGCCGGCTGGTCGCCGCTGGCATTCTTCGGGTCCATGAGGGTAAGCGTGCCGTCGCGCCGCAGGCCGTCGATGTGCGTGTCGCGACCCAGTTTGCGGGAAGCGTCGCCGGCGGCCGCGGCCAGAGGCCGGGGCCAGGCCGGGCGCTGCCCCGCGCGACGTGGATCGCCTTGAGCTGCTTGCTCCCCATGACGGCGCCCGGCCCACCGCGCGCGGCCGCCCGGTGCCGGTCCGTGATAATGGCAGCGATGCGCACCAGGTTCTCGCCGGCGGGGCCGATGCACGCCACGTGGCCAGCCTCGCGCCCGGGTTTGTCCCCCCGAAGGGCGGCGTCTGCCTGTCCGGCGGTCTTGCCCCACAACTCGGGAGCGGGCCGGACGGTGATCCCGTCGCCGGTGATCTCGAGAATCGACGGCTCCGGCGCGCGCCCGCTGACGACGACGGCATCGAACCCCGCGTGCTTCAGCTCCGGCCCGACGTGGCCGCCGCAGTTGGCGTAGCCGTAGGCGCCCGTGAGCGGCGACTTGAAGGTAACGTGCATGCGCGAGGAAGCAGGCCACGGCGAGCCGGTGAGCAGGCCCGCAGTGAACACCAGGACGTTGTCCGGACCCAACGGATCGGTGGCCGGCCCGGTGAGTCGAGCGAGGATCGCGGCGCCGAGCCCACGGCCGCCCAGGTATGCGCGCAGATCCGCCTGCGGCGTCTCCTCGATGCGGACACTGCCGTCGGAAAGGTCAACGAAGGCGATCTTACCCATTTTCAATCCTCGTCCGGTACCCCGAGTTCGGCCAGCAGCTCGCGCGCCTCGGCGTCGGTGACGTAGGGGTCAGCCATCACGAAGAGGGCAAACCCATCGCCGCCCAGACTGCGGACGATCTCCCGCGCTCCCTGGCGCTCACGAAAAGCTGGCACAACTTCCCGGCATCCTTGATGCGTCGGAGCACCGGCATCCACTCTTCGGCCGGAGGCGCACCGTCGCCCGGAATCCACTGGATCCCGTGCATCCGCTCCATCCCCAGCAGCAAGTCCAGGTGCCGGATCTGCCCTTTGCCGTCCAGGTGGTAGAAGGCGTGATCGAGGCGCGCAGCACACGCCTGAAGGTCCGGCAGGACGAAGCGCTCGAACATGGCGGGGGAGATCATGTACGCGAAATCGCACTGCAGCATGTAGCAGCGGCCGGAGGACCAGATGGGCGCCCAGGGGGTCGATCCTCGCTGGCGCGGGCGCATCATCGTATGGAGCTCGTCGTAGTAGCGGAGCCACAGGGCGGTAATCGACTCGACGAGCCGGCATACTTCGCCCGGGGTATCGTACAGGTCGAGGAGCAACTGCTGGCTTCCCCGTAGTGACGCCAGAATGTCCAGGTTGCACCCGAGGTCGGTGAAGGCCACCGCCACGTCCGGTCCCCAACGCTCCACCGCCTCCTGCTCCAGTTCCCATACGCGGCGCCACCAGACGTTGCCGGGATCGTACGCAAGGTCGAGCGCCGCCAGCCCGTCTGATTGGAGTTGTGGCTGAAGCCGCGGCAGGGGCGTGAACCAGACCGTCTCAGGGGTAGAGTTGACCTCGGCGCCGAGAAAGCCGGCGATGATGCCGGCGCCAAAATTGGGCTTCCAGCGCGGGAACGCGTCTCCGTAGAAATGAGTCAGCTCGAGGTGCGGCTGGTAGTGATCGAGAACGGCGGCGGGGGGCATGGAGAGCGGGTAGTTGCTCGGGAAGCGGTGGGCCACGGGCAGCGTCGCCGCGATCCTCGGGTCCAGGCTCTCGATCATCACGAGCGGACGGCTCAGATCGTGCGCCCACCAGGCACTCCAATCCGCCTCGAGCCGCGCCCAGCGCTCCTCAGTGAAAGGGTACGATGCCGGCAATGATCCCTCCTCAAGGTTCCAGTGCGAGGGGGAGTATACCATAAGCAGATCGAACGAACCGATATAAGAAGAAGAGCCTGCTTCCGCGGAAACAGGCTCTCTCGACGAACGGGTACCAACCGGACGACGGGTACCGGCTCGGGTGCGGGTACCTGTGCCTTGCGGCAGGACGCACTACATCGGCAAGAAGCTATAGATCGCCGCGGCTGCGATTAAGAGGAAGACACAGGCCACCACACAGTAGCCCATGATGTTGCGCATCTCGGTGTTGGTTGCACCCAGCAACGGCAGCGCCCAGAACGGCTGGATCACGTTGGTGATGGTCTCTCCGATGGTGAAGGACTGGATCACGCGATTGAGTTCGACACCCAGGTTCGACGCCGCCATAACCATAGGCGGGCCCTGGACCAGCCAGATGCCGCCCGAGGATGGGATGAACATGTTCACGATGCCCGAGGAGATCATCGTGATCACGGGGTACAGGGCCGGCGAGGAGGAGGCGGTGAACCAGTTGGCGATCGCCACCAGCAGACCGGTGTACTGCATGATGCCGAAGATGCCGGCGTAGAACGGGAATTGAAGGATGATCCCGAACGCAGCGCCCGTAGCGCGGCGGACCGATTCGACGAACCTGCTCACACTGCCGTGCAGCACCAGAGCCAGGAAGATGAACAGGAAGTTGAACATGTTCAGGTCGAGCTTCATGAAGTCGTTCTTGCTGAACCACAGCACCGCTGCTCCACCGACGAGAACGACAATCATGGCCCACAGAACCTTGCTCCGGTCCAGGCGCTCGGCCAGGGTGGGCTCGCCCTTCGGCTTGTCGTCGAACTTCGCGACTTCGCTCAGCTTGGCAATGGCGCCCTCGTCCAGCTCCTGCGTCTTCTCCCTGGTCGGGTGCATGAGGTAGCTGAGGACGAGACCGATGACCGGGAGCACCACCAGTGCCACCAGGCTGGCGGGCGCGAAGATGGTCTTGTTGAAGCCGAGGGGCGCCAGCTTGATACCGATAGCGCCTTCGACGGTCTTTACCGTGTCGGCTGCCCAGCCCCATCCGGCCGAATTCACCAACAGCGGCTCGGTGATCGAGATCGAGAGACCATCCGTAGCCATACAGCCGATGTAGGCGCTGGCGACGAGCAGCGGGAAATGCACGCCCTTCACACGCTTCGCCGTGCCGAGCACCAGGAAGATTGCGGCCGCGAGGCCAAGGCCCCAGTTGAAGAAGGTGAGGATCGAGGAAAGCAACGCGACCCAGGCGCAGGCGGCAGCCGGCGTTTTCGGCACGCCCGTCACGCGGTCGAGCACCTTCTGGCCGATTGGGGTGATGGCCATGCTGTAACCAAAGATCAGCAGGATGGTCATCTGCATCGAAAAGGCCAGGTAAGACCAAAAGCCCCGGTGCCAGGCGTCCACAACCTGCAGCGGGGTAGCTCCGACCCACAGCATGGCCATCAGGACCACGATGAAGGTCAGGATGATGGCGAAGATGAACGAATCAGGGGTGATGCGTTCCAGACCAAAGTGCAGCTTCTCCGCAACGTCTCGAATGGGGTTCCACCCAGAGCGCGGCGCCGACACGACAGGCGCCGGTGCGCCCGCAACAGACTGGCTCATGGTTCCTCCTCCGAACGATCAGGTCGCCGGTTGGCTACGCCGGCATGCGACTAATACCTGACTGCATCCAGGCCCTTGAGTCCCAAAGTCTGCCTGGCTTCATCGGGAGTAGCCGGCTCCCGGCCGAGCTCGCGTGCGATGCGAACGATCTTCTCCACCTGTTCTGCGTTGCTCTTTGCCATCACTCCTTTCTCCAGGTAGAGGCTGTCCTCCAGCCCCACCCGGACGTTGCCGCCCAGCAGCAGCGCCTGGGTGCAAATCGCCATCTGGTGCCGGCCCGCACCAAACGCCGACCAGACGAAATCGCCACCGAAGACCTCTTTCGCGGTCTTGTAGAAGAAGAGGACGTTTTCCACGGTCGCCGGAGCGCCGCCCAGGATACCCAACACGAACTGCAGGTACGGTGTGGACTTCAGCCAGCCTTTCGTGCGGGCGAAGGCGGCGTTGTTGATCATCCCAAGATCGTAGATCTCCAACTCCGCTTCGTGCCGTTCTCGGCAAAGATGCTCGTGTATTCCCGCATCGTCTTGAAGGTGTTGGCGAAGATGAAGTCCTCGGTCATCGCCAGGTACGGCTCTTCCCAGTCGAACTTGAACTGCTTGATCTTGTCGAGGATGGGGAAAAGCGCGAAGTTGGTCGACCCGAAATTGCAGGACGCCAGCTCGGGGGCCCAGGCGCTCACCACGGCGACCCGCTGCTGGGTCGTCTGCCCGAACCCGCCGCCGGTTGTCATGCAGACGACCATGGGGCAGCGGCGCTTGATCTCGGCCGCGATCTCGCAGAACAGCTCAGGCCGCGGCGCAGGCTTGCCGGTCTCAGGATCGCGAGCGTGGATGTGGGCGACGGCGGCGCCCGCTTCGTAGGCGCGGACTGCCTCGTCCGCGATCTGCCGGGGAGTGATCGGGAGGTAAGGGCTCATCGTAGGGGTGTGGATGGCTCCCGTGATGGCGCAGCTAACGATGACGTTGTCGGACATGGTGCCTCCTGTCGGGGTGGGAATGGGTAGTTGGATTCCTCGTGCGTCTGGCCCTCGTCGGGCAATCCGGCCGATTCGTGTAGATTCATGAACCCAGACTGCGTCCGCCACCGGTGGCATCATGGCACGCCGGCGCGAGGGCTGGGCAGCGCTAAATCGACGGCAACGCGACGAAACAGGCATCGCCTGCGGCGGCTGCCGGTTTCGGGAGAGGCTCGGGGTGTTGCGGGCCTGCGCGCCAGACGATCACGTCCCCAAACCAGGGGAACACGATGATGGCGCGGCGTATCTTCTGCGTGCGTGACGCGGACAAGATCGGCCGTCATCATCGGAGCGACCGCAGCCCGGGTGAAAAGCGCGTGGGGGAGGGCCGCACGCAGCCGGGAAAGGCACAGCGTGCGCCGGCAGCCAGATAGCCGGAGGGGTTGAGAGCGCTCATCATGGCCATTCTCCAGATATGGAGAGGACTGGCGGGCTGCGATGGCGACGGGCATGCCCGGCATGCGTCGTTGCGGTCTCAATTACGTAGTTGTGATTACAATTATAGCAAGGGATTGCAGACGGTCAAGCGGCCGGATTCGCAGGGGCGCATCGCACGCTGGGGGCGATTTGTAGGATACGCTATGCGTGCCGATGTTGTCCCGGTGTACGGGGTAGAGCGGGCTAGCTGGTTGCAACAAGCTAGCGCGTCTCTACCCCGTACCCGGGACAACATCGGCATGTTATCCTACATGTTGCCGCCAGCGTGCGATGCCCCCACGTTCCGGCACTCGATTGACACCGTATGTCGCCGGTGTTAATATCTCGCGGTCGCGCGCCCCGCCAGGGTAGCCTGGACTGGCTGCCGCGCCACTTCCATCATCGAAGCCAGGAGCATACATTGCACGCAGAGCAGACAGGTTCCCTTGCCGCCCGCGCCCGTGCCGCTGCGGGGTCCCTCGCCCCGCAGTGCGAGCGTTTCCTCGCCGACCTGATCTCCATCCGCAGCTATACGGGGCAGGAGGGCCCTGCCGTCGAGCGCACGCTGCAGGAACTGCGGGCCATCGGCTGCGACGAGGTGTGGCAGGACTCGGCCGGGAACGCCCTCGGCCGCATCGGCCGCGGCAAGACCCAGATCCTGTACAACGCGCACCTCGATACCAACGAGGTGGCCGGCGAGCAAGGGTGGCCGCACCCCCCGCTGGAACCGGCGGTGCGCGGCGAGACGATGTATCGGCCTGGGCGCGTCGGACTGCAAGGGCGGCGTCGCGTCCATCGTCTACGGCGCAGCCGTACTGAAGGAGCTGGAGGCTGGAGGGGGACTTCACCCTGTGGGTGATGGGCGCCACGCTGGAAGAAGATGCCGAGGGGTTTGCGCTGCGCTCGCTGGTCGAGCGAGATGGGCTGCGGCCTGACCTTGTGCTGCTGGCCGAGGCCACCGATCTCGGGCTGCGGCGGGGGCAGAGAGGCCGCTGCGAGCTGCGCGTTCGCACCCAGGGGCTGGCCGCGCACGCCAGCCAGCCGCACCTGGGCGAAAGCGCGCTCCTGAAGATGCTGCCCGTGATCGAGGCCATCCAGGCGATGGGGGCCGGGCTGCCTGTCGATTCCCTTTTCGGGCAGGGGGTGCAGGTAGTGTCGCTGATCGAGGGGCCGCACACGCCGAACTCGGTGCCTGCGTGGTGCGAGATCGCGGTGGACCGCCGCATGGTACCCGGCGAGACGGCCGAGAGCGTGCTGTCCGGCCTCCGGCAGGCGGTCGAGCCGCTGGGGGCACGCGTGTGGATCCCCGAGCAGCCCGTGCAGACGCACACTGGGCTGCGGCTGGACGGGCCGTCCTTCTACCCGGGCTGGCTGCTGCCGGAAACGCACCCGCTCGATCGACGCCGGCAAGCGCGCCGGGGTCGCGCTGTGGGGCCGCGAGCCGGAAGTGGGCGTGTGGCGCTTCTCGACCGACGGCACCTACTCCGCCGGGGCGGCTGGGATCCCCTCGATCGGTTTCAGCCCGCAGGAAGAGCAGTTCGTGCACACGGCGCAAGACCAGGTGAACCTGCGCAAGCTCCGTGAGGCGGTTGCGTTTCTCGGGATGTTTCCCCATTATGTAATGCAGGGGTGAGGATGGCTATGGGCACCCTGATACTGCCTGATTTCCTGATCGCCGTGCCCGGAGAGCGCCCGCTCCCTGGGTGGGGAGTACGTGTGGCCGCCGATGCGGTCGACGCAACCGGCCCGCATGCTGCACTGCGCGCTCGCTTTCCAGACGACGACATCGTCGCCGCGCCGGGGGCAGGTGCTCGCCCCCGGGTTCGTCGACGCGCACACCCACCTGTACGGCGTCTTGTCGCACGGGATCCCGATGGATCAGGCGCCGGAGGGGTTCTGGCCCTTTCTGGAGCAGTTCTGGTGGCCGCGGATCGAGGACCGCCTCGACCACGAGATGATCGAGGCGGCGGCCGATGCGGCCTGCTGCGAGATGATCCGCAGCGGCATCACGGCGTTCTACGACTGCCTGGAGGCGCCGAACGCGCTGCCCGGCGGGTTGGACGCCGAGGCCGCGGCGGTTAAGCGCCGCGGGCTGCGCGGGATCCTCTCCTTCGAGGCGACAGAGCGCGCCGGCGCGGAGAACGGGCAGCTCGGCCTGCGTGAGAACGCCCGGTTCACGCGCTGCGCGCAAGGTGCTGAACGACCCGCTGCTGTCAGGGCTGGTCTGCTTCCACACGACCTTCACCTGCTCGAGCGACTTCATTCGCCAGGCGTTCGCCCTCGGAGAAGAGCTGGACGTACCCGTCCACATGCACCTGTCGGAGGGGACGTACGAGCCCGAGCACTGCCTGCAGCAGCACGGCGTGCGCCCGGTGCGGTACTACGAGCGGTTGGGCGTGCTCGGCCCGCGGATGCTGGCATCGCAGTGCGTGCAGGTCGACGGCGACGAGATCGGCCTGCTGGCGGAGCGCGGCGTGCGGACGACGCACATGCCCCTGTCGAACTGCGAGGTCGGCGGCGGCATCGCACCCGTGCCGGAGATGCTGGCGGCCGGGATCACGATGGGGTTGGGGAGCGACGGCTACGTCCGCGACTTCTTTGAGGTGATGCGCGGCGCCTTCCTGATCCACAAGGCGGCGCACCAGGATCCGCGGGTGATGCCTGCGGGAACGGTGTGGCGCATGGCAACCGAGGGCGGGGCGCAGGCACTGGGGCTGGAACGGGTTGGCCGGCTCGAGCCCGGCTGGCTGGCCGACCTGCAGTTGATCGACTGCAGCCTGCCTACGCCGGTAACGCCGGGCAACCTGTACGACCAGCTACTGCTCTACCGGAACCGCTCGCACGTCCGGGCCGTGATGGTGGCGGGCCAGTGGCGCATGCGCGACGGGGTTCTGGACGGAGTGGACGAAGACGCGGTGCGCGAGCGGTGCCAGGGGGCGGCGAGGAGGTTGTGGGGGGAGTAGGGGGTCAGGCGTCACCCGAAGGGGTCATGCGTCATCCGTCAGACGCGGTGCCAGGCTTGGGCGGCGCGGGTGGGGGTTGGGCTGTAGCCGAATCGTCCTTCGAGACGGCCTGCGGCCACCCGATTCGCATCGAAGATAGCCGCGCTGCACCGGGGCGTCCTTCGAGAGCCTCAGGATGGAGTAGCTAGCCAAGCCATCTGTGTTAGGGGTTCCTGCACCGGACCAACCGCATGCTCGCCGCCACCAACGCGGCCAGACAAGCCTTTTGCGTCTTTGCGCCTTTGCGTTGAGGATGCTGCGCGGCCGGCCAACCCCTTTTGTCATCGCGTCGGGCCCGCTCTCGATGGGCCGAAGGCGTGCTCGCTGCGCTTGCGGCGGGCGCAGGTGCGGTGACCACCAAGACGCTGCGCGCCGAGCCGGCGGTGAACCCAACACCGCACATGGTGCTGCCGCTGGCCGCCGGCCCCGTTCGTCGCAACCGGCGATCCTGGACGTCCAGACTTTTAAGGTGGATCTTCCTCGGTTCCGGTCTAGTAAGTCAAACCGACCGCGCGGCGCACGAAGCGCTCATCCGCCAGGTTCTGCAACATGAAGTGGGCCACATCGGCGCGCGCAATGCGTGGCCGGCCAACCTTCTGCGCGGGTCTGTGATGCAGCGGTATACGCAGGTCCCTGGGCCGTCCTCCAGTCCGCCCGGCCGGGCGATGATCCAGTCGAGTTCGCTCGCGGATGATCCCCTCCTCGATCTCTTTCTCGTCCAGCGCATTGCGCAGGAACAACGGCACCACGATCTGGCGCGCCACAAACCCCATCTGCGCCAAGCTATCGCCGACCCCGAACGAAGACACGTGAATCAACCGCCTGACCCCGGCCTGGCTCATCAAGTCGACGATGTTCTGCACGCCGCTCGGCAGCACGCCGTACTGCCCGCCGCGCGGTCCCAGTGCGGACAGGACGGCCTCATGATCAGCCACGGCGCGGCTGACGGCCGCCGCATCCATCACGTCGCCCTCGACGATCGTCAGACCAGGGCGCGCTTCCAGCGCTGCCGGATTCCGAACGAACGCCGTCACCTGGTGGCCCTGCTCTAGCCCCTGATTCAGCAGTGCCCGCCCTGTTCCTCCAGTGGCACCGAACACCAATAGCTTCATGTTGAACAACTCCGTTGGTGCGCCGGCGCGCGGACCCATGGCCCCGGCCGAACGCTAATTGCCGGGCCTCGCCAGCAAAACAATTGTCGCATCCACCAGCTGCGCGTGCTGCGCCTCGCGCCTGATGCGGGCAACGCCGTCGCCGCCTTGCGGGCCATACCACCCCATTTGCGCGTGATTACCGCCCTCCATCGGCACAAACTGCGTGTCAGCTGGCAACAGGGGCCAGGAGGCGTCGATCTTATCGCCCGTTGTCAGGCCATCGGCCGTGCCGTAGATCGAGGTGGTTGGCGGCGCGGCTGCCGGTGTGAAGGTCAGCCACGGCGCGATCATGACTTGAACCGCGGCATCAGATTGCAGCGCCGAGACCACCTCGGGCAACGGGCCCAACGGTGTGTACGCCCAGGCGGTGAAGCCGATGACGGCCAGCAGCTGGATGGCGAAGAAGATGCCAAGAGCACGTTTGACGATGGGTATGCGCTCCTCTATGCTTCCGCCGCCAACGCCGAATCGGTGGACACACTCAGCCGCCGCCAGGCGAAGGCAGTCACGCCGGCCATGATGGCCGCACCCACCACACCGGGCGCCCACGCGCCGGCCGCACCCAACAGCCACCCACCTACTGAAGGTGAAACCACGCGCGATAGGCTCTCGAGCGCGCCCGCCGTCCCCAGCGCGCCCCCGACCTCTTGCGGCGGCACCGCCCGGGTGATGGCGCTGTTGATGACGGTGTTGAGCACGCCGGTCGAGAAGGCCAGCGGGATCAGCACCACCAGCAGCACTGGCACGCTCGGCGTGAAGGCCCAGGCCAGCAGCGCGATCGTCTGGACGAGCATGCTCCAGGCGATGAGCTTCGACTCGCTGAAGCGCTTGGTCAGTTGGCCAATGAGGCCGCCTTGGACGATGACCGACAGCAGGCCGACATAGGCAAGCAGATACGACGTCGTCTGCGCGTTCAGGCCCAAGCGGTCCTTGGCCCACAGCGTGAACATGGTCTGGAACAACGCCGCGGCCAGGGCGTAGAAGAGGCGGATGGTCATCAGGGGGCCGACGCGGGGCTTGTTCAACTCCTGGATCATGGCGGTGATGCTGATCAGCGCCCGCTTCTCCTGTTTGGCTAGCTCCGCCTTGCGCTCGGCGCTCAGCGATTCGGGTAACACCGCGATGACGCCGACCAGGTTCAGCGTCGCCAAGCCGGCCGCGGCGAACGCCGGCACGGAGTAGCCCCAGCGGCTCAGCACCCCGCCGATGGCCGGCCCCAGGATGAATCCCAGCCCGAACGCCGCACCGATGAGCCCCATGCCTTTGGCCCGATTCTGCGCGTCGGTGACGTCGGCGATGTAGGCCTGGGCGACCGTGATGTTGCCGCCCGTCAAACCGCTCAACATGCGCGCGATGAACATCACACCCAGGATCGCGCCGTTCTGCAGCGCCGCCAACTGCTCCGGGGTCGGATTGTCAAGCACGAAGGAGGAGAGCGCCTTGCCGAGCGGCTCGGCAAGGCCCAACAACAGGAAGCCGAGCGCGGTGCCCGCGATGCTTACGACCAGGATCGGCCGGCGGCCGAAACGGTCTGACAGCCGGCCCATCAATGGTGCGCCGATGAATTGCGCGGCAGCATAGGATGCCACCAGCAGACCGATCAGGAACTCGCTGGCGCCGTATTGCCCGGCGAAGTAGGGCAGCAGCGGCAAGATCAGGCCAAAGCCCAGCAGGTCGATGAAGACGACAAGGAAGATATTAAGAAGACGAGAACGTTTCATAGACGACCTCTCCCGCGCCTCGGCCCGCCGCAGCGTTGCCTGTCCAGCGCCTGCTTTACAAACCGACCAAATGATGTATAATTTCATTATACTGAACATTTCACGAAAGTAAAGTATAGTGCCATGAACGACCGCGAAGCAACACAAGCTATCTTGGATTGGACAGCCATCTTCATGCGGTTGTCGATGAACGACTTCCTCCGCTTCGCGCGCGGCTCCGGGCTGTCGTGGGCACAGATGGCGGTGTTGATACATCTCCACTACCGGGGCCCACGCGAGGTGATGGCGTGCGGCGAGCTTCTGCAGCTATCGCCCGCGGGCGCCAGCCAGATGATCGAGCGGCTGGTGCAGCAAGGGCTGGTGCAGCGCAGCGAAACGCCGGATGACCGCCGCGTGCGGTTGGTGCGTCTGACCGCGGCGGGGCAGCAGGTGGTGGATGAGAGCATCCAGGCGCAGCAAGGGTGGCTTGAGCCGCTGCTGGCAGGGCTCACCGATGAGCAGCGCGCCGCCGTCGGTCAAGCGCTGGGCATGCTGACAGCGCAGGCGACCCTTCTCGAAGCACAAGGATTTCCTTGGGAGGCGACGTGATCCGCCATCAATGGTACGCAATTCTGGAATCGAATGAGGTCCGGCGCGGCAAGCCGGTCGGCGTGACGCGCATGGGCGAGAAGCTGGTGGCCTGGCGCGACAGCGAGGGCAAAGTGACCGTGATGCACGACCTGTGCCCGCACCGCGGGGTGGCGCTCAGCGTCGGCGAGGTGCACGGCGACTGCATCTGGTGCCCCTTCCACGGCTTCGAGTACGACGCCAGCGGCCGCTGCACCGTGATCCCGGCCAACGGCAGGGCCACGCCGGTGCCGAAGGCGTTTCGAGTGCAGACCTACCCCACCCACGAGATGCACGGCCTGATCTTCATCTACTGGGGCCAGCCCGAGGGCGAGGTGCCGCCGCCGCGCTGGTTCGAGGATCTCGACGAGGGCTTCAGCTACGGCACGGCGCGCGACCCGTGGCGGGCGCACTACTCGCGGGTGATCGAGAACCAGCTCGACGTGCCGCACGTGCCGTTCATCCACCACAACACCATCGGCCGCGGCGGCCGCACCGTGATGGACGGCCCATGGGTCCAGTGGCAGGACCCTGATCGCTTCTTCGTCCGGACGGCGATGCGCCTCGAAGACGGCACGCCGGCGCGCAGCGCGAAGGAGATGGCTCCGCCGGACAAGCCGTACCACCTGGAGTTCATCTTCCCCAACCTGTGGCAGAACTGGATCAGCGCCAAGGTGCGGGTGGTGGCGGCGTTTGCGCCGGTGGACGACGAGCACACGGTGCTGTATCTGCGCTTCTACCAGAACTTCATGCGGACGCCAGGGTTGCGGAACCTCATCAACTGGTCGGCGATGATCTTCAACACGGTCGTCGCGCACCAGGACCGCCGGGTGGTGGTGACGCAGCGGCCGATGCGGAGCGACCTGAAGATCGGCGAGAAGCTGATTCCGGGCGATGCGCCGATCATCGCCTACCGGCGGCGGCGGCAGGAACTGCTCGAGGCGGCGCAGGGGTGATTGCCTCTGCCTCCTGTATCTGCCCCGGCTTGGCAGCGTATGGTGGTTTCTGTAACGACTCCATAGCGGCCACTCAACATACTTATACCGGCACGGTGTAGGCACGGTGCTTGCAACTGCGATGCGCGCCCATCGCCTATGTGAGTGTCCGTGCAACGGGGCGTGCTTCGAGACGGCCTGCACCACGTCAGCAGGGTCGCGTTGGTTTTGAGCACCCGTGGGAGTGGTTCCGTCGAGGAGCAGAGGAAAGTGCTGGCACCCACGTGCGGGTTCCCTGAACAGCACCACCGGCATGGCAGGCAATTACCAGCTACTCCATCCTGACTGGCCGCATGCTCGCCGCCACCAACGCGGCCGGACAAGCCTTTGCGTCTTTGCGCCTTTGCGCTGAGGATGAACCGCGGTCGGCCAACTGGCATGGGTCGCCGCGGCCTGCGGGTGGTTCGGCAACGGGGAAGGGGTATTGAGCGGGTGTGGGCACGGGTAAAGCACTCGCTGCACGGATGCTGTGCAAGTTACATCTCCGGCGAGTGCTTTACGGCTACGGTGGTTTTGAAAGACAGTCACGCGGCCGGCGACTCCCCTAAATTTTCCAGCTCCGCAACCAACGCGCGGGTGCCCCCTACAGTTGTCAATTGCCGGTTGACGAATGACGCATGACGTAGGACGATTAACCCCTGCGGTAGCACACAAAACCGACAAGACCGAGGGGGCGTCATGTCTGATTCGCTGGCTCTCTTCTCCCCCGCCGTCCGCGGGTGGTTTACCGATACCTTCGGCGAAGCAACCCCACCGCAGGCCGAGGGGTGGCCGGCGATCCAGCGCGGGGAGCACACGCTTGCTGCTCGCACCCACCGGCTCCGGCAAGACGTTGGCGGCGTTCCTGTGGGCGATCGACCGGCTGTACGCCGACCTGGCCGGCAACGGCGACGGCGCCGGCAATGGCGACGATGCCGGCGGCCGTGAGAATGCTGGCAGCAGTGGGAGTGCCGGCAGTGCCGGTGGGATCCATATCCTGTACGTGTCGCCCCTGAAGGCGTTGAACAACGATGTGGAGCGCAACCTGCGCGCGCCGCTCGAGGGGATTCGCCGCGCGGGCCGGCAGCTCGGCACGCCGCTGCCGCAACTGCGCGTGGCCGTGCGCACCGGCGACACCCCTGCCCACGCCCGCCAGCAGATGCTCAAGACCCCGCCGCACATCCTGATCACCACCCCCGAGTCGCTGTTCCTGATGCTCACCAGCCCGCGTGCGAGCGGGATGTTCCGCAACGTCCGTACCGTGATCGTGGACGAGATCCACACGCTGTGCGGGAACAAACGCGGGGTACACCTCTCGCTGACGCTGGAACGGCTGTCGCGCATGGCCGGAGACGTCCAGCGCATCGGCTTGTCGGCCACGCAGAAACCGCTCGAGGAGGTGGCGCGCTTCCTCGGCGGGCAAGAGTGGGTCGAGGAAGCGGGCGGGGCGGAGCTGCGGCCGCGCCCGGTGACGATCGTCGACACCGGCTACCGCAAGAACCTGGACCTCCAGATCGTGACGCCGGTCGAGGATTTCCGCGATCTGCCGGCGAACAGCGTCTGGCCGAGCCTGATCCCCGGCGTGCTCGACCAGATCCGCCGCCATCGCAGCACCCTCGTCTTCACGAACAGCCGCCGCCTCGCCGAGCGCACGGCCGACCGCCTGAACGCGCAGCTTGCGGCCGAGGAGACGGAAGAGATCGAACCGGGGAGCACGGAGGCTCTGGCGCCGGGCGGGGTGATGCGCGACCGGGGGATGTTCGCGATCGGGGCGGAGGGGCCGATCCGGGCGCACCACGGCAGCATGGCGAAGGAAGCGCGCCGCGAGATGGAGGAGGATCTGAAGGCAGGGCGGCTGCCGGCGTTGGTGGGCACGAGCTCGCTGGAGCTGGGGATCGATATCGGGCATGTGGACCTGGTCGTCCAGCTTCAGGCGCCGCGCAGCGTGGCCCAGGGGCTGCAGCGGGTCGGCCGCTCGGGGCACCTGGTGGGGCAGACGAGCAAGGGACGCATCTACACCGTGCACAGCGAGGACCTGCTGGAAGCGGCCGCGGTCGTGCGTGGCATGCTCGAAGGGGACGTCGAGCCGACCTACACGCCGTCCAACCCGCTGGACGTACTGTCGCAGCAGGTCGTGGCGATGACCTCGGTGGACGAGTGGAGCGTGCCCGAGCTGTATCGCTCGTGCGGCAGGCGTACGCCTACCGCGAGCTTCCCGTGGCGGCATTCCGGCAGGTGTTGGGGATGCTGGCCGGCGAGTATTACGCCACCGGGGGCGGGCCGCTGCTGCACGCGCTGCGCCCGCGCATCTCCTGGGACCGCATCAACGACAGGCTGGCGCCGCTGCCCGGCACCCGCCTGCTGGCGCTCTCGAACGCCGGCACCATCCCGGACACCGGCGCCTTCGGCGTGTACCTGCCCGACGGCAAGACGCGCGTGGGCGAGCTGGACGAGGAGTTCGTCTACGAGACACGGACCGGCGACGTATTCCTGTTGGGCAGCCAGACGTGGCGGGTGCTCGAGGTCACCGAGAACCGCGTGGTGGTGGGGGATGCGGCCGGGCAGACGCCGCGGATGCCGTTCTGGAATGGAGAGCTGCCCTGGCGCCCGTACGAGCTGGGACTGCGGATCGCGCGCTTCCGCGGGGAGGTGGCCGCGCGGCTGGCTGCCGGAGAGGACCGCGACTCGCTGCTCGCGTGGCTGCAGGCGGACTACGCGCTCGACCGGCGCAGCGCGGCCAACCTGCTGGCGTACGTGGAGCGGATGGTGGGGGCGTTGGGCGCGCTCTCGTCCGATCGAACGATCCTGGTGGAGCACTTCGACGACGTGGTCGGCGAGCTGCGCATGGTGATCCACTCCCCGTTCGGCGGGCGCGTGAACGCCGCCTGGGCGCTGGCGCTGCGCGACGCGCTGCGCGAGCGGCTGGGCACGCCGCCTGAGGTACAGATCAGCGACGACGGGATCCTGTTCCGGCTGCCCGGGATGGAAGGGGAACTGCCGCTGGATCTGATCCGCATGAGCGCCCAGGAGGCGCGCGAGCGGGTACTGCGGGAGCTGCCCAACTCCCCGATGTTCGGCGCGCAATTCCGCATGGCCGCCTCACGCGCGCTGTTGCTGCCGCGCGCACACGGCGCGCGGCGCACCCCGCTGTGGCTGCAGCGGCTCAAGGCAAAGGAGCTGCTGGCCCAGGTCAGCCGCTTCCCCGACTTCCCGCTGGTGATCGAGGCGTATCGCGACTGCATGCGCGACGTGCTGGACGTGCCCCGGCTGGAGGAGGTGCTGGCAGGGATCGGAGACGGCAGCATCGAGGTGCACGCCGTGCACACGCGCGCTCCGTCGCCGGTGGCGGCGCGCCTGCTCTTCTTCATGATCGACCAGTACATGTACGAGTGGGACGCGCCCGAAGGGGGAGCAGGGGCTGGCGCTGCTGGCGGCCGGGCGTGAGTGGCTGGACCAACTGCTCGGCACCGGCCGGCTGGCGGAGCTGCTGGACCCGGACGTGGTGGCGGCGATCGAGGGAGAGCTGCAGCACACGGCGCCCGGCTACCGCGCCCGCAGCGACGAGGAGCTGGCGGTGATCCTGCAGGCGCTCGGCGATCTGACCGAGACCGAGGCGCAGGAGCGCAGCACCGACCCGCTGCAGGCCAGGCCCTGGCTGCAGGAGCTGGCGGTCGAGCGGCGGATCGTGCCGCTGCGGGGGCGCTGGGTCGCGGCAGAGCTGGCGGGCATCTATCGCGATGCGTTGGGCGACGGAGACAAGGAGACAAGGAGACAAGGAGACAGGGAGAGAGAGGCGGCGCGGGTGGCGCTGGTGAGGCGGTACCTGGCGACGCACGGGCCGGTGCCGGCGAGCAGCATTGCCGAGCGCTACGCGCTGCCGCGCGAGTGGTTGGACGGCGCGCTCGTCGGGATTGGTGGAGCGCGGCGAAGCGCTGCGAGGGCGGTTCCTGCGCGGGGTGGATGAGGAGCAGTATTGCCACCCCGCCGTCTTCGACCGCATCCACCGGACGACGCTGGCTGCCTTGCGGCGGGAGGTACAGCCGGTCGGTCCGGCTCAACACGAAGCATTCCTGCTGCGTTGGCAGCACGTGCACCACGCCGAGCGGCTGGCGGGGAGGAGGGGCTGGCGGACGCGCTGGCGCAGCTTCAGGGCGTGGCGGCGCCGTTGGCCGCTATGGGAGCGAGAGCTGCTGCCGGCGCGGGTGCGGGGCTTCTCCCCGCGCTGCTGGACGACCTGTGCCGGCGCGGCGAGGTGGTGTGGAGCGGTGCGGGCGGCGAGCTCAGGCGGGCACGGGTGCGTTTCCTGTTCCGCGGCCAGGGAAACGTAGTGTTGCCCCCGGCATCCACCGAGGACCTCGGTCCTGACGGCCAGCGGGCATACGAGTTCCTCAAGGCCGAGGGCGCATCCTTCGCCGGCGATCTGCAGGCCGGGCTCGGCTGGGGAGAGGAACGCGCCGTGGCGGCGCTCGGCGAGCTGGCAGTGGCCGGCCTGGCGACGTGCGACGAGCTGGCTGCGCTCCGGAGGTTGGCCGGTGAGACGGCGGGTGGGGGTGGCGGCGCGATCGAGAGCTCACTCGCAGCCGACCTCGCCGCGCGGCGCTCGGCGAGCGGTCCGCCGCGCGTGGGGAGCGCCGAGGCGCGGCGGCGCTTCCACCAACTCCGTACCGCCGGCAAGATCCACCGGTTCAGCCCCGATCGCCCACCAGAGTGGCCGGGGCGCTGGTCGTTGGTGCACCGGTCCGGCGTGCTGGGCCCGGCGCTGCCGGCAGAGGAGACGATCGAGCGGCAGGCGGAGCTGCTGCTGGCGCGCTACGGCGTCGTGACGCGCGAGTTGGTGGAGCGCGAAGAGGGGCCATGGGGCTGGACCGGCCTCTACCAGGCGCTCGTGCTGATGGAGATGCGCGGCGAGGTGCGCCGCGGCTACTTCGTGGCCGGCTTTTCCGGCGCGCAGTTCGCGCTGCCCGACGCCGTAGAGCGGCTGCGGGCCCCCGACCTGGCCGATCGCACGACGGTGGTGATCAACGCGCTCGATCCGGCCGCCCCGTGGGGCGAGCCGGATGCCGGCGCCGGGACAACGGCGCCGCTCCTGCGCGGGCGCCGCGTCCCTTCTACCGGCTACGTGCTCGCAGCCGGGCAGGTGATTCTGCTCGCCGAAGATAACGGGAGCCGGCTGAGCACCGCGGGCGATGAGGAGCAGGTCGCAGCAGCGCTCGAGGCATACTTCAGCCGCCCGGGCGCCGCGCGCCATCTCGCCGTCACGAAGTGGAACGGCGGACCAATCTGGGAAACGCCGGGTGAGACGCTGCTGAAGGGGTTGGGGTTTTACACGTCGCCGGCGGGGATGGAACGGTGAGGTGGGGGCGGAGTCCTAGGTTCTACGTTCTACGTTCTACGTTCTAGGTTCGGGATTCTGAGTGCTGGGCGCTGAGCCTTCGGTTTTGGGGTCTGGGTTCTGAATTGATACCGTAGCTGCAAAGCAGCCGGCGGCAACCCCAAGCAGGACGTGATGAGGTCAGCTTCCGGCAGCTTTGCTGTTGCTTGACCAACAGCGCGGCGGGAAGACGGCGCGGGTGCGTTGACCGGGGCGCGGTGCGTTTGCGGGGCGCCGCGACCCTGGGCAGCGCGCGATCTCGCCGTCTCCCGCACGTGCCGCGGCCATGCGACAGCAAAGCTGCCGGAAGCAACCCTCGCCTGCCCTGCGTGGGGTTACGCCGGCTGCTTTGCAGCTACGGTATTAAAGTAACCCCGAGGATTGTCATTTGACCGGAGACGCCCTCCACCGCTAAACTAACAGCTCAGATTTCCAGAGGAGGAAGAGATCATGGGCGATTCGTTTCCTACGGTCAATGTTGCCGTCGTGCAGGCCGCACCGTGTGTGTTCGACCGCGAAGGCACCGTTGAGAAGGCAGTACGGCTGACGGAAGAGGCGGGCGCGCAAGGTGCGCAGCTCATCCTCTTCCCCGAAGCGTTCATCCCGGCCTATCCGCGTGGCCTCGGCTTCGGCAGCCTGGTGGGCAGCCGCAACCCTGAGGGACGCAAGACCTGGGAGGCCTACTGGGCCAACGCGGTGGACGTGCCCAGTGCCGCCACCGCCGCCCTGGGTGCAGCGGCGCGGCAGGCAAAGGCGTACATGGCCATCGGCGTCATCGAGCGCGATACGGATTACAGCCGCGGGACGCTGTACTGCACGGTGCTCTACTTCGGGCCGGACGGCAGCCTGCTCGGCAAGCACCGCAAGCTCAAGCCCACCGGCAGCGAGCGGCTGATGTGGGGCGAGGGAGACGGCAGCACGCTGACGGTGATCCCAACCGAGTTCGGCAAGGTCGGCTCGCTGATCTGCTGGGAGAACTACATGCCGCTGGCGCGCATGGCGATGTACCGCAAGGGGGTCGAGCTGTACCTGGCGCCCACCGCCGACCAGCGTGACTACCTGGCAGGCGACCCTGCGCCACATCGCGTGCGAGGGACGCTGCTACGTGCTCGGGCTGCAACCAGTTCATGACCAAGGGGATGTATCCGCCCGATCTGCCCGGCATCGAGGATACGGCGGGCCTGCCGGAGATGATGTGCCGCGGCGGCAGCGCCATCATCGACCCGTACGGCGAGTACGTCGCCGGGCCGCTGTACGGCGAAGAAGGGATCCTGTACGCGACGCTGGACATGGCAGAAGTGGCGCGTTCGAAGTACGACTTCGACGTCGTGGGCCATTACGACCGCCCCGACGTGTTCCAGTTGACGGTCAACGAAAAGGCGCTGCGGTAAACGCCGGAAGCGGCGGTGGGCGTGGCGTTCTGAGCCAGACCTGCGTGCGATAGACAGGGTAAGCGCGGGATGAACCGGATGGGTACTGGTATCCCGTTCGTCTGCACGTTATCCTGTCTATCGTCTTTTTCCCCGGCCCGCGAGCCGGTACGTCTACGCTTTCGAGGGGTAACGGTGTCTGAACAATCGCCCGTAGTGATCATCTCGTGCAAGGTGCTGGAGCATCTGCTGCTGAAATTGCTGCCACCCGAGGTGGCGAAAGACGCCGTCTATCTCGATTACGCGCTGCACTCCGTCCCGAAGAAGCTGACGAAGGCGGTACAGGAGCAGATCGATGCCGTTCCGCAGCCCAGCCTGATCGTGCTGGGATACGGGCTGTGCGGCAACGGGCTGCACGGGGTGAAGGCCGGCCCGCATACGCTGCTCATCCCGCGCACGGACGACTGCATCGCGATGCTGCTGGGCTCACGGAAGCGCTACGTGGAGCAGTTCGCGGCAAAGCCCAACGCCTATTACCTGAGCAAAGGTTGGCTCGAGGGCGGAAGCAATCCCCTCATCGAGTACCAGGGATACGTGGCGAAGTTCGGCGAGGAAACGGCGATGTGGCTGATGGACCAGCAGTACCAGCACTACCGGCACCTGATACTGGTAACCGATAACCCCGAGGATATGGAGCGCTATCGCCCGCAGGCGCTGGAAGTGGCGAAGTTCTGCGAGCGCTGGGGCATGCAGTACGAAGAGCTTCTCGGCTCGGACGAGTTCGTGCGTGGCCTGGTGGCCGCATCCGCCGCGCCCGGCCAGGCCGGCGGCGATTTCCTCATCATCCCCCCCGGCGGGGAGATCCTGCAGTCGATGTTTATTGACGAGATGTAGCGGGCGAGGTTCTAGGTTCTAAGTTCTACGTTCTACGTTCTGGGTTCGAGGGTTCTACGCGCTCGGGTGGTGAGGGTTCGGTTGTGGGGGTCTGTTCTGAGTTCTGGGTTCTTGGTTGTGAGTTTCAGGTGCGACCCCTCTCGCGATACCCGTAGTGCAGCCCCCCTCACACAACATCCGTAGTGTAGCCCCCTTGTGGGGCGTCGGGACGCGGGGCGAGGTCCAATGCCGCGTTTCGCCCCAGTGCGGCAAAGTTAAGCACCCCGCGCCGCGACCAACACGCCCACAAGGGGCTGACCTCCGGGTTGAGGGACAGGGCCAACCCGAATCGCGCCGTGTCCCGGGCAACGCGAATCGCTCCGCGCACCAGCACCGCCCCGCGACCCGGGCCACGCGATCGCGCCGCTTCCCGCCGCGCTGCCGGTCAAGCGACAGCAAAGCTGCCGGAAGCCAATCTTGCCGCGTCCTGTCTGGGTTTACGTCGGCTGCTTTGCAGCTACGGTATCAATACGATATCAATTTAGAACGCAGAACCAAGATCGCAGAACCCAAGCCCCACAACAAAACCCTCAACACCCAGCGCTCAGAACCCTCGAACCCAGAACCCAGGCCTCAAAACCGAACCCTCACCACCCAGCACTCAGAACCCTCGAACCCAGAACGTAGAACTCAGAACTCAGAACGTAGACCTCAACCCGCTTCCAGAATCGCCGGTCTCCGGTACGCCTGTCCCCCTACGGTAACCTCTACCACCGGCCAGCCGGGGATTTCTGTGATCACCTCGTTGGCTTGCTCGCCGACCAGGATCGTGTCTTCCGACTTTACCCCGGTAATGGAAGGGTTCCAGGCGTAGGCCTGGCCCTGTTTCACCAGTTGCTGCACTCCCGGCGTGCCGACGTACTCGCGCGGCAGGTAGCCGGTCATGCCGCCCTGGTGGTGTAGCTGCCACTCGTCCGGGAAGCCCGTGTCGGCGTACGCCTGCACCCCCTGTGCGAAGACCTCGGAGATGTGCCGGCCGGGGCGCGTGTAGGCGAGATACGTAGCGTCGACGAGCGCGCAGGCTTCCATCTTTTGCCGCACCTCGTCGGGAAGCGGGCCGAAGTGTACCAGGCGCGTGATCGAGCAGACCAGGCCGTACAGCCGCGCGCCGAGAACGAGCATGGCGTAGCGCTCCATCCGCTTGCCGGTCGGCAGCGGATGGCGGAAGCGGAAGATGCGCTCGTCGGTCGCGACCAGGTTGACGATCGGGACGGGGCCGCGCGCCACGGTTTCCGCTGCCGTGCGGGCGGCGATCTCGTGCTCCGTCATGCCGGGCCGCACCGATCGCACTGCCGCATCCATCGCCGCCGCGCATAGGCTGCCCAATTCGCGGTACCGCTCCCCCTCTTCGGGCAGCAAGTTCACGCGGAGCTGTCTCATCATCTCCGCCACGTCCTGCGCGCCCGGATATGGCGCGTCGGCGCCCAGACGCAACCCGGCAGCCAACTCGGCGACGGCGTTGCCCGAGGCATACCAGGGAGAAGGACGCAGCACGAAATTGTACGGCTCCAGCACCTCTTCCGCCGCGAGGCGAGTCGCCTCGATGTTGGTTGTCAGCACGTACTGCGCATCCGGCGTGACGAGCAGGCCGGCAGCGCCGAAATCGGTGGCGGTGCCGACGTAGCCCGATGCGCCGCCCGTAAGCCAGCCAAAGTTGGCGATGCGGGTCAGGTAGGCCGCATCCAGGTCGTGAAGCGCCAGGGTCTCGCGTAGAAGCGTCAATTTGGTCTGGATCTCGTTCATGCTGCTCCTCGCAGGCAGGGGAAAGCCGGAATGGATGACAACGTAGATAGCGACGGTCAGTTTAGTGCAGAAGGCGGGGCCGGACAAGATTTGCGGCGCGATTGTGGTCGCCGGGCCCGGCCCCTGGCGGTTGGGTTGGGGACTGCAGCGGGACTTACCGGAGACAGCAGGCGCGCAGGATGGCGACAGCGACTGTGTCCCTCAGCGCTCATCCGGTAGCCAGAAGACTTCCTCGACTGGCAGACCGAAACTGCGGGCGATGCGCAGCGCCAGGGCGACCGTAGTGACCCGTCGAAGGCAGGGGGCCCGACAAGCGGTTCTGTCCGGATGTCAGTCAGGGCTTTTCCAGGGTCGCGCTTGCCGTTAACGACCGGCAACTAACACGTGCACCGCACTGCACCAGCGTTCGTCCCCTATCGATATCGGTGCGGTGCATTGCAGGTGAGTCGCTGGTCGGTGCAGGTGTCGCATCGTGAGCCGCGGTTTCAACCGTCCGGACACAAGAGCAACGACTGTAGATAAAGCCCTGCCTGGTACTCATCAGGCCCTTCCCTTCCGGCCGGAACTCGCCTATCATAGCGGCGTTGGTGCCATTCTTGTAGGGTGTGATGCGGTGCTGGGAGAGCTAGATGCAGAGCCGCCGTTCGTGGATCGTAAGAGTATCTGGTCTCATCCTCTCATGCGTATTTGCCTTCACAGGAATTCTTCTCCTTCGCAAGGAGATCGTTACTCCAGGATTGATTATCACGCTATGCGGAATTGTGGCCTTCGCCCTTACTCTCATCCTGAATGACAGAGCACCGGTTGAGGAAGGGGATCCGAACGAAAGGCCCGATCTCCAACACCTGCTCCGCTATGTCCTGCCTGTTTCCCTCTGGTGTCTTAGCCTTGCGCTGACAGGTCTGGTCACCCTTGGTTCGCTAGAGTCGCCCCAAGCCAACCTTTGGAAGGCTGTGGGGTGGATTGCCAGTATGGTGCTTGCGGTGGTTGCGATGCTCCTGTCGGTGCACTGGCGGCCAGCCACCCGGGCGCAAATCAGGGATTGGGTCTCTGGTAACCGTAAGGAACTGATCATCCTGCTGGCCATCCTGGCCGTTGGCCTGGCCCTACGGTTGTACCTGATTGATTCGCATCCCTTCCCCTGGTCAGGTGATGAGGCCTCAGTCGGCATCCAGGGCCGCAAGATCCTGCAAGGGGAAGTAACTGATTTGTTCGCCACCGGCTGGTCGGGCCAGCCCAACTGGTCATTCACACCCACTTCCCTTGCCCTGATCCTTCTTGGTGAAAACATCTTCGCCATCCGCATGGTGAGTATCGTCGAGGGGACTCTGGCGATCGTTTTCCTTTTCCTGTTCGCCCGAGAAATGTTCGGAAACCGAACTGCCTTGCTGGCTGCCGGCTTCCTTGCAGCTTTTCCCCATCATCTTCAATTCAGCCGGATGGGGGTCAACAACATCATCGACAGCCTGTTGGTCTGCCTGGTCCTATGGCTGGTATTGCGCGCCGTCCGCGTGGACAGAATGCAAGATTACCTGTGGGCCGGACTGGCCACCGGCAGCACGTTTTATACCTACGTTGGCAGCCGCCTCATATTGGCGTTCGCATTTGCGGTCCTCGCGTACACGATGATTCGTCAGCTTCGCTCTTGGCGCAACTACCTGTCGCACGTGGCCATCTACCTACTAGGGGTCTTCATCGTCATTGCCCCGATGGCTGCTTATTTCATCCGCCATCCTGCCATATTCATGACGCGCATGGGGCAGGAAAGTATCCTCCTCAATCATTGGCTGTCGCTCGAGTCTGCCCGGATGGGGCAGAGCGAAGTCGCCCTGATTTGGAGACAATTCACCGATACGATCCTGGTTTTCGTTGCCAGGCCCGCCATTGGGAACTTCTTCAACTCGCCGCGTCCCTATCTCACTATTCTCGGGTCCATGTTCTTTCTGTTTGGCATGGCCTACGCCTTTGTGCGTTGCCATGAGACCCGCATGGTTGCCTTGCTGGGCTGGTTCTGGGCAGTCGTAATCCTGGGCGGCGTCCTCACTGTCAATCCACCCGCTAACACACGATTGGTCATGACTACCCCGGCATCTGCCATCTTCGTCGCGCTGGGCATTGACCGGTTTGGCGATATCCTCACCCGCGCGAAGCTCTTCCGTCCGCGCTGGCAGGCTGTCTTCGGTATCATCCTGGTTATCGTGCTGGGGGTTCAAAACGTCTTCTTCTACTTCGGAGCTTACCGCACACAGCACTACTTCGACGACGCCAACAGCGAGTTGTCGCAGAAGATCGGGCTGGAATTGCGAGAACTTGGTCCGCAGTACGATCTCTATCTGCTCGGCCAGCCCCGCGTCTTTGCCAGCTTCCCGACGGCGGTCTTCCTTGCGCCGAAAAACAGAAAGGTTGACGTGGCTACCGGTTCAGTTGACCACATAAGCATCCCCGCAGGCCAGCCGGCTCTATTCGTCGCGATCCCGGAAAACCTGTCAGAGTTACAACGCGTGGCCGAGCTCTTCGCGGGTGGTACCTGGAAGGAAGTACCGCGGCAGTACAAGACGGCGGTCCTGTACTACTCATATATCGTGCCGTAGTCCAGCCTCAACTGTAGTAGACCCAGGGCTTTTACGATGAACTGTGGCTCGGTCCTGCTCGACACCGGGCCACGTTCCAGGGAACCATCGCCGAGTGGTCGCTGGATGCTCTGGGATGGCTGGCCGCTTTCCTCGCCGACGCGAGCTCCCGCCACGGAGTCAACACCCCGTTGATGCTCACGGCTAGCCGGTCCGAAGGGTTAGCTTCACGCGCCGATTGAGTTCGGCAGCGTGTTCCCCTATTGACAAATCGCACAAATGTTCTATATTGCCCTTAGGCCCATCCGGCCGGGGGCGCCTTGTCTACATTTAGCCTCATCTCTACCACTATGCGGCGCATCCGGCTCTTGTAGCGGTGAGGGAAGACAATGGCGCCCGAAGTGGCGTATCTGGCAGTACCCCATTTTGGGGTGGCGGTAGCATACCGGGCAGACGGCGGGCTGGTGCGCCGGCCGCTGGCGCTGCTCGACGACCAGGGACGAGTCGTGGATGCAGACGACCGGGCGGCGGCACGCGGCGTCCAGCCGGGTATGCCGGAGCGGCAGGCCGTGGCGCGGCTGCCGTCGGTCGCCCTGCTCCCGGCGGCGCGTTACCCGATCTACGAGGCGCAGGCCGAGCTCCTGGCGCAGGTGAAGTACTTTGCGGAGCGCTGGCAGCCGGCGGGGCTGGGGGGCGCCTACGTGGACCTGGCACGCCTGCCGGGCAATCGCGTCGAATGGTCGCAGGAGCTGGCGCTGGCGATCAGGCGGCTGGGGTGGGAGCCTTCGCTGGGCGCCACGGCCAGCAAGTTCGGGGCGTGGGTGGCCGGCGAGGTGGCGGGCGCGAACACTGCACTGCTGCTGCAGCCGGCCGCACAGCGGACCTTCCTGGCGGGACAGCCGGTGGCGGCGCTGCCGCTGCCGGCAGAGTCGATCACCAACCTGCGACACCTGGGGATCCACACCCTCGGACAGTTCGCACGCCTGCCGCTCCAGGGGATCTCTGCGCGCTTCGGGGGGGCAGGGCGGACGGCGTACCGCTGGGCGCAGGGGCAGGACGACCGCCCGGTGATCCCGCCGTGGGAAGCGCCGGAAAGCTCGGCCCGCGTGGAGTTCGAGCCGCCTCTGGCGGATCGCGAGCGGCTGCTGCTGGCGCTGGGAGAGCGTACCCGGCTGCTGCTGCCGCCGCTGCAGGAGCGTTTCCAGGCAGCAGCTTATGTCGAGCTAACGGTGACCCGCACCGACCGGCGCGTGATCCCCGTGCGGCACACCTTCGCCCTGCCCACTGCCGCGTCGGAACCGGTGCGGCTGGCGGTGGCCGGCGCGCTGGACCGGGTGACGTGGGATGGCGAACCGGCGACCGAGATCAGCCTCACCCTGGGCGGCATCACCGACGCTCCTGCCCGGCAGTTGACCCTTTTCGACTTCGATTCCGATAACCGCGCCCGGCTCCAGGCCACGCTGGATCGCCTATCCGCGCGCTTTGGGCCGGACTCGTTTCGCCTGGCAGCACTGATCGACCCGGATGACCCGCTGCCGGAGCGGCGCATCAGCTTGATGCAGTGGTAGACGATGACGCGATTGTGGGCTGAAGGGGAGCCGGTGGAGGTGACGCTGGACGCCGAGGGGGCGCCGCGTGCGTTTCTGTGGCGCGGGCAGTGGCGGCCGGTGGCACAGATCGCCAACTGCTGGCGTGTCCAGGCGAGCTGGTGGGCCGACGATGCCTGGCGCGAGTATACCAAGCTGGTGACGTCGGATGGGATGCTGGCCACGCTCTACCGGGATCTGCGCAGCGGCGCCTGGTACTGCGCACGGGTGTATGACTGATTTCGTTCTCGTACCCAAAGTGAGAAAGCTTGTACTGCGAACTGCACTGTCACAGCTACTATTCACTGCTCGATGGGGCTTCGGCGCCGGAGGAGCTGCTGGACCGCGCGGCGGAGCTGGGGATGCCGGCGCTGGCGATTACGGATCAGGATGGGTTGTACGGCGTGGTGCCGTTCTGGCGGGAAGCGCGCAAGCGCGGCATTCACCCCGTCATCGGCGCAGAGATTGCGCTGGCGCACGGCACACACCTGGTGCTGCTGGCCGAAACGCAGGCGGGGTACGCTAACCTGAGCCGGCTGCTGGCAGCCGGGCATCTGGCGGGCAGCAAAGGGGTCCCACTACTCAAAATCGAGGATGTGGCGCAGCATGCCGGTGGGCTGTTGTGCCTGGCCGGCGGGCGCGAGGGAGCCGTAGGACGCGCGCTCTTAGCCGGGCAGGAAGAGCTGGCGCGGCGGGCGGCGGCAAAGCTGGTGGAGATCTTCGGGCGCGAGCGCGTCTGGCTGGAGCTGCAGCGGCACTGGCTGCCGCTGGACGGGCGGCTCGAGGCGGGGATCGTTGCGGTGGCGGAGCAATTGGAGCTGGGCCTGGTCGTGACGAACGACGTACACTACGCGACGCAGCGGCGACACCGGCTCTACGACATCCTGTGCGCCACGCGCCACAACGTGCCGCTGGCCGAGTTGGGAGCGCGACGCCGCTCGAACAACGAGTTCTACCTGAAGGGGGAAAAGGAGATGGCGGCGCTTTTCCCCGACCGCCCGGAGGCGATGGAGCTGACACGGGAGCTCGCCGAACGCTGCCAGGTGTCGCTCGACTTTGCCCATTCCCCGGATGGCTCCGCAGCCGCCAACCGGCTCCCCGCCTTTCCCGCCCGCTCCGACGATTTCCCCTACGGCATCCCGCCCGGCGAGACCGCCTTCAGCACCCTCTACACCCTCAGCCAGTCCGCGCTGCGGAGCAAGTACCAACCGGTTACGCCGCAGGCGGTGAAGCAGCTCGGGCACGAGTTGAGCGTGATCCAGGCGGCCGGGCTGGCGGACTACTTTCTGATCGTGTGGGACATCGTGCGCTTCTCGCGCTGCGAAGGGATCCGCTGCCAGGGCCGCGGCTCGGCCGCCAATTCCCTGGTGGCCTACCTGCTCGACATCACCCCCGTCGATCCGCTGCGCTACAACCTGCTGTTCGAGCGCTTCCTGAGCGACCGCACCGACACGATGCCGGATATCGACATCGATTTCGCTGCGGACCGGCGCGACGAGGTGATGGCGTACGTCTACCGCCTCTACGGCGCCGACCATGCCGCGATGGTGTGCAACGTGGTGACCTACCAGTGGCGCAGCGCCGTCCGCGACGTCGCCCGCGCCCTGGGTTACCCGCCCGAGTCGGTGGACCGGATCGCGAAGCAGTTGAAGCACGGACCGGCGGCGGACGGAGACACGGAGACAAGGAGACAAGGAGACAAGGAGGATGTGGGTCAGGATGTAGGTCAGGCTTGTAGCCTGACGCCCGTGGTTGGCGGCGCGCGGCGCGGTGGTGGACGCGGTGGAGGCGCCGCGGAAACGGGCGCGAGTGCGCCCACAACACCCGGGAGCGCGGATGCATCCCCGGCGAGCACGCACGTTCACGGGCATCATTTCCGCGGCTACGGCGGCAAATCCGTGCGGCACGTGGATTTCCTGGCGGATGATAGCGAACCTCGCCGCGACCCCTCTCGCGTTCCCGTAGTGCAGCCCCCTCGTGGGGCGGGGGGCCGCGGCGCGGATCGGGTTAAGCGAACCGCGCCGCGACCAACACGCCCACGAGGGGCTGGCCTCCGGTCGCGCGGGCGGGAGAGCCCCCGAGCCGGGACCCGGCGCGGATGGGTTAACCCAAACCGCGCCGCGACGAAACGCGGCATTGGCGTCCGCGCCGCTCCCCGAGGAGCGCGTGGTATTGGAACACGGGGCGGGTGACCCGCCCCCTACGGCATCGGAAGAAAGCGACGCCGTGGGACCCGGCGCGGATGGGTTAACCCAAACCGCGCCGCGGCGAAACGCGGCATTGGCGTCCCCGCCGCTTCCCGGGGAGCGCGTGGTATTGGAACACGGGGCGGGTGACCCGCCCCCTACGGTACCGATCAGAACTCCACCCCCCGTCCCCCGCTCCGCCCTACAAGAGCTCCAATCGCTCGCGCTCACGCTGCCGCGACGTGCCGCGGCACCTGTCGGTGCACGTGGGCGGGATCCTCGTGACGGCGCAGCCGCTGGTGGAGGTGGTGCCGCTGGAGCACGCGGCGAAGCCGGGCATCGTGGTGGCACAGTGGAACAAGGACATGGTGGAGGATGCGGGGCTGATCAAGATCGATCTGCTGTCGCTGCGTACGTTGGGGATGATCACGGAGATCCTGAAGTGGATCGAGGGGCGAGGCGAAGGGGCGCCCGACCTCGACCACCTGCCGCTGGACGATCCGGCGGTGTACCGGCTGCTGAACCAGGGGGATGCGCTGGGTTGTTTCCAGGTGGAGAGCCGCGCGCAGGAGCAGATGCTGCCGAAGATGAAGCCTCTCTGCTTCGAGGACATCATCGTACAGGTCTCGATCGTGCGGCCGGGGCCGATCCAGGGAGGGATGGTGCACCCATACCTGCGGCGGAGGCAGGGACTGGAGCAGCCGGTGTATCTGCACCCGCTGCTGGAGCCGGTGCTGTCGGAGACGCTGGGGGTGGTCATCTTCCAGGAACAGGTGATCCGGGTGGCGGTGGCGCTGGCAGGCTTCACCCCGGGTGAGGCGGACACGCTCCGCCGCGCCATGAGCCGCGCCCGCTCGCACACGGCGATGGAGGAGCTGCGCAGCCGTTTCGTCGACGGGGCGCTGGCGAACGGGGTCACGCGGGAAGTGGCAGAGGAAACGTTCAACCAGCTACAGGGGTTCGCCACGTACGGTTTCTGCAAGTCGCATGCCGCCGCCTTTGCGCTGATCGCCTACCAGACGCTGTGGCTCAAGGCACACTACCCGCTGGAGTTTTTCACGGGGCTGCTCAACCACCAGCCGATGGGCTTCTACTCCCCCGATATCGTGGTCGGCGACGCCAGGCGGCACGGGATCACCCTGCTGCGGCCCGACGCCAACCTCAGCGAAGACGGCTGCACCATCGAGAAGCGCGACGCACCCGGCGGCGGCGTGCGGCGCGTGCTGCGGCTGGGACTGCGCTACCTGTACGGCCTGGGAGAGGCGGGGCGCGAACGGCTGCTGGCGGCGCGCCAACAGGGCCGGTTCAGCTCGCTGCCCGACTTTTGCCGGCGGACTCGCCTCCCGAAACCGCTGGTGAACGACCTGATCCGCGCCGGCGCCCTGGACGGCCTGGAACCGGAGCGCCGGCAGTTGTTATGGCAGTTGGGGGGGCTGCGCTACCAGGAAGAGGCGCTGCTGGAAGAGCCGGACGTGGCGGTCGAGCTGCCGGCCGTGGACGATTGGGAAGCTCTGATGTGGGATTACGAGCTGCTGGGGTTATCGCCCGACGAGCACATCATGCGCCTGTTGCGGCCGAAGCTGATGGCGCAGGGGGTGATTACGGCCGCACAACTGGCAGACGAAACACCCGGGCACCTGGTGGAGGTGGCAGGGAAGGTGGCGGTGCGCCAGGCGCCGCCGACGGCCAAGGGGATGCTGTTCGTTTCGCTGGAGGACGAGACCGGAATGATCAACCTGATCATCCGCCCGGACGTACGCCCGAAGGTGCAGGAGCTGGTCGACCGCCCCTTGCTACGCGCGAAAGGCAGGCTGCAAAAAGACGGCGGCGCGGTGAGCGTGTTGGTGATGGAAGTGACGGCAATCAACGTCAAGGAGGCGCGGGGCGACAGCGTGATTGGACATGTCACGTCGTAGGTCACGTTTGTAACGTGACGCGCGATGGTCACCCGATATCATCGGGGTAACGAGAGATGTCACGTTGCAAACGTGACCTACATTTACCCCGACAATATCGGGTTGACCGCCCGTGTCACGTTACAAACGTGACCTACACGAACAACGGAACGGATCCTAACTTGGAGAGATGCTCCGCCGGCTCGGTTTCTGCGCTCGCCAGCCTGCCCTCGTCGAACCGGCTCGCGGCATCGAGAACCTTCGGCAGCAGGTGGATGTCGCCTACGGTGTTCAGGAAGACGCCGGGGCGGGCCAGCACCCACCACACCGCCATGTCGATGTCCTCCTGGTCCTCAAGCGGCTTGTACCATGTGCTGTGCGTGTGGGGCTGCTCCATCCAGGGTTGGTAGGCAATCGACTTGATCGTCTGGAAGGCGATGTTGCGTTCGCTGCACGTCGCGTAGAGCGCATCGAAGTTATCTGCATAGTACTGGGTTTGCATGGTGATGTAGTTGTAGGGAAGCAGAACCGAGTCGAAATCGAAGCGCTCCAAACTGCGGCGATGGGTGGCTGCGATCTGCAGCCCATGCCCCGTGACGCCAATACCCCCGATCAGCCCTTCCTTCCTGGCTTCCACCGCGGCCTCGAGCGCGCCGCCGGGGCTGAGCGCCTGATCCCACTCGATCGGGTCGACGAGATTGTGCAACTGCCACAGGTCGACGTGGTCGGTCCCCAGGCGGTCCAGCGACCGGTGCAGCTCCTCCCTGGCGCCTTGCGCCTTGCGCTGGCCGGTCTTGGTTGCTACGAAGAAATGGCCCGGGTGGCGCTTCAGCCAGGGCGCAACACGCAGCTCGGCGTCGCCGTAGCTGGCGGCCACGTCGATGTGGTTGACGCCATGCTGGAGCAGCACGTCGAGGGTGCGGTCCGCGTCCTCTTGCGAGACGCGACCAAGCGCCGCCGCTCCGAAGAGGGTGCGCGTGCTCTCGTGACCGAGCCGTCCGAACGGCATGCGTGCGATAGTCATTTGCTCCTCCGTTAGAAAACGTTATCGCTTCCGCGCCCGGCGGATTGCCCAGAGGGCGAAGACGGCGGCAAGGATAGGGAGCGGGTGCGAGCCGGCCCAGAGGGCCCCCCGCAGGCCGCGGCGGGCAGCGGCGAGGGCGCGTGTATCGCCGCGCGGCATGCACGGATCTGCATCCCAGTCGAAATCCTGCAGACGTGCCAGGAACCCCTGCCCGACACTGCCTTCCAGGCTGAAGATGTACACATAAGGGGAAAGCGCCGAGGCGATCTGCAGGTCCTGGCTGAACGCCTCCCAGTCGAGCGCGTTCACGGTTTCGCCGTCGACCCCGCCTCCGGTGCTGCCAATGGCGATGCCCGGTGCATCCTGACCATAGCTCCAAAGCCACGTGCTGCCGCCTGCGAAAGGCAGGTGAGAGCTGTACAACATCAGCACATCGCAATCGGTGGCGACGTCGACGATCCCGGTGGCGCGCTGGATCAGGGTCGACCGGGCGATACGCTCGTCCACGATGAAGGGCATGTGGTATCCCTCCACGTAGTAACCGTCGCGGGCCATCTTCGCGACCAGCGCCGCGTAGCGCTGTTGTCCGCGCGCGATCCGCCCCGTGTCCGCCACGTGTCTTGTCAGGAAGGGAACCAACTGCCGGCGATCGGCCGCGACCGCTTCCATCTCCCGGATGTCGGGTTCGAAGTCGAGCCCGATACCAGCCCACTGCAGGCCGTGCTCTTCCGACCAGCGGCGAAAACTGGCGTAGCGCGCCTCGGCGTGCGCGTAGTTGTCGGCGTTGAACCAGTAGCCTTGCTCCCGTGGCAGCAGCTGCCAGCCAACCACGGGGATACCCATCTCGTTCAGACGCCGCACGACCGCCGCGCGCTCGTCAGAGAAGTCCGGTAGACCCAGGCTGATCCGCGCCTGCAGAGCCTGCAGATGCTCGAGCATGGCGGCGTTGGAGAAAAGCGCCTGCAGGGCCTGCGGCTGGAGCTCACAGAAGAAGGTCAGTTGTGGTCGCATGGATCACCTCCATTTTGCATGCCAGAGGTTAGCACAACAGCCGTGGCTTACCGTAGCGGCGCGTACGGCGAGCGCCACCTGGGACAGCACCCGGCTGATTTGGTGTGGATGCGCGTGGCGGTGCACCGGCCGCAGTAGAAATGCACCTCGCCTGATCGTTTCGCTATGCGTCCTCACTGCGAGCAGGGGAGATTACCCCTATCTTGCGCATGCCGGTCTGTAAGGCGGTTCGGTTTTATAATACCCTTGTGGTTTGGTGGCAGCAATGCGTACGGAGGGATTGTGGCAAGCGAACAAGGAGGCTTCTGGCTGGCGGTCGGCGTGATGCTGATCGGGCTCGTGGGAGGGTTGCTGCCCGGCATCCCCGGCGTGGGGTTGATCTGGGTGGCGGCGCTGGTTTATGGTTTGAGCACCGGTTTCTCATCGCTCTCCCCTTGGGTATTTGCGGTCATCACCGTGTTGGGACTGGTCGGCGCGACGGCTGACATCTGGGTGAGCAATGCAAGCGGCCGGGCGACGGGCGCCTCGTGGGGGGCGTTGTTGGCGGGGACGGTGTTGGGATTCGTGGGGATGGGGGTCGGGTTTCTGTTCCTGGGGATAGGGGCAGTTCCCGGCGCACTCATCGGTTCGCTGGCGGGCGTGCTGCTGGTGGAGTACCGCCGCCGGCGGGAATGGGAAGGGGCCCTGAAGGCGGGCGCCGGGTGGCTCGTGGGCTACGTGGTGTCGGCAATTGTAGAGTTCATGCTGGGCCTGGTGATGGTGCTGTTGTTCGTGTGGCAAGCGTGGCCGGGCCGCTGATGACCGGTTGGCCCGTTACAGATCCTCCCCCTGCACTGTCCCGTCGAACGTGATGCGGATGGGGACGACGGCGCCGGGACGGCCCAGTTTGTTCTTTGCGATCTCTACACTTCCCTCATAGCCGCGAATGTCGCGCCCGCTCTGAATCCAGCGGTCCCGGCGGAGACTGAGACGCACCGAAGCCAGGTGCGCCAGCGTGCGATAGGTTGCCTGGGGCTCGGACAGGAAGATCACGACCGTTTGCGTCGCAGAAACCGCGGTTGAAAGGCGCGGGAGCGTCCCCGCCAACAACGGCTCGCTTTCCGGGGGCAGGTCCGCGATGCCGTCAAAAACCAGCGCGGACAGGGTGTTGCTCTCCACCAGGTGCAGGATGATAGCCAGGGCATCTTCGGCGGCGGCCGGGCGCACGATCAGCAGGCGGTTCAGGTCGAGCCCGCAGCGGCGGAAATAGTCGGGGTCGCAGGTACGGCTCAGATCAAGCCACGCCACCAGCGCCCCGCGTTTCGCGGTGTGCCGCAGCCAGTGTCTTCGCCGCCAGCGTTACCTTGCCCGAAGTGGCTGCGCCCGTGATCTCCGTGATGCGCCCGCGCGGCAGGCCGCCCACCCCGGTGCGAACCCCTTCGGCGAGCGCAGCATCGAGTTGGGGGAAGGTGGTCGAGAGACGCAAAACCGGCTCGGGCCGCACTTCGCGCGCGCGACGACCTTCGCCCCATAACGGAGCTGCAGGCCCTCCACGACGGCATCGAGCTTGCGTTGGCGTTGAGAAGGCATAAAGCCTCATACTGGAAACACTCAATAGAACTTACGTTCTATTTGATGATATCGGAATCTGGAGAAGACCGCAAGTAGGAGCGTGTACGCACGGCCGGCGGGAGGCGAAGCACCGGACAACGCAATCGCGCCACGTCCCGAGGAGCGCGCAGTGGAGCAGGCACGGGGCGGGCGACTCGCCCCCTCCGTTATCGCAACCCGTGTCGCGAGACCGGTGGCTTCGCGGGCGCGCCGGCCGGATACTGATTGACGCCGCGTGGCTTTCGTGCTACGATCGTGGCGTACCACGCGCACTTTTTCACAGCCGCAGGCTGTGACCTCTCCTTTCTGTGCGCTCTGCCCGAATGCACCACACGGCCACTGCGCACCCGTCCTACCCTGGTCACTGGCCTGGAGCAACCGGTCCCTACATGGGGACGCACACCGGGATAGCCCGGAGACGGACGGAAATGATGCCCACCGGGTTCCTGGACCTCGACTCGGAGCAGTCAAACTTGCGAAGCGCCATGAAGGAGTGGTGGGAGGCGTACTTCGTGGCTGCCTCGCGGGTCATGGAAGAGGAGGGGACCGCACTCTTCACAGACGAAGAGGAGAATCTGCTGGAGGCGCTGTACGCACCGATCTACAGCCCCTCGGTGCAGCAGGCTTTCTGCGAGGCTCACGAAATCGACAGCAAGGATCGCGGTTTACAGGACAAACTCGTGCGAGCAGGCATCCTCTACGCATTCCTGATCGGTCGTGGGATGTTGAAACCAGAACCACCCCCTTACACGCACGAACAAATCGGAGACGTGGAGACGGCGAGCCAGATGGTCCGCCGGATGGTGGACCGCTGCCTGAACCGCCCGAACCTGATGGTCTAGCCGCTCGCCTGCCCCCCGAAAGTCCTATTGAGCCTCACCTCCTCTTTCCCTATCATAGCGCGCGGAACGATCCTTTGCCGGACAAGGTTTATGTATCGCATCTTCACCCGTTTCCGATTCTACTTCGTCGGAGTTTTGGCGTGCCTGTTGCTCCTCGCCGGCAGCGCCAATGCCGCGCCGGGAGCCGCGCCGGCTCGCACCGGATGGCGGTTACCTCTACAATAGCGGATTCGAGTGCGGCCCAAACGGCGAGAACGTTCACATCGAACCCGGGCAGCGGGGCGTCGTGCCCAACGGGTGGACGGCCGCGCACATCGGGAATACCGACCCCAATATCTGCACCACGCAAACCTGGGATCTGCATGAATCGTGCAACATCTATGCCTGCAATCCCTCGGCGTCTCAATTCGAGAAGCTGGACGGGCACGACAGCCTGCTCTTCTCGGCAAAGGACATCATAGCCTGGCCCGGCACCTCAGTGCCGTACGGCAAGCCATATGACCTGGCCGTGTACCAGCGGTTCGCAGCCGTGCCGGGGACCGCCTACAGCTTCAGCGCCTGGTTTCTCGACCTGTGCGGCGGCGGCGGCAATCTGGGTATCTGCAATTCCAATAGCGGGCCGTACCAGCTGAAGGTGGCGGGGATCGACCCGTACGGTGGAACCGACCCGTTGAGCCCGAACGTCATCCAGGTGCAGAGCAAGCGCACGGGCCTGGAAGTGGGCCGCGCCGCCGGGCTTGGGGAACGCGCCTGGTGGGAGAATCTGGCGACGGCCGCCACCGCGCGGGAGCACGATCACCGTGTTCCTGCGCGTGAGCAGTCCTTTTACGCTGGCCGGCAATCACGCCATGCTGGACATGGCCCACCTGGTCGCCGCCCCCACCGCGCGCTTCGCCGGCGTTCCGGGTGAGGTGCGCGGATCACAGGTTACGCTGCGATGGGAAGACTCACCCTCACCCAGCGTCGTGGGTCACTCGTGCTACCGCATGTTCTTTGACGTACAGTACCGCGCTATCTCGTCCCCCACCTGGCAAGACTTGCTGGTGCGGGCGGAAGAGGTGCGGCAGTTCACCTTTACCGCGCCGTCTTCGCCGGGCCCGCAGATATACGAGTTCCGCGTCCGCCCGCACAGCAACCAGTTGTTGGGCGACCGCTGCTCCAACGGTGACTTCCCCGGTCACGCCTATCCCGGCGCCTGGAGTTCGTCGCGGCAGCGTGTGCTTCTCCCCGTCGGGTTCCTGCTATCCCCGCCATTTCTACGTGCCGCTGATACGGCAATAAGCCAAATCGCATCGTCCCGCTCCTCCCGGACGCGGGGTCTCGAACACATGACTCCTTAATCCTCCGAGACCTTGACTACCGACTCTCGTCCCGGCATATGTTTCATTTCCCCTGGTGGCGCCGGGCAGAGAAGGGAGCCTACGTGTCGCAGCGGCTTCAGGGTGCGTTGCTGGTCCTGGTGGTGATATCTCTGATCCTCAACCTCTATATGCTCCGGGAATGGCTCATCTTCGGTTCCCGTCTGCGCGCGACGCAGACGGTGGCCCAGCAGGGGCTGGCGCAGGTAGAGGCTGAGCTGGAAGCGCTGGATCGCGACGGGATTCGCATACCGGTGCGCGTCGTGCAGGAGATGCCCTTGCGCATGCAGCTGCCGCTGCGGCAGACGGTGCTCGTTCCCATCAGTGCGACCATCCCTGTGAACCAGGATATCAAGACGACGATCTCGGCCGATGTGCTGGGAGTGGCGGTTCCGGTAGAGGTCACGGTACCGCTGAACCTGGCAATTCCGGTCGATCTGGTGGTGCCCGTAACGATATCCGAGACGGTCCCTATCTCGACAAGTATCCCGATCGACATCCAGGCGCCAATCGAGCTGAGCGGAACTGACATGGGCGGCCTGACTTTGCGTCTGCGCAACATGCTGCAACAACTGAAGGACGCGCTGCGCTAGCTTGCGCTAGCAGCCGCGATGGAAATGAGGATTCATGGCCAGTAGTATCGTAACAGAAGCATGAGAGGGGCAGCCGGACCCCCGGTGAGCTCCGAGCCACCCATCATCACCGTCTCCGGGGTGACGAAGCGATTTGGCGAGGAGCGGGCCGCCGTAGATGACGTGACCTTTGAGGTGCCCGATGGAGCGATCTTCGGCTACATCGGCCCCAGTGGCTCGGGCAAGACGACCACAATCCGCCTGCTGACCGGCGTCTATCCTCCCACAGAGGGAGAGATCACGGTGTTAGGTCGCAAGCCGATGCAATTCAGCCAGGGAACGCGAGAGCGGATCGGCTACATGCCGCAGCACTTCGTGTTGTATCCCGAGCTTACGGTGTGGGAGAACCTGAGCTTTGCCGCGTCGATCTACGGCATGAGTTTCGGACGCGGGAAGCGATTGCGTTCGCTGCTGGAGTTCGTGGAATTGGACCAGCACCGCCACAAGATCACGCGCCAGATTTCCGGCGGTATGCAGCGGCGCCTGAGCCTGGCGGCCACACTCGTGCACGACCCGCGGCTGGTGTTTCTCGACGAGCCGACGGCGGGCATTGACCCCGTGCTGCGACGCAAATTCTGGGATCACTTCCGCGAGCTGCAGAGCCATGGGCGTACCCTCTTTGTGACGACGCAGTACGTCGGCGAGACCGAGTACTGCGACCTGGTGGGAGTGATGGCTCGGGGCAAACTGCTGATCGTAGACACCCCGGCCGGGTTACGCCACCGCGCCTTTGGCGGCGACGTTGTGGAACTCAAGACGGGCACCCGCATAGACTACTCGCAGGTGGTACAGATGCGCGAGCTGCCGTTTGTGCGCGGCGAGCCGCAGCGCTACGGCGCCGATGGCCTCCGTATTGTCGTCGACGAGGCTGCAACTGCCCTACCCGCGCTGATTGAGTACTGCCAGCAGCGGGGAATCCCGGTGGATTCGATCCAGGAATACATGCCGCCGTTTGACGACGTTTTCGTCGAGCTCGTCCGGGGGGAGCAGGGCGATGAGTAGAATCTGGCGTTTCTTCGTCCGCACCTCGTCGTTCATTACCAAGGAGATCGCCGAGATCCTGCGGCAGCCGAGGCTGATCCTGACGCTGATCCTCGGGCCGTTCCTGATCCTGGCTCTGTTTGGCATCGGCTACCGGAACGAACCGCGGGCGCTGCGCACGATGTTCGTGGCGGCCCCAAACAGCCCAATCGCTCCACAGATCGAGCAGTACGCCAAGACGGTGGGACCGCAGCTCGTGTTTATGGGGATCACCCCCGACGAACAGGCGGCCCGGCTGTCGCTGGCACGCGGCGAGTTGGACCTGGTGGTACTGACGCCGCCTGATCCATTCCGGCAGATACGCAACAGCGAACGAGCCGTCTTCACGTTGATCCATCACGAGATCGATCCGATCCAGGTGGACTACGTGAAGTACTTTGGCGAGCTGTATGTGAACGCGGTGAACCGGCGCGTGCTGGAAGGTGGGGTCAAGGAAGGACAAGGGGACGCTGCAAAGGCCAAAAGTGACGTGAGAGAGGCGCGTACCAGCGCGACTGCGATGCGACAGGCCCTGGAAGCGGGAAACCGCGCGCAGGCCCGGCAGCAGCAGCAGGCCATGGATAGGCAGCTTTCCGCCACCGAGGCAGCGCTTGGGATCGGACTTACCTTGCTGTCGGGCGCACCCGACGTGAACGGTATCGGCCAACCACTGGCGGACATCCGCCGCGATAGCGACGAGCTGGGCGACGTGAGCGCGGGTACCGGCAGCACCGCCGCGGAAATCGAACGCATCCGCCGGATCGAGCGCAACCTCGAGCTGCTGGACAACCGGCTTGGCGAATTCAAGGACATCGCACCGGAAGTGGTGGTGCAGCCGTTCGGCAGCGAGACGCAGAGCATCGCTTCGGTGCAGCCCGATGTCACTTCCTTCTTCGCACCGTCCGTCATCGTGCTGTTGCTGCAGCATCTGGCCGTAACCTTCGGCGCGCTGTCGATCGTGCGTGAGCGGCTGTTGGGCGCAATGGAGCTGTTCCGCGTATCGCCGGTGTCTGCATTTGAGACGATCCTGGGCAAATACGTCAGCTACATGCTCTTCGGCGGCATTCTGGCGGCAATCCTGTCCGCTTTGGTGATCTTCGGCCTGCGGGTACCTATGCTCGGCCCATGGCAGGACTATGCCCTCTCGTTGGCGGCGCTGCTGTTCACCTCCCTCGGTTTTGGCTTCGTGATCTCGCTGATCTCCGATACCGATAGCCAGGCCGTCCAGCTTTCTATGATCGTGCTGCTGACGAGCGTGTTCTTCAGCGGATTCATGCTGCGCCTCGAAGCGCTGTGGCAGCCGGTACAGGTCGTGTCGTGGTCCATTCCGGCGACGTATGGGATTGCGCTCCTGCAGTCCGTCATGTTGCGCGGCCAGGGTGCGCAGCAGCAACTGCTCCTGGCGCTGACCGGGATAGGGGTGGGGCTCTTCTTCCTTAGCTGGCTGCTGATGCGGAGGCGCCTGGCGCACACGTAGGCCGGCGGCCCCTCGGGTGTCCCCCTGGCAGTCGATCGACCGGGACGAGGTCCCGGCGCGGAGCGCAGCTTCGGCCCACGTTCGGGGCGCTGCGCGGACGGGCTAGCGGCCCCGCGCCCGTCTGCGGGTCACTCGCGCGGGGTGCGCACGACGCTGAGAACCACGCCGATCACAAAGCCGAGGAGCGCCATGATCCACGGGCGCGCGCTGTGCTCGTTCTGCCGGGTTCCGGCTGCAAGCATGCCCGACGCTGCCGGAACGCCCCGGGGGACCGGGCCTCCGCGCCGGCCGGGCTCCGCCGCCTGGGTCGGCGGTTTTTTGCCCGCCCCGGGCTCTCCGGAGCGGCTCACCAGCCCCTGCTGCGCACGAGCTTCCTCGGTTACCGCAACGGCGTTTGCGGAGGGCCGGATGCGCGAGCCAAAACGCTTGGCGTAGACCTGGGTGAATTCAGCGCCCAGGAACAGGATCTGCGCCGAATAGTAGACCCAGAGCAGCATCAGGACGAGGGAACCGGCAGCGCCATAGGCCGACGCGGCGCCGCTGCGGCCCAGGTACAGGCCGATCAGCGTGCGGCCGATGGTGAACAGCAGTGATGTTGCGGCCGCGCCGATCCAGACGTCCTTCCACTCAATGTCCACGTCGGGCAGGATCTTGTAGATCAGCGCGAACAGCAGCGTGATCACCCCGAACGAGACGATGAAGTTGAGGATTTGCGCCAGCAGCTCGCTGCCCGGCGTAAGACCCCCGACGAACCGCCCGAGAGCGGCGAGCGCCGTGGTGAGCACCAGTGAGACCAGCAGCAGGAAGCCGACTCCAAGCACCATCGTGAACGACACGAAACGCTGGCGGAGCATACCCATGATGCCGGCGGGCTTCGGTTGCACCTCCCAGATGGTGTTGAGCGAATCGTGAAGCGCCCCAAACAGACCGGAAGCGCCGAGCAGCAGCGTGACGATACCGAGCACCGTCGCGACGATGCCGGTCGAGCGGTTACCCGCACTGGCGATCATCCCCTGGATCAATTCCGCGCCGTCTCTTCCGACAAGTCCGGATATCTGATCGACCACCTGGCCCTGCGTGGCTTGCTGTCCGAAGGCAACGCCTGCGACGGCGATCACGATGACCAGCAGCGGCGCAATGGAAAAGATCGTGTAGTAGGCGAGCGCCGCAGCCAGTCGCGACGCCTTATCTTCACTCCAGTCTGAGAAGGTCTCTTTAAGGAGTCCAAATGCAGTCTTCATGGATTACCCCCCATGTTTACTTCCTAATCCACCGCGTCACCGTCATGAACGTACCGGCAACCAGCGCCACAATGGCGCCGATTACGCCCAACAAGGCGCCGCCTACCGCATAGGCCGCCTTGACTGCCACGCGCGTGCGGTGGTGAACCACCATCCCGGTTGCCCCGGCGCCAACGACACCCACGATTTTCCGCTGCTCCTCGCGCTCGCTTCGTATGCGACATGTCGCCTGGACGAAGGTGGCGCCGAGGAAGAAGATCATGCTGGCATAGTAGATCCATGCGAGAAGCGCCATGAAGGCGCCTACGGCGCCATACGACGAGTACTGCCCGCTGATGACGAAGCGGCCCAACACGGCCCGTCCGACTTCCCAGGTGAGTGCGGCAAGCACGGCGCCGGGAAGCGCGTCCCGCCAGGGCACGACCGGCTTCGGAAGCACTTTGTAGATGACCGCGAGCGCCAACGAGGTCGACACCACGCTGACGGCCAGCTGCACGCCGCGCCAGGTCGCCGGCGGAACCGGCAGCCTCCCGGCGAAGGTGATCACCAGGTCCATAACCGTGCTTGCCGTGAAGGCCAACAGCAGCAGCACACCTGCTGCCAGCAGCATCAGGAAGGCATTCAGGCGCTGGCGCAAGACGACTCGCACCCTGGCCATCAGAGTACCAACGGGCTGTGGGATTGCCCACAGACGGTCAAATGCGTTCTCCAGTCCGGCGAACACACCCACAGCGCCAAAGAGCACGGTCGCGAAGCTGACGGGGCCACTGATGCCGGGGCGCTCGCGTGCCAACTCCAGCAGGCTGTCGAGTTGAGTGGCCAGCCCCGGCGAACCCCAGGTAGATACAACCCGGAGCAGCACCACGCGGGCATCACCGGCCTCCGGCCACGCCTGCAGCAAGAAACCCATCAGCCCCAGCAGGACGAGCATCAATGGGAAGAACGAGAAGGCTGCGTAGTAGGCCGTACTGGTAGCGAGCAAGAGACCGTCACGCTCCGTGAAGTCCTGTACGGTACGCTGTAACGTTGGCCAGGCGTCGTTAAGGATCCAGGCTCGCATGCTTCTTCCCGGTGGATGATTTGGTCGCGGCCGCTGCGCGCTCGACAGGCAGCATGGCGGCCGCCGCGTCCGGCGCCGGCGGGCGCACTTTCTCCTGCTGCACGGTCTCCCTTGCCTGCGCGATAAGCTTCTCCAGCCGGTCCATCATGCTCCCAACCTCGGGAGCCGCCGCGGGATCCATGGCAACCGTCTTGCGCAGCTTCGCCAGGCGCGCCTCGAGCGCCTCAAGCTGGAGTTTGGCATCCTCGGGCGCGGGCATGGCCGTGGGCACTGCCCAAACCTCAGTCAGGAAGATCTGGATGAAAGCCGCAAGCGGCGGCGCAAAGATCAGACCGACCAGCCCCAGCCCGTCGACCATCACGATCATGGTCAACACGGTGAGTACGGCGCTGTAGCGTCTGCGATTGAAGAAGCGAGGCTCGACCACAAGCTCGAGGACCAGGTAAACTACGATGGTGTATGCGCCGGCCATGATCGCGATCAGTGGGCTCTGCGCGAGCCCGAATAGCACGATTGGCACAAATGCCAGCAGGCCACCCAACAGCGGAACCAGCGATGCCAGCGCGCCCAACAAACCCAGCATTACCGGATAATTCATGCCTAGCGCGCGCAGCCCCAACGCCAGCACCACACCGGCGATCAAACTCTGGATCAGTTCACTGCGGATGTAAGCCCCGACGCCACCTTCCGTTCGCCGCCAGACGGCGCGCGCTCTGGAGCGCCGTTCCGAAGGTAGCAGCGAGAGAAAAAGGCGCTCGAAGTAAACGCGGTCGAAGGTCCAGTAGACGCTGAGGGCAATGACCAACGCTCCTCGCCCGATGAGGTCGAATGCACCAAGCGTGAGTCCGAGCAGTGCTGACACCAGCGAGCCCGCCTGCTCCCCGGTCGCAGCCTTGTACAGCGCCTCCGACGGGGGCAGCCGCTGGGCAATAAATTGCTGGATGCTGTCTCCCTGCGGCCACCACTGCTCTATCTCGTCGTACGAGGCGGTAAACTGATTTCCGGCGCGCTCCAATTCGGTGAAGAGCGAATTCGCCGCAGAAGCGATCAGCAGTCCGATCACGAGAATGGATGCCAGATACGTGATGCCGACGGCGATGCCGTGTGGTATGCGCCGGTCTATCAGACGCTGGACCACAGGCCGCACGGCGGCGGACAGGGCCAACGACAAGATGAACATGATTACGACTTCTCGAAACTGCCACAGGAACAGCACGCCCGTGAGGGTGGCCAGAATTATGGCGGCAATCGCGCCGATACGTTTCATGCCGCCTCCTTCAGCTGTCCCACCTGTGCGAGCACGCTGTCCAGATCCCGTGCGATGCCCTCCAGGTTGTCTTCGATCTGATCCGCCTCCGCATCTGAGGGATCGTCTTTGGCACGGACCTGCTTCCGCACGTCCTGCACCAGCTGCTGCGCGGAGTAGCGGATACTCGAGAAGCGGTCACGTCCTTCCGGCTGCTCCATATCCATGGTGGCGGGGCCGATCACCAACTCGTTCACCAACAACTGCAGGATCGCTGCCAGAGGGATGGCCAGAAGCGCACCGGCGATTCCAAAGAGGGCGCCGAAGGCCGTTACGGCCAGCATGGTCACAATCGCACTGATGCCCACCGCCTTGTCCATCACGCGCGGCACCAACAAGTTCTGTTCCAGCTGCTGAACGATCACCGTGGCGGCGATCACTCCCACTACCTTGTCAGGGCTGCTGGACAGCACTAACAGCAGAGGGGGAATCGCGCCGAGGATTGGCCCAAGGATCGGGATGGTCTCCATGAGCCCGGCTATCAAGCCAAAGACCAGTGGCGAAGGCAATCCGATGATCATGTAGGCGATGGTCGACATCACCGCAATCGAGACGTCAAGGATGACCAACCCGCGGATGTAGGCGCCTACCTTCGTCTGCATCTGCTCGATCAGGTCGCGAGCCGCATCTCGTTTCTCTGCGGAGACGCGTAACAGCAGACGGGCCACCGTCCGATCCCCATCCAGGGTCCAGTAGAATGCCAACACGAAGATGGCCGTGATCACGAAGATCGCCTGCGCAGCACTACCCAGCGTATCGAACAATGCGCTGACCTGCGCAAGCGGGTCTACGGGGACAGCCGGAGCAGACTGACCGACACCGATCTCCAGCCGGGATGGCAAGCGCCCCGCGATGCGAGCGATAAGTAGACTCCGCGAGGAGACTAAGGCCTCCCGCAGGCCGGAGTAATACTCCGGAACTCGACCCGCCACGGAAGTCACCTGTTCCACGATTGTAGGTCCTAGCGACAGCAGAAGGCCCGCAATCAGGAGGAGCAGCATCAAGTAGACGAGCACGACGCCAACCGGCCTGGGGACCCCGCGCCGGTACAGCCAATCGATAGGCGGCCGGATGGCTACGCCGATCACAATGGCCACGAAGAGAATGAAGACGGCAATGTAGAAGCGCAGCAGGAGTCCAAATACGAGCGCGACGAGCAGGACAGAGATCGTGGCAAACACCACGCGTCGTGTTGTCCAGGGGGCCGGCAGCGCCGTCTGAGGTTGGTTCATAAGGACATTTACGGGCAGTGGAGAGGTTAATGCTGTAAGGGAGGTAGGCAAAAGAGAGCGAGGGGTGAAGCACCATTTCACCCCTCGCCTGCGGACCTTATGCTCCCTGGCTCGCTACTGCCTGCTGCGTGGTCGCCGGACAGCTATGCGCGCGGGATGATTATCCAAAGAATCGCGTAGGGGAGGACCCCGGGCAAACCACCGGGAAGCGAAAGAACCAGAAACAGAAGGCGAAACCACCACGGGTCCAGCCCAAAGAAGGCGCCCAAACCGCCACAGACACCACCGACAATCCTGTTCTGCCGTCGTAACTGCTTGTTGTTCACGTCGTTCCGACTCCTCATTCACGAGTGATCTACTCTCTATACGTCTCTGTCTCCAGCCTGGTTGCAGGCGGCATTCCACTTTGCACCCGGCAGGTCCGCGACGGGCCAAAGGGGGCAGGCGATTGCCCCCTTTGGCCATTTCGGTGCGCGGCGGCAGTGCGCTATAATGGCGGCATCCACCCGCCCCCCGGAGCAATAGATGAGCGCCTCACAACCTGCCAACCATGCACCGGCTGATCTAGCGGCGCGCCCGGCGTTACACGTGCTTGTTCTCATCGTGTTACTGCTGCTTGCCGTCGCGGCCTGCGCCGGTGAACCATCCCGCGCTCCCGTTGTACAGGCTCCTGCGCCGGCGGCAACCGCAACCGGTAATCGCCAGGTACTCCCGCTGATCTACAACAGTGCTCCCAAACCGGCAGCCATCCCCACACCCGATACCAGCCGCAGTGGATTGGGGATGGTGTGGGTGAATTCGGCGGAGGAGCCGCGCAGCGACGCTCGCATCCAGCGAGGCGCGGATGCCGGCGCCACGTGGGATCGCTTTCCCTTCTATTGGACAGAGGTAGAAAAAGCCGAAGGGCAGTTCGACTGGAGCCGCCTGGACACTGCGGTAGGCGCCGACGAGCGCCACGGGTTGTCCGTCATGGCGATCCTGCTTGGGACGCCGGGCCAGTATAGCGGCGGCGGCCGGAGCATCGGCGCAGGGACGACGCCGCGGATCGGCGGGAGCTTCCTGCGGCAAGTGTTCGACGAGGGTGGAAACGCGGGCGCCAACTGCGTGCACCGGCCCGGTAGCTCCGCGCGGGTTATCAGAACCCATCTTTACGGACGGTACAGACCGGCCGGGCACAAACAAACAGGTAAACGGCAACAACCCCTGGGCGCGCTTCGTGGACCGGGCCGCCCAGCGCTACCGGCCCGGTGGGACGGGCGGTTTCCACGTGCAGCTCTGGGAAGTGTGGAACGAGCCCGACCTGTGCCAGTTTTGGATGGGATCGGTTTCCGAATACGCACGCCTGGTGAAGGTAGCCTATCTGGTAATCAAATGGCGAGACCCCGGCGCGACCGTGTTGTGGGGCGGGTTGGCGCACTTCGAACAGCCTGCCTTCCTCGACGGTCTCATCTCGCAATTGCGCAGCAGCCCCATGAGCGCAGAGTTCGACGGCTTCTTCGACGGCGCCGCTGCCCATCACTACTCGGTGCTCTCCAATGGGCTGGAGTGGACCCGGCGTGTGCGCACGAAGTTGGATGCGGTTGGCTGGCAGCACAAACCGATCTGGATCACCGAGAGCGGCGTCCCGATATGCAACGACTACCCGGGACCTGCGTGCGATTGGCAGTCCACCTTTTCTGCCTGGCGCGCGCAGCCGTACGAGCAGGCGGCCTATATCTGGGAAAACATCGCCTACACACGCATGGCCGGCGGCGGGCCCATCCTGCAATTCATGCTCCACGACGATTGTGGCAACGTGGTGGCGCCAAACTCGCCCGACGGCTTCGGCGTGGTGAAGAACGAGTCCTCCAGCTACTGCTCACCTGCCGGGGCGCAGACGCGGGTGGGGTACCGTGCTTTTCAGCTTGCCGCCCAGTATCTGCAGGATACCGAGCTTCTGTGGGAAGAAATCCAGGACGGGTCGGTGCGCCAGGTTGCGTTCTACCACCACCCCACCAAGGAGCGCCGGCTGATGACCTGGGCGCTGACCGCCGCAGGCGCTACCGCTCGAGTTGCGGCGACAGGCTCGAGCGCGCGCCGCATTGCGGTGGACGGCGTCGAAACTGCGCTCACCCCTGTGAACGGACAGTACCAGATCGGCCTGCCCGGATACACGAACCGCAACTGGTGGAAGGGCGGCTCGGTGTACGACGTGGGAATCTATGGCCTACCGTATCTGGTCGTCGAACGCGATACGCAGCCTCCTTCAGCCACCATCTCCGGCATCGCGCCGCAATCACCCCCTAGCTTCGCCTTCCAGTGGCAGGCCACGGACCGCGGGTCGGGAATCGGCTATGTAGAGGTCTTGTACCAGCTGGGGGACGGTCCCTGGCGGACGCATGGCACCGGGCTGCCGGCGTCGGGCACCCTTGCCTTCACGGGAATCGCCGGCCAGCACGTCCGCTTCGCAGTTCTGGCGGTGGATCGGGCCGGTAATACAACGCCGTTCGTAGTGGCGGCGCAGACCGACATCGTGGATGCGCCTCCGGTAGTGAGCGTAACCGGTCGTGTGCGCCGCGTGAACGGCGCGGCGGCAGCGGGGGTTGCGGTTGCGGTGGGCGGCGTGGCGGGTACGACCGGCGCCGGTGGGGATTTCTCGCTCGCCGTACCGCCTGGGACGTGGAATGTACAGGTTGCCGGGCAGACGGTAATCAACGGTCAGGCGATCGGCGCGAACACGGCGTTGGACCTGTTGTTGCCTGCCGCCGGCAACACGGTCGGCAACAGCGGCTTTGCGGCGGGCCTGACCGGCTGGCAGCAGATGGGGAGCAGCCCCCTGGCGGTGGAGGCATTGCCGGGCAGCAGCGAGCCCGCGCTGCACCTGGCCACGGGCTTCGTGGCCAATCCTCCAGTGCCGGGCGAGGAAGGGAGCACGGGCGGCAACAGCACGGTGTACCAGAACGTCAACGTGCCGGCCGGGCAGCCGTACCTGGCAATGATGCTGCGGATCGACAGCGCTGAGACAAGCGCCGGGCACGATTGGTTCGAGGTGCTCGTCGGGTTCCAGGGCCAGAACACCCAGATGCTGAAGTTCAGTACCGGCCGGGCAAACGCGCCGGTATTCGTGCCCATGTCTGCCTATGCGGGTCGGAGTGTGACGCTGTATCTCAATGTCTACCAATCGTCGCCCAACCGCCGCACTTCGGCGTGGGTCGATCAGGTCACGCTGGCGGTTCCCTGACCTTGTCCGCCGCCGCGAACAGGTCGGGATAGGCATCGATAAGCTCGGCAAGCTGGCGCAGATGGCGCTTCGAGAGGATGCCGGCCACCTGGCCGTCAGTGATGACGACTGCGCCGTGGGCGCTCGCAGAAGCAAGCCGCGCCTGCGCGTCCACCAGATCGTCGTCAGCCGCGACATGTAGAAGCGGCCGGTCCAATTCACTCTCGACTCGAGCGTATGGGCCGCGGCGCTTGAGGGCAACCAGCAGCTGTTCGCGAGCGACCAGCCCGGCCAGCCGGCCGCCGTCCATCACGAGGAAGAGCGGCTGGTCCGAGGCGGCTGCGGTGGCCGCTGCGTGCGCGAGGGTCTCGAGCGGGTGCAGCAGCACGCCGGGCGGCTGCATGGCCTGAGACACTTTGATACCGTGGAAGTCGGCGCGCGTCTCGCTCTGCTGTCGCTCACTCCACGCTGCCAGCAGCACGAACGCTGCGCCGAGCGTGAGCGTCAGGTCGTTGATCAGCAGCGCGGCGACGAGCAACAGCACGGCGATACCTTGGCTCACCCAGGTTGCCACGCGAGTGGCGCGCTCGAACGGAAGCACGCCGGCCAGCACCGCCCGGAGAAGGCGCCCGCCGTCCATGGGAAAGGCGGGGAGCAAGTTGAACAGCGCCAGCACAGCATTGTTCAGCAGGAGCAGCAACAGCAGAGCCGTGGTGTCAGAGCGGGCCAACAGTGCGGGCACCAATGCCGGGTTGACCAGCAGGGCCATCAGATTCTCGGGGCCCACGAAGGCGACGGCGAATAGAATCAGCAGCAGTGTCAGCAAGATACTGGTGGACGGACCGGCGGCCGTCACGAGGAATTCCTGGAGCGGTCGCATGTGCGGCAGATCTGGCATACGCGCCAGACCACCAAGTGGCCAAAGTGTGATATCCTGTACGCGCATACCAAACAGCTGCGCGACGAATGCATGGCCGAACTCGTGCAGCAGGATACAGAGAAACAGCAGCAAAACAAACGCGACCATGAAAGCGATACGTCCCGGTAGTTCCGCCGGAGTGGCTGCAGCACGCACTCCCACGTAGAGCGCCCACGCGATGATCAGGAAGAAGGTCGCGTGCAAACGGACGGGGATGCTACGTATGGTGAAAAGCCGGATGGACCAGGGCATAACTGGGTTTCCTTCCCCGCCGCGACTTCCCGCACGGCGGCAGGCTCAGTATAGCACCTACGTCGTGGGTAGAATGACCGGGAAACAGTACCTTTGGGGGATTGACCAAAAAATACCCATACCTTAGTATTCTCATTAAGGATTAAAGGTTTGTAACAGTTGTGGATTGGTGATTGTCAAAGTCACTGCTTCCTGCTACAATGGCTTGCGTGAGTTGGATCCACGGAATTCCTCGATCCTACTCATTGTTAGGCCACCTGGACACCCTAGGAGCAATCATGGAAGCCAGCATGACGATTACACAGTTCACCTCCTTCCTCAACGAGCAATCGGAAAATCCATTGCTCACCGTCCTGCGCCAGATCACGCGCGTTGAAGCACCTGAGAAGGTGCGAGAACTAAAGGCTACCGGCATCCAGATCATCTGGGTCGGATGGTGCTTCTAGCTAGAAGCGTCGCGTAGATCGTAGTGCGCGCCCGCCAACCGTGCGAGCCGCCCATACCGGGGGAGACACGGACCGCGAAATTGGGCTAGCGCCGTGGAACTCACCGTAACAGCCAGGCAACTACGAGAGGTCGTCCTCGCTCTCCCGGAGTTATCTGCTTGGCCCGAAGTGACAAAACTCTTCCCGGATGGCGACGAGCAAGTCCGACTTGACTGGCAGCTACCTGCACTGGCTTGCCTGGCGGTCGGTGCGGGCGCGGAATCTGCACTTCCGGCTGCGGGCGCAATTGCATGCCTGCAGATCAGCATTATCCTGGTTGACGACATACTGGACCAGGACCCGCGAGGCGAATACCATAGGCTTGGCAGCGGTAGGACGGCAAACATTGCACTTGCCTTCCAGGCCGCTGCCATTGCTTTAATGGAGGCGGCTCCGGCTCCGCTGGAGAACCGGGCGGCGGCCTCTCGGGCACTCGCACAGGCTGCACTCACCACGGCCTATGGCCAGGATCTGGACGTCCAGAACCTCCGCGGCGAGGAGAACTACTGGCTCGTCGTCAAGAACAAGAGCACACCCTTTTACGGCGCTGCTTTTCAGGTGGGCGGTCTGCTCGGCGGCGCCAACGCCGAGGTTGCACAGGGCCTCTATAACGTTGGCGTGCTTGTCGGCGAGATCACCCAGATCTTCGACGACCTGGTAGATGCCTTCGAAACGCCTGCCAATCCTGACTGGCAGGAAGCGCGCAACAACCTGGCGATCCTCTTCGCCAGTACCGCGCAGCACGCAGAGCAAGAACGCTTCCGGTCGTTGCTGGGCAACTGCGCGGAACCTGCCAACCTGGAGCAGGCGCAGGCCATCTTGATTTCGTCGGGCGCCGTCAGTTATTGCGTCTATCTTCTCATCCAACGCTACCGGCACGCGCAGGAGTTGGTGCAGAGCCTGGGGCTTTACGATCCCACTCCCATCTCGGGACTGCTGGCTCAGCAGATATCCCCACTCTCCGCATGGCTCCGGCGCATAGATCTCCCGGTGCCAGCCGAGCTTGAAAGCAGCGCATGATCAGCGCGCACACTCGCCCCTTCGTCTCCAGACATCGTACAGAAGGCCTGCTGGGGCTCTTCGCGCTGAGCGTGCTCGGCCTGGCCCTCTTCTATGTCTACGCATTCACCATCATGGCCCCCTACGCCGGGCTGGATCACGACAACCGGTGGTATGTGCGGGCGATCGAAGACGCATGCGGCATCCGGCCCGAATGGTGCGAGCTGAATAAGGGTGGGCTGGCGGCCGGCGACCGGCTTCTGAAGATTGGCGACGTCTCGTATTGCAGCCGCATCGGACAACGAGAACCTGGTGCCGTTCGAGGGATACGGCGCAAACGATCCGGTTGCGGTGGATTACGAGCGCAACGGTGTGGTGATGCACGGCACCTGGTACATGCTGGGGCCCACCCCGGGGCAATCACCCTCCGGCTTGTCAGCGTTCTGTTCATCTTCCCGTTCTGGATCGCCGGCACAGCGGTGTTGTTGCTGCTGCGACCGCGCGAGATGCGCTGGCTGCTTCTGGTGCTCATCAACTACGTCACGGCGCTGTGGATAGCGGTTGGCGTCTTCTCGGTCTACCGCGTGGCCGGCTCCGCCGCCCTGCTGCACTTCCTCACCCTGGCGTTGGCAGCCATATACCTGCACCTCCACCTGGTTGTGCCGTCACCCCTGTTGAACAGGCGAAACCGCCTGCTGCCCTATTTTGTCTACGGCACCGTCGGCGTGCTCGCCATTCTGAAACTTACCGGTATTGTCTCGTCCGCCACAGTGGTGTTCGTGCTTATCCTGGGCGTGGGAGCCAGCATCGCGCTGCTCGTCTATCGCACGGTGCGCAGCCGGGAGGAGCCGGTGCGGATTGCAGCACGCCTGATGCTGACCGGCGTGCTGGTTGGTTTCGGTCCGGGGACTCTCCTGTGGATGCTGCCGGCGCTGTTTGGCGCAGCTTGGCCCGGCTGGATCCTGGTGGCGATGCTTACCGCCGCCATTCCCCTGCAGCCGTTCTTCTACGCATACGCGCTGTATAAACGGCGCCTCGGAAATCTGGAATTCCGTACGAATCGCGCACTCTCGCTCTACAGCTCGGTACTGCTGTTTGCTACCGGCTTCGTGGTTGTTTTCGTTTTTGGCAGCCGCTGGATCGAGATCTCGCCACAACATATGGCGTACGCTCTGATCGTCTCCGTGCTTTTCATGGGGATTACGCTCCCTCTGCGGCGCCCATTTCAGCGCTTCACGAACCGGCTGGCATACGGAACCGAATACGACCCGGACGAGATCGTCCGCGCTTTCGCGAACCAGATCTCACGCTCTCTCGACCACACGTCCCTTGTGCGACTATTGACTGAGAAGCTGCTGCCTGCCTTGTTGATACGCGAGTCGGCGTTGTATCTCACTGTGCCGCCGGAGCTGATACCGCTCTACACCGATGGCATCACACCCAAACACACGACGATTGACATGAGCAGCATTTCGGGTCTGCTGTCCCAGACGGGCCGCTTCCGCTTGCCGGAAGCCGAACGACAAGACGAGTGGTCGTGGGTGCGTGTCGTGATGCCCATCGAAGTCAGTGGCAAGCAGATCGGCGTCTGGATGTTGGGCCGGCGCGACCCGGACGATTTCTACCCGCTGCCCGATATCGAGCTGCTCGACACGCTCGCCAATCAGGTTGCCGTCGCGCTCGAGACCGCCCGTCTGTTCCAAAATGTGGAGCGGCGCGCAACGGAGCTGGAGACGGCTTACCGTGACCTCCAGAAGCTGGACCAATTGAAAGATGAGTTCGTGCAGAACATATCGCACGAACTGCGTACACCGCTTACCTTCGTGCGAGGTTACAGCGAGCTCCTTCTGGAAGAGGTACTGGGCGAGTTGAACCCGAAACAGCGCGATGCGTTGGAAACGATTTTCGACCGGACAGAAGGGGTGGTTCGCCTGGTAAACGATATCATCAGCATCCAGCAGGCGCAGGTCGAGAAGATCGAGCACGAGCCCGTCAATCTCGCTGCCCTGGCCCACTCCTGTGTGCAGGCAGCTGAATTAACGACGAGCAAGGCAGACCCGCCGCGCACCGACTTCCGGTTCGTGACCGATATCGCCGAGAATACACCGCAGGTGATGGGAGACCGGAGACGCCTGGCACAGGTGGTGGATAACCTGCTCAGCAACGCGGTGAAGTTCAGCCCGAATGGCGGCAAGATCTACGTGACAGTGGTGCCGTCGTACCATCACTTCCCACAGGACGCCGGCGGCAGTGCGATACGCACCGGCGTAGAAGTGACCGTCTGCGATGAGGGGATTGGCATCCCCGGCGATCAAATCGAGCGCATATGGGATCGCTTCTACCAGGTGGATGGCTCCAGCACCCGCCGGTTCGGGGGCATGGGGCTGGGCCTGGCTATCGTGCGCAGTATCATCGAAGCGCATGGCGGCGATATCTGGGTAGATAGCATGCCGGGCGGCGGCAGCAGCTTCCATTTTGCACTGCCTGCCATCGAAGCCCCCACCGCCGGCGCACCCCTCACGACAACGCTGATCAGCGAAACGATGTAAGTAGCAGGCGGGCAGGTGCCTCGCCCGTACACATCGCGTGAATGGCCATCGTGTGGGCAACGCGAAGTGTCTGGGGACATTGCGAATTGTAGGGGCTAAGCACCGGCCGGCGAACCGCGGGGCAATGTGAGTTGCTGCCGGTGCTTCGCCCCGGCCGGTCAACCGCACGCATTCATCCCCGCGCAATCACCGGGTACCCAGACCGGGGCAGAGAAAATCGCGCCGGGTATCAGAAATGCGTGGGCCACGACCGGGGCGAAGCACCGGCAGCGGGCCACCTCGCAGCGCGCGCAGCCTGCCGGTGCTTAGCCCCTACAGTTCGTGCGGATCGTCATACCTCCCAGTTCGTCCAGATCGGCAAGTTCGCCGGGGGCGGTTCGTCCACAGCGACGGGTCGTTTGGCCCCTAAATGTCGCGGTCGTGCGTTTGTCGGGATTTCGTTGACACTGTCCGCCCAACTGTGCTAAAATTGGCCTACTAGAGGCATTGATGGAAACGAGTAGACGTAGCCCTTGCCGGGCAGCGAGCCTGGGACGGTGCGAGCCGGGTGCGGCAGGACCGCCGAAAATCCTTCCGGAGCTGCGATCCCAAAGGCCGCACGGCTGCACGTAGACATCGCCGGGGTTGCGCACCGTTATGAGGCGCAGGGGCGTGATGGCGTCTCGATGAGTGAGCGGGCGGGCGCGACGGCGCCACGCCGGCTAAGCGGGGTGGTACCGCGGGAGCAGGCTCTCGTCCCCATTCGGGGCGGGGGCTTTTTTGTTTAACGCTTGAGCGGAAATACGGGGGACAGGTGACCGAGCTGCTTTACCAGACCGACAGCTACCTGCGCGAGTTCGAGGCGCCGTGGTCGCCGTCGACGAGGCGCGCCGCGCCGGGTCGCGCTCGACCGCAGCGCGTTCTATCCGGGCGGCGGCGGCCAGCCGCACGATACCGGCACGCTGGCGTCGGGACGGCGAGTCCGGCGCCGGTGACCCAGGTGAAGAAGGAGGGCGACCAGGTGTGGCACTGGCTCGGCGGCTCCGGCGCGCTGCCGGCCGCGGGCCAGGCCGTCACCGGGACCATTGACTGGGACCGCCGCTACCCGCTGATGCGCACGCACACCGCCCTGCACATCCTGTGCGGCGTCGTCTGGCGTGACTACGGCGCCCAGGTGACCGGCGGCAACATGGACCGCTGGCCGGGCGCATGGACTTCGAGTTCGCCACCATGCACGGCGAGCTGGTCGGCCGAGATCGAGGCGCAGCTGCAACGCCGAGGTCGCAGCGCAGCTCGCGACGATGCGGGTGCAGCATCCTGCCGCGGGCAGAGGCGTTCCAGATCCCCGACCTGATCCGCACCAAGATCAACCTGCTGCCGGAGGGCATCCCGGAGGTGCGCACGGTGGAGATCGTGGGGCTGGACCTGCAGGCCGACGGCGGCACGCACGTGGCCAACACGCGCGAGGTCGGCCAGATAAGCGTGACCGATTACAAGTCAAAGGGCGCGATCAACAAGCGCATCTACATCGAGGCTCGAGTAGGCTGAGCGGGTAGGCGCAGCATGGGCAACATTCCAGGACGTTCCAGCCCCAGGTGAACTTTCCCGAGATGGAAGCAGGAGGTGCTCCAGTTTCTGGAACGAGGCCGACGTCTTCCACAAGACGCATGGAGCAGACCGAGCGACGGCCCGCGCTATGTCTTCTACGAAGGGCCGCCCACGGCCAACGGCCGGCCCGGCATCCATCACGTGCTGGCGCGCGTCCTTCAAGGACATCTTCCCGCGCTACAAGACGATGCAGGGCTACTACGTCGCTGCGCAAGGGCGGCTGGGACACCCACGGCCTGCCCGGTCGAGCTGGAGGTCGAGAAGCAGCTGGGCTTCACGGGCAAGAAGGCCATCGAGGACTACGGCATCGCCGAGTTCAACCAGAAGTGCCGCGAGAGCGTCTTCCGCTACATCGAGGAATGGGAGCGCATGACCGAGCGCATCGGCTACTGGGTCGACCTGCCGAACGCCTACATCACCTGACCAACGACTACGTCGAGTCGCTGTGGTGGATCCTCAAGCAGTTCTGGGATCGCGGCCTGCTCTACAGGGCTACAAGGTCGTGCCCTACTGCCCGCGCTGCGGCACGCCGCTCAGCAGCCACGAGCTGGCGCAGGGCTACCAGGAAGGCACCAGCGACCCGAGCGTCTACGTCAAGTTCCCGCTGCAGGACCAGCCGGGCACCTACTTCCTGGTCTGGACGACCACGCCCTGGACGCTGCCCGGCAACGTGGCGCTGGCGGTCGGCGAGGACATCGACTACGTGCTGGTGCAGCACGAGCGACGACAGGCTCTGGCTGGCCGAGGCGCTGCTTGGCAGCGGTCTTCGGCGAGCGAGCGCGGCGCCAGGCCACAGGTGCTGCGGCGTGCCAAAGGGCGCGAGCTGCTGGGCATGCACTACCAGCCGCTCTACAGCTTCCTGCCGGTCGACGCAGGACTACTGCTACGTGATCGCCGGCGACTTCGTCAGCACCGAGGACGGCACCGGCATCGTGCACATCGCCCCGGCCTTCGGCGCCGACGACCTGGAGGTCGGCCAGCAGTACGACCTGCCCACCGCTGATGACGGTCGACGCCCAGGGCCGCTTCATCGACGCGGTGACGCCCGTGGCGCGGCATCTTCGTCAAGGACGCCGACCCGCTGATCCAGGCGAGCTGACCGAGCGCGGGCTGATGTTCAAGCAGGGCATCTACGAGCACACCTACCCGTTCTGCTGGCGCTGCGACACGCCGCTGCTCTACTACGCCAGGACGACCTGGTACATCCGGACCACGGCCTTCAAGGACCAACTGCTGGCCAACAACGAGCAGATCAACTGGGTGCCCGAGCACATCAAGGAGGGGCGCTTCGGCAACTGGCTGGAGAACAACGTCGACTGGGCGCTGGCGCGCGAGCGCTACTGGGGCACGCCGCTGCCCTTCTGGATGTGCGACAACCGACTGCGACCATCAGGAGTGCATCGGCTCGGTGGCCGAGCTGACCGAGAAGACCGGGCGCAACTTCATGCAGCCGCGCTACCTGGCGCAGCAGCAGGGCGAATGGCCCGACCCGGCACAGGACGGCGAGCCGCTCGACCTGCACCGGCCGTCCGTGGACGAGCTCACCTGGGCCTGCCCGAAGTCGCGGCGGCACGATGCGCCGCGTGCCCGAGGTGGCCGATGCCTGGTTCGACTCCGGCTCGATGCCGGTCGCGCAGTGGCACTACCCGTTCGAGAACCAGCGAGCTGTTCGCCGAGCAGTTCCCGGCCGACTTCATCTGCGAGGCCGATCGACCAGACGCGCGGCTGGTTCTACACGCTGCACGCCGTCAGCACGCTGCTCTTCGACCAGCCGTGCTTTCAAGAACGTCATCTGCCTGGGCCACATCGTGGCCGAAGACGGCAGCAAGATGTCCAAGAGCCGCGGCAACATCGTGGACCCGTGGACGGTGCTCGACGAGCACGGCGCCGACGCCACGCGCTGGTACATGTACACCGCCAGCCCGCCCGGCAACACGCGGCGCTTCAGCGCCAACCTGGTGGGCGAAGTGGTGCGCAAGTTCCTGCTGACGCTGTGGAACACCTACAGCTTCTTCGTGACCTACGCCAACCTGAACGACTTCGACCCGCTGGCGCCGCCGGTGCCGCTGGACGAGCGCTCGGTGCTCGACCGCTGGGTGCTGGCCCGGCTCGAACGCGCTGGTCGATCAGGTCACCGAGGCGCTGGAGACCTACGACGTGACCGGCGCGACGCGGCCGATCGCCGACTTCGTGGACGAGCTGAGCAACTGGTACGTGCGGCTGAGCCGGCGGCGTTTCTGGAACACGGATGCCGACGGCGCGAGCCAGCGGCTGCAGCCTGGCCGCCCACCAGACCTGTACGAGGTGCTGGTGACGGCTGAGCCAGCTGCTGGCGCCCTTCACGCCCTTCATCGCCGACGAGATGTACCGCAACCTGGTCGGCCGGTCTGGACCTGCAGGCGCCCGCCAGCGTGCACCTGAGCCGCTGGCCCAGCCGCACGCCGAGCCTATGCCGACGACAGCTGGTGGCCGACATGGCGCTGGCGCAGCGGGTGGTGGGCCTCGGGCGGGCCGCGCGTGAGAGCGCCGGCCTCAAGCTGCGCCAGCCGCTGGCGAGGCCATCGTCGGCCTGCCGGGCCGGGCGACGCCGCGGCGCTGGCAGCGGCTGCGCGCACGAGATCATGGAGGAGCTCAACGTCAAGGAGCTGCGGACGGTGACGCCAGCAGCGAGCTGGTCGATGTGCTGATCCACCCGCTGCCCGCCCAGCTGGGCCGCAAGTACGGCCGCCGCTTCCCGGCGATCCGCCAGGCGCTGCAGGCGATGGACCCGCTGGCAGTGGCCGCGAGCTGTCGAAGCGGGGCAGCCGGTGCGGTCGACGTGGACGGCGAGACGCTGGAGATCCTGCCCGAGGAGATCGAGGTGCGCAAGAGCCCGAAGCCGGGCCTGGCCGTGGCCGAGGAGGCCGGCTACCTGGTGGCGGTCACCACCGAGCTCACCGACGAGCTGCGCTGGGAAGGCTACGCCCGCGAGGTCGCCCGCAACATCCAGGTGCTGCGCAAGGAGTCGGGCCTCGAGATCAGCGACCGCATCCGCACCACGGTGCAGGCGGCGCCCGAGCTGCCGCCGGTCTGGGAAGCGTTCGGGCAGACGATCGCGGCCGACACGCTCTCGCTCAGCTTCACCGAGGCCGCCCGCCGCCGGCGCCGCCACCACCGAGGTGGAGCTGGACGGGCAGCGGGTGGTGGTGGGGATTGAGAAGGCGTAGGGGAGCGGGGAGCGGAGTTCTGAGTTCTGAGTTCTACGTTCTAAGTTCTAGGTTCTAGGTTCTGGGTTCGAGGGGTTCTGAGCGCTGGGCGGTGAGGGTTCGGTTTTGAGGTCTGGGTTCTGGGTTCTGGCTCCTGGATGCGGCCGTAGCTGCAAAGCAGGCGGCTGTGAGGGCAACCATGGATACCGTGGCCGCCTACACCATTGATACCGTAGCTGCAAAGCAGCGCGGCGATGAGGGTGGCAGGACGCGGTGAGGATCGGGTTCCGCCAGCTTTGCTGTCGCTTGACCAGCAGCGCGCCGGGAAGCGGCGCGATGTGCCCGTTCGCGGCGCTGCGCGGGCGGCGCTCGGCTTGGATGGGCGGCACGCGTCGGGCACGGCGGAGTCCGGCCGTCTGCATGCGATATTGGATGTGCCACGGGCGTCCTTCGTCAGGCTCAGGATGGAGTAGTTAGTGGTGGCATCGATGGGAGTGGTTCTGTTCCGGAGTACCGCAATGGGTCTGTAGCACCTATGTGCGGTACTCCTTGACAGAACCCCTCGCTTCGACGTTAACACCCAACAACTCCATCCTGAGCCTGACGAAGGACGCCGTGGCCAACCAATCCGCATCAAAGGCAATCGCGGCATCCCAGTGCCGCACTCGCCCGCGCCGCACGCCCGGCAACCCAACCGCGCCGCGACCAACACGCCCACGAGGGGCTGACCTCCGGTTCGTGAGAGAGGACGGCGCTGACCTCCGGGTCGCGGGGGTGTCTCCGCCCCGTTCGCGCGTAATCCGCCCCTCTTGTCCGCCTCTTTACCCTCGGGTAGAATGGCTGGGCTGCCGGACGGCATGGCGGCCGGAGCGTGAACAGGAACGGAGCGCATGGATCAAACGAGACTGAAACACTTCAAGCAGGTTCTGCTGGAGCGGAAAGAAACGCTGGAGCGGGAGATCGCCAATCTGACGCCGGACCAACTCAGCACCGACGACGAGGAAGGGCTGAGCAATCATCCCGCGGAAGATGCCGACATGATGTGGACGCAGGAGCAGATGCTCGCGATGCGGCTTTCACACCAAACCGCGCTCGATAACGTCAACAGCGCACTGCTGCGCATCAAGCAGGGCACATACGGTAAGTGCGAGCGCTGCGGGCGTGAGATCACCCTTGAGCGGCTGGAAGCGATGCCCGAGGCGAGCCTGTGCATCGACGACCAACGGGACCTGGAGCAGTAACGCCTGATGACAACTCATACACGAATACCCGCCCGCGCCTTGATCTGGATACCGGTTCTGGCTGCCTTGGTGGTAGCGCTGGATCAGTGGAGCAAGGGCTTGATCCGTTCGACGATCGACCTTTACGACACCTGGGCGCCGTTCCCGGCGCTGGAACCATACTTCAAGCTCACCCACCTGACGAACAGCGGCGCTGCCTTCGGCATCCTGCGCGGGCAGAGCAGCGTGTTTGTGCTGATCGCAATCGTAGTCGTGGTAGTGGTGGTGATCTACATGCGCCACCTGCCGCTGACGCAGTGGGCCGTGCGCGCCTGCCTGGGGCTCCAGCTCGGCGGGGCGCTCGGCAACCTGACGGACCGCCTGCGCTTCAACGGCGAGGTGACCGACTTCCTCCTCTTCTCGCTGCCGGTGGGCGATCGCGTCTTCTACTGGCCGGCCTTCAACGTGGCCGATATGGGCATCGTGGGCGGGGTGCTGATCCTCGCATTCCTCCTGCTGAGGGACGAGGGCAGGGAGGACGGCGATGCGCGTGAACGTCACGAAGCGATTGAGCCGGCATCGTCAGAGCAATAGCCGTGACCGAACCGCAGGAACCGGAGCCTGAGGAGCACGACCTCGTCGAGCCGTTGTGGGAGGACGAAGAGGAGATTGCCCTCTCGGCGGAACGCTTGACGGTGGAAACCGGCGGCGCGCGTCTGGACGCATGGTTGGCGGCGCAGTTGCCCGACCGCTCCCGCTCCGAAGTGCAACGCTGGATCAAGAACGGCCTGGTAACGCTGGCCGGGCGCCCGTTGAAGGCGAGCTACCGCGTCGAAACGGGAGACGAGATCCAGGCGCTGGTCCCGGAGCCGGAAGAGTACTCGGTCGAGCCCGAAGCAATCCCAATCGACGTTCTCTACGAAGACGACGACCTGCTCGCCGTGAACAAGCCGGCGGGGATGGTGGTGCACCCGGGCGCCGGCAACTGGCACGGCACGCTGGTGCACGCGGTGCTGTACCACTGCCCTGCGTTGGAAGGGGTGGGCGGAGCAGGCCGGCCGGGGATCGTGCACCGGTTGGACAAAGACACCTCAGGCGTGATCCTGGTGGCAAAGAACGACCGGGCACACCGGGCGCTGCAGGAGCAGTTCCGCGACAGGACGGTAGAGAAGACCTACTTGGCGCTCGCGCACGGCAAAATCACGCCGCTGCGCGGGGAGATCCGGGCGCCGATCGGGCGCGACCACCGGCACCGGCAGCGGATGGCTGTGCAGCCGCCCGGGCAGGGGCGACCGGCGGCGACCCGTTTCGAGGTAGACGCCTACTACGGCAACCACACCCTCGTGCGCTGCTATCCCCTCACCGGCCGCACCCACCAGATCCGCGTTCACCTGGCTTACCTGCACCATCCTGTCGTTTGCGACACGCTTTACGGCGGGCGCCGCGCGGGGACGGGAAAGTGCCTGCGCCATTTCCTGCATGCGCTGCGGATCAGATTCCGGCTGCCGTCGACGGGCGAGGTGAAGGAGATCGAGGCGCCGCTGCCCGAGGATTTCGGGGCGGTGCTGGAGAGGCTGGGGGGCGGGGGGTGAGGCGTCATACGTCAGGCGTCATACGTCAGGCGTCACCCGTAGGGGTCATGCGTCAGGCTCGGGAGGTGTAGTCGATTAAGGCACCAATAGCAGCTAATGGCGTCCCACTCGTTACCTCACCTGCACTGCGCCGGCGCAGTGCAGGTGAGGACGGTGGGTGCCACCCAACCCGCATCGCAGGCAGGCGCGCCGGCAGGAGGTGTGCTCAGCAGCGCGACGCGCGGCGCGTCCCGGTCGTATCGTGGTATTGTGAGCCTGCGGGCAGGGTGACCCTGCCCCTACGACCGGTTTGCGAAGGTGGTTAACCCAGCCCCCACGCGCCTCGCTCCGGCGAGTGACCCTGCTACGACCGGTTTGCGAAGGTGGTTAACAAGCCCCACGCGCGCCTCGCTCCGGCGAGTGACCCTGCTCCTGCGCCGGGGGTGGGTCAGGCGTTTTCTCCCGTCCCTTGCGGCTTGCCGGGGATCTGGTGGCAGTCGTGGCAGCGGGCTTCGTACACCTCGCGCACCCACCATGATCACGGGGTCGGCGTAGTTGGCGGGCTCGCCGTTTATGAGACGCTGCGTGCGGCAGGCGGGGGCGGCACAGACCTGGCAGATCGCGTGCAGCTTATCCACCAACTCGGCCTGGGCCATCAGAAGCGGCATCGGCCCGAACGGCTCGCCCCGGAAATCCAGGTCGAGTCCCGCGACGATAACACGCAACCCGCGCGTGGCCAG
>CAWAOA010000018.1:0-47668 GCA_963783655.1 uncultured Chloroflexia bacterium
CCCCCACCAGCGGCACGCCATAGGGGTCGTAGCGCCTGACCGCCAGCACCTGCCCGGCGGCGTCCGTCTCCTGGCGCACGCTGTTGAGGGCGTCGCGGCCCGACAGGTAGCGCCACACCCCGCCCGCCTCGCCGGCCAGCGGGCTGTCCCCCCATTCCATACAGGTAGCTGATTGTACCACTCGGGCTGCCGGCTTGCAGCACGGTGGCTAGCGGGGGCTGCAGATCCAGCCGGTAGGTGGTGGTGACGCCGTTGGTCGCCTGCCAGCGGCGCAGCCCTTCTGCGGTGGTAGCCCGCACTCCAGGCCAGCCCCGGCCCCGTCACCCCCACCAGCCGCTGCTCGGGGTCGTAGGCATAGGTGTACACCCCGTCCGAGAGCAGGTTGCCGGCGTCATCCCAGGTGTAGGGCACGCCATTGGCCGTTACCAGCCGGTTGGCGTCGTCCCGCTCCGCTGCGCTACGGGGACTATAGTCGTAGGGCGTAGCTGTGCGTCTGCGTGCTGGTGAGGGTGCGCGTGGCCGCCAGGCGGTCCCCACCGCGTCGTAGCCGTAGTAGTGGGTGACGCCTTCGAGCGTCTCCTTGGCCAGCCGCATCATCACGCCGATCGCTGAGAATTCGGTAGACTGCAGCGGGCAGGGGCGGCCAATGGTGACTGCCACGATGCCACGGGTGCTAGAGAAAGCACCCTACCATCTGCCGCCCCAGCACGACTGCCTTTGTGACCGTGACCCACAGGCGAGATCGAAACGAGCGGGCGAGGCTACTGAGACAGTGCCTGCCGAGCTCGCTGTAGAATCTCAATGACCTCGGCCAGATCGAAGACCCATTGCCTGCCAGGCTCCCAAATATCTCGAGCATCGATTCACCCTGTTCCTGGGTCACCCTGGCCCAGTCTGCGTCCATCATGATACAGCTCTACGAAGAGATGTTCATCGTCCGCATCATCCGCCACTAGAAGTTCCATTCCCTGGTTCTGCATCTCTCGCAGCTCCCGATTGCAGGGCTCGCGGAAACCGATAAAGCTGCCATCGCTTGACCGGAAGAACAAGCTCTGCCCATGAGATCCGCTCACTGCGACGACTTCATTCGAGGAGGGCGAGAGGGCCGGTCCGCCGAATCCGTCTCGCCTTTCGTTGCACTGAACATAGCCGGGCCAGCGTCCATTCTCATGCTTGGCGGTGCCCGTACGGCCGTTGGGTTTATTACTCGCTTAACCTGGCGTCGGGCGTTCTGCGCAAGACTGTCAACCGAAGAATCCCGGCTGTACACACCCCCACGAGCGCCCCCGTAGGCCCGCGATTGCGACTCGGCCGACAAATTCTGAGGGCTGCCATTGGAAGCCAGGATCGAATGGCCCGCGCAAAATGCCGGACCCCAGAATACCGCCAAACCAGCCTACTTGGCTGGCGAAAGCCGTAGCCAGGTAAGGCAATTTCAGCCCGTGAGCGACTAAACTGACCAGGACGGCAATTGCTAGCGCTTGGGGCAACATGACTTCATAAGCCAACCAAAGCTGGTTGTTTAGTATCAAGACCGACCAGAAGAATGCTCCTATCGCATTGGTGATCAGAGCCATCAGAACTCCCAGCAACAAAGCCTCTTCGTGTACCCTGAGGTCGCCATTTATATCTCCTCTCGATTGGGTCGACAGCTGGCTCATTGCGCCGATTCCCTTCTACGAAGAGCAGGCTGGGCGAATTCAATTCCAGACAAGAATAGACATTTCGTGTATCGGAGCTTCCGCATCGACTACTCGATAGCGTAGAGATCGATGGGGTCTTCCCGGTCAGCGGGATCTTGGAAAATCGTGGTCACCTTGTGTTCCACGTCCCCAGTAATAGGCTTCGGCCCACGGAAAACCATCTCGACGCATCGCTGAAATGCCACGTACCATCCCGCTGGGAAAACGTGATCTCGCCGTTGATGTGCGGCGCTGCATTCTCCAGCACTTCCACCGAGAGACCAAATCGTACTTCACTACAATGCTTCCATCCTGAGTTTGGACGACAGAGTCGGTATTCTGCTCACTGGGCGCTGCCCACCAGATATTACCAGCTGTCCGCGATATATCCCGTGGGATTTACGTGGAGTTCTGCCGTCGATGCATCCAGTTTTATCCACATGTATCCTCGCGACCTCGCCGGGTCGCTGTTGCTGCTGAAGTCACGCCCATCACCGTGCAGGACCACCGGATTCAGTTGGTCTAGCAGGGTACCAGTACGCAGCGGTAGTCCGATCGAGGCTGGCTTGATGAACAGTGAGAAACAAATGGTGGGCCCCATCTCGACCGGTGGGCTTGGACATCGGCCACCAGCATCGCTGAACCTGAGCGGGTTCCCCAGCGCATAGGCATAGCCCGTTGAGCGTGCCCGGCCGGCGCACGTCCCCCGGCCAGGGATCGCGGCTGGTGAACAGCCCCAGCTCCGGCCGCAGGTAGCGCGCCGCAGGTACACGAGCTCCGGTCGCGGCGTCCCACCACTCCCCGCTGTAGCCGTAGGGCTGCCCGCCATCCCCCTCCAGCGGCACGCCGTAGGGGTCGAAGCGCCGCACCGCCAGCACCTGCCCCGCGGCATCCGTCTCCTGGCGCACGCTGTTAGGGCATCCCGGCCCGTCAGGTAGCGCCAGCCGCTGCCATCCTCGCCGGCCAGCGGGCTGTCCCCCCGCCCGTAGACGTAGGTCGTCTGGTTGCCCGCCCGCCGCTCGGCCAGCACCGTCACCAGCGGCGCCGCCAGGTCCAGGGTGTAGGTGATGGCCGCGCCGTTGGCCACCTGCCACCGCCGCACGCCGTCGCCGTCATAGCCGGCACGCCACGCCAGCCCCGGCGCCGTCACCGCCAGCAGCCGGTCGCTCTGGTCGTAGCTGTACTGCTGCTGCCCGTCGTCTAGCAGCCTACCCGCCTGGTCCCAGGTGTGGGGCTGCCCGTTCACCGCCGTCAGGCGCTGGGCGGTATCGTAGGTGTAATTGGTGACCGTGGTCTGGGTGATGGTCTGCGTCGCCTGGGTGCGGTTGCCGGCGGCATCGTAGGCGTACTGGAAGCGCCTGCCATCGGCGTACTGCGCATCCGTCAGCCGCCCGAGCGGATCGTAAGCATAGCGGATGCTGGTCAGCGTCTCGGTCACCGCCACCCGCTGGCCGGCCCCATCCAGCTCGTAGCGGTAGCTCCCCAACACGTCCGCGCCCCGCTGCTGGCTGAGTTCCACCAGCCGGCGGCCGCGTCCCGCTCCGCTCCGCTGCGGGGACTATAGTCGTAGCGGTTGAGGGCCGTCACGCCGTTGCGGTGGGTGGTGGTGATGACCCGGCCCCAGCCATCGTAGCCGTACTCGGTCAGTGGCCCCGCCCAGTCCGTGACCCCCAGCAGCCGGTTGGCCGCGTCATAGGTGTTCGTCACCACCTGGCCGCCGGGATAGATGAGCTGCGTGCGGTTGCCGGCCAGGCCCCACTCCGCTTCGCTGCGGGGACTATAGTCGTAGCCATACGCCCTTCTTACAAGAGCTGCCGCCGCTGGCTCCGTTCGCGAGCGGGGCGGCGGCGGCGCCTGCGACAAGGTCCGCCGCCAGTATATCACCTGTGTCGCCGGTGGGCAGTAGTCCATGGTATTGTTAACTGTGGAAGGTGCAGACGAAGATGGCTTTTGTGCTCGAGCGGGCTGTGTGGCCGGCACGCGCTCACCCAAGCCGCACTCTCAAGCGCTTGCGACGGGCGGCCCAACTCCGCGGCCCGCCTAACCCCCGTTCAGAAAATGACCAACGGTCAGTGCGCTGACTGAAATTGCCCCTCCAGGTGCTATACTGCCCGTGACAAGACGCATCGCGGGGGTATCTCTTGGCTACAGCACACCGGAGAGAGCAAGAGCGGGCCAGGCGGCGACAGGATATCTTGCAGGCAGCCCGGGCGGTGTTCGCCCAGGCGGGCTATGGGCGCGCCACCGTAGAAGCCGTGGCGGAGCGCGCCGAGGTCAGCAAGGGCACCATCTACCTCTACTTCCCCAGCAAGGAATCGATCCTGGCCGACCTGCTCCTGGAGGCGCTGGCCGCGCTGCGGGACCGGCTCCAGCACGCCTGCGATAGCTGCTCGGTGCTGAACCCCGGGCAGAGCCTGCGGGCCATGGCCGCCGCTTACCTCGCCTTCGCCCAGAACTCACCCGATTATTACCGCCTGCTGAATCACTACGCGCGGACCGACGGCTCGTCGGCGATGACTCCGGAACAGGTCGAGCGCCTGCTGGAAGAGAGCCGGCGCACCCTGGAGCTCGTCGCGCAGCCGATTGCCGACGGCATGGAGATGGGCATCTTCCACCGCGGCGATCCTCGCATCCTCGCCGGGGTGTTGTGGGCCGCCATGAACGGCGCCCTGGTGCTCATGTCGCACCCGTTCCGCCGCATGGTCGTGCCTGCGGATCTGCCCCAGTTCTATTTCGCTACCGTCGACCAGTTTTTGCGCTCGCTCGAAAACGATTGCCCCGCCACGGCGACGGAGCAGTCCGTTTCGGCTTGAACCAGGATGCTAAAGGTACCGGACGGCAGCGCCGGCCCGGTTTCGCCGCCCCCGTGGGCAGGCACCAGGGAGGTTAGTAATGAAGGAAGTCGTGATCGTCAACCCCATGCGTACGCCCATCGGCAGCTTCGGCGGCGCGCTGCGCACCGTGCCTGCGTACGACCTGGCCAAGATCATGATCGACTGCGTCATCCAGGCGACGCGGCATCGATCCGGGCGAGCTGAATGAGGTGATCTTCGGCAACATCGGCCAGCCCTCGGAGGCGGCCAACATCGCCCGCGTCAGCGCGCTCTACGCCGGCATCCCGCAGCACGTGCCCGCCTATACCGTCCAGCGCAACTGCGCCTCGGGCATGCAGGCGATCACCAGCGCCTACCAGTCGATCCAGGCGGGAGACGGCGACCTGTACCTGGTCGGCGGCACCGAGAGCATGAGCAACATCCCGTACGTGCTCAAGGGCGCACGCTGGGGGCTCAAGCTGCGCCATGCCGAGCTGACCGATGCGCTGTGGGAAGGGCTTGACCGATCCCACCTGCAATATCCTGATGGGCGGCACCGCCGAGAACCTGGCCGAGCAGTACGACATCAGCCGCGAGGAGCAGGACAAGTTCGCCGTGCAGAGCCACAAGAGGGCGTTCATGGCCACCCGCACGGGCAAGTTCAAGGACGAGATCGTGCCGGTCGAGGTGATCAAGAAGGCCGCCGGCCAGGAAGTGGCCAAGGAGTCCATCACCCAGGACGAGGGCATCAACCCCGGCCTGACGGTGCAGAAGGCTGCGCTCTACCCGACCGTCTTCAAGAAGGGCGGCACGGTCACCCCGGCCAACGCCTGCCCGATGAACGATGGCGCCGCGGCGATGCTCGTGACGACAGCCGAGCGGGCCGAAGAAGCTGGGGCTGAAGCCGGTGGCGCGCATCGTCTCGTATGCCTACACCGGCGTCGACCCGGCCTATATGGGCATCGGCCCGGCCACGGCCGTGCCCAAGGCGCTCAAGCGCGCCGGCCTCACCTACGACCAGATGGACCTGGTCGAGATCAACGAGGCCTTCGCCGCCCAGGTGCTGGCGGTCGAGCAAGCGCATGACAGGAAGAGGGGCACGGCTGGGACTGGGAGAAGACCAACGTCAACGGCGGCGCGATCGCCCTGGGCCATCCGGTGGGCACCTCGGGCTCCCGCATCGTCGTGACGCTGCTGCACGAGATGAAGCGCCGCAACAGCCCGCTACGGCCTGGCCACGCTGTGCGTCGGCGGCGGCCAGGGCGGCGGCGATCGTGGTCGAGCGTGCGTAAGGCTGACGGAAGGGGTAGCATGTACATCTTCAAGGCGGCGGTGGTCGGCGCGGGCACCATGGGCGCCGAGATCGCGCAGGTGATCAGCTTCAGCGGCCTGCCGGTGGTGCTCAAGGACGTGGACCAGGGCATGCTCGACAAGGGCATGGCCACCATCCGTGAGATCTACCAGGGCCGGGTGGACAAGGGCAAGATGAGCGCCGGCGAGATGGAGGGCAAGATGGCGCTGATCGAGCCGGCGCTCACCTACGACGGCTTCGGCGACGTGGACATCGTCATCGAGGCCGTGCCCGAGAAGATGGGCCTCAAGAAGGCGGTGCTCGCGGAGCTGGCAGGCGTGCTGCCCGGAGACCACCATCTTCGCCAGCAACACCTCGGCCCTCTCGATCAGCGAGATGGCCGCGGCCACCGACCGGCCGCAAAAGGTGATCGGCATGCACTTCTTCAACCCGGCCCACGTCATGAAGCTGGTCGAGATCATCCCCGGCCTGGACACCACGCAGGAGACGGTCGACGACGTGGTGATGTTCACCGAGTCGCTGCGCAAGATCGCGGTGGTGGTGCAGGAGTGCCCGGGCTTCCTGGTCAACCGCCTGCTGATGCCCTACCTGAACGAGGCGACCTACTGCCTGCAGGAGGGTGCGGCCACCGCCACCGAGATCGACGCAGGCGATGGTCGAGTTCGGCATGCCGATGGGCCCCTTCACCCTGATGGACATGCTCGGGCATCGACGTCTGCGCCTACGTGGGCCAGTACCTGTACGAGGAGTACGGCCCGCGCATGGAGCCGGCGCAGCTCTTCTACAAGCTGGTCGAGGCGGGCCGCTTGGGCGAGAAGGTGGGCAAGGGCTTCTACGGCTACGGCGACGAGACCGACGACCGGTCCAGCAGATGATCGCCGAGTTCGCCGAAACGTCCGGACGGCGAGTTCTGCGTCGAGCGGCTGATCTACCCGCTGATCAACGAGGCGGTGCTGGCGCTGCAGGAGCACATCGCCACCGCCGGCCGACATCGACATGGCCATGATCGCCGGCACCGGCATGACCTACAGCGGCGACCGCAAGGGCCCGCTGGCCATCGCCGACGAGATCGGGCTGGACGTCGTGCTGCAGGGGCTGGAGCAGTTCCACCGGCAATACGGCGAGCGCTTCCGGCCGGCCCGGCTGCTGCGAACCAAGGTCCGCGCCGGGCACCTGGGCGTCAAGACGCGCCGCGGGTTCAACGAGTACCGCGCTGAAAGGAGTGACAGATGGCAGAGTACACGAACGTCAAGGTCTACGATCGAAGACCGCGTGGCGGTGCTGACCATCGACCACCCGCCGGCCAACGCATTCAACAAGGCCACGGTCGAGGACCTGGAGCGGCGTTCGATGAGCTGCTGGCAAACGACCAGGTCAAGGTGATCGTCATCACCGGCGCGGGCCAGTTCGCCTTCGTCGCCGGCGCCGACATCAACGAGCTGGCGGCCATGAAGGACCAGGACGAAGCGCGCGAGCCTTCATGCGGATCGGCCAGGACACCTGTTCAACAAGATCGAGTGCAGCCCGAAGCCGGTCATCGCCGCGATCAACGCCGTGGCGCTGGGCGGCGGGCTCGAGCTGGCCATGGCCTGCCACATCCGCATCATGGCGGACCGGGCACGCGTCGGCCAGCCCGAGACCAACCTGGGCCTCATCCCCGGCTGGGGCGGCACGCAGCGGCTGCCGCGCCTGGTGGGCGCGGGCAAGGCGCATCGAGCTGATCCTGACCGGCGACATGATCAACGCGCAGGAAGCGTTCCGGCTGGGCCTGGCCAACAAGGTCGTGCCCGCGGGGCAGGTGCTGCACGAGGCGATGGGTCTGGCCAAGAAGATCGCCGCCAAGAGCAAGCCTGACGAACCAGGCGACCCTGGATGCGGTCGTCAACGGCCTCCGGATGCCGATCGACGACGGTCTGAAGTACGAAATGGATCAGATCGTCCGGCTGTCGTCAGCAACGACATCGAGGAGGGCTACCGGCGTTCCTGGAGAAGCGCCAGCCCAAGTTCACGGACAGCTAAACGGATTTGCCGTCGAGGCCGGGCGGCTGCCTCATTTTTGCCGCCCGGACCAGTCACCATTTTCGATGACAAGGACACGATTCAAATGGACACGCGCACCAATGGTCCGCAAATTGCGGTCTTTATCGATTTTGAGAACGTGGCCACCTCGGCCGAGGCGAACTTTGGCGATTTTGACGTCAATGCCGTAATGGACCTGCTGCGCACCCGCGGCCGCCTGCTGATCAAGCGGGCCTACGGCGACTGGGGCCGCTTCCACCGCTATCGCCGGCCGATGATGGAGAACGGCATCGACCTGTTCCAGCTCTACTCGCGTCGGGATGCAGCAGAAGAACCGCGCCGACGTCCGGCTGGCGATCGACGCGCTGGAGACCGTCTTCACCCGGCCGAACATCGACCTCTACGCCATCATCTCCGGCGACAGCGATTTCACCGAGCTGATCCACAAGCTGCGCGACTACGGCAAGTACACCATCGGCATCGGGCTGCGCTCGGCCACCAGCGACCTGCTGCGCCGCGCCTGCGACGAGTTCATCTTCTACGAGACCCTGGTCGCCGAAGAGCTGGCCGACATGGCCGACGAGCTGCAGCTGCCCGACCCGCGCGAGCTGCTGCGCCGGGCGCTCGTGCGCGGCCGAGCAGAAGGGGGAAGCGCCCGTCTTCGCCGGCCGGCTGAAGCAGATCATGCTCGGCCTGGATTCCTCGTTCAACGAGGCCAACTACGGCTTCTCGCAGTTCCGCGCCTTCCTCGAAGCGCACAGGAAACCTGATCGTGCATCCAGGAAGCAGGGGCTGCAGCTTTACGTAAGTCTCCGCACGAAGGATCAGGAGCTGCCGCCGCCACGCCCGTCGTCCCGCCGCCTGCCGTCAAGCCGTCCGGTGCAGGACCTTTCGCAGCGCTACCGCAGCTTCCTGCGTGAGGTTGGCCTGCGCGTCGTCGACGCGGCGACGCGCCAGCAGCGTGCTGCGCGACTTCGTCAGCACGCTCCAGACGCGAGTCGGAGCCTGTCTCGCTCGACAGACGCCGCCGACCTCCTGAAGGACCGCTACGATGCCGAGAACGCGCTGACGCGCCAAGATCGCCGTGCCCGACGTCGATGCGCCTGCTGGTGATGAGCGAGCGCGCTCGACTTTGCCGGCGGCCAGGCGTGCAGCGAGGCGCCCGTCCTGCGACGCCGCAGACGCTCGTCTGTCGATGCGCTCGCCCGCGCCTGCGACGGCGTCTACGTCTGGCGGCTGGTCGAGGGCGGCGTGCCGGTGGCGCCCGAGCAACTGGCGCCGGTGCTGTACGAAAGCGCGGCCGAGATCGCCCGTGTCCCAGGCGCTGTGCCAGCGCTGGTCGAACGGCAGATGATCTGATGGCGAACGGCGACACGCTACTATCGTCGCGCCCGAGCAGATCAACCGCTTCGTGCAGCGCGAGGAGCTGCTGCTGGTCGCCGCCGACCTGGCGCGCGTCGCTCTGCCCGGTGGGCGAGCCGCTCACACCGCTGACCGCCGAAAACCTGTTCCGCGAGGGCTCGGACCTGCGCCAGAAGGACTTCGCCGGCAGCGCGCAGCGCTATCTCCAGGCGGCCCGCGTGCAGCTGGAGGCGCTGCGCGCCGGGCAGACCCGGGCCGGCTTCGACGACTGAAGTGGTATCTGGCCAGCTACTGCTCGGTCAAGGCCGGGCACGCCTTTGTTACCTGCAGACTACGACGACGCCGTGCCCTACTACCTGGCCTTCTTCAGCCTGGCGCAGGAGGCCGACAGCGTCTGGCCGCGCATCCAGCGACTGGTCAGCCCGATGGCGAGCTATTTCTTCGCCATCGCCGGCAAGCAGCTGGACGAGACCGTGCCGTCGAACCTGGGCCGGTCGCTGGCCTGCCAGGTGGCGCTGCGCATCCACAACCACCCCAACCCGGCCGTGGGCGAGCACTGGGAGCAGCTGATCCACGCGGCTGGCCGGACGTGAACCTGGGCATCGTGCGCCAGCTCACAACGAGCTCGCGTCGGCCTGGTCAGCCCGGTGCCGCTGGCGCATGGGCATCGACAGCGCAGCCAGCGTATCGAGCGCACGCGCGCCTTCCTGGCCGATCTGATCGCCCGGCGGGAGCAGGTGGAACTGGCCGTCGAGCTAGCAGCGGCTGAAAGGAGTCACGATGGACTTCTCCTTAACTCCAGAACAGCAGATGTTCCGCGAGATGTTCTACGACTTTGCCGACCAAAGAGGTGGCGAAGGTTGCGGACCAGGCCGACAAGCAGGAAGAGCTGCCTGCCCGAGCTGCTGCAGAAGGTGGCGGCGCAGGGCTTCATGGGGGCCCTGGTGCCCGAAGAGCCCTACGGCGGCGCCGGGCTGGACACCATCAGCTACACCCTGCTGCTCAGGCGCTGGCCGCCGAATGCGATGAGCACCGCCCTGGCCGTCCACGTCCACAACAGCCTGGCGCTGCGCGCGATCCTGCGCACGGGCAGCGACGTCGCTGACGCGAGCGAGTTGGTGCCCGAAATGGTCGCGGGCGAGCGGCTGGGCGCCTTCGCCCTGACCGAAGCCGGGCGCCGGCAGCGATCCCGCCCGGCTGCGCACCACCGCCGTGCGCGACGGTGACGAGTGGGTGCTCAACGGCGCCAAGACCTGGGTCAGCAACGGCGGCATCGCCGGGGTATACGTCATCTTCGCGCTGACCGATCCGGCCGCGGGCGCCAAGGGGATCAGCGCCTTCGCCGTGCCCGCGGAGCGCCCGGGCTGACGGTGGGCGGCCGCGAGAAGACGCTCGGGCTGCGCGGCGCCAGCATCACCCGGCTCTACCTGGACGACTGCCGCGTGCCGGCCGCGCAACTTCTGGGGCGCCGAGGGCAGGGCTACCGGATCGCCCTGGAGACCCTGGACTTCGGGCGCGTCGGCATCTCGGCCGCCGCCGTCGGCGTGGCACGGCGGGCGCTGGAGCTGGGCGCCAAATTTGCCACGCGAGCGCGTCCAGTTCGGCGAGCCGATCGCCCAGAAGCAGGCCATCCAGGCCTACCTGGCCGACGCCGCTGTCAAGATCGCGGCCGGCCGAGTGGCTGGTGCGGCAGGCGGCCTGGCTGGTCGACCAGGGCAAGCCGTTCACGCAGGAGGCGGCCATGGCCAAGCTGTTCGCCAGCCGCATGGCCGCCGAGGTGACCGACCAGATGGTGCAGATCCACGGCGGCTACGGCTACATCGTGGACTACCCCGTCGAGCGCTACTACCGCGACGCGCGTGCGCTGGAGCTGGTCGAGGGCACCACCCAGATCCAGCAGGTCATCATCGCCGGCGGCGTGCTGAGCCGAGTACGGCATCAAGGTGCGTCCCGAAACGGCATGAATAGCAGGGGGTCGTATGGACTTTACCTTCTCCAAGCAACATCAACTGTTCCGGCAGATGGTGCACGAGTTCGCCGAGCAGGAGGTCGCGCCCCTGGCGAAGCGGATGGACGCCGAGGCTACACCGACATGGAGTGGTGCGCAAGCTGGGCGAGAACGGCCTGCTGGGCGTGCCGTTCCCGCAGAAATACGGCGGCGCCGGCCTGGGCGAGACCGGCTACTGCATCCTGATGGAGGAGATGGGCCGGGTGTGCACCAGCACGGCCACGCTGATCGGGGCGCACATCGGCATCGGCGACCGTGGCCATCTACACTGGGCGGCAACGAGGCGCAGAAGCTGCAAGTACCTGCCCGCCCTGGCGCAGCGGGCAGCAAGATCGCCGCCTTCTGCCTGACCGAGCCGAACGCCGGCTCGGATGCCGCGGGCATCCGCACGCGTGCCGTCCGCGACGGCAACAACTACATCATCACCGGCTCGAAGATCTACATCACCAACGGCCCGATCGCCGAGTACCTACAGCGTGATGGCGATGACCGATCCCGCCCTGGGCGCGCGCGGCGGCGCGACGGCCTTCATCGTGGAAAAGGGCACCCCGGGCTTATCGGTGGGCACGATCGAGCACAAGATGGGCATCCGCGGCAGCGCTACCTCGGAGATCATCTTCGACGAGGTCGTGGTGCCGTCGGCCAACGTGCTCGGCCAGGTCGGCGCCGGCTTCGTGACCTTCATGCAGACGCTCGATACGGGGCGCCTGGGGCTGGGCGCCGCCTGCCTCGGCGGGGCGCAGGCCGCCCTGGACATGATGGCGGCAGTATGCCGGCACCGGCGTCGCAGTTCGGCGGACCGATCGGCGAGAAGCAGAGCATCCAGTGGATGATCGCCGACACCGCCGCCGAGATCGAGGCGCTGCGCTCGCTGGTCTACCGCACCGCCTGGCTGGTCGACACGGGGCAGCCTTACACCCGCGAGGCAGCGAGCTGCAAGCTGTTCGGCTCCGAGGTGGCGTCTCGGTGCGATCGACCGCGCGCTGCAGGTTCACGGGGCGCTGGGCTACAGCCGGGACTTCCCCGTCGAGCGGATGTGGCGCGACGCGCGCATCGCCGAGATCTTCGAGGGCACCAACGAGATCCAGCGTATCGTGATGGCGGGGCAGGTGATGCGCGGCTCGACCGCCCGCGTCCGGCCGTAACGGTCCAAGGAGGGTAGCCATGCGCATTCTCGTGTGCGTCAAGCAGACGTAGGATCCGAAGACCGTCAAGATCTCGCGCAGCCGCGAGGAGCTGGATCTGCGCGAGGCCGTGAAGATCACCAACCCGCCCGACCGCTACGCCCTGGAAGCCGCGCTGCGGCTGCGCGACGCGACCGGCGGCGAGGTGATCGCGCTGACGGTGGGCGACGCCGAGGCCGAGGACACCGCGCGCGAGGCGGTTGCCATGGGCGCCGACCGCGGCCTGCTGATCACCAGCTCCCAGCCGGCGGAGGTAGGCGGCCGTGGGGTGGCGCGCGCCATTGCGGCAGCAGCCAACCGCCTCGGCGAGGTGGATCTGCTGCTTACCGGCGAGATCGACGCGGTGAACGGGACGGGCAGCCTTGCAGCGCGGCTCAGCGCCGCCCTCGGTTGGCCCGTCGTGCTCGACGTGATCTGTCTCAACCAGATCAACGGGACACTGGAAGCCACTGTCGCAGCCGGAGCGGCCGCGCAGACCGTCTCGTTGTCGATGCCCGCCGTTGCCGCCGTCGTCCCCGGCAGCGACAGGCCCCGCTTCCCGCACCCGCGCCGCATCGCTACGGCGTGGGATACCGGTCTGGTCGAGGTGGTGCCGGCCTCCGATTTGGGGCTGGAAGACCAGGCGTTGGCTGCGGGTACGCAGAACACGGGCCTGGTGCTGGGACCCGAGCGCACGCGCAAGCAGGAGATCAAGGGCACCCCGGACGAGGCTGCCGAGGCGCTGCTGAACATGTTGCGCACACGGCGCCTGGCCGGCTAGCTGCGAACGAAGGAGCGAACTGCCATGGGCATGGACCTATCCTACTATGAAGCGCTGATGGGTGGGCCGGCGGAGGAGCGATCCCAGGGCGCGACCGGCGGCGTATGGGTGGTGAGCCCTGAATGTGCTCTGGACGATGCCGTCCTGCGCTTGATAGGCAAGGCGCGTATCGTGGCCGATTCACTCGGCGCCTACGTGTACGTGCTGCTCGCCGGTCAGAGCTGCACGGAGAACGCACAACCGGCGGTGCACGGAGGAGCCGATTTTATCCTGCTCGCCTCAGGCGTGCCGTCCGCAACCGATCTGGCCGACTTCTTCCGCCCGCGGCACCGCAGGCGGTGCTGTTCCCGCGCACCCGCCTCGGCCGCACGCTCGGTCCGGCCCTCGCGCAATTGCTGGACGCGGCCCTGTCCGGCTATGCCGCCGACCTGATGGTCGATCCGGCCTCGCAGCGCGTTGTGGCGCACCAGCCCATCCTGAACGACGAGGCGCGGTTGGCGGTGACCCTGGCGGGCAGCCCGGCCGTCGCCGTCGTCGAGACTGCGCTGCTGCCGGAATCCTACAGCGAGGCGTGGCGCACCGGGCAGATCGAGGACACCGGTATCACCTGGGCCGTGCCGCCCGAATACCCGACCATCGAGCTGCCGGCAGCGCCGCTCACCATCGCCACGGCTCCCGTGGTTGTCGCTGCGGGCATTGGCCTGCGCGACCCGGAGGGGTTCGCGCTGGCGGAGAAGCTGGCAGAGGCGCTCGGGGGCGTGGTGGGTGGAGACGTCACCGCGCTGGACGCCGGCTGGATCGACGAGAACCAGCTCGTCGGCGTGACGGGGCAGCGGGTCAAGCCGCGCCTCTACCTGGCCCTGGGGATCTCCGGCGACACCACACACCTGATGGCCTTGCAGGAGTGCGCCACCATCGTCGCCGTCCAGCCCGACCGCAGCGCTTCCATCGCCGAGATTGCCGACCGCAACATCTTCGCCGACCCGGTGCCATTCGCCCGGGCCCTGCTGGCCAAGCTGGGGAAGGGCTAGCCGCACCATAGGTCAGAGCTTGGGGTGAATAGGCAGAGCCCGCTGGAGGCAGCCCCCTCTTTTGCGATACCCGGAGGGCAGCCCCCTCGTGGGGCGGGGGACGCGGCGCGGGGTGCCATTGATGCAATTTGGCCTGCCACGGGCGTACTTCGACAGGCTCAGTATGGAGTTGTTAGGGGTTGACAACGATGAACATGGTGCGTTCCCGGAACCCCGCACTCGGGTGCGACAGACTATCGATACTCCTGGACCGAACCATTCGCATCGATGCTCAAAACTAACAACTCCATACTGAGCCTGTCGAAGTACGCCCGTTGGCAGATCAATTCGCATTGATGGAGACCGCGCTGCCACGGTGCGTCCTCACCTGCACTGCGCCTGCGCATCGCAGGTGCAAGTGTCGAGAACCTCAGGATGGCTACGTGAGGGGTTGCCAGCCGTGTGAATGGTTCTGTCCAGGGACCCCGCATATTTGTAGCATAGCCTGGCGCTACCCGTCGACGGAACCACTCACATCGGTGCTCAAAATTATCGCAACCATGCTGAGGTTCTCGACACTTGCACCTGCGATGCGCAGGCGCAGTGCAGGTGAGCACGCCCCGTTGCCCAGCCATCTCGCATCAGAGGCGACCGCGCTGCGTACCCGATCGCCGCGACCAACACGCCCACAAGGGGCTGACCTCCTGGTAGATCGAAATGGTGTCCCCCACCTCTCGCGTACCCGTAGTGTAGCCCCCTTGTGGGGCGTCGGGGCGCGGCGCGGGTTCAGTAACCCAATCGCGCCGCGACCAACACGCCCACAAGGGGCTAGCCTCCGGTTCGCGAAAGGGGAAGCGGCTGACCTCCGGGTCCCGCAACGGGGCGAGCGCACCCACCCGCAGATGGGCGCTCCCCCGTCCCCCACCCAACCCGCATCCACCCCCAAACGGCTTCCGGCCAACCGACATTCCTCCCGCGCCGTGGTCTTATGTTATAGTGTTCTCACCGATCGGAGGGATTGTGAAACGAAACAACTTGCTAATTCCGCTGCTTGCTGCAGCATTACTACTCCTGTCTGGCCTGGCCTGCTCGCGGCTGCTGCCGTCGAACCAGCCTGTAAAGGCGCCCGTGGTACCTACCCCCCTGCCCATGCCTACCCTTGCACCGCTTCCGCCGGCTCCGCCGGTCCAGGCTGCGCCGTCTCTGCCGCTCGTGCCTTCCGGTGTGCCGGCGGCGCCGGCCGCGACATCTGCGCCGGGCACCACGAAGATTGTGGTCACCGAGGCCGACATCACCCGCGTGATCGAGAGCGGAACCGCCGAACAGCAGGGATTGGTGGTGGATGGGCTGGCCGTCCGCTTCACAGGCGGCAAGACGCGCGTCACCGCCCGGCTGCTGTCATATGGTCCGGTCCGCGTCGAGAACCTGCTCCTGATCGGCCATCTGGTCGCCAAGGAGGGGGACCTGCAATTTGAGACGGAGTCGATCTCTCCCAGCGGCATCGTCACGTCGATGATCCCCACGCTGCTGAACCAGGCGTTCAAGCGCTATGGCGAGCGCTGGGACATCCAGGATGTGCGCACGAGCGAGGGACAGGTGGAGCTGACCGTATTGCCGGCGAATTGAGGCGGCAGCGGCCGGTTTCGATGCGCGCGCACTTGTGCGCATCGATGCGCGGAAAGTGAGTTCAGATCCCGCCTGAGGGTGGGTAGTCGTGGTTCCCGCTGCGGCGCCGCAGCGGGCTAAGGGGGAAGGGTGCCCTCCATCTCCGCATTTTTCATGCGGAACATCGTCTTCGTCTACTTCTTCTACGGGCTTGCCTTCTTTGCCATGGGGCTGGTGGTGATCCTGGAGTCGACGCGCGCCTCGGAGTTTCGCTTCGCGCGTGCGCTGCGCCCCCTCGCTGCATTCGGCATCCTGCACGCCGTGCACGAGTGGTACGAAATGGCCCAGATCATCGTGGCCCACGAGACGGGGCGCGCTGCCGGCATACCCGAAGAGATCGTCCGTACTGCCATACTCGTCGCCTCCTTCGTCTGTCTCCTGACCTTCGGCGTTCGCCTGGTGATCAACCCCGATGGGCCTCTGCGGAAGACTCTGCAGCCGGTAGCAGCCCTGACGCTGCTTTACATAGTGGGGGTCTGGCTGATCTGGGTGCGGTTCCATCCCCAGCCTGCCGAGCTGCTGCCCGCGGCCGACGTGCTCGCCCGTTACAGCCTCGGGATCCCCAGCGCGGTCCTGGCATGCGTCGCGCTGTTGCGAGAACGCCGCGACTTCCACGCGCGGGGGATGTCAGCATACGGGCGCGATCTGCTATGGGCCGCCCTGGCGTTTTTCCTCTATGGCGTCGTGGGCCAGATATTCACCCGGCCCAGTCTCCTCTTCCCGTCGCAGACCATCAACACCGCGCTGTTCCTGCGGATGTTTGGCGTGCCTGTGCACCTGCTGCGCGGCCTGTCGGCCGTAGCCATCGCCGTCACGCTCGGCCGCGCCCTTCCGGGCGTTCGAGCTGGAAGGCCGGCTGCGCCTGGCGCGCGCCAACAAGGCGCGGCTCGAGGCGCAGATGGCGGCTCTGGAGTCACAGGAGCGCCGGGTACAGGAAACACAGACGCTCAACACCCAGCTTGCCGCCGGCGCACGGGAGCTTTCGGCGCTCGTGCAGATGTCGCGGATGCTCGTGTCCACGGTCGACCTGGACCGGGTGCTGGACGACGGGCTTTACCAGATCGTGCACAGCTTCTCTTCCGCCTGCTGCAGCGTCCTCTTCCTCAGGCGTCCGGACGGCGGCCTGGAACTGGCCGGCAAGTATCGCCGCCCGACGGCGCCGTATCCGGATCTGCTCCCCCCGCTCACGCAGGCGATCGCGGAAACGGTGAAGCACGAGACCGCCACCGGGGCCGGCCTCGACTGCACCGTGAAGCTCCTGGATTCCGAGGCGCCGGCCGGTGAAGCACATTACCGCACCCTGGCCGTGCCGCTGCGCGCCAAGGGAGAGCTGCTGGGCGGGGTGGCGCTCTCATCGCTGCGCGAAGATGAGCCTTTCGGGCAGCCTGAGTTGAGCTTGCTGATCGCGTTCGGGCAGCAGCTGGCGGCTGCGGTAGACAATGCCCGGCTGTACCGCGAGCTGCAGCAGCGAGAGGTGCGCCTCGAGGAGCTGCTGCGCCTGCTCGTGAACGCGCAGGAGACGGAGCGCCGGCGCATCGCACGCGAGCTGCACGACGATACCGGGCAGAAGCTGAGCGCGCTCGCAATGGGACTGGCCGCCGTAGAGACCTTCATGGGCACGAACCAGCCCTACGCCGGAAAGCTGGTGCGCGACCTGCGGCAACTGACCGACGACGGCATCTCCGAGCTGCGCAACATCATGACGAACCTGCGCCCATCGCAACTGGACGACCTGGGCCTGGTGCCGGCGCTGCGCTGGCTGGTGCAGCAGTACACCGAGCGCTACCCGGAGATCGCGTTCCGCCTCACCGCCGAGCGTCCCGCCGGGCGGCTCCCGGAGCAGTACGAGACCGTCCTCTTCCGCGTGGCACAGGAGGCGCTGAACAACGCCGCGCGCCACGCGGAAGCGAAGCACGTCGACGTGGAGCTGTGCTGGGAGCCGGCACGCGTCCGGCTGGTGGTGTCAGATGACGGCTCCGGGTTCGATCCGAGCGCACCTGCGCGCCGGGGCAGCGGGGGCTTTGGGCTCGTTGGGATCAGGGAGCGGGTGGCCCTGGTGTCTGGGACACTGGAGATCCAATCGCACCCCGGTGCGGGGACACACATTCAGGTAGAGCTGCCGGTGGCAGAGATGGGATAGGGTATGAGTCCGATTCGCGTGCTGATTGTCGACGATCATGCGGTGGTGCGCGCGGGGCTGCGCATGCTGCTGAGCGCCGATCCTGACCTGGAGATTGTGGGCGAGGCCGGCGACGGCCAGCAGGCGCTGCGGATGGCGCGCGACCTGGCGCCGGAAGTGGTGCTGATGGACATCTCCATGCCCGACATGAACGGCATCGAGGCCACTCGCCAGATCCGCCAGCTCTGCCCCAACGTAGCCGTGCTCGCGCTGACCATGCACGAGGACGACCAGTACTTCTTCGAGATGCTCGCCGCCGGGGCTTCGGGCTACGTGCCCAACGCGCCGCGCCCGACGACTTGATCGGCGCCATCCGCGCCGTGCGCAACGGCGGCGTCTTCCTCTTCCCCTCCCTCGCGCGCCTGCTCGTTTCCGATTACCGGCAGCGCGTGCAGCAGGAGGGCGGCCCCGGCCGCGCCTTCGACACCCTCACCGACCGCGAGCGCGAGGTGCTTACCTACATCGCCCAGGGAAGCAGCAACCAGCAAATCGCCGACGCCCTCACCATCAGCATCAAGACCGTCAACCGCCACCGCGAGAACATCATGGCCAAGCTAAACCTTCACAGCCGGGTGGAGCTGGTGCACTACGCGATTGAGAAGGGGTTGATTGAGATTGGGGATTAGCGGGGACGCGGTGACCCGTAGGGGTCATGCGTCATACGTCATACGTCATTCGTCATTCGTCAGGAGAACAACAGGCCACCTCAGAGACATCCCGGCGAAACGCAAACTGGTTCGTCCATTTACACTGTCCTCGCGGTCCGCTCACATCTAAAGCCTCTCCCCATAGTCGCCCAGGTTAAGCCCCGCCGGGCAAACCACAAATCACGGCAGATGTAGAAGGACGTCAACTGAAGAATGTCTGACTCACGGCCTTCAGTGCCCCGGCGACGCTCCAAATCACGACGTTCACAGTAAGACACCCCACGCACGCTATCCATACGGCTCCCATTTCGCCGGTGACTCCGCACACTTCTCGCGTGAGGCATGACGCTTCACGCGAGGCGTCTGCCACTTGGCGCGCGACCCATAAGGGTAACGAATAACCCCTACGGGTTACGAGTGACGGATGACGTATGACGCATGACGTGTGACCGTCCCCCATGGGTATTCCACCCCACGCGCAAATGGGAATTCCACCCGATTCACTTCCTCCTCCCACGGTGCTATCTTGTGAACAACAGAACGAACGACTCATCAGGAGGCTGGCAATGGAAGAGATCATGCTGTCGACAATGTTCGTCGTGCGGCTGGTGCTGCCTCTGGCAATCACATTCTGGCTCGCCGGCCGGCTGCGCACCTGGGATGCGCGGCGATCTGCATGAAATACCATGGGTCCCCTCGTACCGTGTCTTTCGCTGCAGAGGGTTTGGGGAATCCCACTGCAGCGAGGACCGGGCGGTGATCCGGACTCGCACACTGTTGTAGGAGGAGTCTATGGAACCTGGTTTCAGCATCACACCGCTGTTGCTGCTGTTTGCCTTACGCATCCTGGTACCGATAGCGGTGATCGTGCTGCTGGTCTACGCTCTGCGCCGCCTCGACAAGCGGTGGGAAGACGAGGCCCGCATGAGCATCAAACGGGATACGGGTGTGCCCGCACGTCCGGCGGTCACCCCGGCTCTGCGGCGTGGCATCGCAGATCGCGCCGGCCCACAACTTCCGTTCGATCCTGCTCGGCTCGTCCCCCTCACGGCGGGTTCGGAGAAGCCGTGTTGGGAAGTAAAGGGCTGCAGCGATGCCGCCCGCCAGAAATGCCTGGCCGCGAAGTCACCCGACGCCCCTTGCTGGCAGGCGTTTATGGCCGCCGAGGGTAATATCCCGGAGCGGTGCGTGGATTGCCAGGTTTTCCAGAGCTATTCCTCGACGTGAGAGCAAGAAGGAGGTAGACGCAGATGTTTCACAAGTGGGCTGTGTTGCCCAGGTACTGGCTGGTTATTACCCCAACCGTCGTCATCATCAGTTTGATGGTGCTTCTGAGCGGAAGCAGCAGCGCCGCTCCCGCCGTGCAGCCGCCGGCGAATCTCGTGGCCGAGGTGACATTCGAAGAGCAACAACCGTTGTGCCAGACGTGCCATCCGGACGAGTACGCAGCATGGAAGGGCACTGTGCACGCCTCCGCCACACTCGATCCCGCCTTCCACGCGGCCCTCGAGAAGGCAGGGGTGGACAAAAACGCGTGCCTCTCGTGTCACACCACCGGCTTCGACACCGGTAGCGGCAAGTTCCGCTCTGAAGGCGTGACCTGCGAAGCCTGCCATGGCGCGTACAAGGAAGGCCACCCCGCCGCCGCAACGATGCAGCTGCCCATGGCTTCCGAGACCTGCCGGGTCTGCCACTCCGAGACCTTCAAGGAGTGGGAAGACAGCAAGCATGCTGATAAGAACATCGAATGCTTCGACTGCCACCTTGCCCACGAACAGGGCTTGCGTACCGGCAGCGAAGAGACATTGTGCGGCGCCTGCCACAGCGAACGCCTGGACCAGCTCAAGCTGGCAACGCACGGCATCAATGGGGTTAGCTGTGCAAGCTGCCACATGGCGCCCGAGTCCAACCAGGCCAACGGCATGGAAGCCACGGCGCGCAGCCACAGCTTCCGGGTGCAGGGCGATGTCTGCGCCGGCTGCCACCAGGACACCATCCACACCTCGAGCGTAATGGCTTCTGTCCGTGAAGATCCACAGCAGCTCCAGGTACTCGCCCAGCGGGCGCCTGTGCTCGAACACGAGGTGAGCACGCTCCAGGACCGGGTGTACGACTTGCGGAACGTCGCCGTGACCGGCGCCGGCCTGGCCTTCGGGTTCGGCGGATTCCTCGGCCTCATCGGCGGCATCGTGGGCATGACTGTTTCCCAGAAGCGAGGCAAGCAATGAGCACGCAGGCGAACGGGGATGGCGCCGGGCTGTCTCGCCGCCAGTTCCTGAAGTTCTCGGTGGCAACCGCCGGTGCGGCGGCGCTGCTGGGGGGCCAGGCTCCGGCTTTCGCCTCGGGTGGAGCAGCGGGTGACGTCCCCGGCATGTTGATCGACATGAGCCGCTGCGTGGGCTGCGGCAACTGCCAGCGCTCCTGCAACGAGGCCAACGAGCTCAATCCGACCCGGAGCAGGTGGACAAGCTCAGCACCAGACGTTCACCTACGTGGAGAAGATCGACCTGGGCGAGTGACAGAGCCGCTGGCGTCAAGCGCCAGTGCATGCACTGCCTGGATGCCGCCTGCGCCTCGGCCTGCCCGGTCTCGGCGCTGCACAAGTCGCCCGAAGGGCCGATCGCCTACCACGCCGAACGCTGCCTGGGCTGCCGCTACTGCATGGTGAGTTGCCCGTTCGGCATCCCGCGCTTCGAGTGGCAAGACGGCCTGACCCCGAAGGTCCGCAAGTGCATGTTCTGCATCGAGCGCCAGCGGGACGGGGCAGCGCCGGCCTGCGTCAGGCAACTGCCCCTCGGGAGCGCTAAGGTTCGGCGCCCGGCGCGACCTGCTGCAGGAGGCGCACGCCCGCATCGCGGCGCAGCCCGACCACTACGTGGACCACGTATTCGGCGAGACACGAAGCGGGCGGCACGGCGATGCTGTACATTTCCGACGTGCCGTTCGAACAGATGGGCTTTCGCACAGACGTGACCAAGCGAGCCGTCCCGGCTACACGTGGGACGTCATGTCGAAGTTGCCGGCCGTCATCGGCAGCCTGGCAATCGTCCTGACCGGAAGCTTCCTGATCACTCGTCAGCGCGGTGGCGGGCACCACGACGAACCGGCGTGGCTGACCCAGGACGAGAAGTGAGCCGGAGTCAAGGCGGGCCTCGAACGAGGGTCAACAAGGAGCCTGAGAGATGTTCCAAGATATTTTGATGTTGGCGCGCTGTTCATCTTGCGCATCGTGGTGCCACTGCTGCTGGTGATCGGCGTCGGCTACTCGCTGCTGCAGCCGCTTCTGCGGGGTCAAGCTCGACTTCTCGCCCACGTTCGTGACGGGCGTGGCAATCACGGTGGGGCTGTGGGCCTGGCCGCGATTGTGCTGATCATGCGCATGACCGGCGGGCTGGGCAGCGTAACCAACCTCAACGACCAGTTTCCGCTGGGGTTCTGGATCGGGTTCGACGTGATGGCGGGCGCCATGCTGGGCGGCGGGGCCTTCGTGCTCGCCGGGCTGGTGTACGTGTTCGGCCTCGAGCGACTACCGCCCGATCCTGCGCTCGACGATCCTGACCGCCTTCCTGGGCTACTCGCTGCTGATCGTCGCCCTCATCATCGACATCGGGCGACCGTACAACATCTGGCGCCCGATGATGTACCAGAATATCCACTCGCGTGCTGTTCGAAGTCGCCATGTGCGTGATGACCTACACCGCCGTGCTGGCGCTCGAGTTCAGCCCCGCTCTCTTCGAACGGCTGCAGCTGGAAGCGGGCATGGCGCCTCGCCCACAAGGCCACACTGCCGCTGGTGATCATCGGCATCCTGCTCTCCACCATGCACCAGTCCTCGCTGGGCTCGCTGTGGCTGATCGCGCCCGGTAAGCTCTCACCCCTCTGGTACAGCCCGTGGCTGCCGGTATTCTTCTGGGTCTCGGCGATCACGGTGGGGCTCGGGATGGTCACGGTGGAGTCGAACCTCAGCTCGCCGCGGCTTGAAGCGGGGCCTGGAGCAGCCGCTGCTGGCGAGCCTGGCCCGGGCGAACAGCCGCTTGCTGTTCTTCTACGTAGCTTTCCGCCTGGGCGACCTGGCGTGGCGGGGCCAGCTTGGGCTGGCGTTCGCCGGCGACGTGCAGGCGATGGCTTTCTGGCTCGAGCTCGGGCTGGGCGCTCTCGTACCTGCCATTCTGATGGCACAGCCCAACGTGCGGGCCAACAAGAACGCCCTCTTCGCTGCCGGTGGCATGGTCGTCGCCGGTGGCATCCTGAACCGCCTCTGCGTCAGCTGGATCGGCCTGCTGCCCTACACGGGTCCCATCTACGTCCCGTCGTGGTCCGAGGTGGTTCTCAGCCTGGCCCTGGTGATGGCCGGGGTCGCCATCTTCGGCGCCGCCGTTCGCATGCTCCCTGTCTTCCCGAAAGAAGAAGAGCCCGCCGCGGTGCTCGCCTAACCAAACATCTACCTCTGCAACCGGAAGGCCCTGCGCACCGCTGCGCAGGGCCTTCTATTTGTACGGGCGACGCGAATGTAGATCCGCGGCGAATATTACCTGCAACGCAAATCGTGCGGGCGTGGTGAACTGAACGGGCGACGCGAATTGTGCTGGGCAAGGCGAATTGTCTGGGCGAGACGTCGCCGATTGAATCGTAGGGTCTGCAGGGAGTAGGGTCTACGGGGAATCGTAGGGTAAGCACCGGGCGGCAGCGCGGGACCATCCATGTGCGTTGCCGGTGCTTCGCCCTGTCGCATGGCATTGACCACCTGCGTGATGACCCGGCTATCGTGGCGCTGGCTCCGCTCTGTTGGCCGGCATTGCCTTCCCTTACCACCGTAGCTGCAAAGCAGGCGGATCTTGACGCCACAGATCGCGGCGCGGCTCGCTTCCCGCCAGCTTTGCTGTCGCATGGCAAGCCCATCTCCCGGGACGCGGCGTGCACGCGGAACGCCGCGTCCCGCGACGGGCAGCGCGCCGCATCACATACGCTGGGTGAAAACGGTAGCGGGGCAACGCGCCGCGTCCCGCACGAGTTGCTGCAATGGGACGGCAAAGCTGGCGGGAAGCAACCCTCGCCGCATCTTGCCTGGGGTTAACGCCGGCTGCTTTGCAGCTACGGTGGTAAGGAGAGGCAACGCAAGCGCCGACTGAGCGGAGCCCAGCGCCACGATAGCCGAGTCATCCCGCGAGGGGTCAGTGCAATGCGACAGGGCGAAGCACCGGCAACCCACACGAACTCGCCCCGCGCGCCGCCACCCGGTGCTTAGCCCCTACAGTTCGCGACGGCCCAAAGCGCGCCACACCCCGGCAATTCGTCTCGCCCCTGTGGCCTGCAAAACCCCACAGCTCGCATTGCCCCGACAACTGGGACCCAGAACGTAGAACCCAGAACGTAGAACGTAGAACTCAGAACGTAGAACGCAGCACTCCGCCCCCGCCCCTACTTCTGCGCCCAGGGTTCGAAATTCTCCAGATTACTTCCCCCGACAAACTCCCGCAAAATCGAGTTGTCGGGGATCGGGTCGGTGGGCATGGGGGAAAACCACTGCAGGAACGTCAGCAGCCGCTTTGCCTCGACGTACCCGGCGCCTCCGGGCTCGATCTGCAGCAGCAGCGGCTCGGCGAGCGGCTTGAGCGCCGACAACTCGTACACCAACGCCGAGTTGAACATCACGTCGGCATTTTCCTGGTACGGGAAGATAAACTCGCGCTCGCCGCGCCGCACGCTCTGCCACCGCGAGATCGTGTCGCCCGCGGTGTAGCCGCGCGTGCGGGCGTCGCGCACGATCCGCCGGATCAGGCGCGTGTCGGTCGTGGGCACGCGGTTGTGCCGGTCGATGTTCAGCTGCGTCAACGCCGATACGAAGATGCGGTAAACACGCTCGGGCGGGATGGCGGGCACGAGGTTCGGGTTCAGCCCGTGGATCCCCTCGACCAGCAGCACGTGGTCGGGTCCGAGCTTCACGGTGCGCCCGCGCTCGCTCTTGCCGGTCACGAAATTGAAGCGAGGCAACGCGACCTCTTTACCGGCCATCAACTCCAGTAGCTGCTCGTTGAACAGCTCGCAGGTTCAGCGCCTCGAGCACCTCGTAGTCATAGTTGCCCTGTGCGTCGCGCGGGGTCTTCTCGCGATCCACGAAGTAATCGTCCAGCCCGATCGCAACCGGGCGCATCCCCGCTGCCAGCAACTGCACCGCCAGCCGCTTGGTGAAGGTGGTCTTTCCCGAAGAGGAAGGACCTGCCATCAGGGCCAGCCGCACCTGCCCGCGGCGCTCCGAGATCTGCGCCTGCGATGTGAGAGATGCGCTGCGTATGGAGCGCCTCTGCCACCAGGATGATCTCGTTGGTCCGCCCGTTATCCACGGCCAGGTTGAGCGCGCCCACATCCTCGATCTCGAGCAGATGCAGCGTCTCGCCGTACTCACGGAACACCTGGATCAGCTTGGGATACTCGACCACCGGCGATAGCTCGGTGTTGCTCCGTTCCGGGAAACGCAGGATGAAACCGGGCGGGTAATGGTGGAGCGCAAAATAGCGCAGGTAGCCGGCAGAGGGCACCATGTACCCGTGGAAGTAGTTGCTCATCCCCCGCAGTTTGTAGAGCGTCAGGTAATCCTTGCGCCGGTGGGCCAGCAGCCGCACCTTATCGTCGTCCCCTCGCCGGCGGAACAGATCGATGCACTCGCGCAGCGGTACCCGCTCCTTGGTGATCGGCTCGTCGGCCTCGACGATCTCCCACATGCGCCGCTCGATGGCCGCCAGCTCGTCCGGCAGGAACGTCTGGCGCCCCATCACCTCGCAGAAGTAGCCCCCGAATGTCACGGAGTGATCCACATTGATCTTGGCGCCCGGGAACAGCTCGTTGACGGCTGCCAGCAGCAGGAAGGTCAGCGACCGGCGGTAGACGCGGCTCCCGTCCCACTGGGCCATGCTCAGCGGGATGACCTCCACGTCCTTCTCGACGCGATAGGTCAACTCGCGCAGCGCATCGTCGATCAGCGCGGCCACGATAGGCACCGCATAAGGCGTCTCGCCGTCTGCGGCCCTGATATATGCCTCGAGCGGTGTCCCAACCGGCGCCTCGTAGATGCGCCCATCATCCAGCCAGACCTGCGCCGTCGTGCGGGGGCGTCCGGGTTGGACCACCGGAGTGATTGCGGATATTTGCTTGCCGGGAATTGCTGCCATTGACGTCTCAATTCGCTTGGGGATGGCCTCGCTGCCTCCATGGAGAAAGGCAAATTGTAACATAAGCAGCAAGAAGTTCGATTCGCGGGGCCGGCTCCGTCCTACAGCGCTCGCCTCACCTCGCTCGCCAGCGCACGTGCGCGGCCTTCGGCGTCCCCCGTGTAACTGCCCGGCTGCATCAGCCGGCCGATCTCGCCGGCAGGCAGCCAGCGCACCAGTTCCGGGTCCGCGGCCAACCTATCCCGCAGCGGGTTGGGCTCCCCTTGCTGAATTGCGTCCCACGCCGCCAGGCTGTGCTCTCGCAGCAGCTCGTGCAGCGCCTGCCTGTCGCCGCCCGCCTTCGCCGCGGCCAGCAGCACCCGCTCGCTGGCCGCGAAGGGCGCATATCTGTCCAATTGGCTCTGGATCGCGCGCTCGTTTACCCGCAGCCCCTCGACCACGCGCCTGCACCGGAGCAGCAGCTCGTCGACCGCCAGGAACGCTTCCGGCAGGATCAGGCGGCGGTTGGCTGAGTCGTCCAGCGTACGCTCGAGCAGGTTGTTGGCTGCATTGTCCCACGCCACCCGCGGCAGCGCCGCCAGGTACCGCGCCAGGCTGTCCATGTTCTCGCTGTCGATTGGGTTGCGCTTGAACGGCATCGCCGAGGAGCCCACCTGCGACTTCCCGAACGGCTCGGCCCACTCGCCGATCGGGGGCGACTGCAGGATGCGCAGGTCGAACGCCAGCCGGTGAATCGTCATGGCGATCGAGGCAAGCGCGTTGAGTACGGTCCAATCCTGCCGGCGCGGATACACCTGGTTGGCGACCGGGAAGGCCGCGAGCCCCAGCGCCGACATCGCCAACCGTTCCATCTCCTCCGGAGCCTTGCCTGTATCTGCCAACAGGTCGGCATATGAGGCGCCGGTGCCCACCGCGCCTTTGAACCCCTTGCCACGCAGCCCTTCCCGAAGGCGCTGCGTCTCGGCGTAGTCGGCCAGCAAATCCTGGGCGTAGCCCGCCAGCCGGTAGCCCACCGTGGTTGGCTCCGCCGGCTGCAAGTGCGTAAACGCCATGCACTCCAGGCCGGCGTGCCGCTCGATCTGCCCGGCCAGCTCCCCAAGCAGCGCGGCCAGCCGCTCGCGAACGAGGTCAAGCGCCGCACGCTGCCGCAGCACGTCGGCGTTATCCTCGATGTCCATGCTGGTGGCGCCCAGGTGCAGCACGCGCCCGCCGGCCGGACACTGCCCGGCGAACGTCCGCAGCTCCGCCATCAGGTCATGGCGGATCTCCGCCTCGATGGCGTGCGCGCGCTCCAGGTCGACATCGTCCACGTGCGCCGCCAGATCATCAACCTGTTCCGCCGTAAGGAGAGTGCACGCCTGCTGCGCCTGCGCTAGCGCGACCCACGTCCGCCGCCAGGCGCGGCGCCGTTCTCGCTCCGACCAGAGCCTGCGCATCGCCTCTGAGCCGTACCGCCACGTGAAGGGGCTGAGAAAGGTATCGTGGTCGAAGGTGCCCACTCTCTAATCCATCCTGATCAGCGCATCGCGCTCGGGGCCAACCGACACGTAACCGATGGGCGCGCCGGCGAGCTCGGAGATGCGGTTGCAGTAGGCCTGCGCCTCGGGCGGCAGCTCCTTCCAGGTTCGCGCCATTGACGTCGTCTGTTCCCAGCCGGGCATCGTCTCGTACACCGGCTCCGCCGTCTCCAATACCGGCGTATCCGGCACATAGTCGAGCAGCTCGTCGCCCACCTGGTACCCCGTGCAGATCTTCAGCTGGTCCACCCCGTCCAGGACGTCTAGCTTCGTGATGGCGATGCTGGTGAAGCCGCTCAGCCACGCAAAGTGCGACAGCGCCACACCGTCCAGCCAGCCACAGCGGCGGGGGCGCCCGGTCGTGGCGCCGTATTCCAGCCCCACCTCACGCAACCGCAGCCCCGTCTCATCCTCCAGCTCGGTCGGGAAGGGCCCGGTGCCCACACAGGTGGAGTACGCCTTAACGACTCCAATGACATAATCGATCGCACGAGGCGGCAATCCGGCGCCCACATGCGCCCCGCCGGCTATCGGGTTGGACGACGTGACGTAGGGGTAGATCCCCCAGTCCAGGTCACGCATGATCCCCAGCTGCCCTTCGAGAAGAATTTGCTTTCCCGCACGCACTGCGTCACGTATCCGCGGCAGCGGATCGACGATCCGTTTTCCCAGCTCGCCTGCCCACTCTGTGCAGGTGGCGTATGTCTCGTCGAGGTCAAGGGCGGGCTGGCCAAATTGCACCAGGGTGCGGTTGACTCGGGGTAGAACCAGGTGCAGGCGGGCGCGCAGGTGATCCGGTTGCAGCAAGTCGCCGGCGCGCAAGCCGTTGCGTGCAGCCTTGTCGGCGTATGCCGGGCCAATGCCGCGCCCGGTGGTGCCGATCCGTGCGTCGCCCCGTGCTCGCTCCTCGAGGCCGTCCAACATTGGGTGATAGGGCATCACCAGGTGCGCCCGGGAAGAGATGTAGAGGTTGCCCAGGTCGACCCCCGCCGACTCGAGCGTGCGCATCTCCTCCAGCAGCGAGGCCGGATTGATCGCCATGCCGGTGCCGAGGATGCACACCGTCTCTGAATTGAAGATGCCCGAGGGGACCAGATGCAGCCGGAATGTACCCCGCGCATTCACCACCGTGTGCCCGGCGTTGTCACCACCCTGGAAACGGATCACCATATCCGCGGTTTGGGCCAGGTAATCCGTCACCCGGCCCTTTCCTTCATCGCCCCACTGCGCGCCCACCACTGCCGTTACGGTCATGCGCTGCTCCCCCCTTCGCGGATCATTTCATTAGCGCGGTGATTCTATACGAGGAAAGGCGCGCGAGACAAGGGGAAGCACGAATGGTTTGGAGCACGTGGGGTTTGGATCACGAAGACGCCGGATGTGGACCGCGGGGGTTTGGACCACGAAGACGCGAAGAACGCGAAGACACGTGGGGTTTGGACCACGAAGACGCGAAGGAACGCGAAGACACGAAGCGCGAAGGGCGCGAAGGGGTCACGCAGTGGTTGGCGCACTTGGTGATCGTAGCGGCGAGGGCCTCGCTGTGCCGAACCGCGGCGCCATTTGCTTCTGGCAGCTTCGTCCTTTGATACCGTAGCTGCAAAGCAGCCGGCGTTAACCCCCGACCAGGACGCGGTGAGGGTTGCTTCCGGCAGCTTTGCTGTCACATGGCACGCCCATCACCCGGGACGCGGCGCGCCCCCGGTGAGCGGGTGCCGGTGCCACAGCGCGCGCGGCATCCCGCGTCCCCGCGGGCAGCGCCGCGGCCGCACATTTCGCTTCCTCCCGCAGATATCGCTGCAATGCGACAGCAAAGCTGCCGGAAGCCAGCCCAGCCGCGTCCTGATTGGGGTTAACGCCGGCTGCTTTGCAGCTACAGTATCAAAGGGCCAAGCCGTGGGCGGCGCACCGCGCCGCGTCCTGATTGGGATTAATGCCGGCTGCTTTGCAGCTACGTTATTAAAGAGCGAAGCGGCCAGGCGCAAACGGCGCCGCGCCTGGGTAGCCCAACGGCATCCTCACCACACGCGCGCCACCCCTTCGTGCCCTTCGTGCTTCGTGTCTTCGCGTTCTTTCGCGTCTTCGTGATCCAGACCCCACGTCTTCGGTTCTTCGCGTCTTCGTGATCCAGACCCGCTCGGTCCACCCCCGCGTCTTCGTGATCCAAACCCCACCCCCACATCATCGCTTCGTGCTCCACACTCACGCCCCCCTTCGCAGCAAACCCTTCGCCCGCATGAGCAGTTCGGATTGCCGCAGCGACGCCGGCTGGCAGTCGTCGGCGCCGCCGTCGAGGGCCTCGACAATGGCTGAGGGAGTGGGTACCGCCAGAAGCGCCAGGATGGGAGCGGATGTCCGCTCTCGCAGCGCGTGCCACTGTTGGGCGGTGGGAGAGCCGCACGCGATCACCAGGTCCGGAAGCAGCCGTCGGGCCGCTTCCTCACCCTCGGACCACCCTTGCGCCGTGCGCACTACATAGCCTGCCGCCCGCAGCGCCGGTCCGATGTTGTCGAGGACGCGTTCCTTCCGGCGTAATAACCAGTATGGTTAGCGACTCGTCGATCGAGCTTTTGCCGGCGCCCATCGCGGCTCTCCCACTCACCACACACCACTAGCCCCGCGAGCTCTGCTCTGGCCGCACCCCGAGCTTCACGGACACGGTCTCCCGCGCGCCCTTCGCTGCGGATTAGCGAGAGCTCTACGGTATCTCCGGGAGAAGTGGATCCTTCCAGGTATACCAGCAGATCATCCATCTTGCTGACCGGCTTTCCGTCCACCGCGACGATCAGATCACCCCCGCGCTGAAGATACGATCTCCCACCTGAAGCGTTCATGCCCATCAGCACGTCCGTGGCGAGATTGCCCGTCTTCAATCCTGCCTGATCTGCAGGCCCCCCGCGGGTTGTGCTCAGCACGTAGACTCCCTTGACGTCCGCTGGAAATCCCAGTGCTGCGGACCACGCTCGAGTATAGGTTCCCCCCTCGATGCCCAGGTATGAGTGCTGGTACGCGCCCGTTTGGATCAGTGCCGGCACGATACGTTGGACGAGGCCGATCGGGATGGCGAAGCCGACGCCGCTGTTGCTGTCAGTCGAGGACTGGATCTGGGCGTTGACGCCGATCACCCGGCCCTGGATATCGAGCAACGGACCACCCGAGTTACCGGGGTTGATCGCCGCGTCAGTCTGGATCGCCTGCGGGATCGCGAAGCCGGTGACGGCAGGGATGCTGCGACCGATAGCGCTGACGATGCCGGCCGTCATGGTGCCGTCAAAGCCAAACGGATTGCCGATGGCGATAGCCCTCTGCCCTACCTTGATCTCGCTCATTTTCCCCTGGGCTACCGGGACAAGGTTGACGAGCGCCGGATCCACTTTGATGACGGCGAGATCGCCGTTGGGATCGGTGCCCACGACTGTAGCTTCCAGCGTTGTGCCGTCGGCGAAAGTCACTTCGAGCCGCGAAGAATTGCGCACCACATGATCGTTCGTAACGATGTGTCCTTGCTTGTCCCAGACGAAGCCGGAGCCCTCACCCTGGGGCACGACGGCAGTCGACGTGCGGGTGTTTACCGATGCGAAGGTGTCGATACGGACGACCGAAGGATTTACCGTCGCATAGATCGCCTGAAAGGCTTCGCTTTCGGCGTCTATACCCGAACCGGCCGGGACGGCAGTGGCCGCCGCGGCTGCAGCAGGAGCAGCCCCCGTCTGGGCATAGCCCAGAAGCTGTTCCGAGAAACCGTTCAGCGAGACGGCGGGTGTCGCCGCCGGGGTGCGTCCGGAGAATGCCAGGACGGCGAGAACCAGGATGACTGTCAGGAGGAAGAGTCGTGACTTCAACATGTGCTATCCAGCCTCCACGATATCTTGAAGCCCCGTCCGGCAGTGGCCGGCGCGGGGCGGTCTAGAACCTCAGTTGCTCAAGGGGAGCGAGGAATCCCCGCTCCCCATCGGTGCATCAGGCGAACGTTCGGGTGGCCCTGCTCCTAGAAGACAATGCTCCGAGATGTGGTGGTAGTCGAGGGCGTGGCCGGGGTGGAGGGCGCTTGCCTTTCCCCGAACCCGCCGCGGCCACCGCGCCCGCCGTGCCCACCGAAACCGAAGCCACGGCCGCCCGGCGCCCATCCCTTGTCGATGCCCTGCAGAAGCCAGTCTGCCTGCTCCTGCGTCATGGTCCCATTTGTGACAGCCTGGGCGATCCTGTCCTTCATCGCCTTGATTTCGGCTGCCTTGGCTGCGTCCTGCAGCTTTTGAAGGTCGACGCCTTGCGCCGCCGCGATCTCGCTGATCGTCTTGCCACTGTGTAGCTGCTCAAACAGCTGCACAGGTGTGAGGTTCAGTGCCTGCGCCATCGCATCGAACGATCCGAACGACTTACCGCCAAACCCGAACCCTCTCAAGCCGAAGGCCTTGGGGGTTTGGGGTGTGGTCTGCGCCGGAGGAGTGGCCTGCGTCCCAGGCGTGGTCGTTTGGGCGAAGGCGGTACCTACCGCCATCAGCCCCAGTACAGTGACCAGCGCCAGGACGCCTACTATGGCCACGAGTCTGCGTAACTTCATTCATGCCTCCTTAGTCCAGTTGTCTTCTGCGGTTTCTCTCAGGGTTCGCCCGCCTGTTGATCGCAATCTAGCAGACGGCGTTAAAGACTTCGATGAAGAACACGTTGCGTTTGTGTTCGATCTCCCTAACAGAACCCTGACAATCTCTTCATCACATCTTTACCGCCGGCGACTAAATTGATACGGGGTAAGCGCTCGAACTTCGTCTGGCGCGTGCCGGCAGTTCGGGGCATTGTCCGGTTGCTGTTATCATTCCGGACAAACTGCCATCATCTTCAATTCCGAATGGTGAGGAAGAGGAAGTACCAATGAAGAGAGCCGTTATCATTCTCGTGATTCTTGCGGTTATCGCCGGTGGCGCATTCGCATATACTCGCGTCGTAGCGGCGCGGACCCCGGCGGCGGCGACCACGACCACCACTGCGACGGTGCAACGCGGTAGCCTTACCGCAACCGTCAATTCCGCCGGCAACATCACGTCGCGGCGGACCGCAGACCTGGCATTTTCTACCAGCGGTGTCGTGAAGCAGGTCAACGTGGCCGTAGGCGATCGGGTAAAGGCGGGGCAGGTGCTTGCCGAGCTGGACAACACTGACCTGTCGCTCCAGCTCCGCAACTCCGAGATCAACCTCAAGGTCGCGCAGGCCAAGCTGGCTCAGACGAAGAACCCCACAACCGCTCAAGACCTCGCCAGCGCTCGCAGCAAGGTGGAATCGGCAAAGGCTTCCTACAACAGCCTGATAGCAGGCGCGGACAAAGCGGAGCTGGCCATCGCCCAGACCCAGGTTGCGAATGCCCAGTTGAGCTACCAGGCGGCAGTGAAGGCGGCCGCCGCACCGAATACGCAGCTCCAGTCGGCTGCCGGCGCCCTCGAAAAGGCACGCATTGCCCTGGAACAGGCGCAGTCGGCGTACGATAAGGTATCGTGGCGGCCCGATGTCGGGATGACTTCGCAGTCGAGCACGCTGCAGGGCGCCACGATCGACTACGAACAGGCGAAGGCGAGCTACGAAGCGATTGCGGCGACGGCGGGCGTCGATTCAGACGCCAAGGTGGCATCGGCACGCCTGGCTGTTCAGCAGGCCCAGTCGAATCTGGACAAGCTGAAGAACCAGGTCTCAGAATCCGAGCGCATCTCCGCCGAGGCGGCGGTCCAGCAGGCGGAGAACGACCTGCAGGAGCTGCTGGCGGGGCCTGACGCAAACGCCCTGGACATTGCCCAGAGCAGCGTGGAGCAGTCGCAGATCGCACTGGAGCAAATGCAGCTCAAGGTACAGCAGACGCAGCTTACCGCGCCGTTCGAAGGTATGGTGACGGCGGTCAACCTGAAACTGGGACAGACTGCCGGTACCACCACCATCCAGATGGCCGATCTCGACCATCTCGAGATCGTGGTGAACATGGCTGAGGTGGACGTAAATCGCATCAAGAAGGGGCAGAGAGCTCAGGTCACGCTGGATGCGCTGGCCGAGGCCCGGCTGCAAGGCGCCGTGAGCCAGATCGCCCTGGTGGGCGTGCAGAGCCAGGGCGTCGTCAACTATCCGGTGACGATTGCGTTGACAAATCCACCGGCGGGCGTAAAGACCGGCATGACCGCGAACCTTGACATCATAGTGGACGAGCGCAAGGACGTTTTGTTGGTGCCCAACCGCGCCGTCCGGACGCAGGGGCGAAACAAGGTTGTGACAGTTGTAGCCGGCGAACAGGAGCGGGTAACCCCCGTTCAGACCGGCCTGAGCGATGAGACCCGCACGGAGATCGTGAGCGGCCTGCAGGAAGGGGAGCTCGTGCAAGTGACAGGCACCACGGCTGTGAATGCGGCGGGCGGCCGGCAAGGCAATTTCAACGTGGGTGTGCCGGGCGGTCGGTGGCGGGCCTGTCTTCGTCGGCCCTGGTCCAGGCGGCCGGTAAGCCGTGAACCACTCTGGCCAACCGGCGTAAAGGCATAACTATGATAGAAATCGAACACGTAACGAAGGTCTACCGCCTTGGGGACGTCGAGGTGCGGGCGCTGGACGGCGTCAGCCTGAAGGTGGAGGCAGGGGAGTGGGTGGCGATCATGGGGCCGTCCGGCTCGGGCAAGTCGACCCTGATGAACATCATCGGCTGCCTGGACCAGCCGACCTCCGGCTCGTACAGGCTGGACGGCGATGGAAGTGGCGCGCATGAACGACGAGCAGCTGGCCGGCGTGCGCAACCGCAAGATCGGCTTCGTCTTCCAGACCTTCAACCTGCTGCCGCGCACCACGGCCCTGGCGAACGTCGAGCTGCCGCTGGTCTACGCCGGCGCGCAGCGACCGGCAGAGCGGCCGCGACCGCCGCGCTGGAGCGGGTGGGCCTGGGCGACCGGCTGCATCACCGGCCGAACGAGCTGTCGGGCGGCCAGCAGCAGCGCGTGGCCATCGCCCGGGCGCTGGTCAACGACCCGGCCATCATCCTGGCCGACGAGCCGACCGGCAACCTGGACTCCAAGTCGGGGGCCGAGATCATGGGGATCTTCCAGCAGCTGCACGCGCAAGGGCATGACCATCGTCATGGTGACCCACGATCCGGACGTCGGCCAGCAGCTGCGAGCGGATCGTGCACATCCGCGACGGCAAGATCACGGCCGACGAGCGGAAGGCGATCTGCCGACGGGAAGCAGCAACGGCCGCTTCACTTCGATGGCGCTCCAGCTCGAGCCTGCTGCGTCACCCGAGAACCGGGAGGTGGCCGCATGAACCTGATCGAAAGCGTACGCATCGCTCTGCGCAGCCTGGCGGCCAACAAGCTGCGCTCCGCCCTGACCATGCTGGGCATCATCATCGGCGTGGCGGCCGTGATCGCCCTGATGGGCGTGGGCCGCGGCGCCTCAGCAGGCCATCGACAGCCAGATCAACAGCATGGGCACCAACCTGCTCTTCGTGTCGCCCGGCAGCACCAGCACGCGGCGGCGTGCGCCAGGCGCAGGGCTCGGCCCAGACCCTGACCTACGAGGATGCCCTGGCGCTCACCGATCCGGCGAGCTCTGCCCGCCGTCGCCGCGGTGGCGCCGCAGGTGCAGACCTTCGGCCAGGTGGTCTACCAGGGCAACAACGTCAACACCCAGATCGTCGGCGTGACGCCCGACTACGAGCCGGTGCGCAACTACACGCGTCGCAGAGCGGCGAGTTCATCAACCAGGCCAACGTCACGGCCGTTCGCTCGGTCGCGGTGCTCGGCGCCAACGTGGCCAGCACCTGTTCGACGGCGAGGACCCGGTCGGCCAGACGATCCGCATCAACAACATCAGCTTCCGGTGATCGGCGTGCTGACAGCCAAGGGCGGCAGCGGCTTCGGCAACCAGGACGACCAGGTCCTCGTGCCGATCACCACGGCCATGACCCGCCTGCAGCGCAACCGCATCGGGCGCGCGGCAACGTCGTCTCGCAGATCAGCGTGCAGGTGGTCGACGCCAAGCAGATGGACGCGGCCATCGAGCAGATCAGCGCGGTGCTGCGCGAGCGGCACCACATCCGCTACGAGGACGACTTCACCATCCGCAGCCAGCAAGACATGCTGGAGTCGGCCACCAGATCACGGGCGTCCTGACCCTGTTCCTGGGCGGCGTGGCCGGCATCTCGCTGCTGGTGGGCGGCATCGGCATCATGAACATCATGCTGGTGTCGGTCACCGAGCGCACGCGTGAGATCGGCATCCGCAAGGCCATCGGCGCCACGCGGAACAACGTGCTGACGCAGTTCCTGACCGAGGCCACGATCCTGAGCGTGCTGGGCGGGCTGATCGGGGTGGCCGCTGGGCGCCGGCATCGCCCAGCTCGATCTCGGGCGTGTCGATGGGCACGCATGACGCTGCAGCCGGTGATCGCGCTGGACTCGATCCTGCTGGCGACGCTGCTTCTCGCTGGTGGTCGGGCTGTTCTTCGGCATCTACCCGGCCTTCCGGGCGGCGGGTCTGAACCCGATCGACGCGCTGCACTACGAGTGAGGCACGCAGGAAAACAGGAGTGAGGAAGCGAATGAGAATCAAAAGCTCCGGCCTGGCGCTCATCGCGGCGCTGGTTCTGGTTTCGATGCTGACGCCAGGCGCGGCGGCCGCTTCCGCCGAGCAAACCCCGAGCGCTACGGTGACTGCCGATGCCCTGAATGTCCGGCAAGGCCCCGGGACGACCTATCGCGTGATCGACGTGGTTCACGCGGGGATAGCCTGGCGATCACCGGCAAGAGCGCCACCGCCGGCTGGTACCAGGTGACTCTGGCAGGAGGCGGCTCCGGCTGGGTGAGCGCCGTCTATGTCGCAGTGACCGGCGACCTGAGCGGTGTGCCTGTCGCGAGCGCGCCGCCTGCTACCGGGAGAGCCGCCGCGTCGACGACCGGGAGCGGCAGCCTGATCGTGTTCCAAACCGTCAGCGGCGGGCCGATCTACGTCGTCAGGCCGGACGGGACCGGTCTGCGCTACCTGACCACCGGCATCGATCCCGCCCTGTCGCCCGATCGAAAGCAGGTGGCCTTCACTCGCTGGGACGGCCAGCAGGCCGGCATCACCGGCAGCCTGTGGCTCATCAACGTCGACGGCACCGGAGAGCGTGAGTCTGGCCAACGGTTTCAACCAGCCCAAGTCCCCGACATGGTCACCCGATGGGAAGCAGATCATTCTCAGCATCCAGGAGGGCGGGACGGTGACGACGAGCTATCGCTGTATGGTGGACGGCACAGTGGGTCGACCGGTTGGCAGAGCCTGCGGCGGGCGCACGCTGCATGCCGCGACCGGCCGACCCCTACTGGGGCCTGCTGTTGGTCGACGCTGCCACCGGCAGCCACGAAGAGCTACCGCGGTCTGACCATTCCTTCGCCCCTACCTGGGATCCCGCTAACCCGTGGCACGTGGTCTACCGTGGCGACCGCGGCCTGATGAGCCTGGATGTGGTCCAGCGCACCACCTGGTTGCTGAAGGAAAACGGCGCTCAGCGCGGCCCGGTCTTCTCGCCCGACGGCACGAAGATCGCCACGACATTCTGGCAGACCGATCACTGGGAGATCCACGTGATGAACGCCGACGGCACCGGCGAGGTCCGGTTGACCTCCACGCCGGCCAGCGTGATCATCGGATAGCAGTCTGAAGTCGTGAGCCGGTCCTGCACTGGAACAACGCCGCCCCTGCCTGGTCGCCCGATGGCTCGCAGATTGCCTTCCTGACCGACCGGACCGGGCAATGGGAAGTGTGGGTGATGAATGCGGACGGCAGCAACCAGCATTCTCTGCTTCCCGCATCGGTGACGTCGGGACTCAGCCTGAAGTACAGCGGCGTCGACGATCGCCTGATCTCCTGGCGTTAGCGGCCGGGAATACGAAAGAAGGAGCCCGATCCGGCAGGGGACGCGCGCAAAGTACGATTTGACAGGGCTCTGCACCCCCTGCTATAGTCTGCGCCACAATCGAATATGACCTGGACTCTTATCCAGAGAGGCAGAGGGACCGGCCCTGTGAAGCCTCGGCAACCCGGCAGCGTGCAACATAGATGGCTGTACGTGTCAGGGTGCCAATTCCGGCAGAGTAATTCTGGAAGATGAGAGGAAGGTTGCCCGCTAATAGTCTGCCTATCCCTTTGGGGATTCCGTTAATGGCAGGTATGGAATCACAGTCGAGGCGCCCTCTCATCCCATGAGAGGGCGTTTTTTCATTCTGGACACAGGAGATATCAACGTGACAGAACGAGAGTATGGTTTCAGCACCCGGCAGTTGCATGCGGCCCAGGAGCCCGATCCGACCACCGGCAGCCGGGCGGTGCCGATCTACCAGACGACGAGTTACCAGTTCCACGACACCGAGCACGCCGCCCGGCTGTTCGCGCTGCAGGAATCGGGGAACATCTACACCCGCATTATGAACCCGACTACTGACGTTCTCGAGCGCCGCATTGCGGACCTCGAGGGAGGCGTGGGCGGGCTGGCGGCTTCCAGCGGGCACGCAGCGCAGGCGATGGCAATCATGACCCTCTGCACCGCCGGCGATCACATCGTCAGCTCTTGCCGTCTCTACGGTGGTACGTACAACCAGTTCGCCTTTACGCTGCCGAAGATGGGCATCGACGTGACCTTCGTGGATCCAGGCGACCCGGGGGCATTTGAAGCTGCGATCCGCCCGAATACGCGGCTTCTTTACGGGGAAACCCTCGGCAATCCGGACATCTCCGTCTTCCCCATCGCCGAAGTGGCGGAGGTAGGGCGCCGCCATGGCATTCCGCTGGCAATCGACAATACCTTTGCCACCCCGTATCTGTGCCGGCCGATCGAACAGGGCGCCAACATAGTGCTGCACAGCACGACCAAGTTTCTCGGTGGTCACGGCACCTCAATCGGCGGCATGATCGTCGATGGGGGTAACTTCGATTGGGGGTCCGGGCGATTCGCCGGCTTCACCGAACCCGATCCCAGCTATCACGGGCTGGTATACGCCGGGCTCGGCGCGGCTGCATTCATCACCAAAGCGCGCGTACAGGTCCTGCGTGACATCGGCGCCTGCCAGTCGCCCTTCAACAGTTGGCTCACGCTGCTTGGCGTCGAGACACTCAGCCTGCGGATGGATCGCCACGTGGCCAATGCGCGCCGCGTGGCCGGCTTCCTCGACAAGCATCCAGCCGTCGAATGGGTGAGCTACCCCGAGCTGCCATCCCACCCCGACTGTGCCCGGGCTGAGAAGTACCTGCCCAGGGGGGCAGGGGCGGTCCTTGGTTTCGGGATCAAGGGCGGCATCGAGGCGGGCAAGCGCTTCATCGACCGGCTGCAGTTGATCAGCCATCTGGCAAACGTAGGCGATGCGAAGAGCCTGGCCATTCACCCGGCCAGCACCACGCACAGCCAGCTGAACGACGAACAACTTCGGACGGCCGGAGTCACTCCCGATTTCGTCCGCCTGAGTATAGGGCTCGAGGACCCGGAGGATATCCTCTGGGATATCGAACAGGCGTTGGGCGGATAGTGTGTGACGGAGGGGGCATATGTGGTTACCGTCGACTGATCTCTTGCGCCGGGCGCGGCGTGCGCCCGGCGTGGATGAAGAACCGCCGGTTCCGGCAGTGGTCGCGGCCCCGGCGCCGCGCGGCGCCGGGCGCCCGCTCGGGCAGGTTGAGACGCGCTACCTCACCTTCGCCCAGGGTGAGCCATTGCTGCTCGAGAGTGGCGCGTCGCTGGGTCCTGTCACGGTCGCATACCAGACGTACGGCCGGCTCAACGAAGAGTGCTCGAACGCCATTCTCATCCTGCATGCGCTCAGCGGCAGCGCGCACGCTGCAGGGCAACTGGAGGGCCAACCTGAGCGCACCGGCTGGTGGGAGTCGTGTGTGGGACCGGGCAAGGCGTTCGACACCGATCGTTTCTTTGTCATCTGCAGCAACGTGCTGGGCAGTTGCTACGGTACCACCGGTCCCACCAGCATCGATCCGGCGACTCAGGAGCCGTACGGGCTCGCATTTCCCGTAGTCACCATCGGCGACATGGTGCGCGTACAGGTGCAACTGCTGGATCACCTCGGCATCGACCGGTTGCTCGCGGTCGCGGGCGGATCGATGGGCGGGATGCAAGTGCTGGAGTGGGCCGCCCATTATCCACACAGGGTGCGGGCCGCGCTGCCGCTGGCAACCACATCGCGCCACAGCCCCATGCTGATCGCCTTCGGTGAGGTGGGCCGGCAGGCGATCTATGCAGACCCGGCGTGGAACCACGGCGACTACTACAGCAACGGGCGGCGGCCCGACGCAGGACTCGCCGTCGCCCGCATGGTCGGGCACATCACGTACCTGAGCGAACAGGCAATGGAGCAGAAGTTCGGGCGGCGGCTGCAGGGACGAGAGCGGTTCGGCTACGAATTCCAGTCCGAGTTCGAGATCGAGAGCTACCTGAAGCATAAGGGGCTGCGCTTCACGGAGCGTTTCGATGCCAACAGCTACCTCTTTCTCACCAAGGCGATGGACTACTTCGATCTGTCCGAGCCAACGGGATCGCTGGCTGCTGCGTTCGCGGATTCGACCGCGGTCAAGTTTCTGGTCGTCAGTTTCACCAGTGACTGGCTGTACCCTGCCTATCACAGTCGTGAGCTCGTGTCGGCGCTGACCACCGCCGGCGTTGACGTTACCTATCTCCACATCGAAAGCACCTGGGGACACGATGCATTCCTGCTGGAGGTGGACACGATGAGCGAGTTGATGGGTAACTTCCTGGATCGGGTGGCTTCCGAAGAGGGGATCGGCGCATGACCGGCAGTGAAGGAATCCGGGCGCCGGCCTCAGGCGCGGACGGGCTGCGGCCCGATCTGCATGCGCTCGCGGAGCTGGTTTCCCGGCGCGGCACGCGTGCTGGACCTGGGATGCGGCGACGGGACGCTGCTCGAACATCTCGTGCGGCACTACGCAGTCGTCGGGCGAGGGATCGAGCTGAGCGAACAGGGTGTGCTTGCGTGCGTGCGGCGGGGTCTGAGTGTCAGGCAGGGGAATCTGGAAGAGGGTTTGGCCGATTATCCCGACGGCAGTTTTGACTTCGTGATCCTGAGCCAGACGCTGCCATACCTGGACGATCCCGGTTTCATCCTGCAGGAGATGCTGCGGGTGGGTGGATGCGCCATCGTCAGCTTCTCCAATTGGGGCTACTGGCGCTGCCGGCTGATGCTGCTGCTGGGTGGGCGCATCCCGGAAGCGCCCGGGCTGCCGGAACCGTGGTACTGCAAACCCCGCTGGCAGGCGCTTCACCGTGGCCGACTTCTTACGATTCTGCGCGTCGCACGGCATTCACATCCGCCGTCAGGTCTATCTGCACCGAGGACGCCGCCTGCGCGCCCGCCTCCCCAGCAACCTCCTCGCCTCGCAAGCGCTCTTCGTGCTCGAGCAGGTCGGGACCTGAGGCAGCCTCAGGCGGCGGCTGCTGCGCCAACGCGCAGCCGCGCCGTAAGGCCTGCGCCGGCGGCGCGCACGATCACGCTGAGGAGGAGCGCGGCACCAATACCAAAGCTCTCCATCACCAGCGATGCCAATAGAGGCGCCAGGAACAGGGCGAGGTTCACGGCCGTGTGATACAGCCCGATATAGGTTGCCTGGTTCTCCGCCGGGCAGGCTTCGAGCAGGATGTCGAACTGGAGCAAGTCGAGTCCCGCAAAGAAGAGTCCGGCCAGCCCGGCCCACACCACCAGCAGCCCGACCGAATGGGTCATCGACACCGCGAGCGGATAGAAGATCAGCGCCGAGGTAGTCAAAACGAGAATCCGGCGCGAGCTCCAGCGCTGCAGCAGGCGGCCCCATACGTAGTATGCGATCATGGCCGCTGCCGTATTTACGCTGTTGATCAAGCTGATGCCGGCATCCGAGGCGTTCACCACCCGGACGTAATAGATGGGCAGCAATGGGATCGCGATGGTGAGGCCGAGGCGTAGCACGAACTGGCTGGCGACGAAGTTCAGGAAGCGCGGATTTTGGCGCAGCTCGCGGCCGTGAGCGCGCAGCAATCCCGGCAGCGAGCGGCGTGCAGGCGTCGCTTCGGAGGGCGGCAGCCGGATGCTGCCGGAGAAACGGTAGCTTATCAACCCGCCGATAGCGGAAGCAATGAAGACTACCTGATAGTTCAGCGGGAACGGCAGGATCGCCAGCAACTGGCCCACCGCCAACACCGTCAGTGCGCTCGTCAGCCCCAATATAGACCAGCGCCGGCTCATGAGCGTGAAGCGCCCGCGCTCGCCGGCCACTTTGCCCATCACCACGGTGAAGGAGACCTGGACAATCGTCTGGGGAATGGTCGCCGCTGCCCAGATCACGATGATCGCTTCGGCTGCCCTCTCGTGCACGAAGAACGGTACCAATCCGGTAAAGGCATAGCACGACAGGGCGAACAGGCGCGCTCTGCTGAACCAGGGGACGATCTGGAGTCTGCGCCCGAGGAACTCGCCGATGGGCATGGCCAGCAGGATCCCCGTGACTGCCGGCATTGCCGTCAGCAGGCCCACCAGGAGGCTTCCGGCGCCCAGCCGGACCAGGAACACCGATAGGAAGGCCGACACGCCGCTGGCGATGCCCACGCCGACCGCATCGACGAGCACATTGCGGTGATTGCGATCGGCCTGATTCTGGGGGTGTAACAGGACCTCACGCAGCGCCAGATGCTCCGGCCGCACGGCTGTGGCCGGCTCTGTCACAGGCGCTATCTCGCGTTCCGCATCCTCTTCGTGATCGGGCGGCAGCCGGTGAGCTGCCGAGCCTGACGTTAACTTCTCGGTCATAGATCAAGTATACGCAGCATGGCAAAAACAGCGCAGTGCGCTCACGGCAATCTGTATCGAGTCAGGGTGTAAGTGGCGAGATGTGGCCGGACACCGGTAGTGCGCGAGTGGGCCGGCCGGCTTTCATGCGTATCCTCTTGGGTGCTCAACCGTCATCTCTTATAGCACGGCAGATACCCGGCTACAAGTGGCTGCGCCTCCGGTGAGCGGCGGTGCGCGTATTGCCCGGCATTTGTTCCAGTTAACCATTGCATAGATCGCTGCCGGGTGCTATGTTGTGCTTGTCGGCTGCTCGTCTTCGTTGTGACCAAGGAGTATGACCATGTCGAAGCGTGCCGCGCTGCTCCTGAACCTGCTTCTGGTTCTGGCGCTGCTGGCGTTCCCAACCCTCGCCGGCGCCGCCCCGCTTCCACCCACCGGGTCCGATGCTTCGGCCGGCGCGCCACCGGTACCGTTCGTCAACGTGCCCGGTCCACAGGCATCCTTGCCTATCATCAGCTCGTCGGCCCTCGACCAGGCAATCGCATTCAAGGCCAGTCTGTCTGCCGAGCAGCAGACTGCTCTGAAGGCGATCGCTAACAAGTATCAACCGCAATTGCAGGCGCTTTCGGCATCATTGCCTGCGCCCCAGGCATTCCGGTCCCTGAATGCGCCTGAACCGTTGGGCAAGATCCGCGCGCAGCTGGCGCGCGAGGTGGCCAACGTCCATTCAATGCGAGATCTGCAAAACGCCGGCGCGGCGTTGCAGAACGGCCTTCAAGCCGAGGTGATGGCGGTACTTTCTCCGGAGCAGGCTGCCCAGTTCAAGGCAGGCCTGGCCCCGGCCCGTGAGGCGCTGCAGGCGTCGGCTGCCAGGGCCATCGCTGCGAGCGGTGACACTCCGGCCACCGTATCTCGCGCCACCACTTTTACGGCGAACTACTGCTACTACAGCGCTTACTACGCCAGCCTGGCCGACTTCTACGCCTGGCAAGGCTACCTGCTGGCTTACTCGAACTACTCGCTGTACACCACCGGCTCGTATTACGCGTACTACTACGGCTATTGGGCGCAGTACTACATGCAGATCGGCACGCTGTACGCAGGCGGCGCCTACTTCGACGTTCTCAACTTCAACGCCGATCGAAACGGCTTCCTGGCGAAGGCCATGACCAATCTCAACAGCGGTTACACCAACGCCTACTACTCGCACTACTACGCGTACAACAACTGGGTCGCCTACCCCACCCAGACCCAGGCCTATGATGCCTACGTCTGGATGTACTGGGCCTACTACTACGGCTACTACGGCAACTATTACGGGACTGCCTGCCAGGCTTAGCACGCCTACCGCTCAGGTCTGCGGCCGGCCGGCACACATACAAATGGGCGGCGTCCCCCCGGGGGGACGCCGCCCATTTGCTTCTTGCGAGTGCAGATCGGGCTACGGCTGCGGCAGCACCATCACGTTATCGTCCTCATTGCTCTCGGGAATCGCCCGGTCCGGGTCGAGCATCGCATAGAGCGTCCCGATCTCTTCCGGCCTTGCCCGCCAGGTGATCGAAACGCTGCCGCTATCTCCACAGCCGTCCAGCACTGCCGGTCCGGCACGCGCGCCAATCAGCGAGCCCGGCGCATTCGGATCGCCGTTGTAGAAGCGGACCGTCACCGGGACGGTAGTCTCGATGTTGCCGTTGTTGGCGAACTCGGCGGTCAAGGTGAAATCGGTTGGCTGCCCTGGCGGTGCGCTTGCAGGCGCGCGGGTAAGCCTCACCGGCGCCAGGTTCACGTACGAGCGTTGCGCGCCTGTGTAGGCGATGAAGTTCTCACCCATCGGCGTGAGCGCCTGCGTCACCTCGCTGTACAACTGCCCGTTGAATCCCGGATCGTTCAGGCTATACCAGGCCCACCTTTGCACGTAACGGTAACCGTCGCGCGGGTAGCCCAGCGGTCCGCCGGCGGTATTCAGGTAGTCGAACGTAGCGTTCATGTAGGCATTGACGCGCTCGGGTGGGAATCCATGCGTGTAGGGCATCAGTTCCCCGTATTCCGTGATGATGAGGGGCCTGTCCTGGTAGCCGTGCGCCGCCATCCACGTCCGGAAATCGATCATGAAGCCTCGAAACAGATTCAAGTCATCCGTCTGCTCGGGCGTGATCACCAATCCATGCGTGGCGTTTATGCCAGGCGGTATGCCTGCCCCCCACGCGTCTGGGAAGCCGTCGGCCACCTCGTTGAGGATGAAGGCATGGACGTTCCAGACATCGACGGGCATCGGTTCGCCGTACAGCGCCTGATAGTTTTGCAGCACGAGGTCGAGATACTGCAGGCGTAAGGGGGTTGGCTGGACGATGCTGCCCGCTGCAATCCGCGCCGACGGGTCGGCCGCCTTGATCAGGTAGTACAACTCGTGGTAGCCGCGGGCGTACACCTGCGGCTCCAGATCGTCCTGCCAAACTCGCCGGTCCGGTTCATTGCCAATGACCCAGGTTGCGCCGGGCATTTCGGCGATGCGAGCCAGCAGCGCTTGCCCGTTCGGCTGGTAGCTGTAGGTGGTGGCGGAGGTCTGCTTGAAACGCACCATCGGCAGGTAGTCGATGCCGAGCGGACGAGGTGCGCCGGCGGTGACGGCCCAGTCGGCGTACCAGCCGATGCGCAGTGGCGTGGTGTTATAGCTGTCGATCCTGCCGGACACGTTCGAAACCCCGATGCCGAAGCGGCAGAGCCGCTGCTCCGCCGGGCTGTAAGCCCTGTATATCATGGGCAGGTAGATGGTATCCGCCAGCACCGGGCGCAGGTACAGCAGCTCCAGGAGCAGCCCGAGGGCGGCAGCGAGGCCGGCAGCCCGCAGCGATACACGAAGCCTCATGGCACGACCTCCACATACCGTGGATACCAATTCGCAGCGACGCTCACCCTGCCGTCGGCTGAGCCGTCGTCGCCGTCGTAGACGCGAACAGCGTTCCCTCCCAGCATGTCTCGCACCTCGACGGTTGTTCCCGGGAGACTCACCTGCCGGTCTGCTCCGGTGGTCCACATCACGTACAGCGTCGCGGGCGTCCGGAATTGGTACACCTCAGCATCCGCGGGCGCGCCCTCCTCTTGCGACAGGCGATGGTCGAACTGGGCGCTACCCAGCCGGCGGGCGGCTTCGCGATACGCGAAGTAGGCCGGCTTCGGCTGCAGCGAGCTGTCGAGGAGCCCATGCGGCCCGTACGTCTCGATCGGTTGGGGCTCCTGGAATGCCCACCACATCACTGCCTCAAGCTTGATCGCCATCGACTGCACCAGGAAGCGCACGGCATACGACGCCTGGATCTCAGGGGTAGATTCGTATCCACCGAAGTTCCCGCTGGCCCAGCCGGCTTCGGTGACCGCTGCCGGCATCGCCGCGAATCCGGCGGCATCGAACTTCGCACGCAGGTAGTTGGCCTTTCCGATCAGCCCGCTGCCGTATTGGTCCCAGCCTGTGTAGGCAGGGTAGTAGTGGAAGTTGTAGACATCCATGCACCGGCCGCCGCCTGCGCGCAGCACATCGTCGATGAAGGTTCTGCTGAAACCGCCGCCCTGGTCCAGCCACCAGTCATAGGCCAGCCCGCCCAGCCACACGCGCGCCCAGGGGTTTGCGGCCTGCATGGCGGGCCGCACTGCGCACAACATCTCTGCGTATTGCTGCCCGAAAGGACCCCAGTAAGGCTGGCCGCCGAACAGCGCTCCTCCCGCGTTGGCTCCGTCGGGCTCGTTGTAGAACTCCCAATCGTCCACGACCGGGTGGCCGGGAGCGTCGGCGAACCCGTCGCCGTCGTATCGTTCAGCCAGTGCAGCGGTGAACTGCACGAACTCCGGCAGCATCGTGGGACTGATCAGTCCATTTGGAAAGCGGGATGCCCAGGCAGGGTTGCCGCCGATCGTCACGACCAGGCGGATCCCCTCGCCCGTCACGCTGAGGATCGAAGAGTCGAGGGACGCATAGTTGTACCTGGCCGGCTCCACGTTGGCCGGCTCCACTGCTCTCCAGCTCACCGGCCACCGCATCCATCTGGCCCCGGACTCGACGGCCGTGGCGATCATCGCCTGCGGCACGTCGAGGGGGCGCTCCATCTGGAGCCCAAAAGGGGGCCTCGGCGGCAGCGCAGACCGCGGGCGCACCACCAGCGGGAGATAGTGCCGTGGCGGAGGGAGCTTCAAAAACGGGAAGTAGTGCGTGGAAGTGATCAGGGCGGCACTGTGGGCACTTGCGTCTGCCGGTGTGTATGCCTGTGCCGGTGTACTGAGCCCCGACCGCAGCACCACCAACAGCAGTAGGGCGAGGAACACGCCGGAGCCCAATCTGCGCAAGACCGGCAGCCACACTCATCGCTTCACCAGCGGCAAGTAGATCGCCAGCGGGAGCGGAGAAGACGGGCACCACCGCACGAGGCTGTCCCGATTGTTCTCGGTAACCCACGCGCAGCCGGTAGAGTCCACGGCAATGCCGGTGGGGCCCGAACCGGCCAGATCCAGCTCCTTCAGGACTTCCGCGGAGTGCTGGCGCTCGGATAGAGCCGGCCTGCTCTGCCCCCCTCACGCTCGGTGAACCACACATAGCCGCCCCAATAGGCGACCGCATACGGACCGCTGAGCGGATGCGGCAGCCGGTAGGCGTCCACGAGTCCCAAGCGTTCCGGTCACAAAGCGCATAACGTAGTTGCCGGGCGGTTGCGCCGGAGCGACCTTGCCGGCGTACGCCCGATCGGTGAACCACGTCCGTCCCAGGGGGTCGAGTGCGATGTTCCACGGCGCACCGCCAAAAGGGCGGCCGCTGCCATCGGGAGGACTGGGTCGATTGATAACCACCGTGGAATCGATGACAAGCGCCGTATAGAGACGAGTCGCCGGGAGCGGTGATCTGGGCGTAATCCGCCGCCACGGCCGCCACGTCCTCGGGGGCGCAGCCACCCGGTCGGGCACAATAAATACTCCGCCAGCGCCCACTCGCCGCCCGCCTGCACCGTCAACCGGGCGACCTTGTCCGACCCGGGCAGCGCGGCCCAGGCGGTCGTGGCTGCACCCTCGCACCACGTCCAACCCCGAAGGCCGGCTGCCCGCCGTCAGCAGCGGGTATTCAACCCAGCTTTCCGCGACCGGGTCGAAGCGGGCGAGCTTGTTGCCGTCGCGTTCCGTTATCCACACGGCGCCGGCGGCGTAGGCGATGTCGTTGGGGTAGCCGCCCGGGGTGGGCAACCCATACACGAGGACGTCTGCGCCGCCACCGGGTGTTACGGTCACCAGGGCGATACTGTTCTGCGCCGGCAACGTTACCCAGATTCGTGCCGGGCTCTCAACGGCCACACGGCAGGGACCTGCAGGTAACGGAAAGCGCTGGAACAGAGGCGGCGGGTTCTGGGCGTGGACGGAGGTGGGATCAGCAGCAAGACGATGGCGATAGCTACCCACGATTTTGTCAGCTTATTCGCCACGTCGACTCCAGATGTGCTAAGGGTCCCTGTACCTGATTGCGTTCCGCGGTCAATCGCAAGCGGCAGAGGGTCGCGGGTGTGGGGCCGGCCGGGGGAGATCGCCGCAAACC
>CAWAOA010000019.1:0-26031 GCA_963783655.1 uncultured Chloroflexia bacterium
GTGATCTACCGGTTGGCCTCGCACGTGCCTTTGCCGGGCGTGAATCGCGCCGAGCTTGCGCGCGTGTTCGAGTCCAGCCAGTTGCTCGGCCTGCTCAATCTACTCTCGGGCGGTGCACTGCAGAACTTCTCGGTGATGGCAATGGGCGTGTATCCGTACATTACCGCCTCCATCATCTTGCAGCTACTTATTCCCATTATCCCTGCCCTGCAGAACCTGCAGAAGGAAGGGGAGGCCGGGAAGAATAAGCTGAACCAGTACACCAATCTGCTGACGGTGCCATTGGCGCTGCTGCAGGCGTTCGGCCAATCGTCCATCCTGACCCAGGCGACAGGCGGCGGTGCGCCGGTGCTGGCGGAGTTCGGTTTCCGTGACTATCCGCTCGCAACCATCTCGATCCTTATTACCCTTACGGCCGGCACAATGTTGGCCATGTGGCTGGGACAGTTGATTACGGAGCAAGGTATCGGTAACGGTATCTCGATCCTCATCTTCGGCGGTATTATCGCCGGCATGCCTTCCAACATCCAGCAGACGATGGTGCGAGGTGGCATTTCGCAGCTGCTGGTCTTCGTGGTGGTGACTGTGCTTACGGTGGCCATCATCGTGATCGTGCAGGAAGGGCAGCGCCGCATCCCGGTACAGTACGGCAAGCGAGTACGGGCCATGCGCGGTAACCGGTTGATGATGGTTGGTGGGCAGAGCACGCACGTCCCGCTCCGGGTGAACTCGGCAGGTATGATCCCGCTGATCTTCGCCTCGAGCATGCTCATCTTCCCGAGCACGATCGCCAGCTACTTCCTGTACTCCAGCGTTTCCTGGATTGCGGCAGTAGCGGGCTTCGTGAACCGGGTGTTCAACCCGCAGTTCAACTGGTACTGGATCATGTACTTCTTCCTGGTGGTGGCGTTTACCTACTTCTACACAGACGTAGTGTTCCGCCAGCAGAACCTGGCTGAGACGTTGCAGCGCCAGGGCGGATTCATCCCAGGCATCCGGCCGGGACCGAACACCGAGCGCTACCTGAACCGTGTGCTATCCCGCATCACGCTCGTGGGCGCGCTGTTCCTCGGCTTTGTGGCCATCCTGCCGTGGGTGATCGGGTTGGCTTTCGGCGCCGGTGGCGCGAATTCCAGCACGCTGCTGATCTCCAGCACCGGCCTGCTGATCGTCGTCGGCGTTGTGCTCGACACCATGAAACAGCTCGAAGCGCAGCTGCTCATGCGTCACTATGAAGGATTCATCCGGAAGTAGGGGATGCGATGACTGGCAGCGTAACATCAGGCAAACCGCTATTCGTCGTCATGCTGGGCGCACCCGGCGCCGGCAAGGGCACCCAGGCCCGCCTGCTTTCCGAGGCGTTGGGTGTACCGCAGGTATCGTCGGGCGATATCTTCCGCGAGAATCTGAAGAATCAGACCGAGCTCGGGATGATGGCGAAGAAGTACATGGATACCGGCGCCCTGGTTCCGGATGATGTGACCATTAACATGGTTATGGAGCGGCTGACAAGGCCCGACTGCGCAAAGGGAGCCATCCTGGATGGCTTCCCGCGTACGCTGCCGCAGGCCAGTGCTTTGGACGATTCGCTCCGCGGGCGTGACCTGGCGATCTCGGTGGTACCGCTCCTGGAGGTGGATGACGACGTGGTGATCAACCGGCTGGCCGGGCGGCGGGTGTGCCGCAACTGCCAGGCGATGTACCACGTGGAGTTCAGCCCGCCCAGGCAGGATGGCGTCTGTGACCGGTGTGGCGGAGAGCTTTACCGGCGCGATGACGATGCGCCGGAAACGGTGAAGAACCGGCTCTTTGTCTACTACAAGCAGACGTCGCCGCTGATCGGCTACTACTTCGCCCACCACCTGCTGCGGCCGGTCAGGGGCGACCAGGAGATGGAAGCGGTTCAGGCTGATCTGCGCTTGACAATTCCGGAGGCCACCGGCGCGTGATCGTGCTCAAATCGCAGGCGGAGATCAACGAGATGCGCGAGGCCGGGCGCATCGTCGCCCGTGTCCATGAGGCGATGAGAGAGATGATCCGGCCCGGCGTTACGACGGCTGCCCTGAACGTCCGGGCAGACGAAGTCATCCGGTCGCACGGAGCGGAGCCGACCTTTCTCGGCTATCCGCACACCGGCAAGAATGATTACCCGGCCAGCATCTGCACCTCGATCAACGAGGAGCTGGTGCACGGCATTCCTACCACCGCAAGGTGGCTGGAGCCGGGTGACATTATCAGCATCGACGTCGGAGCTACATACCGTGGCTGGGTCGGCGATTCTGGTTGGACCTATGCCGTCGGTCCCGTCGACGATGACGCCCGGCGTCTGATGGAGGCGACCGAAGGCTCGCTGTGGGCGGGGATCGCCCAGGCACGGGTGGGGAACCGGTTGGACGACATCTCGCGGGCGGTGGAGAGTCACGTGACGACCCACGGCTTCGCAGTCGTCCGAGAGTACACAGGCCATGGCATCGGACGCCGCATGCACGAAGATCCGCAATTGCTGAACTACGTGCCGCAGGGCGCCGGACATGGTCCCCAATTGCGGGCGGGTATGACTCTGGCCATCGAACCGATGGTCAACGCCGGTACCTGGCGCACGCGTGTACTGCGAGATGGTTGGACGGTGGTTACTGCCGACGGCAAGCGGTCCGCCCATTTCGAGCATACCATCGCCATTACAGACGGTGAGCCACTCGTGCTCACCACGCTCTAGAGGGAGATCGCAATGAAAGTTCGACCGTCGGTCAAGCGAATGTGTGACAAGTGCAAGATCATCAAGCGCCGCGGCGTCGTGCGAGTGATCTGCCAGAATCCTAAGCACAAACAGCGCCAGGGCTAATCGGGAGGGGTGAATGGCTCGTATTGCTGGAATTGACCTGCCGCGCGACAAGCGCACCGAAATTGGGCTCACTTACATCTATGGGATCGGGCCGGCGGCCAGCCAGGAAATCCTGAAGATGACGGGTATCGATCCCGCCATCCGCATCAAGGACCTGGATGAGGCGCAGGTAGCCCGCCTGCGTGATGTGATCGAGCGCAACTACCGGGTGGAAGGCGACCTGCGGCGCGAGGTCAGCATGAATATCAAACGTCTTCAGGAAATCGGCAGCTACCGCGGCCTGCGCCATCGCCGCAATTTGCCTGCTCACGGCCAGCGCACGCGGACGAATGCCCGCACCAAGCGCGGCGCCCGGAAGACCGTGCCAGGAAAGAAGCGCGCTCGCAAGTAGTGACGTTTCCGGCCGGCAGCGCTTTCATAGTGCTGCTCCGGCCGCTTATCAGCAGGAGTACAGGGAATGGCGAAACCAACAGCAGCAGCTACCAGTGGTAGTGGGGGCAAGCGACCGCGCCGCACGGGTGGTGCACGTCGCGAGCGCAGGATGGTGCCGCAGGGTCAGGTGCACATCCAGTCCACTTTCAACAACACGATCATTACCGTCACGGACCCACAGGGCAACACCCTGACCTGGACGACCACCGGCTCCGCCGGCTTCAAGGGCTCTCGCAAGAGCACGCCCTACGCCGCGCAGCTGGCCGCCGGGCAGGCAGCCAAGCAGGCCATGGATATGGGCATGCGCGAGGCCGATGTGTTCCTTAAGGGACCCGGCCCCGGCCGTGAGGCCGCTATCCGGTCTTTGCAGACCACGGGACTGCGCGTCCGCTCCATTACGGATCTTACGCCGATCCCGCACAACGGCTGCCGGCCGCCGAAGAAGCGCCGCGTCTAGTCAACTCGCAGATGGGAGAGGGAAGAAGGTCGCCAAGCCGTAAACCTCTCGACCGGAATCATTTACCTGGAGGATACTTTGGCAAGATACATTGACCCTGTATGCCGGCTCTGCCGCCGTGAGGGAATGAAGCTGTACTTGAAGGGCGAGCGCTGCTACACCCCCAAGTGCTCGGTTGAGAAGCGCACTTACGCCCCCGGCATGCACGGCAAGAAGGGCACTTTCAAGCGCAAAGAGTCAGACTACGCTCTGCAGTTGCGCGAGAAGCAGAAGGCTCGCCGCGTCTATGGCGTGCAAGAGCGACAGTTCCGCCGCTACTTCCGCACCGCCCAGCGCGTCAAGGGAATGACCGGCGTCGCCCTGCTTCAGCAATTGGAGCGCCGTCTGGATAACGTGATCTTCCGCCTGGGCCTGGCCGATTCACGGCCGCAAGCCCGGCAGTTGGTGCGCCACGGCCACTTTATGCTGAACGGCCACAATCACAATATCCCGTCGTACCTGACGGAGACCGGTGATACGTTTGAGATCCGGCCCGCCAGCCGCGGGAACCAATACTTCAAAGAGCGCGCGGACCGGATGGGTGAGCGCCGGGTCCCGGAATGGCTCGAATTCGACTCTGCCCGCATGACTGGACGTGTCGTGGCTATGCCCGATCGCCAGACTGTGGACATCCCGCTCAGTGAGCAACTGATCGTCGAATACTATAGCCGCTAGCTCCCTGCTCCGAAGGAGGGTACTTACTTGTTGAATTTTGTGCTACCCAAGATCGAGCGTGAGGCAGCCTCGCGCAACTATGGGCGCTTCAATATCGGTCCGATGGAGAGCGGCTACGGCATCACTCTGGGCAACGCGCTGCGACGCGTGTTGCTGTCGTCCCTACCAGGAGTAGCGGTTACTTCGATCCGCCTCAGCGGCGTGCATCACGAGTTCTCGGCCATTCCTCACGTGCGTGAGGACACCACAGCGTTGTTGCTGAACGTGAAGCAGTTGCGTTTGCAGTCCGACCTGGACGAGCCTATGCGTCTGCACGTCGAAGTGCGCAGCGAGGGCCCGGTCACGGCGGGTGACCTGGTCACCCCGCCCGAGGTGGAGGTGGTCAATCCGGAGCTGCTCCTGCTGACCGCCGATTCACCTGAGGTCGATCTGGACATCGAGCTGATGATCAATCGGGGACGTGGTTACTCGCCGGCCGACGAGCGCGGAAAGCTGCCGCTGGGTGAGATCCCGGTGGATGCGATCTACAGCCCCGTGCGCAAGGTGAACTACGTGGTGAGCCGCGCCCGTATCGGCCAGCAGACCAATTACGACCGCGTCACGCTGGAAATCTGGACCGACGGCACGATGACGCCCGATGCGGCGCTGAAAGAATCGGCCCGGCTGCTCGTGCGGCATCTGTCACTGGTGGCAGGCGCCGATGCCGAGCCGGCCGAGCAAGCGCCGGTCGAAGCGCGTGGCGGCGTTCCGAGCCGCATCTACGATGTGCCCATCGAAGAGCTTGAACTCGCTGTTCGGGCGTACAACTGCCTGAAGCGCGCCGGCATCACGAAGGTGGGTGAAGTGCTCGAGCGGCTCGAGCGGGGCGAGGAAGAGATCCTGGCCATTCGCAACTTCGGCCGCAAGTCGCTGAATGAACTCGTGCAGAAGCTGGACGCCAAGGGTTATCTCACGGCCATCGCCTACCAACCGAGCTCCGATCTCGCCGAGTTCGAAGAAGGCGGCGACCTGGAAGAAGAGCTCGTCTAAGAGCGCAGGGGAGAGTATTCCTGATGAGACATCGGGTTGCAGGATATAGACTAGGCAGGAACACCAGCCAGCGCGTGGCGCTGCGCCGGAGCCTGATCACGGAACTGTTCCGCCACGGCAAGATCACGACAACTGAGGCGAAGGCCAAGTCGATGCGCGGCGAGGCCGAGCGTTTGATCACACTCGCAAAGCGCAGTGCGGTCGAGGGTGGCAATCCCGTACACGCACAGCGGCTCGCAGCTCGCATTCTGCTGGATCGTGACATCACTACCCGGCTGTTCGCCGAGGTAGGTCCGCGGTTCGTAGACCGGCCGGGTGGATACACCCGCATGCTGAAGCTGGGGCCACGCCATGGTGACGGCGCCGAGATGGTGGTTCTGGAGCTGGTGGAGAAGGGATAACGGAAGACCAGTACGTCCGCGCGACCGTCTCGTACGATGGCACTGACTTCTCCGGATTTCAGTGGCAATCGCAAGGGCGGACCGTGCAGGGGGTACTGGAGACGGCGATCCAGCAGGTGACGAGGACGTGGGTCCGTGTCACCGGCTCGGGCCGTACCGACGCCGGCGTGCACGCAGCCGGGCAGGTGATCGGCTTCCAGAGCAGTTGGAAACACACCTGGGGGGATATGCAGCGGGCGCTAAACGCCGTGTTGCCCCCCGATGTGGCGGTGCGAGAGGTGGAGCAGGCCGCTCCCGGGTGGCATCCACGCTTCAGCGCCGTGCGGCGGCACTATCGCTACCAGGTTTTCAACCGGCCGCTGCGGTCGCCGTTACACCGGCGCTACATGCACCATGTGCCCCAGCCGTTGGATCTGGGTGCGCTGCAGGCGGGGACTGCGTGGCTGATCGGCGAGCACGACTTCGGCAGCTTCGGGCGGCCCACGCAGGGCACCAGCACCATACGGCGCATCGAGAGCGCATGCTGGAGCCGCGACGAGACCGTTTTGACATTTGACGTAATCGGAAATGCCTTCTTGCGAGGCATGGTCCGCAGCCTGGTAGGCAACCTGCTGATGGTGGGTGTGGGCGCCTGGCCGGCCGAGCAGATCGGCGCTGTTCTCGCCGCCCACAACCGGGCGGCGGCAGCCGCCCCCGCCCCGGCCTGTGGCCTCTGCCTGCTGCAGGTGGATTACGAATAGCGACTAAGAACTACGAAGAGTGATATGCCTGGGATCCCGGGTAGAGCTACGTGCTCACCGCAGCCCGGCACTGATGAGGTCGAACACAGGAGCGAGCAAACGTGAGAACGTATAGCGCTACAGCCAGCGATGCAGAGGCGAGCCGGATCTGGTATACAGTCGATGCCACCGGGCTCACCCTGGGTCGCCTGGCCACGCAAATAGCGACGATCTTGAAGGGCAAGCACAAGCCCATCTACACCCCGTCGATGGACACCGGCGACTTCGTGATCGTGATCAATGCCGACAAGGTACGCGTAACCGGGCGGAAGATGGACCAGAAGTTCTACTACCGCTACTCCGGCTATCCCAGTGGCCTGACGACGATCAGCCTGCGCGACCAACTCGGCTCCCACCCGGAGCGCGTGATCCAGGCCGCGGTAAAGGGCATGCTGCCCCGTAATCGCCTGGGCCGCCAGATGATCAAGAAGCTGAAGGTATATGCCGGCCCGGAGCATCCGCACGAGGCGCAGCAGCCGAAACCATTTCCGGTGAGCCAGCAGGCGTCAGGGAGGGACAAAGTAGAATGATGTCAGCCAGATATTACGAGGCCGTTGGCCGCCGCAAGACGAGCGCCGCCCGTGTGCGACTGTATCCAGGCAGCGGACAGATCGTGATCAACGACCGGCCGCTGGATGAGTACTTCGACCGCGAAACCGATCGCATTCTGCTCACCCGCCCGCTGGCGGTGACCGACTCGCTGAATGCCTACAACGTCAGCATCAAGGTCGAGGGTGGCGGCACGACGGGCCAGGCCGGGGCTATCTGCCAGGGCATCGCCCGCGCTTTGTGCGAGGTGGACGATACCCTCCGCCCCGTACTCAAGCGTAATGGGCTGCTTACCCGTGATGCGCGCGCCAAGGAGCGCAAGCACTACGGCCTCAAGCGTGCCCGCAAGGCGCCTCAGTACACCAAGCGCTAGAGCGACGAGCCACCGCTTCATTGGTGGTCCCGTTACCCAAGAAGTCCGAAGAGGGCGAAGCGAGCATGCTTCGCCCTCTTTTGCACGCTCTGCAAGGAGGCATGCTCATGCCCGTCCGTACCGGCGTTCTGACCGTCTCCGATCGCAGTGCACGCGGCGAGCGCGAGGACCTCAGCGGTCCGGCCTTGCTCGACCAGCTGGCGCGTGAGTGGCCGGCGGCGAGCGTTGCGGTCACCGCGGTCGTCCCGGACGATGAATCCGCCATCGCTGCCATACTGGTGCAGTGGGCCGACGAGCTCCGGCTCGACCTGGTACTCACCACCGGTGGCACCGGCTTCGCCCCGCGTGACGTGACACCCGAGGCAACCCGTTCCGTGATCGGGCGAGAGGCGCCGGGTCTCGCCGAGGCGATGCGCGCCGCCAGCCTGCGCGTCACCCAGCACGCCATGCTCAGCCGCGCCGTCGCCGGCATTCGCGGCCGCACCCTCATCATCAACCTGCCCGGCAATCCCCGGGCGGCAGTGGAGAACCTGCAGACGGTGCTCCCTGTACTCGGGCATGCCGTCGAGCTGCTGCAGGAATCACCCGCCTCTGAACAGGGTCACGCGCCTACCAAACGGTGATTCGCTGGAACGCTTCGGCGTACTCCAGCCCGCAGCACTGCCCCATCTCGCCGTTCCATTTGGCCAGCCACTTCAGCGCCTCTTCTCCCTGTCCAAACTGGCTGAAATGGGCGCGAGTTGCTTCCGCCTTCGTCTCCCATACCGGACCGATATCGATTACGATCTCGTTCTCAGACCGGTCACTGCCCCCGAAGAAGAAGATCCGCTTCACGTCCGCCACTTTGGCGCCGTCCACCAGCTGCTCGGGATGGTACAGCTCCATCTTGGAAGGCATGTAGGCTTCCACGGCCGCGCGCCCGGCAGCGGTATGGTCAGGGTGCGCCTGCCCGCTCCAGTTCGGGTCGAACGTCAGCACGGTGTCCGGCTGGTAGCGCCGGTACGCACCGGATATCTCTGCCCGCAGCAACAGGTCGGGCACCAACTCGCCATCCGGATGCCCGAGGAAAACCACGTCGCAGATCCCCAGGATACGGGCGCCGGCCAACGTTTCCTCGCGCCGTGTCGCCGCCAGCGACTCTCGCGTCAGCCCCGGCTCGTGTGTGCCAATGTCGCCATCGGTGCACAGGAGCAGCGTCGTCTCCATCCCGGCGGCCGTCAGCAGGGCGACCGTTCCGCCGCAAGCCGTCTCCATGTCATCCGGATGCGCGGCCACCACCATCACCCGCTTCACCTCTTCGCCAAACAGCCCGATATCATGGCGCGGCGCTTCTGCCACGCGTGGCTGCTCTGCCGGGCCCGGTTGATCTGTCACGCGTGACTCGGCTGTCAGGCGTGGTTCATCTGTCACGGGTGACTCGTCTGTAAGGCGTGGTTCATCTGTCAAGCGTAGCTCTTCTGTCATCTACCCTGTCCTTAATTGCGAGATGCACGCCCCCGCGGCATCCATGCCAACCTATGAATGCGCACATTATAGTCCCGCACTGCAAGCGCCTTGCGGTACCACGCTCACGATCTGACTTGCCACGATGGTTTCTCGAGCGCCTCCATCCTGACCAGCCGCAGGCCGTGTCGAAGGACGCTCAATGGCGGCACGGTTGGCTTTGATGCGAATTGGGTGGCCGACGGGGCGTACTTCGACAGGCTCAGTATGGAGTAGTGAGTTGCAGGGATCGATGGGAGCGGTTCTGTTACGGGGCATCGATAGTCCGCGGCACCCAAGTGCGGGGTTCCTTGACCACACCGCTCGCATGGGTGGTAACCCCTCGCTACTCCATACTGAGCCTGACGAAGTACGCCCCATCTGCCACCCAATTCTCATGCAACGCACCCGCGGAGCCTCCGGTTGCCGCACCCGCGCTGCACCCCGGGTAACCCACCCGCGCCGCGCCCCCGGGATTGGGTGGCATTGGGGCACGGGGCGGTGACCCATATAGAGTAGCACAGAGGGGGGAAGTCAATGGGGGCTTGCGGCGCCGGCGGTGGGGGCGTAGGATAGGGGCATGCGAATCGGGGCCAAACCGCGGCGACGGAGCGGTCGGTTCGCGGCAGCAGCGGGGAATCCAGATCACGCCCGGCGGCGTCACCCCCGGCACCAGCGATGCTGCCATCGAACAACGGCTGCAAGATTTGGTGGCACCGGCCGTCTACAGCGATATGGCGCACTACCGGCAGTTGGGACTGCGCAACCGCCTGCTCACCTGCCGGTGATGGTCTGGTGGTGCTGGCCATGCTGTGGCGGCACTGGTGGGGTGCGTGAGTTGCAGCGCTTGCTGGCGCAGGAACGGGTGGGGTGGACGCAACGTTCCGGGTCAGCCAACCGGCTTTGAGCGAGCGCTTTCTCACCTTCCCTGCCCCCTCTTCCAGGGCGTGCTGGAAACGGTGCTGGCCGCCCTGCCGGCACCGCCGCCCGCCAGCGCCCGCTGCCGCCGGGCTGGCCGGCCTGGCGCAGCGCTTCGCCGCCTGCTAGCCCTGGACGGCACCACGCTGGAGAGCTTGTTCCGCAAGCTCAAGGCCTTGCAAGAGGTGCCGGAAGCGCCCTTGGGTGGGCACCTGGCGGTGGTGGTGGATGTGCTCAGCCACCTGCCGGCCCAGATCTGGTTTGCCGAAGATCCGGCTACCAACGACAAGGCCTTCCAGCCCCAGCTCCTGGCCTGGCTGCCCGCTAACAGCCTGCTGGTCTTCGATCTGGGCTACTTCTCCTTTGGCTTCTTTGATGCCCTGACGGAGAGGGGCAGCTGGTTTGTCACGCGCCTGCGGGAGCAGACCAGCTATACTGTGCGGCAGAGCCTGAGGCAGCAGCCGCAGGTGCGCGATCAGATCGTGCAGCTGGGCCGGTACCGCTCCCACCGCTGCAGCATCCGCTGCGGCTGGTCGAGGTGTACGTGGATGTGGCCTGGGCCGCTACCTGACCAACGTGCTCGACCCGCAGCAGCTCTCGGTGTTGGAAGTGGTGGCCGTCTACCAGAGGCGCTGGCAGATCGAGAGCGCCTTTGCGCTGGTCAAGCGGCTGCTGGATCTGTCGTATCTGTGGGTGGGGAGTAACAACGGCGTGCAGCTGCAGGTGTGGGCCACCTGGCTCGACTACGCCGTCTTGGTCGATCTGGGCGATGAGGTGGCCGAGGAATTGGGGCTGCCCTTGGAGCGCATCTCGCTGGAGATGGTGTCCCGCATGTTGTACTACTACGCCGTGCGCACCCAGGCCGGCACCTTTCAGGGCCCGGCCGCCCAGTTTCTGGCCGAGGAGGCTAAGCTGTTGGGCATCGTCAAACGTGCCCGCGCCCCTGACCGCCCCTCGCTGCTGACCCAGGTGAGCCTGGCCCTGGACGAAGAGGGGGCAAATCCCATGCTTGACAAACCCTGATTCTCGTTAACCTATGAGGTATGCGGGTGACCCGCCCCCTACGCCGGAGCCACGTTCCGAATGATCCCTACGAGTGACCCGTGAAGATGACGAATCACCACGGCGAATGACCCCTGCGAATGACGAATGACCCCTACGAATGACGAATGACGCTTGACGCATGCCGTCCCCCCTCATTGCCTCGCACCTTCCCGCCGTGCTAGAATTGTCCCCGCTTACCCGCGGCGCAGCGGCGCCGCCCCAATCTCTCGACAAGGACAAGGGCCACTATCGGCACACTCAACCCGAATATCCCGACCCCCGAGCTGGCCGCCGCATTGAATGCTGCCGCGGTGCAGATGAAGACGTTCGCCCGCCCTCTCCTCACCCCTGCGCTGCTGCTGCACGTCTTCGCACGCCAGCCGGGCAGCCAGGCGCATCGCATACTTGGGCAGTTCGCTGCGGAGCGCAGCTTCCGGCTCGAGGAATTGGCCGCGTCCGCAGAGGCGCTGGCACGTTCGCGCCCCGGCAACGGCGCCGACTTCAACTTCACAGCCCAGGATGGGCAGCCTGTGCCGCTGTCGGACGAGATGCTGGTGGTGCTCGACGAGGGGCGCAGCATCGCCCAGGCGAGCGACGAGCTGTCCGTCGGCACGGAGCATGCGCTGGGGGCGATGGCTGAATCGGGGGTGAGCACCGCCGCTGTGCTCCGCCGCTACGGCATCACGTCCACCTCCATGACCAACCGGCTGGTCGCGCAGGCGCAGACCAAGCGCCTCGCCAGCCAGGACGTCGTGCAGCGTGCGCGTGAAGGGGAGGCAGGTCCGGTTTACGTGCGGGCCGACCTGATGCGTGACCTGTCGGCGCTGCTGGCGCTGGCGGAGAGCCGTCACGTGCTGCTGGTGGGGGATGCCGGCGTGGGGAAGCGATCGCTCGTGCAGGCGCTGGGTTTGCAGATGGCCGAGGGGAAGGGGCCGCCCGACCTGGGTTCCCTCGTGCATGTGCCCGAGCTGGCGCTGCTGGACGATGCCGGCAAAGCGGTGGAGACCGCGTGGCGGCAGGCGCGCGACGGCATCCTGTTCATCCCCAATGTCGAGCGCTTCTTCAGCAGCAGCCTGCTGACCGCCGAGTTCCCCAAGGGCGCCGCGCGCCGTACAGCGCGCCTTCCTGGAGACGAGGCCGGTCGTGATCGCCACAACTACGGACGCCGGCTGGAACGACCGCCTGCAGCACGACAGCACCGTGAGCGGGCATGCGCAGCGCTTACGGGTACCCGAACCATCGCTCGACGAGGCAGTGGCCATCCTGGAGGTACACCGCCCCTATCTGGAGAAGGACTATAAGCTCGAGATCCGCCCCGAAGCGCTGCCGCTTGCGGCCAACATGGCCAAGCGTTACGTGGCCGGCTCGCCGCTGCCCGCCAGCGCCATCGCCGTCATTCACCGCGCCTGTGCGCTGTTGAAGCTGGCTGCACAATCCGCCACGCGCCCCGCTCGGCGCGCCCGCAACGCTGGACAACCGCCTGGACGAGGATGACGTTGCGCTCGCCGTCAGCGTCATGACCGGCATCCCCGTGAGCAAGTTGGGGGTGGACGAACGGGCGCGCTACGCGCACATGGTCGAGGCGATTCACCAGCGATTGATCAATCAGGAAGAGGCGGTGCTGGCCGTCAGCCGCGCCGTCAAGATCGCCCGGGTCGGCCTCAAGGACCCCAAGCGCCCCATCGGTTCCTTCTTTTTCCTCGGGCCGACGGGAGTAGGCAAGACGGAGCTGGCCAAGGCGCTGGCGGAGTTCATGTTCGGTGACGAAGAGGCAATGGTCACGCTCGACATGAGCGAATACCAGCAGGACCACACCGTCAACCGGCTCATCGGCGCGCCCCCCGGGTACGTCGGCTTCGAAGGGGGCGGCCAACTCACCGAGAAGGTGCGGACGCGTCCCCATACCGTCGTGCTTTTCGACGAGGTGGAGAAGGCGCACCCAAGGGTGCTCGACGTGCTGCTGCAGATTCTCGAGGAGGGGCGGCTGACCGACGCCCAGGGCCGGACGACCTCATTCGCCGAGGCTGTGATCATCCTGACCAGCAACGTCGGCTCGCAGTTCCTGGACCAGCCGGTCCTTACCGACGAAACCCGCGCCCAGGTCATGGAGCTGCTGCGCGCTACGATGCGCACGGAGTTCCTCAACCGCCTGGACGAGATCATCATGTTCGTGCCGCTGTCTCAGGACAACCTGCGCCAGATCCTCACCTTGATGCTCAAGAAGGAGATCAAGATGCTGGCCGCGCAGGGGGTCGAGCTGGAGTTGACAGAAGCCGCCCGCGAATGGCTCCTCGCCCAAAACGATCACCCGGAATGGGGAGCGCGACCGCTGCGGCGCATCTTGCAGAAGAACCTGCGCGAGCCGCTGGCCGACTGGCTGCTCACCGCCGCGCCCGAGAAGGGCTCACGCGTGCGCGTGGACGCCGGAGCAGACGGCATCTCCTTTGCCTTCAGCGAGCCCGCCCCCAACCCATAGGTCCCGCATGTGGGTCACCCGTCATCCGTCACCCGTCATCCGTCACTTACGACGTGTGACGGATGACGTATGACGAATGTCGTGTCACTACATCTTCGCAAACAGGTCCGGGTAGTCGCTCCCGGCGCTGTCCACGCCCATGCGGTCGAGCGCTTGGAGCGTTGGCACGTCGTTGGCGATCCAGGCGCTGACGGCGAGCCCGGCCGCGTGCGCTACCTCCAGCAGGTCAGGCGTGATGTAGGCCCACTGCGGGTGCAATGCGTCCGCCCCAACCGCCTTCGCTGCTCCCACCGCATCCACTAACCGCCCGGCGTACAGGATCCCGGTTGCGCATTCAGGCTGCAGAATCTTGGCCTGGCGCACGACGAAGTGGTCGAAACTGATCAGGATCGCCTGGCGCAGCATCCCGAACTCTTCCAGCAGCCGCAGTGTGCGTGCGGCGATGCCGGGGTAGTAGATCGGCCCGTTCTTGATCTCGATCGCCAGCGGCACGCGATCCTTCGCCCATTCCAACACCTCGCGCAGCGTTGGGATCCGCTGGCCGCGGTACTTCTCCCCATACCAGGCGCCGGCGTCCAGCTCCTTAAGCTCTGCCAGCGTCATCTCCTTCACGAATCCGTGACCGTCGGTCGTCCGGTCGACCTGGTGATCGTGGATCACCACCACTTCGCCGTCGCGGCTCAGGTGAACGTCCAACTCCACGGCGCCGGCGCCCATCTCCACGGCGAGATCGTACGATGCAAAGGTGTTCTCGGGTGCGTGCCCTTTGGCTCCCCGATGCCCGACGCGCAGCATGGGCGCGCCCGGCTCTCGAAGCAGTGTGACATTCATGGGTCTTCCTCCAGGCTGCTAGAGGTATCTGTCGACGCGGAAGCGGTGAAGGTCTACCTTTTCATCGGGGGCAATCCATGCCTTCTGCCTGGCGATATCCACCTGCATTTCGGCATCGTCGATACCGGCGATAGCGGGAAGCATCAAACCCCGCCGGTGCCCGCACTGCACGATTACCCCGTATTGTTGCGGGTCGAGCTCGTCGATCGACTCGATCTTCTCTGCCGCGTGCAGTACGCTGACGTCGATCTCTACGCCGGCCAGCTCGACCGCACTCATGGCCGGGAAGCGAGGATCGCGTGTGGCTGCGGAGATGGCATTGCGAATCGTTTCTTGCGCCAGGCTGGTCTCCGTCGCCTGGATGGTGCCAATGCAGCCGCGCAGCTCCCCTGTGCTCCGGGTGTGGATCGTGACGAATACACCCGCGCGCTCGTCGTCCACCGGCGCCGGCGCTTCGTCTGGCAACAGCACCCGGCCTTCTCGCACGTAGGCTTCGATCGCCGCCCGCGCCAGTTGCACCAGTGGATGATGTTCTTGGCTCACAGTCCCCTCCTTTGCGCCGCTACATCACCAGCCGGGAGATCACCAGGCGCTGTATCTCGCTCGTGCCTTCGCCAATGGTCATCAGCCGGGCGTCGCGGTAGATCCGCTCCACCGGGAACTCCTGGCTGTAGCCGTACCCCCCGTGGATCTGGAGCGCATTGCGCGCCACGCGTTCCGCCATCTCGGTGGCGAACAGCTTGGCGACCGCTGCCTCTTTGGTGTACGACTTGCCCGAGTCCTTCATCAGCGCCGCCCGGTAGACCAGCCACCGCGCCGCCTCGATCTCCGTCTCCATATCGGCCAGCATGAAGGCGATTGCCTGGTGCTGGTTGATCTGCACGTCGAACGCCTTGCGTGTGCGGGCATAATCCCGCGCCGCGTCGTAGGCGGCCTCCGCCAGCCCCAGGCTCAGCGCCGCGATCCCGATCCGTCCGCCGTCCAGCACCTGCAGCGTCTGGCCCAGCCCGCGCCCTTCGGGGCCGATCAGGTTCCCCTCCGGCACGCGCACGTCATCCAGGCTGACTGCGTAGGTATGCGAGCCGTGCAGACCCATCTTCTTCTCCGGCGGGCCGAACTCCATGCCCGGGGTGCCGGCCGGTACGAGGATATGGTTGTAGCGCTCCTGCCTGCGGCACAAGAAGGTGGCGACCCCCGCCTCGGCGCCATTGGTCAGCCACATCTTGCTGCCGTTGATGGCCCACTGCCCGTCATGGTGTGACGATGTGGTGCGGATATTGCGCAGGTCGGACCCTGCCCCGGATTCGGTCAGCCCCAGGCACGAGATGATCTCTCCGGACGCCAGTTTGGGGAGCCATTCGCGTTTCAGCGGCTCGCTGCCGAACAGCAGCAAGGGCCCGCATCCCAATCCCAGGTGTGCGGCGACGATCAGCCCCGTCGAGCCGCATCCCCCCCGCCCGATCCCTTCCAACAGCAGCGCCACGCTCAGGCTGTCGGCCCCCATCCCCCCATATTCCTCGGGGATGTGCAGCCCCAGCAGCCCGAGTGGAGCCATGGCACGCAGGTTTTCCCACGGGAAATCGCCCGATTCGTCGATGTGGTGCGCCCGCGGCATGATCTCTTTCGCAACGACGTCCCTGATCATGTCCTGCAGCATCCGGTGTTCTTCGCTGAGCTGGAAGTCCATTGGCTCTCCTGTGGGTGCGCGCACGCCGGCCGGGCGCGCGGCTACGTTGCGCGGCGGATGGCTTCGACGGCTGCCGGGTCCTCGAGCGAGGTAACGTCCCCCGGCGCCTGGCCCAGATAGGCGGCACGAATGATGCGGTGCATCACCTTGGCGTTGCGCGTGCGCGGCAGCGCGGCGGCGAACCTGATCTCGCGCGGCTTCATCGGCTTGCCGAGCTGCTTCACCACGCGCCGCATCAGCTCGCCGCGCAGCTCTTCGTCCGCGGCCTGCCCGGGCGCCAAAACGCAGAAGCAGACGATCTCCTCACCCTTCACCGGCTCAGGCACGCCGATGGCGGCGGCGAGAACGACCCCGGGATGGCTCATCAGCACCGATTCGATCTCGGCCGGCCCGATACGCCGCCCGGACACCTTGATAGTGTCGTCCGACCTGCCGGCCAGATACCACTGGCCATCCTCGTCGATCACCGCCCAGTCGCCGTGCACCCACAGCCCGGGAAAACGCGACCAGTAGGTCTGGAGATAACGATCGGGATCGCGCCAGAAGCCGCGCGTCATGCCGATCCACGGCTGGCGCACGACCAGCTCACCTACCACCCCGCGGATCGGCCGTCCGTCCGGGCCCACCACATCTGCGGCCATGCCGGGCGCAGGGCCTGAGAAGGCGGTCGGCTTCAGCCGGCTGATCACGTTTCCCATCAGGATCCCGCCGCTGATCTCTGTGCCGCCCGAGTAGTTCAGGATCGGCAGTTCTCTGCGCCCGACCGTCTCGAACAGCCACAACCACGATTCCGGATCCCACGGTGATCCGGTCGACCCGAACCAGCGCAGCGATGACAGATCGTGACGGCGAACCGGCTCCGGCCCGTGGGGCTTGAGCGTGCGGATGAGGGTCGGGGAAACGCCCAGTCCTGTGACCTTGTGCCGCTCGACCAGCGCCCAAAGGCGGTCGATATCCGGGAAGTCGAAGGTGCCGTCGTAGAGGAACATCGTGGCGCCGAGGAGAGTGGTCCCGAACACCAGCCACGGACCCATCATCCAGCCCATATCCGTGATCCAGAAGAGGGTGTCGGTGGGCTTGAGGTCGAAGCCCATCCACAGATCCTGCGCCGACTTGATCGGGAACCCGCAATGCGTGTGGACCGTGCCCTTGGGGCGGCCGGTCGTGCCCGAGGTATGGATCAGCATCACCGGATCTTCGGCGGAGGTGCGCTCGGTCTCGGCCTCGGTCGACTGGCGTGCGACGATCTCATGCCACCAGTGATCGCGCCCGTCGACCATGGGGCAATCCCCCGGCGTCCGCCGGAGGACGATCATGTGCTTCAGGCTGGGGGTCTCGAGCGCGGCGCAGTCGGCCACCTCTTTGAGGTCTACGAACTTGTTGCGGTGGTTGAAGCCGTTGGCGGTGAACAGGAGTTTCGCCTCGGCGTCGTTCAGCCGGGATGCGACGGCGCCCTCGCCATACCCCGAAAAGAGCGGCACGATGATGCCGCCGATCTTTGCGATCGCCAGCAACGCGATGGCAATCTCGGGGGTCATCGGCATGAAGAGCCCTACCGCATCTCCCTTGCCGCATCCCAGCTCGCGCAGTGCATTGGCGGTGCGGTTTACTTCGATTGCCATCTCGCGGTAGGTCAGGCAGCGGCTCTCGCCCTCTTCCCCCTCCCACTTGATGGCCGGGCGGTCCGCAGTCGGGCCCTCCAGCCAGCGCTCCACGCAGCTCTCGACGATATTCATGGAGCCGCCCACACACCAAACCGGCCACTCGATGCCGCGGCCGGCGTCCACGATCTGGGTGTAGGGTGCGTAGAAGCGGATGTCGAGGTCTTTGAGCACCGTGTCCCAAAACCACGCCACATCGGCAATGGAGTTCGGTACCAGGTCATCCAGGCTGCTGCGCCCGTGCCGTCTTAAGAATCGCTGCAGGTTGCTCTGCTCAATCAGCTCGGGAGTAGGCTCCCAGACGAAATCGCCGCCGTAACTTGAAAGGGGCATACGTCCTCCTGATCTTCACGCAACCTTTGCTCGTTCTGCTCGGGTGGCCGCTATCCTCGCCACGAGCCGATCAACATCGGCTCGCCCCACACTGCCCAGGCGTACCGGTGATCTCCAAGACCGTCGGTGACAAACGTCAGGCGCAGCACATCTCCCTCTTGGAACGGCAGCGACACCTCGACTGCCTCCCACTTGCGCGGCCAGCCGGCTCGATTCCACACCTGCCAGCCGCCCACGCGCACGCGGAAAGCTACCATCCGGCCATCGCTCTCGCCAGAGCCATCCCGGATGCCGATCGCGAATCGCAGCCGGAGGTTGGTAACGCCCGCGGGTACCGGTACGTGCATCTCCACCATCGATTCGCCGGTTACCGGCGGGTGGTGCCACAACCCCATGCGGGTCTCCCCACCGACGGCGGTCTCGGCGACCTTCACTTCCATTCCGGACTGCTCGCGGCTCGCGCTGACGTTCGCACCGGCCACATCATCCAGCAGGCTGTACTGCCAGTCCGGCAGGCGCGGATCGTCACACGGGTTCGCTGCGCGCCAGCGCAGGTACAGGATGTATTGCCGCACTTCGGCCTGTTGCTCGACCGTCAGATCTGCGAGCTCACGCAACAGGTCATCCGACAGTCCGGCTCTCTCATCTTCTGATGCCATACTTCTTCCCCCGAACCTTCGTAAACGGTGATTGAGATTATCGAGGATGGTTGATCTGCTTCGAAGCCCGGCACATCTCCTCGTGCGACGCTCGCGCGGTGGGCGAAGAGGACAAGACGGCGAGGTTCGCCCCGGTCTCTAATACCAGGACGAACCAGCCTGCCCCGGAGTCTAGCACAAGGCGAGGGTGCCGGAAGGGATATAGACTACCAACCCAGGCGTTGGCGCAGCACGTCCTCGAGCGAGGGACGGCCGATTACCTGGAGCTCGTACCGCACACGCTGGAGGGGGTGCGAGACCTTCGCCACCCGGGCCAGGTCGATCGGGGTGGCCGCGAGCACGAGATCGCACGGCACCCGATCGATCGTTGCCTCGAGGTCGCGTATCTGCGCGTCGCCATAGCCCATTGCCGGCAGCACCGGGCCGGTTTCCGGATAATTGCGGAACGTCTCGGCGATGGTTCCCACCGCGTAAGGCCGCGGGTCGACCACCTCGCGTGCTCCAAAGCGCTGCGCCGCCACCACGCCGGCGCCGTATTTCATGCCGCCATGCGTGAGTGTGGGCCCATCCTCGATGACCAACACTCGTTTGCCGCGGATGGCGGCCGCATCCTCCACGCTGATGGGGGAGGCCGCCTCTACGATAGTGGCGTCCGGGTTTGCGGCAGCGGCATGCTCGCGCACGGTCCGGATCCCGGCGAGATCCGCGGTGTCGACCTTGTTGATCAGGATCACGTCGGCCATGCGGAAGTTGGCCGCGCCGGGGTAGTACGTCATTTCGTGTCCGGGCCGGTGAGGATCGGCGACCACGATATGCACGTCGGGCTTGAAAAACGGCAGATCATTGTTCCCGCCGTCCCACAGAACTACGTCCGCTTCCTCCTCGGCGCGGCGCAGGATCGCCTCGTAGTCCACCCCGGCGTACACGACGATACCGCGATCGATGTGCGGCTCGTACTCTTCCCGCTCTTCGATCGTGGTGCGGTGCGTGTCCAGATCGGCGTAGCTGCCGAAGCGCTGGACTGCCTGCTCCGCCAGATTGCCGTAGGGCATGGGGTGGCGCACGGCTACCACGCGTTTGCCGGCGTGCTGCAGGATCTCCGCCACGGCGCGCGTGGTCTGCGACTTACCGCTCCCGGTGCGCACGGCGCATACCGCCACCACCGGCTTCGTCGATCTCAGCATCGTGTCGCGCGGTCCCATCAGCCGGAAATCGGCGCCCGCCGCCAGCACGCGTGACGCTCGTTCCATCACATACTGGTGGCTCACGTCGGAGTATGCGAAGATCACCTGGTCGATCTCGCGCTCGGCGATCAGCCGCTCGAGATAATCTTCCGGGAAGATGGGTATGCCTTCCGGATACAGCTCACCGGCGAGCGCAGCCGGATACGCGCGCCCCTCGATGTTAGGGATCTGCGTAGCCGTGAAGGCGCGGACACAATATCCTTCGTTTCCACGAAAGACCGTGTTGAAATTGTGAAAGTCACGCCCCGCGGCGCCCATGATGAGGATGTTTTCCCGTATCACAGGTCGATATTCTCCTATGGGTGGCGCCCGGCAGCGGGCAGGCGGGTCGATAACGGCCAGGGTATTCTAACGGGGAGGCGCGGGATGTCCATAGCGGGGCGCGGGATGCTCGACCGCGGACGAACCGGAGGCCAGCCCCAGTTGCCCGCTGGTCCGGAGGCCAGCCCCTTCTCTCGCTACCCGCAGGGCGTGCCTTCGGTCGCGAACGCGGAGGTAGCCCTCGTGGGACGTGTTGGTTGCGGCGCCGTTGGCTTCGATGGAATTTGGTGGTCAACGGGGCGTCCTTCGAGAACCTCAGGATGGTTGCGTTGGTGGTACCGACGATGCAAGTGGTCTGTCCAGGGGTGGCGCACATCGGCGCCCAAGTGCGGGGTTCCTGGGACCGTACCTTTTGCCTCGTCGGCTAACCCCTAACGCAGCCATCCTGAGGTTCTCGAAGGACGCCCCGTCGCCCACCAAATTCCATCCGTGCGAACCGCGCCGCAGCATCCGCCCCACAAGCGGGCTACACTACGGGTAACGCGAGCGCAGACACGCGGCGCGGGACGGTTAACGTTTCGGGCGCTGGCCAAACGCGGCATGGGTGTTGTGAAAGGGGCTACACTACGGGTATTGGGGATTGGAGCAACGCGATCGGGTTAACTCATTTCTCAGCGTGGGCGATAGACTGCCCGCGACATCAAGATACCCAGGAAATACAGTCCCATCAACGGGATCATCACGAGCATCATGTTGAACGGGTCCACTGTCGGGGTAATCGCCGCAGCCACCACCGCCGTGCCGAGCACGGCGAAGCGCCACTTCTGCTGCATGCTCTTGGGTGAGATGATGCCGAGGCGGGCGAGCAGCGCCATGACCAGGGGAGTCTCGAAGGCGGCGCCGATCCAGAGGATGACGGTCAGCACAAAAGAGTAGTACTCACGGATGTTCCAGGTGACCGCCGCAATCTCCGAGCCGAAGGATTGTAGATATGTGAGGGCGAACGGCAGCATCAGGAAGAAAGCGAACGCCACGCCCAGCCCGAAAAAGAACACCACCAGCGGCATCCCGACGATCGCAATGATCCGGAAGACCGATAGCTCCTGCGGCGTCTCGAGGGCGGGGCGTATGAACATCAACACCTGCCACAAGATCACCGGCAGCGTGATGGCCGCCGCCACGCTGAGCACAACCTCGAGGTAGGTCCACACCATGTCGGTCGGCCGCAGCACGATCAACTTCGCCCCGCCGGCCGGGATGACGAGCCACTCGAGGATCTTGTTGGCGAAGAGGCTGGCGACGATAGCGCCGGCCACCAGCGTCCCCAGCACGGTGAAAAGCCGGCGCCGCAGCTCAACCAGGTGCTCGACCGAACCGTAGAGGATCTGGATCAGGTCATACAGCGGGTTCTCGCTGACTTCCCACGACCGCCGCGCCTGCTCCAGCGTGAGCCCGGGCAGATCCTGCTGCGACAGGCGGAAGTTCGTCAGCATCAACCACAACTGCTCGATGCCCTGGGGCAGCTTGGACGGGCCCAGCAACGCAATCGCAAAGACACCCAGCAGCACGAGGCCAAAGGCCCCCGTGAACGACATCGATTACTCCTGGCTCTCGACGTCCGAGCTGGGGACGGCAGGTGGTGTGAGTTCGGCGGGTTCCGCCGCCTCGCCGGGGCGGCTCGATCGGCTCGGCGGAAATAGGCTCTGCAGAAATGGGTTCGGCGGGGTAGTCGTAGATGGCTGCGCCCCCACGCGGCGCTTCGGGGCAATCAAAAATCATGGCTCCGCCGCGTGAAGCAGCCGGATAGTCAAAGATTTGCGCTCCACCGGCTACTGCGACCGCGGCCGTCTCGCCTGCAACGGGCGCCACCACCCCCGCCAACTCCAGGGCGGTAGCCGCCTCGTCGTCCGTATCGGGCGCTTCGGCAGCGACCTCGGCCGCCGTCTGGGCCAGGATGTCACGATACGTCGGCAGTTCGGCGGTCTCGCTCGCCGCTATGGAATTCCCTTCGCTCGCATCCTTGAACTCGCGCAGCACCGCCTGGCGCACGGCTTCCGACGCCGAGGTGGCCGGCAGGGCGTTGCGGAGCTCCTGGATGGGCGCGGTGACCTCGTTCAACGGGGCCTTGAGCTCGTCCAGCGCCTGGCACGTGGTTTCCATCTCGCGACGGAGAACTCGCGCGTGGCGCGGCGCATCGAGCGCAATCCCTTGCCTAACCTGGCCCCCATCTCCGGCAGGCGGTCCGGGCCAAACACGAGCATGGCCAGAAACAGCACGAGGATCAATTCCATGGGGCCGATACCGAAGAGTTCCATTCCTATTCCTTGGCGGGTTCCGCGTCTTTTCCCATCGTCTGCAGGTCGATGTGCTTGCGCCCGGCGATTGCAGCGCCGAGCACCCCATTCACGAAGCGCGGGCTGCTGTCCGAACCGAAGGTTTTGGCCAGGTCCACCGCCTCATTGATTGCCACTTTGGCCGGCGTGTCCACCAGACCGCTCAACTCGAAGAGCGCCAGACGAAGGATGTTACGGTCCACCACGGCGATCTGAGCGACCGGCCAGGCCGGAGCGTGCTGCTGGATCAGTACATCCAGACGCTCGCGGTAACGCACTACGCCGCTCACCAGCGAGCGCAGGAACTGCTCGCCTTCGGGCGGTAGAGGACGCTCTTCCATGCGGGAAGCGAGGACATCCGCTGCCGGGTGTTTGGTCGTGTCCATCTCATACAGGGCTTGCAGGGCGCTGATGCGCGCCTGCCTTCTGGTTTGCACGCGATTCTTATCTCCCGCCGCTTGCCTTATCGACCGCCAGCGCCACGTCGTCGATATAGATGTTCACGGCCGTTGCTTCCATACCTACCATCTCTTTGATGGCCCGCCGGATGCCCTGTTGGAGCTCTTCCCCCAACCGCAGCATGTTGGCGCTGCGATCGGCGATCACGTGCAGCTCGACGTGCACGCCGTCCGCATTGACCGCTACGAGGATCCCCTCGTCGGCCACGCCTCCCGCCAACAGGCCACGCAGGTTGGGCGTCGATGGCGCCAGTCCGTGTACCCCGCGCTGCTCTAGCGCAGTCTGCCGGACGATCGTAATCAGCACGTTGGGCGCAATCGTAACCTTTCCGGATGGTTCCATACGACTCCCTCTTCCCGGCCTACTGCATCACCAGGCCACCGTCTACGCTGAGAACCTGCCCGGTAATGAAGGCTGCTTCATCGCTTGCCAGGAACGCCACCGCGTATGCAATCTCTTCCGGCGTCGCGAAGCGACCCAGCGGAGTGGATGCAGTGATCCGCTCCTTCTGCTCCGCCGTCAGCACATCCGTGAGCACGGTGGGCACGAAGCCGGGCGCCACTGCGTTAACCGTGATCGACCGCCCCCCAACCTCTCGCGCCAATGCCTTGGTGAACCCGATTAGCCCCGCTTTGGACGCCGAATAGTTGGTCTGGCCGGCCTGTCCTGCCAGCCCCGACACCGACGTGATGTTGACGATGCGCCCATACCGCTGGCGCACCATGGCGCGCAGCGCCGCTTTGCTCACGTTGAACGCGCTGCGTAAGTTGGTCTGGATGACGGTATCCCAGTCCGACTCGGACATCATCAGGATCAGGGTATCGCGCGTGGTGCCGGCGTTGTTGATCAGGATGTCGACGCGGCCGAAGCGCTCGACCGTCTGCTTGACGAGCGCCTGGGCAGCCGCGAAGTCGCTTACGTCTCCCTGGATCGCCACTGCCTGTCCACCGGCGCCGGTAATGCTCTCCACCACCTCCGCCGCCTGCTCGGGGCTGGAGCGGTGGTTCACCACCACGGTAGCGCCGCGCGCTGCCAACTCCCGCGCGATGGCCGCACCGATCCCGCGCGAGGCTGCCGGTTACGATCGGCGATCTTCCCTTGCAGCAATGACTGCATTCCGTCTCCTCCGTGGCTTCCAGCAGGTAACGCTCGTAGTTTACCTTGCCGCCGGTAAAGCCGCAAGCATTGCCCGCCGTCTGACCGGGCGTCTGCCTAGAGCGCGGCCAGCTGCGCCGGATCGCCGGCGCTGGCGGCAGTGACCTCGGGCGCAATACGCTTGACGAGCCCCGCCAGACACGGCTCCGGGACCGAGCTCCACGAAGCGCTCGACGCCCCCCTCAACCATGCGGCGGACGGAAGCGGTCCAGTGGACGGGCGACGTGAGCTGCGCCACCAGCTCGTGGCGGATCTGGTCCGGGTGCTGCAAGAGGTCGGCGGTGACGTTCCCGACGAGCGGGACCACCGGGACGTGGAACTCGGTATTCGCGACGTCTGCGGCAAACTCTTCCGCCGCCGAACCCATCAGCGCCGAGTGAGCCGCCACACTCACCGCCAGGGGCATCACGCGCCCGCCGGCGGCCTTGATCAACTCGCCGGCGGCAGCGACGCCGGCCGGCGCGCCGGAGATTACCACCTGGCCCGGGGAGTTGTAGTTGGCCACCTGGACGGTGCTGCCGCTGCGCTCGACGGCCTGCCGGCAGATCTCCGCTACCTGCTCGTCGGCCAGCTTCAGCACGGCCGCCATGCTGCCCGGTTGCAGCGCTCCGGCCTGCGCCATCAACTCGCCACGGCGGCGCGTCAGCCGCACGGCGTCGGCAAAGGCCAGCGAACCCGCCGCCACCAGCGCGCTGTATTCTCCCAGGCTGTGTCCCGCCACCATCGCCGGCGCCGGGAAATCGGGCCGTGCCACCTGCAGCGCGCGCAGCGCAGCCACGCTCGTGGCCAGGATCGCCGGTTGCGCGTTCACCGTGGCGGTGAGCGTCTCCGCAGGACCATAGAAGCAGAGCTCCGACAGGGGGAAACCCAGTATTTCGTCTGCCTGCCTGTACGTTAGCTGCGCGACCTCAAACTGCTCGGCCAGCGCGTGCCCCATGCCCGCGGTCTGCGAGCCCTGTCCGGGAAAGACGTAGGCGATTTTCTGCATCGGTCACCTGCTCTATGGGTTCGGGGACGTAAGAAAATGGGGAAGATCGGGAAGCACAACAGGGGGGACAGGGAGCCGTGACTCCCTGTCCCCCCTCGGTAACTGCCTTCGGTGTTCGCCGGGCAGTTACTCTTTCTCCGACTTCATCTCAACGACAGCTTCCCCTTTGTAGTATCCACACGCGGCGCATACTTCATGGGGACGGCGATATGCGTTACAGTTCGAGCAGCGGACCATCTGCACCGCCTGCAGTGCGTCCTGGCTGCGGCGCCGGTCGCGGCGGCCCTTGGAAATTTTTCGCTTTGGAAGAGGTGGCACAGTACTACTCCTTCTCGGATGAGTCCTCGTTATCGCCCGCAGCGTCGTTCAGAAGCTCCACGAGGCGTGACCAGCGCGGGTCTGTCTCCGGTTCGCAATCACACGGGCCTTCATTCAGGTTCTTACCGCAGGTTGGGCAGAGCCCCCTGCAATCGTCCCGGCAGAGCTCGTGCAGCGGCACCGCCACCAGCACGTCCTGCCTCAGCACTTCGGTCAGATCCAGGATATGGTGCTCGTCGATCCACAGCGCCTGGTCCGGTTCGTCTGGCTTAACGACCTTCCCGGTAATCAGGTCGATCGTGGAGGCGAAGTTCTCTTCCACCTCTACTTCCAGCGGCACGATCACCGGCTCCAGGCAGCGCGAGCAAGGCACCGTCAGTTCAGCATCCAGATTCCCTTGCACCAGCACACCGTCCGTAGTGTGCATCAGGCGCACGGTTCCTTCCAGCGCCGGGTCCGGCTGCCGCTGCTCGATGGCCGCCAACAGCTCGGGCACCAGTTCGCTGAGCGGAACCGCGATGCTTGCCGAGCGGGTTGCCCCGAGCGGTTCTTTGAGCAATTGCGCTACGTTAAAGATCGGACTTGAATCAGCGTTCACCGGAAAAT
>CAWAOA010000020.1:0-90653 GCA_963783655.1 uncultured Chloroflexia bacterium
TCGAACGGTTCCACTCCATGCCGATTCCGCGTTCGGCCCCGCTGTGGGGGCATGTGCTGACCTCACTGGTATCCAATGCGATCTCGGTGGTCGTCATCATACTCGTGGCGCTCGTCATGGGCTTCCGCTCGCCGGCAGGCGTATTGTCTGGCTTGCCGTGCCCGGTATCTCGCGCTGTTTACGCTGGCCCTGACATGGATCGCGGCGATTGCCGGACTGTCCGCCACCTCGGTGGACGGTGCAGGCGCCTTTTCTTACCCGCTCATCTTCTTTCCCTTTATCAGTTCGGCGTTTGTGCCCACCGCATCGATGCCGTCGGTCGTCCGTGCTTTTGCCGAAAACCAGCCGGTGACCTCGATCGTGGAAGCCATCCGCGCGCTGCTGTCAGGTCAGCCTGTCGGTAATGACATCTGGATTGCGCTCGCGTGGTGCGTCGGGATCATGCTCGTGGCTTATGTCTTTGCGATGCGGGCGTACAAAAAGCGGGTCTAGAAAATACGCGTACCAGAATGATCAGCACCACAAATGGACTGCTGGTATGCACGATGTATGATCCTTTCCCTGCAGGTCGGCTGGCATGCCCTCCTATCTAGCAAGGGCTGTACTGCGGAGATGGCGCCGCTTCCAACGGACGAGAGGGTCGGGTGGACTCGGCCAGCCGGACCGAGGCGGTCTCTCGTGTCCGGCGGCCGGGTATCGTTCCCTGACCCCCTCTCATCTCACAGATAAACCCTGAGAATAAACCCCAGATATGTCCTTCGGCCGATGCGGGCTTCCTCGCCGCACGCTAGACTCGTGAACAGTTGCGAGCCTGCTGCAAGCAGAGAGGAGTCAGCCCATGCAGAGTGTCACCGCAAAAGCCCCGTCATATTTCGCCGCCGGTCGCGCCGAAACAGGCGTCGACAGGACGGATCAATCTGCCCTGCGACGCATCGGCCTCTGGTCGGCGCTCGCTACCACACTGTTCGCTGTTGGGTATGCCCTGGCGGTCGTCGTCATGGCGGGTTCGAGCGCGTCGTCGGGTGAAGCGGCGGCCGGTTGGCAGGGAGTCGAGGCCTACCGGGCAGCATTCCGGCCGTCGCTGCTGCTGCCGTTATACCCATCGCTGCTGCTCGCCCCGGCGTTCGCCGCGCTCATGGTCTGCGTACACTACTACGCTGCCCCGGCGAAGCGTATCTGGAGCCACCTGGCGCTGGTCTATACGGTGATCTACGCCGTCATGGCGTTCATCAACTACGTGATCCAACTGGTGTCCGTGCCACGCGCCCTGACCGGTGGAGAAACGGAAGGTCTGTCCATGCTGGTGCATGGCAACCCGCACGCCATCTTCTGGTCGCTGGTCTCCGCCTATGTCTTTATGAACCTGGCCATGCTGTTCGCTGCCCCTGTCTTCTCCGGTGGACGGCTCGAACGATGGATTCGCCGGCTCTTTCTGCTCAACGGTCTCTCGGCGATCGTCACCATCGCCAGCATCGTGCTGGATAACCCGTTCGCGTTCCTGCTGGGCAGTCTGGTGATCTGGTGCCCCCTCTTCACCGCCGCCACCGTCCTGCTGGCCGTGCTGTTCAACCGTCTTGACGGCGATGCGGGCGCTGCCATAGCCGGGTAGGAAGGAGGAGGGCTGCCTTGCCGCAACACTACGAGCTCATCATCGGGGGCCATCTGGATCCAGGCTGGTCGGATTGGCTTGCGGGTCTGAAGTTGACGCACCTGGACGGAGACGAGACCCTGCTTTCCGGGCCGCTGCCCGATCAGGCCGCACTTCACGGGCTGCTCGAGCGCATCCGCGATCTCAATCTCAAATTGATCTCGGTCTCCTGCGGTGGCGGATCCACCGGGGCACCCGAGCAGCAGAGGAGAATACCATGACAACACCCGTTACCGGTTCGCGCCGGAGGATCCGGTTCACACCGGTCGCCTCGTTGACCATCCTTGTTCTCTTGATTGCCGGTGGGGCCGGCTTCAGCTACTGGAGAGGTGCAGAAATGTCCGACAAAGTTCTTACCGATGACCTTGCAGTGCCCCTTGACGGCGCCGCGACTGCCCGGATCGACATCAACAGCGACCTGGGCCACCTGACGATTGACCGGCTGACCGGCGGTGAGCCGCTGCTGCTCGGCGGCACGCTGCAGTACTTCGCGAAGCAGGGCGCCCCCACCCGTTCACTGACCACCTTCAACGGCCAGGCCGTCCTGGAGGTGAAGGGCGGCGGTTCTGCGCAGTCGTGGTTCCGCCTCCCGTGGGCCGGCTGCGGTGGCGCCTACGAGTGGCAGATCCACCTCAATCCCGCCGTCTCGACTGAATTGAAGGCCCACAGCAACGGCGGCAACGTCAAGCCTGAACCTGGCCGGCATGTCGCTCACCCGCGCTGGCGGTCGACACCGGCGGCGGCAACATGGACGTGGCTCTGCCCGACCAGGCCGCTAACCTGAGCGCAACCGTCAAGTCGGCGGGGGCAACGTTACCGTCGAGGTGGGGAGCGGCATCACCGGCAGCAACACCATTGACGCCGGCAGCGGTGGGGGCAACGTGGAGGTGCGCGTCCCGAGCGGCGTCCAGTCAAGGTTCACGCCAGCACCGGCATGGGCAAAGTGATCGTGGATCCCCGGCTCAGCAAGCCGGCGCCAACACGTACCAATCGCCCGACTTCGACGGGGCTGCCGATAGGGTCGAGATCACGGCCGGCAGCGGCGCCGGCAACGTGATCGTCAAGGCGAAGTAGAGCCCGGCCTGCGGTCAGGCGACGCCGGGGGGGACGAGACTCCGCTGCCCGGCCAGGCCGCACTCAGCAGCCCGGCCGGGCGCACCGGCGCTCTCGACCCGGAATCGATCCGGGCACAAGGCAGAGGGGAAAGGGCGGCTCCGTCTACCTCGTAACCGCCCTTTTGGGGTCAACCCATCACGAACGCTAGTAGGCTCTCAAAACGAGAAAGGGGCTGGAAATGGACGAAAATATCCTGGTTGCTTACGCTTCGAAATCCGGTGCAACAAAGGAAATCGCCGAGAAGATCGGCGAAGTGCTTCGCCAGGCGGGTTTGCAGGCAGATGTTTTGCCCGTTGACGGCATCCGGGAGCTGAACCCATACAAGGCTGTTATCCTGGGCAGTGCGGTCTACATCGGCAAGTGGCAGAAAGAGGCTGCAGCGTTCTTACAGGACAATGAGAAAGCGCTGGCCGGCCGGCCGGTCTGGCTGTTCTCAAGTGGGCCTACCGGTGAGGGCGATCCGGACCAACTGGTGGACGGTTGGCGCCTGCCTGCCGCCCTGCAACCCTTTGCCGATCGCATCCGGCCCCGTGACATCGCCGTCTTCCACGGCCATATCAACCCGGATAAGTTGACCTTCATCGAAAAAGGGGTGCTCAAAGCGATGAAGAAACCGTTCGGCGACTACCGTGATTGGGATGCGATCGCTGCCTGGAGTACCACGGTCGCAGATGCGTTGATGGGCGCCTGACGCTCAGCATGAGACGCCAATCCTCATAGGCCCCGCTCGGTCACACTAGCGGCAAGCCAGGCGGCAATGAACTGTTGTCATAACGCCAGTTCATAGACAGCTGGTCGAAGGACGGTGGGTGCCGCCCAACTCGCATTGAAGTCAGCCGCGCGGCGACGGGCGTACTTCGACACGGCCTGCGGCACGTCAGTATGGAGTAGTTGGTTTTTGGCATCGATGCGAGGGATTCCGTCCACGGGTAGTGATGGAGCTCAGCACCCAAGCGCGGCGTTCCTGCACAGCACCGTTCGCATCCCCGCCGACCATTAGCTACTCCATCCTGAGCCTGTCGAAGGACGAGCCTTGCGCACCCAACTCGCATCGATGGAACCGCTGCCACGGGGCGTCCTTCGAGAACCTCAGGATGGAGTAGTTAGTTATGAGCAGCGATGCGAATGGTTCCGTCCCGGGGCACCGCTAGGCGTGTGCACCCAACTGCGGGGTCCCTGTACAGCACCGCTCACATTGCCGTCTACCCAGCTACTCCATCCTGAGCTTGACGAAGGACCAGCGTTGCGTAGCCAATTCGCATTGAAGGCACTGCGCGCCGGGCGTCCTCGAGACGGCCTGCGGCCAGTCAGGATGAGTATTAGTTTTCGGCGCTGATGCGAAAGGCTCCGTCCAGGGGCAGCGATAGGGGGCCGCACCCAACTGCGGGGTCCCTGTCCAGCACCATTCGCATCAACGCCTACAATCAACTACTCCATACTGACGTGCCGCAGGCCGTGTCGAAGTACGCCCCGTTGCACACAAGCTTCGCATCGAAGACAGCCGCGCTGCGACGGCCGTCCTTCGAGAGCCTCAGGATGGCTGAGTTAGTTTTGGGCATCAAGGAGAAGGGTTACGTCCAGGGGTAGCGCTACTTTCGTGCGCCCAAGTGCGGGATTCCTGGACAGCATCACCTACGCAGATGGCAACCCCTAACGCAACCATCCTGAGGCTCTCGAAGGACGGGCGTTGCCCACCCAACTCGCATCGAAGGCAACCCCTCTCCCGCCTGCCGTTTGCCGCTTGTGTGCATCAAGTGCTATAGTAGTCTCGCAGTAGTGGCAGTCACCCTGGGGCGCCAGTCCCCTCTCGGCACTTGCTCGCCCGCCGAGGAAGCCATGCGCTTGACTCTCCGGCCCAAAATGATGCTCGCCGTGCTCGGGCCGTTGGCCATCGTGCTGGCCCTGCTCGCCTGGGCCCAATACAGCGCACACCAGCGCGTGCTCCTGCAGACGGCAGAGCAGACGGCGTTCGACCTCAGCAGCGTGATCAAGGGCAGCCTCCGCCAGGCCATGCTGCGCCAGGACCGCCTCGACACCCAGGTCACCATCGACAATATCGCCGCGGATCCACAGGTAATCAACCTGATGCTGCTGGATCGCGGCGCCACGGTCCGGGCGGCTGCGCCGCGCGCCCTGCTCGGCAGCCACCTCCGGAAGACCGACGGCGGCTGCGTGCCATGTCACCCCGGGGGTGGAACCGCCGTGAGTAGTTCCCCGGTGGTGATGGACCTGTCTGACGGGCGCCGGGTGCTGAGAAGCTGGAGCCCCATCGAGAACGTCGAGGTCTGTCACGCCTGCCACGATCCATCCCAACCCTATAACGGCGTACTGATTACGGACATCTCCATGGCGTCCATCGACGCGCAGACACGGACCGGTCTGCGCCAGACGCTTCTCCTCAGCGGCGGCGCATTGCTGCTGGAGCCGCCCTCTTTGGCGTGACGCTGGAGCGCTCCGTGCTCAAGCCGGTGGGCCGGCTGACGCGGCGATCCGCGATCTCGGGGGCGGCGACCTGGCGCGCCGGGTGCGCGCCCCGGGCCAGGACGAGATCGCCGAGCTGGGGTCTGCCTTCAACCAGATGGCAGACGGCATCCAGGAAAAGGACCGGCTGGAGCAGCAGGTGCGGCAGCACACCGCCGAGCTGGAGCAGCTCTATGATGCCCTGCAGGAGAAGGAAACCGCCCGCAGCCAACTGCTCAAACAGGTGATCAACGCCCAGGAGGACGAGCGGAAACGGGTGGCACGGGAGCTGCACGACGAATTGGCCCAATCGCTGGTGGGGCTGGTGATGAGCCTGGACTCCGCGGACGAGATACTCCCGCCGGAGATGGAGCACGCTCGCCGGCAACTGGCGCGCACGCGCGCCATCAGCAGCGGCGCGCTGGGCCAGACGCGCCAGCTGATCCTTGACCTCCGCCCAACCATGCTTGACGACCTGGGGCTGGCGCCCGCGGTGCGCTGGTATGCCGAGACGCACCTGGGCGCCGAGGGCACGGCGGTTACCTTTCAGGCCCAGGGCCAGCAGCGCCGTCTGCCGCCTGAACTCGAGACGACGGTGTTCCGCATCGCCCAGGAGGCCATCAACAACGTCAAGAATCACGCCCACGCCGGCGCGGTCAGCATCGTCTTGCGCTGGGAGCCGCGGCAGATCGCTCTCAGCGTGCACGACGACGGGCGCGGTTTTGACGTCCAGGGCGCCTACCATCCGCTCGAGGCCGGCTCCGGCATCGGCCTGCTGGGCATGCGCGAACGGGCGGAGATGTTCGCCGGACATCTGACCATACGCAGCGATCCGGGTGAGGGGACCAGCGTTGAGGTCTGCCTGCCGGTCGCCGGGGAGGAGACAGGGAATGACAATCCGGGTGCTGATTGCTGAAGACCACGCGATCGTCCGCGAGGGCGTGCGGCTGATTCTGCAGGCGCAGCCGGACATCGAAGTCGTAGGAGAGGCGACCACCGGGCGCGAGGCGATTGCCCTGGCCACCCAGCTGCGGCCGGATGTCGTCTGCATGGACGTGAGCATGCCGGATCTCGACGGCCTCCTTGCTACCCGGCGGATCGTCGAGGAGTGCCGGGGCACGGCCGTGTTGGCCCTCACCGTACACGAGAGCGATGAGTACTTCTTCCAGATGCTCAAGGCAGGCGCCTCGGGGTACGTCCTCAAGGGCGCGGGCTCCGAGGATCTGCTGGCAGCGCTGCGCACCGTGGCCCAGGGTGGAGTTTTCCTTCATCCCACGGTGGCCAAGAAGCTGGTGACCGACTACCTGAGCCGTACCCATGCCGGGGAGCCACTCGAGCATCTCCACGACCTCACCGCGCGCGAACGGGAGGTGCTGGCGCTGATCGGGCAAGGCCTGAGCAACAAGGACATCGCCGAGCGGCTGGTAGTCAGCCTCAGCACCGTACAGACGCACTGCGCCCATATCCTCGAAAAACTGGGCCTCAACAACCGCACAGAGCTGATACGTTACGCCATCCGCCGAGGTTTGATCGAGATGGAATAGCCGGCCTTCCCACCGCATCGTGCGGGACGCTAGAAAAATGGTGTCCCGTGCGGCAGTAAATCATGCCCCGCACGATGGCGGAACCCGCCCCTTCGCGGTTAACCTGCAGAGTGAACGTATTGCAGGACGGGAGGGACGCGGATGTCATCAACAGGCGAGGGCGCAGGGGGCGGGAAGATCTCCAGGCGCGGCTTCCTGGGCCGCCTGGCTGCGGCGGGGGCCGGGACGGCGCTGGCCGGTACGGCTCTGGCGAAGCCGCCGGCGCTGCAGGGCGCAGCCGGCTCGGCAGAAGGTGCGAGCGCCGCCGGGGGACATCAGTGGTGCATGGTGATCGACCTGCGCCGGTGCGACGGCTGCAAAGTATGCACCGATGCCTGCCAGGAAGCCCACTACCTCTCAGAAGATCAAGAGTGGATCCGGGTGTACGAGATGGAGGGCCCCGGCGGCGCCTACTTCATGCCGCGCCTGTGCATGCTGTGCGAGAACCCGCCCTGCGTGCGTGTGTGCCCCGTCGCCGCCACCTATAAGAATGCGAGCGGCGTGGTGCTGGTGGATCAGAATATCTGCATCGGCTGCCGCAGTTGCATGGCCGCCTGCCCCTACGAAGCCCGCTACTTCAACTGGTCCCGTCCACCCGCGGCTCCCAAGCTCCTTCAGTCCGCCATGCCCGAGTTCCCGGTCCCCCAGCAGCAGGGCACAGTAGGCAAGTGCATCCTTTGCGTCCACAACATCGAGATGGGCAAGCTGCCGGCCTGCGTCGATGCCTGCACCATGGAAGCGCTCTACGTTGGCGATCTGGCCGCCGATCTGGCTACCAACGGCAAGGAGACAGTCAAGCTGTCGACCTTCCTGCGCGATAACGACGCGGTGCGCTACGGCGAGGAGCTGCGCACCCGCCCGCGGGTGTACTACATCCTCGGCCACGCCCAGAACCTGGACTTCTAGACGGGCCGCCCTGCATAAGGAGGAGTGCATGTCAGAAGACCGGACGATCTCCCTCAACGAGATCCGCGCAGCGGCCCTGCGCCCGATGGAACGCAGCAGCCGGCGCTTCTGGGTGCTGGCGGCTATCCTGGCGCTGCTGGTCGCCTGGGCATTGGCCGCCTATGTGGTGCAGTTGATCTCCGGGCTGGCGGCGGCCGGCTATTCGGACACCGCCTTCTGGGGCATCTACGAGGCCAACCTGGTGGCATTCATCGGCGTGAGCTATGGCGGCGCGGTCGTCTCCGCCATCCTGAGGCTGACCCATGCCCGCTGGCGCGCCCCGATCACCCGGATGGCCGAGGCCATGGCCTTCGTATCACTGCTCGTCGGGGCCCTGTTTGCCATCATCCACGTCGGACGGCCGGAGAGATTGTGGCGTATCGTGGCTACGCCGCAGGTAAGCTCCCCCATCTTCTGGGACCTGATCGCCATCACCAGCTACCTGGTGGCGACGCTGATCTTCCTGTACCTGCCGCTGATCCCCGACTTCGCGGTGCTGCGTGACCGCGCCGGCAGCGGTGGGGCATCCCGAGGCCTGCGGTCCCGCCTCTATTCCTTGTTGGCGCTGAACTGGCGCGGCCTGCCCGAGCAGGAACGGCTGCTGGACCGGGCGATGACGTCGGTGGCGATCCTCATCATTCCCCTGGCGGTCATCGTGCATTCCGTGCTGAGTTGGGCGTTCGCCATGACCGGCAGGCCAGGGTGGGATAGCACCATCTTTGCCCCATACTTCGTGGTGGCAGCGCTCTTTTCCGGTATCGGCATGGTGATCCTCGTCGTCGCCGGTTTTCGCAGGGCCTACCGTCTGCACCCAATCATCACCCTGATCCATTTCCGCTACCTGGCATACCTGATGGCCACGCTGGGCGCGCTGTACCTTTACTTCACCTTCTCCGAGTTGTTCACCGAGGGCTATGTCGGGTCCGACTCGACGCTGCCGCTGGTGACGGCCCTGTTGGTGGGCCGGTACGCCCCCTACTTCTGGCTGTTCGTTTTTGCCGGCGGCGTGATCCCGCTGCTGCTGGTTGCCGTCCCCCGCACCCGCACCGTCTCGGGCATTGTGGTCGCCTCAGCGCTGGTGGTAGGCAGCATGTGGCTGAAGCGGATGCTGATCATCCTACCGCCCGCCACGGCCCCGCTGATCCCGCAGGCAGAGGCCGGCGCCTGGGGCGCGTTCCACCCTACCTGGGTCAGCGTCGGAGTGACAATCGGAGCGGCGGCAGCCATCCCATTGCTGTTGATGTTGCTTTTCAAGTTCATTCCTATCCTGGCCATCCATGAGATGGCCACAATAGAAGCCGAGGTCAGCCTGGCGGCGCCGGTCCACGATGGCGCGGCGGCCCGGCCGCAAGGGGAAGGAGCAGCAGCATGAAAATGGAGCGGGTGCGCCCTCTGGTTCTGGCGGCATCCCTCGTGATCGCCGTCTAGCCGGCCTGGCCGGTTCACGCGTAGCCTGGGCGAGCGCGCCGGTCGCAACGCAGCTGCAGGCCTCGGCGAGTTCGGCCACGGCGAACGGCCTGCTGCAACTGCAAGTCACGCTGCAGACGGCAGCCGGCGTCGCGATCGGCAACCGCCAGGTGTCGTTCTACGAGCGGGCTGACTTCTTCGGCCGGCGGCAGGTGCTGCTTGGCACGGCGATGACCGATTCTACGGGGGCGGCGGTATTCGCTTACCGGCCGGCGCAAGCCGGCAACCTGCAGTTCGAGGCCAGGTTCGCCGGCGATAGCGCTTATTCCGGCTCGCAGGCCGGCTTCACCGCTCAGCTGGCCGCCGTGCCGGCGCCGGTCCCGCCTCCTGCGGGGCCACTCAGTGCGGTGGCGCGCCCGCTGGTCTGGAGCGTGGCCATCCTCTTGCTGGCCTTCTGGACCGTCCTGCTCGGAATTTTCCTGCGTGCGGCCCACGGTATCCGCGCCGTGGGGATCACCGGCGAATCACCCGGGGCAGTGGTTGGGCGGTACACCGAGCCGGCCATGACCGGCATTCAACAGGAGGGAATCCATGGACACTGATCGGAACCTGCGCCGTCTGCCGGTGATCGCCGGCCTGCTGCTGGTGCTGGTGGCAGCCTCCTGCCAGCCGGCCGCGCCGGCCGCACAGGAAGCCAAGCCGGCGGCTGCTCCGGCAAGCGCCAACCTCTTCCTGATGGTCGACATGGTCCTGGGATCCAAAAATATCCCCGCCGATCAGGCGCCTGCCCGGAGCTGCGTGATGAACAGCCGCTTCCCCCGCAACTCCCAGGTTGTCTGGCGCGCCCGGGTGTTCGATCCCGCCACCGGGGCGCTCATGGACGACAAGGCGCTCAGCAAGGTGGAAGTGAAGCTCGGCAACGGCGAGACCATCAAGATGCGTTACGGCCCGCACCCGGCCACCAACCCGAACGCCGAAAAGTTCTGGACCGGCTCATGGGTGGTTCCCAAGGACAACGCGACCGGCACCCTGGATTACTCGGTGGGCGCAACGGGCGCTGACGGCCGCTCCGGTGAGTTCAAGCAGTTCAGCAGCCAGCCTTCGCTGCTCACGATTACGGACGAGGTGCTGGAAGACGCGGCGCCGAAGGCTTGAGCGCTCGCCTGGCCGGCAGAGGAGGGACCCATGCTGTCTGAAGTTAACCGCCGCGGCGCCGGACATCGCGTTAGCGCAAAGTATGCCTGCACGATAGGGTTGGCATTGACATTGCTGCTGGCGAGCTGCCAGCCGGCAGCGGTCCTGGCCCAGCCGGCCCAGCCCGCCTCCCAGCCTGCAGCCGCGACCGCCATGCCGGCGGCAAAGGAAACCCGCCCACCGCAGGCTTACACCGCCAAACTGGCGTTCGACCCTCCCCGCGCCGAAATCGGGGCCAGCGTGACCGTGCAGGGCAGCGGCTACCCGCCGAACACCGATGTGGAGCTGATCTGGTACAGCCTGGAGGGTCGCTACGAGTTGGAAGGCGGCACCGAGTTCGTCGGCCAGCGCTACGAGGAGCGAACGCAGCGTCTGCTTACCGTGCGCTCCGACCCAGACGGCGCCATCCGCTCTGTCCTGCAGGTGCCTGCGGATTTCGGCGGCGCGCACGACGTGCGCGGGCGGGTCAATGGCCGGGAGCTCTCTCAGGCGAGCCTGACCGTCAAGCCGACCTTCGAGCTGTCACCCGCCCAGGGGCCGGTGGGTACGATGATCGAGTTGCGCATCAACGGCGTCGACTCGCTCAAGAACGTCAACACCTGGCACGTTCTTTACGACAATCGTTACCTGGGATTCATGTCGGCCGTCACCACCCGCGGCCGGGCGGTAGCCCGCTTCCGCGCTGCCGGGCCGGTGGGTTCGCACACGATCTCCGTCTGGCACAACTCCTACAATCCCACACCTTACCTCAACTGGCAGCAAGGGCCGTACAAGGACACGCCCGGGGCCGAGTTCACCTTCCAGGTAACCGGCGACCCCGGCCCGCCGTCAGCTCAGGTCGAGGACTTCTCGGCCGCCGACAATCCCTTGCCGGTGAAGAACCAGACGGCTGCCACGCTGGCGCTCTCGGTAGATCGCGGCCCGGTGGGCAAGATCACGACCCTGCGGGGTTCGGGTCTGCCGGCCAACACCGGCCTGACCCTCCGCTGGTGGACCATGGTGGGCAACCGCGTGTCCAATACGGGCTTTAGCGAGTCGTCCCGCGATCTGGGCGTCCTCCGCTCTGGCCCAGATGGCACGCTCAGCCACGACCTGGCGATCCCCGATGACCTGGGCGGGCATCACAGGCTGGAGCTGGTCAATGCGGATCAGGTGGTGGCAACGGCTGCGCTGGTCATCCAACCCTCGGTGGTTTCCGTCTCACCCACCGTCGCACGAGCCGGGGAGCAGGTCAGCATCCACTTGAAGGGGCTGGGCTGGACCACATACGACAACACCTATACCGTTACCTACGATAATTCGTATATCGGTTACGTCTGCGGCTTCTCAACCAACGGCGATGTGCAGTTCACCGTAACCGTGACCGGAGCACCCGGCACGCACCTGATCGATCTGTACCCGACCATCTACAAGGGCCAGGATCCAAGCCCACGCGTCTACTCGGTGCCGCAGCTGACCTATGCGGAGGATCATCCGCAGCGCATTACGCCTGCCATCCGGCTTGCCATAGAGATCATCGACCACTAGATGCCCGGCGGGGGGAATGCCGCCCGGATCAAGAGGCCCATGGTGGCCACGTCACAATGGTTGGCGGCCGGGGCACGAGTAGGGAAAGGGGAGGGGGGGGTAGTGTAGGAGGGGGAGGGGGGGAGGTGAATGGAGGAAGGAGGGGGGGAGGGGAAAAGTGGGGGTATTTAAGTGGTGGGGGAGAGAGAAGAGATGGAAGTGAGAGAGTGGTATGGAAGGTGGAGGAAGATGAAAAGAGGGGAAAGAGATAAAGAAGAGGAGTGGGAGAGAGAGAAAAAAAAGGTATAAGGAGGAGAGGGGAGCTGAAAGATGATGGAGAGAGAGGTAAGCAAGACGATGGATGCGAGGGAGGATGTGAGAAGGGGCAGGAAGTGCTGAGGGAGAATGAGAGGGAGGTGAAAAAGGTGAGCAGATGGCAGTGCGCAAAGAGGATGGCAGCTAAGAGTTGACTGGTGGTGCTGGAACGGCGTCAACGGGATAGATGGGAGAGATAGGCTACGAGAGGAGGAAGACGCAGAGGATGGTGCAGGAAGAGATCAGAGTGGAAGGAAAGGCGCTGTGCAGAGGGCAGCGCAAAGAGGTATACGAAGGAGAGGAGAGAGGATGCTGTAAGGGGAGCTGAAAAGAAGGGAGAGAAGTAAAACAACAGATGCTGGGGAGGGGGTAGGGCAAGGATGAGGTGGGAACTACTGGGCTAGAGGGAGGGAGACTGAGTGGAGAAAGAGAGATAAGAACGACTGTGTGGCTGCTACGAGCAGATAGAGGTCTAAGAGGAGGGGCAACTGTACGGAGACAGCTAAGTGAAGGTGGGGGATGAGGCAGTGACGAGACTCTACAAGGGAGGACTCAACTAGGCTAACTGAGAGACCGACAGGCCGCCTGGGCCACCAACCACAAGGGGGACCTCAGACCGCGCCTTCGCCCACGGCTACGGACCGCTGTGCCGCGCCATGGCGTGGGACGACCGCATCGGGCACGGTGTGACCCTGGCGCCCTATTCGAGCAGCCGCCTGGCAAGTGGCAATTCCTCGCCGGCCTTCACCCATGCCCGCAGCTCCTCCGGAATGGGTGGCACAGGAACGGTCGATAGCTCTTGTTCTCCGTTGCCGTTCAACCGGACTACGAAATTGAGATTTAGCGCAGGGTCCGGCTCGAGGTAATCGCTGCGCTGCTGTGCCCCGCGGCTCTCACGGCGGCTCGAGGGCACAGCGCAAGGTGGCCTCGGCTGCGACCAGCGAGCCGCGCAGGTCCAGCGCCAGCGCGAGGTCCTTATAGCCTTCAGAGCTGGGACGCACGTCGCACCTGCTCGGCTGCCCCGCGAGTCCCGGCGAGCCTTTCGAGGCCCAACCGCAGCCTGTCCTCGTCACGCACCACGCCGCAGTTCTCCCACATGTTATTGCGCAGCGCGCGGCTGGAGCGGGCGGCGCGAGCTCGTCCCCTTCACGCGTCAATCGATCCAGTTCGGCGTGCGCATCGTCGATGGCCCGCTTCGTGCGCAGCTGGACCTGCCGCCCTGGCGAGTAGGCGGCGGCAGCCTCGCCGGCCCGGCGTCCGAAGACCAGGGTCTCGACGAGTGAGTTGCCGCCCAGCCGGTTCGCGCCGTGCAGGCCGCCGGTCACCTCGCCCGGCCGCATACAGCCCGGCGACGCCCGTGGCATGGGTCTCCGGATCGACCACCACCCCGCCCATGGAGTAGTGCGCGGTCGGCGCCGACTTCCATCGGTTGGCGCGAGATGTCGAGCATCTGGGATTCCATGAACTGGCGATACATGCGGGGCAGTTTCTGCAGGATGTAGTTCTTGTCGCGGTGGGTGATATCCAGGAAGACGCCCGCCGTTGGGGCCCGGCGTCGTCCTTCGACGATCTCGGTGTAGTTCGCCAGCGCCACGCGATCCGCGTGCCGACAGCTCCAGACGCTGCGGGTCATAGCGCTCCATGTAGCGCTCGCCCCAGACTGTTGTAGAGGCGGCCGCCTTCGCCTCGCACCGCTTCGGTCACCAGGGTGCCTGACATTTCCTCGGGCGTCACCATGCCGGTGGGGTGGAACTGCACCAGCTCCATATTCGAGCCAGGGTCGCGCCGGCTCGCAGGGCCAGGGCAAAGCCGTCGCCGGTGTTTTCGTCACGCCGCGAAGTGCTTCGTCGCCAGATGCCGGGTGTGGCCACCTGCGGCGAGGATCGACGGCGTCGGCCAGGTAGACCGTCCGCTCGCCCGATTGCAGATCAAATGCCATCGCCCCGAAGCAGACTCCGTCATGGACGAGCAGACGGGAGACATACCGGTTCTCGTGGATCGGGAAGCCCAGTTTGGCCGCCTGATCGGCCAGGGTCGTAGAGCATGGCGCCGCCCGGTGTAATCGCCTGCATAGCAGGTGCGGCGAGAGTGTGTGGGCGCCGAAGAAACGCTGATCCAGCGGTCCCTTCAGGAGTCAGGGCGAACGGGCACGCCCCAGTCCGCCAGTTCCCGGATGGCCTGCGGGGCTTCGCCGCGCCAGGAGCTCCACTGCCGCGTGGATCGGCAAGAAAGTAGCCTTCGGAAAGCGGTATCGGCAAAATGCTGCTGCCAGCTATCCTCGGGATCCTGCGTGCCCGAGCGCAGCGTTGATCCCACCTGCAGCCAGGACGGTGTGAGAGTCCTTGAGTAGTCGCTTGCCCAAAACGACCACGTCACGAGCCGGCAACGTGAGCGGCAATCGCGGCGCGGAGTCCGGCCGCCGCCGGTGCCGATAACGAGCACGTTCGAGACCTTGGTCCGGTGAGTACGATTCATGTGATCACCACCGGAAAGGTTTCAGTCAAGGAAGTTGCGGTAACATGTGTATCCGAGTACAAGACATAATGTTAACTCAAAGCACGCTTTGCTGTCGTAAGGGGTAATGCGGTCTCCGAGCCAGGGGTAAGGAAGCGCGTATCCGGGCCGGCAGAGGATCGGGTCCTTGTGGGCATCCAGCCGCGGCGGAGATCCGGCCCGGCCCATCGAGTGGGTTGTGACCTGCGATGCCTACACTGCAGGCGGTGGGACGAGGTCCTGAAGATGATGAGAGAGATAGCCTCGCGACGCGGTCGGGGTCACGGCTGGCCAACTCGGTCAGCAGCTCCTCGTGCCTGCGCGCCAGAAACTCGTGACCGTGGTCAGTTCATCCGGTAGGTGAGCATCGTCCAACGCCCGAATTCGAGCGTCTTCCAGACCTGGTGCAGTAAGCGGTTGCCGGAGAACTGCACGAGCGTCTCGTGGAATCGATTATCCAACCGGATTTCGTTGACTTCATCGCCCTGCTCAAGCGCCTCAATCATCTCATCCAGAATCGAGCGGAGGCTGGCGATGTTCTCCACGGTCATGCGCAGAGTGGCCAGGCGAGCGGCCATTGACTCGAGCGCAGCCCGCACCGTGTAGCTCTCCCACAACTCCTCCTCGGAGAATGAGCGCACGGAGGCGCCCTTGTAGGGCTGGGTCTGCAGGAAACCCATCACCGTGAGTTCCCGGATTGCCTCACGGACCGGCGCGGTGCTGATACCGAGACGCCGGGCCAGGGCGGTTTCCATGATGCGGTCGCCGGGCTTGAGGTTCCTGTTCAGGATGGCCTCAAAAATATACTCCTTGACCCGGTCGCTCAATACCATCCGCGGGAAGAACTCCGCTGAGGAGTCGCCATTCACCCGAGCGCCCTGTTCAGCCATTCCCACCCCCGTCAAGACGAATCAAACGAGAATCGAGTATCACCAACCGATTGTAGCACGGCCCGCGAGCTTGTCAACACCCGGCTTCTGCGGGGTGCATCGCACGCTGGGGGCACTATGTAGGATACTATGCATGCCAATGTTGTCCGCTGTATGGGCAGAGAACACGGTGGGGCAACAAGCTAGCCCGCTCTGCCCCGCACACGGGACAACATCGGCATGCTCTATCCTACATAGTGCCCCTAACGTCGGATGCGCCCCCTTCTGCGCTGACTATTGACAACTGCTCGCCTCAAGGAGTAGAATCGATTCTCGTTAGCCGTTTCTCGTTTTCATCCTTTCCCCAGTCCGACCGGCCCAACTCCGGGCACCGCTCAACGGTCAAACTCCGGTGGGCGGAGAATCCCGGTTTGCACGCCTCTCAACAGCGTGCGGGAAGGAGGGTCCACTCCTCGTTATTTGCTGCGGTGTTTGAAGCGCTGCCATGGTGTGGTCCGAGCAAAAACGCGCAACCCGTCACACTGACAGGAGTTTCCCGAGAATGAAGAAGATCTGTAATCCTGGCTACGGTCGCCGGTGTCCTTGCCTGGATCCTGACCATCGTTGTCACTCAACATCGGCAGTTTCGGCACGATCCCCTTCGCACTCTGGCCCGATCTTCGCCGCATGGGCGACCTTCTGTCATGGTGGGCGCCAACGGTACGGGCGCCCGACGTGGTTACATCCAGATGGCCTTCGGCATCGTGTTGAGCCTGGTGCTCATGTCAGGGTATGTGGCCCTGGCACTCACGGATCCGCTGTTTATCTGGCTTGGGCTCTCGTCTTCTTCCTTGCCTGGATTCTCGTCGCCGCCGGCGGCCTGCGTCCGGAGGCTTTCCGTCTCTCCCGCAGGTTTCGTAGGGGCCGCCATCTTCTTCGGTATGATGGCCGGCAACCCCAAGCTTAGCCTGGTTGAAGTGACCATCGGCTCGCTGATTCCGGCTGCGGTTGGTTTCTGCATGGGGCTGCTGACGATGTGGCTCAATGCGAAGGCCCAGCCCAAGGAAGCAACCGCCGGCGGCACGACCGGCCGGCGGCAGACCGGCGCCGGCCTGATTGCGACCGGCCCCAGGCTCTGCCCTCATCCACCGGCGCCGGTGAGCACGGTGGATCGTAGTGGAGCCCGGCGCACGGCGGGCAGCCGCAGCCTGCCGTGCGCCTGCCGGCACAGAGTCCCAACCTGCCACTGGCTTTCGCTCTCCGGAACGCCGGCTCCTGCCAAGGAGGTGATCCACAACTAACTGCCGCAGCCTGGCATGGGATTGATTGGTCAACGAGTGCGCAGATCCCAAGAAAAAGTCTGCTCATGAAAGACGTTAAACTATTTTAGCTCCCACTGACTCTGAGCGAAACCATGACGCTGCTCGCCCAGTACGGCTCACAAACTACCATCCTCGCAAGCGGCACCGACCTGGTGCTCAAAATCAACGACGATGAGCTCAAACCCCAGACAATCTCTTTACATCGGCAGGCTCGGTCTCGATACCGTCGAACAAGTCGGCACCGCGGTTGGTGATCGGCGGAGCAACCCCGCTGGCCAGAATCTTGACGATCCGTTGTTGGCTCGGGCGGCTCCGTGCTCTCGTGCAGGCTGCTCGCCAACACGGCACGTTGCACCATCCGTACCGCCGCCACCATCGGCGGCAACATAGCCAACGCCCCGCCGGCCGCCGATATGGTCATGCCTCTCCTGGCCATGGATGACGTTCTGCGCCTCGTCGGCGCGTGTGGCGCAGCGCTGTGTCGACATCAAGGACTTCTTCGTGGGCCCTGGGCGAACCACGCTTCGTGCCCGACGAGCTCATCGCCGACATCCAAATCCCACCGGTGTCGGGCAAGTGTCACCTACCTGAAGCTTGGCAAGCGCAAGGCTCAGGCCTGCTCCATTGTGACCACTGCCGTCCGGCTGGCTGCTCGACGAGACCGGCTGCCGGAGAAGCGTAACATCGCGCGGCTCAATGGCGCCGACGCCGCTGTCGTTGTCACCCGGGCTGAGGCCGCACTCACCGGCCGCAAGCTTGACCCGCAACTCATGGCACTCGCAGCCGCCGCTGCCGTGGCGGAGGGCAGCCGCCATCGACGATGGCCGGGCCACAGCCTGGTAGCGCCGTGAAGCCGGTGCCGCCCTCGTCGCCCGCGCCCTGACCGCCGCCACCGGGATCTGAAGCCAAGCGAGGAGGCATTCGCGATGAAACGGATACTCTCATTCCTGCTAAATGGCTCCCCAGCAGAGGCGGTCGTCAATCCGACTGAGACCCTGCTCGACGTGCTGCGGGAAAAGCTCTATCTCACGGGCACCAAGGGAGGTTGCGACGACGATGATTGCGGGACCTGCACCGTCCTGCTGGACGGCAAGCCGGTCCGCTCGTGTCTGACGCTGGCCGCTACTGTCGAGGGCCGCAGCGTCCTGACTATCGAGGGTATGGCCAACGGCCAGCTTCATCCATTGCAGCGCGCCTTCCTGGACTTTGGTGGGACCCAATGTGGCTTCTGCACCCCTGGCATGCTGCTGGTTGCCAAGGCGCTGCTCGACAAGAACCCGCACCCAACCCGCGACGAGATCGTCTACTACATGTCGGGCAACCTCTGCCGCTGCGGAACCTACGAGGAAGTGGTCGAAGCAATTCAGGCGGTGGCCGACGGCAAGGTCAAGGAGCGGTAACGATGATTGAGTACATGGGTACCCCAATGCCCCGTTACGACGGCCCGGGGCAGGTTACTGGCGCCACTGAGTACGTCGATGATATCTCCCGGCCGGGCATGGTCTACGTGAAGACCCTGCGCAGTCCGGTACCCAAGGGCCTGATTCGTGGCCTGGACTTCTCCGCCGCGGAGCGAGTCCCCGGAGTCCTCGGTTGCTTGAGCGCCAAAGACATCCCGGGCGCCAACCTCTGCGGTAAGTACAACGACACCCCGGTATTCGCCGGCGACCACGTGCGCTACATGGGGCAGAACATCGCCGCTGTCGTCGCTGTCGATGAAGACACCGCCACGGAGGCAGTGGAGAAGATCCGGCTCGACATCGAGGAACAGACGCCGGTCTTCGATATGTTCGAGGCCATGCAGCCGGGCGCTCCGCTCGTCCGCCCCGAATCGACCAGCAACGTCTGGACGTATGAGCCTGGCAATATGCAGACGCGCGTGATCAAGCTTGGCGATATCGAAGCCGGCTTCAGGGAAGCCGATCTTGTCGTCGAGGGACGCTATGCCAATGGCGTTCAAGATCACGCCTCTATGGAGCCACATGCCTCGGTGGCCTACCTTGACGATTCCGAACGCCTCGTCATCCATACCACCAGCCAGTGCCTCTTCTGGCATCTGGGCATGCTGCAGGCGATCCTCAATCTGCCGATGAGCCGCCTCCGCTTCCGCGGGGGCAAGGTGGGGGTGGCTTTGGCGGCAAGAACGACATCCATACGGATCACATCGCCGGCCTGGCCGCTCTCAAGTTCCGGAAGCCGGTCAAGTTCCGCGAGACGCTGTCGCGAGGACCTGCGTTACTCCACCAAGCGGGGTCCCTGGGTCTTCGAGTATCGAGACGGCGTCAAGCGGGACGGCCGCATCGTGGCGCGCCACATCAGGGAGTATCACGACACCGGCGCGTACGCCGGCATGTCTCCGTACGCCACCGAGAAGTGCGGTATGTTTGCGGCGGGCCCGTACGGCATACCCAATATCCTCGTGGAGGCGAAGACGATCTTCACAAACAAGCTGATCGCCAGCTCCATGCGCGGCTTCTCGATTCTGAACGGGCAGTCGTGCGCTGAGGTCCAGATGAGCAAGATTGCGAACGCCCTCGGCATGGATCCCTGGGAGCTGCGCTTCGTCAACGCCTGGCGCGACGGCGACCTGGGCGCCAGCCGCTACGTCGTGCAGGGCGCAGGGGCGATCGAGGCCATGAAGAAGACCGCTGAGCTCGCCGGGATCGAACTGCCTGACCATCTGATGGCCATGACTTCACGAGGGAGGTAGGCAACATGAAGAAGCGAGGCAAGGGCATTTCGTGTGTCTTGCACCCCAGCGGCAACAAGGGCGCCGGGGATCCGAGCAACGCCGCTGTACAGCTCAAGCCGGATGGCACCTTCGCCCTCTTGCTGGGAGCTGTAGACCTCGGCCAGGGTTCGACGACGATTCTGCGCCAGGTGGCGGCCGATGCGCTCAACGTCCCCATTGACAGCATCTATGCCAGCAACTTCGCGGATGACTTCGCGCCGCTCTCCACGGGCAGCTTCGCGAGCCGCGTGACCCTCATCGATACGCACGCTGTCTGGAATGCCTGCGAGGACCTGAAGGGCAAGATCCGCCTCTGGGCAGCTCAGATGTGGGAAGCCAACCCCGATGACATTGAGGTCGCCAACAACGAAGTCTACGTGCGCGGCGCGCAGGCCGAGCACTGCATGCCGATGGGCCAGGTGGGACCGGCGGTCGCCTGGGGCGGTGAATTCCTGGTCGGTACCGGCAGTTGGCAGCCCGACGTCTTTCACGATCACGATCCCAGAGACCGGTGCAATGCCCGCTGTGGCCGCCATCTCGTACGGCTGCTGCTACGTTGAATTGGAAGTGGATACCGATACGGGGCAGGTGGAACTGCTCAAGATGGTCAATAGCTGGGAGGTGGGGAAGGCCATCAACCCGCTGCTGGTCAAGGGGCAGATTAACGGCGGTCTCAGCATCGGCCTGGGCTATGCGCTCACCGAGAACACCTATCCGTACTATCCGAGCGAGGAGTACTCGCCCGTGACGCTCGGCGACTACTTCATGCCGACCTTCGCCGATTACCCCAGCGAGCTCCTCGCCGGAATCACCGAGGTCCCGTGCCCGGCGGGAGTAAAGGGCGCCAAGGGCTTCTCCGAAGGCTCCTCCAACGCTCCCGGGCCGGCGATCATGTCCGCCATCCACGATGCCGTTGGCGTCTGGATCGACGAGTATCCCATCAGCCCGGAGCTACTGCTCATGGCCATCCGGGCCGTCCGGCCGGAGGCGGTGCCGGCCTAGCAGTTGCCAGTCTCCTGCCCTCACACGCGCCCGGTTGCAAGACGCGACCCCGGCGCCGTGTGAGGGCAGGTTCCAGCGTCGCCGAGAAATGCCGAAGCGGACCGTAGGAATGGAACTGAAGGGGGAGACGATGGGTTACAAACTGGTCGACTTGAGTCAGGAGATCTTCACAGGAGCCCCAGTGTGGCCCGGCCATCCGCAGACGGTCATCACGGTCGTTGACACGTACGAGTCGACACGCGACCGCTTCGAAGAGGGCTACTGCTTCACTGCTGAAAAGATCGAGATGAGCACGCACGGCACCACCCATGTCGACTCGATCATGCATATCGACCCGACACCCGGCGCACCCAGCATCGACGAGCTACCCCTGGATTGGTTCTATACAGAAGGGATTTGCATCGATCTTTCGCACCTGCCCCCGAGGACCGAATACACAGTCGGCATGATTAAGGAGGCCCTGGCCAGGCACAACCTGGAGCTCAAGAAGGGCGATACCCTGCTCTTGTATTCGGGCCATTATGAGCGCACGTATTGCACGCCTGCCTATCTCTCGGCGTACTCCGGCCTGGGCCGTGAAGCGGCTGAGTATATCTACGGCGCCGGCGTGCTCAATATCGGGCAGGACGCGCCCAGCCATGACCGCGGCGGGACGCTGAGCTACCCGGCGCACCAGGTCTGCCGGGAGATGCAGACGCTCAACACCGAGAACCTGGGCGACCTGCGTCCCGTGGTGGGCAAGCGTTTCCGCTACATCGGGCTGCCGCTCAGAATCCGGAGGGGCAGCGGCTCGCCCATTCGTGCTATTGCCGTGCTCGATGATGCCGCCTAGCCTGATGAAGGACCGGCGCCCCCGGGTCGAGACGCCATACGACAGCGGGGAAGGGAGGACGCCTTGAAGCACGTGCGAGAACAAGATGTTGCGGGCGACCGCGTGGGGCCACCCTATCAGCGCACCATCCGCCACCTGGTCACCCCCTGGACCATGGGCAGCCGGCACCTGTGGGTGGGCACCAGCACGGTCGATCCCGGATTCAGCAGCAACCCGCACGCCCACGAGTCCCAGGAAGAAGTCTTCTACTGCGTGGAGGGGCGCGGTCGCATACGCGTTGACTCCGAAGAATTGGCGCTCCAGCCGGGTGTGGCAGTCTACGTGCCGCCCGGTGCCGTTCACCAGTTGGTCAATGATGGGGAGGCGCTGCTCAAGTGCGTCTCCACGGTCTCCCCGCCCTTCATCCCGGAGGGGTACCGGAAGGATCACCTCCTCGACTAGCGCTATCACGGGGGCGTGACCCCCGGCCACCGGATGCCTCACGCCACGCCGGCGCAGACGCCAAGGGAGCAGAGCCAGAGCATGGACGCCGCCGAAGACCTCGCCCGGCAGAAATATGCCACCATCAATGACATGCAGGCCGCACTCTTCGCACATGACTACGTGGCGGGACGCGCTCTGGCCACCGCCATCTTCCTTGCGCTCAAGCTGACCAAGCCGCTCTTGCTCGAGGGGGAGGCCGGCGTCGGCAAGACGCAGGTGGCCAAGACACTGGCCGGCATGCTTCACCGCCCCCTCATCCGGCTGCAGTGTTACGAGGGGCTGGACGTCAACAACACAGTCTACGAATGGAATTACACGCGCCAGATGGTGCACATCCGCGCCGTGGAAGCGCAAGGCTCCCAGGATGCTGCCACGCTCGAGCAGGATCTCTTCAGTGCCAACTACCTCATAAAGCGTCCTTTGTTGCAGGCGATCGAGCCGGTCGAGGGCGAGCCACCCGTGCTGCTCATCGACGAGCTCGACCGCGCCGACCAGGAGTTCGAGGCATTCCTGCTGGAGCTGCTGAGCGACTTCCAGATCACGATCCCGGAGGTGGGCACGATCCGCGCCGAACGGCCGCCATTGGTGATCGTCACGTCTAACCGGACCCGTGAGATTCATGATGCACTCAAGCGCCGCTGCATCTATCACTGGATCAACTATCCGGACCTGGCCAAGGAGTGTCAAATCGTTAGCCGCCGCGTGCCCGAGGCGAGCGGCCTCCTGGCGCGCCAGCTTGTTCAATTCGTGCAGAAGCTGCGCACCATGGAGCTGTACAAGCTGCCCGGCATCGCGGAGACGATCGACTGGGCGCAGGCACTGGTGGCGCTCGACACGCAGGAGCTGGATTTGCCCTGTGTGGAGGACACCCTCGGCCTGCTCCTGAAGTACCAGGACGATATCGAGGTCGTGCTGCGGGGCGACCTGCCGCGCCTGGTCGAAGAGGCCCGCACCCGGGCCATGGTGTAGGGCGCGGTCGTCGAGCGAGCGAGCCGGCCCAGACCAGGCACCGCTTGCTTCCCCCCTGCCTGCGGCGACAGCGGACACGCGGCGTGGCGGCTATTTGCTCGGCCATCTGCTGCGATTCGGCGATTTGTTGCGCACCATGGGGGTGGATACCTGCCTGCGCCAGGTGCTCGAGCTCATACGCGCGCTCGAATACGTGTCGGTGCGCCGAACGGGACGACTTCTACCATGCCGCCCAGGCGCTCCTCATAACGCGGCGTGAAGACCTGCCCATCTTCGACCAGGCGTTTGCGGTTCTTTGGGGCAGGGTCGAGACGGAATTGCCCCCGGGGCCTGCGCAAGAACGGCGAAAACGGCCGCGTCTCCCCAACAAGCATCATGTGCATCCACCGCGTACCGGCGTGCCTCAGGGCGGGAATGAAATCGGTCCGGCAGCCGGTGATCAGGATGAGGTGGCCGCGGCGGACCAGAAGATCGGGCTCTACAGCGCGATTGAGCTGATTCGCCAGAAGGACTTCCGCGAGATGTCGTGGGAGGAAACGCAGGCCGCCAGGCGGGCCATGGCTACCCTCAAGTGGCGGGTGGGACAGCGCCGCACGCGGCGTTATCGCCGGGGCCGGCACGGCCGGCTCGATCTGCGGCACGTGGTGCGCGATAATCTGCGCCACGGCGGCGAGCTGCTGACCCTGGCGCACCGCTCCCGCGTCCTGCGCCAGCGACCGCTGGTGGTTTTGTGCGACATCAGTGGTTCGATGGAGCCATACTCGCGCATGCTGCTGCACTTCATCCATGCCCTGTCCCATGGGCTCACCGGAGTGGAAGTCGAGGCCTTCGTGTTCAGCACACGCCTGACCCGCATTACCCACCATCTGCGCCATCGAGACGTCGACGAAGCGCTGGACGAGCTGGGCCACGCCGTGGCGGACTGGTCGGGCGGCACTCGGATTGGCGAAGCGGTCAGGGCGTTCAACTACCGGTGGGCCCGCCGCGTCCTGGGGCGTGGCGCCGTCATTCTGCTGATCAGCGATGGCTGGGACCACGGCGACAGCCAGATGCTCGGACGCGAGATGGCCAGGCTGCAGCGCTCTGCCCATCGCCTTATCTGGCTGAATCCGCTCCTGGGGGCCGGCGGCTACGAACCTGTCCAGCGTGGCATGGCTGCTGCGCTGGTCTACGTGGACGACTTCCTGCCCGGTCGTAACCTGGCCAGCCTGGAGCAGTTGGCAGAAATCCTCTCCGCCATACCCGCCATCCGCCCCGAGCGCAAACAGCACCCGTACCAGCCGCCGGTCGCGCCCCCGCTCCTCCAAAGCCACGAGCCTCGACCCGGCGCATCAAGAACTGGGGCAGGGCTACGCCAACACACATCGGTTCATGACCCACCCGGAAAAGCAGCTCGGTCCCGGGCACTTGCTACGCCGATCGAAGGGTTTCTAAGCGCCGGGCCTCTGTTGCCACCGCTGCGGACGTGTTGGTGGCGGCGAGCAAGGCGGCAACCTGGAAGCCGTTGTTCAGGCACATGTGGGTGAAGAGATGATTTCCTCTTTCTCCGTTTGAGATCTGCTGATCGTCAGAATTGGCATGCTGCGACCTGACACACGTTACCCGGTGGAGAGGTCCGATCTACTACTGTGCCGGCCGGCGAAGCTGCTCCACCATCTTCACGATGGCCGCGACCGCAGCCTCGGGCTGGTCGTAGTGAATGTTGTGGCCGCTCTTGTCGGCAATCATCGCCTGGCTATTGGACGACAATTTCAGCAGCTCAGCTTGCATCCGCTGCCAGTCTGGGTCTTGATCCAGGCCGCGCGACAGAACGATCAGTGGCAGATCCCCGAAGGACTTCACGGCGCCCGCTTGAGTCAGGCTCGCCGGAACACCTGTGCCTTCATCCGCCCAGGCTTGCGCTGATCGCGGGGTTACCGAGAAAGCCGCATAAGCCTCCTTTGCCTGCGGCGATAGATTCGGAGCAGGGCCTGGCGGCCCGGAGACCAAACGCAATACTCCGAAACGTGCCAAAAGAGCCGGGATCGACGACCTGCCGGCTCCGGTGGGGGTCGTGGAGCTTGCATCGGCGGCCGGTTCCCTGGCTTGCCCAGGGCTCATCGAATCAACCAGCACCACCCCGGCGACTTCTGCCGGATATTCGTGCGTAAACACGCGCACCGGCAGACCGCCCAGCGAGTGGCCTACCAGCAGATATGGACCTGGAATGCCGGCTCGATCCAGCAACGTGTGGAGCTCCCCGGCGAATTGCTCGGCATCTCGCGGCAGAGGACCGGCCTCGCTGTAGCCCATGCCGGCTCGATCGTAGGTGCAGACCCGCGTCGTCTTGGCCACGTCCGCCTGCACCGAGCTCCACCCGAGGGACCAATCACCCCATCCCGCGTCGATCACGACCGTGGGACTGCCGGTGCCCATACAGTTGATGTGTAAACGGTAACCGCCCACGTCGACCATCTGTCCTGGAGGTGGATTGGCTCGCACGTCGGCAGCTTCAGCCGCAGACTCGTAAACGGCCCCCAGCAGTACCAGTACCACAAGCAGAGCCATGGCGCCGCCCAGCCAGAGGAGACACCCTCGGCCGCGACGTTTGGGAGTCGGAAGTGTGCTATCGACCATTATCGAAACCCCCTAAGCAAGGTCTCAGAAAACATAATTGCCGTGAATATTGTTAACGATATCAAGGGTACTTGCCCTGTCAAGGGGCGATTTGCGAGCTTTGCGAGGGCGAATTCCACGTCCAATCCAAAGCGAGTCAGGTGCGGGGCGCTCGCGGCCAGAATCCCTGCGCGACGTTGCCGGCGCGAGCGCCTTGCCTTATGTCTGTCTCCAGACATCCGGCGTGGATCGTGCCCGAGTTCTCCCCAGCGCGCGTCTTGCGACGGGCCGGGATGTGCGCCATCCCGTGCGACCGGTTCACGAAGCCGCCGGCAAACCTCTTGACTTGCTCGTCGCAGGCCGCTAACCAACCCTCATTGGAATCCAGGTCACAAGCCAACCAGATCTATCAGGTTCAAGCTGAGCACATGTAAGGAGCAATGCCTACCGAAGGCACCACTACGTGCATCGTACGGCATCCGTTTTCGCCTCATCGTGAGTCAGCCACGTGTCAAGGTGATGGATCGATCCCGTTATTGGGCTTGTCTTGATTCCGCCATGTCACGGCCAGCCCGTGCTCAAGGCGGAATCCAGATGGTCAAGAGTTGGGCGCAAACCAAGGAGCCAAGCATGCAGCAGTTTCGAGAGGCAAAGATCGACCAGGCAAAAATCGACGAGTTCAAGGCCCACTTCCGGGGGGATGTGCTTCGTTCTGGCGACGCGGGCTACGACGAAGCGCGTCAGATCTGGAACGCCATGATTGACCGCAAGCCCGCGCTGATCGCCCGCTGCGCGTCACCTGAAGATGTCGTCCAGGCCGTCAAGTTCGGCCGCGCGCAGGACCTGCTAGTCTCGATCCGAGGGGGCGGGCACAACATCGCGGGCAATGCCGTCTCCGACGGCGGCCTCATGATCGACCTGTCGCCGATGAAGCGCGTCCAGGTGGACCCCAAAGCCCGCCGGGCGACCGTCGAGCCAGGCTGCACCCTCGCCGACTTCGACGCGGCCGCGCAGGCGCACGGCCTTGCCACGCCGCTGGGCATCAACTCGACCACCGGCGTGGCCGGCCTGACGCTCGGCGGCGGCTTCGGCTGGCTGAGCCGGAAGTACGGCATGACCGTCGACAACCTGCTTTCTGCGGATGTCGTCATGGCGGATGGCAGTCAGTTGCACGCCAGCGATACGGAAAACAAGGACCTCTTCTGGGGGCTACGTGGTGGCGGTGGAAACTTCGGTATTGTCACTCGCTTCGAGTTCCAGCTTCATCCCGTCGGGCCGGAAGTGTTGGCCGGGCTCATCGCGTTCCCGTTCGACCAGGCGCGGTCTGTGCTTACGCAGTTCGCCCGCTTCACCGAGACCATGCCGGACGACCTCAACGTCTGGATGGTCACTCGCAAGGCGCCCCCGCTGCCCTTCCTGCCCCAGGACGTCCACGGGAAGGAGATTGTCGTGCTCGCCCTGTGCTATGCCGGCGACCCCTCGCAGGGCGAGAAGCTGATCCAGACGCTGCGCGGCTTCGGCACGGCGCACGGCGAGCAAGTCGGCGTGATCCCGTACACCGCCTGGCAGCAGGCCTTCGATCCGCTCCTGGCACCGGGTGCGCGCAACTACTGGAAGTCGCACAACTTCGCGCGGCTCAGCGACGGCGCGATCGACACCGTCATCGAATACGCCGGCATGCTTCCGTCGCCGCAGTGCGAGATCTTCATCGCCGCGATCGGGGGCCAGACGAGCCGAGTAGCACCCGAGGCGATGGCCTACTCGAGCCGAGACGCCAACTACGTGATGAACGTGCATGGCCGTTGGGAGTCGGCCGCCGAGGACGAGCGCGGCATCGCCTGGGCGCGCGGATTCTTCGCCAAGGCCAAGCCGTTCGCCAGCAGCGGCGCATACATCAACTTCCTCACCGAAGACGAGGCCGACCGGATCGCGTTCGCCTACGGCCCGACGTACAACCGGCTGGCAGAGCTCAAGAAGCGGTACGACCCAACGAACTTCTTCCGCATGAACCAGAACATCAAACCGGCCTGAGACGGGGTCACGCCCCTAACCGCCGATGCAGCGGACGGTTTGCCGCTGCATCGGCAAGATGTTGAGCTACGCCCCTCGCTCAAGGGCTAGACGGCGCTGCGCGGTTGATCCACTGATTTCTCCCCGACCCGAAATTGGGCCACACTACCTCCTGTCGGTATTTCATGGGTATTGTCCGCACTCGGTCAGACTCATTCTTCGACGGCACACTCGGCAAGCGCCTGGTCAAGATCATCCCATTTCCCCACCCACCCGAAGAGGACGCGCTCAGAGGACTGCGAAGGAATCTAACGTGACAATACCCCGAGTTATCACAAGAAAGAAGTTGTTGTTGGTCAAGCAGTTGTGCCAACATTCCGCGCTGCACTCTGAAACCATGGTCTGTTGTAAGTCATTGGTACGCCCCAACGTCCCGCGTCAGCCGCTTGCGCGAAGTTTCAACGAATCTCCTGAAAATGGTGCCCAGCACTAGGTTGTCCCAGGTCGGACAGCTTGCCGAAACACGATACTCAGCAGCACGCCTGAAGTGATCAATTCGACCCAATTGATCATGAGGATCGTCACTTCGAAGGCGATCAGGTCATTCTTCAAGAGCCAGAGACCGACGAACGCTACCACCGCCAAGACGAAGCTCAGTGCAAAAAGCCAGCGGAGCGCGCGCTCGGCTCTGCCTCCGGCGAACACGGGCGCGGCGAAGAGGAACGCGATGCTCATCAGTAGATAGCCAAGCGCCTCGCCCGCGATGAAGAACCCGTGAGGGTTATACTGCGTGAACAGCGAGAGACCAGCGGTCTCCCCGCTCTGGAGACTGGGCATGACTATGGTGAACTGACTAAAATAGTCCGCGACGATAACCAGCGCGTAGGCCCCCGCGAACAACAGCGCGATGCGACTGAAAAGCTTCTGCCCTTCTACGGCGAAGGCGTGAATGCACGCAAAGAGCACAACGAAGAGCGGAGCCAACAAGATTCCGGGAACGAGCCAGAAGTAGTCGCCGGGGATGAACTGGGCCACAGCCGTGTAAGGGTAGGCAACACACCCCCAGGTGGCGCAGAACGGTCCGCTCCGGGCCGGAGTTGCGATGGCGATGACGGCGAACACCACCGTGCAGATGGTAGTCAGGACAGCCGCCCACATTCCAAGCTGACTTGGCATCTTGCGGATTGCGACTGGAGCTTCGGCATAAGAAACTTGATTGATCATGTTCATTCATCACTTCCGTTCGCTGCAAAAAGGGTGGCTCGCGTTGCTTCTGGGCGAGGTGTCTGGAAACGCTCAATTCACGTAACTGGCGGCATAACGTGTTGCGCATGAGCGGCGGTCACGCGCCTCTCTTCCGCGGTCAAGCTTGCGCCGTCCGCTCGATGCACTTGTTGGCACGCCGGATGGTCGCCACAATCGACGCCGTCTGGGGCTCACTCCTCCAGACAGCGTTTGAGGTCGGACCAGATCCGAGTTTCCTGCCGGCGTCCCATCCAGACGATGAAAGGCGTGAGGATCTTGAGGGCTCCCGACGGCGTGATGTTCCAGTCCCAATACATCAACGTGGAATCGCCCCTCCCCTCGAAGGTGAGTTCGCCGTCGATGGTGACCCCGGAAACCGACGTATGCGAGCCCAGACGGACGGGGCGCTCGAACGTCGTGAACTCAAGCAGCATCGGAGCGCCCGACTTCATCTGGACGCGGAACTGCGTGCCCGAACCTATGGGGCCGGGCGAGAGCTTCTCCACGGAGAGCATCTGAGGGTTGTAGCGCGGCTCGTTGCACTGGTCCGAGACGAAATCGAAGACCTCTTCGACCGGGCGGTCGATCGTAATCTCACCATGGATTCGAGCCAATTCAGCCTCCTGTGCCAGAACGGCGCCTGTGGTCGCGCTGACCTGCTATTATACGGAAACCATTCCGCTGCCTCGGCCTTGCGGAACACCGTCTTGGGGGGGTGAGCGGGTGGACTCCCATGAACTCAGTCAGGGATGCAGGCTACGCACTCGACTTCCACCAAGCAGCCTGGCCCCAGCCGGCCAATCTCGATGCACGAGCGAGCGGGGGGATTGTCTGGGAAGTAGGTCTTGTAGACCTCGTTGAACGCTGGCCGGTCCTCGATGTTGGCCAGCATCGCGAGGACTTTGAGCACATTGTCAGTCGAGGTGCCGGCAGCCTCCAACGTCGACTTGATGCTCTCTAACGTGAGCCGCGTCTGCTCAGTAATATCGGGTGGGAACTGCCCATCCGGTCCCCGGCCCGTCATGCCGGACGTGAAGACGAGGTTGCCGAAGCGCGTGGCAGGCGAAAGAATAGAGCCCGGCTGACCGTTGATGATCTCCTTCTTAGGCATGACACTCCTCCAGATGTGTTGGATATCTACGCCAGGAACTCACCTGCCCGCTCGAGCGGGCAGGTGAGTTCCTGGCGGTCGAGTGTGAGCGGGTGGACTTCCTTGCCTACACTAGCTTCTCCCTCAACCTGGCGCTTGCGAAGTCCATGATCGCCACCACGATGACGATCGCCAGGACGGCCGTGCCGGCGGAGCGATATTTGCCGAAGGGGAAGTAATCGTTGTACAGCAGCCAGCCGATGCCGCCGCCGCCGGCGAAGCCGACGATGGTGGCCATGCGCACGTTGATGTCCCACTGGTAGATGGCGTAGGCGATGAATGGTGGGATGATCTGCGGCAGGACTCCGAAAGCGATCACCTGGAGACGCGTCGCGCCCGTCGCGGTGATGGCCTCCAGTGGTCCGGGATCGATGTTCTCGATCGCCTCGGAGAACAGCTTTCCAATCAGGCCAAAGGTTGTCACTGCCAGGGCCAGCATGCCGGCGAAGTTACCGAAGCTGACCCAGTAGAAGAAGATGGCCACATACAGCAGCGCTTCGATCGAGCGCAGGATGTTGAACAGGCCGCGGGTGAGGTAGTAGATCCAGATCGAGAGACGGCTGCGACCGGTCAGGTTGCGGGCCGCCAGGAAGCTGAAGGGAATGGCCAGGATGGCGCCCAGCGTGGTGGCGAGCAGCGCCTGGAAGATGGTGATGATCATCTGCCGGATCACGGTATCGACGACCTCGGGCGACAGGTTCAGGTCTAGAAAGCTGCGGATCAGCGCGCCGAACGTGGGCGCCGGGTTGAACAGCTCGCGCAGATCGATGTCCAGCAGGCCCCACAAGTAGACAAAGACGGCGACGCCCACGACAGTGTAAAACCAGGTGCGGAGTGACCTGTACCATGGCCGCGGCTTTGGATCCGCGATCTTGGTCGTGCCGACCATGATGCGTTCGCGCCAGCGGGCGCTCACATAATCGACGATGATGATGAGGATCGCGATCGCCCATAGGGCAGAAGCGTACTGCTCGTAGGCGCTCTTGCGCAGCGTCTCGACCACGAAGAAGCCGATGCCGCCCCCGGCGACGAAGCCGACGACGGTCGCCGAGCGCATGTTGATATCCCAGCGCAGTAAAGTGTAGGCCAGAAACGGCGGCACGATCTGCGGGATCACGGCGTAGCGAACGATCTGAAACAGGTTGGCGCCGGTCGCCGTCACGGCCTCGATCGGGCCGGGGTCGATGTGCTCAACCTCTTCGGAAAAGAGCTTGGCGAGCGCGGCGACGGAATGGATCGTGAGCGCGATAACGCCGGCAAAGGAACCGAGACCGACCCAGAGCACGACGATCAGGCCCCAGATCAGGGTATCGATTGCCCGGACGAAGTTCAGCACCGTGCGCATGCCGTAGTAGATGGCGACGCCGCCGGGCAGGCGCGAGACAATGTTGCGGGCGGCAAGGAAGCTGAGCGGGATGGCGAGAATCGTCGAGAGGATGGTGGAGATCAGCCCGAGGGCAATCGTCTCGACAATCTTGCCGGGCTGAAAGCTGGGCAGCGTGCCGCCGGCCTGCACCAGGCCCAGGCGCACCAGGAGATCGGGAGCCGGCGCCTGGGTGATGGTGCCGAAGATGTAGCCAAAGTTCTCGCTGGGACCCAAATTCCCTGAGGCGTCACGGATGAAGAGATCGGGATGGATCAGGTCGTTCCCAAGCTTCAGCGCGTTGCCGAAACGCGTGATCAGCCGGTCGATGCGGACATCGGTGACCTGCCAGCCGATTACGTACACGACGAGCAGCGTGATCAGCGGGCCAACCCACTGCCAACCCCCCAGGCCCTGCGCCTGGCGGTAGGCGTCATAGACGTTCCAGCCCCAGAACAGGGCGAACAGCAGATACAGCCAGCTCGCCTCGGTCTCGCCGAGCATCACCTGGCCGATGCGGAAATTGTCCAGCGCCCAATAGCTGAGATAACCCTGCGCCAACGCCTGGAAAAGGATGAGCAGGCCGCGCTCGCGGTGGCCGAGGTAATACTGGCCTGCGCCTGGGACGAGCAGCGAAAGGACGCCCGCCAGCGAGGCGTTGCGGGGGGCAGGTACGTGAGTTACTGTTGAGCCCATCGAGCTTCCGATCTCAAGCGTGCTGCTGGCCGGCCGTCAGATAACGCTGACGCGCTCGGCCTCCTGGCCATAGATCGCCTTGAACTGCGCATCGTCGATCTCGTTGGGCAGCCCCTCGAAGACCAACTGTCCATCCTTGAGCGCAATCGCGCGCGTTGCATAGCGATGGACCAGGTCAAGAAAATGAAGGCTGCAGAGCACCGTGATGTTGCGGTCGCGATTCATCTGCTCCAGGTACTTAAGGATCGAATGTGCGAGCACCGGGTCGAGCGATGCAACGGGCTCATCGGCCAGCACCAGCTTCGGCTCCTGCATCAGAGCGCGTGCAATGCCGACGCGCTGCTGTTGTCCACCGGACAGGGAATCGGCCCGCACGTGCGCTTTGTCGGCCAGCCCCAGATGCTCGAGGTTCTCCATGGCGCGCCGGTGGTCGGCGTTCGTGAAATACCCAATGAGGCTCTGATACGGGTTGACGTAGCCCAGCCGGCCAGACAGCACATTGGTAAGCACGGAAGAGCGCTTGACCAGGTTGAACTGCTGGAACACCATGCCGATCTGGCGGCGGATCTGGCGCAACTCGCCTCCGGAGGCGGCCGTGACGTCGACGCCGTTCCAGATCACCTTGCCGGACGTTGGCTCGATCAGCCGGTTGATACAGCGCAACAGGGTGGATTTGCCCGACCCGCTGAGACCAATCACGGCCAGGAACTCGCCGTCCTGGACCTCAAACGACACGTCATTCAGGGCCTGCGTCCCATTGGGATAGACCTTCGTAAGATGCTCGACACGCAGCATGGTTATGCCCCCGGAAAGATGTACAGGGGCGGGCGCCCGCCGGCACTGCCGGGGAACGCGCCGCCCCTCATACCGGACCCTAGGCCCTGTTTACTGCTTGACCAGCGAGGCTACGTCGATGCCGGCCTTCTTCAACAGTTCGTTGAAGGGGCCATAGTACTTGGCATAGTCTGCCTGCTCGAACGCATCGTAGTTGTAGATGCTCTTGACGACAGCTTTCCCACCCGGGTCCTGCATCATCGCCAGCAAAGCCTTGACGGTGATGGCCTTCATCTTGGGATCGAAGCCCTTCACGAACTGCAGACCGTCGTTGGGGATGCGATCGCCGAGCATGAAGACCTTTACCTTCTGCTGGATGTCGGGGAACTTGCCCTGCAGGTTGGTGGCCGAGTCGGTCAGGATGTCCATGAACGCAACGCCGCCGTCGCAGTCACCGTTGTAGACGGCAATCGCGGCCTTGTCGTGCCCACCCGAATACGTGCTCTTCATGTCCTTGTCGGGATCGACGCCCGCGGCCTTGAACTGCGCGCGGGATGATGCCGCCCGAGGTCGAGCTGGCGGTGGTGAAGCAGAAGTTCTTGCCTTTGAAATCGGTCAGCGCCTTGGCGTTCAGGGCCGGGGTGGCAGAAGAACTCGGGCTTGTAGAAGGAGGTCAACTGGCCGGCCAACGCCTTGTCGGGGTCGAAGTCGAAGGAGGTGTAGCTGCCGCTCGCCTGCTTGAAGCCATAGATGCGCTGGGCGACCAGGGCAACATCCACGTCGTACTTCTGCTTCGCCAACAGGATGGCAAAGGTGTTCAGGAAGCCCATCTGGGCCTTGTTGCCGCCCAGGGCCTCGATCGAGGCAGCCTCGCTCGTCCCAACCTCGACCTTGTAGGTCAGGCCGGTCATCTTGCCGAGGCACTCGGCCATGGCGTTGCCGCCCTTGGTGATCAGGCCGACGTCGACCGACGGCACAAACGTGATGACGATCGGTTTGTCGGCTGCGCCCAACTGTCCGGCGGCCACGGTAATGGCATCGGCCAGCTTCTCGCACTTGGCGGGCACGGCGGTCGCCGCGGCTGCCTTGGTCGCGGCCGGAGAGGCAGTGGCGGCCGGAGCGGTGGTCGCCGCAGCGGCCTTAGTCGCGGCGGGAGCCGCGGTTGCGGCGGGCGCAGCCGTCGCAGCGGCAGGCGGGGTGGTGGCCTTCGGCGCGGCCGGCGCGGTCGTAGCAGCGGGCGCGGCGGCTGCCTTGGTGGGTGCCGCCGTAGGCGCAGCGGCACAGCCGGTCACACAGCATGGCCACTACCAGTAGCAGCGCCATGACGGACCACATACGGTTAGTCTTCATCCCTTTTTCTCCTCACTGAATGCCGGGCAGGAACAAACGTCAAAACTGCGGTACAGCAGGTTCGACTCGATACGTCACCTCCTTGATTGGCTGCTGGGAATCCCCACCATCAGGCGACAGGGATCATCTTATCCGAACCGGCGGGTTTCATCAACCCTGTGAGTGCGCAAAATGCGTCTTCGGCTTTGCGCACGTGCCCGGCTTTCCCGGGCCGGCCTATCCGACGGGCCGGGGCAGGTCCTGTCCACCTGATGGGCGCCCATCCGGCGCAGCGGCGCGATAATGACGATGACCATTTGGGGATCTGGCTGGGACGTCTTTGGAGGAGCGATGCGAGACACCAACCTCCGGCCTGCGATACTGCTCGCCTGTCTGGCTCTGCTGGCGGCCGCACTTGGCGGCTGTACTGTGCTCCGGCCGGCCGTGACGGCGGAGCAGGCGGTGAGAAGCGCGGTCGAGCGGATGGAGCCGCCGGGCACGGCTGCGACGATGCGGGTGGTAGGGATCCGGCAGTCTGAGCAGGGCACCGTGGTGCTCTACACCTACTGGCGGCCGGCGACGGCCACGGTGCAAGCCATGCCGATGTTCGGCTATTGGATCGTCAAGTTCGATCCGGCCCGGGGCGGCTGGCAGCCATCGGGCGGCGGCGGCGGCAACGTCACCGCTGCCGCTGACGATGAGTTGATCACGCGCGCGATGGGCTCAGGCGGTGGTACGGGAGGCTGGCATAGCGTTGTGTATGGCCAGGTCCTGTCGCCAAAGGTCGCCGCCGTGGAAGCCACTTTCGACAGCGGACAGGTGGTCCGCGACGAGCCCACAGGCGGCGCTTTTGCCCTCGTCGTCTGGGAGCAAGCGGATTGGTGTGAATTGCGCGTGTTAGGCGAGGGCGGGACACTTCTGCACACGATCTCGCCGGGTCCGATCCCCGATCTCAACGCGCGCCGCCGGCGACGCTCCGAGCAGGTGCGGCAAGTAGCCGTCAAGATGGCTCCGTTCGGAATCGATGGCTGAGCGGGTTGTAAGATTATTGTGCAGTACTTGTTTCTAATGTACAATCCGGTTGGTTCGCGAACGGCGCGTCTCTGGTTCGCGTTCACGACTGTTTACCGGAGTGATCGACGATGGAGCTCACCATCTGCTTCGCTATCAGCACACGCCGGATGATCCGTTTCAGCTACGATGGCGGCGTGCGCACCGTCGAGCCCTATTGCCACGGGGTGAGCACCGCGGGCAACGAGGTGCTTCGAGCCTACCAGGTAGGAGGCTTCAGCCAATCGGAAGACCCGACCGGCTGGCGCCTGTTCGATCTCGCCAAGATGGAAGACGTAGAGATCACCGGCGAGAAGTTCGAGCCCTACCGGCCAGAGTACAACCCCGGCGATCAGGTGATGCGCTCCGTGCTCTGCTGTGTGTAGCTCGGGGCAGGAGTCGGGCTGGTGGGCCGGTAGGGGGATCGCGGACATTAAGGCGTCGTCGCTCGAAAAGAGCCAGGCATCAACCCGACTCCCCGGTGTACTCACGTAATCCCGCCATCTTGCTTGCTGCAATCCCTCGCACAACTCCTGCAGGTTACCGGATGAGCCGTCTTGTGAGATGATGGCAGGAGACTCGAGTTTTCGGACAGCTTCAGTTCACACGACGGCAGCGAAGTCTCACCGGTCCTGCCCGGTAGCGCGCCGGTAGCTCAAAGAGGGGCAAACATGAAGATCCTTGCACTGGAGCATGAAAGCCTGGAGGCATCGCCCGGAGCCTTCGGGCCGTACCTGCGCCACGAGGCGGCCCGGCTGTGGGAGTTGCAGCAGGCGGGCACCGTCCGTGAGCTGTACTTCAGGGCTGACAGGACCGAGGCTGTGTTGGTGTTGGAATGCGCTGACGATGCCGAAGCCCGCCGTGTGCTTGACACTTTGCCTCTCGTCGCAGCCGGATTGATCGAATTCGAGACCATCCCGCTGCGACCGTACCCTGGTTTCGCGAGGTTGTTCGGCGCGCCGTGAAGCGCGGGAAGGCCGGCACAGCCCGCTCCGGCGTTCCGCAGCAGTCCTCGCGCAGCACCAGACTGGTGCAGCGGGGGGAATGTAGAGCGAGGTGGGGCCGGCCCCACCTCGCTCGAGTTGCGCCCGGCTGCCGGCCGCTACCCGCGCAGCGTGCTCGGCGCAGCAGGCCTCACCGCGTCAGCCGGGGCAGGTACAACCGGAAACTCACGGTGCCCTCGAATGCTCCGATATCGCACACCGCGCTCCCGTTACCGTCCCCGTCCTGAGGGCGCGCCACGCCGCGTTGGTCGGTTGCGGGGCAGCCGGCATTCGTGCCCCCGTCGACCGCCGGGCTCCCGGGCCGGAGTGCGCGCGTAAGGGTCGGGCCGCCGTAGTCCTGCAGCGGACCAAGCCGAGGCGCGGCGTTCCTCAGGTCGCCGGCGGCCGTGAAACCGCACGTGTTGGCGCTCTCCAGATTGTTTCCCTGCGAGGCGAGCGGTGTTGTCGCAGTTCGTGGGGCTGCCTGCCGCCACGAGCGTGTTCTTGAGGTGGATGCTGCTGTTCGGAGCCCCGCCGACATAGATGTTTCCACCCTGGCCTCGCGCCGTGTTGTCGGCGATGGTGCTGTTCAGGACCGTGATCGTGCCGCCCGGACCCCAGAATAGGCCGCCGCCATTACCGGTGCTGCTCCCGGCGCGTGCCGGCGCTGTTGCCGCTCAGCGTGCTGTTGGTGAGCGACAGGGCACCCGTGTTCTCCACCGCCCCACCGGGTCCGGGGCTGGAGTTGTCGTTGAACGTGGTACGGTCCACCGTGGCCGTGGCGGTGCCCCCATCGTTGGCCAGCCCCCCGCCATACATGCCGGCGGTGTTGCCGCTGAAGCTGTTCCTGACCACGGTCAGGGTCCCAAGGTAGTTGTTGATCCCACCGCCTCGAATGCCGGCCGCATTGCTTGCGAAACTGCTATCGCTCACGTTCAGGGTCACGGTCGTGTCGATGGCGCCGCCGTTAGCACTGGAGTGGTTGCCGGCGAAGCGGCTGCGGCTGATCGTAGCCTGGGCGTAGTTCCCGATTGCCCCGCCATGCGAGTTCGTGCTGTTGCCCTGGAAGAGCGTGTCCGAGATGTTGGCGGTGCCGAAGTTGCACAGGGCGCCGCCTTGACTGATTGCTGTGGTTCTCGATCAGGCGCACAGTGTCCAGCGTAACCTGCCCTCCGGCTTCTACGCCGATCGCTCCGCCACAACTCAAGCCGGTGTTATTCCCGTGTGCCAGCGTGATGTTCTTGAGGTTAAGATTGCCGCCGGCCGCGACCTGAAAATGTTTCGCCGCGCCGCCCATGTCGAGGGTCACCTTGTTGTTCCCGTCGATCGTGAGTGCGCGCGCAATTGCGCTGGTGCTGCTCAACGTCATCGTGATGGGCAGGGCGCCACAGTCGAAACGGATCGTCGTGGGCCGTGCCCAGTGCCGTCGTGAGATTCCCCGCATGTGCAGCTCGCCGGCGTGCGCCGGTGCCGAGCGTCACCAGCCCATTCGAAAGCGTGCGGAAGGTCTGGTCGGCTCCGTAGTAGGTCTGGCTGCCGCTCGTGAAGGTGAATCGCCAGTGGTACAGCGTATCAGGTAGAAGGGCAGGCGGCCCCCAATCGTCCCAAACCAGCCACGCGTTTCCGGCCGTTGCGATCGAAACGGGTTCATGCACCATCCCATAGCTGGTGGTAGTGCCCAGGTCGAAATAGCCGGTGCCGGTGGCGCCGAAGGCATAGAGGTACGCCTGCGACGCGCTGTGGTGGCCGCGAGATTGATCGTCGACGGCGAGGGATAGATGATGGTCGGCTGGCTGCTGAAGACGTACACGCCCTGCTCTGCGTGCAGCCAGGGGCTGCTGTTGCCGTCGAGCATCCAGACGTGCGCCCGCAGCGGGCTGTTCGTCAATGCCGCGCTCGATCTTACCGGCACCCGGATCTCCAGGATGCGTCCCTGCGGGATAGGCCAGGTGAGGGCATTCGCGCTATCCACCGACAGGATGGAGTAGGCGCCCGAGTTGTACGCGGAGTTCGGGAAGGATTGCGGGCATTCGTTGGCCGGCAAGGCCACGTTGTCGTAGAAGCAGCCCACGGGTGTCGACGGCGTGATGGCCAGAGAGGTATTGGCCGGCAGAGCGAGGTCGATGACGGCGCGCTGGCCGCTGCACGCGTTGCCCAACCCCCCCACCACGACGTGGACATAGTAGGTGGTATTGGGAGCCGGTTGCCCTGCATCCGGGTCGGCAAAGAACCCGGTGTAGACGCCGGCGCCGGCCTCTTGATACGGGGACCCCTGGATGATACTCACGCAGTTGGTGATGCTCGAATACTGGATCAGCCCGTCATACCAGGCGCCCGCGTTGGGCGTACTGGGTGCCAGTCCCGGCTGCGGTGGGGCCAGCCGCCGCGCCGGCGCTCCGAGAACCGGAACCGAGGACTGGAAGACGAGTACCGACAGTAGCCCGAAAACGACCAGATACCGTGTCCACTTGAACATGAATCCCCCTTACAAGGTTGGGTTTCGAAAGGAGAGCGCACCATCGCTCCGCCGTTGGGCGGGCGACGCGATCCTCTCCAGGCACGGCCGGTTGTGCTGCGCGTGGGGGTGCAGCCGGAAGTCAGGCAGCACGAAGCACGTGCGGGCCCAATGGACCAGACGACTTCGATGAACCGGCTCCTTGGGTCATTCAGGGATTGTCGGCGACCCAACCGACGCTAACGGGGCGGCTATCGTGGTCGTACCGGCTCCTTCCGCACAAGGAAGGAGCGCCACGGAGATGAATGAGCCAACTTGTACGATTGCTGAGTATAAGTTGTACCATAGTTATCCGCATGTTCCAAATCGCCATTATGGGGATTGCCCGTTCGCGGAACCGGCCGTCGCAACGCCTCCTGGCCAGATGTCCAGGTAACATACTGGCTGTCCGGCCTGTACCTTGTCTGCTCCCCTGCCGGATTCAGGTTTGGCGCCAGACGGATACGATGTGTGCGCATGTTGAGGAGGTGCGCCATGAGAGCTCCAACCGCGGCTTTACCCAGTCGAATCTTTGGCCTGCGCTGGCATCCGGGCAGCGACCTGCTGGCGGTCGCCGTCTCGTGGCTCTTGGTCACCGGCTCGCTCTTCACCGCTTCCGTCATCATCGGCCCCGAAGCCGGCGGCGGGCTCCCCTACTTCTTTCTGTACGCCCTGGTTGCCGCGACCCTCTTCGGCATCGGCTTCCCGGTGTACTGGACGGCCGTAGTGAACCGGCGACCGCTGTCTGATCTGGGCATCACCGGGCAGCGGCTCGGTTTGAGTATGGCCATGCAGCTCGTCTTCGCCACTCTCCTATTTCTCGACAACTTCGCGCGGACGCAGCTACCCCCTATCGAAAAGCTCGCGCCGCTGGTGGCGCTGGCGTTGGCGATCGGCTTCTTCGAAGCGGTGTTCTGGCGCGGCTGGGTGCAGATGCGCCTCGAGGAAGCGTTCGGCGCGGTTCCTGCCGTGCTGCTGGCAGCCCTGCTGTACGCCGCCTACCACATCGGCTATGCCATGCCCGTTAGCGAGATGGCCTTCCTGTTCTTGATCGGGCTCATTTTCGCCGTCGCCTTCCGCCTGACCGGGTCCATCTTCATCCTCTGGCCGCTCTTCCAGCCGATGGGCCAACTGGTGACGATCATCAAGGACGGCCTTACCCTGCCGGCGCTGGCGACCGTAGGGTTTGCCGAAGCTCTGCTCCTGATGGGAGCACTCGTGTGGCTCGCGGGACGCTACTATCGCAAGCTCCAGCCAGGCACCTGAGGCGCCGGCGCCATTCGGCGCACCGCTCGGAAAGGTTCCCATGCACTTACGCACCGAGGCTCTCCCGACCATCCTCATGCTCGCTGCGCTGCTGGTTCTGGCCGCGCTCCTGCCCGCATCCCCCGCGCTCGCGGCCCCTCCGGAGCCGTTCGGCGCCGCACTGGACCGGCAGATGCCGGAGCTGCTGCAGAAGTACGGCGTGTCCGGCACCGTGGTCTCGCACATCAAGGACGGCGCCGTAGAGTGGACCCGGGCGTACGGATACGCCGATCCGGCCGCGGGGAAGCCGATGTCCGAGGAAATGGTGTTCGAGCACGGCTCGAACGGCAAGGTACTCACGGCATGGGCAGTCATGAAGTTGGTGGAAGAGGGCAGGCTCGACCTGGATGCGCCCGCCAACCGCTACCTCAAGCGGTGGCAGATCCCGTCGGGCGCGTACGATGCGAATCAGGTGACGATCCGCCGGTTGCTGAGCCACACCTCGGGGTTGAGCATCCACGGCTACGTCGACTACAGCCCGCGCCGCGTAGGGCTGCCCGGCCTGAATGAGATCCTCACCGGCACGGCATCTGCTCGAAGCGCTGTCCGAGATGGTCGAGACCCGCCGCCTGTCGCTGGGGAACGCAGAGCTGGTACTCGAACCGGGAAGCGCCTACAAGTACTCCGGCGCCGGCTTCACCGTGCTGCAGATGGTGATCGAGGACGTGACGGGCGAATCGTTTGACACGTTCGTCGAGCGTTCGGTCACCGGCCCGCTGGGGATGGGCAGTGCGGGTTGGGCCTGGAGTCCCGAGCTGCGGGCTGCGGCGCCGGTCCCGTACGGCAACGAGGGGCAGGCGCTCGAGTACCGGCAGCTTGCCAACCACGCGATCGGCTCCGAAATCATGACGGTGCCCGATTTCGCCCGCTTCGTGGCTGCCACAGTCGTGGGCCCGGACGGCGAACCGGCGGGCCGCGGCGTGCTGCGCCCCGATACGATCTACCAGATGATCACGGCGCAGCCTGGCGCGGCCAGGGAAGGCGCCGGTCTCGGCTACGGGCTGGGTACGCTCGATGGCGCTCGCTCGGTCACCCATTCGGGGGCAAATTCCGGTTGGACCGCCTTCTTCATACTCGATACCAGGCGGCGCGAGGGGTTTGTGATCGCCTCGGCATCCTTGCGGGGCGGGCCAATGCACCTCGCGGTGCTGAACCGGTGGTTGGATGCCTTCTATCCCGGCCAGCGCACCGACCCGCCTCCGGCTCCGGCATTGGATCCCACGGCGCTGCTGACGCTCGGGCTGGCAGCCATTGTGGGTCTTCCCCTGCCGGTCTTGATGGCGCGCTCGGCCCGGGACCTGGCCAAAGGCCGTCTCACGCGCCGGCAGCGACCCACCCTGCGTAGCTTGCTCCCCGCGCTGCCGTGGATGTTCTGGTTGCTCTTCAACTGGTATACTGTCTATTCGCCGCTGCCGGTCTACTTGCCGGCCGGATTCCCGGATTTTTGGCCTTCCCCCGCAACCGCGGTATTGTTGGCCGTGCTTGCTGCCTGGACCGCCTACCGGGTCGCCGTCGCATTCACCGTCCGGAGTCCGCGGCCCGTAATCGCAGGCAGAGCGGTCCCTTCGGGCAGCGGCGGTCACGTCGAATCCGCGACGCTTGCGAACGAACCGTTGAGGTGACGCATGGGTGGGAACCTGGACGACCTTTTGGGCGCCCTGCTGGGTGGACCGGCATCGCGTACTCCCGGTCAAGAGCCGGAAACCGAGCCGGCGAACCTGGATCTGGGACAGCTGCTCGGGGGGCTGCTCGGTGGCCCGATGCACGACCAGGATGAGGGCACCGGGGCGCTCGCCGCGGGGTCTGGCATCTCGCCCGCGCTGCTGCAGGCGGCGCTGCCGCTGGTGCTCGGTGCGCTGGCGAGAGGGGCCGGGCGGATTGGGTCAGGCGAGCCGTCCGAGGCGGACAGGGGAACCGCGGGTCTGGCGGCGCGCCTTCAGGGCGACGATCCGATCGACGCAGACTACCTGCAGGCGACCGGCCTGCCGCAGCAGTTGGCCGGCCAGACGGGCATCGATCTGGCCGGTGCCATCGCCATCATCCAGCGTATCCTGCAACTGCTGCGCGGGAAGAGCACGCCTGCCCGCAGGCGCACGACGCGGAAGACCACCCGCCGGGCAAGCGCCACGACTGCCAGGCGAAGGACAAGCACCACCCGTGCCCGCACCACCCGTGCGAGCACGACGGCGCGCAAGCGCAAACCCGCTGCGGGCACGCGCGAAGACGACGCGCAGGCCGGCGAAACGTACGACACGGAAGCGATCAGCGGGATAACCTGGCTCGAAAAGCAACCGGCGCCGGAGATCTCCGGCGCCGGTTGCGCGCTCGCATCATGTGCAGAAGCAAGGCTGCGTCCCGAACTCAATAGTCCTTCGCCAGATCCTGCCCCGCATACAGGCCGGCGACCTGGTCGCCATAGCCGTTGAACTTGATCGTATCGAAACGTTTGACCGTGCCGATGCGCCGCTCGCTCGCCTGGCTCCAGCGTGGGTGCGGCACATCCGGGTTGACGTTGGCATAGAATCCGTATTCGTTGGGCGCCGCTCGCATCCACAACGAATTCGGCTGCTCCGTCACCAGGTCGATCTTGACGATTGCTTTGATGCTCTTGAAGCCGTACTTCCACGGCACCACCAGTCGCAGCGGAGCGCCGTTCTGGGGCATCAGCCGGCGCCCGTACAGGCCCGTGGACAGGATGGTCAGATCGTGCATCGCCTCATCTACCCGTAACCCTTCCACGTAAGGCCACTTGTAGTAGCCGTCGCGCTGCGCGGGCATCTGTTCCGGGTCGAGCAGCGTCTCGAAGCGGACGTACTTTGCTTCTGAGGTCGGTTGTACCTCTTTCAGCAGCTTCGACAACGAAAAGCCCAGCCACGGGATCACCATCGACCACGCCTCGACGCAGCGCAGGCGATAGATGCGCTCCTCCTCGCCGAACTTCTTGATGAGCTCCTCCACGTCGTAGGTCTTGGGATTCGCTACGAGTCCGCCCACCGCTACCGTCCAGGGCGAGAGGCGCAGATTGCGCGAGGTGCCGGCCACCCTGAGCTTGTCGTCCGTAAATTCATAGTAGTTATTGTAGTTGGTGATCTGCGTGAACGTGTTGATGCGGCTGCCCCAACTCGTCCGCACTGCCCTTGGCCTGCGGCTCGGGTCCGGAGCCGGCGGGCGCCGTGGCAGGCGGCTCCTGAGGCGAGCACGCGGCGATGGCCGCTGCCCCCGCTGCCAGCGCTACCCCCGTTATGAATTTCCGGCGCGACCGGTACACGGCCTCCGGAGTGATCTCTGACGATGGAATTCGCATCTCTCTCCTCCTGCGCCGTGGCGATTCCTGCCCGCGCGCCTTTCGTAACTTAGGATACATAATATCGCGTCAATTATCGGGAAGGCGCCTCCCAATCGAACGTGCTGCGCGCGCAATACGTGCCTCTCAGATCTCGCCGGCGTGCCCCGTGCTTCTTTTGCGAGCTTACTGGGTGCATTTCATTTTGGGGGCGAGAGGCTAAGGTCGACGTGGCTTTGGTTGTGACGGGCGTCCTTCGACAGGCTCAGGATGGAGTTGTTAGGGGTTGCCGACGATGCAAATGGTACCGTCCCGGGACCCCGAACTTGGGTGCGACAGACTATCGTTACCCCTGGACGAAACCATCCACATCGCCGCTCAAATCTATCTACTCCATCCTGACGAGCCGAAGGCCGTGTCGAAGGACGCCCGCTGCCCACCCGATCCCCATCAGCGGAAAACTGCCCCCAACGTGAAATGCACCCAGCTTACTGATATGGTTGGCGCATTGGATATCGCAGTGCTATAGTTTGTCGCCGCGCCCTGGGCGCGCCGGAAACATCGCTGCATGCATTGCGCACTCAAATGGAGATGGCATTGGAGCATTCGTCGTCTGTTGTAGTACCGCCCCGCGTGGTCGCCGGCCAACCGGCCGCATCCCGCTCGCGGGTGCTGCTCGTTGCGGCGGCGGCGTTTCTCTTCTGGATCTCGCTGTACCTGTACGTGCCGACTTTGCCCACGTATGTAAACGGCAAAAGCGATAACCTGGCGCTGGTCGGTACCATCCTGGCGATGTACGGCCTCATCCAGGCGATCATCCGTCTGCCCCTCGGGATCGCCGCCGATGCCACAGGCAAGCGCAAACCGTTCGTCGCCGCCGGCCTCATCTTCGGCGCCGCCGGCGCCTACCTGCTGGCCACGGCGCAGGGGTCGTCCGGCCTGCTGGTCGGGCGCACCTTCACCGGGGTTGCCGCGGCCGCCTGGGTGCCGCTGATTGTCATCTTCAGCAGTCTCTTTCCCCCGGCCGAAGCGGTGCGCGCCACCTCGCTGCTCACCCTCATCGGCTCCGTTGGGCGTCTGCTGGCGACATCCGTTACCGGAACGCTCAACGATATGGGCGGATTCGAGCTGGCGTTCTACCTGGCCGCCGGTATGGCGGCGGTTGCCATCCTGTTCGTGCTGGCGGTGCCCGAGCCGCGCCGGCTGCGGCATGGTTCGCTCGCCCGCAGCGATCGGGCGCCTGGTCACGCGGCGGGACGTGCTGCTGCCGTCGGCGCTCAACGCCGTGATGCAGTACGTCGTCTACAGCACCACCTTTGGCTTCCTGCCGATCCTGGCGCAGCAGTACGGCGCAAGCAACGTCCAACAGAGCCTCCTGGTCAGCTTCCAGATCGGCACGGTAATCCTGGGGAACCTGTTCAACAGCGCAGTCGCCAAACGGGTGGGGAACCGCCCGCTGCTCCTCCTCAGCCTGGTCGCCATGTCGGTCGGCCCGGCACTGCTGTGGGCCGGCGGGTCGCTGCCCTTCGTCTTCGCAGCCCAATTCTGCATCGGCGCCGCCTACGGCATCGGCTACCCGGTCTACATGGGGATGAGCATCCAGAACGTCGACGATTCGGAGCGGACGACCGCCATGGGGCTGCACCAGGCCGTGTATGCCATCGGCATGTTCGCCGGGCCCTGGCTGAGCGGCATGGTCGCGGACGCCGTGGGGCTGAAGCCGATGTTCGGCACGATGGCGGCCGGCGCGCTGGTCGCAGCCGGGCTGCTGACGTGGCAGCTGAACCGGGCGCTGCCGGCGCCGGACCGGCAGGCGGGATAGTCGCTTCTCCCGCCCCAAAATTGGATCCACTTCCGCTTTCCCACATTTGCCAATCTCCGCCCCCGGTGCTAAGCTGCGTACTTGTATAGACAACTGGTCATTCACCAGACTGGACATAAACCTCTCCAGTCATCCACGCAAAGGAGCGACCGGTTCATGCGTATTTCTTTCCCCGCTGCCCTCCAGCGACGCATTCGAGGACGCAGTCGTCAACCGCGATACTGGACGGGAACACCACTCTCACTGCAAAAGGATTGGCCAGTCCGCCTGGACGCCAGCGAAAGCGACGCAGAGCAGGTGTTGGCATCCGCCCATCGCAAAGGCCTGGTCGAGCAGGTCGAGAACGGCTACCGGGTCATCGGCGTGATCGACCCAACGCTAACCAGCATCTTCCAGCACGCTGAGCGGTCGGGCATGAAGCCCACCTCCGAAATCAGGGCGGCCACGATCGAGCCGGCGTCGGAACAGGTGGTCGCGAAGCTGGCGGTGCCGCTCGGCGCCCCGGTGTACCGTCTGGTCCGCACCCGTAACGTCAACGGCGAGGTCGTCGCCAACCAGGTCAACTTCATCCCCTACGAGGTGTGCCCCGGGTTGGAGAACGACGACATGACGCACTTCTCCTTCCAGCGGCTGCTGGAGGTGAAGTACCACGCAGTCTTCTCCGAGCTGAAGGAGGAGATGGAGATCCGGCCCGCCACCGAGTCGGACCGCGAGATCCTGGGGCTGCCCGAGGGCGCCCATGTGCTGGTGGTGCAGCGAGTTTCGTACAGCATCACCGGGCGGCCGGTCGTGTGGGCCGAGATCCACATCCGTACGGACCGCTTCCAGTACGTCGAGCAGCTGTGGCCGGCGGCAGCGCCGCTGCTGCAGCAGTGGCAAACGAGGTAACCATGGAGCTGCCTGCTCCGCCCATCGGGTATCTGCAGCGTGATCTCGAGGCGCCCCTCTATGCGCAGATCCAGCGCGGTATCGAGATCGCGATTGCGACGCGCCGGTGGCTGCCGGGCGACATCGTGCCCGGCGAGGTGGAGCTGGCGAGCCATTACGGCGTCAGCCGCGTCACAGTCCGCCAGGCATTGGGCGAGCTGGTGGCGCAGGGGCTGCTGTACCGCATCCAGGGGAAGGGTACTTTCGTGGCGCCCACCATCATCGGGCGGGCCGAGCCGAACATCACCAGCTTCTTCTATGAAATGGTCCAGAGCGGCCGGCGCTCCACGGCACGTGCCGTCTCGGAAGCCTGTCCCCCCGACCCCGAAAGCGCGCGCGTGCTGCCTCTGGCGCCGGGCGAGGGTGTGATCGTCACCCGCCGCCTGCGCCTCGTCGACGGCGAGCCGCTGGCATACCAGATCAACTACACCCGCCACTCGCTCTGTCCCGAGCTGCTTCACGACGACCTCACCTCGCAGTCGTACCAGTATCTGCTGGAGATCAAGTACGGGCTGCGGCTGGAGGTGCTGGAGGAACGGCTCACCAGCGTGCTGCCCGACGAGATCGTGGCAAGCAACCTCGGCATCGCGCCGAGCATCCCGGTGCTGCTCGATGCGCGCCTGCTCGCCGGCCCTGACGGGCAGCGGGTCGGGCGCTCCGAGGCCTACTTCCGCGGCGACCGCTACACCTACAACGTCGTCCGCTCCCTCTGCGCCGCGCTCGACTAGCGGGCGCCGGGTCCGTAAACCACCGGCGTTCTGGCCGGATCAATCAGTCGCATCAAGGAGACAATCATGACCGCTGCGAAGACCTGCATCTATCCCATCAATACCGGTATGGTCCAGGGTGACATGGGCACCTACCTCTACCTGAAGGGCGAGGCAGGGAAGAAGGTAGAGATTCCCGTGGCCTGTTACCTCGTCGATACCGGCGAGCACCTGATAATGATCGATACAGGGATGCCCGGCGCGGAGCACGCCACGAAGTATCACCACGATGCCCGCAAGGCCGACTGCCTGGACAGCCCTGAGGCAGTGGAGAAGCTGGGGTTCAGCCCGGATGACGTGGATATCATCATCTTCACGCATCTGCACTGGGACCACACGCACAACATGAAACGCTTCAAGAATGCCCGCTACATCGCCAGCGCCATCGAGATCCCGTGGGCATACAACCCCCTGCCGCCCTATTACCGCTCGTACGAATCCCCGATCCTCGGCATCGAAGCGCCGTTTACCGGCTGCCACTTCGAGATGGTCGAGGGTGAGCAGACGATCGTGCCCGGCGTGCGTGTTTTCCCCACGCCCGGCCATACTCCCGGCAGCATGTCGGTAGCCATCGACACCGCCGCCGGCACCGGCGTCGCCGTGGGCGATGCGGTCTTCCAATATCGCAACATGGAGCCGTACATGCCCGAGCACTGGCGCTACTGGACCCAGGCGCGCTACGTGAGCATGATCGACGGCTGGAAGAGCCTGGAAGAGATCGACCGCCGCGCCGATTTTATCCTGCCCTGCCACGACATGCTGGTGTTCGAACATGATGTATTCCCGTACGACGGCATGACGCTGCGCCAGCGCCGCGAGCCCGTGGTGGGCGCGCCGTTCTACTTCGGCGGCATCTAGGCCGGCGAGAAAGGAGAGGGCTGCTCAAGCAGAAATCGGGCGGCCCTCTTTTCCCACTGCAAGGCGCAGAGTCTGCGAATAACCCGCAAGTGCCATTACGAACCGCCAATGAGGACGCGAATGGACACAAAACCCACAGTCGTCATCGTAGCCACGCTGGATACCAAGGGTCCTGCGGCGGCGTATCTGCGCGACACGATCGCCGAGGCAGGCGCCGCCACGCTGCTGATCGATCCGGGGATCCTGGGCGAACCGGGGACCGCTCCGGACATCGACCGGAGCGCGGTGGCCGAGGCCGCCGGAACGACGCTCGAAGCGCTGGTCGCTACCGGGGACAAGGGGAGCTGCATCGCCGGGCAGACGCGGGGCCTGTGCAACCTCGTGGAGCGGCTGTACGCCGAGGGCCGGCTGCAGGGGATCGTGGGGCTGGGCGGCGGGCAGGGCACCTCGATCGTCACGACTGCCATGCGCGCCCTGCCGGTCGGGCGTCCCGAAACTGATGCTCTCGACCGTCGCCAGCGGGACCTTCCGCTTTGGGTCCTACGTCGGCACCAAGGACATCTGCATGATGCACTCGGTGACCGACATCCTGGATGTCAACGCCATCAGCCGGCCGATCCTGTGGAACGCCGCCAACGCCATCGCCGGGATGGTGCTGCGCGGCGCGGCCCCGACCCGGTGGAAGAGCGTCCCGCCGTGGCGCATCACGCAGCTTGGGCAAACAACGCCGTGCGTGCAGCGGATCAAGCTCCGGCTGGAGCCGTTGGGGTACCAGATCGTGCCGTTCCACGCCAGCGGCGCCGGTGGCCCCGCCATGGAGGGGCTGGTCGAGCAGGGAGCGTTTCGCGGCGTCATCGATCTCAGCGTGCACGAGATCATCGACGGCATTTTCGACGGGATCGCGGGAGCCGCCGGGCGGCTGGAGGTGCTGGCGCGGCACGATGATCCCGGCGGTAATCTCGACGGGCGGCGCAGACTACATGCTGTGGGAAGACCGGGAGCAAGCGCCGGCCGGCGTACCGTGAGCGGCGTGCCAGCAGATCCACAACGCGCAGATGACCACGTTCCGCCCCACCGTAGAGGAGATGCTGGTAGTCGCGCGCGACATGATCGAGCGGATCAACTGCGCGATCGGACCCACCATCGTCGCCATCCCGGCCCGCGGCTTCACGTCGGGCAACCGCGAGGGCAGCCCGCTCTTCAACCCGGAAGGGAATGCTGCCGTCGTCGAGGAGTACCGGCGCTGGCTGCGGCCCGAGGTCCCGCTGGTGGTCCTGGACGCGCACATCAACGACACCGCCTTCGCGGACGCAGTCGCCGGTTGCATGGCCGGGCTGCTGGAAGGCCGGTCGCCCTCAGCGGCCGCTGCGCCCTACCTGGCCCCACTCCCGGAGCAGGTGCCCGGTGGATAACGACTTCGGGCGCGTGCGGCGCGCCTTGCTGCGGCAGGGACGAGAGCGACCGGGTGCCGCTGTTCGAGCTCTCGGTTGACAAGCGCCTCAAAGCGGCGATTCTGGGCCGCCCGATTGCCACTGTCGAGGATGACGTCGCCTTCTGGCAGACCGCCGGATACGACTTCGTGTCGGTCCGCGCCGGAGTGCGCTCCGTCGTCCGCGGCCTGCACCCGGCGGTCCGGCAGTGGACGGACGCCCGGCGGACCGGGGTCGATGCGGGGATGCCGGGCTGGGTAAGCGGCGAACACGGCATCGTGCGGACACGCCGAGGAGTTCGAGGCGTTTCCGTGGCCGGCGCCGGAAGGACTTGGGCGGCTACAGCGACTACGCCGGGCTGGAAGGACATCTCGCCACCCTCAAGAGGTGCCTGCCGGCAGGCATGAAGCTCATCGTGCAGATGGGCTACATCTTCATGGGCGCATGGCAGTTCCTCGGCTTCGAGAACTTCTGCATGCAGCTGGCCGATGACCCGGAGTTTGTGGCCGCGGTCGTGAAGCGGCTGGGTACCAGCCAGCTTGCCGTTCTGGAGATCCTGCTGCAGCACGAGATCGTGGGCGCCGTCTGGCTGAACGACGACCTCTGCTACAATTCAGGCCCGGTCGTCGCGCCGCGCGTCTACGAGCGGCTCATTTATCCCTGGTATCGCGCACAGGTGGAGCGGTGCCACGCCGCCGGGATCCCCGCCGGTCTGCACAGCGACGGCGACCTGACGAAGCTGTTGCCCGGACTGGTCGGCTGCGGCTTTGACGGCATCCATCCGTTCGAGCCGCCGCTGAACGACATCGTGGCGATCAAGCGCGGCATGGGGGAACCGGATCGCCGTAGCCGGCGGCATCGACCTGAAAGCAGTGCTGTGCGGAGCGGGTCCGGCGGAGGTAGACGCCGAGGTGGCGCGGATGGCTGCGCAGCTGGCGCCCGGCGGCGGGTGGTTGGTTGGCTCGAGCAACTCCATACCGGATTTTGTGCCGCTGGAGAACTACCGTGCGCTGTTGGCGGCCAGCCTGCGATATGGTGTCCGGGCGCACGCTGCCGGAGCGGAAGTTGCGTAGGCCTGTGCACAGACCTGTTCGGGACGCTGCACCAGGCATCATCCCAGTTGGAAGGGACAGTATGACGATCTCACGTCAGAGTCCACTCCCGTTGTACGCGCAGGTGCGCCAGATACTGGAGCGCGAGCTGGTCGAGAAGCAGATGCAGCCGGGGCAGATGCTGCCGTCGGAAGACGATCTGGCCCGCCGCTTCCACGTCAGCCGCATGACGATACGCCGCGCCCTCGATCAGCTGGTATCTCAGGGCAGGCTGCGGCGCGTGCAGGGGCAGGGCACCTTCGTGGCCGACGAGCGGCCGGCGCCGCGTCCCGCGGGGCTGACCCGCTGGTCCTTCGAGCGCATCGCCGGCGACGACCCCGTGACGAGAGAGCTCGTCAGCGTGGAGCAGGTATCCCCTCGTTTGCGGATCGCGAACGCATTGCATACCATGCCGGGTGAGCGCGTTGTCGAGCTGACATTTCGCCTCTCGTGCGGCAACCGGATACTCGGGATCAGCGTGTCGAGCATCCCCCAACTGCTGGTCGGCGGGGTGTGCGACTGGGAAATGGGGGACAAGACGCTCTCCGAACATCTTGCCGGCTGCTGCAGCCTGCAGTTCGGCAAGGTCGGCGAGCGCGTGCGCGGTTCCGGCCGAAGACGAGATGGCCGAGCGGCTGAACGTCGAGCCGGGCGCACCCCTGCTGTACGTCGACAGCCTGTTGCTGCTCGCATCGGGGATTCCGGTCGTGGCTACCGAGTCGCATTTCATCGGGGCGGACTACGTCTATCAAGGGATCTTGCGGCCCCTATCAGAAGGGTAGAGACGGTATGAGAATCGTCATTATCGGCACCCTGGACACGAAAGGGCTGGAGGTAGCCTACGTGCGCGACGTGATCGTGGCGCACGGAGCCATGCCGGTCGTGATCGATCCCGGCACGCTCGGGCAGCCGGCTATCACGCCTGACGTCTCGCGTGAGGAGATCGCGCTGGCCGGCGGCGTGCCGCTGCCGGAGATCCTGGCGCGGCACGACAAGGGATACACGCAGCAAATCATAATCGCCGGACTGGTGAACGTGGTCTCGCGTCTCTATGCCGAGGGTGGGCTCGACGGTGTGATCGCCGTCGGCGGGGCGCAGGGTACCGCCATCGCCACGGCGGCCATGCGCGCGCTGCCCGTGGGGGTGCCCAAGGTGATGGTGTCGACCATCGCCTGCGGGACGGCGCAGTTTGGGCCGTATGTGGGCACGAAAGACGTCACCCTGATCCATTCGGTCGCGGATATCCTCGGCCTGAACCAGATCACCCGCCGCGTCCTGGCGCAAGCAGCGGTAGCTGTGGTCGCGATGGCCGCTGTGCCTGCGGAGCCGCCCGGTGAGCGGCCACTGATCGCGATTACCCAGGCCGGTGTGACAACCAAGGGCGTAATGGCGGTCAAAGACCGGTTGGAAGGCGCTCGGCAGCGAAGTGATCGCCTTCCACTGCAACGGCATCGGCAGCCAGGCAATGGAAGAGCTGGTGCGCGAGGGCGCCGTGCGCGGGGTGATCGATTTCTCGCCGCACGACATCACCGACCTGCTGTTCAACGGCCTGATGCCCGCGCCGCCTGACCGGCTTCAGGCGCCGGGGGAGAAGGGGATCCCCCTGATCGTGATCCCCGGCTGCGCAGACATTCGTCTTCACGGGGTGGGCGATCCGATCGCCGAGCAACTCCGCGACCGGCCTGCCGTGAAACATTCGCCCATTCACCTGCACATCCGGACCACGCGTGAGGAGATGGCAGCGGTAGGCCGCTTCATCGCAGAGCGCCTCAACGCGGGAAACGGGCCGAGCGCCGTGATGGTGCCGCTGCGCGGGTTCTCGATGCTCAACCGTGCCGGGGAATCGCTGTACGACGAGGATGCGAACATGGGGTTCCTGGAGGCAGTGCGTTCCGCCCTCAGACCGCCCGTGCGGCTGGTCGAGGTGGATGCCCACATCAACGACCCCGAGTTCGCCGATGCCGTCGTGACCCTCTTCGCCGCCATGGTCGAGGCCGGTGCGCAGCGATCGCCGGCCCCGCAGGTGACGGCTCATGGCTAAGCGCATGGTCATCGGTTCCGGTTGGAAGATGAACAAGACGCGCCCCGAAGCGCGCGCGTTCATGGAGGAGCTGCGCAGCCTGGTTCCTCAGCTCAACACAGCCCTGCTGCGTCCCTACGTGCTGCCCTCCTTCACCCTGCTGGATACGGTCGAGTGTGTCCGCGGGGATTACCCGATCGAGATCGGCGCCCAGGACATGTTCTGGGAAGAGGCAGGCCCGTACACCGGTGAGATCTCGCCGCTGATGCTGCGGGACGTCGGGTGCAGCATCGTGATGCTCGGCCATTCAGAGCGGCGTGCCATGTTCGGCGAGACGGACGAGGCGCTGCGCCGCAAGGTCGCCGCCGCGCTCGATCACGGGCTGGCGCCGATGCTTTGCATCGGCGAGACGCGCGAGGAGCGCGATCGCGAGGAGACGGTACCCGTGCTGCGGCGCCAGCTCGGCGAAGCCCTTGCGGACGTTCCCGCCGCGCGCGTTGACGACGTGCTGTTTTTGTACGAGCCGCGTTGGGCCATCGGCCAGCCGGAGCCCGCGCCGCTCGACGTCATCGAGACCACGCACCGCCAATTACGGCAGGTGGTGGCCGAAGGGTACGGCGAGGAAATCGCACAGCGTGCCACCGTGGTTTACGGCGGAAGCGTTAACGTGAACAACCTGGAAAGCATCCTGCGGCTGCCCGGCATAGACGGGTGCGGCGCCAGCAGGGCAGCGTGGAGCGCGGCCAACTTCGCCCGGATGATCCAGATCGCCGGGCAGGTCGCAGCAGAGAAGGCCTCTTGAGGCCCATCCCCGGAAAAAGGGACAGATGATGCCTGAAATGACCTCACGCGAGCGTGTGTTGGCCGCTCTCAATCACCAGGAACCGGATCGCGTTCCGATCGACATCGGCGGACTCACGTCGTTTACCTGCTGGCACGAGCAGGCCGAGGATGCTGTAAAAGAGGCGCTCGGATTCGAAGGCGGCGAGCGTGTCATCAACTCTGCCTTCGCTCGTACGGTCCGTCCCGACCCTCGCATCCGTGAGCGCTTCGCCGCCGATTGCTTCGGCCTGGCGGGTAAGGCGGGCAGCCGGTGGAACTTCGAGCTGCACGCCGACGGCGAGGGCGGCGAGTGGTTCTATGATGAATGGGGCATCAAGTGGCGGCGCCCACAGGACGGCTACTATTACGATGCGGTCGAGTGGCCGCTGCGCGGCGCGACGGCAGCGGACGTCGCGCGCTACGATTGGCCCGATCCGTGCGACCCGGCGCGTTTGGCAGGCGTCGCAGACCTGGCAAAGGAGCTGCACGAGACGACCGGCTACTGCCTCTGTTACACGCCCCCGTGGGGAACCGGCGTCTTCCAGGTCGCAGCGCTGATGCAGAGCTTCGAGGAGCACTTCATCAACATCCTCACCAACAAAGAGGTCAGCCTGGCGATCTTCGAGGGGCTGACCGAGTTCCACATCGCGCACGCAAAGGCCGCGCTGGACGCCATGGGGGATTACATCCAGGTCTGGTGCATGTCCGACGACCTGGGTTTCCAGGATCGCCCGATCATCCGCCTGCCGATGTTCCGCGAGATGGTCAAGCCGTACTACCTGCGGATCGTGGATGCCCTCAAGTCGCGCAAGCCCGACCTGAAGCTGGTATTTCACTGCGACGGCGCCATCCGCCCGTTTCTGCCCGAGTTCATCGACATCGGGCTGGACGCGACCAATCCGGTACAGGTCAGCTGCGTCGGGATGGATGACACCGCGGCTCTGAAGCGAGATTTCGGCGACCGGTTGAGTTTCTGGGGCGCCGGTGTCGATACGCAGTCCACGCTGCCGTTCGGCACACCGGATGAGGTGCGGGCCGAGGTCCGGCGGCGGATCGGCGATCTGGCACCCGGCGGCGGGTACGTTTTCGCCACTGTACATAACGTACAGCCGGGCGTGCCGCCCGAGAATATCATCGCCTGTTACGATGCGGCGTCTGAGTACGGGCGCTATCCGATCCGGCCATAACGGGGCGGGAAGGGAGCCGGCCATGGTGGCGGCGAGCATGACCTCGCGGGAGCGGGTATTGGCGGCGGTGAACCGGCGCACGCCCGACCGCGTGCCGGTGGACATCGGCGGAACCACCGTCTCGACGATGACCGACGTCGCTTACGAACGGTTGAAGGCGTGCCTCGGCATCCAGGGCGGCACCCGGCTCACGAAGAGCCGGTCGCGCACCGTCCTGCCGGACGAGGCGGTGGCGCTTCGCCTGGGCTCGGACACGCGTCCGGTGCTCCCCGGATCTCCCGACGGCTGGCAGGATATCTTCCGTCCGGACGGTTCGATGCAGGACGAGTTCGGGATCGTGTGGCGGGCGGCCGAGGGTGGTCACTACGCTGCCATGGGTAACCCGCTCCGCGACTCGACCCGCGACGACCTGTCCGCCTTCCCGTGGCCCGATGCTGCGAACCCCGGTCGCAGTCGCGGTGTGGGGAGCGCGCCCGCATCCTGCATGAGGAGACGGATTTCGCCGTCTGCTTGAGCCTGCCCAGCGGACCCGTCCATCTCAGCCAGTACCTGCGGGGGTACGAGAATTGGCTGGTGGACATGGTGACGGACAGGCGCTTCTTCGATGCGCTGCTCGACCGCTGCCTGCAGTGGTGGCTCGAGTTGGCCGGGCCGGTGCTCGACGCCGCCGGCAGCGCCGTGGATGTGGTGATGTTCGGCGACGACGTGGCATTTCACGACCGGCCGATGGTTGACCTGAAGCGACACCGCGAGATCTTCAAGCCGCGCCACAGGCAGATGGTGGACCTCATCAAGCGCAAAACCGGTGCGAAGGTGCTCTATCACTGCTGCGGCGCCGTCCGAAAGCTGGTGCCCGATTTCATCGATATGGGGATCGACGCGCTGAATCCGGTGCAGGTCTCCTCGGCAGGGATGGATACGGCCGAGCTAAAGGCGGAGTACGGGAGAGACGTCTGCTTCTGGGGCGGCATCGACACGCAGCACGTTATGCCGCACGGCGCCCCCGGCGATGTATACTCCGAGGTGGAGCGGCGCATTCGTGACCTGGCGCCGGGCGGCGGCTACGTGCTCGCCGCGGTACACAACTTGCAGGACGACGTCCCGCCTGAGAACATCCTGGCGATGGCGGACGCCGCCCGTGAATACGGAGCATAAGAGGAGATGAAGATGCGTATTGTTATCGGCTGTGACTGCGCAGCGGTTGCGCTGAAAGAGGAGCTGGTGCGCTTCATGGCGCAGCGGGGCATCGAGACGGTGGACGTCGGCGTGGGCAGCGATGCCGATCAGGAGCCGTACCCGGACGTGGCGGAGCGGGTGGCCCTCGCCATCGCCCGCTCTGAGTTCGAGCGCGGCATCCTGTTGTGCGGCACCGGTATCGGGATGGCGATCACGGCGAACAAAGTCCCGGGCGTGCGGGCGGCCTGCTGCCACGACGTCTACTCCGCCGAGCGGGCGCGCAAGAGCAATGACGCCCAGGTGATCACCATGGGTGCGCGGGTCATCGGTCCGGAGTTGGCCAAGACGGTGTTGAATGCCTGGCTCGAGTCGGAGTTCGGGGGCGGTGGTTCGGCGTCCAAGGTGCAGCGGATCAAGGATATCGAGGGCAAATATCTCGCAGACGACAAGGTGTGACGTGCTAGAGCAAGGCTTCGCATTCCCTGAGACCCTGGCCGGGCGCGGGTTTATCATCGCGACCTACTATGCCGAGCTGCCTGCAGAGTCCGACCTCATCGGCCGCGCCGCGTCATTCGCCATGGGGCAGAGCGTCGGGACGTGGACGCCCGTACCGGGCGTGACGCCCGAGATGCTCGAGCACCACTCGGCACGCATCGTCGGGTTGTATGACGTCCCGCCGGTGGAGCTCGCGCCTCATCTCCAGCCCGGCCCGCGCCGCGCGCTGGTGCAGATCGCCTTCCCGGAGGCCAACTTCGGCTCGCAGATCCCCATGCTCTTCACGACGCTGCTCGGGAACGATGCGTCCACATCGGCGCAGCTCAAGCTGGTCGACCTGCAGCTGTCGCCCGGCTTCGCCGCCGGCTTTGCCGGCCCGCGCTTCGGCGTGCAGGGGTTGCGCGAGCTGCTCGGCGTGCCGGAACGGGCGCTGCTGCTCAACATGATCAAGCCGTGCACCGGCTTCACGCCAGAGGTCGGGGCGTCATTCTTCCGGGCCGTGGCGCTCGGCGGCGTCGACATCATCAAAGACGACGAGCTGCTCGGCAACCCATCGTTCTGCCCCCTCATCGACCGGGTGAAGGCGTACTGCGAGGCGGACCGCCAGGTATACGAGGAAACAGGGCATCGCACCATGTACTGTGCCAACGTCACCGACCGGCCCGACCGCATCCTGGACAACGCCCACCGTGCGCAGGATGCCGGCGCGGGGATGCTGATGCTGAATGCGATCAGCGCCGGGCTCGGGATGGTACAGGCGCTGGCGGAGGATCCGGAGATCCGCGTGCCGCTCTACACGCATTACGCCGGCGCAGGCACGATGACCGAGAGCCCCGTTTCCGGCATCTCTTCGCCGCTGCTGCTGGGCAAGCTGTCGCGGCTGGCGGGGGCCGACGTGGCGACCTTCAGCTCGGTGTACAGCGCCTATCCGATCACGCGGGACAAGTACCTGCGCACCGCCCAGTTCCTGCGCATGCCCCTCTTCCACATCAAGCCGTCCATGCCGTCCGTAGGCGGCGGCTTGCATCCGGGGATGGCCGTGCGCATGATCAAAGACCTGGGGCACGACCTCGTGCTGCCCACCGGCGGGGGGATCCAGGGGCATCCGGGCGGCGCCGCCGCCGGCGCCCGCGCGATGCGCCAGGCAATCGATGCAGCGCTCGCCGGGGTACCGCTGCGCGAGTACGCAGCCGGGCATCCCGAGCTGCAGCAGTCGCTCGATAAGTGGGGTGAGTAGTCCGCTTCACTGTGGGGCTCTCAGGCGAGCCGCGCACATGGTATAATCGCACCACGTCTTGCGAAGACTCGCGGATCTATAGGAGGAACCATGCTACTCAAAGGCAAGCAGATAGCCGTTCTCGCCGAGAACTTCTACGAAGACCTGGAGATCTGGTACCCGCTGCTGCGCATGAAAGAGGAAGGCGCCGACGTCAAGGTGATCGGGTCTGGCAGCGCCACCAGCTACAACTCCAAACATGGTTACCCGGTGAACGTCGACGCCGCCGTCGATGCGGTGCAAGTCCGCGACTTTGACGCCGTGATCGTGCCCGGGGGCTGGTCGCCCGACCTCATGCGTCGCTACCCTGCCATGGTCAAGTTCGTGGCCGACGCCCACAACAACGGGACCGTGGTTGCCGCCATCTGCCACGCCGGCTGGCTGCTGGTGTCGGCAGGCATCCTGAAGGGCAAGACCGTCACATCTTTCTATTCGATCAAGGACGATGTGATCAATGCCGGGGCTAACTGGGTGGACCAGGAAGTCGTGTGCGATGGCAACCTGATCACCTCGCGCACGCCCAAAGATCTGCCGGCCTTCTGCCAGGCCATTATCGCGGCCGTCGCTGCTCGCTGACGATCGCATCGCCCCGGATTCGGGTACCGTGACAACCGAAAAGGCGCCTCTATCCGGCTAACATAACGGTCAGCCTCATGGAGGTGCCTTTTTCGATGGTACGACGTGAATTTTGCCGCCGCGTGGTTGTGGCCGGGGGCGCAACCGCTGCTGCCGCATTCGCCGCGGCATGCACCGGTCCCGCCGGCGATGCTACGCCCACGCGCATCGCCGGCGCCTCGCAGTCAACGCTGCCGGCGCCTGCCCTCACCGCCGCGCCCACCCTGGCCCGCGTGGTCTCGACGCCGCTGGCGGTCGCGGCGGCGGGCGTCGCAGCTCCTACCGCGACCGTAACCTACATCGCCCCGGCCGCTACCGCCACGCCCACCGTGCAGCCCATTCCCACACCGGCGCCCACCGCCACTTCGTTCCCGTCCGCCACCCCCGTCCCATCGGCGGCAGCCACAGCGAATCGCAGCCGCGTGGCGCTAGTCCGCACGACCGACAGGGCCGCAGGTGTGGCGCGAGCCATCGCCCTCCTGGGTCCGCTTTCATTCCGCGGCCAGCGGCTGCTGCTCAAGCCGAACTTCAACAGCGCCGACCCCGCACCGGGCTCGACGCACGACGCCGTCTTGCGGGCGCTGATCGCGCAGCTTCAGGAGGCCGGCGCCGGGCGGATCACCGTCGCCGACCGGAGCGGTATGGGGGACACCCGCGCCGTCATGCAGGCCAAGGGGATCTTCGCGCTGGCGAAGGAGATGGGCTTCGACGCGGTCGTCCTGGACGAGCTGGACAAGGGAGCATGGGTTGCGCAGAGCAGAGGGGATACCCACTGGCAGCGCGGCTTTGCCCTGCCGCGATCTCTGCTCGAGTCGGATTCTGTCGTGCAGACCGCCAACCTCAAGACGCATCGCTTTGGCGGGCATTTCACCCTCTCGTTGAAGAACAGCGTCGGGTTGGCGGCGAAGGCCGTGCCGGGCGAGGGGTACAACTATATGACCGAGCTGCACAACTCGCGTTTCCAGCGCCAGATGATCGCAGAGCTGAACGCGGCCTACCGCCCGGCGCTGGTCGTGCTCGACGGCGTCGAGGCGTTCACCGAGGGCGGCCCGGACCAGGGCAAGAAGGTACAGGCGGGCATCATCCTCGCCGGCAGCGACCGCGTGGCGATCGACGCCGTCGGGGTGGCGATGCTGCGGCTGCTGGGCACCACCCCCGAGGTCAGCCGGGGGCGCGTCTACGAGCAGGCGCAGATCGCCCGCGCCGTGGAGTTGGGGTTGGGGGCGAAATCGCCCGAAGCGATCGAGCTGGTAACCGATGACGCCGGCAGCCGGCAGCTTGCCGAGCAGCTCATGGCGCAGCTGGCAGCGTGAGCGAGCATCTGGTTGGGTTGATTTCCGATACGCATGGGCTGCTGCGACCCGAGGCGTTGGCAGCGCTGCACGGATGCGAGCTGATCTTGCACGCCGGAGACGTCGGCGCCAACGACGTGCTCGAGGGACTGCGCGAGATTGCGCCTGTAATCGCGGTGCGCGGCAATGTGGATACAGGACCGTTCGACGAACGGCTGCTGCTGCACCAAACCGCGACGGTGGGCGACGTCCGGATCGCGATCCTCCACCGCCTGGCCGACCTCGACTTCGACCCGGGGAAAGCCGGCTTTCGGGTGCTCGTCAGTGGGCACTCACACCAACCGCTGATCCAACCGAAGGGCAACGTACTGTACGTCAATCCCGGCAGCGCCGGTCCGCGCCGCTTCCGGCAGCAGGTCACCGTAGGACTGCTGCGCGTCGACGGCGCCGGCGTGCGTGCGGAAATCGTTAAGCTCGAGGCCGGCTGAGGTTGCCAGAGCGACTGCCGATTAAACGAAAAGGAGCCGGTTATCCACCAGCTCCGAAGGCGACGACCGGATTCGAACCGGTGATCGGGGTTTTGCAGACCCCTGCCTTGCCACTTGGCTACGTCGCCGAAGCAGCCGAATTCTAGCGTAGCCGCCGGGCGTTGTCAAACCATCGGGCCCGCCCGGTCGCCCCATCCGCCCACTTGCCCCATACCAGGTACCTTGGTCCTATTGCCCGCTCGTCGCGTTTCTCTATACTGCGTGTAGAAGGACAAGCGATCGTAATGGAGCAAGGAGTCCGATCATGAAGAGCATTAGTTCTGGCAACGATTCTGTTCGTAGTTGTGGTGGCCAGCGCCTCGCCGGCCTTCGCCTTCCTGACCTAGTCGCTGCACGAGCCGGACGCACCCGCATTACATAGCCGGCTCTTTCTGATCAGGTTGATGACCCCCGGCCGGGTGCACCGGCGAAACGGTGCACCCGGAGCACGACTCCGAAGGGCGTCCGTCTTGGCGTCCGTTTCGGAGATGACCTTCGCGCCGCCATCTTCGAGGGCCCGGCGGCAGGGTGATTGGCCGCGTTTCCCAAGCAGCATCTCCTACACCTGAGCGCACCGGAGTGATACCCAATCGCTGCCGGCGCGTTTTTGTTCCCCCTGCGCACCCGTCTTCTCGCCGGGTGCTGCGCGGCGGGCACGAACCCTGCTATTCCTCACCCGTCCCCAACCCAATGCATTGCTGCTCGCCCCGCCACCCGGACGCCGGTTGTCCGAGATTGTGGTATGCTGCCTGTATCGGTGACCGGCGGAAATCGCGGTAGAGGTAGAGACTGATGAGTGGGTATCTGCGTGAGTGCAGCGTGTGCGGCACGCGCTATGTGGCCCTGGCAGACGAGCCTGCGGGTCCGCCTGAATGCAGCGGGTGCCGCCTGATTGCGCCACCGGACGGGCGCCTTCGGGGGCTCGTGAAATGGTTCAGCCGCAGCAAGGGGTATGGCTTCATCACGCCCACCGACGGGCCGGAGCTGTTTCTCCACAAGTCCGGCATGCAGCCGGGGCAGCCGCTGCCCGGAGCCGGGCAACTTGTGGAATATCGCATCGACCAGGGCCGCCGCGGTGCACAGGCCGCGGACGTGCAGATTCTATCCGGCGATTAGCGCCGCGTCGGAGCGCGGCCTGCTTCGATGTGGATTGGGAGGATGACAGGGCGTCCTTCGAGAACCTCAGGATGGTTACGGTAGTTTTCGCCAGGGATGCGAGAGGTGCGGTGCAGGGACCCCGCACATGGGCGCCGATCCCCTCGCTAACCCTCGACGGGACCAACAGCTGGGATGCCCATGACTACCGCAACCATCCTGAGGCTCTCGAAGGACGCCCCGTGACGCAACTTTCCGCATCAATGTCGATTATCATTGCAGCCATCCTTAGGCTCTCAAAGGCACCCTGCGGCTCATAAAGGGGCGCCAACGCTGTCCGCCCGTTGAATCGAGGAGTACGACCTTGCGCATCGTCGACGCACACAACCATCCTGATTGGCTTGCCTACGACCTGCCCCGCTTTCTCGACAACATGGATAGCTACGGGATCGAGAAGACCTGGCTGCTGACGTGGGAGTGCCCGGACGGCGAATACGACCCTCATATGTATTCCCCGATACTCATCAGAGACGAGCACGGATACCCAATCTCGTTTGCCAAGTGCCTCGACTACAAGCAGCGCGCCCCCGATCGCTTCGTGCTCGGCTACGCACCGGACCCGAGGCGTCCCGACGCGATCGATCAGCTGGAGGCAGCGATTGCCATCCACGGCGTGCGGCTGTACGGCGAGCTCAAGCTGCGCATGATGTACGATAACTTTGACGCGATCCGTATGTACCGTCTCTGCGGGGAAAAGGGGATTCCGGTAACCGTCCATCTGGATTACGAGTTCCCGACCGGCAGCCGCTACCCGCGGCCCAACTGGTGGTATGGGGGCGGCATCGAGCCGTTCGAGCGGGCGGTACGGGCTTGCCCGGGCACCACCTTCATCGGGCACGCACCCGGCTTCTGGGCGCACATCTCAGCGGACGACCTGTTCGACAAGCAGCCGTATCCCACCGGACCGGTGTTCCCCGGAGGCAAGGTGCCCGAGATGCTGCGCGCCTACCCCAACCTCTGGGCCGACCTGTCCGCCGGGTCGGCGTTGACGGCGATCAGCCGCGACCGGGCGTTCGGGATCGACTTCCTGCTGGAATTCCAGGACCGGCTCCTGTTTGCGCGCGACAACTTCGACGATCGCATGCAGCGGTACCTGAATTCGCTGGAGTTGCCCGAAGAGGTGCTGGGAAAGCTATTCGGGGGCAACGCGCTCCGTCTCGTTCCGGACGCCTGATCCGCGACCCGCCCACCGGGCGGCGACCTCATCCAACAGCGCGTCGTATTCCGGCGCCATGTTGCTCCAGTCGAAGCGCGCCGCTGCGTTGCTCAGCTCTGGCGGCGCCGGCGGGCGGGCCAGCAGCGCTTGCAGGCGAACATCCAGCTCCTCCTCGCTCCGGTACAGGCAGGCACCGTGGTACTCCCGCGGCAGCAGCTCTGGGGTAGCTGAGGCGCGCCGGAAGCAGCGGCCAGCAGCCGCAGTAGATCGCCTCGACCACGCTCACCCCGAAGAACTCGTGGATGGCGGTGCTCAATACCAGGTGCGCCGACGCCAGCAGCCGGCCGTACGTCTCCGGATCGGCGTACCCGTAATGTACCAGCCGTTCCCCAAGCAGCTCTCTCGCAGCGGCAAACTCCTCGGGCAGGATCCGGAAGTTCTCGCCCGCCAGCGCCACTCGGAAATCGGCGCCTGAATCCGCCAACCGGTACAGGGCGCGCAGCATGCTGCCGGGATCTTTGTCGTACTCCCAGCGCTGGTTCCAGAGGATCAGCGGCGTCCCCTCGCGGCGTGCGCTCGGGACAAACCGGTCGTAGCGTCGCAGCTCGCATCCAACCGGCGCCACGCTCGATTTGGCCCGCGCTTCCGCCACCGTCTCCAGGTGCGTGTAGTCAGGAAAGTGCTTGAGCAACCGCGGCAGCTCCCCGTACCAGCTTTCGAGATGGAAGGCCGAGTTGAAGATTACCTGTTCGGCGGCCAGCATCGACAGATGCTGGATCATCCCGTACGTGAGGTCGCGCTTGCTGCCGGGCGGCGGCGGGTAGGTGAGCTGGTTCTCGTGCATGTAGAGGACCGCGGGAACCGTGACCCGGGTCAAAGCCAGAAACGCCGGCAGATTCGTCATGCCGGTTGCGAGCAGCACGTCCGGCCGCTCTCCGCCTTCCAGCAGCCTACCGGCTTGCGCGGCGAGCTCCAACGCCCCGCCCTGCATGCGCCATTTCCAGAATCGACCTTCCATCGCCAGGATGCGCACGCTGTGGCGCGAGTGCCGCGCATAGCCGCCGGCCCATGCCTGGTGGGACCCGGCGTGATAGGGGTTGAGGAGCCACACGCGCAAAGGGTTCACGCGCGTCATGATAGCACAGGGGAAGGGGGAGTCCTGGGTTCAAAAATCGGAGCTATCTCAAAGTCACGAGGGCTGCGAGAATACGCGTCAGGAAGGCCAGGCGGCGTGACGCTATTGGCCCAACAGCACGGTGACGGAACTGCCTTCGAAGCTGGGTGATGCGACGTCAAGCTTGCCGTCCTGGTTGACGTCGGCCACCTCCAGGTTGTAGGTGCCCTGCCCGACTCGGAAAGGCGAGCCGGGCGCCGGGTCGAACCCGCGGCCGTTACCCAGGAGAACCGTCACGCTGCTGTCGTACGGGGGCGACCGGTCATCGACGGTCGCCGCGAGGAGGTCAGGCTTCCCATCCCGGTTTGCGTCGGCGACCACAACTGCGAACGGTTGGGCTACCGTGACGTAGGGCGAGCCGGGCGCCGGCGCAAACGTGCGGTCGCCACGGTTCAGCAGCACGCTCAGGCGACTGCCGGTGTGGCCGAGCACGACGTCTGGACGCTGATCGCCGTTCACATCCGCCAGTGTTGCCACACGGGGACCCGGTGGTACAGACAACGGCGGGTCAGATGTGTCTTGAAAGGCGCCTGATCCGTCGCCGTGCCTGATCACCACGCGTCCGGGACTCAGATCGGACCCCGCGTCACTGCTGGCGGCGACCACGTCGACACGCCCATCTCCGTCAACATCGCCAAAGGCGTAAGGTATACCAACTGCGATCGGACGCCAGTTTCGTAAACGGCCCGCGTGAGAAGCTTCCTCGACCGTCTCCGAGGAGGGTGGCAAATTTGCTTCGCCGGGCATCCGTCGTGACGGCATCGAGGTTCCCGTCAGCGTTGATGTCCACCAGGTGAAGGGCCGGTTTCGTGGGGGAGTAGACAAACCGGCTTGCAGCGAATGGCGATCCCGGGGTCAGGGCGAAACCACCCTCAGCATTGCCGAGGAGGACGTCGACCTCATCGCGCCCGCCGCGTCTGACCACGAGGTCCGGCAGACGATCCGAGTTGAGGTCTCCCAGCTGCATGTCCGCCGGCTGGAAGCCAAGCCGTATCGGGCTACCCGGCGCGGCCACGAACCGGCCCGTGCCGTCCCCCGACTGTACCGTCACCAGTTGGCCCAGCAGATGGCGGGTCATCATGTCGAGATGGCCGTCGCCGTTGAAATCCGCGAAAACGACCTGGCCGGAGCCGGCGCCGACTTCCACCGGCGAGCCCGGCGCCAGAGCGAAAAGTGGGGCCTGGGATTGAACCGGCGCCACGCAGCCGATCCACATCGACGCGAACGCCAGGACCAGAATGCTCCGCAGGGTCTGGCTCCTGGTCCGGCGCGGTACGCCGGATGGACCGGGTCTGGGCGAACAACCGGCGCCTGTCACGTATGACTCTCCGCCAGATAGCATGCCATTTGCCGGCGCAGCGGAGGGCGGCACTTCCCCAAAGCGGGCCGGCGTTTGTGAGAAAGGTGTAGCATGCTTGTGATGTTCTGTCAATCGAGACGCGCATTGCACAGGGGGGGTGTGTCTGGCGAGTTGCTACTTCGGGTCGACTCACCGGCCATGTAACTGTCCCATAGAAATCGTAGCCGTAAAGCACTCACCGGCTATGCAACTGTCCCATAGAAATCGTATCCGTAACCCTTGCAGCGCGCTGCAGGGCTTAGCCCTCGCCGCAGACGTAACTGTCCCATACACGTCGTAGCCGTAAAGCACTCGCCGGAGATGTAACTGGTACGGGAACCACGAGCAGCGAGTTGCTTTACCCGTGCCCACACCCGCCCAATACCGCGCTCCTGTCGCCGGACCACCCGCGGGCCGCGGCGGCGCCTGCGGGTTGGCCGGCCGCGCCGCATCCTCAACGCAAAGACGCAAAGACGCAAAGGCTCTGTCTGGTCGCGCTAGCGGCGGCGAGGATGCGGCTGGACCGGTGCAGCACTCCTCACTTCATTGGTTTATCTGGCTAGTCCATGCTGAACGGTGTCGACACTTGGATGCAGGTGAGCACGCCCGGGGCCGCGCGTCTGCCTTGGATGCCAGTTGGGTGGGCAACACTCGTACTTCGTCAAGCTCAGTATGGAGTAGCTAGGGGTAGACAGCTATGCGGACGGTGCTGTACAGGAACCCCGCGGTTGGGTGCCGAGCTCCATCAATACCCTTGGACGGAACCATTCGCTCTGATGCCAATAACGATCGCAGCCATCCTGAGGCTCTCGAAGGACGCCCGGCGCAGCGCGGCTGCCTTGGATGCGAGTCGGCTTCGCAACGCTCGTCCTTCGTCAGGCTCAGGATGGAGTTGTTAGGGGATAGCACTAATGCGAATGGTTCTGCCCAGGAACCCCTTGCTTGGGCGCTACACCCCGCCGCTGCCCCTGGACCGAACCCCTCGCATCGATGCCCAAAACCAACGACTCCATCCTGAGCCTGTCGACACTTGCACCTGCGATGCGCAGGCGCAGTGCAGGTGAGGACGCCCCCCTCGCGGCGAGACTCACTTCATCGCCGGTTTGCCTGACTACCCTACCCAATCTGCCGCACCCGGCCGTCGAAACCCGGCGGGCGCCGTCAGCGGCTGCGCCGCTGCGGACCGCCGGTCGGACGGCGCCGCGCACCCGGGCCGCTGCCACCGGTGCGCCGTGGGCCGCTGCGGGGGGCAGGCGGCCGTCGTTCCTCGCCGCGCTCCTCGCCCCCTTCGCCGCGCCCACCTGCCGGCGCCGATCCTGCGCCTCCACGCGTGAAGCGCGAGCCCCCTGCGGGACGGCCCCCACCTGGACGGCCGCCGGGCCGGCTGGCAGGGCGCCGGTCGGGCCGGGTCTGCGGGCGGCGAGGCCGGTCTTCAACATCTGCCGGCTCGGACCGCTGTTGCGGGGCGCCGCCGGCATCCGGTCCGCGCCGCTCTTGCGGCAGCGGGCGCCGGGACAACGCTCGTCCTCCGGCCGCTCCTCTGCGTGCACCGGGTCCGCCTCGGGTGTCTCGCGGTGCTCGCACCGGTGCTTCCCCCTCTTCGCGCCCGCCCGGCTGGGTGCTCGCACGCGGTTCGCGCGGCGGCTGTGAGCGATCCATGCCCGAACCGTCTGCGCGAAACGGCTTTCGCCGTGGTCCGGACGCAGGTCCGCTCGAAAGCCGGCTAGGCCCGGCGCTGCGCTCGGATTCGGCACGCGGCCGGTCGCTCGGCTCGGGCTTGTGGCGCGGGCGGCTACGCGTGACCGGCGCCTGACGCTTCGCGCCGAACTTTGTCTTGGCGCCATCCTGGGCTCGCACCGAGCGGGTCGGGCCGCGTCGCGGCCGCGTGCTCTCACCTTCCGGCTGCGTTGCATCCCCTGCGTAGCGGCGGGGCGCCGGTAGCTCCGGGAGCCCAACCGAATGCTGGAGATCCTCGATCTCCTCTGAGGTCAGGTCGCGCCACTGACCTGGTTGCAGATCCCCCAACGCCAGGCGACCCATCGCCACGCGCACGAGACGAAGGGTGGGGTGCCCGACCGCTGCTGTCATGTGCCGGATCTGCCGCTTCTTGCCCTCGGCCAGTACAAGCTGCAGCCAGGCGGTGGGGACGGTTGGCCGCTCACGTATGGGAACCGGCCGCTCCGGCAGTTCAGGCTCCCCTTCCAGCAGCTCAACGGAGACGGCGCTGGCCGTCTCGCCCTTCACCGGCACGCCGTTGACCAGCGCCTGCAAATCCGCCGCATCCGGCGTCTCTTCCACCTGCACCAGGTAGGTCTTCGGCTGGTGATGGCGCGGGTGCGTCAGCCGGTGGGCGAGCTCGCCGTCGTCCGTGAGCACGAGCAGTCCCTCACTGTCCATATCGAGGCGACCGGCCGGATAGATCCCGGGCGGCAGCACGAATCCAGCGAGAGTCGGCCGGTTCTCAGGGTCGGTGAACGCTGTGAGCACACCGTATGGCTTATTGAACAGGATGTAGCGATTCTTCTTCATATGTCTATTGTATCATCACACGTCCGGCAATGCCGCCGCGAGAATCGATCTGTCACGATCTGCGTCACGGTTGCCCGGCAAGAATCCGGGTCAGTACCCTTACTAGACACTCTCCCCAACTTCCCATAAAATGACCGCGATCTACTATTGCCCGGACGTATCATTGGAGGCTGCTTTTGAATATTCTCGGCCACGTTGCCGTTTATCCTACACCCGACGCGCGCATCACCCGGCTGACAGAGCTGGCATACAACCTGTGGTGGAGTTGGAACCCGCAGGCGCAGACGCTGTACGAGGAGCTGGATCCGGAGTTGTGGCGGCAGGTAAACCACAATCCCGTGAAGTTTCTGCGACAGGTGAGCCAACGGCGGCTCGACCTTGCAGCCGGAGACCCCGCTTACGTGACCCGGTATGCCGCCGTGATGGCGCAGTTTGACACTTACATGCACCCTGACAGGACCTGGTGGGAAGCCGCTTACCCAGAGCTGCGGGACCAGTGCGTCGCCTACTTCTCCGCCGAATTTGGCCTGCACGAAGCGCTGCCCATCTACTCGGGCGGTCTTGGGGTCCTGGCGGGCGATCACTGCAAGGAAGCGAGCGACCTCGGTTTACCCTTCGTCGGCGTGGGCTTCCTCTACCCGCAGGGTTATTTTACGCAGCGAATCGATGCCGACGGCCGGCAGCAGGCGATCTACGAGAAGCTCGACTTCTCCGAAGCGCCCGCCACCCCGGCGTGCGGCGCTGACGGCAAGGAGATCTTCGTCTCCGTCGACCTGCCGGGCCGCACCGTGTTTGCCAAGGTGTGGCGGATCCAGGTGGGGCGCGTGCCCGTCTTCCTGATGGACACGGACGTAGAGCAGAACGCACAGGAAGATCGTGAGCTGGCCGCCCGCCTGTACGGCGGGAATCAGGAAATTCGGATCTCGCAGGAGGTGGTGCTGGGCATCGGTGGGGTACGCACCCTGCGTGCCTTGGGATATGAACCCACCGTCTGGCACATGAACGAGGGGCATGCGGCGTTCCTGCAGTTGGAGCGGGTCCGCGAGTACATCGTAGGCGGGCTGGATCTCCAGGCTGCTCTATGGGCCGCCCGCTCCGACGCATTGTTCACGACCCACACGCCGGTGCCGGCCGGCAACGATTCCTTCCCGTTTCCACTGATCGATCGCTTCTTCGGCGACTATTGGGACGACCTACACCTCGACCGCGATCAGTTCCTGGCGCTGGGACGCTTCGATTATTCCTGGGGAGCGCAGTTCAGCATGACGGTGCTGGCCCTTCGCACCGCCGGGCGCGCCAACGGCGTGAGCGACCTTCACGGCGCCGTCTCCCGCCGCCTCTGGCAGGGCCTCTATCCCGGCCTGCCCGTAGCCGAAGTTCCGATCGGGCACGTGACCAACGGCATCCACACCGATAGCTGGCTACATCCCGAACTGGCTTCGCTCTACGGTCGCTATCTTGGGCCAAACTGGCGCGCGCGTATCGACGATCCGGCCACGTGGACGGCTATCGCGCAGATACCGGACGCCGAGCTGTGGGGCCAGCACTTGCGGGCCAAGTCGGAGATGATCGCTCTGGCGCGGGAACGGCTGGTCGGCCAGTGCGTGCGAGTCAAGGCGCCCATGGCGGACCTGAAGGCAAACCGCGAGGCGTTCGAACGCGATGTGCTGACGATCGGCTTCGCACGCCGTTTCGCTACCTACAAGCGGGCTGCCCTGATCTTCAAGGATCAGGAGCGTCTCAAACGTATCTTGAACGATCCCGACCGGCCGCTGCAGATCATCTTCGCCGGGAAGGCGCATCCGGCCGACGAGCCCGGGAAGGCGCTCATCCAGTTCATCTACGAAATGAGCCGCCAGCCGGGCTTCGCCGGCAAGATCCTCTTCGTGGAAGGGTACGACATCAACCTGGCGCGACACATGGTGGCCGGGTGTGATCTCTGGCTCAACACCCCCCGCCGGCCCCTGGAGGCGAGCGGCACGAGCGGCCAAAAAGCGGGACTGAACGGGGCGGTGAATTTCAGCGTGCTGGACGGTTGGTGGGCTGAAGGCTACGCCGGGGGTAACGGCTGGGCCATCGGCGAGGCGCACGAGTATCTGGATGAGGCGACCCAGGACGAGGTCGACGCAAACTCATTCTATCGCCAGCTTGAAGAGGAGATCGTCCCGCTTTACTACGACCGCGATCAGAATGGAATACCGGTTGGCTGGCTGGCGCGCATGAGAACCTCGATCGCCACGGTCGCACCGAAGTTCAGCCTTGCCCGCATGCTCAAGGATTACGTGAACCACTATTATGTGCCGGCCAGTGCAGCCTGCGCCTCGCTGCGCGAGGACCGCTATGCCTACGCCCGCCAACTTGCCGAGTGGGAAACCCGGGTACGTGCGGGATGGAGCACAGTCCAGGTCAGCGCCCGGATGGAAGGAGCGGCCGAGCTGCGCGTCAGGGAGCCGCTGCAGGTCGAGGCAACCGTGAATCTCGGCCGTCTGGCGGCCGATGATCTTGCCGTGGAGCTGGTGTACGGGCCATCCGGCGACGGCGACCTGTCCGAAGTGTTTGTCGTGCCGATGCATGCGACAGGCTCCAATGACGGGCAGTGCCGATATGAGGCGCGCTTCGCGTCTTCTGAAAGCGGCAACTTCGCGTATGGCGTGCGCGTTCGCCCGGCCAATCCGGCGTTGCCCGATGGTATCGGCCTTCCCCTGGTCTGCTGGGCATCCTGACGAGGCGGCGAATCGTCTATGCTTGACGAGCTCGTACCGCTCAGCGAGCGCGAAATCGAGGTACTCAAGCTGGTGGCCACCGGGGCCAGCAACCAGGAGATCGCGCGCGCCCTCGTAATCAGCCCCAACACGGTCAAGGTCCACCTGCGCAATATCTTCGAGAAGCTGGCGGTGCAGTCGCGGACCGAGGCCACCATGGCGGCGATCAATCGTGGCTGGGTGCAGGTCGAAGGGGCTCCCGGTGATGCCGGCGCGGGTCGAACAGCGGCCCCCGAGCCGGCGGCGATCCCCGCAAGGATCGAGCCGGAGCCAGAAGCGGAACCCGAGCCGGTACCCCTCCCCGTCCGCAAGCCGATCGGCGCCGGATTGCGCATCTACACCGTGCTCGCAGCTCTGCTCGTGCTGATGGGAGCATTGGCGCCTGACTGGTGGCGCGCTCGCAGCGAAGGATTCCGGCTGACCCCGCTGACCGACGCCGGGCAGGCTGCCCTGCCGGCGCCGGCTCGGGCCGAGGCGGCCAGGTGGTCTGCCCGTGCTCCACTGCCCGAACCGCGTGCCCGGTTCGGGCTGGCCGTTGCCGGCGCCAAGCTCTATGCCATAGGCGGCGAAACGGCTGCCGGGATCACCGGCGCGGTGAGCGTGTACGACCCAGAGAGCAACGGTTGGCTGGCGGCGGCGCCCAAGCCGGTGCCGGTCAGCAACGTGTCGGCGGTCCTGCTCGGCGATCTGATCTACGTGCCGGGCGGCAGCATCGTGCCCGGACAGGCCAGCAGCGAGAGCAGCGCGTTTACCTCACCGGTTGGCGCTGCGCCACCCTCTGCACCACCCCTTGCCCCGGGGGCGACGTGACGGGCGCCGTCGAGGTGTACGATCCTGCAGCCGATCGCTGGTCGGCGCGCGCTCCGCTGCCGGCGCCGCTGGCGGCGTATGCGCTGGCGTCTCATCAGGGGAAGCTGTATCTCTTCGGCGGGTGGGATGGCGAGCGCTACCGGGCGGAGAGCTACGTCTATGACCCCGCAACCGGCGCCTGGACCACGCTCGCACCGATGCCTGCACCGCGCGCTTTCGCGGCCGCAAGCGGGCTGGGATCGCTGCTATACGTGGCAGGCGGTTTCACCGGCGAGGAGCTGAACACTTTGATGGCGTACGATCCGGCGAGCGATAGCTGGAGCCTGCGCCCGCCGATGGCCCAGCATCGCGGCGGCCTGACCCTCGTCACGGTCGGGCCGCGGCTCTACGCAATTGGTGGGGGTTGGCAGGAGCCGCTGCAATACCACGAGCAGTACGACAGCGTCACCGGAGCATGGTCTCGATTCGAGTCTCCGTTCGGCGGACAGTGGCGGAACCTGGCGGCCGCTCCCCTTTCTGGCCGCATCTTCGCCATCGGCGGGTGGAGCAGCGGCTACCTGGCCGCGAACGAAGAGTATCGGGCTTCCTTCACTGTGCTGATGCCGATCGGGAAGTAGCGAAGTAGCGCCTCGCTACAGCGTGGGCCTGGCCAGCCGCTGGATGCGCGGGAGCGTCTCGCGCCAGCTGATGTGCGAGAGACCCAGCTTCTGGCGCAGCTGGTCCTGCGCCATGCCGTTACGGTAATCGCGCACGGCGGCCGTCCAGCGCAACTGCTCGAACGAAATCCCTTCCGCGATCTCCGCCATTCGTGCTACGTCGTCCAGCACATACTCCAGGTTGCGCGCCGTGCACTCGAATAAATGCTCCTGCGGCTTGTACTCTCGGATGTACTGCTGGTAGACAGGCGTAAATTGCGGTCCGAGCGCCAGCGGCCGCTCCTTGAAGGTACGCCGCGGGTCTTCGTAGCGGACGTTCAGCACCGGGGCCGAGGGCTTGCTGAAATCGATATGTTCCAGCCTGATCCCCACCACTTCACCCTTCTTGATCGCCGTCTGCAGCAGCAGGATCAGCAGCAGGTACGGGCGGGCATCCGGCTTCGGGGCCCACAGGAGATCGCGAGCCGGCCGCATCGCGGCGCTCACCTGCCCATCGTACAGCAGGTCGGGCAGAGGCGTCAGCGGCCGCTCGTGTACAAGGTTCGCGGCCGGATCGTGCGGGATCAGCTCGGTGTCGGCCATCCAGCCAAAGAAGACCTTCAGCGTAGTAAGGCGGCGCGGCATAGCTCTTGGGGCTGCAGGGGGTGCCGCGCTCGCTGCGCATCCACACGAGGAACCGCTCCAGGTCCGCTTGCCCGATCTCGCCCACCGGCTTGTTCGCCGCCGTGTAACGCGTTAGCAGGCGGAGATCAGCCTGAAACGCCTTGACGGTGTTGTCGGAAAACCCCTGGCGCACCATGTGGCCGTGGAACCCACCTATGGCAGCGGCAAGCGAGGAATCGCGATCGAGCTCATCCGGTTGCACGATAATGGGGATACGTTCAACGGCCGGCCGGCCCGAGCTGGTGAAAAGAGGTAGCTGATCGTCGGACATGATTCCTCCCTGGCGTAGGCAGCGACGTCGGCAGCAGCCGCGTATCTTCGCATAGTCCGCACCCAACTTAGCATAACCCGCGCGCCGTGTCAACGGGGTATGTTAACCTCTGGCCGGTAGCGGGGGTGCGGGTCGCACGTCGCACGTCATACGTCAAACGTCATCCGTCAGCCGCAGGGGTCACCCGTCGCTCGTAGGGGGCACCCGTCATCGGAAGGGGAACCCGTGGGGGTTGCGTCACACGTCACCGGCCGGGGTCATACATCGTCTGTGGGGCGGTCGGCTTCCTGGGCGTTACAAAGAGATCGCAGACTTCCTTCGCTCCCGCGAAGCTCGCTCCTGGCGCTCCCAATAACATCCACTCGCACAGCTCCGGTGTGCGCTCAGAGACGCGTCTCTCGAGCGCTACTAATGACAAATAGTACGAGTGCCTCTTGCAGCAGCCTGCCAACTGTGCCATAATCTCCGGTCGTATAACGGGTAACAGAAGTGTAGGAGGACAAATGTCATTGGATTTCGCCGGCATCGAGACGATGTTGGGCCAGGAGGCTGAGAACCTGCTTGGCTTCGACTCCCCCAAGGTGAGCAAGGATCTGCTTCAACTACCCGGTCCCGATTTCGTGGACCGTGTCTATGCCTTGAGCGACCGCCCAACCCCGGTTCTGCGCAGTCTGCAGCAGTTGTTCGGCTCCGGGCGGCTTGCGAACACGGGTTACCTCTCGATCCTCCCGATCGACCAGGGCATCGAACATTCCGCGGGGGCGTCCTTCGCGCCCAATCCGGCCTATTTCGATCCGGACAATATCGTGCGGCTCGCTCTCGAGGGCGGCTGCAATGCGGTTGCGTCTACATTAGGGGTGCTGGGGATCGTGGCGCGCAAGTACGCGCACAGGATTCCCTTTATCATGAAGGTCAACCATAACGAGCTGATGACGTACCCGAACAAGTTCGACCAGATCTTCTTCGCCGACGTAAAGCAGGCGTGGGATATGGGCGCAGTCGCCGTGGGCGCCACCATCTACTTCGGTTCCGACGAAGCGACCCGCCAGATCACCGAGGTGAGTGAAGCGTTCTCGCTGGCGCACGAGCTGGGTATGGCTACCATCCTCTGGTGCTACACGCGAAACCCGCAGTTCAAGAGCGGCGGCGTGGACTATCACACGGCAGCCGATCTGACCGGCCAGGCCAACCACCTGGGCGTCACTATCCAAGCAGACATCATCAAGCAAAAGCTGCCCGAGCTCAACGGCGGCTACAAAGCGCTCCGCATGCAGGATTCTGGCTACGGCAAGATCGACGAACGGATGTACACGAACCTGGCCAGCGATCATCCCATCGATCTCACGCGCTACCAGGTTCTCAACTGCTACATGGGCCGTTCCGGGCTGATCAACTCAGGCGGCGCATCCGGGAAGACCGACATGCAGGACGCCGTGAAGACCGCGATCATCAACAAGCGCGCCGGCGGCACCGGCCTGATCAGCGGTCGTAAGGCCTTCCAGCGTCCGATGGAAGAGGGGATCCAGCTGCTGAACGCCATCCAGGACGTCTATTTGGATTCTCAGATCACCATCGCCTGACGCTCTGCACCGGGCGATTGCGAAAGCCGGGGCGCGGCCTTACGTGGGCCGTGCCCCGGCTCAGGCAGGAGGGTCTATGCGCCGCACTCGACGTGCCCTGATCGTTCTGCTGGTCATTCTTCTCCTCGCCGTGCTGGTCATCCCCGCGGGCGGTTATCTGTTCCTGAGGCGCTCCCTTCCCCAAACCTCGGGTTCTCTCTCCATCTCTGGACTGCAGAGCAAAGTGGAGATCGTACGGGACGCCAGCGGGATCCCATATATCTACGCTGCCTCAGACCGCGATGCTTTCATGGCGCTTGGCTATCTGCACGCGCAGGACCGGTTGTGGCAGCTGGAGATCCAACGGCGCACCGGGGCAGGGCGGCTGGCGGAGATACTTGGAGAGCCGGCGCTGAAGACAGACCAGTTCCTCCGCACGCTCGGGGTGTACCGCGCCGCCGAGAGCGCTCTGCCGGCAATCGGCCAATCTGCCCGCGATGCGCTGGAGGCGTACGCGGCGGGGATCAATGCCTATCTGGATTCCAACCCGACCTTACCGCCGGAGTTCCTCATACTGGGCGTGAAACCAGAACGGTGGGCGCCCATCGATTCGCTGGTGTGGGCCAAGATGATGGCGTGGGACCTGGGCGGCAACTACACGCTGGAGCTGCTCTACTCGCAGATCCTGTCCGTGGCGGGACCGGATCGCCTCGCGCAGCTGGCGCCCGGCTATCCGGACACCAATCCCACCATCCTCGCGAGTCTGCCGGCGCTTGCGCCGGCGCCCGTCACAGCGGATCTGTTGGCGCTGAATGAGTCGCTACAACTGCAGTTGGGGCTGGGCGGCGAACACGTGGGCAGCAACAACTGGGTGGTCGCCGGTAGCCGCACGGCCAGCGGCAAGCCCCTTCTGGCAGACGACCCTCACCTGGGCACGCGTATCCCGTCGATCTGGTATCTCGCCGGCATACACGGTGACACGATCCATGCTGCCGGCGCCACCTTCCCGGGTTTACCTGCGGTGGTGATTGGACATAACGAGCGGGTCGCATGGGGTGTAACCAACCTGGGTCCGGACGTGCAGGACCTGTACGTGGAGAAGATCCACCCACAGGATTTCGGCCTGTATGAGGTCAACGGCCAGTGGGTACCCGTGGAGATCCATCCGGAGACGATCCTTGTCAAGGGGGAAAAGGAACCCGTGCAGTGGGCCGCACGCAGCACCCGGCACGGGCCGCTGATCTCCGACGTATCGGACCAGCGCGGCAGCGGGCTTGCCTTTCGCTGGACCGCGCTCGATCCCGGCGACACCACCCTCGATGCGTTTCTCGGGTTGAACTACGCGCGCAACTGGGATGAGTTCCGCGAGGCGCTTCGCAGCCTTGTGGCGCCATCGCAGAACTTCGTCTACGCCGACGTCGACGGCAACACCGGCTACTACGGTCCCGGGCACATCCCGATCCGCTCTCAAGGTCAGGGCAATCTGCCGGTGCCGGGCTGGAACGACGACTACCGGTGGACCGGCTGGATCCCCTTCGACGAGCTGCCGCACGCCTACAACCCCGCTGACGGCTACGTGGTTACGGCCAACAACCGTGTCGTGCCGCCATCGTACCCGCATTTCATCACCAATGACTGGGACAGCGGCTACCGCGCCCGTCGCATCGTGGAGCTCCTGACCGCCTCTGGTGACCTCACTGTCGACGATTTCGCACGCATCCAGGCGGATCAAACACCGGCGCAGGCGGCCGAGCTGCTGCCGTTCCTGTTGCAGGCGCAGGTCAAGGAGCCGCTTGCCGTACGCGCGCTCGATCTGTTGCGCGGATGGGACGGTGCGGTAGCGGCCGGCAGCGTTCCCGCGGCCATCTATGAGACGTGGTACGTCCACCTGTACAGGCAGCTGATCGGCGACAAGTTCGGCGGCGATTTGGGCACGCGCTTGCTGTCGCGCCACAACCCGCTCTTCCTGGCGAGCGTGCTGTCTGGCCGGCAGCCGTGGTGGTGCGACGACGTTCTGACGCCGGACAAGGAGAGCTGCGCCGCGGCCACCGGCGAGGCGCTGGAGAGCGCCGTCAAGGATCTGGAGAAGCGGCTGGGGAATGATGTGAGTCGCTGGAAGTGGGGCGAATTGCATAAGACGCAGTTCCCGCACACGCCGTTCAGCGAAGTTGGCCTGCTCAAGCCGCTGTTCCACCGCAGCATCGCCAACGGCGGCGATACCTTCACCGTCAACGTCTCGCCATATCGCCTGAACGCCAAGGAGTTCGACAGCCCGACGGCGCCCTCTTTCGCGAGATCATCGACCTGGCGGACTGGGACAATTCGCGCTTCATGCACACCACCGGCCAATCGGGCAACGTGCTGAGCCCGCACTACGACGACCTGATCCCGAAGTGGCAGAAGGTGGAGTATGTGACGATGTGGTGGACCCGCCAGAAGCTGGAGCGGAGTGGGGGAACGAGCACGCTCACGCTGGAGCCATCGGGACAGCCTCGCGCAAACGGTAAGGAGAATTGATGACCACCGTCATGTACCTTCACGGTTTCTGCTCGTCTGCGAAGTCTACCAAGGCCGATTTTCTGGCTCAGCATCTGGCCGGGCTGCCCGACGTGCAGGTCGAGGCGTTCGACTTCAATCCCACGCCGGTTGACTTCGAGTACATGACGGTTACAGGCTGCATCGACAGGCTGCGGCAGTACTTGCTCGAGCGGACTTCTGAGGATATCTGTTTCGTCGGCAGTTCGCTGGGCGGATTGGTCGCGCTGCACTACGCGTCGCGTTATCCCGGGGTTGCCGGCATGCTGCTGCTGGCGCCTGCCATCTCGTACCCGCGACGCTTTCGCCGCAGAGCGCGACGACTGGCGCGCCGCAGCCACCAGGCAGTTCGAACACTTCGGCTTCGGTCGCGAGCTGCCGCTGCGGTACGCCTTCCTCGCAGACGCCATCAGCTATTCCGATCCCCCACCGCCTGCATGCCCGGCGGTCATCGTTCACGGCGCCGCCGACGAGGTCGTCCCCATCGCTGCGAGCCGAGCCTACGCAGCGGCATGGCCGCACGATCTGCGGCTGATCGAGGTGGAAGACGATCACTTGCTGTATGCGTCCCTGCCCCTCATCGGCGACACTCTGCTCGAGATGTTGGACTCGAAGTAGCCCCGGCCAGCCGCCGGCGAGCAGCACGTCATGCGCCTATGGCAGGCGATCCCTGGCGGGATCAGCAGGGGGCTACATCCGCGGGAGGACCGCTCCTGTTCGCTCGCGATAACCCTCGTATTCCGCGCCAAAGTGCTCTGCCATCATCCGTTCCTCACGCGGGACACGCAGGAAGTATGTGGGTGCGTAGGTGAGCAGCGCTGCCGGGCCTGCCAACCAGTTGTGCAGCAGCAATGCCTGTCCAAGGCTCAGAAGCCACACGGCGGCGTAAATCGGGTGGCGCACGTGGGCGTAGATCCCTGCAGTCACGAGCTGGTGCTCCTCCTTGATCTCCAGCGAGGGTGACCAGTTCCGTCCGAGATCGCTGTGAGCACGGATGAGTGTCCACACGGCAGCAGCCATTGCCGCCGTCCCCGCTGCCCCCGCCGCAATCTCGGCCGCGCGCGGCAGCTGGTAGTCGGCAAAGTGCAGCCGCTTTCCGAAGATGTACATCAGCGGCAGTAGGTAGATACCCACCGACGAGAGCGTCATCATCCCGGCCTCGACCGGATCCACACGATTGTCCTGGATCGAGCCGCGCATTCGTGCCCGCGAGTTCTCCGCTCGATGCGGAGCGCGCACCCCCTCAGCCGCTGCCAAGCCTGCCAAAAAGATGAACTTGAGGACGTTTCGGATCATGGTGCTCCTCCTTGCAGCGCATTATACGCCAGGAGACGAGGCACCACGGACCCATCGTACGAGAAAAGGGGCCGCCTCTCTGCGAGACGACCCCTTCGAAGTAGACCTTATGCCCTGCCGGGCCGGGTGCTAGCGTACGCTAGAAAGCGCGCCGGACCTGCTGCCATCCCTCGCGGACGGCGTCCTTGAAGTCTTCCCAGCCGCTCTGCGGATACCGGCGTTCCCAGTCGCGCCGCGCATCGTTCTCGATGGCATTCCAGTCCTGGCCTGAGTAGCGGTCGTCGCGACTCAGATCGTAACCGTACTCGTAAGCCGGCCGGAACTGATCGTAGGTGTAGCCCCGATTTGAGAAGGTGCTGTCGAAGTGGTCGCGGAAGCCGTGCTCCACCGTCTCGAAGCCTTCGCGCATCTCACCGCCGGCGTACTCGCTGGAGCCGCGGAAGCTCTGCGGATTCTCCATGTCCGTCTGGCGGCCGATCTCGTCGCTGTGGAATTCCTGCCGCCCACCAATTGGATCGGAATCGGTCGTCGGAAGGTCCATCTCGTTCTGGCTGCGCATCTTGCCTTCGTCGGCGAAGCGCTCTTTGCGCCGGAGCTCCTCCATGTCAGGAGCGCTCTCGTGCTCCATGGCGCCGGTGTGCCCCATCCCTTCGTCTGCAATTTCGCCGCCGATCATCTCGGCAGCGCCGCTGCTCACGTCTGATGTAAGGGAATCGCGCTGATAGGTGGTTCCGGATGAAGAGCCGGTGCCGATCAGGTCAGTACCGTGCGTCTCCAGGTCCTCACGCTCCAGGTTGCCCGTAGTCCGGTCGTAGACCGTCCCAGTTGGGGATTCGGTAGCTATGCGGCCGGTGCCGGGTGACTTGAACTTTGTGCGTTCAGCCTCGATCTGCTCTCTCGTCAGGGGCTCAGCCTTCTCGTCGAAGCGATGCCAGGCGTGGTCTCTCCGCCACCCGGTAGCGCGATCCTCGACGTCGATCGCACCATAGCGGTTCATGACGTCAGCCGTCTTTTGCGCTTCGTCGTCCGACGTCTTCGCAACCACCAGCGTTCCGCCACGGCGAAGTCCCTCGGCAAAGGCATGAGCCTGATCTTCGGATACTCCCGCATCCACAAGGACGCCGACAACGCTGCCAATTACTGCGCCCGCGCCCGCGCCGGCCAGGGCAGCGGCGATCGGACCTGCTGCCAGAATAGGACCAATCCCGGGGATCGCCAGAGCCCCCAGGCCCACCAGCAAGCCACCAAGGCCGCCAAGAACCGCACCCTTCGCTGCGCCATCGCCCAGATCCTCGACCGGGTCGATCGGCTCCATCTGGCCACTCAGCTCTCCCTTTGCGTCGTTAGCCATGAGGCTGATTTGATCTCGTTTGATGCCGGCGTTCACCAGCTCGCGAACTGCGTCTTGCGCACTCGTCGGATCGTCATACAACCCAATAACAGTCTTCGCCACTTTACACCTCGCTAGCGTGAGAAGAAGCCCCGCAGGGCTTCAGTCTGTAACACGCCTCCGCCTTTGGTATCTATAGGCTATCGTAATGCGTTGCATAATGCTGTAAACAAACAAGCAATTGCCCGTCGTGCTGCCCCGGTGGTGGAGCGTCGGCGCTGGCGGCAAGTGCGCCCCAAAAAAGATGGCGAGGCCATTGGCCTCGCCATCGCAAAGGGAAGCGGTTATCGCTTCCGGCTGATACTCAAGATCTAGCGGCGGCCGGTCAGCTCCTGCCAACCCATGCGCACAGCATCCTTGAACTCCTCCCACGCATTGTCGGGGTGCTTCATCTCCCAATCCCTGCGGAGCTCGGGCTCGATCTGGTTCCAGTCGCGGCCCATGAATCGCTTGTCATTGCGAACCTCATAGCCGTACTTGTACGCAGGCCGGACCTGATCGTAGGTGTATCCCCGATTCGAGAAGGTCGTGTCGTAGTGCTTGCGGAAATCACGATCGAAAGTGTCGAAGCTCTCCATATCGCCTGTTCCCATACCTTCACGCATTGTGTTGCTCCTATAGGTTTCGCCGGTGCCTGTTCCGCCGGCGTAGCTCGTGTAACGAGTGCGCTCCGTCTGAATCTCTTCCGAGCTGTAGGGCTTTGACTTCTCGTCAAAGCGGTTCCAGTCAGTCGTCTTCCGCCAGTCAGACGTGCGCCGCTCGACGTCCACTGCGCCGTGCCGGTTCATGATATCCGACGCATTCTTCGCCATTTCGTCTGACGTCTTGACGATCAACAGCGTGCCGCCACGGCGAACGCCTTCTGCGTACGCGTGAGCCTGCTCTTCGGGTAGGCCGGCATTCACCAGCGCGCCCAGCAAGCCGCCCGTAACGGCTCCGATCCCCGCACCGGCGAGGGTTGTGGCCAATGGCCCTGCAGCGATCACAGGTCCGATGCCCGGGATAGCCAGGGCGCCGAGCCCGACCAGCAAGCCGGCGATGCCGCCCATCGCAGCGCCAACACCGGCGCCGCCGGCCGCACCCTCACTCATCTCAGTAGTTTTCGTACCCTCTGTCTTGACGAACTTGCCGTATTCGCCCTTCGCATCATTGGCTACGATGCTGATGTCATCACACGAGAAGCCCTTGTTCTGAAGGTCACGGATTACTTGTTGTACCTGGGTGAAATCGTCAAACAGGCCTACAACTGTCTTTGCCACTTGAAACCTCCTGGTGTCTTGCTCACTTGGCATTGCCGGCTTCGCCGGCCTCGGATGTGCCCGGCGTAATGCAGGCTAGAGCCCCGTCGGGCAGGTGGTCGACCACGGCCTCGTACGTGAGGAGAACCGTGATCTGCTGCTCACGACAGAATTGCGCCGGCGAGCGATGCGCACGCTGTCCCAGAGGAGCACGTGCCTCTGCACTACCGGCCCCTGTGTCAGGACGGGAAGCGCCAAGTGCTTCCCATCAGATCGTACGGGGATGAGAATGCGCAACGAGGGCTGACAGGCAGCCGCTCCCTTCTGGCATCTCACTCCCGCTGAGGACGATAAGCGATACGAATTTCGCTTATTGATACTATAAATACTATGACAGGGATCTAAGGCAGTTCTGTGAAACATCTTCCCGTTGCCCGTGAACAGCGATTTTGTCGGCAAGGCCGCCCTCTCACCGCTCGCGCATGAGGCATCGTGGCACGGGGCGGGTCCACCTTGCCGCCCGCAGATGCGGCTGCGAGGTAGGGGGCGGGTCACCCGCCCCGTGCCCCAATGCCGCACAACTCCGGGGCGCGGCGCAGGTTGCGTTGCCCGGGGCGCGGCGCGGGCGCCTTTGATGTAATTTGGGTGGGAGACGGGGCGTCCTTCGACAGGCTCAGGATGGAGTTGGTAGGGGTAACACCGATGCGAGTGGTTCTGTTGAGGGGCACCGTACTCTGTGGCGCCCAAGTGCGGGGTCCCTGGACAGCACCATTCACATCAATGCCCACAACTAACAACTCCATCCTGAGCCTGACGAAGGACGCCCCGTTGCCCGCCCAACCCCATCCCCGCGCTTCGCGCCCCGGCGCGCTACACGACTGCGCCAACCCCGCGGCATCCTCAACACCGCCCTTGGTGTCCGCTTGCGCGACGCGGCCTTTAGTCCCATAATTAACTCGCGTTTCACACCGCCGCTGTATTCCACTCGTTTAGCGTCTATCGTTCAGGACCTCCGGCTTCCTCCTCCATCGGTGGGCAGGTGGTCGCGGCGGACGAGCGTGCTCCGGCCCGAGGAAAGAGAGAGTACCGATGATCAAGTTCAGATTATTAGCCCAGCCGAAGCATACTCCGGAAGAGTTGGAATTTACGCTTGCCTTTGCCGCCCCTGCCGGTGGAGAAGAGCCTGCGGCAGCGCCCGCAGAACTGGATTACGGGGACGGAGAGACCCTCCCGCTCGGCGAGATTGCGGAGCCGTCCACCTGTACGTGGCGGCGCGAGTATCATTTGCGGCTGGGAAGCCACCAGTACGCCGGCCAGCCTCTGCCCGTCGCGCGGGTTCGCTGGGGTGATCTGCTGGCGGAAACGGACCCGGCGGCTGCGTCCGAGCAACCACAGGCGCCCGCTCCCGACGTGAAGTCGTTCGATGTAGAGATGCGCGACGGTCGCCCGCTGGAGCGTGTGGTGCGCGTGCAGGTCTTGGGGCTGACCGGCGCCCAACAGTTGCGGATTGACGGCGGGGCAGATCAGAGTTACCTGGTCCCGGCGCGCTCGGGTGAAGCTGAGGGAGAATTCCAGTTTCTATATCCGAAGCCTGGCGATTACCAGGTCGGGATGGACCTGCTGGACGCCGACGGGTTTTGGCTCGCTGCACTGGCGGAGAGCCAGGTCGCCGTCACCGCTCCCGACGAGGAACAGCCTGCCTCGCCGCGTCGCATACGTCGAGTCCGCGCTCACCCCATACATTCCGGTCGCCGATTCTCCCGGAGTACGCACGCTCGAACAGCCGTGGCTGCCGTTTCGTTTTGCGCGCCCGCAGTGGGGCTGGCAGCGCACCTACAAGGTTGCGGGTGGAAACGTAGTGTCGCGGGTGCTCGCGCTTGGCACCTATCTGAGCGTGCGCGCCGAGACACAGGTCCAGGGTGCGTTGTGGTATCAGACCGGCAGCCGTGATTGGCTGCCTGCGGACGGTGTGGAGATCGTCCGTCCTTCCGGGCTGCGCGGCGTGAACTTGCGCGGCGGCCCTCCCCCTTCTGCTCGCTCGCTGGACGAGGAGGCCACGGGGATCGCCCCGGCGCGTGCTGTTGTAACGGCGTCTGCACTCAACGTGCGCGAGCAGCCCGGCCGCTCCGCAGCGAACCTGCCGTTGGACCAACTGCACGCCGGCGCCGTCATCGACGTCCACGAGCGCGTGCAAGAGGGCGGTGGCGAGTGGGTGCGCATCGGCGAGGGCCGCTGGGTGCACGCCGATCACCTTCAGCCGCTGGCGGCGGGTGACGCCGGCCAGCACGCGTGGACGGCGGTAGTCACCGCTTCGTCCTTGAACGTGCGGTCGCAGCCCGGGGTGTGGGCGGGCAATCCACCGCTGGATCAGCTGCGTGCGGGTACGCAGGTGACGATCTACGAGGAGTGCTTGAACGGCGGTGCTGCCTGGTGCCGGATTGGAGCCGACCGCTGGGTGCTTGCCCAGCACCTGCAGCCGTTGCGTGGCGGCACACGCGGCCTGGATGAGGCCGCGGGGCAGCTGTCGCTGCCTTTCGGCTGGGTGGTCGCATCCAGCCTGCATATCCGCGCTCACCCCGGTACGGCGCAGAACAACCAGCCCATCGGCACCGTGAACCACTACCAGGTGTTGCCCGTGCTGGAAACGCAGGCAGTGAAGGGTGTCAACTGGTATCGCGTCGGACAGGGTCGCTGGGTCGAAGGCTCCTGGGTCGGCGTCGCACGCTTGCGCCAGCGCCCATCCGGCATCGCGGCGGATGAGCAATGGGTAGCCGCCAACCTGAAAGAACAAACGCTGGTGGCATATGAAGGGGACACCCCCGTATACGCCGCCCTGGTATCTACCGGCGCGGCCGGAACGCCCACCGTGCGCGGGGTTTTCCGCACCAACAACCGCGTCGCCTCGGGTAAGATGTCGGGGGGGAATCCCGGCCAGGGGAGCTACTACTACCTCGAGGACGTTACCTGGACCTGTTACTTCCACGGCGGCTACTCGCTGCACACCGCCTACTGGCACGATAGTTTCGGCCGCCCGCGCAGCCACGGCTGCGTCAATCTGAGCCCCTACGACGCCTGGTGGATCTACCAGTGGAGCGCAGCCGGCGGCAAGCGAAGCCCTGCGGTTTACGTGTATTAGCCCTCTTTTTGACACCATGCTGCTGCATGCATATAATGGCTGTTCTGGCGCGGCCCAACGGGCCGTACCACGCGTAATCGGGCGGCAATCACTGGCGCACCGCCAAGTTGAAGTTGGCGATTGCGGGATGGCGACCGGGCGGTCGCCCCGCTAATTCGTCACGCGGTGGGCGATGAGGAAGGTATATCCATGTACGCAGTGGTGGAAACGGGCGGCAAGCAGTATCGAGCTGCCCCGGGCGAATTTATCGATGTTGAGAAGCTGGCGGTGCCGGTCGGCGAGCAGGTGAAGCTCCAGCGCGTGCTCATGATCGCGGATGGCGATGAGATCAGCGTGGGACGTCCGGTGCTCGAGGGCGCTACGGTAACTGCCACGGTCGTGCTGCAGCGCAAGGGCCGCAAGGTGCTCTTTTTCCATTACGTGGCCAAAAAGCGCCAGCGCAAAAAGCACGGGCACCGGCAGCTATTTACCCGTTTGCGGATTGAATCGATCCAGGCCTGACCCTGGAGGAGGGATATAAGTAATGGCTCACAAAAAAGGCGGCGGCTCCAGCCGCAATGGTCGTGATAGTGTAGGGCAGCGCCTGGGTGTCAAGCGATTCGGCGGGCAGAAGGTTACGGCCGGCTGCATCATCGTGCGACAGCATGGCACCAAATTCCATCCCGGCACCAACGTGGACCTGGGCAGAGATTTCACCCTCTTCGCTACGGCGGACGGGTTTGTGAAGTTCGAGTCACACGCTGGGCGCAAGCTGGTCAGTGTATATCCTGAGGCATAAAATGAAAGCCAAGATCCATCCGAAGTACTATCCCGAGGCGCGTGTGATCTGCGCCTGTGGCACCAGCTGGACGACCGGCGCCACCGTGCCGGAAATGAAGGTCGACGTTTGTTCTTCGTGCCACCCGTTCTTCACGGGCGAGCAGCGCATCGTCGACACGGCCGGGCAGGTCGATCGCTTCATGAAGCGACTGGAACGAACCGCCGGCTCCCACGACCAGGTACGGGTGCAGCAAGAATCGCAGAAGAACGCGGAGCAGAAGGCCCGCGTCGCACGCCGGCGCGGCGAAGGCTGATACAGCTCGATCTGCCATCGACGGCAGTCCATGACAGCGCCGTAACAGGGGGCAGACATTCGTTCTGCCCCCTGTTTTTGTTTCGAAACAGCGAAAACGCGAAACGAGGAACCATGCCATACCTGCAGCCGAGAGGCGGATGGATTGAACTGATTTGCGGCAGCATGTTTAGCGGCAAAACCGAGGAGTTGATCCGGCGAGTACGCCGTGCCGAGATCGCCCGGCAGCGCGTGCAGATGTTCAAGCCGCTCATCGACAATCGCTATTCGGCCAATCGCGTGGCATCGCACGACGGCATCCACTACGATGCCGAGATCATCGAGCGGGCCGGCCAGGTCCTGGAGCGGCTTCGCCCGGAAACCACCGTAGTGGGCATCGACGAAGTGCAGTTCCTGGATTGGACGGTAGCTGAGGTGGCCGATCAAACTTGGCGCCGTTCGGCGGGACGGTGGTCTTAATCCACAAGGTCGCCCGGCTGGATGCTACATAGTTCTCGATCCAGAACGGAATCAGCGTTGTGCCGTTGGAATCGGTAAACCTTAGGTCGCTAAAATCGCCCTTCATCGCGGTATCGTAGCCGACATTCAGCTTCACCTGATAGGCGTTCAACAGGTTCGCGCTCGTGTTGGTAACCGTTACGGGCTGGCGCTTCAGTCCACGCGGCGTTATACCAGTCGCCCCTAGGCGCGGTAAATGTGGATGTAGTTCCTCCGCCATACTGCGGCCCGGACGACGTTGTCCAGGAACCGGAGTAATCAATGCGCTGGCTGGTGTCCTCGATAAAGTTGCTGTACTGGCGATAGATATTCCAATTATCGCGCGAGTAGTTGGCGACGCGGCCGTGGCACATGTAACACAGCTCTTCCTCGCCGGTCGAGTCTTTGTCGTATAATTGCTGGCCGTGGTACCCATGGCAGTACAGGCAGCCGTTGGCCGTCTTCTTTAAGAGGTCGCCGATCGTCCGCCGTCGTCAGGAGTAAGCCGGGTTGGTCTTCAGGTCTCTCCACTCTGCCCTGATAGTCTGCCACCTGGGCGTTATCGAATTCGGGTTGGCCTTCACCTGTACCGAGCTATCTTGAGTCCAATGCCTGGTCGTCCATGCCGCCCATCAGCGGGTTATGGATCGAACGAATAATACTGGTTGTGGCTGCCGCCCGGCGAATCGGCCGATGAACCGTGGCAGGACAGACAGAACGCCTCGGTCATGACCCGATCTTCGGGAACCGTATATCGGACGCGGAGCCGGACTTAGTGAACCTCCTGTACCGGTTGGCGAGCATTCCGGGGGTATTGACCCGGACGATATCAAAGCCGACTAACGGCCGCGTCGGTTCCGACGGCGACGTTCTGGCCCTTATAGTCCCCGTCGCTGAGCTGGTATTTAACGCTGCCGACCAAGGTATCGGTAATCACGTCATGGCCGGTCGGCAGGTCGCTGCGCGCGACAGTATATAACTTGGCGTTCAGTAGTTTCGTCTCGTCCAATTTGACCTTTAACCTGTAGAGCGTACCGACCTGATAAGCGAAACCGGTCGCGAGGTCACCCTGGCGAAGCAGTACGCCGTTGTTGCGTAATTCGTATGTATTCGAGTCGCTATTAAGCACCAGGGTGATCCCATTACCCGGGATCGCTCCGTCGCCGGCGATCGTCATATATGCCTCGCCGCCCAGCTCGGAGAACCTAAACTGGCTCTGGAAATACCCTCCGCTGGCCCGGATATCGTACCCCGTGCTAAACGTCGCCATCGACGTTGCCGCGTCGTCGGTCTGGGTCAGCTCGACCTGGGTCGCGTCGCCGGTTAAACGCCAGTCGCCGCCGGTCAAGGTCCAGCCCTCGGGTTTATTCGGCACGGTCGTCATGGGAACGATCTGCGTCGTGTCGCCAAGCGCCAGGTCGTCGAAGTCCTCGAAGCTCGCGCCCTCGGTATTTAGGTGCGGGTTATGGCAATCAATACAGCTCAAGGCGCCGGTCGGCCAGACGTCGTCTTTGACGCGGTGCAAGCCGGACGGAGCGTAATCGAACTCCGCTTTGGTCGGGGTATTTGAACCTGTGCCGTCATGGCACGTGTAGCAGGTATCAGCCTCGTATGTCCTCTTCAAAAGGTTCTTTCCGGGACCGGTATGCGTCCTGTGGCACATTACGCACTGGTCGGAATTCTCGCTGAAGGTCTTGTGCGGCAGCAGGCTGGAATAATCTACTCTGGTTGTCTATGCGCACCGACGCCTCGTTGCTGGCCTCGGACGGAATCAGCGAATCGTCGTAAGCGACAACCTTATACCAATAGGTGGTGTTCTCTTCCAGATTGGTATCCAGTAGCTTCGTTGTAAAGAAGGTGCCCGTAACCTGGGCCGTGCCGATCTTGTTGCCGGCCGCCGGCGTGAAGTCGGGGCGTCTTGCTCCGGTAGACGCGGTATTCGGCGATTGTCTGGTTATCGGTTGACGGTGTCCAGGACAGCTGGGCGTCCAACGTCCCGCCAGTCCGCGTCGCGGTCAGGTTGGTCGGCGTCGTCGGCGGCTGATTGTCATATAGCGCCGAGATGCTGGCCTTTGGCGAGAAGTTGCCCTGCTGATCGACCGCCCGGATATAATACCGGGTCGGGGTCGCGCTGGGCAGATAATTCGTGTCGATGGCGTTGGCGGCGTGGAAGGCCCTGAAGGTTTCCGGGCCGGCGCCGAAGTCCCGGTAATCAGTTCGTTGTCGGCGTTCTCGATAGGCGTCCCGTCCGGATACTGGACGCCCGACGTGATCGGAACATTCGCTCTGTAGAGTACGTAGTAATCGATACCGGAGCCGGCGTCTTTGACCGGGGTCCAGGACAAAATTATCCCGCCGCGGCCGCGGTCGGCCATCGCCCTCAGGCGCGGAACCGGCGGCGCGTCTATATCGACGGTAACGTAAGAGTAGTTGGACTCCTGGCTGTTGCCGGCCCTATCGTAGGCTCTGGCCTGAATGCCGTGCCAGCCGGCGGGCAGGTTAACGGTCGTCGACCAGGACGCCGGACATTGATATCATTAGCCAGGTTCTGTCGCGGTCAACGTAACGGACCGGTGCCTGACCATGTACCGCCGATGCTGTCCTTGATGGCCGTTCCGCCGCAGGTTGTTCCGGTCTTCAAGACCGAGGTCATCTTGAAGATCGACCCGGACGCGACGGTCATCGTTCCGGCCAAAGTCCTATTCGCGCCGGTCGTAACATCAGCGGACAATGTATATGGGCCCGCTGCCGGTCCATGTTCCGCCGAAAGCGTTCTTGTCGGCGGCGTTGGCGCATATCGTACCTTGCCTGAAGATCGTACCCGCTTTAATACCGAGCTGTATTGCAGTCAAGGTAGAGCTGGTCGCTACCGCCTGCCAGGGCCCGACCGTCGGCGCGAATGAATCAACGTTTTGAATAATCCGGTATTCGACATTCCGACACCGCTGGCAACGCCGTTAACCAAGTCGTCTGCCGCGATACCGGTCACCGACACACCGGTGCCGCTGTTTAGGAAGGTCATATTGACCGGTGTAGAGATGATACAGGCCGGGTATTCCGGTCTATCATTACCGGATAGACCGAATTCGGGTTGGCCGTCGGGCTGGTAACGTCACGTTGCTCCGGCCGACCTTATCGAACGTCCTAAGCCTATGTTGTAGTTACCGTCGGCGGTGCCCAGCGCGAAATAGTCGATATTGAAATCAACGTTAGCGAGCGTCGGAAGGATCGAATCTCAACTGGTAAACGGTGCCCGCCCAGAATCCGGTCGTCGGCCAGATCTGGCTGTAGTCCATCAGACGGATCGTTCTTGTCATAGACCGGATCGCCCTCGATCCAGACCTTGCCCAGGCTCATGTCGACCGTATACTCGACCCATTGGCCGGGGTTTACGACCGGCCACTTGATCATCCGGCGGGACTCAACGAACAGGCTGGCGCCTGTTCCGGTCGGATAACCCCACTCGTCTTCCTGGGTCGTCGGAGCCTTCTCACCCATCGGCAGGTAGATATCGCTGACCGTCAGGTATTGCGCCTGGTACGGATACGAATATTTCCAGAACAGTTTGGCATAGCCGGACGTGTCGGAGACCTTCATCCTGATCTTCAGGACCTTGGTTTCGTTGCCGTTGATCGTCAGTTTCTGCGGCGTCTTAATATAGTAAGGCGCGCTGCCGGTCGTGCGGCCGTTAAAGCTGCCGCCGGTGACGCTGATATTCGTAATGCCCTGTTGCGGACACCAGTTCTCGTTGTCGCCGTCCGTCTGCCAGTCAAAGATCGGCGTAATGGTCGGCGCGACCCATGTTCCCAGGCTGCTGTCCGTTACCGGCGATAGTCCGGTTGTAATCGGAATCCAGTCGTCCGTGGTATTGCCGTACCGGTAATCGAGTTCATACCGGTCAAAGTTCGTATCGGTGCTGGATCCGGTGACGCCGACATCGGTTGTAAAGGCGTCGTTCATGGCCGGATAAGTTATTGGCACGCGGGATTGGTGTTATCCACCGTCACCGTACGGTTAACCGTGTTGCTGATGTTTCCGGCCGCGTCAATGGACCGCGCGCCGATCGTATGCGATCCGTCAGCGAAGGAATTAGTTACCCAGTCATATGTCCAGTCTATCGGGACCGCCGGTCTCGAAGCTGTCGATATTAATACCTAATCCGGTCGCGGACGGATTGGAACGTGCCGGTTCCGGTAATTTTCAAGGTGTGGGGCCGCTGGCCAAGCCGGTCTGCGTGAATACCATTTGTTGGAAGATGGCCGACGTCGGATTGAACAGATCGACGTCATCGGGGTTTCCGAATCGACCTGGATCGAGGCTATGCTTTGGCCGGGACCCTTCCTGGGCGATCAGGTTGACAGCCGTTCCGTCGAACATGAATGTCGCGGTCGATCCCGTGTCCGCCTTCCTTGGTGGAACCGTCAGTCCGTTCCCCGCCGGTGCTGGTGGACCAGTTCCCGGAATATACAACCCCGTTCGGTTGGAACGAAGACAGGGCGACGCGGTCCATGACGAATTCACCGTTGCCATATGTTGTCGCGGCGCTATTCGTGTTAAGTTCAGCCTGACCCAGGTACCCCGTTCAAAACGGGCGTTCCGGACGTATCCGTCCGGGTTGGCGGTTTCAATAGAAACGATATTCCAACCGACCCGCAGATCAGCGGCCGGGGTCTGTCGATACATGTACCATGAATAATCCGGCGCGCCGACAAACAGGTGTCGCGTAGAAACCTTAGCCAATGCCGCCGCGTCGCGGATATACAGCCAGACGCTGACGAACTTATTCCGCATGTCGGTTCGCCGGAATCGTCCGGTAATAGTAGGCGTCCGCGTTGGTAGCATCGTTCTTGTTCAGGTTAATTGCCCCTGCGCCTTCCAGGAACGTTGTTGTATTGGCGGTGACGGTATTCGTCGAGTTACCGGCCCAGCCGGCAATGGAATCGGCGGCAGTCGATCGTATAGGCGGTGCCGAGCGATCCGTACTTCGCCGACCCGGCTGGTCCCGCTGGCGGATCTCCATGTTCCGGAGTCGGCCTGGAACTCGATCTTCTTGGCTGAGGCGCCAGGTCGGCGGCGGTGCCGATGACCGTCTTCATATTGGTGACAAAATCGTCGTCGGCCGGATTGGTAATTTAAGTCGTCGGTATAGCGTTATCGTACATGAACATCGCCTTCTTTTGGGTATGGCTGTCGTCCCAAGCTCCCGGTATCGCGGGGTCGGTATCCGTCGTTGTCAACTTCAGCGTGTAGATGCCGTCTGCCGGAACCGTTGTCGTATCCCAGGTGATCAGCGGTTTAGTCCAAATCGTGCCGTCGAACATCGATGCGCCGTTGCCGTAGTAATTGACTCGATATTGGATATATCGTGTCACGCAAGGCGGCCGGAATAATCGAACCGCCGTTATGGCTGACCGGGGCGCTGTATGCAGACCAGGTATTCCCGGCCGTGTCGCCGGCCGGCGGCGCATCATTGTCGCCCGTCCTGAACTGAACCGTGATATTCGTGCCGCGCGGAGTGCTCTCGGTCCAGGAAAACATCTGCCAATCCCAGTCGTTGTCATTGGGCAGTGCCCCGCCGTCGAATACTACCGAGGTAATCGTTCCGGTATTCTGAAAGGAATCAGCCGTACCGATCGATGTAGTCGGCGCAGTCGGCGTGTATTTGCGGGCCAAGACCCAATCCCAGCTGCTGCTCATAGGATCGTTGCTAGTGTAATCAAAACGCGTGCCAAGCATGATATTCTCGCCGGTAACATTATTGGTAACCGTCTCGTCGCGCAGAACGGCGCCTGTAGAATCATTGACGATGGCATATCGTGCCCTGGTAGCAGTCTGGGGTTCTAAGGTCAGGCGATACCAGGTATCCTCGCCCATCAGATTGCCGATACTTATATAAGTGCCGTCATTGTAATAATAGGTCTCACCCGGATAATGCAGTATGCCAAACGCCCTATTGGACGCCGAGTAGAAGCCAAGGG